>NZ_JBWDNP010000024.1:0-91139 GCF_056269255.1 Paenibacillus sp. JT31N17
TGTGTCACCTTCCGTTAAATTGAGCGTGGTTTTATCCAGCACAACTCCGGTTACCGGAACGGTTGTAGTTCCAGCGGTTACTGTCACCGCGCTTGTTGCTTCGAAACTGCCGTTCGTTGTCGTTACCTTAATCGTGGCTGTTCCTGCCGATACTGCCGTTACTTTACCCGTCGAATCTACCGTGGCAACCGATGCGTTGCTTGTGCTCCAGCTCACCGATTTGTTCGTAGCGTTCGTTGGTTGTACCGTTGCGGTCAGGTTTGCTGTGTCGCCTTCTGTTAAATTGAGCGTGGTTTTATCCAGCACAACTCCGGTGGTTGGAACTCCGACCGTAACATCAGCCTTACTCACTTCTACAGTGGATGCTACATCACTATGTTTGTTTAGGGTAGTAAGGGCAGACTCTCCAAGATCTAAAGTTGCTGTTACAGGATTTTGCTTATCTACAAGCTCAAAAGAAAGCTTGATGACATCCTTATACGTGTCATACTCTTCAAAGCGGATTGCTTCGTCAAGGTCAGCCTTGATGTTTACCACTCCAGGGCTCACTTCAGTAGCAGCGAAATCACCAGTATCTGCTGTTACCAGTTCCGCACCTACATACTTGATTTTTGTGCTGTCGTAATTGAATGTTGTATCCAGTTTCTGTACTGCGGTAGCATTGCTCATTGCGTAGTAATAATCAACGTTTGCAGTTGCATCGTCTTGTTGATTTGCTTTAGCATACACTTTTACTTTCTCTGGCTCTTTAACCAAACCATAAGTATCAAGTTTTTCCAATGTATCCGACCGGAAAGTGTCAACCGTAATGCTGGTCGGGGTAACGCTGATGGAGGAGAAGGTTGGTGTATGAAGCTGCATTCTGACTTCGGAATATACTTCCGGCGTTGTTTGCAATTCATAATACTTACTTCCGCTCGCCGAGTTCGCTGTAACGTAGGTTGAACCTGTCGGGTTAACATCTCTTCCTTGACTGTCAACAAGCTGTCTTCCTTGGAGATTGTCACCGTTCATAACAAATGTTCTAACGTAAGAGTGATCATGACCCATAAAGATCATGTCTACATCCAGTTTATCGAAGAATGGAAACAAAGCTTGTCTTAAGCCGGTAATTGCTGTTTCCGTTGAGTGTGGACCAGCTCCATAGATATCATGGTGAAACGTTACGATTCTCCATTTGGTGTCTGGAACTGCAGCAACTGTGTCTTCCATGAATTTGCCATGCTCGGCACCGTTCATATTGTTGGTATTCAATACCATGAACAAGGTATCGCCATAGGTGTAGTAGTAGTCACCGCTAGCATTGGTCGCGCCCAGCGTTGATTCATTAGGAACATTAAAGTGATATTTGTAATTCACATTGGTGTCGTGATTACCAACAGCTGTTGCCATAGGCAGGTTTCTAAGAACCGCAGGGCTTTCAAAGGCATCATACTGCGCTTCGCTGCTGTTAGTTTCAATTTGGTCCCCTGCAGACATGATAAAGCTGAAGTTGGGGAATTTGCTGACCGCTTGGTTCAACGTATTCGTCCAGCCTGCTGTATCATTGGGCACACTGCCTGAAGCGCCAATTTGCGGATCTCCTACAAACATGATGGTGTAGTTTGTCGGATCTTGAGTGGCATAATCGTAAACCGGGCTCCAGTTGGCATCGTTGCCGTCACCTACACGGTATACATATTGAGTTTTTGGAGCAAGGTTGATAGCAGTTGCCTTATTGGAATAATAGACTACTCCTGTAACTGTCGCTGCTGTAGTTGCCGTTCCTGTTACTGTCACAGCGTTGGCAGTGGGAAAGTCAGTTCCAGTCATATCTGATTTTTTAGCCATCTGAACAATACTGGCAGCCGGTTGACCGGGTGTATACCAAGTAAAATTCAGTTTTGTCTCATCTGCACCAGTATTAAGCGCGATGTCCTTGACAGAGTAAGGAACTGCATCAGCTTGGACGACGTTTACCGGACTAAGCTTGTTATTAAAGCCCGGGATTCTCGACGGGAGCAGAGATATGACAAGCAGCAATGACAGAGCCATTATACTAATCTTGTAAACTCTTTGCTCCTTCTGACTGAATCTCTTCAACATTAAAAAAATCACCTCTTAAATAATGTTTGCCCGGGTGTCTCACCCATAAGAGCAACTGCATCAATATAGCCTAAGTTTGTAAAATGAAATGTTCAATTACATGAAAATTATGTAAATGTGGCAACATTTTGACTGCCCTCATTTGTGGAAAACGGCAGGAAATTGGTTTTACAAATAGGCTTTCATAATAAACCAGACCAATCCGAAAAGCGCAGTTGCTGTAAGGATTCCCGGAATCACCCGCTGGAGCTTGCGTAAATAATAGATTACGAGATAAAGGATCAGCGCAATAATTATCAAACCGGCTTCAATCCCCGCATTATAGGCTACTAGAGAAGAGACAGAATGCCCGCCGTCCTCTCTCATCCCTGACAATACTCCAGCAAACCCGAACCCGTGGATTAAACCAAAAAGGCCAGCCAGCCATATATGATACTTCATATTCTTGTTGAACAGGGTGTTCAATGCCACATACAGAACACTCAGGGGGATGACCGATTCGACAAATCGATCAGGCAACGATATAACGTGCAAGCCAGCCAAGATCAAGGTTAAAGAATGCGCTGCGGCAAACACAGCCACAACCGCAAGGGTCTGCTTTATCGTTTTGCTTCCTATAATAAGAGCCAATAGGAGCAAAATAGCTTCAACTGCGGTTAACCAATGCTCCAGACCGATCAGGAAAAAATGCTGGATCGCATATTGGAAGCTCATTTGACCTACTTGTAGCTCCCGGAGTTCGTTCACAATTACGGCTTCTTTTTTCAAATCTCCAAGGTTTATCGACACATAGTTAACATGCCATTGATCACTTTCAAAAACCAGATCATAATCCAAAACAAAATCCTTCGGGATATTCCTTACCGGGTACGACAGCTCCGCTTCGGCAAATGGTTGAACCTCGTTCTCCTTCTCTATATGAGAAAGCTTGGTCAGCTTTCCCTTAAGCGGCAAATCATCTGAATATAACTGGATTTTGGAAAGCATATAGGCTTCTACTGATTCCCGCGAATTGTTGACGAAGCGGTCCAAAACCTCTGGAGCTGTTGAAGCTATATCAGGATCATCCGGAGCCGTCGCTGCTCTCAGATCGTACATATCTATCTTCAATACATATTTAATGGCGCCATTTTCAAATGTAATATCCGAATAGGCTAAGCTGTTATTGTCATGGGCCATTGTAACCGGCACCCATAATCCAAACAGAGCTAACGATGCTGCAACCAACAGAATCCATCTTGTCATCATCTTCATGTCCTCCTGAATAGCTTTCTTAAGAAAATCACGCCTCTTAAATACTATCTTCTAAATCTAATCAACTGAAAAGAGATGTCATTGTGTTGTTTATGTAAAGCAAGTCCAAAAAATAGGCTTTATTGGTATAATCAATCGTACTGATTTGGGTCACAAACTTCATGGAGGTTAAGATATGTTAGCATCAAAAAAAGTCAGAGTCATTCTTTTCATTGCCATATTGCTGCTCATATCCGGATCAATGTATGCTTTCAATCAATCTCCCGAGCCAAAGTATAATGATCAAGGCAGTTCATCTAACAAAAAATATGAAAAAGCAAAAGTATTGAAGATTGTCAGCGAAAATTTACAAAAGGATCCGGAAAGAGGGAATTTTTATACCGGTTCCCAGGAGATAGAGCTTAAAATTCTGTCCGGTGAGCATAAAGGTGAAGTTCATACCATTACAAACAATGTGAGCGTATATCTAAACGTTATTGCTAAAAAAGGGCAGACCCTGATTGTAAACATTGACACTGCTGACCCCACGTACTATTTGATAACGGTTTACAGTTATTATCGGGCACCTATTATGTATGGGATGGCTTTGCTGTTCTTCGGGGTTCTGTGGTGGATTGGCGGAAAGAAAGGCTTGATGTCGGTTCTGGGCATCATATTCACTTTTGCTTGCGTTGTTTATTTATTTATCCCGATGTTATATAGGGGCTATTCTCCGGTTCTTGCATCCGTGTTGGTCGTTATCCTTGCCACTTGTATCACATTGCTGTTATTGAACGGTTGGAGTTCGAGATCGTTGGCAGCTATATTAGGCACTATTAGCGGAGTGGCGATTTCGGGGATTATTGCTTTTATTGCCGGAAATTTAGCCCATATTTCAGGCTATAATACCGCAGAGGTCGAAGTCTTGGTCGTCGTTGCCGATGAGACCGGACTCCAACTCGGAGGGCTGCTGTTCGCAGGAATACTACTCTCCTCCCTTGGCGCCATTATTGATGTGGGCATCTCCATTGCCGCATCCATTTATGAGGTTTATACGACGGATCCTAAGCTGAGCAAGCAGGCATTGTTTAAATCAGGTATCAATGTGGGACGCGACATGATGGGCACAATGGCGAATACGTTGATCCTTGCCCTTACAGGAACGACCCTCGCTTCGCTCATGATCCTATATGCGATTAAAGCGCCCCTTACCCAGTTGCTTAATATGAATATGGTAACCATTGAAGTGATTCAAGGAATAACCGGTTGCTTTGGCGTTGTATTGACCGTACCGATTGTCGCTTTTATTTCCTCAAGAATTATTCCTAATTTCGAGAAGAAGGCTGCTATGAATCAGGAGTTAGGAAAATCGCCAGTAACCCGTGTCTCTTGAAGTATGAGACTGGAACAGAGCGGCTGTTTCAGCCCGTTATTTCCTTGCGAGATCCTTTGTTTCAAAAGCTAATCCCAAATTCAAAAAAAGAAGCGTTGGCACCTCATCGGCCAACGCTTCTTCATTATTTACTATTGAAAATATTTACCAATGAAACGCTTCTCCCATTTTCTAGGTATGCGCTCTTTTGAATATCTGTTCCGCAGTCGCCTGTCATCCCCCAACTCACCCAATAAACACAACGGCCCCATCCCGCTCCAGCGCCTTCGGCAGCTCTGCCGCAAGGCGTTCAATCCGGACAAGCATTTGTCCGCGGCGCTCTCCGCTCAGCTCCTGCTCGGCCCACTGCTTCAAGCGCTCCAGCTCATCCAGCACGGCAGGCAGGTCCTCTTTGGTAATATCGATGCCGGATGAGAAGACAGGCACCCACTGCAGCCCGAGCTCCTTCACGGCAGGCTCCCAGCATTCCTGGAAAAAAGCCTCGGTTGCGACCGGCACGTTAAAGAAACGCTCGAATTCATTTTCAGGCTCAGGTATAAAAGCGCTAATGGACATTATGGTTTCCCCCTAAACAGAACGTTGAATGTATGATCCGGAAATTCCGTCCTCAGCTGGTTCAGACTGTTCTCCACGGCGCTTCTGAGCGCAGGCGTATCGCCATCCAGCCGGAAAACGAATTGACGGATCGATTTGATCTCCTCAAGTGACGGCACCTCCGCTGAACCATGCGCAGTGGGACGGGTAGCGACCGCTTTGGTTTGCATATTCAATATGCGGTTGCGGGTCTTCGCCAGGATTTGTTTATCGGCGAACTGCTGCGGCGTCTGGGCCGGCAGGCCGGTCCTTGGATTGATAATATCCAGCCCCTTGGCTGTCTTGTCTTCAATGAAAATACCCTTATCCAAATCGATTCCATCGAACTCGCCGACCGGGTTGCCACGTTGGTCGACAATTTCGACCTCATGATACGATTTCCCTGCCGCTGCGGTTGTATCGTCCTTCTCTTCGTCGGATTTATTTTCACCGTTGCCTTTATCCTGCTCAGGATCATCGGTTTTATGGCCTCCGGCACCGTCTTTCTTCGGAGGTTGTTCCGGTTCATGCCCGTCAGGCTTCCGCCGCTTGAGCTTGTCGAGGATGCGTTGTATCGGCTTGCGCCCTTTCTTCGCCGCCCATTCGAGGGCTTTGCCAAACGGAATCCGGCTAAGCAGGATGGCCAGACCTGCGGCGATGGCATTCTCAGGCGTCAGCAGCCGCTTGGGATTGCGGATATCGCTGGCAATCTCATGCCCGCTTCCGGCAATGCCGGGAATCGTCAGCGCAATGCCGAGCGCCGGCCAGAACTCGAAGAACAGCAGGGACAGCGCAAGCGCCCCCAGTATAATCGCGCCTTTCTCGAATCCGCTCAGACGGTCCCACCAGTTCTGCAGGGAATCGAACAGACAAGCGAAGCAGGCATCACCCGAGCCTCCCGAAGCATACGCCTCCATTCCTGCCCACAACCCCGCTGCAAGCAGCACTACTGCAAGCCCCGCCGCCGCCCCGAGGAATATTTTCATCCGTTCCCGGACCCGGTCTTCTCTGCCTGCCGCTTCCTCATTGCCATAGCGTAAAATGAAGCCAAGCTCCCGCCGCTCCCGGTAGAATCCCATCAGATAAGCGAACCTGCCGCGCCTTCGGAAGAGCGCTTCGCCCATATTCCATATTTCGGAGAATGGGTTGATGATGGACTCCTGCGCAAGCAGCGGGAGCTTGCTCCGTACCTGGTTAAGCGTCCAATAATCGGCGACCAGCGAACCTGCCAGCATCAGCAGAAATACGTCCTTCGTCTTGTAGCCGCTGCCAGTCCAATCGTGGATATGCAGCAACCAGCCCGGCAGCCCGTATTGACCATTATAGGCGGCATGATCCAGGATCGCCCATAGCAGAAGCAGCCCGGGAAACACGAAAATCCACTTGTTCAGCCTGGTCCGGAGACGGTAGGCAATGCCGCAGCCGAGAGCGATCATGGCCGTATGTACGGGATGGCTGACCGTCATCATGGATGGCAGGAAGCTCTCCTCGAAGCGTCCCGGAAACAGCGTCCAGAAATCCCAATGGATCGTCTCCCCGCCGAACATGGTATAGCTGTAGCCGTAAGTGTCCGAGATGATCCCGGAGTTAGCCCAGCGGCGGGACAGCTCCTCCACAAGCTGAAACCCCGTGCCGGATGCGGCTCCAATCAGCGTATAATCGCTCAGGCTGAGGGCCGAGGCACGCCGCGAGAATAGCAAAAAGATTCCCAGTGGAATCAGCTTCCACGCTTCCTCCACGACCGGTGTCAGAACCGCCATCGACCAGGTGTCCGAGGTTCTCCCCCCGATAACCGCATGAACAGTATTGACCGTAAGGGCCGTAAACGGCACCACCAAGAGGGCACCCGCCATTACGAACGCAGCAGCCGGTTTCCATGGCAGCGTTTTGCCCCGGCACAAGACCCAGAACTGCAGCAGTACATAAAAAGACCATAAATACTGGACCATCATCTTGCGGGATTCTTCGAAGAAAATCAGGCTGAGCACAAGCACGGCCAGCGAAATCCATGAAAAAACCGTATATGCCGTACGGATCAAGGGATACCTCGCGATCCAGCCTTTACATAACCGGTAAACCGCCTCCAGCCAATCCCGGATTCCGGTGCGGATTTGCCAGATGGTATTCGTTATGCTCTCCTCCCTTCACAGCAGCTTATGCCCACTATTGTATGCTTTTTTGCAATACGGCCAAGCCAATATGAGCAAATACTAATGATTACCCCAATCGAAGGGAAGGTAAAAGAAAGGCAGCAAAAATAAGACCTCATTCCTGTTTGGAATGAGGCCTCTCGTTCTTTAGCCGGATAGTATCATCCGTCAAGCCCAGGGTTCCCCGCCCAGGACTTGCTTCAGCTCAGGCTTAACCGTGCCGATACTCTGCAAAAACCAGGCTGTACGGCTCAGCGCCCGCAGCGGCTGCATCTGGTGACAGCCGCAGCAGGTACTCATCGATTTGCTCCAATACAGCTCTAGCCTGCTCCTGCGATAGCTGATGGGTCATTCCATGACCGGGCAGATAGCCGAATTTAGAAAGCAGCTCAATATTCACGTTTACGCCTGTGAGGATTTGGACATGACTGATCAGAACATCGTCGAGAGACGGCGAAGCAGCAGCCGGGAGCTTCCCGTCCACCTTCAGGCAGTAAGCCCGCAGCATGGCATTAACAGCCATAACCGCAACCGTCAGGCTTTGCTCCGCCATTCCGTTATTCCAGAAAATAAGCGCGCTCTCCATATATCGCCGGGAGGTGTCATGCCAGTATTGAGGATTCAACAACAAGCTGTGGGACAATACGGACGATTCATCCAGTCGCTCTGCCATGCCAGCCTCTTTTCGAAGTCGGAAAAAGTAAGATTATTCCGTCATGTCCTGTCATTATACACCATTTTATTACCGTATAGTAGTTGTTTATCCAAAAAACTTATTATCGGTATGTTATGAAGCTTGCTATATTTCACTACACTTTTAGCAGAAGAGAGGTGTAGTCATTATGTCGGAAATCCTTAAGCTGGTGGGCGCGAGAATCCGGGACATTCGAAAATCCAAAGGATTATCCCAGGAGGCTCTGGCCGAATTGGCCGGGTTTAATTCCAGTTATATCGGGTTTATTGAAAGAGCGGAACGAAACATCTCCATTCTTAATCTCGAAAAAATCGCAGTCGCGCTCCGCGTTGGCGTTTCTGATTTATTCTCCTATGTCCGGGAATACGAGGATCTTGCGGAAAGCGAGTCCCGCCTCAAGGAGATTTTATCCATGCTGAAAAATCGCGATTCGCGCGATCTCAATACGGCCAAAAATGTGCTGCTGGAGATTTTCGAGCGTTATGATCATAAAGGCTGAGGCGTAACGGATATCGCCATCCTTTGGCGCAGTCGACGAAAAGCTTATCCTTCCTGCAACGTTAGAAACGACAAATCCCCCCGCCCTGTCGATCATGGGCTGAGGGGATTTCTTATTTGTTTGCTCTTTGTTCGAATGCCATTTGTCGGGCATCGCGTTCTATTTTGCTTCTTGTGGAATGTCTGAGCATCATTTTGTAGGGGATAATCATTTTGACTGGGATGGGATACTGATTTTCCATATAATCCAGCAGCAGCTTGGCGGCGAACATGCCCATTTCCAGCTTGGGCACATGAATGGTCGACAAAGGCGGCGAGGTGAATTCCGAAATTTCAATATTATCAACGCCAAAAAAAGCGATATCATCCGGAATTTTGAGCTCGCGTTCCGTGGCGGCGCGCATCGCGGCAATGGCCATCATATCGCTCGCGGCAAAAATAGCGGTCGGCGTATGCGCGCTATTCTCAAACGCCTGCTTCGTCAGCTCATAGCTCAAGGAAACATCCCATTTCACATCGATAACCCAGTTATCGTGGACCGTCAGACCCGCCTCCTGCATCGCGCTCCGATAGCCGAGGAAACGCTTCTCATCGCGGAAATTATCGTCGAGCTCCGCTCCTCCGATATACGCAATTTGCCGGTGGCCCTGCTCAATCAGATGGTTGACGGCTTCCTTCGCTGCGGCGGCGCGGTCATAGCTGACAACCGGCACATCCTTATCCGATATATCCACCCCGACAATATTCCGCACATTGGCCTTGATCCATTGATAAGCCTCTCCGTCGATACGCTCGACCACAAGCATGCCGTCGATCCGATGCTCCTTCACAAGCGACTTCAGCTGCTCGATATCCGACTGCTTCTCAATGCTGTATACAAATTCAAGACGCATTCCCGCTTCGGTAAGCGCCTTCTCAATTCCTTCCAAAATAACCGAGAAATACGGATTGTTATATTTGTTCTGAGGCATCGCCACAACGCAGCCAATATGATACGTGCCTTTGGGCTCATTTTTCTTTATCTTGGCCGGGCGGGATGTTTTGTAGCCAATTTGTTCAGCGGTTTCCCATATTTTTTTGCGTGTCTCATCGCTCACCGAACGGTTGGTATCGTTCTTCATAACCCGTGAAACGGTTGAAATGGATACACCTACCCGCTCCGCGATATCTTTCAGTTTAGCCATTCTCCCATTCCTCTTTTCACAAAACCATATCTAATAGAACCGAGCCCGGACTTTATTGGGGCAATTATTAATCGCTCAACAAAAATTTGCGGCAAATCTAATTTTATAGTTCTTGCAGGAGTAAGTCAAGAATTTAAAGGACGTTCCCAGTAAAGATACCGTTAATGCCGTCTTCCATACGGAAAAATACAGGACAAGCGCGATCACGCTTGTCCTGTATTTGGCTTATACGAATTTCCTGGTTTCAACGCTGCTGCACTATTGCATTTTCGAAGCCAAATCCTTAAGCGCCGCCTGAAGGTCGCCTTCGCCAGAGAGCGGAAGCTTCAAGGCTTGCTCGCCGTAAGTCCATACAAGGTCGGTCTTCTTGGTGGTGAATGGCGAAACAATGCCGTACTGCTGGGCGTCGAGGAAGATCTTGTTCGCTTCTCCCACGGTTTGAACATAGGCATCCGCTGCCGCTTTGTTGGCCGGAATGGAATAGCCCTGCTTCGCAAGCTCCGTCTGTCCGTCAGGACCGGCCAGCCAGGCTAGCAATTTGTAGGCAGCCTCTTCATGCTTGGTGCTCGAGCTGATCGCAAGTCCGGCTGGCTGAACAACGGTTTGGTTCGTTTTGAATTTAGGCAGGAACGTAATGCCGTAATCGATTTTGGCTTCCTGGTAGTTGGTGGTGTTCCAGCTGCCGCCCGGATTCATCGCGACCTTGCCGGTCGTGAGCGTCAGGTTCACATCGCCGCCAAGTCCCTCGATTTGGGCAGGTGTGGTGTTGATCTTCTTGTTCTTGGTCAGATCGATGAAGAAATTCAGCACTTCCTGCGCTTCAGGCGTATCAAGCGCAAGCGTATCGTCGTCATTGACCAGCTTGGCTCCATTCGACCACAATTCCGGCTCCAGGAACCAGTCCATCGAAGAGCCGGGGGACAAGGACAAGCCCCACTGCACGATATTTTTGGCGTCAAAGCCGGGATCGTCAGCGCTTTTGCCGTTCTTGTCCAGCGTCATCTTGGTCGCGATATCGACAATCTCATCCCAGGTCGGCTCCAGGGTAGGAACAGCCGCACCCTTCGGATTTGTTTTAGGATCCGCGAACAGCGCCTTGTTGTAGTACCATACAATAACATTGGCATCGATCGGGAGCGATACCTGCTTGTCCTGATACTTATGCAGGCCAAGCAGGCTGTCATCGATATTGCTAAGATCGAATGAGTTCTCGGACAGCAGGCCGTCCAATTCTTTGAAAATTCCGAGGTCAGCATATTTATCAATATACGCATAGCTTGTTTTCAGAACATCCGGCAGCGTTCCGCCCGCAGCGTTGGCCGTCAGACCATCCCAATAGCTGGCCCAGTCCTTGCCTTCGAGCTTGACGGTGATGTTCGGATTGGCTGCCGTGAACTTATCCAGCAGCTCCTGCGTACGCTGCAGCTCCTCGGCTGTTCCCCACTGGGAGTACGTGATCGTTACGGGCTCATCGGATGGGGCATTGCTGCTCCCTCCCGTTCCAGGATTATTGGCCGAATTTGTTTCACCGCCGGTGTTGTTGCTTTTTCCGCATCCCGTTATGACAATTGCCATCGTTAACACCAGAATCATAGCGCTGAACAACCATTTGCTCTTCGTTTTCATAGTCAGTTCCCCTTTAACATAATGTAGAAAACAAGCAGGAGCCTCAGCCTAAGAAGAAACGGCATCGCCGTCCTTTTGGCGGCGGAGTTAGTTTTTTTCCTTAACCACCCTATATACTATCCGGCAATTCGAGCTATCCCTTGGAGCCCGTAAGCACCACCCCCTCAACGATATACCGTTGCGCGAAGAAGTAGAGCAGGCCGATCGGGATGATGCTTATGAAGGCTCCGGCGGCGAGCGCCGGGAAATCCTGGCTGGTCTGTCCGATCAAGAGCTGCAGCCCCACGCTGAGCGTGAACAATTCACTGTTCTTGATATACAGGAACGGACCGAGGAAATCGAGCCAGGAGTTGACGAAAGCGAAGATGATCGTCGTAATGATGATCGGTTTGGATAAGGGCATGATGACTCTGGCATAGACAGTCCATCGATTGCCGCCGTCGAGATAAGTCGCCTCATCCAGCTCCTGCGGTATCGTCAGGAAGAACTGCCGGAACAGGAAAATATAATACGCTCCCCCCAGCCAGGCGGGGACGATCAGTGGCAGCCAGGTATCGATCCATCCCAGCTTCGCGAATAAAACATACGACGGAATCATCATGATGGAAGGAGGAATCATCAAGGTGATCAGTACAATCGGAAACAGCCTGTCCCGGTATTTTGTCCGGAATCTTGAGAATCCATAAGCGACTATGGAACTGGAGATGACAGCCCCCGCCGCGACGAAGATCGATATTGTGAACGAATTCTGAATCCACTTCCACATCAAGGGCTGTATGGCGAATAATCGCTCGAACGCTTCGAAGGTAAACTGCTCCGGCAGCAGCGCGGGAGGAACCTTATAAGTCTCGGCTTTGGTCTTCATCATGGTTGAGAGCATCCAGGCCAGCGGCCCCGCAAACAGCAGGAAGACCGCGCATAGCAGGAAATATTTCAATACGGTTCCAGCGGCGCCGCTCTTGTGTCCACCATTCATAGTTGTTCCCCCCTATTTCTCACCCTCGTAATAAACAAACCGGTTGGATAATTTCATCAGCACCAAGGTGACCAATGCGATAACGGCAAACAGGAAAATAGACTGTGACATCGCCATGCTGAACTTCAGATCCGTGAAAGCGGATTTATAAATGTTGTACACGAACGTGTACGAAGCGTAATTCGGTCCGCCCTTGGACAGCAGCAGGGCCTCTGTAAACATTTGAAAATTGTACATGGTCTGAATAATGACGACGAACAGAATGGACGGGCTGATCATGGGAAGCGTAATGGAGAAAAATTTGCGGACTCTGTCCGCTCCGTCAATTTCGGCCGCTTCATACAGATGACTCGGAACATTCTTGAGTGCCGCCAGGAAAATCAGCACGCCGCTTCCGGATATCCATACCTGCAGCAAAATGATGACCGGTTTAATCGTATGCTCTCCGCCAAGCCAATCGATCTTGTCAATTCCAAGAAGGCCAAGCCCTGCATTGAGTATGCCGAACTCCGAGTTGAACACCAGCCTCCAGATAATGACCGTCGCCACGATCGGCACCAGCGTAGGCAGATAATAAAATGTACGGAATATGGCAATACCTTTAACGTTGAAATTAAGCAGCATCGCCAGCAGCAGCATGCCAGCCGTCACAATCGGCACACCCAGCACAACGAAATACAGCGTATTAAAGAGACTTTTCATGAAGATCGGATCGTCGATCATGTGAGCGAAATTATCGAAGCCGATAAAATTGTAATGGACCGCGCCAGGAAGCTTGGCATCCGTGAACGCATAGAAGATTGAGGTTCCGAACGGAATCAGGAAAAAGGTGATGAAGCCGATAATCCACGGCATAATAAACAAGAAAAATAACAATGTGTCATATTTCCTCAACCTATTCATCATGACACCCCTTAATTGGATAGCTCATCCAAATATACATACCGTTCTTCCAGTATGGATTTCTCTGCGGCCAAGGCAATCATCAAGGCGTTTCTGCCCACTTGCCCTGTCGCAAACGGCTGCTTGCCCTCTGTGATGCATTTGATAAAATCAATCCGCTGGGTCTGGCCGCCGGTATGGCCGCCCATGATGGAGTCCGAGGTCACATCCATATCCAGATGCTCTCTTGTAAAATCCGCTCCGCCCACGATGTCGATCGCCTTGTCGTTCCTCGCCACCATCTGTCCGCCGTTCTCTCCGATCAGGCCGATCTCAAGCCCTTCGCCCATCAGATTTCTTGGTTTCAAATACATGCAGAGGCCTAAATTCGCTTTGCTTCCGTTATCGTAATCGACCGTAATGAAGGCATGATCGACGATGGACGTATCGGAAATCGTCTTGGCGGGATAATGGCTGTAGGAGTTGGTGATCAGATTCTCCTGTCCCTGCTTCATGACATGCTGCCCGCCTGAAGCGAATACGCGGACGGGATTGGCCTTGATCATCCAGTTGAAAATATCGAAATGATGGCAGTCCTTCTCGACGATGGCTCCGCCCGACTTGCTCTTGTCATAGAACCAGTCCGTCGGCGGAAAAGGATCGCGGAATTCCTTGCACCACATCAGCTTCACATCGCCAAGCCGTCCATTCTCCACTTCCTTCGCCATCCGGCGGTACAGGTTGGAGTAGCGGTAGACGAGACCGATCTGAAGGATCCGTTCATGCTTCTCTGCGGCTTCAATGATCGCATCGCAATCCTCCAGCGTGTGGGCGACAGGCTTTTCCAGGAAAACATGCTTGCCCGCCTCCAGAAAGGCGACCGCTACCTCTCTGTGCTTGTAGTTAGGGACGCTGATGACGACCGCATCCAGATCCTCTTTATCCAGCAGCTCGCGGTAATCCGTGCAGATGACCGGCTTGCTGTTCGCAAGCTCCGCCAGCGTTCGGGCTACATTCGCTTCGTTCATATCGCATATGTACCGGACCTCGCACTCGTCCAGCAGATCAAAGCCGATGCAGTGGTGCGAGCCCATATCGCCGACACCAATAAATGCCATTCTTATCTTTCCCATGCGTGCACACTCCGTTGTCATGAATTTTGCGCCAATTTATACTGCGGGTTTGATGTCAGGTAAGCTAACCAACACTTAAGCATGTTTTGATAGTAATGCAAATTTACGTTATTGTCAAACATTTTTGGCTATAAATTATTTATATTTGCGGCAATTTTCTTGATAACAGCTCTCTAAGCGCAGTAAAGCCCCGATTATGACTATTTTTTATTCCCAACAAAATGAAGGCGATTTCAACTGAGTAGTCCCGAAAAACAAACATGCATTAATTTGCCGCAAATTGTTTTGCATGTCATTCTCTTGTTAGATTAGATTGCGCTTCGGAGAAAAGCGTAAAATAGCAGGCTGGGCATTATACAAGGATAGTTGGCAAAGCAAACAGGGCTATCCTTCAGCCGGATGAACGGCTTTTTGGAATACCCCTGTGCTTCTAAGAGTCTGGTGAAAAAGATGGATTTCGCATGCGAAACTATTTTCCGATATACGTGGGATGTTATAAGCGGGCTAACCGCTTGTCACTTGTCGAAAGAACTGTTGCAGCCTGATTAATTGGAACGATAACAAATGACAGGCAGTACGTACGCCTATCCATTTCCCTTATTTCCGAGGAGAGGAAACTACCTATACCGTCACACTGGGCAGCAAAGTTTATTCTTCTTAACCTCTTTTATTCGATATAGCTCTTCAATGACGGCGCTTTGCGGAACTTCGTATGCTGCTCGAAAGCATAAGCCAGCCTGATCAGCACCGGCTCCTCATAGGCCCGTGCCGAGAAAGTGACCCCGAACGGCGGACCTGCCTGCGTGTAGCCGGCCGGAACGACGATTGACGGGTATCCCGCGCGGGAAGTGATTCTGGAGCCGAAATCAGCGGGAAACAGAAGCGCGTCCAAATGATGCTCCCTCATCGTCGCATCGATCCCCTCATCCTTGCAGAGCCTGAGGTCTGTCGTACGATCCCGGATGTACCGGGCTTCGGTCAAGGTGCCCGAGGTCGTGTATTCCGTATCGATAAGCGTCTTCTGGCCGTATTTCAACGTTTCCATAGGGTGTTGATTATTGAATTCGATAATATCCTTCAGCGTGTGCATCGGAGCGTGAGGGCCAAGCTTGGCCAGATACGAATTAAGCGAGGCTTTGAATTCATTGAGAATCACCGTGGAATAGACGATGCTCCTTGCCGTCTTAATATCCGCCGGGTCCACGATAACCGCACCCAATTCCTTCATAATCTCCACCGCACGGTTGAAGATGCCGAGCTGCTCGTCCGTCAATTCCTCAAAATAATAATCCCGGGGAATGCCGATTCTCGCGCCTTTCAGCCCGTTCTTATCCAGAAAAGCCGTATAATCCGCGTGCTGCCTGCCGATCCCCCCGCCCATTGCCGCATCCTCTGCATCGAATCCGATAATTCCCTGCAGCAGCAGTACGGCGTCCTTCACCGTTCGGGCCATAGGCCCGGCGGTATCCTGCGAGTTGGACAGTGGAAGTATTCCGGTGCGGCTGATCAGCCCCACCGTGGGTTTGATCCCGACCGTCGAGCTCAGATTGCCCGGATTCAGAATCGAACCGGACGTCTCCGTCCCGATCGACGCCGCGCAGAAGTTCGCCGCTACCGCAACACCCGAGCCGGCGCTGGAGCCGCCGGTCGGCGTGGAGATATTGTACGGATTGAGCACTTGACCGCCGCGCGAGCTGTAACCGGACGGCATCCCTTCTGTCATCATATTGGCGAACTCCGTCATGTTGGCCTTGCCCATTATGATGGCTCCCGCTTCCCGGAGCTTCTTCACGATGAAGGCATCCTCCGCGGCATAAGAATTCGCCAGGGCAAGCGAGCCGGCGCTCGTATGCATTTTGTCCCCTGTATTGATGTTATCCTTCAATAAGATGGGAATGCCATGCAGCGGCCCACGGGATTCGCCCCTTAGCCGCTCCGCATCCAGGGCATCCGCGATGAACAGGGCGTCGGGATTAATCTCCAGCACGGAATTAAGCGTCAAGCCATTCTTGTCATGATCCGCGATCCTGTTCATGTACAGCAGCACCAGCTGCCTGGAGGTCAACTCACCGGATGCCAGCGCCGCCTGAATATCCGCAATGGTCGCTTCAATGATCTCAAATCCCATTCTCGTCACCTCTCCTGCCAATAACAAATTGGCCTTCTGCTATCATTATATCCGCTCCTGATGATATTTCCCTGACAACCTCCGTCAGCTTCCGGCATTGTTTCAGGATCCGGACAGAAGAAGCCGTCATTCCCATTTTGTGATTGAACGAAACGTAATCCGCTGGAAAAGGAAATGCAGCTGTCATGTCGAATTTAAACGAACTATGATGAAGAATCGACGCAAGCCTATGCTGAAATTTGCAGCTGTTATCCTTCTATCTCTCGCCGTTCTTATTGGCCTGAGATTGCTGTGGTCGTACGCGCTCAGCACGCCGGAGCATCCCCGCGCGGAGCAAGGCGTGCTGGATTTGCGCGGCTGGGACTTCGGGAATTCCAGTCCAATCACGCTGGACGGCGAATGGGAGTTTTACCCTGATGCCTTAATCACACATACAGACCCTCAGCGCCAATTCGACGGCAAGCGCTCATTCGTGCAGGTGCCGGGCGATTGGAGCGAGGCTTTTCCTCAAGACGGCCACTCGTCGTTCGGCTACGGAACGTACAGGCTGCGTATTCTGGTCGATCCCCTGGATCAGCCTTATGAAATCTCGGTTCCGGAAATCCAGACCTCGTCCCAGGTGGAGATCAATGGCCAGGAGGCGACGGAATTCGGCAAGCTGGCGGCGCGGGCAGAAGACTACAAGCCGATGGGAGTCGCTAATTACACCGTATCTTACGAGGCTGGCAATCAGGAGAGCATTGAACTGCTTATACGGGCGGCCAACTTCGATAACCCGACTCATGGAGGGATTGCCAGATCCATCCGCTTCGGCTCGCAGGCAGCTATAGACTCGGAGCACTGGTACTCCATCGGATTCCAGCTTGTGACCTTTGTCATTTTGCTGCTGCATGGTTTGTATGCCCTCATTCTGTTTGTGTTCAACATCCGCCAGAAGGCATTTCTCGTTTTTTTCATGATGCTTGTCACCGTTGGTATTTCCATTATCGCCGACCATGATTTGCTGCTGCTCACCTGGTTCCCTGTTAATTACACCTGGGCTTTGAAAATCAGGCTGCTCTCGTATATGTGGCTCTCCTTCTTCCTGCTGCTGATGGGCAGGAGTTTCTCCGGAAATACCGGACGGGGCAAGCTGTTCTATGCGTATATAACCGCACTTGGCCTTTATTCGGCGAGTCTCGTCCCCATGTCTGCACCGTTCGTTTATTACACAACCGATGCCAGAATATTTGCCGTCCTTTATATTTTTCCAGTGGTCTGGTTCTTCTGCCTGATCGGACGCATGGTAATCCATAATCATAAGGACGCCGTGTTTCTCCTGTTCGCCGCGGCCAGCATCTTATCCAGTGTCATCTGGGGTTCAATCGTCCATGAAGGCACGTCCAACAGCATTTATTACCCGATCGATATCATTGCCGCCATTGTCGGGTTCTCGGCCTACTGGTTCAAGCGGTATTTCCGCAATACTGCGGAGAACATCAAGCTTAATGAGCAATTGCAGGCGGCGAACAAACTGAAGGATCAGTTTCTTGCCAATACGTCGCATGAGCTGCGAACCCCGCTGCATGGCATTATCAACATCGCCCAGACCGTCATAACCAACGAGAAGCATGCCATAGGCGAAAAAAGCTTCAGGGATATGGAACTGCTCGTTACCATCAGCCGCCGGATGTCGCGGATGCTTAACGATCTGCTTGACGTCGTCCGGCTGCAGGATAAGCAGATCGTCATCGAGCCGGAGCCGCTCTGCATCCAGTCGGTCACTTCAGGCGTCATCGACATGCTCGAATTCATGACCGAGGGCACGCCCGTCCGGTTGAAGCTGGACATTCCGGAATCCATGCCTTTCGTTCTGGCCGATGAGAGCAGACTTATACAAATTCTGTTCAATCTGCTGCATAACGCGATCAAATACACCGATGAAGGAATGATTTCCATAACGTCCGAGGTGATAGACGGCCAGGCTATAATCCATGTCAGCGACACCGGGTCCGGCATGGATGAGGAGACCCAGGAGCGTATATTTCTGCCCTACGAGCAGGGACAGCAGGGAACAAGCGGCGGCGGCATCGGGCTTGGCTTAAGTATTTGCAGGCAGCTTGTCGAGCTGCTTGGCGGAGAGCTGACGGTCCGGTCCACCCCTGGAGAAGGCACCGTGTTCAGCTTCACGCTTCCATTGGCCGAGAATTCGAATATCTCGTCTTCCCGGCAAAGGTCCGTTCAAGGAAATATCGAGTATGAGGAAGCGGCCGTCCGGCTGCTCATCCCGGAGGCTGCAGCGTCGGCAGAATCAGCCGTCATGAAGGACGCGCTTCCTGCTGCGCTGCGTTCCTCCGCTGCCGGGAATCTGAACATTCTCGTGGTGGATGACGATCCGGTCAACCTGAAGGTGCTGGTCCGCATCTTCTCCTCGGATCCTTATCATATCCGGACCGTTATGTCCGGCCATGAAGCACTGGACCTGCTCGGAACCGAGCAGTGGGACCTGCTGATCGCCGACGTCATGATGCCGCATATGTCCGGCTATGAGCTGACGCGCACTGTACGGGAGCGCTTCACGATATCGGAGCTGCCGATTCTGCTTCTGACCGCGCGCAACCAGCCGGAGGACATCTATGCCGGCTTCCTGTCGGGAGCCAATGATTACGTCGCCAAGCCCGTTGATTCGCTGGAGCTCAAATACCGCGTCTGGTCGCTCACGACATTGAAGCAGTCGATCAATGAGAGCCTGCGTATGGAGGCCGCGTACCTGCAGGCGCAGATCCATCCTCATTTTCTGTTCAATACATTGAATTCAATCATGGCCTTAAGCGAAATCGACACCGAGAAAATGCGCAGGCTCGGAGATGCCTTTATCTCGTATTTGCGGATCGGCATTGACTCTCTGAATGCAGAGCAGCTGGTCATGCTTTCCCACGAGCTGGAGCTTGTCCGCGCTTATCTGTATATCGAGCAGGAGCGTTTCGGAGAGAAATTGTCCGTGGTGTGGGAGGTTGAGCCGGATATTGACCTGCTCCTGCCGCCGCTCACGGTGCAGCCATTGGTAGAGAATGCCGTCCAGCATGGACTGCGCCGAAGCAGCCGAAACGGCACCGTGCACATCCGGATCACCCGCCAGACGGGCTCCGTACTCTTCGAGATCAAGGATGACGGCAGGGGCATGGACGAAGAAGAGGTCAATAGGCTGCTTGATCACGATAGAAGGCCTAAGGGCGGGATCGGGCTGTTGAATACGAACCGGCGGTTGACGCAGCGGTATGGTCAGGGGTTGAAGATTCAGAGCCAAGTGGGGGCGGGGACGATGGTTTCGTTTGTGATTCCGGAATGAGGGACGGAAGTCCGGTAAGAAACCTGGCTTCGCAGGCGGGAACGTCTTACGGTACCCGCAAGTGGAGCAAGCGGGTGTTAGCCGCTTGCTCCACTTGCCGAAGGGTCTTAGGGTAGCCAGATTAAGAGATACTTCGGTGCAAAGCTCTCCACGGTTGTCTGTGGAGAGCTTTGTTACTTAGCTGTTAAATTCGGAGAACAAAGGCGAAGGCTACTCTTCTTCAGATTTCCGCCCTTTTCACTGTCAAGAGTATCAAACACGATTAAATCAATTTACTCTTCAGTTGAATAAGTTGTCTTATGGTTGAATAAGTTGAATAGTGATATACTTATTAAGGAGAACTTTTTGGAGGTGAAATCAATGCAAACCAAAGTGTTGGAAAAACTGCAGAAGGTGATGCCGGAAGCAAATTCTAAAGGAAGTGTAACCGTCACTTTGACCGCGACTGAACTTGAAGACCTGATGCTGCAGCTTAAGCACTCTTCATATTCGGTTTTACATGCTCGGCGTGTAGTTCTTTCCTCTAAGCTTCGCAAGCCAATGCCTACTGATGATTGTTACTCTGTAGCAGAAGTAGCCAAACGTTTTAACGTAACGCCGCAAGCAGTATATAAGTGGATACAAGAACGAAAAATCGATTTTTTTGAACCTTCGCCCGGTGGGCGGGGATATCGTATCCCGAAGGAACAGTTTAAAGAGAAAAACTCACGGCGTGAGGAATTTATTCAACGCCGCAAACAGCTTTTCGGGGAGGATGCGGAGATTACCCTGAAAAATCCAAGCGATGTATTCCGAAATAATGAGGATCCCCAATGAGATCTAACCCTGCTGTAAACCGAAAACCGGATGAGCCTCTGGAAGGACCGCTTATCCGGATTTTATGGGACACAAACGTTTTCGTCTCAGCCTTCCTTTTTGGATCTGTAACTTTGCTGGACTATCTGGACGATCTTATCGATCAACAGAATCAGGGATTCATTGAACTGATCGTGCCAAAAGCAGTCCAAGGAGAATTTTATGCCATCCTCCGTGCTGGTAGTGTACAGAAAAACAAACAATCCTTATATTTGAATCATGAAGATATTTTATATTTATTAGGCCCTTATCTTGAACTTTCAATTTAGATTATATGACTTTCCTGAACACCGTCTCGTGGCCCCAAGGTAATGATTACAAGGAAATTTATCGTCAATTGATTGAGCATGAATACGGCTGGCCCGATTTTGGACAAGCCTTCATTGAACGGCGGCTGCGTCATCCTGTTCAAGAACTTGGCATCATGGGTGATCCTTACGATTATCCAATTATGGCAACTGCACTGCAGTTCGGGGTTGATTTAATCGTAACTTCTAATTTAAAGGACTTCATTGATCCACTTGGGAAAATTCGCGTGATGACTCCGAATGAAGCCAAAAGCTTTGATCATTACTCCCTCCATTTACCTTATGACTATCTCTCGGAAGACGCTACATAGTCTATTTCACACCTGCTGTACGCACTATAAGTCCACCAAACCATACAGAAAAAGCCGCCCTAAACGGACGGCTCTTTAATATATAAATTAGTATCACCACTCACTCCAGCAAGTCGGCCGCCGTCTCCAGCTTTTTCTTCTGCCGCTCTCTGTAGTTCACGTCCCTCCGCCCGCATCGCTCACACTACCCATGAACCGCAGAAAAGCCTCCACAAGCTCAGGGTCAAACTGCTTGCCCGCGCCATCCCTGATCTTATGGAGCGCTTCCGTATGGGAAACGGACTTCTTGTATACTTGATCATGCGTCATCACATCATAAGCGTCAACAATGGCCAGCACTCGGGAAAAGTACGGGATCTTCTCGCCGGCAAGCCCATAGGGGTAGCCGCATCCGTCCCAATGCTCATGCATGCCCAGAATGGCATCCGCCAGGGCATATTCTCCGATGGACTGCGCCATCCGGTAGCCGATCTCGCTGTGGCTCTTGACGATTTCCCATTCCTCCGCATCCAGCGGACCCGGCTTGCTCAGGATAGGGGAGGGAAGCGCCAGGTTTCCGGCATCATGCAGCTGGACCAGCAGTTTAATCAGCCTCATATCCGGGGAACCCTCCGCGATGCCCAGATGCCGTGCGAAACCGGCTGTCCATTCATGCAGCTTCTCCATATTCCGTTCATTCTCGATGCCTTTGGCAAGCAGCGCCTGCGTGACGCCGTCCAGCATTTCGGAACGCACCTTCTTGCTCTCCAGCAGCTTATGCTTGTACATCAGCTTCTCGGCCGTGACCAAGGCGACATTCACGGTATCTTCCTGCCGATAAATCGTTGCGCAGCCGACGGCCATGCTCAGCTTGATGGGATCGGCCTCCGATGACATACACCCTGCTTCGAGACTCATTCGAAAAGCTTCACAAGCCGCCTCATCCGTTTGATACAGCAGAACAACGAATTCATCTCCACCCCAACGGGAGATAACGGCAGGACGGACGAACACGTGCTTGAGCAGCTCCGCGGCGCGAACGAGCAGATTATCTCCCGCCCGGTGCCCGAACACATCGTTGGAAAGCTTAAGCCCGTTCATATCGATCACGACGACGCTGACGGGAAACTGGTCGCTTCGCGGCATTTTGTCCAGCAGCGGCTCCATATAGGAACGATTATGGAGAGAGGTGAGCGAATCATGCGAGCTGAGATATCGAATACGCTCCTCGGTCGCCAGCCGCGCGGTCACATCGGTCATAATCAGCATGATCAGGCGATCCTCGGCCAATCCGCTGCCCGTGCTGCTAATCCGTTTATATTCAATCGCAATCCGCCTGTCCCCTACATCAACCAGAGGCGGCAGCTCGATAATCTGGCTCATTGATTGCTCTGCAGGCAGCTCGTACAGGCGGATAAGCCGCTCCCGAACCACTGCTTGAAGAGCCGGATCACTGTCCCACAGCAGCTCGGTAATATCAGCGCCGCCTATTTTGCGGCCGAAGATCCTCACGCATTCCCGGCTGTACGATTTGTTCACACGCAGATTGGGTCCAACCGTCAGAAAGCCCTGATTGGCATGATCGAGCAGGTTCTGGATATCGTTCTCCCGCTGCTTGAGCATATTGCCCTGCACATCGCTGATCGCAGATATTTTCCGGGATGATTTGAACAACCGCTCATACTGGTTCAGCAGCGTCCTGTACTCGTCACGCAGCTCGGCCATCGATTGGTTTGGCTTGTTCAGCTGTCTATGTCCTTCCGTTATGACCGCGAGCTCGCTGTTGTACACCGGATTGTATTTTACCTCTGTACTCACTGGTTTCCCCTGCCTCTTTCTCCACTGTTTGACGGCCACTCCGTCTGAAAAGACAGCACGGTTATATCGTCCCGCTGCCTCTCACCGCCCATATAGGCTTCCAATTCCCTCTCCAGCGCCGCTTTCCGCTCCGGGACAGCCAGATTCCTGTGACGAACCAGCATCTCGGCAAAACGCTTCTTGCCAAAGGAATAATCATGGTCGCCGCCGTTCTGATCATAGAAGCCATCCGTTGTCAGGTAGCAGCTGGCTTCACCTGCCGGTATCCGGTGGTTGGTGTATGCATAATCCGCCGGGGTCCTGCGGTATCCGATACTGCGCTTGTCGCCCTTCCATATCTGCAGCTCGTCGTCCCCGACCCGATGCAGGGAGCTTGAAGCTCCGGCGAAAGTGAGGTTCTCCCCATCCATCAGACACAGCCCGATATCCAGTCCATCGTCGGTCGTTCCGCTCCGGTCCTCCTGATGAAGAGTCTGCTTCAGCAGCTCGTTCAACCGGCCAAGGATGGCTGCGGGATCGGTTTCTCCCCCATCGGCGATGCGGTCAAGCGCAGAGATCGCGAGCAGCGTCATGAAAGCGCCGGGAACTCCGTGCCCTGTACAGTCGCCAACAGCGACAAGAGTTTTGCTGCCTGACTGCTTGCTCCAGTAGAAGTCCCCTCCCACCACATCCCTTGGCCGCCATATGACAAAATGCCCGGTGAGCAGCTTCCGCAGCTGATCTTCATCGGGAAGCACCGATTCCTGAAGCAGCTTGGCATAACTAATGCTGTCGATAATCTCCGAATTACGCTGAGACAGCTCCCGGGTCCGCTCCTCCACCTTCGTTTCCAGCTCCATATTCATGGCAATGGCGCGCTTGAAGGGGTTCGCCAGCTTGCGGGAGACATAATAAAAGAAGAAAACAATGGAAATAATAGAGATCGCCGCGGCTAGTATCGTATTCCATCGAATCGTCTGCAGGAAAGCTACCGTCCGGCTGCGTCTCACCTCTACCAGGAGCTGAAGATCGGTGGAGTGCAGCGGATAGCTGATGAGGTCCATCCGTTCTCCCGACCGCGACTTGTAATCAATCGTGCGGATGCCATGGCCGTAATCGGACAGCACCTGGCGCTGGGCGGAATCCGCCAGCACATCGCTGATATGCTTCCCGTTATTGCTGTATTGATCGGAGAGATAGATCATCCCTTTGCTGTCAATAAGCCACAGCATGGTGCTGTCGTCTTCCTTATAGGAGGAGAAATCGGCGGACAGCTCGTGAAGATTCATGCCGACGCCGACGACGCCTGCGGGATGATCGACCGGACCAGCCAGTGTATTGACGAATGCGAAGGTATCTCCCCGAGCCTTGTTATAATCGAAGTTGACCGCGACCTCCTGCCCGGATGCCAGCGCGTCGAAAAACCAGTCGTCCGAAGGGTCCTCCTGTGAAACGGTTTCCAGAAGCTTACCTGCTTCATCCCAATAATGCCCGGTCAGCGAGCTGACAATGAAGGTCGTGCTGTAATCCAGATGCTGCTTCAGGTAACCGGTTTTCTCAAAAATCATAGAACCCAGCTTCTGATCCTGCTCCTTTCCCTCCAGCCATTCCAGAAGAGCCGGATCATGGGCAAGCAGCCTGGAGGTTTCCAGCGCTTTGTCGATCCGGGAGTCCACCTTGGCCGAGATCGACTGGGCCAGTGTCGGCAGATCGCTGCCTTTCAGCTTCTTGACAGCCTCCCGTTCCGTCGTCACGTAGCCGAAGGTGCCGATTAGCAGAGTGGAGAAGACGATCAGCACGCTGGCCAAAATCATAACCCTGGTCACTCCTGAATCCGGAGCGGATAAGGAATTGGCAGCTTTAGGCTGCCTGGTCGGACTCTCCACCTGATTCGTCACTCCCGGTCTTCTTTTGCAATGAGCTGAAATGGAAGGCTCAAGTCTTCCCGGAACTCTTCCGCGCATTCCAGCTCGCTTTCGTTATCGGCGTTATAATGCCATTCAATACTTATACTTTTGCCTGACAGGAAGGCTCCGTCCAGCTTCTCCAGCAGCATCATGAAGCACTTCGTGCTGCTTGTATTAATATAAGGCAAGTGCAGCATAATGGATAACACGGTATCGGATTGCATATCAACCAGATACTCGTCCAGCCAGTGCAGCAGCGGTTCATAGAATTTGAAAGCATTCTCGGGGTAGGATTGGCCTGTCAGCGAGAGCTTGCCGGTAACCGGATCGAATAAAACCTCCGGCGTGCTTTTGGTGCCTGCGATTGCTAATTTATCCATGATTACACTCCTATACGATGGCCTTCAGAGTAAAGAAGGACAGGGCTTCGTCCTGTTTGACAATCGAGTATTCGAGAGGGGCGGAGGCTTTTCTGGCCATATCGATCAGACCCAGTCCCGCTCCTCTGCTGCCTTCGGGGACCTCTTGTTTCAGCACGGTTTTATATAGGGTCTTAAGACCTGTTTTGTCCAGGGATATAATCGTATCCAGATACGTCTGAAGGGCTTCGCTGTTCGCATTCTCGATCAAATTGCCAGAGCATACGAAGCTTCCGCTGCCGGTTTTGCCAATGGTGACGATGCTGGAGTGGGCGATCTCCTCATAGTTGGAGCTTTCCGTCTTGACCGCGCAATAATTGTTGATGTTTTGCGTTTGTTCGATGAATAGCGAGAAAATATTAAACACTTCATTTTTGGGGCGATTTTCCGTCTCCAGATATGACTTGACCGCTTCTCCATATTCGACAATAAGCGCCTGCGACAATTTACCGGTAAAGCTGATCAGGATGCCGCGGGAGCGCAGCAAATGCTGGACATCGAGCATATCTGTGAGCATAGTGGTCTTCAATCTCCTTATCTGTGCATGAAGGCGTAGGCCTTTGTGCCTTATAGCA
This sequence comes from Paenibacillus sp. JT31N17, assembly GCF_056269255.1. Taxonomy (NCBI): domain Bacteria; kingdom Bacillati; phylum Bacillota; class Bacilli; order Caryophanales; family Paenibacillaceae; genus Paenibacillus; species Paenibacillus sp. JT31N17. Next base: position 26,035 of record NZ_JBWDNP010000024.1, read on the forward strand.
AATTCGCGTTTATTCTCCAGCAAATATCTGCAAAAATCACTTCTCTTCTTATTCGACAATTTTCGTTATTTCCCTTCCGGGAAGGAGCCTCGCCGATTATAAATTGCTGGTGAAGAACCGCCCCGACTGGTTCAAGCATTTGCCCCATGTGTAAACAAAAGTAAATCAATCCGCAAGAAGCAAAGGAGAGCTGTACCCATGACGATTGAACAACGTTTGCAGGGAAAAGTAGCTGTTATTACTGGCGGTGGCTCCGGTATCGGCAAAGGTGCGGCCTTGAAGCTCGCCAAGCATGGCGCCGTGGTCTGCATGCTGGACCGGACTCCGGAGAACGCCAACAAAGTCAAGAAACAGATTGAATCGATGGGCGGCCGGGCAGAGGTATTTGAGACGGATGTTTCCGTACCCGAGATGGTGGAGAAAGGGATGCGGCAGGCGGCGGAGAAGTTCGGCAAAATCGATATTGTATTCGCCAATGCCGGCATTAACGGCAAATGGGCGGCGCTGGAGGAGCTCAGCGTGGACGATTGGGATCAGACTCTCTCGATCAATCTCCGTGGCACCTTTCTGACCTTGAAATACGCTGTGCCCTACCTGAAGAAAAACGGCGGCGGCAGCATCATTATTACCAGCTCCGTCAATGGCAACCGAATCTTCTCCAACACCGGCGCAACCGCCTACAGCTCCAGCAAAGCGGGCCAGGTGGCCATGATGAAGATGACAGCGCTTGAGCTTGGCCCATCCCGCATTCGCGTCAACGCAATCTGCCCGGGGGCTATCGATACGAATATTAACGACAATACCGATATCTCGCCTACGCTGGATGATGTCAAAATGGAGGTGGAGTTCCCTGAAGGCAGCCAGCCGCTGGAAGGTCACGCAGGGAGCATTGAGCAGTGTGGGGATCTGGTGCTGTTCCTGGCCTCGGACGAGTCGTCCCATATCAGCGGTACGGAGATTTATATCGACGGGGCGGAATCGCTGATTCGGGGATGATTAGAATTAATTGATCACCGTGTAGAGGCTGATGTGAGATCGGCCGGCAAGGTCATCGGCTGCTGAACAGGTTGTTGCTTATGCCGGAATTGAAGGTTGGATGAGACGGGTAGCAGTGGTAATTGAGAAAGCGGGAAACCCGTCTTTCTCAGATTAAAAAAAGGGATACCGCGGCACAGCCGCAGTATCCCTTTTCCCATATTACCCTATAAGCTTTCCCCACCCGGCACCAGCCGGACCGGAATCACTTAGTCGATGAAATTCAATTCTTTCAGCGTCCGCTCCAAAATCAGTGCCGCTTCAGCGCGGGTTGCTTTGTTTCCAGGAGCGAAAGCGCCTTTCGTGTCGCCTTGCATGATGCCTTTGTCCGCGAGCAGCGCCGCTTGTGCAGACGCCCAATCCGGAATGGAGGCGCCATCGATGAACTTGCTCAGCGAAGCCGCATTGCCTGCAGCATTGGCCTTATCGACCATCTCCATTGCGCGGGCGATCATTACGGCCATCTCTGCACGGGTAATATTCGCAGTTGGCGCGAATTTGCCCGGCTCCATGCCATTGACCAGTCCGGCTTTAACCGCCGCTTCTGTCGCTCCTGCATACCATGCATCCGAAGCAACATCCTCGAACGAAGCCGAGCCTTTGCCCATTGTCAGCCCCAGGCTGCGAACGAGCAGGGAAGTGAATTCCGCTCTGGTGATGGCGTTGTTTGGCGCAAAATGAGTGTCGTCCATACCTTTGACAATCAGCTTGGACGCCATGTCCTCAATCTCATTCTTGGCCCAGTGTCCGTTCAAATCAGCGAAGCTCTTGCTGTATTTGATGACGGTATAGGTGCTGTTGCCCGGACGCTTCATTTCAACCGCCGGTTTGCCGTTCAGCGTCGTCCCGACATTCGGAACGAATACGAGCTCGCCGCTAACCGGGTCAACCATAACAGCCGTTCCGCCGTTCAAATCCGTTGAGGCCGGCAGATAAATGATGCGGGATACATAGGTGGTGCCAAAATCGTTCCGCTCTTCTTCTTCATTGCCCGTAACCAGTACAACCTCGAATTCCAGCGAAGTGCTGTTGACCAGCTGCGCTCCCATGGAATTTGCTTTACTGATCAGCGCGGCAAGGGCAGCATCGCTTAACGGTGCAATGGATACGCGGACGCTCACATTGCCGAGCGCGCCGGCTTCGGACAGTTTAAGAACATTCAGCGGCAGGTTATAGGCTGCTGCTCCTGTCTCAATTCTGATCGTCATTTGACCGGCTTTGTCGGCCCCAACATTCAGCGCTTCCGCAGGCAGCGTAATTTCCGTTGCTCCGCTCAGATCCTGCATGTTGATGACCAGCTCCGCCTGCTTGCCTGTTCCTGCTGCCGTGAATGCAGCCGTAAGGGCAGCTTGCAGATCCTCTGCCTTAACTGTTACCTGATTGAGCGCTTGACCTGCTTCATTCGTTCCTTTGGTCACCTGCAGGGCAGCTTTAGGCAATTCAGTCGTTCCTGCAGCCGGCTCTTGATCCGGCTCTTCCGTTACAGGAGGTGTCGTTGGAGGATAATAACCTCCGTTTCCGTCTGTCGGCTTCGCCTGCTCCGTAATACGGCCATCGACCACAGGGGAGATGGTGCCGCCAAGCAAATCCATATATTGGATGAAGATTTCATAATCCGGATAGCCCAGATCCTCATGATACGCGCCTTCTTCAATCGCTTTGGCGAAGGATGCATATCCGTCTCCTCCAAGAGCGACAAAGCTGTTCGTTGCCAAACGGTACGTTTTCGTCAGATCAACCGCGGTGTAGCCCGATTCTGTCTTGATTTGCAAATCAAAAACCTTGCTTCCTGCGGCCTGGTTCGGATCCCATTTGAAGCGCATGCCTGCCACCTGCGGGAATTTGCCCGGCAGATCGCCAAGCTTCGCGCCGCTGACTCCATTCTCCAGCCCGTCCTTCAGTTCTTGACCCGTTACATCAAGCACATACAAGGTGTTGCCGAAAGGCATAACCGTACGCAAATCGCCCATCGTAATATCGCCGAGTTTGATTGACGTACGGATACCGCCGCCGTTCATGATGGCCACATCGGCATTTTTGAGTTCTTTCGCCCGGGCCAGCATGCCGTCTGCAATGAAGTTCCCCAGATTGGTTTCCTTCGCGCGGACATCATTGCGTTCGCCGTTCAGAACGACCGTCGTCTTGCCGATAACCTGCTTCTTCAGCTCTTCAAGATCCGCATTGTAAGGAGCGAGCATGTTTTTGGCAGCCTCGTCCTCCGTTACGGTTGCGTCAACTGTCAACAGACCGCCTTTAAGCAGATTTTCACCCGTCATGACTACACCCTGTTCATCAAAAGCCAGATCGACACGTCCGAGGAATTTGCCCCACTCGTTCGCCTGTACGATAACCGTTGGCGCCGCATGATCACCTTGTACGACAACTGGTTTATCCAGCAGCGTATGGGTATGTCCGCCAACGATCAGATCGATGCCCTCGACAGCCTGAGCCAGATCTCTGTCGCGGTTGTAGCCCAGATGGGACAAGGCGAAGATAACATCAATGCCTTGCTCTTTAAGAGCGTCAACCGTATCCCTGGCAGACTTGGTTGCATCGTTGAACGCAACATCCTTGCCGGGACTTGAGGTTTCCTTGGTGTCCTCGGTAGTTAAGCCGAATACGCCGACCTTATGACCGCTAACATTCAGAATGATATAAGGATAAACGCCTGCGTTATCCGTTGATTTCTTTGCGCTGGCGTCAATCGTTGCCGGCGCTTTGAGCAGCGGACTGATGTTGGCATCCTTGCTGAAATCAATATTCGATGTGAGCAGCGGGAAATTGGCTTTGCTCACGAAATCCTTCAGAGTATCTGTGCCGGCATCAAATTCATGATTGCCGAAGGTCATGGCGTCATAGCCCATGTAATTCATGAAGGACAGATCCGCTTGACCAAACCATTTGGTGAAATACAGATCGCCGGAGAATACATCGCCCGCGTCGAACAGCAGGCTGTCGCCGCCTTCACTGCGCACCTGGTTCACAAGCGTTGCGCGTCTGGCAACGTCCGCCAGATGTGCATGCGTATCGTTCGTATGCATAACGGTCAGGTTCCAGTAACCGTCGCTCACCGTCACTGTCGCTTCGGCAACGCCGTAACCGTCAGCGCTAAGCGCGGTAATGACGACCGTGCCTTCTTTGGAGCCCGGTTTTACAAATCCGTTCGCATCTACTTCGGCAATGCTTGAATTAGAGGAGGTCCAGGTTACCGTTGGTGCGCTATCGCCCACTGGCGTTACAGCAGCAGTCAACTGTGCGCCTTCTCCGCCCGGCGCCAATGCAAGCTCGGACTTGTCCAGCGTCACTTTGGTCACGTTCAATTGAAGAACAGCCACCGTTCCGCCTACTTCATTCGCGACCAGCAGAAGCGGAAGATCTGTAGGGCTTTCCGTAGCCGGAATGAATTCCAGACCTTCAGGACCGGCATCCGTTTCGATCCCCTTGGAGAAGTCGCGCGTATTGATGTAATTGGCGAAAGCAGGCTTCGTAGGGTCCGTCACATCGTAGGTCATGATGCCGCCGACGCGCTCAAGTCCCACGAAGGCGAAGGCTTTGCTGCCCACTTGGCCAACAGACACATACTCCGGTTCAGGACCTTTTTTAGGGCTTCTGTCATCCATATCGGTCTTGCTGTTGCTTGCATTGAAATTATCCGGAACGCGCTGTCCGGTGATTTTCTCGAAATCGCTGCCGCTGTCAAAGACTTGCGTCATGTTAGTTGTATCCCAGATGGAGAACGAACGTCCGCCATACAAATAAACACCGTCATTGCCCATGTCGCTGACGACTTCAACGTCATCGTATTTATCTTCTCCATCGAGGAATTTAGCTGCGGCTGAGCCAGGATTCAGCCTGTCTTTGATATCCTCAATTTTCGTTGCATTTGTTCTGGTCAGCTCATCAGCGTCGACAGGCCATTCTGTCGCATCCCCTTCATTCGCTGTGAACAGGTATTGCTTGCCGTTCGCACTGTAGGTGGCAATGCCGTCAGGCATATACATGCCCGAGAAAGGCACGTTCTCCAGGTTGATCTCGCCATCCTCCACCAAATCCAGAGCGTTCTTGGGATCATTAAGATCCTTAAGTCCCAGGCCTTTGATGGAATCAACCGATTTGCCGGCGATGTCTATCGTTGCAATGGCGTTGCCTTCCTGCAAGGAGACATAGGCTTTGGTCTCGTCCGCCGAAAGTGCGATATATTCCGGCTCCAGATCGAAGATTGCATCTTCTTTTGTTCCGCTGCCGGTGATCAGGCCGCCTGGGCCGGATTCGCCCCGAATGTGCACATTGTCGTCAATGACATCAGGTTTGTCGAATGCAACTTGTGTCGATACGCCCGTCGTTGTGTCGACGATTGTCACACTGCCATTCGGATCGTCAGGTGCATTGCGGGGTTCGGCTTCATCCGCCGTCATCAGGTATTTACCGTTGGTTGTATACTTCACCATATCCGGCTGTACGCCCGCCGGGTAGCTGGTCAGCAAATTCCCGTCATAATCAAGCACAAGAATCTTGCCCGGCTTCATGGAATCAGCTTCCTGAATCGCTACCGCCACACGCTTGGTCGCCGTGTTGACATCTACACTGGTCAAGTCGCCATATTCGAACCCATCTACTTCCGAGAGGTTCTTGACGAGCACCGATTTCTCTTTCGTCAGTTCCTCATCGTTCGTAAGGGCCACAATATCCAGGCTTGGCGGCGTACTGGAGCCGTTGACGACATACATTTTGCCGTTGTCTTTATTATATTTCACAATCTCGGCTACGCCGCCGTCTTCATTCGATTCTCCGACTTGGTATTCGCCGATTTTCTCAACACTCAGCTTGTCCTCAATTGCAGGAGCCGGAGCCGCATTAACCATAAGCGGGAGTTCTTTCTCGATGGTAACCGGCGATTCTGCGCTGTCAGTTACCTTGATCGTTACCGAAGCTGTACCCGCTTCGCCAGGCGTACCCGTAATGCTGCCATTCGAAGGGTTGATGCTAAGGCCGGAAGGCAATCCGTCCGCAGCGTAATGATAAGGGATCGTGCCTCCATATACAGCTGTCGTTACGGAATACGCTGTATACGGCGAACCGGCATTTGCTTCCGGAAGCGATAACGCCGTGAATACGAGCGGTGATATGCCCCAGGCATTATCGGCGCTGCTGCGCGGGCCTTTGGCCGTGATGGTTGCTTCATTAACTTTATCATAATTAACCTGCTCGAAATCGATGTTGTTGTGATCCGAGTCGGTAAAGTTAATCCGGCGGAGGGCAATTTTCTTGGACGTTCCTTCCGCATCTCCGCTTGGATGCTCCGTTTCATAGCCATCAATCTGGCTGTTGGAATCGTTGCTTCCGGTTCCTACCATATCCACATAACCGGAGGGCTTTGCTTCAAAAGGATTCTTGGCAGTAAGCGGAGTATTATCGCTCATCAGAGCAACCTTCATGCCTTTATTGTTAAGAAAACGGTCAAATATCAAATCTTGTTTATCGGTAATATCAAGCTTCGCCTCAGCAGAGCCTGTGTTCTTGGCTTGAATCAAATAAGAAGAATGTGCCGGAATCGCACCCGTAAGATTAAGCACTTCCCAATCGCCTGTTACGCCGCCAGCCGTGTCGCTTTTATCGGTGGTGCCAGAAATTCCATTATCGGCATACTGCAGCGACCAGCCATTCAGGGACACTTCGATATTTGTCGGATTATAAAGCTCGACAAAACCATTGGAAACCACGATTTCGTCATCCAATTCACGTCCGCCGCCATAAATTTGATTGATAATGACGTGAGGCACAGTAACATCATAAGTACCTGTTGCAGTATAAGGCGTCCCTGCTATTGGGCCCTCTGCAGCCATGGCAGCGCCGCCAGCGAATACGGAACCGGCAAGCATTTCGGCTGCTAGCAGTAGCGAAAGTAATTTCTTTCCTCTTTGTTTCAAAAGACTATCACTCCCCATTTATATTTAATAATCCCATTTATTGTAGTAGTCTTTTGTTAACGCAGCCGCCCTTCTTTTTTTAAGGTTTTGTAAAAATACATGAAAGATGAAGTTGATAGAATAATAACGGGCAGGCAAGAATAGGAATGAGTTGTTATCATCATCCGGCGGCAGCATTAGCTTCTTTCTCAAAATATCAAAAAAAGGTAAGATATATTTTATGCTCCCGGGTATTTCAAGAAGCAGCGGTTATCGCCATCCGGCGGCGCAGCAGGTTTCTTCCCTCAGACCTTTTTGTAAAGGTCAAACTTATAAACGCTATATAGCGCACAAAAAACGCCAGGATGCTCATCCTGACGTTTTTTCCGAATCTGTCCTATTGGCTATTACTCGTTGGGATAAACCATAACCTTCAAGCTGCCGCTCTTGTTATGAATCGCACGCTCCAACGCATCCCGCGCCTCTGCAAGCGGATAGCGGTCCGTAATAAGCGATTTGGCGTCGATCATGCCGGATGCGAGAAACCCGATCCCCATCGGGTATGTATTCGCATAGCGGAACACGCCGTAAATATCGATCTCATTATCGGCAATAAGCGGCACATTGAGGGGAATTTCATCCTGTGCAGGCAGACCGACGACAACCAGCTTGCCGCCGCGGCGGATGGAATGGAGCGCGGATTGCAGCGCTCTTGGACTGCCCGCCGTCTCCCAGGCCGCATCAACGCCGATTCCGCCTGTCAGCTCCTTGATCTTCGCCAGCGGATCTTCCTCGCGGACATTGATGGCATGCGTTGCGCCGAGACGCAGCGCGGCATCCAGACGGACATTCTCCAGATCCGTCACGATGATGCGGCCCGCTCCGAAGGATTTGGCGGCAGCGACCGCCATCAGCCCCACCGGCCCCATGCCCATAATGGCCACGGTCGAGCCAGGCTGCAGATTGCAGCGCTTGGCTGCATGAATACCGACGGAGAACGGCTCGTTGAGCGCCGCTTCCTCGAACGACAGATGATCCGGGATCGCGAACACCATATCCTCGCGCATGGCCATGTACTGCACGAATGCCCCGTCCACCGGAGGCGTCGCCAGAAACTGCACATCAGGGCACAGATTATACCGCCCTTCCTTGCAGGCGGAGCAGCGGCCGCAGGTGATTCCAGGCTCTATCGCTACCCGGTCTCCTTCGCTGACACGGGTGACGGCCGAGCCGACAGCCGCTATAATTCCGGCGCATTCATGGCCCAATATCATCGGCTTCTCCACGACGTAGCGGCCGATTCTCCCGTGTTCATAATAATGGACGTCCGAGCCGCAGACCCCGACCGCCATAACCTTGATCAGTACTTCATCCGGTCCCGGCTGCGGTACGGGGCGTTCCTCCATTATAATGACGCCGGGCTGCGTCATCACAGCCGCCCTCATGGTTGCGGGCAATTGTTCAACTGTCATCTCTCGCACCTCCAGGTAGTACCTTCTCAATCTTCAACCTATTATCCCAATTATTGCGCTTACAGTCCAGATAAGAAGAAGCGGTTATCGCTGATCCTTATGACGGTACAGCACGTTTCTTCCCACAGAAATATAATCAAGGTATGGAGGAATGTTATACTCTCTTAAATTCAAGAAGAAACGGCTGTCGCCGCCCTTGTGGCGGCGCAGTTCGTTTCTTCCCTTAGACCTTATAGACATATGTACATACGTGAAACTTATACATGCTATAAGGTCAACAAAACCGGCCCCTGGCATATGTGATGCCTCAAGGCCGGTTGAATGAAAGTCTTATTGGATGCGGATATATCTATCGGCATTATTGAAGCAGATACCCTGGACCAGCTTCCCGATAAAAGCATAATCGCGCGGCAGCTCGCCGTCTTCGATCCATGTGCCAAGCAGGTTGCACAGCACCCTGCGGAAATATTCATGTCTCGTGAACGACAGGAAGCTTCTGGAGTCGGTCAGCATGCCCACGAAAGTACTGATCAGACCGACATTCGAAAGCACCTTCATCTGCTGCAGCATGCCGTCCTTCTGGTCATGATACCACCAGCCTGAGCCGAGCTGGATTTTGCCCCTTACGCCGGGCGACTGAAAGTTGCCGATAGCGGAAGCAATCGCTTCGTACTGCGCGGAATACAGCGTATAGACAATCGTTTGCGGCAGCTCGCCGCTGCTATCAAGCTTACCCAGAAACCCGTTAAGCGACCTTGCCAGCTGAAAATCCAGTATCGAATCGTAGCCGGTGTCCTTGCCAAGCTGCGCGAACATTCTGGCATTATTATTGCGTATCGCTCCGATATGAAGCTGCATCGTCCAGCCATGCTGGTTATACAACCGGCCAAGCTGTACAAGCGTATAGGTCTGGTATTGGATGACTTCCTCCTGCGATACCGCCTCGCCCTGCAGAGCCCGCTGGAAGATCGCCGCCGCTTCCCGCTCGTCAGGCAGTGTAAACGGAAGCATCTCGAAGCCATGATCCGACATGCGGCAGCCATGACTGTGAAAATAATCGACCCTTGAAGCGACCGCTTCAAGGAATTGGTCATACTGCGTAATCGGAAGCTGTGTAATCACGCTCAGCCGGTTCACGTAATCCGCAAATCCGCTGTCCCCGACATTCAGAATACGGTCAGGACGGAAGGTTGGCGCAACAGCCGTTTCAATCGCGCTATCACTGCGGATCTGCTGATGATCCGCCAGCTCGTCGATGGGATCATCGGTGGTGCAGACGACTCTGACATCGAACCGCTTCAGGATCCCGTTTGCCCGCATATCCTCATCCTGCAGACGCTCATTGCACCGGTTCCAGATATCGCGCGCATTATCGCCCGTCAGCAGCTCGTCTATGCCGAAATAACGGCTGAGCTCCAGATGCGTCCAGTGATAAAGCGGATTGCCGACAGTATCCGGCACCGAACGGGCCCAAACCATGAATTTGTCCTCGTCTGGAGCATCTCCGGTAATGAGGCGTTCCTCCACGCCCAGCCAGCGGAGCGCTCTCCACTTGTAATGATCGCCTCCGAGCCAGATCTCGGCCATATTGCGGTATTTCTTATTGACAGCGATTTCATTCGGGCTCAAATGACTGTGAAAATCATAAATCGGCATATCCTTTGCATAATCGTGGTACAGCGTCTTTGCGCTGTTGCTCTGAAGCAGCCAATCCTCATGAATAAATGACATCGTAGACCTCCTAAAGTTAATATCCGCATTAAAGAATCCGCTTCCATACTACCATACTTGTATGGTAGTATGGAAGCATTAACTTACAATCCAGGGAGGTGAACCCATGACTTTTACGATGAAGCCTCAAACTACCTCCACCCGCGATGCCGTAAGCCATGCGCTGAGGGAGCAAATTATGATGCTGGAGCTTGTTCCCGGCACCGGTATTTCGGAGAAGGAAATTTCCCTTAAATTCAATGTCAGCCGGACGCCGATTCGTGAAAGCTTCGTGCGTCTGGCCCAGGAGGGACTGCTGGAGATTCTCCCGCAGCGCGGCACCTTCGTCTCGCTGATCGATCTTGAGCTTGTAGAGGAAGCGCGGTTTATGCGCGAGCAGCTGGAGCGCGCCGTCATCCGGCTGGCCTGCTCGGACAGCTTTCCGGATGAACAGCTGAAGGCGCTGCAAAAGAATCTTACCAAGCAGCAGGCCTGTATCGACAAGCAGGATTACCGCACCATGTTCGAGCTTGACGAGGCCTTTCACCGAACCATCTTCGAAGGCTGCAGGAAAAGCAACACCTGGGCGGTTATCCAGCAAATCAACATCCATTTGAACCGCAGCCGCATGCTGCGTTTGGCTGCCGACCATCACTGGGATCACCTCTACGAGCAGCATCTGCATATGGTAGAGGCCATCCAGGAGCATGATGCCGACCGGGCCGAGAGGATCATGAAGGATCACTTGAGTCTCACAATTGCCGATCAGGCGCTGCTGAAAGAGAAATTTCCATCCTATTTCAAATGAACGGAGGCTAATCTGCACGATGAAAATGGTATTCCGCTGGTTCGGCGAAGGCAATGATACCGTCCCGCTCCATTATATCAAGCAAATTCCGGGGACAGAGGGCATTGTATGGGCGCTGCATGACGTCCCTGCAGGTGAAGAATGGCCCATGGAAGGCATTATGAAGGTCAAGGAGGCAGCCGATGCGGCCGGTCTGCATATCAAGGTCGTGGAGAGCGTTAATATTCACGAGGATATCAAGCTCGGACTGCCAAGCCGCGATATGTATATCGCGAATTATAAGAAAACCATCGCCAGGCTGGCACAGGTCGGCGTTGAGGTGATTTGCTACAACTTCATGCCGATATTTGATTGGCTGCGCACCGATCTGCACAAGCAGACGGCTGACGGCTCTACGGCGCTGTTCTATGAGAAAAGCAAGATCGACAACATCAACCCCTTCGAGCTGGTCAAGCGGATCAATGAGAATTCGGCCTTTACCATGCCGGGCTGGGAGCCAGAGCGGCTGCAGTATTTGACAGGATTGTTCGAAGCCTACAGGGACGTAACGGAGGAGAACCTGTGGGATAACGCCAAGTACTTCCTGGACGAAATCATACCTTTCGCCGCCGAGCATAACATCCGGATGGCCATTCACCCGGATGATCCGCCGTGGCCTATCTTTGGACTGCCGCGCATTATTACAAGCCGGGACAATCTGCGCCGCTACCTTAAGCTGCACGACAGCTACTATAATGGCTTGACGCTGTGCAGCGGTTCGCTTGGGGCCAATCCGGACAATGATATCATCGCCATGATCCACGAATTTGCCGACCGTATTCCGTTCGCCCATATCCGCAACGTGCGCGTATTCGAGAACGGCGATTTCATCGAAACCTCGCACCGCACCCAGGATGGGACCGTAGATATTGCAGGTGTGGTGCAGGCCTATCACGAAAATAATTATGAGGGCTACTGCCGTCCGGATCACGGCCGGCACCTCTGGGACGAGCAATGCAGACCCGGTTACGGTCTGTACGACCGCGCGCTCGGCATCATGTATCTATGGGGCTTATGGGACGCATACGTCAAGAGCGCTTCCAGCCAAAAACAGGAAAAGGAGATCTACTCATGAACCAATTACCTATTCACCCCTCCCTGCAGGGAAAAGTCGTCGTCGTTACAGGCGGAGCCGGCGTATTATGCCGGGTTCTGGCGCTTGAGCTGGGCCGTCAGGGAGCGCGGGTCGCCGTGCTGAACCGGACGCTGTCAAGCGGAGAAGCCGTTGCCGCGGAGATTGCGGCCGCCGGAGGGGAAGCGATCGCTCTCTCCTGCGATGTGACCGACAGCGACAGCGTCCGCCAGGCCGCCGAGGCTGTACAGCAGCAGTTGGGCTCCTGCGATATTCTGATCAACGGCGCAGGCGGCAACCAGCCGGCAGCCATCACGACGAACGAGCTGTTTAATCCCGAGGACGTGGACGCACCCGGCGTGACTTCTTTCTTTGACTTGAGCGTAACGGGTTTCCGCAGCGTGCTTGATCTGAATTTTATCGGCAGCCTCATTCCGACACAAGCCTTCGCCCGCCAGATGCTTGGCAAGCAGGGTGCGACGGTTATCAATATCTCATCCATGAGCGCATTCTCGCCGATGACCAAGGTTCCCGCCTACAGCGCCGCCAAAGCGGCGATCAACAACTTTACCGAGTGGCTGGCGGTCCATCTGGCGGAATCCGGCATCCGCGTGAATGCGATCGCTCCCGGCTTCTTCCTGACCAAGCAGAATGAGAAGCTGCTCACGAATGAGGACGGTTCATTGACTCCCCGCTCCCACAAAATCATCTCCCATACGCCGATGCGCCGCTTCGGCAAGCCCGAGGATCTGCTCGGCACGCTGCTCTGGCTGACGGATGAGAGCATGTCCGGCTTTATTACCGGGACAACCATTCCTGTCGATGGCGGCTTCATGGCTTATTCCGGGGTATGACCCATTTCAACGAATGCCATAATTTCACTCATCATAAATGTAATAGCCGATTCATCTGCTGATGGATCAGCCACTACCGAAACGGGCGCTTGCCGCCCGTTTTTCTTTTTGCCTTCCCGCCCGATTCTCGACGGAGGCATCCAAACATGCTATTGTGGAGTAAGCACGCATAAGTTCCTTGAGAAGCGAAAAACACAAGCTGTCAAGGGATTATGCGCTCAATAAAATCGGAGGCGAGCATTACGGACTACATTATTTTGGATATTGAATTCAACGGGCGGAAATTCGCCAGCGACAAGCCGATGGAGGTAATTGAAATCGGCGCGGTGCGGCTTACTGCGGATTACCGGCAGGTGGATGAATTTTCTGCGCTGATCAAACCCGTCTACTTCTCCAAGCTGAACAGCTTTATCAAGGGAAAGACCGGCATTCCCCAAGAAGATATCGATGCGGCCTCAGGCTTCCGGACGGTAATTGCCGACTTTATCCGCTGGCTGGACCGCAGCGAAATGTATATGCTCCTTACCTGGGGCGGCGAGGATTTGAAACGGATTATATACGATACGCGCATGCACAAGCTGGATGATTCCTACTGGATGAAGGCGCTGGCCTTCGATCTGCTGAAGGGTTTCCTGAGAGATCAGAAGCTCACCAACGATGTCAGCGTCGAAGCCGCGCTGGCACAGCTGGGCATTACCCCCGAAGGCTCGGCGCACCGCGCCCTTGATGATGCCCGTATGACCGCGGAGGTATTCAGGGCGGTTGCCCCAAGGCTGGACTTCTCACAAGCCCAGCACTTCAAGGATGTCTATTCCAATGCCAAGGAACGGCGTATGGTCAAGAACGCGGTCCGCACCATGCAAGCGCAGCGGGTGGTTCCCCAGTGGGAGCTGATCGTCGAGCATTTTCTGAAAGACAAGGTAACCTTGACCGATCCGCGTAAGGCTGCCGAGCTTGAGGCCTATTTTGATACAGTGGTTGAAAGTCAGCAGCCTCAGAAGCAGAAACCCGCACCCGCAGCTGCAGCCGGCGAGACCAACCCGCCTTCCGCCGAATCCTCCAGCGATGATGCTGGCAAGCAAGAACAAGAATAATCAACGGCTCCAGGCATGATAAAGCACACCAGATCCCGACTGTTGTTACTCAGCAACAGTTTTTTGGCGTTTTATGAGGATATTCTATTCACTCTGATTCAGCGCAACAAGCGCGCGGCGGTATTTGTCCAGCCGATCGTGATCCTCCTGCGTCGGGGAAGCAATCCGGCCCAGATCCATGTTATCGCTAATATCCAGGATCTTGACTCTCGAAGCCAACGGATTCGCCCGTATCCGATCGATAAAGGCATCATAGGCTTCGCCATCTCTTTTGGTCAAACAATCCACAGCCTGAACGATCTCGTCCGGGAAGCCCTCCCCGGCAAGATGAGCGAGCGTATAACCGGTATCCTCGACCAGATCATGCAGCACAGCCACGATCCGCTCATCCTCCCCCTTTGCCGCCTGCATTACCCGAAGCGGGTGCAGAATATAAGGCTCACCGCCCTTGTCCGTTTGGCCGTCATGCCCCTGTGCGGCAAGAATGATCGCTTTGGTCAGAATATCCATAGCCGTTCCCTCCTTATGTAAAGCGAGCTGAAGGTGCAATCATCCATCAGCTTCGGATCCTCCCAATTACTTGAACCAAATGCCGCCGAACGGAACAATTTCCCGCAGCAGCCGCTTGACCAGACTATCCTGGCCGATGAACTGCTCCAGGCCCGCATCCGGCCAGCCGACCTGCAGCAGAACCTTGCCGGTTCCGGTCATTTTCCACTGGTAGCTCATATGCTGGCTGGCCAGATGGTTGCCGTACACGCTCAGATCGATCCCGACATGGCTTGGAAAAGCGATCAATGCGCGGCTGTCGATAAAAGAAGGCGTAACCGGATCCAGCTCCATCTCGATCACGGGACCGCAGGAAATAAGTCCGATTGCGCCATGGCCTTGAAACTTCATGCGCATAATATCTTTGGTGGCCACGACATTCTTGAAGCTCTGCAGCACGCTCTTCATCTCGATGCCTTCCGTATAAAACAGCAGATGGCGAAAATCAAACAGCAAGCTGCTGTCGCCGTCAAGCTCCATGCAGTGCAGCATATAACCGCCGGGCAGGCCGAGAATAAGGCTGGACGGCCCGGACAGCTTTGATTTGATGAGCTTCTTCTTCCGGTAAATCCCCTGCATATTCATAAACTTGTCTTCACGCTGACGCGAGAGGCCCTGAAACGCCGCAATCTGCTGGGGGTGAAGCACATGAACCGCATCCCCTTCGCGGAGCTGCAGTTCGACCGCTGATTGCTGGCTGGCAGCCGCGCCCCCCATACGAGATATGATTTCCATCCGCGCCCCCTCTTAAGCTTGTCTGCTTCGCAGCAGCAGCCGCAGCAATCTGCCGGAGAGGAAGTAGAGCGCCAGCAAGCCGATACCGGAATAAATAAAGAGCCATATGCGTCTGGATTTGGCGGTCCGCGCTTCTTCCAAAGCCTGAAGGGAAATAACGGCCTGCGAGAGCTCGTCATTGCGTTTGGCGAGATTCTCGTTCTGCTCAATCAGCTTCACATTCTCCTCATGCAGCCGTTCCTCCGCCTGGCGGTACTGCTCGATGGTTTCCTGCGACTGCTTCGTAACCTCATCGAGCTGCGTCTTCGTGCTGTCATACTGCTCGCGCAGCTCATCCACCTCATCCGGCAGCTGAAAAATCCCTTTCACATTCTCCATAAAGCCGGCATACGCAACATTCGAGACAGCGCATGCAAGCAGAACGGCACAGCATAGCGACAAGCCCCATTTCACAACGCCCACACGGCAGACCTCCCTTCCAACGCATTCGCAAAAACCATGGTAATCGAAACAGCAAAACCGTCTATCAATCTCACAATCTCTCAAGTAAACTTGTAAAATCTGACTATAGTCTATTACGCATATACAGCTGCATTTGTTTCAGACCCACCCAAAATTCGACAGCACACGAAATGGCGGTTTTACAAAACATTACCCTTTATGCCTGATTTCGCCACCCGCCAGTTGAAAAACAGGTCAAGAAAAACGGTTTATGCCTGTCCTTTGACGACAGATCAAGTTTTCTTCGCTGCTATAAGGTCAAAAAAAAAGGTGAAACCTGACCGGAAGCACCGGACTTGTTTCACCTTTAGACAAGAAATATCAGGATTCCAGCACAGCACGCGGAATGTTCGTCCGATAGACGGCTTTATTCTCCAGCCCTCTGATCATCGGCGTCCATGGCTCCGTCTCCGGCGTCGTATCGAGCGCATCCTCAACCATCTGCAGCTTGGCATCCAGAGCGTCGATATGATGGAGCGCAACCGCCTCTGCCGTCTGGGGCTGAACGGGACTCCCCCACTCTCCCAGATTGTGATGGGACAGGACCAGATGCTGGAGAGCCAGAACGCGGTCGGAGTCGAGCGCAATTCCCTTCAGGATAGCCGCTTCCGTAATCCAGCTGGATGCCATCGAGATATGGCCCATCAGCTTTCCCCGTACGCTGTAATCGGAGACGATCCCAAGCTGCGCAATCATCTCCTCGGGCTTGGCGATATCATGCAGAATGATGCCGGCGAGCAGCAGATCGGGATTCAGGAACGGGCGCTGCTTGCAGATAAACTCTCCTAATTCGAGCATTCGAACCATATGATAGGCAAGTCCGGCGAAATAGGCGTGATGATGCGTCTTGGCCGCCGGATAATGCATCAGTTTCTCTTCCACTTTGGCAATACAGAAGGCGACAATGGTTTTGATCTCCGGATCCCCGATGCTCTCCATAGCCTGCTTGATGGTATAAACCAGATCAATCGGCCGGATCGGCGCCGAACGGATAAAATCGGTGATATTCACGCCGTCATCAGGCTCTGTTTTGCGGATGCGCGAGATCTTGATCTGCAGCCTCTCCCGGTACGTCAGAACGGTGCCCTGCACCTTGACCAGCCCCATCGGGAAGAAGGTTTCCTTGTCCGTGCCGGTGACATCCCAGTACTTGGCCGGCATTTGGCCGCTGGAGTCGCAAAGCACAATATCAAAATAATCCTTGGGGGGCGAGCCGTTCGTCTGCTTGACCTCCAGCTCCTTCAGCAAATAGAAGCCGACAAACTCGTCTTGCGAATTCAGTTCTTTAATAAGCGTCATATCGGGCAAGTCCTCCTAAAGCTTCCTTCGGCTGCTTCGCCTTGTCCCTGTCTTAACGTATGGCAGATTAAGAGACAAGAGAGCATCCGCAGGAATGGTTAGGATTATTATACTATGAAAGTCTATCCAGCCGGGGAAAAAAAGTGCTGCAGCCGCCTTCCCATTCCGCATTGCGGCTCAGGCGGAACCGTCCCGTTCCAGCAGATGCTTCGCCGTGAAGATGTCGGTTATGAGGATATTGGCATATTTGCCGCGCAGCGCTCCGTATATGCCGTCCACTTTGCTTGGACCGCCTGCGACAAGAATCGATTTCTCCTTGATCTGGAGCTGCTCCAGGTCGATTCCGATCGTCCGCTCATTCAGTTCCTCCGAGCAGAGCGTGCCTGTCTGATCAATATAACGGGAACATATATCGCCTGCGCCCTTCTCTCCGATCAGACGAAGGTCAGACTCGGTAAAATAATTAGCCTGGATCAGCACCGAATCCTCGGTTGGCGCGCCAACCGTTACGATGGCGATATTCGCCTGCTTGCCCAGCTCCAGTATATTGCGGATATGCCGGTCCTGCTCAATGGTCTGCTTCACCACGGGGTGGTCGACAATAGCAGGCAGCGGAATAAAATACGGGGCCGTATGAAAGGCCTGGCCGAACAGGCTGACGATTTCATACGCATAGGTCTGGGTCTGCGAATGACTGACGCCTCCGTTCAATTGGACAACCTTCACATTCCGCACATGCTTGTCCTTCAGATTGAGCGCGACCTCATACAGCGTTGTGCCCCATGTAGTGCCGATCACATCCCCGTCCTTGATGATGGAATCCAGATATTCCGCCGCTGCCTCCCCCAGATATTTCTTGACGATGGCATCGTCATAACGCGGTACGGACACAAGCACCGCCTTCTCGACGCCGAAGGATTTCTCCAGCTGCCTGGCCATAGAATCATGGCTTTCCAGCGGATCCACAATGCGGATCTGCACAAGCCCCTCTTCCTTCGCCTGCTGCAGGAAGCGGCTTACGGTCGGCCGGGAAACCCCGAACTGCCGGGCTATTTCCTGCTGGCTGTAGTCCAATTGATAGTACATTCTCGCCGCATCAAGCATTTTGCCCCTTTTATCCTGCAATCGTTCTTCAGTCACTGCACCTCAACTCTTCCTCTATTGTTCTCTTCAGAAGACCGGTGAACTGGCCTTGCTCGCCCAAGCGGAACTGTCTTTTTGACCGCTGCTGCTTCCACCTGCTCCGCCAGTCCATCACCGGCCGCTACTCTTTATTTTCGCCTCCATTGGCACCGCTTGGCGCCGCCCGTTACCGCTTGGCCGAATCAAACACCTCGCCCGCGGCCTTCGGAGCCTGCGAGGATTTGGAGAACAGCACCAGGGCGATCAATGTCACCACATAAGGAAATACCTTCAGAATGACAGGCGGGAATACGGACAAGGCCGGTATAACCTGCGACACATTCGCTACCGTGCTGGCAAAACCGAAGAACAGCGCAGCCGCAAGGATGCCGAGCGGACGCCACTGCCCGAATATTAAAGCCGCCAGGGACAAGAAGCCAAGCCCCGCAACCGTTCCGGTGAACTCGCCTGCGATCGTCACCAGCAGGACCGCTCCGCCAAGTCCCGAGAATGCGCCCGAGATCATCACGCCCATATAACGAATCCTTCTCACGTTGATGCCTGCAGCCTCCGCGGCCTGCGGATATTCCCCGCAGGCTCTGAGCCTGAGGCCAAACGCCGTTTTCTTCAATACAAAACCGCCGAACAGAACCAGCAGCAGGATCAGCCAGGTGGTGGGATAGGTTTTGGTAAACAACAAGTCGCCGATAACCGGTATTTTGGACAACAGGGGCACATTAAACGGCTGGAATCCGCTTGTAATGCGGATATTGCCGCTTCCGGTTATATTCCTGGCGAGGAAAACCGTGAGCGCCCCGGCGATCATATTGATGGCTGTTCCGCTGATGACCTGATTCGCGCTCAGGTGAATGCTGGCGAAGGCATGCAGCAGAGAGAACAGCACGCCGGCCGCCAGTGCCGCAGCCAGACCCACCCAGATCGCGGCAACCGGATGATCCGGCCATGCGGTCTGCAGCTTGAAAATCACGAAGGCGCCCATAAACGAGCCGATGACCATCAGCCCCTCAAGGCCGATATTGACAATCCCGCTCCGCTCGCTGAACAATCCGCCCAAGGCCGTAATCAGAAGGGGGATCGTAAACATAATCGCATAGGGAAAAATTTGTTCAATCGTGGTCCACATCGTTTATCCCCCTTCCTTTCTATCCAGCTTCCGTTCATCGGCAGGCGCGCGGCGCCTCGCCCTCAGCCAGCTGATCAGCCGGTCCATCAGCACGCTAGTCGCCGCAAAATAGATAATGATGGCGATGATGGAATCCGCGATCTCCGGCGGAATCTCCGTCATGGCGTTCATGAAGCCTCTTCCCGAATACAGCAGACCGAAGAAGAGGGCTGACACGAGCACACCGACAGGGGAGTTCGCGCCTAAGAGAGCAACTGCAATGCCGTCATACCCCTGCGTGGGCAGAACCCCGATTTGAATATTCGAGCTGTTGCCCGCATACTGCGCAACCCCGCCAAGGCCGGCCAATCCGCCGGAGATGACCATGGACAAAATAATGCTCCGTTTAACCGGCATCCCGCCATATTCAGCCGCATGCCGGTTGAAGCCTACGGCTTTCAATTCGTAGCCAAGCGTAGTTTTATTGATGATAAAGGAAATGACGATCACGACGATGACAGCAAGAAACAGACCCAGGTTCACATAGGAACCGCCGAACATATCGGAGAGAAACGGCGCCTGCAGGGATGCATGCGCTGGCAGAGGCCTTGATTCCGTCTCCAGAAATTCCGCCTTCAAGTAGTAAGGCACGGCATAATAAATGGTCCAATAGGCGATCCAGTTCATCATAATGGTCGAGACTACCTCATGTACATTGAACCGCGCCTTCAACAAGCCGGGAATAAACGCCCAGATGGCTCCGCCCAGGAATCCGGCGATAATCATGAGCAGCAGCAGAAGCGGTCTCGAGACATCGAGATTCAATCCGACAGCCGTCGCGCAAAAGCCTCCGAACAGCATCTGTCCGGCCGCTCCAATATTAAACAGGCCTGTCCGGAATGCAAAGGCAACCGACAATCCCGTAAAAATCAGCGGCGTTCCCGTGGCAAGCGTATTCCCGATCCGCTCCGGGTTCTTCAGTCCGCCTTCGAACAGGAATCTGTAGCCTTCCATCGGCTGATGTCCGGTCAGGATCATCAGCAGCGCGCCTGCCAATAAGCCGAACAGAACGGCCAGCAGGGATATGATGATTTTTCTCACTGGTCATCCCCTTCTTTCCAGCCTGCCATCATCAGCCCGATTTCATTCTCATTGGACTCTTCCGGCTTCACGATACCCATCAGCTCACCGTTATACAGAACCGCCACCCGGTCCGAGACATTCATAATTTCATCCAGCTCCAGAGAGATGAGCAGAACGGCTCTTCCTTTGTCGCGGTGCTCAATCAATCGCTTGTGGATATATTCAATGGAGCCGACATCCAGCCCCCGTGTAGGCTGTACGGCAATCAGCAGCGAAGGATTACGTTCAATCTCCCGCCCGATAATCGCTTTCTGCTGATTCCCTCCGGAGAGCGAGCGGGTCAGGGAGAGAGGGCCCTTGCCGGACCGGACATCGTAACTTGCTAGGACGCTAGCAGCATATTTGCGGATGGCGGCCTTGTTCATAATTCCCCTGCGGGAGTATGGAGCATCGTTATATATCTCCAGAATCATATTCTCCTCCAGCGTATAATCGAGAATCAGTCCCCGCTTCTGCCGGTCCTCCGGAATATGGCCGATTCCGCTGTGGATCCGCTCCCGGATTGTCCGGTTCGTAACATCCTGCCCTTGAACCGTGATCGTCCCGCCGCGCACCTTGCGAAGTCCCGTAATGGCTTCCACCAGCTCGGTTTGGCCGTTCCCCTCGACTCCCGCAATGCCCACAATTTCACCGGCGCGCACCTCCAGCGAGAAATCCTTTAGAGCCTGACTGTTCTTGTTATTATAAACAGAGAGATCCTCAAGCTTCAGCAGGACATCGCCTGGAGTACTCGCTTCTTTCTCCACCTGGAAGCTCACATTGCGCCCGACCATCATCTCTGCCATCTTCAATTCGCTGGTCGAGCGGACATCGACCGTCCCGACCGTCCTGCCCCTGCGGATTACCGTACAGCGATGGGCCACGGCTTTGATTTCTTTCAATTTATGCGTGATCAGAATGATCGACTTGTCCTCTGCAATGAGATTCAGCATAATCCGGCCCAGCTCCTGGATTTCCTGCGGCGTCAAAACCGCCGTCGGCTCGTCCAGAATCAATACATCCGCATCGCGATAAAGCATCTTGAGGATTTCCACCCGCTGCTGCATGCCAACCGAAATATCCTCGACCCGCGCATGCGGATCAACGTTCAGCCCATACTGCTTTGACAGCTGCTCGATCCGGCGGGCAGCTTTGGCAATGTTCAGCACGAAGCCCCTGGAGGGCTCATTGCCCAGTATAATATTCTCGGTTACCGTAAAATTGCCGACCAGCTTGAAATGCTGATGCACCATACCGATGCCCAGCCTGTTCGCCACATTGGGGCTTGTGATCTTCGCATTCTTGCCATTAACCGTGATTGTCCCGCGATCCGCCTGATACATGCCGAACAGAATGCCCATGAGCGTGGATTTCCCCGCCCCATTCTCGCCAAGCAGCGCATGAATTTCGCCCCTCTTGAGCTGCAGCGTAATATCGTCATTGGCTACCACGCCGGGGAACTCTTTACGGATATTGATCATTTCCACGACAAAATCCATACCGCACGACTCCTTTCCTAAAATTACACGTAAATGCAACAAAGCGGCGTAATTCCGTTAATTCGAAGAGCGTTCAAGAAGAAACCGAAAATTTATACCTTCTGATCGTTTGAAAAATGCTTCTTCCCTCAAAGATAGCAGAAAAGGTCAGGTTTGAAACTTAAACAGGCTAAATAATTTAAAAAGAGACGGAGTCTCCCGTCTCTTTTCCGGTCTATTGGGCAAATGCGGCCATTACTTGATTAAGCTGCCCTGCTCGGCCGCTACTGTAATTTCACCGCTTTTCAGTTTGTCCGTTACATCTTTGACCTTCGCAATCGTGTCATCGCTTAGATTCGGGTTCTCGGCCGGAAGCCCTACACCGTCGTTTTTGATATCGAGGGTCAGGGTTTGTCCACCCGGGAATGTTCCTTCCTTCTCCGCTTTGACCATGTCATAGGAGGCTTGGTCAATCTTCTTCATGGCAGAAGTCAGGATGACCGATTTCTCCCCTTCATAGACGCCATCGGCAAACTGATCCACGTCTACTCCGACAACCCATACGTCAGAACCGGCTTTGACACGGGTCTTTGCTTCGTTAATGGCGCCCACGCCAACACCGCCGGCAGCGGCAAAGATGACTTTAACGCCACGGTCATACATCTGTGCAGCCAGCTGGCCGCCGGCAGCTACGTCGTCGAAGCTCCCTTGATAAACCACATTTTCCGGCTTGATCGTCAGCTTGGTGCCCAGATTGTCGTTGGCATATTTGACGCCCTGCTGGAAGCCCCAGTTGAATTTCTGAACAGACGGAATCTCCATTCCGCCAATAAAGCCCGCTTCCGCTTCCTTGAGCTGCAGCGCTGTTGCCACGCCGGCAATAAATCCGGACTCATGCTCCGCAAAGAAGATCGACACGGTATTCTCCTTCACTACCGGAGTCGGATCCTCAGCCGTATGCGGCGTTCCGTCGACAATGACGAATTTGGCATCCTTATACTTGTCCTGAGCGGCAAAAATCGCTGTTTCAAATTTAAAGCCCGGCGCCACGATAAATTTGTAGCCCGCATCGTAGAGATTGCCCATTTCCTTCAAATAATCCGCTTCCGTTGTTCCCGTTGGCCGCAAATATTTGGTTTCCAGTCCGAACTCGTCGCCTCCGCGCAAAATTCCTTCCCAGGAGCCCTGGTTAAACGATTTATCGTCAATCGTACCGGCGTCCGTTACCATGCCTACCTTAAATCCAGCCGGCTCGGCCGCGTTTCCGCCATTGCCTGCATTTGTTCCCGCGTTTGTATCCGTGCCGCCCCCGTTATTGCCGTTTCCGCATCCGGCCGCAAAGGCAGCCACTATCATAACCAGAACCAAAGTAAATAAACTTTTTTTCATTGTCTCTACTCCCCATCTCATAATTTTCACGGGCCTTGCTTCTTATTCTTCTCTAATCTCCCTTCCCTCATGATTGAACAATTGTAAAATCGCGAATTTGCCATTTGTTTGATCTGTATTAAATATAAAACTCATCACACTATTTGTAAACTAATATTACATATAAAATTTATTTTTCACTGTCGAATTTGAAGGAATTTAGGCGGGACAAATCGTATCTGTTTAAGCCTCTTGAGAACTCGATGCATAAATATGACATGTAAGTAACATTTTATTCACCATATCATTTACCTAATAGAGGATAAATAAGGAAAATTACGGTTTGATTATGAATACCCCGAAAGCCACAACGAATAAACGTTTGCCGGTTCGACAAACGTAAATGCTATAGGATGGCACCCTGCACAAGCATGCGCACGAAACCGTGAGTCTACTGTTTTTTATAATAATCCAGCAGCTCCGAGGTGACTTCAATCAGCCTCTCGTGCAGGGAGCGCGGTTCCACGATCCGGACTGACCGCCCATACAGCATGAGCAGATGCGGTACCATCACAAGGGCTTTCTCTTCCATCCTCACATGGACATGGCGCTCCGAACGGTCGACGAGCATATGCCCGAACAGCCAATGATCACATAAATCATTAATGGATTGCTCTATCCCTTCGATCCGGACGGAAACCAGATTTTCCTCATGCCCGGAGCGGGGAAGCAGATCCTGAAGAAGAAAGGCCCGCGCTGAAAAATCCTCCGGACGCTTGAACACAGCTCCGGTCCGGGAAATGCCGTGAATCCGGTCCACCCGGAAGCTGCGGACAACCTGGCGGAGATGGCAGTAGCCGACGATATACCATTTGCCTTTCCACAGGACAAGGCCGTATGGATCAAGCGATCGCGGTTCGGGCTGCTTGCCGTGCGATTTCCTGTAAAGCATCAGCAGCGTAAAGCCGCCTGCCGCCGATAGCTCAAGCTCCTGCAGCACGGATTCCAATAAACCATTGTAGGGCGTGCTGATCACATCGATTCCCGCTTCATGGCGGTTGATCAGATTCAACTGGTCCTCGTTCGTATACTTCTTCAGCTTCGCGATTGCGCTTGTCAGCGAATCGCCAAACGGATACCCCGCCTCCTGCGCGAAGATCGCCGCATGGATGAGGGCTTTCTGCTCATTCATGTCAAAAAGCAGCGGAGCCTCATTGAATTCGGTGAGCAGGCTGTAGCCGCCATTGTGTCCCGAATCCGAGATGATGGGAACTCCGCTTGCGCATAGAGCATCAATATAACGGTAGATGGTGCGTATATGGATTTCCAGCTTTTCCGCGAGCTCCCTGGCCGTAATCCGCTTCTTTGTTTTGAGCAGCCACAGGATCGACAGCATGTTGTCGGCTTTTGACACGATTAATTCCCTCCCTAAATCCCTCCTGAGGAGGGACCCCAAGGGCCCCGGCCCTCTGGACACCCGGAATGGCATAACGTCTGTGTTACAGTGAACCGCTTGTTAGCTGCTTCCTGCATGGATCGTTTTCGTCCCTTGCGGGACACACTTCCATTTTACCGCTCCCGTGCCGACCTCTGGACTTCGTCCCAACATAACGTTGGCGGGAGTGAGATGCGTTTATGTGCTTATTTCGTTGGTAGAGTTTAATTCCCTCCCTAAATCCCTCCTGAGGAGGGACCCCAAGGGTCCCGGCCCTCTGGACACCCGGAATGGCATAACGTCTGTGTTACAGAGAATCGCTTGTTAGCTGCAACCAGCATGGATCGTTTTCGTCCCTTGCGGGACACACTTTCATTTTACCGCTCCCGTGCCGCCGGTGGACTTCGTCCCATCATAACGTTGGTGGGAGTGAGATGCGTTTATGTGCTTATTTCGTTGGTAGAGTTTACTTTATGGATTGGTTTTAATTTTCCTTATTGGAAAATGGAAACCTATTGCATGAACAACCTTGATAGGTTTCACCTTATAGTATATTGTATCCCGGCAGAGACGTAAATTGGGGCGAACAGGGGTTATTGCCAAGGGAAAGTGATTTGACTCATGAGGGTGAACGTACCTGGCTGTCCATTCGGAATAACGGTTGATGTCGATGAGGATCATCTTTCAAGAGTGCTGCGGGAAGATTCCCGGCCTTTTGTTATAACATAAGGTTCTTGACCCGGGTTGAAGTCAAGAACCTGTGATGGGGGTAATGTTAAGTCGATATTGCACGGGAGCAGCAGTTTAACCCCCAGCGGTATGCTTTAATCCTTAATCGGAGCCAAGCTTTTTAAGCGCTTTGGTCGCCGGTCCTTCGATAACCTCTCCGTCATAGGAGAATCTCGAGCCGTGGCAGGGGCAATCCCAGCTTCGGTCGCCATTGTTCCAATCCAGCTCGCAGCCCATGTGGGTGCAGGTTGTATCAACCAGATGAAGTATCCCGTCCGGATCCTTGTAGGCGCCTGCGCGCTTTCCATTGAACGATACGACTCCGCCTTCCCCCTGCGGGAGCTCTTCGACATGCTTATGGACCATCTCCAGCTTTCCGGCGATCAAATACTTGGCCACGTTCGCATTCTCCGATATCACGTTCTTCATGCTGGCACGGGCGTGAAAACGCTGAGGCGTATACAGCTCCAGATAGGGATT
Source organism: Paenibacillus sp. JT31N17 (assembly GCF_056269255.1). NCBI lineage: Bacteria > Bacillati > Bacillota > Bacilli > Caryophanales > Paenibacillaceae > Paenibacillus > Paenibacillus sp. JT31N17. The sequence continues at coordinate 51,966 of NZ_JBWDNP010000024.1, forward strand.
GCCGCGCCCGACGATGCTGTCGCTCAGCATCATCGCCGCAGCCGTTCCGCCGGTCATTCCCCATTTGCCAAAGCCGCTGGCAAGCTGGACATTAGGCATGCCCGAGGTGACAGCTCCCACATACGGCACCTTATCGAGAGTCAGCAAATCCTGGGCGGACCAGCGGTACGGTATCGAGGCCACGTTGAAATGCCTTACCGCATAATCCCGCAACGCTTCATAATACTGGATTGTGCACAGACCCTGTCCCGTCTTGTGGTTTTCCCCGCCGATCAGAACCAGCTTCTCACCATTCATCGTAGAGGCTGTACGGATTGAACGCTTCGGATCGTCGGCACTCAGATACATGCCCTCCGGGAATGGTTCCTCATCCGCCATACGTACTCCAAGCACATAGGAACGCTGGGCATGCAGCCGGGCAAAATAAAAACCATGCCGGTCGATAAAGGGATAATGCGAGCAAACGACCACATGGGATGCTTTCACCCGATGCCCCTCTTTGGTGATGACAACAGGCTCCTCTCCATTCTCCACATCCACCGCCGTGGTATGCTCATAAATGCGTCCCCCCGCCTTTGTTATACGGGGAAGCAGAGCGCTCAAGTACTGCAGGGGATGGAACTGCGCCTGATTATGCATCACAATGGCGCCATGGGTCGGCACATCGAGCGGTATCTTGTCGATATAGCCGCCGGGAATATCCAGCTTGGCATATGCCTCGGCTTCGTCATGCAGCTTGGTCAGCGTATCGACCGTTTGCGCATAGAGGTACGCATCCTGTTCGGAATAGCCGCAATCTATGTCCAGCGACTTGATCGTATGCCTGACAAAATCGAGAGCGTCGCGGTTGGCTTCATAATATAATCTAGCCTGGTCCTCGCCCAGATCCTTGATCAATTGAGCGTAGATCAGATCATGCTGGGCGGTCAGCTTGGCTGTCGTATGCCCGGTGGTTCCGCCAAGAAGGGAATCCGCTTCAAGCAGCACCACGTTGACGCCTGCCTCAGCCAACCGGTAAGCGGTCGTTATTCCTGCGATTCCCCCGCCAATAACGACGGTATCCGTCGATGTATCTTCTTCCAGCCTCGGGTAATCGGGAAGCTGTACGGAATGGCGCCAATACGATTCGGGTAGCTGCGGCAGCTCTCTTAATGGCTTGTTTGTAATTAACATCTGTCATCACTCCGGTCTATGGGCATCCCCACTCTATTGTTCGCGGATAGGGTTTACAGAATTAACCTCTTTTATGTAAGGATGGCGGATATTGCGATGAAAACAGCCTCTCCTTGAGGTATAATGAAACAAATCGTGTTTATGCAAAGGAGAGAATGAACCATGTCTGAGTTTGACTGGATTCGCAATATTTATTGTGTGGGGCGCAATTATTCCCTTCACGCCAAGGAGCTGGGCAATGATGTGCCGAAAGAGCCCATCCTCTTCTCCAAACCGACGCATGCCCTTCGACCGGCCCATGGAACGGCTGAGCTGCCTGGCCATATCGGCATTATCGATTATGAAGCCGAGCTGGTGCTCCGGATCTCTTCGGCTTACGACCCAGGCAAGCCTGTTGGCGAGCTTATTGACGGTATCGCCCTTGGCATCGACTGGACGGCAAGAGACGTGCAGTCCCGTTTAAAAGCCAACCAGCATCCCTGGCTGCTGGCCAAAGGCTTTAAGGGCTCCGCTATTCTTTCCGAATTCCACAGCGTCTCCAGTCTGGAGCAAATCGCTGCTCTGCGCTTCAGTCTCCATATCAATGGACAAGCCGTCCAAACGGGCAACCCGAATGATATGACCTTCTCTGTGGAGCAATTGGTTACCTATATCGGCGGCACCTATGGACTGGATGCGGGGGATATTATTTATACTGGCACGCCGGCCGGCGTCAGCGCAATCCATGATGGGGATTCGGTGGAGCTGAGGCTCACTGGATTGGACTCTGCTGCTGCAGGCGGGGAGCAAACCTTAGGCTCCTTTAAAGTTAAATTTCTAAACCGATAAACTGTTAATCCGATGTAAAGAAAAGATCTTAATCCCATGATTAATTCAGGATATTAAATAAATATGAAGAGTGCGGCTCAAAGGTTTGCACAACGGACAAGTAGGGTAATATAGAAGCGTGCTTACATAATGAAAGGAGAGGAATTGCTATGAGCGTTATCTACACTGCGCATGTCACATCACGCGGAGGCCGGGAAGGCGTTGTCCGCTCCTCCGATGGTCACTTGAATTTGAAAACCACTCAGCCCAAGGAAGGTGCTGAAGGAACGAATCCGGAGCAGCTGTTTGCAGCCGGATATTCGGCCTGCTACCACAGCGCGCTGAAAGCCATTGCCAAGGGCAAAGGAATCGAAACGGAAAAATCGGAGGTTACCGCAACTGTCCAGCTTCATAAGGACGATGACGGCTTCAAGATCTCCGCCGTTCTTGCCGTGACTGTTCCGGGTCTCGATGAGAAGCAGACGATGGAGCTTGCGGAAGCGGCGCATCAAATGTGCCCATACTCCAAAGCTACACGCGGGAACATTGACGTAGAGCTTAAAGTCGGAGCGGCACAAGCCTGATCTTATACGCGGCAGCTGACAAAAGGCTGTATCCTCAAGCGGGTAATCGACCCGCCAGAGGATACAGCCTTTCTTTTGAGCTTACAGCAGTAATACCGCATGTTATACAGCCCTGCAGCAGAACGCTTTTCCGCAGAAGGTTCTCTTATAACGACACCACCGGTCCGACTATCCTGTCATGTCCGGGATAATTTCCTGCCGCGGTGCTCCACGGGCTGCTGCGGCTCCTCTTTCTGCGGAAACTGCAGCTCATAGAGCTGTTTATACCTGCCGCCCTGCTCCAGCAGCGATTGATGCGTACCCACCTCGACGACCTCTCCTTTGTCCAGGACATAGATCCGGTCTGCCCGCTGAATGGTCGATAAGCGATGGGCTATAACAAGCGATGTGCGGTTCTCCAGCAGATGCTCCAGCGCGTCCTGAATGGCCTTCTCCGATTCCGTATCAAGCGAGGAGGTCGCTTCATCGAGAATAATGAGCCGGGGATCCTTCAGAATCGCCCGGGCGATGGACAATCGCTGCTTCTGGCCCCCGGAGAGCTTCACTCCCCGTTCCCCGATCTGCGAATCATAGCCCTGCGGGAACGACATGATGAAGTCATGCGCGTTGGCGGCGCGAGCAGCCGCTTCGATCTGGGCCGGCGTCGCTTCCGGCTTCCCGTACACCATGTTGTCGCGAATGCTCCCGTTCAGCAGGACGATGTCCTGGGAAACAATTCCCATTTGGCGCCGCAGCGAGCTCAAGCTAAGCTGTGTCAGCGGATGCCCGTCAATGCTGATAGTCCCATGCTGCGGATCGTAGAAACGGGTGATCAGATGGGTGATGGTGGATTTGCCCGCTCCCGAGGAACCGACGATGGCGGTAACTTTGCCGGGCAGCAGCTCGAAATTAAAATGCTCCAGCACCTTCGGACCTGTTTGATAGGCAAAGCTTACATCATCGAACAGAACATGGCCATGAACGCGGTCAAGCTCCCGGGCATGATCAACCTCCACCACCTGGGACTTCGTCTCGAGGATTTCCACTATCCGCTCGTAAGCTGCCGCCGATTGCTGAATGGTATTCAGCGTCCGGCTGAAGCGGCGGACCGGATTTTGCAGGAGCCGCAGATAAGCGAGAAAAGCAACAACGTTCCCTACGGTCAAAGCCCCGTCCATCGTTTGCTTGGCCCCATAAATCAGGACGGCCGCCATCCCGACGAAGTTGATCATATCGATAATCGGCTCATAGACCGAACGCAGCTTCACGGCGGCCAGATTCGCCCCCATATTCGCCTGGGTACGAACGGCGAAGCGCTCCGTTTCGTAGTCCTCCGTGGAGAAGGCCTTCATCAGCCGGATGGAGGACAGGGTATCCTGCAGATGATTGGTCACCTCGGCAACCGACTCCTGAATCCGTTTGGATGCGGCGCGAATCCGCTTGGAGAAGAACCGCGTCGTCAGAATCATCACAGGGAAGGTAATCATAATGATGACGGTCAGCTGCCAATCCACCCACAGCATATAAGCAAGAACGGCCACAAAGGTGAACAAATCCGTTACGATCGACATCATGCCGGACGATACCAGCTGCTGCAGCATCCCTACGTCGCTGGTTACGCGCGACATCAGATCGCCGGTCCGGCTGCGGTCGAAGAAGCCGACATCCAGCGATTGCAAATGCCGGTACAGCTGCTGACGCAAATCAAGTACGGCCTTCTGGCCGATAGAAGCCATCGCCATGCCGCTCGAATAATTAAAGATTCCCTGCAGGATTGCGGCAGCCAGGATACCCAATGCAATCCATACCAGCGTCATATAATGCTTGCCGGGAATGACGTGGTCAATGGTATACTGCGTAATCTGCGGAATCACAAAAGCCAGCAGGGAAACGGCCAGGATCGAGAAGAAGGCCACAAGGATAAGCCCACGCTGACCGCGAATATGGAAAAACATCCGTTTATACATGCTCCAGATGCTGCCGGGATTCGGTTTGGCAGGCTGCATGCTTATTCGTCGTCTTGCCAGATTGTCCATTCTTTCCATCACTCCGTATCGGCGGGCCCGGCATCTGTCGCGCCAGAGTCCAGATAAGCTTTTAACAGATTATTCATGTCCGCTACCATTCCGGCGAGCTCCTGCCGCCTCGTCTCACTGCCGGCTGCGGATCGTTCCGCCCTCATCAGCTGCCGCAGCACTTCATACGATTCTATACTTAGACCCAGCTTTCTGCGGAACCGCTCATGCCGGTGCAGATCCTCTTCTTCTCCCCTGTGCCGCTCCCCTCTTTCGCCTTCCCGGCCCTTGCCGCATGCGCCCCGCTCCGGCTCGGGGCTTTCGCTGAGCATCGTGCGGCCTTCCTCCGTAATCCGGTACACCTTCTTGCCGCCGCTCTCCGCCGCCGCGATCAGCTCGCGGTCCTCAAGCATCTGAAGGGTAGGATAAATCGATCCTGCACTCGGAATATACAAGCCGCCGGATTGCTCCTCCAGAGCTTTCATCATCTGATAGCCGTGCATCGGCTCCTTCGTAAGCAGCTGGAGCAGCGCATATTTGACGCCTCCCCGGCCAAAATACCGTTTGGAGCTGCGGAAACGGCCTTCGCCGCCATCCTCCCTGCCTCCACGCCCCTCATGCTCTTCGTATCTCCTGCCCCTATGTTCAAAAAAATGATTAAACCGCTCATTCCGCATCGTTCAATCTCTCCCTTGTCAGCGAATACGATATATCGTAATATAAAAATAAACGATATATCGTATTGTGTCAATAACGACATTAATTACAATGCCGGCCGGCAAACGGGTAGAGTTCGTTCACCTTCTCTGGTAAATTATAGTTAGAAACCGGTTCATGATGATCTGACGAACAACAACAGAAAGCTCATGGATATCCATAGATCAATCAAAAGGAGGCATCATGTTGTCCCATTCCTCAAAATTTGACTTCCTTGCCGCACCTCTTGCCGGACAAGCTCTGGCGCCATCCGGCTCCAATCTGGTACTTGCCGAGTGGACAGCTTCAGGCACTTCGCCAGACATGACCCGGCCGCAGCTCATCGCTCCGCTCCATCTGCATCATTACGACGATGAAGCGTGGTACATCCTCGAAGGCACGCTTGGCTTCCAGATTGGCGATGCGGCGATTGAGGCGTCCGCCAATGAAGCTGTCATGGTCCCGCGGGGGACAGCGCACACTTATTGGAATCCAAGACCTGAGCCTGCCCGTTACCTCATTGTCATGACTGCACAGATTAGCAGGCTGATTGATGCCATCCACGCTGCAGACAAGCGGGATCCGGAATCCATGAAACAGCTATTCGAACGGTACGGTTCCGAATTGCTTGCGTAGAACGAGTCGCAGATACGGCAGCATGTATTAGGAGCGGGAACAGCAATTATACGAGGAGGGCTATGATGCAGCATGATTTGAGCGGGATGAAAACGCCTGGGGGAGTAAGAATGCTGGAGCAGGTGCGCAAGATCTGCAAGACGCTGCCTGAGGTCGCCGAGTTGATCGATGGGCACGGGCATACGACGTTCAAGGTAGCCAACAAATCGTTTATCATCATGAGCGACTACGGGATCACCTTCAAGTCGGATCTGGAGAATCAGGAGATTCTGATCCAGCAGGAGCGTTTCACGAGACCTCCCTATATCGGGCATCACGGCTGGGTATCCATCAGCAATCCCGAGGACTGGGAAGAGATGGGCATTCAGCTTAAGGAAGCTTATCTGCGCGCCGCGCCCAAGCGGCTGTTCAAGCAAGTGATGGAAGAGAAATCGATATAATCTTCCGAGTCATGATGGGCTGAACGATATATCTATGAAAACGACTGGCTGCACGGATAAATTTGATAACAGGAGGTCTCGACGATGAAAAAAGCGCTTATTTTGGGCGGAACACGATTTTTCGGCAAAAAGTTAGTGGAACAGTTGATCCATGATCAGGTCGACCTGACCATCGTAACAAGAGGGCTTACTCCCGATTCATTCGGAAGCTCGGTGAAGCGGCTCCAGGCTGATCGTACAGACCCGGCCGCTCTGCGCGCTGTACTGGGTACCTCGGATTATGATGTTGTTTACGACAACATTTGCTTCACGCCGCAAGAGGCGGAGGAAGCTGTGAATTTGTTTGCCGGGCGCACAGGAAGATATATCGTAACTTCGTCATTAAGTGTGTATCCTTTCGGAGAACCCGGAAAAAAAGAGAGTGATTTTGATCCCTATACCTATCCTATTCCGGAGCCCTATCCTGCGAACGCGGACTATGCTGAAGGAAAACGGATGGTTGAAGCGGTATTGCTGCAAAAAGCGCCGTTTCCGGTGGCGGCTGTACGTTTCCCCATTGTTTTGGGACATGATGATTACACGCGGCGGCTGCATTTTCACATTGAGCATGTTGAGCAGGGGCTGCCCGTCGGAATACCAAACCTGAATGCGCAAATGTCGTTCATCAACTCGGATGAGGCTGCCTCCTTTCTCGCCTGGCTTGGCCGTTCCGATCTGGAAGGGCCGGTCAATGCCTGCTCGCGCGGGGAGCTGTCCCCTGGACAAATCATGACGCTTATATCGCAGGCCGCGGGCAAACAGGCGAATATCCTGAGCGAGACTGATAACATGCATATGTCGCCCTTTGGCATCCCCCAGCCCTGGTATATGGACACGGCCAAAGCCCAAGCTGCCGGCTTTTCGTTCCAGCAGCTCCGCGGCTGGATGCCGAATTTGATCCGGGAGATTGCTGCCGGGCAGGCAAACTAGACAAAAAATAACCGGTCTGACACATTAATCCTGTGTTTAGACCGGTTATTTCTCCTATATTTACCGGCGCTGCCGGACCGTCATCCATTCCGTTTAAACCTTCGCGGCCTGCCCTACCTCAGTCAAACGTTTCTTGGCTTCCTCATAGACATCATCCGCAAGCGGACCCTGCTGGGCAAAACGCAGATTCTCCTTCAGATGCTCCGGATTCTTGGTGCCTACAATCGTCGTCGAGAGCTGCGGGTGGGACAAAGTAAAACGCAGCAGGAAGCCTGTCCGGCTCTCTCCTTCTTCGAGAAGCTCGTCCAGCTTCGCCGCTTCCCATGCCGACCAGCGGTCCTGGGAACCGCGTCCTGCTCCAGGCTCGCCCTGTCCTACGCCGCCGCGTATAATAATGCCCGCGCCAGCTTTCCCTGCCTTGGCAATAAGATTCTCATGCTCACGTTCCAGGGCGGAATATGGAATCTGGAAGGTGTCGAACGCACCGGTATCTATGTAGGCCGGTAGATGGGGCAAATAGGATGAAATGCCGATCCAGCGGACTTTGCCCGAGGCCTGGATTTCCTTCAATGCCTCGACGAGTCCGCCCTCTTCCGTCTGCTCCACTGTCGGCCCGTGCAGTTGCAGCAGATCGACATAGTCCGTTTTCATCCGTTTCAGGCTGGTCTCAATATTATGTAGGATATTATCGCGTGTCCATACATGAGGCGTCTCGTCGTGATCACCCTTGTCCACCAAGGTGCATCCGCATTTGGTTGCAAGGAAATACTCATTCCGGCGATGGCTGATATACTTGCCGATCAGCTCCTCGCTCCTGCCGTAGTCGTACGCGGTATCAATGAAGTTAATGCCGGCATCCAGCACAGCGTTCAGAATACGCTCGGAATCCTCATCGGCTACGGGGCGTCCGTTCCATACCCGGGGACCGCGAATCTCCATGGCTCCAAAACCAAGCTTCGTCACCTGCAGGCCCGTCCGGCCAAGCAATGCTTTTTCCATTGTCGGTATTCCTCCTTTGATTCGGATCTTGAATACCCTTACATTATACCCTTGTACAAGAGCCATGAACAATCCTTATCCGGATTATTCCCGGAATAAGCCCCTTTTTCCGACTGAGGAAAAGGGGCTTTCAGATGCGTCTTACGGGTCATCGCATCGCGGAAATCGTTCAACATGGATAATCATCAAGCGCATGAATGGATAAACAGCTGTTATCCGGTCTGCTGATTCAGGGCAGGGCAGATGCCGCCCAGACCGGCCGCAGCTTACAATTGCTCGTATTCCAGAAAAGGATCCGCGATTTCAATCCTGTACGCTGCGGCATCCCCCGCTCCCACATAGAGATCCGCCAACCCGCCTTCCCTGCGCACCAGTCCGCCGCTGAAGATGACATCGGCAAGATCGGGGCGCTTGGCGGGGCCTGCGGGGAAGCTCCCCCGCCGGGCAATGATTTTCATCGGTGTCTTCTCCAGGGTGTCCGGGTTGAAGGCAAAGGTCATGGCATAGTAATGGCGGCTGCCATCCTCCTCATCGAAAGAGGCGATATGACCGAGTACACCGACAAGGCCATTGGCCAGCAGATGCGCCTCATTGGCGCCGCCCCACTGCGTACCGGCAAACTGATCCTCGAATACGGGAGCCTCGCCAATCAGATAAGCGGTTACATCTTCGAGCCGGCCGACTTTGACGAAGCCGATCTGTCCTCTGCCGCCTTTGTACCCCTGGGGACGGGTCAGCACACCGATTTCTCCATCCGCAAGCTCGATCAGACGAATATCCTTCATATGGTATGGACCGCTGAGAAAATGCCGTAGGCCGGCGGTATCCGCACCGCGATAGAACTCCGTCACCCAAGCCACGATGCAGTGCGGATGCAGCGGATCGGCAATAACCCGTACACCGCCGAAGATCAGTTCCCCTTTGATTCGTGTAAAAAAGGGATCCTGCAGCCCATAAACCGGATAATCCGGATGGGGCTTCCAGACCTCGCCTTCCTTGCGAAAAAAAATAACCTCCGAAAATTCCGTGCTGCGTCCTTCCACTCGCCCTGCGATAACGAGACTTTCCCGGTCGGCAAAAGCAGCCGATATGTTATACACATCCTGGCCCCCGATACCTTCGAAGCGGATCCGCTCTCCGCCCGTTGCAGGCTCATGATTACCAAATTGCTGCAGCAGGTCCCTGCAGGTTTGAACCTTCGTTTGTTGTAGCAGCATACGTCCCGTCCCTCCGTAACCGTTTACGATTAACCGAGATGCTACTTTCAATGATGAAACCATTAATCAAGCGTTCTATGCCCTCTTCATTGCTACACTCAGGCGGTTGGACAACGGACGCTGGATTGCCCAGAAAAACGAAAGGCGCATCCTCACTGGGCAGGCAGTGCTTTCCATCAGAAATATTCGATGCTTTATCATATACCCGAATGGGTTCTGTCGTTCCGATCTTTTATCGGCAGCATGCTTATGAAATGACTCTCGTATGCTCCGGCAGAAGGGGACCCCATTGCGACTAGCTCTCTATTGCCGCAATCTTCTGTTGTTCCATTAACTCTTGCTCCGCCTTGGCCTTCTCCTCGGCCTCCACTAATTTAGCCTGCAAGGCCTCATCCTTCCGTCCTGCAGCTTCAAGAGCGGATAGATAGGCATGAACCCCGGAGCGTATGATCGGATCTTCAAAATTACCATTAATATCCTCCTTAAGCATATTAACAGCCTGCTCATAATCATGCCGGTTGTAATAAATTTGGCCCAGAGCCAGCCTCATCGTCGGGGTAACAATAAACTCATTGCCCTGAAGCTGTCCTTCCGGAAGCGATTTGAGGCGTTCGATCCGGTCCAGCACTTCCTGATACAAGGCAAAAGAGTGATCCCACTTGGCGTTTGCCGCCTGTTCATCCGTCTGCTTCCCGTTCATCCCGGACAAATAATACTCCATCATCCCCGCTTCATAGAAATACATATCCCACGGGAACCTGTCCAGACCTTCGTCGATCGTCCTCAAGGCACGGTCATTGTCTCCTATGCTTTTGTAATATTGGTATTCTTCTCTCAATAACTTATAGTCGTAAGGAGAATAGGATTTTAACTGAGTGATCAGCCGTCCCTGCTCCTGCAGGTACTGCTCATCCCGGGTTGAGCTGAACGCCTGCTTCATCCAGTCTATCTTGAGCAGCGTATAATCGGGATGCTCCGGTGAAATCGCAATCGCCCGGTCGATGTAGGTGAGCAGCTCATTAAGCGGCTTCCTCTCTGCGACTGCCATATTCAAGGAATGGTCGAAGCTAGCGCGTGCCTCGTATTCCCTGTACGCCCCGATGAATAGAACGAGCGCCAGCAAAGAAATCGAAGAGGGAAAGGCCCACCGCCAATTGACCTTTTGAAATGCTTGCCATGCCGGTATGAGAAATGTCTTGTGATAAGGTGCCAGCATGGCGCCCAGGCACAGGAACACAAGTGCTGAAAGAAACATGAAGCTCATATCGAAGTCGATTACACTATGCGCCAGAATGGACAGGGAAATGATGAAGAAATAAAATCCGTCGCCGCCGCGAAGCACGGGATTTCTGATATAGAACCGGATAAACAGGCCGTAAACGGTAATCAGGAATCCGAGCAGAACGAGGAGCCCCAGCCAGCCGATTTCAACCATGGTTTGTAATAAATAGCTGTGCGTCTGCTGGCTGCCATACGGATTGTTTTGATATTTCTGGTAAAGCGCTGCCCAGGCACCGCCTCCGCCGCCCAGGATGGGATAGTCAGCCGAGATTTTGAATGAATCTCTGTAGAAGGTCTCGCGCTCCAGGACGCTGTGCTGATGCAAATTGATATTTTCCAGGCGGTTCGCGATACTCACAGGCAGCAAGCTTCTGATTCCGCTGCTTGTAAGAACAAGAGTAACGGCCAGCGTCCCCAGGATGATGAAGAGCGCAGGTACAGCGGCAATAGACAGCCTGGACTTTTCCAGCCTGACGGTTTTGGCCTCGAGAAAGCCGGATAACCGCGGGTGAATGAAAATAATCAGTGCTGCAAGTACGGCAGAAGCGCCAAGAACGAAGCTCCAGCCGTTTAAGGGGAGCGGATTCCAGAGGGACATGGTCTTCCCAAGCTCGGAGGCGGGCTCCAGTATAACCGAGATATCGGTGCCTATTCGCGTCACATGGCTCAGGATCACGAAAGAAAACAGAACAGCCAGAACCATATAAATCAAATAAAGCAGCTGCCTGCCTATTTTCAGAAAAGGAAGAATGAACAAGACGATGACTGGCAGCAGAACAAGCGCCGCCCGCGAGTAAGTCAGCATGAGAGACAACCAGATCGGGACAAGCATGAAACTATGTATTGCCCGCAGGTACCACGGCCTGGTATGGATAGCTGAGAACAGTCCGCCCAGGAAAATCGCGGTAAGAAATGCGGCATAGGAATTGGAATACTGAAAAACCGAGGTCAGACGGTAAGAGGTATCGGCCAGCCACAGTGCATTGGGATAATACACCTGCCCGAACCAATTCATGAATCCATAGATGACAATCGTGTAGCCGGATATTTGAATGGCCGCTTCCATCATGTTCCTGTGAAGCTTATTCTCCATCATATACAGACCGACGATAAAGAAAGCCGCGGTCATAAATTCAAGCTGAACCATCAGCTTCGCATTATGGGCGGAAGCCGCCTGGAAGGAAGACAGCACATACATAAGCGGGAGCATGAGCACCCCCAGGGACAACAGAAACCTGTAGTCATCCAGTCTCCAATTGTAGAGAAAGCGAATGCCGAGAAGAAAGATGATGACGGACGAATACATCAGGAATTCAAACAGGGGCGCTTCAAAATTCAATACGGCTCCATTAAACAGCGCATACTTGAATGGAAAAACAAACAGGAAAAGCGTCACTGCCGCTACGATCGCCCACTGAATGAGCGAAGTATTCGATGTCTCTTTTTCATGGACGCGAGGCAGTGTCTTTTTTTTCGTATTCATTTTCGTGAAGCTCCTTTACGACTGCGGATTTTTACTCATCTATCATTTATAAATTCCGGTTTTCATGATTCGCATAACATTTCCAAATATATGGACGAGAAAAAAAGAAAAAAGTTACAATTTTGGGTGATTTAATTTTTAATGAAATGAAATGAAGAGCACAGAATGCATTAAGGAAGATCTTCCCCTTTGAAGCGAGGAAAACGACAAAAAAGCCGGCGCCTGACTTCCCGGACACCAGCCTTATATTCACGTCATTGATAATAAGTTCTATTAAGCTTTCACAGCATTCAGCCAGGCCTGGGCGATCAACGCGCTCCCCGCAGGCGATGGGTGAACGCCGTCCGGTGCCCAATAAGCGGGGCCTGTCTGTGTACCCGCTTGAGCGAACAACCCGTCGAGCGGAACATACAGGGCTTGGAACTCGTTGGCGAGCTTGCGGACCACTTGAATCTTCGGGTCCAAATCCTCTCTCCAGGTCTTCTGGGCCTCGTTGACCGGAAGCACAAAGGGCTCTACCAGGATCAGTTTGACATTCAGCTGCTCCTTCGCCTGCTTGATCAGTTTGCGGTAGGTGGTTTCATATTCCTCCGCGCTCATCGGAATGCCCCTGTCATACCTGCGCCAGGTATCGTTGATCCCGATATAGATCGACAACCAGGTCGGCTTCAGTTCCAGGCAATCCCGCTCCCATCTGCGTTCCAGATCAACCACGCGGTCGCCTCCGATGCCGCGGTTAAGGAAGCGGACCTGTTTCTCCGGGTGCTTGCTGGTAAACAGAGCCGTGGCAATATTGGCGTAGCCGCTGCCCAGACTATTTCCATCCTCCCGGTTGCGTCCTGCATCGGTAATGCTGTCCCCCTGAAAGAGCACAACTGCATTGTTTTCGATTAATGTCATCAATAACACCTCCAGTTAACTATTATACATGCGATAATCCGCAGCGGGATAGGGGGATTTCAGCCGATCTTATGGGCCTTCTGCCTATACGGAAGCAGACTCCAGCAAGGAATTCCCGGCTTCCAGCCCACCATTCCCGCTCTACAGCCGCTCCAGCAAGGAATAACCTTACTGCAGACGCGCTCTTCCCGTTTACATCGCTCTCCGCCGTCTCCAGCAAGGCATTTCCGGCTTCCAGCCCACGATCCCCGCTCCTGCAACAGCTCCTGTATGGAGAAACGTTAAGCAGGCTGCAAAAGCTTTAACCCGCAGACTTTTCAGCATGGCGGCTTCGATAAACTCGTAATCTGCTGCAGCTGCTGCAGGACGTACACAGAAGCGAGTACTGTTAACGCGCCCGTCAGCGTCGGCCTACACTTCAGCCGCACAAGCGAAGCTTTCTTCGTCAGCGGCATTCCATGTGAAAAAGACGGCTGCCCGCAAACCGCCGGACAGCCGTCTTCACAAAAATCCCTACTGCGCAAATCCAAAATACCGCTGCGCGTTATTGTAGCAAATATCCTGCACAATGGTTCCAAGCAGCTCCCGGTCATGGGGAGCTTCGCCCTTCTCCACCCAGTCGCCGAGCATATCGCACAGCAGCCTGCGGAAATACTCATGGCGCGTGTACGACAGGAAGCTGCGCGAATCCGTCAGCATGCCGACAAAACGGCTCAGCAAGCCAATGTTCGCGAGCGTGTTCATCTGCACCAGCATGCCGTCCTTCGTGTCGTTATACCACCAGGCGGAGCCAAGCTGCATTTTACCCGCAACGCCGCCGCCCTGAAAGCTGCCCATTACAGTAGCCAGCACCGGATAATTCACCGGATCGAGGGAGTACAGAATCGTCTTGGGCAGAGCATCAGCCGAATTCAGAGCGTCCAGCAGTCTGGTCAGGGGATACGCTACCTGGCTGTCGTTGATGGAATCGTAACCCGTATCCGGCCCCAGCTTGCCGAACATAAGGCTGTTATTGTTGCGGGAAGCGTTAATATGAAACTGCATGGCCCAGCCGAGCTTGTTGTACTGCCGGCCCAGGAACAGGAGCGTATGCGTCTTGTATTTTTGCTCCTCCAGGAGGCTCACTTCCGCACCTTGCAGCGCTTTGGCGAAAATCTCCGCGGCTTCCTCTTCCGTCGTATCCGCATATGGCACATAATCGAGCGCATGGTCCGATACCCTGCAGCCAACCGAATCGAAGAACTGTATCCGCGATTCGAGCACGGAGAGCAATTCCCCGTAGCTGCCGATCGGCTGCCCTGCAGCCTCGCTCAGTCTGGCAATCCACGGCCTGAAGGTGGCGCGGTTAATCTCCAGACTTTTGTCCGGGCGGAAGGACGGCAGCACGACCGTATCGAAGCTGCTGTCCTCCTTCAGCTTGATATGGTATTCAAGCGAATCCGCCGGGTCATCCGTCGTACAGATCACCTTCACCTTGGAGCGTGTGATCAAGTCGCGGGCGCCGTAACCTCCTCCGGTCAGCAGCGCGTTCGCTTTCTCCCAGATCGCTTCCGCATTGCCCGTATTAATAAGCTCTTCAATGCCGAAGAACCGTCTAAGCTCAAGATGCGACCATTGATAAAGCGGATTACCGAGTGTTACCGGCACCGTAGCCGCCCAGGCGTCGAATTTGCTCCGATCGTCGGCATCTCCCGTAATCAGCTGCTCCTCGACCCCGTTGCTTCTCAAAGCGCGCCACTTGTAATGATCCCCGGACAGCCATACATCGGTAATATTGCGGAACGTCTTATTCTCGTATATTTCCTGCGGACTCAAATGACAGTGGTAATCAATGATCGGCATATCCTTGGCAAAGCTGTGATAAAGGTCGATTGCCGTTTCACTGTTCAGCAGAAAATTGTCATCCATAAACGGTTTCATTTTACCTGCTCCCTTCCCTTACGGTTGTCCTAGAACTTGACAAGATCGCTCACTTGAACCGGCAATCCGGTTCGTATGGAACGGTTGGCGGCAATCCCCGTCAGAATGGACATCGCGCCATCCCGATGATCCGCGGCACGATTGAACTTATCCGGCACCGGCTCGCCAAATACATCATTGAGCAGTACAGGATCGCCGCCGCCATGGCCGCCTTCGCCTTCATCCACCTTCACGGTATATGGAGCGTCGAACATGGGATAAACGGTGATCGATATCCCTTCCACTGCACCCTCCTGGGACTTTTCCCCGCCGGAATTGACATAGGATTTCTCGACAATGGTCATCTCAAGCCGTCCTCTGGTTCCGTTGAATGCGATGCGGTAGCCTTCCCAAGGCAAATAAGCATTCAAGGAATACGTCAGAATCGCACCGCTGTTGTATTTCACAAGCACGCCCATCGTATCCTCGATGGAAATCCCGTCGCCGAAGACGCTCTGATCGCGGCGGTAGCCGTCTTCATGCTCGGCATCCAGATACATCGCCTTCAGATGCTTGTTTTTGTCGAGTTGGAGGGCGAACGGATCGTTCTCGGCGATAGGATTGCCCGTCGCGCGCTCATAGAATTCCGTTACGCCGCGGTTCTCGGCATTCTCACGGCCATAGAACATCAGGTCGCCATATGCGAAAACAGACTTCGGCTCCGAGCCGATCCAGAAATTGACCAGATCGAAGTGATGCGTCGATTTGTGGACCAGGAGTCCGCCGCTGTTGCGCTTGTCCCGATGCCAGCGGCGGAAATAATCCGCGCCGTGCTGGGTGTTCAGCAGCCATTCAAAATGGATCGAATTTACGCGGCCGATGGCCCCCTCCATAATAAGCTCGCGCGCTTTCGTATGATGCGGCGCATAGCGGTAGTTGAAGGTGACTCTGATTTTGCGGCCTGTGCGTTTGACGGCATCCAGAATCTCCTGAAGCTTGTTTTCATCCACTGTCATCGGCTTCTCGGTCACAATATCGCAGCCGAGCTCCATGGCCCGGATAATATATTTGTGATGCGTGCGGTCGACCGTCGTGACGATAACCGCATCCGGACGCTCCTGCTCGATCATCTCTTCGAATTCGTCGGCGCGGTAGGTCCGCACTTCGGGATGATCATATTTGTCCACAAGCAGCTTATTCGCGTAAGCCATGCGGGTTTCGTTAATATCGCAGAAGGCTGTCAGCTCCGAAGTTGCCCGGTAATGCTTGGCAAGCGCTCCATAGAAGAATTCCGCTCTTCCGCCAGTGCCGACTAATACATATTTTTTACGTTGTGCCATTTTGCCACCGCTTTCATGCAAGATTTGAATGAGTTCGTCACAGCTAACTTTAGCGCAAATAAAACGATTTTTCACCGCAGTTTATGTATAAGTCACCCCAAACCCCGCTTTTATTGCTATAATATCATGAGAAACATAAACGGGCGGTGAGCGAAACGAATGAGTGCCTCCACACGAACCAGCTTCCAGGATCCATCCGGCGGATGGGATATCGATAATTTGAAACGCAAAGGGCATTTCTCGATGACCGCGAACCACTTCCACCCTTATTATGAGCTGTATTATTTATGTGAGGGCGAGCGAATGTACTTCGTAAAGGACCGCGCTTACCGGGTGAAGGCGGGGGATATGGTTTTTATAGACCGGCAGGTGCTGCACAAAACCTCTGATACCGGAGTGCCCGACCACGAACGAATTGTGATCAATTATCAGCATGAATGGCTGGAGCAGGCCTACCCTCACGATGCCGCCATATTGGTGGAGCCTTTTAGACGCGAATATCCCGTTGTCTCCCTGCCGGCGCAGCAGCTTCCCGAGCTCAAGCGGGTCATTGCCGAAATCATAAACGAAATGCGGCTGCAGGAAACGGGATGCGCCATCCGCCTGCGCCACGCCATTATCGAGCTGCTGCTGATTGCCGTCCGTGCAAAAAGCGGCGATTACGGCCAGCCTGCGCCCGCTGACGAAGGTTCACCCATGCATATACGAATGATCAAGGTAGTCCAGTTTCTCAATGAGCATTATGCGGAGCCGCTGTCCTTAACAGACGTAGCGAAGCAGTTCGCCATCAGCTCCTATTATCTGAGCCGCACCTTCAAATCCGCGACAGGGTTTGCGTTCAGTGAATATATTAATCTGCTGCGCTTGAAGGAATCCCAGCGGCTGCTTCGCGAAACGGATCTGAAAATCACGGATATCGCGCTTCGAACCGGCTTCGATAATTTCTCGCATTTCGGCAAAGCCTTCAAGAAAATGGCCGGGCTCTCGCCCCGCTCCTACCGCAGCGGCAGCCGGATGAACGCGATGCGGCAGCAGGTCTAGTGAGCTACAGGCCAAAAAGCCCTTCCGGGTTAATGGGCCGCCGAGCGTATCCCGCTCCACGCTTGATTAATTGCCGTCAACATGCATCAGACGAAGCCCTGACGCTCCCGCCGATACGCCCCGGGTGCCTGTCCGGTCTGCTTGCGGAACACGCGGATAAAATAATTATAATCCGGTATGCCGACCTTCCCGGCGATGACCGGCACAGAGTCGCGGGTCTGGACAAGCAGCTTCTTCGCTTCCTCCACACGAAGATAATGGAGATATTTCATCGGGCTCATCCCGGTGTGCTTCTTCAGACAGCGGGTTATATAGTCAAAATGATAGGACAGCGCGGCCTCGAGGGCGCTTGAGGAGAAGGGCTGTTCGATGCTGCGGCGCAGAAACTTCTCCGCCTCCCGGCTGATCTGCAGCGACTTGGACGGCTGCTGCCCGGCAGCCACAATCAATTGCAGCTGGGTAAACAGCCTGGCCAGATAAGAATGCAGCTGAAGCGCGCCGAACAGCTGCAGGCTGCGATGCAAATCCAGCATTGCCTGAAGCGTGGGAATAAGCGGCAGCAGATCGAGGCCCTCTGCGAATTTCGGAATAAACATGTAATGCGCCGTTGGCTCCGTATCTGTATCCGTATCTTTACGCCGGATCGAGAACCAGGGGATATCATCGGCCTTTACCGTAATCGCCGGTCCCTTATGGACAAAGTGCAGCCAATAGATCTCCGTATCCTCCTCGCACGGCCGGTATCCAATATGCGTCCTGCCCGCCTCCAGCACCAGCATTCCGCCCGTTTTGATCGCGTATTCCACCCCGTCCTCAGCCATATACATCGTTCCCTTGGCCACAATCAGCATATCGTACACCTGGAAGGTCCGTTCAAAATGGCTGTCTCCCGGCTTCCAGACCGTATGGCCAATCGTCATAAACTGCGGAATTGGCGGTATTAACAGCTGCAGGCAATCCATGCCTATAACCTCCCCTCAAGCTCCTGCCGTTCGTATTCCTAACGATCCTGTTCAAGCTTGAAAACGTTCCGTTCAAAGTTATTATACGCTATATCCGGCAGTAAGAAGGAACTTGCTGCCGCCATCCTTCGACGGCAGGGAACGCTTATGCAGCCTATCCTTGCCCATTGTTCCAAAAAGTCGATATCGTCCTATTGAAATCGCTTACGTCCCTATACGCAAACAGAGCGGATGCGATAGATTAAAGCTGAAAGCCGCCTTTTTCTCCAGCATTTACACCATATATACCGGTTAACGCCATTAAACGTAA
This sequence comes from Paenibacillus sp. JT31N17, assembly GCF_056269255.1. Taxonomy (NCBI): domain Bacteria; kingdom Bacillati; phylum Bacillota; class Bacilli; order Caryophanales; family Paenibacillaceae; genus Paenibacillus; species Paenibacillus sp. JT31N17. Next base: position 70,697 of record NZ_JBWDNP010000024.1, read on the forward strand.
AGGGGTTGTTTGTATCATGCGGTTCCGACAGGTCCATCTTGATTTCCATACGTCCGAAATGATCCCCGGCATCGGCAAATCCTTTGACAAAAAACAGTTCCAGCAGATGCTCCAAAAAGGGCATGTCGATTCCATCACGGTATTCTCCAAATGTCATCATGGCTGGGCGTACCACCCTTCGGAGGCCAACGAGACCCATCCCGGCCTCTCCTTCGATCTGCTAGGCTCCATGATCGAAGCAGCCCATGGGATCAACGTGAACACACCTGTCTATATCTCAGCCGGACTTGACGAGAAGCTTGCGCGGCGTCATCCCGAGTGGCTGATCCGCAGCAGGGACGACCAGACGCAGTGGGTCAAGGGATTCATGGTGCCGGGCTATCACGAATTCTGCATGAATACGCCCTATCTGGACGTGCTGCTGAAGCAGATTGAGGAAGTGGCCACCCGGTATGATGCCGATGGCATCTTCCTGGATATTGTGGGCGTGCGCAAATGCTACTGCCAAGTCTGCATCGCCGGCATTCGCGCCCAAGGTCTCGATCCCCGCGACGAAAACGTGATTCTGGCCTATGGCGAAACGGTTTATGCCCATTACACGGAATCCGTCAAACGCGTTATTCATGCCATCAAACCGGATATGCCGATCTTCCATAATGGGGGTCATATCCAGCGTGGCCGCCGTGATTTGGCGCATATGAATACCCATCTGGAGCTGGAATCGCTGCCGACGGGCGGCTGGGGCTATGACCACTTCCCGCTCTCCGCCCGCTATGCCCAGACGCTTGGCATGCCTTATCTCGGTATGACAGGCAAATTCCACACCTCATGGGGAGAATTCGGCGGCTACAAGCATCCCAATGCGCTGCGCTACGAGGTTGCGCTCAATCTTGCCAACGGAGCGCGCTGCTCCATCGGCGACCAGCTTCACCCGGAAGGCTTGATGGATGAGGCCACCTATTCCTTGATTGGAGCCGCGTATTCCGAGGCCGAAGCCAAGGAGGCCTGGTGCGTCGATGCCACAGCCGTTGCCGATGTGGCGCTGCTCTCCGAGGAGGCTGCCGCCAATGAGCATACCGGCCGGAATAAAATCTCCGATGTCGGCGCTGTGCGCATGCTTCTGGAAGGCAAGCTGCTGTTTGACGTTATCGATCAGGAGGCGGATTTCAGTGCCTATCGGGTCATCATTCTCCCCGACCATATACGCCTTGCGGAAGGGGAGGCATTGACGGCCAAATTGGAGGCCTATCTGGCCCAGGGAGGCAAGCTGCTCGCAACCGGCGAGAGCGGGCTGCGGAAGGCCAGCGGCGCCAGCCTGACGGAGCCTGACGGCTTTGTGCTTGATTTGGGCGCTTCCTGGCTGGGCGAGAACCCGTACAAACCGGATTATTTCCGTCCGCACTTCGAGCTGCCTGCACTCGGTTCCGCCGCATATATTTTCTATTCGCAGGGGCAGAGGATAGCTCTGGGCAGCGGAGGAACGGAGCTTGGACATCGGGAGGATCCTTATTTCAACCGCGATGTATTCACGTTCTGCTCCCATCAGCATACGCCAACCAGCGGAAGCATCGCCGGTCCGGGCATGACTGAAAACAAGAACGGCATTTATCTGGCCTGGAATGTGTTCGAGGATTACGCGACCAAAGGCAGCCTGATCCTGAAGGAGACGGTGCTGTGGGCCTTGCGCCGGCTGCTCCCTGACATCACGCTGCGCACCAGCCTGCCGGCGCAGGGAGTGGTGACGCTGCAGCATCAGCCGGGACAGGCGCGATATGTCAATCATCTTCTCTATGCTTCACCCGTGAAGCGAGGGGATGGCGTCGAAGTAATCGAAGATATTATTCCGCTTTATGATGTGGAGGTTGCGCTGAATCTGCCGGAAGCCGCGAAGCGCGTTTATCTGGCCCCGCAAGGCACGGAGCTGCCGTTCCGGCAAAATGAAACGATCGTCGCCTATACGGTCCCGCGCCTGGAATGCCATCAAATGGTGGTCATCGAGACATAAAAGTCCGGCGAAGAAAACAGCTTGCGCATGGAAGGAGAGCGCCTGCGTTTCTCAGACTATTTCCGCTTTCCGCTCTCCGCGGGTATTCGGGCTGTTGAATCTTAAGCAATATTTCTGCCATGTGCAAAAAAAAGCGAGCGCCTGCGCTGCTCAGACCATTTCCGCTCTCAGCTCTCCGGCGGTTAGTCGGGCTTTTGAATCTCAAGCAATATTTCTGCCATGCACAAGAAACCGGAAGCGATGAACTCATCGTTTCCGGCTCCTTTGCAATTGCTGTTCGTTCAGACAATCCATATGCAGATTCTATACCTGCCTCAATAGCGCGATCTGCTTTTGCAGCTCTTTAATTTCCTGCATCAGCTTTTTCTGCTGCAGCTCATTCTCCGGCTCCGCCTCGTTCATCAACCGGACCAGGCGGAGCTCAAGCTGTCCGCGCTCATTCGCACGTTCCTGCCCGTCCGTATTGAGCGGATGAGTCCGGCTGCGGGATGCATATTCCTCATATGTTCCGGGAAACAGCGCTGGAGCTTGCTTGTTGTTCATCAGGATAAGCCGGTTCGCCGTCTTGCGGATCAAATACCGGTCATGCGTAACGAGCAGCAGCGCTCCGGGATACTGCTGCAGCGCCTCCTCCACACGCTCCCGGGTGTCGATATCCAGATAGTTGGTCGGTTCATCCAGAACCAGCAGATTGGCGCGGCCAAAGTACAGCTTCAGGAAGGCTACCCGGCATTTCTCGCCCATGCTCAGACCGGCGATTTTCTTGAAGACCTCCTCGCGCTTGAACATGAAGCAGCCAAGAATGGTCCGTGCCTGCGACTGCGTCATATCGGGAAGGGACAGCAAGCTCCCGAGAATGGTCTCCTCTTCATCCAGATTGCCAAGCTCCTGGGCAAAATAACCGATTCTGGTCTGCGGATGCAGACGCACGGCCCCGGAAGTCGGCGGCAGCAGGCCAGCCGCCAGCTTCAGCAGCGTGGATTTGCCTGCTCCATTAGGCCCCAGAATGGCAATCCGGTCGCCGCGGTTCACCGACAGCTGGAGATGCCGGAATATCTCGGGCGCTCCCTCATACGCAAAGCCCGCATTCTCGAGCCGAAGCAGAGTCGATGCTGCGAATCCCGCGTCCTCCAGCCGCATGCTCAAGCGGGCCGATTCACGCGGCTTCTGCACCCCTTCCTGTTCCAGCTTATCGAGCGCGGATTCCTTGGCGTGCATGCGGGAGACGTTCTTCTTCGCCTTCGACCGGTAGAAATCATTCTGGCCCGCAGCCTTATGGGATTGCTGAAACCACTCCGAGTAGCGGCGGATACTCTCGAGAAGTTTCTCCTTCTCCTGCTGCTGCTTCGCATACAGCGCTTCCTGCGTCCGCAGCTCCAGATCCTTCTGCTTGCGGTAATCGGTGTGCCCGCCGGGATAACGACGGCAGCCATGACGGGACAGCTCCATCACAGCCGTTGCCGTCTGGTCTATAAAAGCGCGGTCGTGCGACACATACAGCACGGTGCCCGGATAGGACCGCACCCACTCCTCCAGCCAGCCGAGCATCTCCGCATCCAGATGGTTGGTCGGCTCATCCAGCACAATAAACTCAGGCTCCCGGACCATCAGCGCCGCCAGCTGCGCTCTTGTTTTCTGCCCGCCGCTCAGCTGGCAGAACGGCAGCTTCCACAGCGCCGGATCCAGTTTCAGCTGCTGCAGGCATTTCTCCGTCTTCACTTCCCACCCATACCCGTCCAGCTGCATATATCTGTCGTATGTCCGGCTGTACTGGTCCATAACGTCAGATTCTTTGTCTCCGGTACTTAAGCGCGTCTGCAGGTCGTGTAATGTGCGCTTAAGATTATATAGCTCGGTCGAGCCAAACTGGACAAACTCCAGTGTGGACAGCTCATCCCCCTGCTCCACCAGCTGATCGATCGAGCCCCAATCCGATAGCGGGAGCACGCGGTGAATATCCCCGCCCGTCAGATGGATCCGGCCGAACAAGCCCTGGAGCAGCGTAGTCTTCCCGATGCCGTTGCTGCCGAACAGAGCCACCCGCTCGCCCTTCCTGATTTCCAAATCAATATCTTCAAACAGCGGTTCCCCGCCATATTCATGTTTTAGTCCAGACGCCTTGACGATATACATAGTCATTCCCCCGATCCCAAATGGAAACACAAAAAACCGCGGCCAGCAGCTCGCGGTCTTATACGTGTCCGGGGGAAGCAGAGGAACAGCATGAACCATGCCGCTAATATGCCTGAACGCAAGCTAAGCGCCTGAAATAGACACCTCTGACAGCGTCAAGCATTTTCGCAGTCCATCCGTACCTTGCTTCATATAAAAGGAGTACCCCCGCGTTGACACACGTATCCCAGACCGGTTCGCGCTACAGGCGAACGCTGCTTGCACATTGACAAGTTATCTTGGGATTCATGTGATTAATTCATCGGCGTGGGTCCTCCGTAAGGTCATTGGAATATTGGAACGGTTCCATTATATATCGATTAACAGCATCAATTCAAGCCGCATCAGGGAAAATGGCCGAATCCAGCAGACCGTTTACAGGATTCTGTCATACTGCTTCGGAAGCAGTTCCTTCCATTCGCCGCCGGTAGCGCGAATTGCATGCGCCGCCCAGTACGGGTCGTTCAGCATTCCCCGTCCAACCGCAACCAGATCCGCATCGCCATTTGCCACTGCCGCAAGCGCAAGCTCCGGATCGTCCAATATGCCAACCGCGATAACCGGCACGCCCAGCGCTTCCTTGAATTTTCGTGCAAGCGGCAGATGGTAACCTGGATAATTCCCCGGCTTGAGCTTGCCGACAGGGCCATCCCCGCCGCTGCTCACGTGAAAGATATCCACACCCGCATCAAGATAACGGCGTGCCATCTCAAGCGCATATTCGACGCCGTATCCTCCATCCATATATTCAATTGCCGATATTCGCATGATGAGCGGCATGTCGGACGGCATTTGAGCCTTAACCGCCTGCAGCACTTCAACACCGAACAGAGCACGGTCCTGTCCGTATTTATCATCTCGATTGTTAATCGACGGCGAGTGGAACTGATGAATCAGATAGCCATGTGCCCCATGCACCTCAATTGTGTCCACGCCCGCCTCCACTGCCCGTCTGGCGGCATCTCCGAATTTGACAACCATGGCTTGCGTTTCCTCAGTCGTCAGCGCATGCGGCTGCTTGAAGTCTTCACTAAAACGGATGGCAGAAGGACCGACCGGCACTTCCGCATCCCCCGCCTTACGTCCAGCATGGGCGATTTGAATGCCGGCTTTGGCGCCGAAACGGTGTATGCCTTCAATAACGCGGGCAAACGCCGGCACATGCTCATCCGACCATATGCCAAGATCATAATCGCTTATCCGTCCGTCCGGTTCCACATCCGTCATTTCGATGATGATCAGCCCGGTACCCCCTACAGCACGGGAAGTATAATGCACATCATGCCACTCATTCGGCTTGCCGTCCTTGGCGCTGACGGAATACTGACACATCGGAGGCATGACAATCCGGTTGCGGAGCGTCAGTCCTTTAATTGAGAAAGTTTGATTTAACCTGGACAAGGCTGTTTCCTCCTCTGCAATATTACTTTAAGTTACTTTATAATCTATAGAATATTATAACCCTTCATCTTTCCAATTGAATAGTGGGAGCATTATTTTATTTTACCAGGATATATGTGAATTTATAAATTTTATCCTGCATCTGCCCACGCAGAATATCCCGATGAATGTTCATCGGGCTAAAATTTTGCGGTCACAACTACACCGTTATTGGGTATTCCGGCAGTGCAAATGTCAGAGCGCGCTTGAAACGCAAAGCAAAAATTTAATGGCATACATCAATCGACGTACATTATACTCTCCTTGAATGGGAGGAGATTCTTTTATGCAAGGCCAGACGGGCGAGAATGAGGAAGAAGCTGATCGTGATGGCGATATCCGCCACATTCATGCTTCCTCCCCCTTTCCCGAGCGAGATAAAATCCGTCACCTTGCCGAATACCGCCCGATCAATAGCATTACCCAGCGCTCCGCCAACCATTAGCCCTGTAATCAGCTCCAGCATCACGCCGCGCAGCTCCCCTTGACGCCGGTAGTAAAGCACGGCCGCAGCAAGGACCACCGCAACAATGACAAAATAACGGCCAAAGCCCTGAAAGGAACTCATGGCTGCACCGGTGTTTTCGTAATGAATAAATCGCAGGACGCCCGGCCAAATGGAAATCGTCTCCCCCACATCCATCGACATGCGGATAAGGCCTTTTGATATTTGATCAATAAAGATAACCACTATAGAAATGATATAAAATAGCATTCGTTCATCTCCATTTCACTTGCCTGTCATGACTGATTCCTTCGAAGAGCGGCATCTATCATGCAGGAAACCAGAATTCCAATACTGTAGCGGAGCAAGTCCACAGCCAGGAACCCTTTTCCCAGTATCAACGAGCCCGCGAGTGTGCTCCTTATGCCATTGATCCAATCCACCTGATAGAGCTGGCTGAACTCAATGGCAAAGCAAAATATCAAGCTCACCCCGAATGCCCAGGATAAGCGCTTGTGGACCCCAAAGAAACGAACGCCAAAATAGATCATACCCGCCCAAAGTGCATCTCCGAAATGCTCGGACACGAAAACGGGCAGCGTTTCGGAATATGCTCTGGAGCCGAAGCCCAGCACCATAGCGATCAATACCGCTATGATGTAATACATTCTTGCCTTCATAGCCTCCACCAACTATTTTCAAATGACTGTTCGCGCCGGTCTCTACAGCTCAATCCAGAATCTCCTGATAATATTCCCATTCGCTTCGATGAACTCCGATTCAAATATGCCGCCATTTTTGAGAATGGTTTTCTCAGAGCCGATATTCCCTTTGTCGCAAACAACCAGCACCCGGTTCAGGCCAAGCTCTCTGGTTATGATCAGGGACTTGGCCAATAAGGCTCCGGCGTAACCCTTGCGCCTCTCGGAAGGACGGATGCCATAACCAATATTCCCGCCGCTTTCGGATAATTTCTGATTCAGCCGGTGCCGGATATTGACTGCGCCAACAAGCTTATCCGCTTCATTGATCAGCCAATAGGTGGAGTGGGGCACCCAGCTCTCTCTTGTCAACTTGTCCTCGCTATCTTCCGCATATAAGAATGCAACATACGCCTCAAAATCAGAGGGATCCCTCTCAATCACCCAGGGCACCATGTCCTCACCGCTCTCAAGCCAGTCCTCATAAAAGTCCATATATACATCGCGGTACTCCAGGGATGGTTCGACCAGTCTAACTTGGTTTATCATATATGCGCCTCCCATAATGGATCATGGTCTGTTCTATTGCATATGCATGTTATGAATCAGGAGGTCCCGACAGGTATATGATAGTGCTAGCATGAAGGCTTGCCAGCGATGCTCTTCATATTGAATTTAATTTACCATAAAAGCCGGGATGGCAGCAAACATATGTGCTTATTTATGCTCCAATAATATCCATTTGTAGAAACAGTCTGCTGCGAAATAAATCCGCGAAGACGGCATTGACATTGACGCGGCGTAAAGGTGTACATTTAGAACTGTCAGGAGGCGAAGGCATGGAATATACCGTACAGAAGCTTGGCAGGCTCGCTGGAATCAGCACAAGAACGCTCCGCTACTACGATCAGATCGGCATTCTCAAGCCGGCCCGGATCAATTCGTCCGGTTACCGGATCTACGGTCAGGAGGAAGTCGACCGGCTTCAGCAAATTTTGTTTTTCAGAGAGCTTGGGTTCCCGCTGGAACGGGTCAGGGAGATCGTGACCGCTCCATCCTTCGACAGTGCCGAGGCGCTCCGGACGCATTACGCACAGCTCCTTGACAGACGCAGGCAGCTTGATACGCTCATCGCCAATGTGGAACAAACCATTTCAGCGGCAGAAGGGAGAACGACCATGACCGATCAGCAGAAATTTGAAGGCTTCAAACAGAAGATGGTTGAAGACAATGAAGACAAGTACGGAGAAGAGATTCGCCGGAAATACGGAAACGAGGCAATCGACAAGTCCAATCAGAAATTCATGAACATGACGCAGGAGGAGCATGCCGAGGTGACCCGCCTGGCGGAAGAATTAACGGTCACACTCGCAGAAGCATTCAAAGAAGGCGATCCGGCGGGCGAGCTCGCCCAGAAGGCAGCCGGCCTGCACAAACAGTGGCTCACCTTTTATTGGAGCAATTACAGCAAGGAAGCCCATGCCGGGCTCGCGCAAATGTACGTCGACGACGAGCGGTTCAAGGCCCATTATGACGTCGCTCAGCCGGGAACGGCAGAATTTCTGAGAGATGCGATCCACATCTACACCGGTGCGGGAAAATAAAAAATAATCAAAACCCCATCCCCCGGCATGGCCGCGTGGACGGGGTTTTGATCCTTACAAGCGCAGCAAGCGGCGTACAGCCCGCTTGTGGAGGGCCGTAGCCCAAGCCGCGCTGCCCATGATATGCCGCTGTGGGAAAGCTGTCAGGAAGGATTCGGCTGAACGCCTTCCTCCTGCGCCAAATACCTCTGCAGCATATTCAGCTCCCGGTACAGCTGAAGCAGCTCGGACTCCTTCCCCAGTATAAGCCGGGACAGCTCGTCGATTTTCATCACGATATCGGCGATATCCTTCTCCTTCACCGACAAGCTGCTGCTGAAGCATCCAAATGACTGCTTCGCCCACCGCTCCGCCGAGCCCCGGCCATCCTTGCGGTAAATGGTTGTGAACGCATCAAAAACCGCGTTGATCACCTGGCGGCGCTCGAAGCTCAGAACCCCCAATCCGTTCTTGGCATGCGCCACCGCCTGCATAAGCTGAAAATCATTCAGCTTGCCATGCGCGACCTCACCCCGGTCAATCTCTCCTATTAAATCCGGATAAACGGATTGAAACAGCTCCGCCTCCAGGATCATTTCTTCCATTGTGATTAAGGACCGATCCTGCATTCCACCACATCCCTTATCATTTTAAAGTCCTCTATATACAATTCGTATCAAATTTCTATTTAAGTCGCTTTCCCATTTCTCCAAACAGCCTTATAAAAAAATAAACGCAGCCTGCTCCCGTTGCAGGAGACAAGCCGCGCGCGTATGTAAACCCCGGAAGTGGCCCAGGTTCAAATATTATCCGTCGCCAATGCGCTTAGCGCCTTGACGGCTTCTTTGATATCCGTATCATGCCGGGTAGGGGAGCCTGTCTGCCCGCCGTACCAATAAAGAATAAGAACATTCTTCACTTCATAAATGGCCGGGATTTGCATATCAAATTTCGCTTTTTGCTGATTGAAATCCGTGAGTCCCTCTTCGCGCTTCTTCTCGGTGGGGAATAAATAGAAGGAAACCGATTCGTCATTCTCCAGCTTGTAGGTAGTAGCTTTCAGGCCTTTCAGCACAAAATGATTTTTTGTCCCGTCCTCATTCAGCAGTATTATCCCTTTGTCCGCGAATACGGTCTTTAGATCATCCAGATTGAGATCCGCCTCGGTGGTGCAGGCTGTCGCCACAGCCAATATCATGAGCAGCGCAAGAACGATCCGTTTCATTTTCCACTCCCCCTTTGTTCATAGTAACGGATAACAGGAGAGCTGCCAAATTATACTAAAAATCCGGCTGAACCCAAGGCTTGGCGCACAGGAGTTTCCAGCTGATTATCATGACTAAACATGTTGAACAACCCCTGCAGCCGATAAATGGATTTCAATGCCGCTGGGATCCAGAACAACAACTGTCCCATCCCCGTGATGCGCCACAGGAACTCCTTCTTCCTGCAAGCGTCCAAGAACGGCAGAGAGCGCAGCCTGGTCCGGCAGACCGATCACATAATAGGCGAGTCCCGCCGCATCCTTAGGTGTTAGCGGAGCTCCCACGCCAGCCCAGGTATTGAGTCCGATATGATGATGATAGCCGCCGGCAGATATAAACAAAGCCGCATTGCCCATCCGCGCCATAACAGCAAACCCGAGCACATCGATATAAAAACGCTCAGCCGCGGCCAAATCGGATACATGCAGGTGGATATGCCCGACCGTGGTCCCTGCGGGCAGACCGTTCCAGGGATCATCGCCCGCTTCCGCAAGCAGGCCATCCCAGTCGATCGGATCAACCGCCATGATATAATGGCCTGCTGCGTCGCGCTGCCACTCTTCCCGCGGACGGTCGCGATAGATCTCAATACCGTTATTGTCGGGATCCGCAATGTAGAGAGCCTCGCTCACAAGATGGTCGGACTGGCCGATATGAATGCCTGTACGGATGAGATTGCGCAAGGATAATCCCAGCGATTTGCGGTCCGGCAGCAGGATGGCAAAATGGTACAAGCCCGCTCCTGATCTTCTGGGACGCTGAACGGCTCCTTCTATTTCCTCCAGGAGCAGCAAGGGAGCCGCGCCCTCCACCGAAAGCTCGGCCGTTCCGTTCTCTTCCTTGATCAGCTTTAATCCCACTACATCCTGATAGAACCCGATTGAGCGTTTCAGATCGCTGACCCTCAGCTTGACAAGCTTGATGCCTGTTTCCGGGTGAATCGCGTTCGACATTACAATCACCTCTTTCGCGTTTTTCTCATATCGCGCTTATTTGGATTCGGAAACAACGGTAAAACGTTCGTTCTTATGCTGCGGATTCTCGATTTCATCCACGACGGCGACTGCAAAATCCTCGTAGCTCACATAGCTTTCACCGGCGGAATTCACAAGCAGATTATCTTTCCCGGATTGATAGGCCCCGGTTCTGCGGCCGAGTGCAAAAATAGCCGACGGACTGACAAAAGTCCACTGTATGCCCTCTGTCTGCTTGAGAATCTCCAGGTTCTTGCCCTGATTCGAGGCTGTAGGAAAATATTCCTCAGGAAATCCGGGCGCTTCCATCACACGTGTCGTCTTCTCTTCATCCACGAACAGACTCCCCGCACCCCCGACAACGATCAACCTCGTGCCCGCCGCGTCTTTAAGCGCCTCAATAAGCGCATTTCCGGCATCCACATGCAGATGCTCCTCGCCTGCCGGAGCCGAGAAAGCATTAACAATGACGTCATGTCCCTTGAGGTCATCTGCCGTGAGGTCGAAAATATCCTTCTGAACGACAGCTGCGCGCTTGTCGGTTATTTTAAACGGATTTCTTACAATCGCGGTACCTTCATGGCCCCTGTCCAACGCCTCCAGCAGGATGGCATTGCCCGCCTTGCCGCTTGCTCCGATTACGGCAATCTTCATAATCAAGCTCCTCTCGCAGGTTGATGATTATCAGAATATCTGATATAGTTGTAACTATAATTGTTACAGGTTACTTTTGTCAAATACTTTATTGCTCCCGTATCCCCGTTGACAATTCATGTCCGTTGTTAGACGATGATAGAGGACGAAATGAGGTGCTTCTTATGGCAATCAGCAGCCGGCTCGCTGTGGCGGTGCATATATTAGTATTAATCGAAACGCATGAGGGCAAGCGGATCACATCCGACTATATTGCAGGCAGCGTCAATACGAACCCCGTTGTCGTAAGACGGCTTATGGGCGTATTGAACAAAGCGGGCATCATTGCCACCACGCCGGGCATTCCCGGCGCCACCCTGTTAAGGCCTGCCAAGGACATCAGTCTGGCTGATGTATACTGCGCGGTGGAGCATTCCAGTCAGGAAGGGCTGTTCTCCCTGCATGAGAACCCCAATCCCAACTGCCCGGTAGGAAACAATATTGAACATGCTTTAGAGGACACATTCGGAAGAGCGCAGATTGCCCTGGAGTCGGAGCTTGCTGCTGTGACGATCGCAGACATCGCTTCAGAATGTGCAAAAATGTCATTGAATCAACAGCAGCCGTAGCCTCCTTCCAGCTGCAGAATGATTGATCTCCCCCTTTTCATGAAGGGGGCTTTTTTCTGTGGGAAAACACAAAATTTAATTTCTGTTGACAAGCGTTTTTTTCTAATGATAGAATCGAAAAAAATAATTCCAATCTTATCAATCGGAATTAAGGTTATTGGCCACTACACTCGGGGGGAATTATTCATGTACAGAAAAATCTCGCATCCAAAATGGTTGTCCGCTGCCGCTTTATCCATGTCATTATTATTGGCAGTTCCGCTAAGCTCCGCCGCAGCCGGAGCTGCTGCCGGCCCTCTGGCTTCAGCGGTTGACCAGACCGGCAATTATTCATTATTTTTGCAGGAAAAATTCGATCTCACGATTGGAGATTCAACGACGAAGGGTGAATTGCTTCAAGATCTCGCCTTGATTTTGAACTACAAGCCCACAGCTGACGCTGTCACCTTCAGCGACTTGAACCCGTCGAGCCCGTATTATGAAGCTGCAGCTGCGCTTAGCCAGCAAGGAATTGTAAGCGGCCCGGCCATTCATCCGGATGAACCGGTCGGTGTTTTCCAGGCCGTATTCATCGCCTTGAAAGCAGCCGGATTGAAGGAGTTGGCCTATACCTATCCGGAAGTGAAGACCGCTGCCGCGCTGAACAAGCTTCATTTGAAGCCGGATGCTTTCCAGTCAGAAACCGCTGCACAGGAAATCGCTGCTGCTGTGGACACCGGTCTCGTGGCTCCTTCGCTTTATGGCCAGCTCAAGCCCGGCGCACTGGCATCGAAGACATTCCTTGAACAGCTTCTGGGTCAAGTGCTGGTAAGCAAGGGCCTCTATGAACACTATATTGGCCTGACCGGCGATTCGGATATTTATGCGAAGCTGATTGACGCTTACTCGACCTCCGATGTAATCGAGGCTCCCGAACTGGAAACGATCGTTAACGGTGCGCTGGAGAAGGGTCTCGTAACCGGCTACAATCTGAAGGACTCCCGATACGATCCGAATTTCATTGACTCGCTGACGATTACATACGGCCATTCCGATATTCAGCATGCTGTGCAGCTGATCGGACTGCTGCGCAGCGAAGGACTGCAGGCCAAGGTCCAGTTCGAGCCTAAAACCTCCGCCTTTGTTCATTTGCTGGAATGGGGCGAGCCTGCGCCGGATCACGATAACCACTACAAGAAGCTGGAGAACGGCAACTATATCGCGTCTGCCAAGGAATATGATATTTCGTTCGAATTCGCAACAGCCGCCGACAAGCAGCGCTTCCAGCCAGTCGTGCTTGCTTATGCCAAGAAAGACAGCGACGACGAGCCTGGACTGATTGCCGCTTCCTGGTGGCAGCCGCTCTATTATACCCAAACCAAGCTGAAAGATTACGATCTCATCACCAACAACAAAATTACCGGCAGCGGCTTCTATTATGCGCAGTCCTTCTCCCTGAACGAGCAGTCCGCAGCGATTGTCCAAGGATTCAAGGCGATTGATCCGGCCATTGACATCACTACCTCGACCTTCTGGGTGGACAGACCGTTCTACAGTTACCTGAAGGGTGACGATTTCAAATAAACATTCTCCTGTAAGAAAAGACGGTTGGAGCCGTCCTTTGGCGGCACAGCAAGTTTCCTCCCTCAGAAACATAGGCAAAGTATGATGAATTTAATACTTTCTTCTAGTTCAATAAAACAAGGCATCCCGTCACTGCCCACCAGGCAGCGGCGGGATGTTTGTTTTTATTTCCTCCACAATCATCAGGCAGGCGATCCCGATCCTGTGTTAAGATAAAATGATGACGCCCTTGTTGCCAAGTTATCTTGAATAGATGAAGCCTTAAGAAGGAGTATGAACAGCATGAATCATCACAAAATATGGACCAGGGATTTCGTAGCCATCTGCCTCAGCAGCTTTTTTATTTTTTTGAATTTCTACATGCTTGCAACCACGCTGCCCCAGTACGTGTCGGAGCGCCTGTCCGCAAGCGGCCAGCAGATGGGGCTGGTCATTACCGTATATGTTCTTGCGGCTGTTATTATGCGGCCACTCGCCGGCCAATGGGTGGACCGCTACGGCAAGATTGCCGCTGTTCTTTCGCTCGCTTTATTTTTCGCAAGCACCCTGCTGTATCCCGCTATCCACAGCCTGCTTCTTCTGCTCGCGCTCAGAGCCATACATGGGGGAAGCTACGGCATGTCCTCCACCATGACCGGGGCGATGGCCGCAGAACTGATTCCCGCCGCACGCAAAGGGGAAGGCATCGGGTACTTCAGCATGTTCATGAGCCTGGCGATGGTTATCGGACCATTCCTTGGGCTGACGCTGGTTCATCAGGCCAATTACACGGTGCTGTTCATCGTGTGCATATGTCTGACCGCCTTCTCGCTGCTTTTCGGCTTCCTGACGAAAGAAGCTCCGAAGGAGGCGTCAGTCAAGAACAAGCCCTTCAGCTTGAGCTGGTCCTCCATTGTGGAAGCCAAGGCGCTGCCGGTATCGCTTGCAGGATTCGTCCTCGCTTTCTCTTACAGCTCGCTGACTTCTTTCATTTCCGTCTATGCCAAAGAAATTGATCTGACCGAGGTCGCGAGTTACTTTTTCGTCGTCTTTGCCGTTATGATTGTGCTTCCCCGCCCCATTATCGGCAAAATATTCGACCGCTACGGCGAGCATGTGCTGGCTTATCCCGGCATTGCCTTGTTCGTTATCGGCATGCTGATCCTGGGCAGTGCGCATTCTCCGGCCGTCTTCCTGTTATCGGGAGCTGTAATCGGGCTTGGCCACGGCGCCATTATTCCCTGCTTCCAGACCGTGGCGCTCCGCTCGGCTCCAAGCGGCCGCAGCGGACTTGCGACGGGTACCTTCTTCCTCATGTTCGACCTGGGCTACGGGATCGGTTCCTATGTCCTTGGCGTGGTTGCCCAGCATACCCATTATGAAACCATGTATCACATCGCCGGACTTCTGGTTATTCTGTCGGGCGTTGTCTACTATGTGCTTCACCACCGTGTACAGTCCAGAACCCAGCTTGGCAAAGCGGTCTGACGCTTAATTCCTTTATAGACAGCAATGAAGAAGAAAGGGCAGCCACCTTCCTTTTGTGGCGCAGTAAGTTGCTTCCCTCAATATATAAGCAAGTACGGGTCAAATTTTATGCTTTCTTATCACTCAAAAAAGGCCATCCTTTGCAGGATGGCCTTGTCCTTATAAAACATGCTTGGAAACTGTTTCTGCCCGAGGCCGGCTCAGTCAGAACCCTTAAACAACCGGAAACCATCCGGGAACGTTAATAAGCATGTTCCATAATGCGTCCGGTATGGTCAGGTCTTTTTGATCCGTTCTAGGCAGGGTCGTTCTAATCTCGTTTTCTTGATCGTTCAGAACCTTTTCAACCCATTTCGGTTCCATAATGATGGCATGCGCTAAAGCTAATAGAGGTACCCCGGCGTTCAGTGCCTTATTAACGTCTTCCGGCGAAGATAATTCGCCAACCCCGATTACGGGTACACGGCTGCCTGCCTGTTCCTGGATGAGCAGAACACGTGATTTCGTATCCGTCTCATCCCGCATTGATCCATCCCAAAAGCCTCGTACGGAGACATGAAGGTAGTCCAGCTTTTGCTGAGCCAAAACGTCAACCAATTGAAGCGTGTCTTCCATGGTTATACCCGGGTTTTCTCTTTCTTCAGGCGACAATCTATATCCGACAATGAACGGGTTTTTCGCATGAACGGCAACTGCCTGTTTTACGCTGTCGATTATGGCAAGCGGAAATGTCATTCTTTTTTCAATCGTACCTCCCCACTGGTCAGACCGGCGGTTGGAATGAGGGGAGAAGAATTGCTGAACCAGGTACGTATTTGAGCCTTGAATCTCCACGCCGTCAAAACCTGCCTCGATTGCTCTACGGGTTGCTTCTCCAAAGGCTTTAATCATATCCTTGATATTTTCTTCCGTCATTTCTCTTGGAACAACCGAACCCGGACGTTCTGAGGCTACAGCGCTCGGACTTATCGGCTGTTGGCCGCCTGTAAGCTCAGGCGAGGCCATTCTCCCCGCATGGTAAATCTGTAAAATCGCTTTAGCCCCTTGTTCTTGAATCGTACTTGACAATTTCTTCAGTCCAGGGATTAAAGAGTCATCATATACGCCAATTTCGTTAATAAAAGCCTTCCCTTCTGGCGAAACATGGCTGCTCGCTGTAATAACCGCACCTACTCCGCCTGACCGCACACGATAATAATCCAATTCTTGCTCTGACACGCCTCCATCCTCCAGAGAGGAAGAGTTTGTCATCGGCGCCATTAATACGCGGTTCTTAAGCTGTACTCCCGAAGGGAAAGTAAATGGTTCAACTATGGGTTTATAAGCCGGATTCATGTTTTGTTGTCTCCTTTTCGTTAAATTAGTTCTGACGGATGCTGGAGCCTCCCCATCAGATGACTCTGTTTCAGAGTTAAATCTTGCAAACTCCGTCCCCGCAGAGGCCGCCCTCGGAATCGCCATCTGGACCTGAGTCAAGCATCTGCAAAGGATGTTCTTCTCTCCACACTTGTTCAAGCAGCTCCAGGAATACGCCGCTTGGCCTTACTCCGGATAAAGCATACTTATCGTTAATGATATAGAAAGGCGTGCCTGTAATCCCTATCCCGGACCCATGCTGCCGCTCTTTCTTTACCGTATCCTTGTATTTATCGCTGGACAGCATATCAAGAACCTCCTGGGCATCAAGGCCGCTCTCGCCCGCAAGCCTGGCAAGTGTTTCGTGATCGCCGATATCCAGCGAATCGGTAAAATAGGCTTTATAAACCTGAGCCATCCACTCTCCTGCTTTACCCTGTTCCTGCGCATAAACGGCCACGCGGAGAGCATCTGACGTATTTGATGGAATCAATGTGTCGAGATTATAGGTAAGGCCAACATCTTTGCCCATCTTGACCACCGTTTTATTTCCTTCTCTTACATAATCAGTGGACATCCCTCCGCCATGAATTTCGGCTGTCCAGGTGTAATAATCTTTGCCGGTGTTGCTCGGAGCATTCGGGAACAGCTGGAACGGTCTGTAGACGATTTCTACTTCAGCCTTATGTTCAAATTGTTCAAGGGCTGTTTCCAAATTTGTCTTGCCTATATAGCACAACGGGCACATGACATCTGACCAGACCTCTATTTTCATCATTCCTTCGCCTCTCTCCTGTGATTTGGAATAACTCTACATGTAAGATGCTGCCGAATCATTTAATCAACAGTCATCGATTAATTAACAACAATTGATTAATTAACATGTATTGATTTATATTATAAAGAGTCGCAACAAAATCTCAATCGTTAAAAACCCGGCTTTTGTCAACTAATCAACATATGATTTGTTTCTGTTCATAATCATTCAAAGGAAGGTGATCCGCCATCATGCCTAAAGTAGACAGAAGAATAATGAAAACGAGGGAAGCCATCAGTAACGCTCTAATTGAGTTAATGTCCGAGAAGAGCTTCGAAAACATTACGATCAACGACATCTCGGAAAAAGCGAATCTTAACAGGGGGACACTTTATCTCCACTATACGGACAAATATGATTTGCTCGACAAATGTATAAAGGATCATTTGAGCCATATGCTGGAGTTTTGCACGTTATCGAAGCCTGGCGAGGAAAGATTGGATGTTATTAATTCCCCGCTGCCGATGTTTCAGTATTTTGAACAACATTATTTATTCTATTCCTCCATGCTAAGCAATAAAGGTATAACTTGTTTTCAGGAGCAGTTGATCCTGATGGTCAAAAATGGAATAACCGAGCGATTGGAGACCGGGGAAGTGAACCATGGGGATAACAAAGAGGTTGTCATTCAATATATGGCATCTGCTTTCGTCGGAGTCGTGGAATGGTGGATTAAAAATAAAATGCCGCTCTCTCCGGAAATAATGGCGCAGCAATTATGGGGTATCTTTAAAAAAAATTTTTCCCAGTTGGTGCATGCCGGCCCCCAAAACGGGGAGCTGACTTGACCAGCGTTAACCTTGACTCTGCAATGTCTGCAGCTTTTATAAGCCATACAAATACACCCCCTAGAATTCATCGGATTCCTAGGGGGTTTTGTCCAATGTCTGTTCTAAAGGGTGCACTTCAATCCTGTTTACGATTCCTGTTTAACGTTTCTTCCGTTCACCGGATATACACAGCTTACGAATTATGCCATATTTCACAACAAAAGAACCTCCGAATCCACTGCACAAGTGGAGGGAGGTTCTTTGGCATAGACGAAATATAGCTCCAGGCGAAAGCTGAAAAATCATCATAAACAGGCTTGTGTTCCATAACATTAAATATTAATAGGACAAATGTTTTTTGGGTTGCCACCAGCTAAGGCATTTTTGCATGCGCGGCCGGATTTTCCAAGCGGGCTTGTCAAAGCTTTACCACTCCGCAATAACGCCATCCGCGCTGCGCCAGACGGGATTTTTCCAATTATGGCCGACCTTGGCCATTTCTCTGACCTTCTCCTCATTCACCTCGATGCCAAGTCCCGGCTGATCCAGCCTGGATACGTAACCGTCCTTATATTCGAACACAGCCGGATCCGCCAAATAATCGAGCAGGTCAGAGCCTTCGTTATAGTGGATGCCGAGGCTTTGCTCCTGAATGAACGCATTGGGCGTACAAAAATCAAGCTGCAGCGATGCGGCCAGCGCAATCGGACCGAGCGGACAATGCGGTGCCACAGCCACATCGTAGGCTTCCGCCATAGCGGCGATTTTGCGTGTCTCCCATATCCCACCGGCATGGCTCAGATCGGGCTGGATGATATCCACCCCGCCGGAAGCCAGCAGCTGCTTGAAGCCCCAACGCGTATACATCCGCTCTCCGGTTGCTATCGGAATGCTGCTGTATTTGGCGATTTCAAGCAGCGCTTCGTTATTCTCCGGAAGCACGGGCTCTTCAATAAACATCGGCTTGAACGGCTCCAGCTCCTTCACCAGGATCTTCGCCATTCCCTTGTGCACCCTGCCGTGAAAATCGATGCCTACCCCCAGCTTGTAGCCGACAGCCTCGCGGATGGCCGCGATACGGCTAACCGCTTCCTCCACCTTGTCATAGGAGTCGATCCATTCCATATCGGAGGTACCGTTCATCTTGATGGCGGTATAGCCTTCATCCATTTTGGCCCGGGCGGCCAACGCCGTATCCGCCGGGCGATCGCCGCCGATCCAGGCGTACACCTTCATCTTCTCGCGCACCGCACCGCCGAGGAGCTCATACACCGGCACGCCCAACCGTTTGCCTTTAATATCCCACAACGCCTGCTCGATGCCCGACATCGCGCTGGTCAGAATCGGCCCGCCCCGGTAAAAGCCCCCGCGGTACATGACCTGCCACAAATCCTCAATATTTCCGGCTTCCTTACCGATCAGATACTCGCTCAGCTCCTCCACCGCCGCACGCACGGTCTCAGCGCGCCCTTCAACAATGGGCTCTCCCCATCCCGTAGTTCCGTCATCGGTCGTGATTTTGAGAAACAGCCACCGCGGCGGCACCTTAAATAATTCCATGGAATGAATTTTCATGGCATTTGGCTCCTTTTTAATCATATGATCTATTTAGATAATTATAATATACATCATATGATTCGGAATTGTATACCCTCAAAATTCCATGAAAAAGGCATCCCATGGTAAATCCTGCAGCAACGGCCACGGCCGCGCATCAGCCTGACACATGGCTTTTTTTCAGAGCTATATTAATAGCACCAAGTCTCCTCTACAACTTAATCTTTGGCGGTGTCACTAACGAAGTATACATACAGATTGATTAGAGAACTACTATAACGTTAAACTTAAATTTCAGAAATATGGAGTATGATCTCAAATGCCTTTCATTGCTTTGGACATAATATTCATACTTGCGGCATGGCGCTGGGGAGATTGGAGACATTGGCAAAAATATCATTCGACCATTTTGTATTTCTTGCTTGGGGACGTTATTTATATGGTGCTGACAAGCAATTATCCGCTATGGCAGCATCAGCCCTGGCCGCCAATTCATAGTTATTTAGGTGTCGAACTATGCTGTTTGGTGTGCTTTGCATCTACCACGCTGATATACCTTGGTTTATTCCCAAACGGACTCGGCAAGTCAGTATTATGGATTGGATTTTGGGTAATCGTTTATTCGTTAATCGAGGTATTTTATTTGTTTTGTGAGGCGATTAAACATTTTAACGGTTGGACCATGCTTTTTTCCGTTTTATTCAATATGATCATGTTCCCGTTGCTTCGATTGCATTTTTCCCGGCCATTGCTGGCGTACACGATCTCCATACCGCTTGCTATTGCAATACTGATCATATTCAAGGTTCCGATTAAATGATGAATGGCTCACACCCGCTTCTTATACGCCCTCATCGCAAAGATATAAGCCACGAGCATGATTCCGACGCACCACGCAAGCGCGACCCATATGTCATTGCCCACCGGCTGCCCTGACAGCAGCGCACGGATGGCTTCCACGATCGAGGTCACCGGCTGGTTCTCGGCAAAGGCGCGGACGACCTTCGGCATCGACTCGGTCGGCACAAACGCCGAGCTGATAAACGGCAGGAAGATAATCGGGTAG
>NZ_JBWDNP010000033.1:0-9157 GCF_056269255.1 Paenibacillus sp. JT31N17
TGGCACCGATGGTTGCACAAGGTTTCGAAGGCACGTTCGAGGAACTTGCCAATTACTTGGCTAGTCAGCAGTAAGCCGATACAAATCGGTGAGACGAAAGAGCCTCGGGGGGATTACTCCGCGGCTTTTTCATTTGCCTTTATCATGTGGCGAGCGTGTAGAACACCTCGGTTGCGGGCGAGACAAAACATGTATTCATAAAGAACCGCGTAAATCGCAGTTTTTTTGTTCTAAGGATATAAGTTCTTGTCCAAAGTGCAGAGGCATCGAAAAAGCCATCGAAGGACTACATATTCGAATCGGAGAATGTGCAGTCGGAACATGTCATTAAGCTCCCTCGGTACGATTAAGTTTTCTCACGAGTGCTCGCTTATTCGCAGGATTTCACCCTTGCCAGAAATACAGAAAGTTAGTAAGAGAACTCACGTGGTAGACCTGGACAATATGGAGGCGTGAGGAAATAGAGGAGGAGGCTATTCCCATGTTCTTCCATGACCTGCACGTATTCTCCACGCCCGTTTGCTAATTTTCATCTGTCCCGTCCATTTGCCTGAGCTTGCTTCTGCGAGGTTAAGGCAAGCATGTACAGGAATGCTAACGGGTACGTTAGTGAGGAGGCCGCGCGGCAGCTCCTTTTTCGGTTGTTGAAGTAACGGGCAGGATAATTCCATTTATCACCGCCAGCTGCTTGCGGGACTACTAGATATTCGACGACAATAAAAACAGTCGCAGAGTACCGGCGGTCATGCCGGTGCCCTGCGACTGTTTGGCGCGTATCAGATCGAGAAACTCAGTTCATTGGGCACCCTCGTCGGCCGAGGGACCGTAGATGCCCGGCACCGGAATATCGAGAAGCCGCAAGTATACCCCGAGCTGCGCCCGGTGGTGGACCATGTGGCTTAATCCGAAGGACCGGAACGCGATCGCCCGCGGCTCGCGGAGGATGATATGGTCGCCGTGGCGCAGCGTCCATTCCTCGCCAAGTGTTTTCTCGTCGCATTCGGCGAGCAACTTTTCAAACTTGCCGACGTTCGCGTCGAACTCCTCCAGAACTTCAGCGCGTTTTTCCAAAGGCTCCCGCCGCAGCGGCACGGTCGAAAGATCGAACTCCGGGTACTGAAAAATCGCGATTTGCCAGTTCAGCAGGTTGATCAGGTGCGTGGTCAGCCCGCCGAGCGTCATCGATTTCTCGTGCGGCTTCCACGACATATGCTCCTCGGGCAAGCGTTCCAGAATGCGGCGCGTAGTGGCCAGTTCATGCGTTGCGTCGCCGACTATCAGTTGTTTGACCATAAATTCCTCTCCTCCCTTATTGTTTAGCATACTATAAATTCCAGTCGAGTGGAAAGGTCTCTGGTTAACCGACTATGATATTGCGCTATTCTGCCCGCGAGCTGAATAACGGGATTAATCGATTAAGCTCCCTGAGAGAATAAGGATTTTCTCGCGAATGCTCGCTCATTCGCAGAATTTCACATACATGTTTAAATAGGAGATTAAAGAATTATATGAGAGGGGCTAAGCAGTTCCGTTTGAGGGCATGCGGGAATAGAAGGTGTTGGTCTATTTACAACATCTCCCATGTAAAGATTTACTGCACGACTCTCTCCACAAGGTCCTTGGGATTCACTCTCCCAAATCTCAACGGGTCAACGCCCTCACATTCCTTCGTCCTATCTATCCAAGGTGTAGAGTCCGATCAACGTTAACGGAACGGGTCTAAGCCCTCAAGCGTAAAAATCTCGGTACTCCGTGCTTTCTTTGTGAAATTCTGCAAATGAGCTAATCCGCTTGTGTGGGCTGCAGGAACGGAAACGCCGACAGATCGAACGAGATCAGAACAGGGGATTTCGGGCAATAGCTTTTCAATCATCTCGTCCGCTTCATCCATGATGTGGCAGATTCGTTCATATTCATCCATGAGGTGCCGCAGTTCCCATTTGTCTTCTTCAAGGGCAGTAGTGTCTCCGACGCTATGTCTAGCGAGCGCTTGGAGATCAAGCGCCTTGTTCCTGCCACGCATGCCGCCAGGTCTAGCCATGGACACTCCCCAGAGTTGTACCATTTGTTCCGGAGTTAACTGCACGATGTCAGATGGGGCTGGAAAACGACGCAAAGTGGCTAATGAACGAGGACTAAAAATATCTTCGAACGCTTGCCTGTATTCTGGAAAACGGATATCCAGCCAGCGGTGGATTCTGTTCTTAATCCGTCCGGATTTAACAACCCGATGCTCTCTGTTTAACCATAACCCGCATGCGGTGGCAGGCTTCTTCTTTGGGAGAGAAGGGCGTGTGGAACCCGCGACTCACAGCATCGGCAATGACCAAAGCGTCCTTTGGGTCATTCTTAGAGGGGGAGTTGTCTCTGTTTTCCTTATTGCGTTTGGTCGTCATTGGATTGACAGGGACAACAGAAACACCTTGTTTAACCAACCAAATGGCGATATTGAACCAGTAGTGACCGGTACTCTCCATTCCCACAACGACGTCATTCAAGTTGTGCATGTTCTGAAATCTACGAATACGGCTAATAAAATGCTCAAAGCCCGCATGATCATTCGAAAACTGAAGCAGCTCGTAAATCCGGAGTCAAAGAATTTAATAAGCAGATGAAAGATGCCAAATTCACAACGTATCCTTTTTTATATGAGAAAGGAAATATACTCAATATTTATTGGGCTAAATCAAAAGAAAAGCCACTCTTTAATGAACCGATTAAATCAGCAATTGAAAAACTCTAAAGGTCAACTGGCTGTCAAATGAAATTGCGAGTAGCCGTTCAACTAACGGGTACGTTAGTTGAACAAACAGGCTGCAAATGGTACATTTATCACTCATAAAAAGTTTCTCAGTTGGAGCAAACGTCAAAGTAATTCTTGAAAATCCCCTTGGATATTAAAGAAAGAACCGAAAACAATGAACCATACGTACTTACAGCAAAAGAAATAATTCTCTTGAGTGGAGAATCTGCTTCTAAATAACTGTTTATAGTCAATAAGTTGTCGTCTCATTTGAAGGATTGAAAAACAGGTTAAAAAAACAAGCATAACCCCTACCAATTAGCGGTAAGGGTTTATTTTGCTTTTAGATGTAAGGGCAACAATTTTCTAGATAAGAGCCTATTACAAAAACAGTACGCGGGCAGCCGAAGAGCAAACCATGTTCGCGCCGTGGCCGCCCGCGGAAGATATATATTACAATCACCTGTAACGATTTCGTTAATTGATTAACACATAAGAAATCGTTAGTTCACGATGCGGATATCGTGAATCTGCGTGTTGCCCTTCGTGTCGACATAGACCCTATACCCGCCTACTTGATACGTCCCCGCGGCGTTGTTGTTGATCTTCAGCGTCACAGTGATATAATTTTTCGTCCCGTCGGAATAGCTTTCTGTCACCGTGATCGCCAGATCGTTCATATTACCGGTGAGTTTCGTCACATATGCGGAAGGCGTCGCGCTGACGAGCGTGATTTCCACCCACGCGGCGAACAATGTTAAGTCAGAGGTTACAGGGTCGTCGAAGTTGTAAGCGTCGCCAGCCGCGCTGCCTATACGCCAGCCGTCAAAAGTATAGCCTTCACGGGTTGGGTCCGTGGTTGGCTTGGCGACGGTTTGACCAAGTGTTACAGTGGCGTTTGGAACTTCGCTGCCCTCGCCAGTGTCAAAGGTGACCCTGCATATATCCGCCGGATCTCTGCTATCCTTAAATACTTCCACGGTACGCATTGTGTTCCCGGTTATGTTGAAGGTCCCGAAGTTGTTTATGCCGACGGTGACAATGCCCCCTCTTGCCACACTTGAGAGGTGTACGGTGTAAGTCGCGCCGGAGCCGGTCAATGTAGCCACCTTGACTGCCGCTCCGGTGATGCCGCCCGTATTGAGCGGCGACGACCCCCAAAAATCCGTGGAGCCGCCGGTGACGGTTATATCATCGGCAGTGAGGCCTGTTACCGCCTTGTTGAATGTAATCTGTATGCCTGTGCTGTCGGCTGTACCGTCTACGCCGCCCACTTGGGCCGCTTCGACTATGGCGACATCGGTCAGCACCATGCTTTCCGGTATCCAGGAGGCGTAAATCGTTAAATTGGAAAGCACGGGTTTTCTAAAATCATAAAGGATCCCGCGATCCGCGCTGCCTACCCGCCAGCCGTTAAAGATATAGCCCGCGCGGGCTGGAGTCGCGGGTTCCGTTGCAGTTTGGCCAACATCAACCTTGGTGGGGGTTTTCGCACCTTCGTCGTCAAAGGTAACAGTATTTTGGCTCGGTATTACGTTTGTGCCGCTGGTATCGGCTACCAAAGTCACGGCGGAACGTTCCGGGATAGTGATGTCGCCTGATACTTTACCTTTGGATGTGAAATTGTCAGTCGCGTTAGTTACATACATATCATATTCCAACGCGCTTATGCCTTCGATGTTTAGCACCTGGTTGTTCAGACTTGAGTTTACCAAGGTTATAACCAGGGTTTGGTCTTCGTGATGGGTAAAGGCTGTAACAAGCAGGTCGCTTTCCGGCACGCCTGTCACTTGGCTGTCAATCCTGACGGCACCAGGCCTGATATATTTGTAGAAGTGCTTTGAAGCGGCATACTTTTTGCTGTTTCGGCCTAAACTCTGACTCGTCAGCTCATATTGGTTTGGATTGGTTCCCGACACATAGCCCTGCCAGAATGTCCATGCGGAAACATCGCCGTATAGCAAGGCGGATTGTATAGCCATGGCTAAGGTAAGCGTGCTGTTTCCGTTGCTCTCCCGATTAAGCCAGTTATTGCCGTAGCCGGATGTTTCGGTCATCCATCTGGGGTTGCCGGAAGGCGCGGTTGTAGCTTTTTCAGCCTCCCAAAACCCTTTATGCATACTGATATCGGTGGCCTGGGTGCCGTCCGAGTAGCCGTGCACAGCGAAAGCGTCAAGGTTCTCTCTTGCCGCGGCGTCGGCCATAATCACCGGATGGTATGGGTTCCAACCCCGGTTCTCATGCTCCAGCATATGCTCCGCGCCGTATATAATTATGTCGGGATACGCCTCTTTGATAACAGGCACGGCGGCTTTTAACATGGCCACGTACTGGGTGGGGATGATATAGGCGGAATTCCAGGTCTGGGGGAAGAAAGGCTCGTTTTGCAGGCTTATGCCGTATACGTCCACTCCTTCGGCCTTGTACATATCAAGGACTTCCACCCACCAGCGGCCATAATCCTCAAAATGCTCGGGTAGAAGGTATCCCGTATGCCCGCCGATAGCTATCAAAGTCTCCTGACTGCCGTCTCCGCCGGATATGCTCTTTGAATGCTGGTTGCTTTTCCATTGCGGCGGCGGCGTCCAGGCGGTAAGGATAATCCTCAGGGGGATATCCAATTCCTTAGCCCTGTCGTTCAGGGCTTTTACCATAGGCTTTTGCCTTGCCCAATCAGTATCCTGAGTGCCATACGTGGGGCTGTCGTAGGTAGTATGCCCCGTGTCCGGAGGGACAAAGGGATATACCTCGTTGCGCCACATAGTAAGGCCAAGGTCAAGCAAAATCTCGTCAATCCAAGCTTCTGAATAGTATAGATTCGGGTTAATGACGCTATTACTCCAGTTTCTCATAGCGCCGAAGAAGCCGAATCCCTCCATGACCTGGTACGTGACGCCGGGGTCGAGGGTGAGTGTAACGGCGTTTCCTACCCCCTCGCTAGACACGGGAGCCTCCGTGACAGGCGCCGCTGCCAAACTTACAGACGTCCCCATCAACATGCAAATGGACAGCATTATGGCGACCCATTTCTTATGTGCTTTCATACATTCCCTCCTAGCCAATATTAGTAATTAATAACTTTAATGTCATATTTAACATATTTGATGAGGACATTAAAGAAGAATACAGCATAACGCTGGTATTTAGTAGAATATTAAGCAGGGGGATATCCAATTCCTTAGCCCTGTCGTTCAGGGCTTTTACCATAGGCTTTTGCCTACTTTGCGGTTTTATGCAAACGCTTCATCCCCTCCTTTGCGAAAACGAAATGTTGACGAATCGGTACCAGGCTGCCGCCATCGTGCGCGACGGACTATATGACGGGAGCAGGCAGGGCTGCGACCTCAATTGGAGGACAAGTTTTATCGACCAATAGGGGTTTACGGGATAGCTGCGGTTGACGAAAAGAACTTAGCTATGAAAAGTTTAGGTTCTTACACCGTCCAATTTGACTTGCCTGGTAGTCGCCTTGAAGCTTCAGAGTCCCTTAAAGCAAGCATTAAAACGGGAAATTAGAGAGGAAATAGGTGCTACACAACATGTTGGCTCCACTAAAATCTTGCATCATATTGCAATTTTATATGAAGTTCATATTGGGGTGGAGAATGCTTCCTTTATAGGTCGAATCGTTTGAGGGACAAGACTCTAAGGCTTTGAATGGCTTCTTTTCGATGAAGTTACACCGGAAAATTCTTCACCACTGGTTGAGGTAGCACTTGAGGGAATAATAAAAAATCGTGTCCTGACTAACCTAACGGGTAACGATAGCACAAGGACAACAGGCTGCCGGGCGGATCGGCAGCCTCGTGTTTTATCAAGGGAAAATAACTTCGAACTCAATATTTAGTCTAACTGAGGGAAAAAGATAAGTCTACAACTTCTTTGGTATTTCATGGAAAGTGAATTATGACCTGGCCGGGAAACTATGAGCGTGGAGGATTATCATGGCATCTCCAGAAATATTGTCTAAGGCAGCTTTATCCTTTGGATTCGATGTTGAAACCTTTACGTTTTATCAGTAATTCTACGAATGAAGTGTACCGGTTTTCAAAAAACGATTCGTCATACATCCTACGATTATCAATAAAGCCATTTGATTATGTGAACAGCATAAAAGCGGAAGTTCATTGGGTGGGCTATTTGGCCGGGAACGGAATACAGGCTTCATTGCCAATCATGACAACGGATGGGCAATTAACTGCCGTTTACAATGAGAATGAGAGATGCCAATGATAGATTCCTGATCGTTCAGCAAATAGAATCCCCACTTGCCGGGATAGGCCATAGTCGTTGAAGCTGTATTTATTTCGATGGGTCCGGACCAGAAATAATAACCCAATCTCTGCAGCGCTTCACTTAATGATTGGTAAGAACGTACGCGGGTAGTATGTAGTGCTTAAACAGGGGACTTATCTTAACCTAAGCACTAAGAAAATACTTTATTTTCTTTGAATACCTGAATAGGGCATTTTCAGTTTTCCTTACGTAAACTTGTTAATCCAGTCCTTTTGCGAATCTTGAAAGGACTTTGGTTGAAGTTCTTCTAATGTTTTACCTTCTAAGACCAATACCCACCGGCTGATGTATCGCCATGTGGATACGAAGTTCCTCCCTTAATAGGTGATTGGAAATGGAATTATAATGAAGAGGACGTAGCCCAAGCGAAGACGCGGGAGCGTTCTTTTTATTGAACTAACGAGCAGAATAATGCAACGAACAGAAGTTGCCTGCGTCTAATAGCTGGTTGGAAAAATATGAAAGGAGTTGAATGAGAAAGATGACAGCATCATTTTCACATAAGCCCGAAGGATACGAATGTCCATTTTGTCGTGTTTGGGGTATCGAGCGACCTAATCAGGGAACAAAACAAAGGGATATCATCTATCAGAATGAAAAGGTAACGGCATTTATAGCGAGCAAATGGTGGCCAAACAATAAAGGACATGTTCTTGTTGTTCCTAATCAACATTTCGAGAACATCTTTGAACTCCCTGCGGATTACGCTGTTGAAATCCACCGCGCGGCTCAGCTTACAGCATTTGCAATGAAAAGTACATATGGATGTGATGGGATTTCTACGCGGCAACATAATGAGCCTGCTGGCAATCAAGACGTGTGGCATTATCATCTCCATGTTTACCCTAGATATGTGAATGATCAACTTTATCTGTCAAAGGGGTCTCAGTCCGATCCAGATGAACGTTCTTTCTATGCTGATAAGTTGCGTTCTTGGATAAAGGAAAATATTTAAGGTCTAGAAGGGGTGAATGATAACCCTAGTAGGAGATGAACCCCGTAATTTGGAAGCTTCTTATTTCCAATTTTACATGCAATGGGTTATTTATGTTCAGCACTACATTAGACTGAATGCGTTGATTCTGTGCGGCTTTTCAGATTACAACATCGTCAGACTCCTTAAATTAAGTTTTAGACTGACCATAAAAATTAAAACAGCGAACGCCATGGACTAGAAAATATAGTCCTAGACTGTCGCTGTTTTATTGCGCTATTCCCGACAAGCTTTTTTACACCAATTTATTGTATTGACCCTTTTTAATACTGATACTCAATATAACAGTAGATGCAGCCAGTAACCAATTATGACTCCAAATCGAATATACGAAGGCAACAATAAGCATTAAACCTAAAAAAATAATAGCTGGTTTAGCACCAAGTTTTTTTCGAATAGTACTTAAAACTACGATAAATAAAATAGCATAAAAAACTAACATTCCAACCAGACCCAGATATGCAACAATCATGTACACACCACCTAATTATGAAGGCTGATTATATTATAGCATTAACTTAGTAATGGGAATAATGATGTCCTTATTTTTAGTTGCGCCGAACACCTGGCAGTCTAACACTTTATTTTCCCGCAACATCAGGGGCTGAGAAAAAAATGTATCATTGAGCTAACTGGCAGGATAGTGGAGTTGCATAAATCATTAGCAGCTCTTCAACATCCACATTGTGGTAAAATAAGTTAGACAAATATGTTAAACTTTATCAATATTGCTAAATAAAATGGATATCTATAAAGAGAGGAATGAAAATAAGTTGGGCGTAATAATAATGTTAATCGTTTATTTGTTAGTAGGAGCACTAATTATTAAATTAGGCATAGATAATTCAAAAAACACTCAATACTCTAAAGAAATATTAAAAGAATTGCGAGAAATAAAAGAACTTATGATAAAAAATAAGTACGAATAACCCAGTTCTACGTAAACGGAGCTGCGGCAGACGTTTTTGTTTTCTCAACTAACGGGTACGATAGCTCAACAAGGGAGGGCCTTTATGATCTGGACCCCATGTCAAGAACACTTTAAAAAAGAAGGCTCTTAGGCAGCCGACAAAAGATGATTCCTGTATTGAACAGGAGTCATCTTTTTTAATCCCCATTGATAC
>NZ_JBWDNP010000023.1:0-93557 GCF_056269255.1 Paenibacillus sp. JT31N17
TTGCGTAAATCGCATGCACATGAATGACGAACATCGGAAAGCCGTATGAGGGAAAACCTCACGTACGGTTTGATGAGGAGGGGCTGAAATTATTCAGTCCCTTACTCTAGCGGCAATGGATATATGTTCTTGTCATTAATGGCTATATATTTTTGTCATCCGACAGACAGCTGTCGAGTGACAAGAACATACAACGTTAAGTAACCCTCCAGAAGGTGTTTTTTTGAGTTATGGATATATGTTCATGTCATTAGCAATTGACAAGAACATATATCCATTGTCGATTTGTGACAAGAACATATATCCATTACCGGAGTGAGCTGCTATGGCCGTTACGCTAACGGGCAGGACCCCAGTCATTTTATATACTAGAAAATAACAAAAACAGATATAATCAGGTGAGATTCCAAATACAAGGAGTGATGATGTGATGAGTATTGTAAAAGAAATTAACTGCATTTACATCCCTACAACAAATACAGAAGTAACGGCCAAATGGTATGTGCATAATTTAGGTTTGGAGTTAATAAGACCCATTCATGAAAATCAGGCTCAGCTTCGTATCCCTCGGGACAAGCCATTTTTTTGATTAAGACTCCTGAGCAAAAAAATCTAAACTACATTGAAATAAGTGGAACAGAACAATGTGCACTTACCTTGGAAGTAAATGATTTTAACGGACTCTACAGCCAAATGAAGGACAACGGAGCTAAGGTATCGGAGATTGAAGATAATGGGAGCTGTGGTCTTAATTTTTATGCCTATGACCCAGATGGAAATAAACTCGATATTTGGGGAGGCTGGCGAAAGTAATTTGTTATTCAGCTATTGTCGAACGTTAGCTCAACCTGAACGAGGCTGCCGGCAAATTGTCAGCAGCCTATTAAGCTAAAGGGCATATGAACGTATTGATCTCAACTATTTACACCCGAATATACGTTCGATAAAACTTTGGAAGTACTCATTTCCTAAAGGCTCCATTTATACCTCCTTAAACCATCCCCAGAAAATGCAACACCCTACTCGCTGTTTTCATCCTGCTAGTAAATCGTAGAGATCACGATTCAATAAACTGCATTAATACCTGATTGAACCTCTCGAGTTCGTCCAGGAAAGGAACATGACCGCTATATTGAAACGGAACGAGGGTTGAATTTTTGATGAGCTGATGGGTTTCCTTGGCATTGGCAAACGGGACGACGTGGTCGTGGACGCCATGAACGATAAGGGTAGGCGTGGTGATTTTCGGAAGATCGTTGCGCACGTTTTGATCCCTTAATGTCGCCATCACTGCCGCAGTCGCCCAACCCGCTCCTTGCAAGCCGACTTGAAAAAACCAGTCCGAGAAGGGTCCGGTAATATGTTTAAAGAAAAATTGATTCGTTAACCCGGCGAGCATACTAGGCCGATCCGTCAAGGTGTCGGAAATAAACTGATTAGCCGCTTCCTGCGGGATTGATCCCGGCGATTGTGCATCAATCAACACGAGCTTGGATACCCCGTGTCCTTGATGTCTGGCCATATACCGGACCGCTAAAGCTCCGCCCGCGGAATGTCCCGCCAATGTTATGTTATTTAATTGCAAGGCATCGATGACAGCCCGGATGTCGTCGGCCAATCGGTCCAAGCCATATCCGCTATAGGGCTTATCCGAATTGCCAAACCCACGCCAATCCATGCCTATGCAGCGAATGCCTTTCATCGGAAGCAAATTGAATTGATATTCGAATTGTTTATGGCTTAAAGGCCAGCCGTGAATAAACAAAATCGTCTTCTTCCCCGTCGGATTCAGATCCTGCACAAATACCCGTACGCCCGGTTCAACACTAACAAAGTATTCCAAGGTGATTCCCCCTTACTGAAGGTGAAGTACCTTAATAGATATTTGGCTGATCAAAGAGGTATTCCTTATCGATTGTAATCGGTCAGCCATCAGAAGGATCTTCACATAGTAATTACATATGCAGTGAAATTAAGAGATTGGGTAAGAATAAAGTAAGCCTTTATACATTAGGACATTCCAAAAATGAAGCTACGCTGGCCTTTATCATAGATTTCATCCCTTTTGATACTGGATCGTGAAGGAGAGAGAGGATTTCAAATAAAGACACTGGCTTTGTGGACAGGTTTTCTTATTGCCAAAGGAGGTGGACATACGGCAAGCAGATTCCGCTGACCTACGGACCCGCGACGCTGAACGGCAGCCTCTACGTACCGATCGGCGATATCGGCAAGCTGCTTGGCATCGGCGTCGCCTGGGAAGCTGGCCCCCGGACGGTCGTCATTACGACAAAGGCGACATAAAACATTTGGGCGGCTTTTTGCACCGGGGCCGGCACCTTAGAAACCCGATGTTTCACAGAAAACTCGGGTTTCTCGATCTGCCGGAGCAGCTTTTACGAAGAAAACCAACAATCGCCGTCACCGATCGCGGTTGGGTGCCAGCTCCTTCGCGAGCTGCTGTCGCAACTCCCCGGATATGGGCAACAGCGGCAGACGAAAGGTATCTGACACCAGGATGCCTTGATGCGAGAGCAGCCATATGAGTGGGGTGGGTTGGAATCCCGGAACAGCAGTTCAATGAGGGTGCCAGCGAATCGAAGGTGCTCGCCGCCGGCCAGTTAAACTAACGGGTACGATAGCACAATGATACCAGGCTGCCGGTACGATCGGCAGCCTATTCAGGCTTGTGCCAAATGAACTCGAAGGTTGTCTTTTAGTGTGCTGACGAAATCTATTTCAATTATTGGGAATTTGATTTACTTGACGAGGTTGGATTACATGTGTAATATTAAGCAATGGGATTACATATGTAATCATAGGAGGGTTCATTGATGTCGCAAATTCCAAAAATATCGGATTCGGAATGGGAAGTTATGAAGGTACTTTGGGTAAGATCTCCGAAAACGGCAAATGAAGTGATTGAGGACTTACCAGAAAGTAATGAATGGAGCCCCAAAACGGTTCGAACACTTCTGAACAGGCTTGTTGAAAAAACGGCGATCGCCTATAACCAAGATGGACGAGTATATTCGTACTATCCGCTTGTGAAAGAGAACGAATGTATTCAATCCGAGACACAGTCCTTCCTTCGTAAAATATACGGTGGGGCGCTAAAGCCGATGCTCGTCAACTTTCTTAAGGATGAAAAATTGTCCAAAGAGGATCTGGATGAGCTTAAAAGTATTTTGGAGCAGAGGAGGGATTAATCGTGACAGCATGGATTGATGGCGCATTTGATTGGATTTGGACAACGACAATCATGGCATCGGTGCTGGCATTGCTGATTTTCCTTGCGAAAGTAATTCTGAAGGATAGAATCAAACCGCGAATGTTGTATCTGTTCTGGATGTTGCTTGTCGTGCGACTTGTTCTGCCGTGGACGCCTGAAAGCTCGTTTAGTATGTTCAACCTTATCCATTTGGAAAGCGCTGCGAATACGACAATTTTGCAAACGGTGCGAGCATTTCCAACACCCGGAATGATAGAGACTACACCAATTACAAATAAACCCACACACGTGAACATGAGCAGTCTAGCGTCAGTTCTAGACCAATCCCCGAACAATAAATTTCGTATGGATTGGTTGCAGGTACTTCCATTACTTTGGGCGATCGGAACAGTGCTTATGGTCATCGTGATTGCGATAAGCAATGTTTTATTTGCTTTAAAGATCAAACAGCAAAAGATCGTCTTGCTTTTTCACTGAAGTAACGGGCGCATAGCTCAAAAGATTCTTTGATAGCTGCAACATACCAAAATCCCCAAACGTCAGAACAGTTGAATGGGGGATTGTTATGAAAAGAATTATGATAACACTGTTAGCAATGTGCTTCATTCTTACAGGGTGCATGAACAACGAGAAAACAATTACGTTAGTACAAATCAAAGATTTATTTGAGAAACATGGCATTCCCTTAGAAGAGCCGTCAGGATTAAATAAAGAGAATATATTTCTAATGACATTGAATGGTGTAAAACCTGAGCCTTTTATGATCAATGAAGATCAATTAGTGAGTATTTATATCTATACGTCCAGCAATGGGGCTAAAAAGGGAATAATGGATTTTGAGGATAAGACGGCAACGGCAGATGTGGTAGCGCATGAACGATATCAACCAGCGAATTTATTAATTTTTTATGATTACGAAAGCTCCCATAAAAAAGATGATCAAGTAGAAATGGTGATAAAGGACATGAAGTCTCTAGTGCGGTAGTATGAATCTGAATTACTTATTGTTATTAAGCTAACGGGTACGATAGTTCAACTCACTTGGAGCAGTTTGCCGGCGGCATTTGCTCCATTTTTCGTTAAGTTAACGGGCAGGATAATTCTAACATGCCTTTAAGCGTTAGGATGCCTCCGAACCGTCGATTCATTTCGGCGGTTTTTTACCGTGCTTGAGTAAGTTTTTATCAACAATGGAGAAACATTTTGCTGGACTGGAAGTATTATCCTGTATAGTTTGCGAATGTGAATTGCAGGAGGGAGCAACCAAGATGAGAAAAGGCTACGTCGTCTACAGCATTGCGGCGGCGCTGATTCTAGCGAGCTGGCTCGTTAGCGCCGGCTACAACCGGTACTATCGACTGCCGGAGGGACGGTTTCTGCAGCATCACATTGAAGCAACGGACTCGCCTTCCGTGGCTTTCGATCTCCTCTATGTCGCTAACAAGGGAGACAAGCGGACGATTCAATCCATTAAGGTGGCCGAACTGCCAACATTGGATTTTTACCCCGTTCAAGTGCATCAGGAATTCAACCGGCAAACGATTTATAAATTCATGGGCTTCTACCGAAGCGCTCCCGAACGAAAAACGGCGCTGCCGCCGTTGAATCTTCACGCCGTTACCGTTACTTACAACGACGGGAGGACACGGGTGATGGAGGTCGGCGATATTATCGTCTATCGGAACGTGTATCCGTCCAAGGCTTCGCCGGTCGAGTTTTCTTCCGGAGGGAGCTCCTCGGACAATACAGGCTTAAATACGGTGAGCGTGAGTCGTATTGACCGGAATGACATCGGCTTGGCTCGGCCTGCTCGGTACGGCTTTTCAATTCAACGAGGAATGGATCAGCAGCATCGCGAGCTCCAACGGCCCCCTCGAATCGGAAGTGACCTATCCAATGAAGCTGGCCAAAGGCGACAGCCTCATAACGAACTATTGGTTCGATTTTCCCGACAGCAGTCCGCTGGCGGCGGACGTATTCAACTTACTCCTGACGCAAACGTTTAACGAGGAAGGCGGCAGCCGGTCGAGCTATCCGATTTTTGCAAATTATTTGCCCTACTTCACGGAATCGCAAATGAAGCATTTTGTCCGAGCGCAGAGGGAGGATCGCGAATGAAAAACTCTGCTTATTCCCTCATCGCCGTGGGCGTGGCACTCGATCTGCTCTATATCGACAATACTGACCGGGCGCCAATCTGTTCCTCCTGCCTTTCCTGTTGAAGGTCGCGAAGTCGGATGCGGTCTGGGTCGTGCTATTCGTTAGAGGGGCTATCATACATGTACGGGTTCTCTTCCTTGTCAGGAGCATGAACGACAAACTTGGAGCGGTTTGCCGGCGGCAGCAGCTCCATGGCTAACGGATACGATAGAAGATTCGCTGTTACTGCTTGTACCGTGGATTTGAAGGGGGCGTGTTCATGTTTATTTGGAGGAGAGCGGTATTTTGGTTCTCGTTATTCAGCATTATCATTTGCTTTCAAGACTATTGGAAAACGATTCATATTAATAATCCGACGACACTCATGATAGGACTTGGACCGTTTGAACCATTCAATCATTGGATGCTAGATTTTGATCCTTTCGAGCCGCCAGTTACTGCAACTATAAGTGCAAAAATGCGCGGTTATGTCATGCATTTGATTTTTTTCTTTTTAGTAGGCGCGGCTCTTGATAAACTTATCCACAAATTAAAACGTAAGCGGCCGGTCGATTAAGCTAATGGGTACGATAGTGCAAGGACCAGGGACATTCGCAGTGTTCGGCAACTGTTCCCTTTTTCATTGAATTAACGGGGAGATTTTGGTGCATTTTTGGTATATTAGTTATACAGACACCAAAAAAAAGGGGGGAGGAGATGCTCATTATATCCAGGTTGGAATGTGATGAAAGACCCTGACTGTCCTAGCTGCAGGAGAGCGTTGAAAGAAGGAGATGCTTGATGAGGAAGTACGCCTTTCCAAAACTCAGCACTAATCATACAATTCAAAAGGTCATGATTTATGAAACAACAAAAAATGGAGTGTATCTGTATCTATATCTAACACAAAAAGATCTGCCATCGCATAATGATTTCTGGTTTGATGATTTGCAAGATGCTGAAAATTTTAGCAAGTCATCTTTTCACACTGATGACTCCGACTGGATTATGATTGACGATCCCAATGAAGGTTGCCAAGACGATCTAATTAGACCAATTCGGCGGCGTAAAGATAATTCTTATGAATTACTTGAGGATGGCGTTTGGAAAAAAATCGAGTTATAAAATACAACAAGTTCCCAATGATCATGAGACATTATTGAACTAACGGATACGTTAGTTTAGACTACAGGATGGTATCCGGAAGTTCACCAACCTCCGTTCTCTTAACGAATGGAAAGATTAACTGAGTCTGTATTGGGGGTGAACGTAATGTCGACAATCGCGATAATCGGAAGTCGACGCTATTCCAAATTGAGCTTAGTTGAGGAATATGTAAATAGCTTATCCAAAGATACGATCGTTATCAGTCGAGGCTCGAGAGGTGTTGACCATGTGGCTTACGTGGCCGCACATTTTCGTGGGCTTCATTGCAGGAGGTTTCCTGCTGATTGGAATGAAAATGGAAGTAGTGCAATTTTCCTCTCGAATTTGCAGGTTGTATCCGAAGCAGAAATGCTTGTTGTGTTCTGGGACGGTGAAAGTAGAGGTACGTTGCAGACAATCGAAGTTGCATATCAGTACGAAAAACCAGTGACAATATACGGACCCAACGGAGAAATTCTCGAAAGTACTTCATTCAACTAACTGGGTACGATAGTTCAAATAAAGAAGTGAAGGCAGCCGATCGGAAATAATCGGCTGCCTTCGCTTAACTAACGGGCAGGATAATGAAATGACTTGTAGAAAAAAACCTATAAATAAAAGTAACAAAAGTAGCGTAAGGTGTGTGGATTTCAAATCTCGCAGATGATGCAGGATCATATGTCTACCCTCTCTGGCGATTTTTAATCTGGACAATTCTACCGGTAGTTGAATAAAGCGGATGACAATTCAACCAACGCTTGATAGGATTGCGTTTGCGGAAATGCTATGCTGTTTTCGACAGTGCGCACTGTACATTTTGTGTTATCGGAGGTATACGATGCTCGACGTGCGTAAAATTGGAGCTTATATATCGAAGCTTCGCAAAGACCAGGATTTGACCCAATTGGAACTTGCCGATCAACTGAATGTAAGTCATCAAGCGGTATCGAAATGGGAACGGGGCGACTCGCTACCGGATATCGGAACTCTTCCGCAGTTTGCAAGGTTATTCGGCAAAACGGTAGACGACATTTTAAATGCAGGAGACAACGTAGAAAATCGGGAGCACCAGCACCTGGGAACGATCGTTAAGGAGATCTCAGAGAACAGGCCGGTACAAGTTGCAGAGATGGTCAATACCGGAGAGGTGAAGGTGGAAGAGCTTGTAGAAGTAGCGCCGTTTGTAAAGGCAAGCGTTCTGCATAAGGTTACAGAACGATTAGACAGCAGCGTTCTAAAGTTAGACGTGATCATGCGGCTGGCTCCGTTCCTTGCAACAGATACATTGGATGCATTGGTACGTCAGGCAGAAGAGGGCGAAATTGTGTGGAATGCCATTACTGGACTCGCTCCGTTCGTCAGCAGCGACACATTAAGCCGACTGGTAGATAAGTCGATTGACGGTTCCTTAGAAGTGCAAAATCTTGTTGGAATTGCCCCGTTTCTTGGAAGAGAACATGTAGATCGGTTGGTACAAGAAGCCGAAGAGGGCAGCTTGAGCTGGCATTCCGTTCAAGGGCTGGCACCCTTTATTAGCAGAGAAACATTAAGTCGTTTGGTAGACCGGGTTGTAGATGGCACCATCGATGCGAACCGGATCATAAGCCTCGCACCGTTCCTGGGTAGGGAGCAAGTGGATCGGTTGGTACAAGAAGCCGAAGAGGGCAGCTTGAACTGGCATTCCGTTCAAGGACTGGCACCCTTTATTAGCAGAGAAACATTAAGTCGTTTGGTAGACCGGGTTGTAGACGGCGCTATCGATGCGAACCGAATAGTAAACCTCGCACCTTTTCTGGACAGGGAAAATATCGAGAAGTTGATTGTTGGAGTCGAACCGGAACATCTTAGCCCGGATCTGCTGGCAAGTCTTGCTCCTTTCGTCGATCAAGGGACACTGAGTAGAATGGTGACAAACTTATTAAATAAAGTAAAGTAGACATGTATATTGGAGATTGGTAATGCACGGCGATCCCCAAAGCTACCGGCTTGAAATTCGGTAGCTTTTTGTTTGGTTTCGGATCATTGTGAACCAGCGATACACAGACTGCGGTTGTCTTGGTAAAATAAAGAATTAGACTGAAAATAAAGTATTCAATTGTGAGAATAAAGTTCTGGACTAGGCAACGGCGTAAAGCTAACGGGTACGATAGTTCAACGCTTCTTAGAGCAGTTTGCCGATGGCAACTGCTCCATTTATCGTTATGCTAACTGGCAGTTATGTGCGGCGATTAAATTTTGCGCCTCTCGACAATAATATTCTACTGAAGTAGAATAAAAGAGAATTCTACTGTAGTAGAATTGAGGGGGAAATGAGGTGCTTTCATATGAATATGAAGCTGTTTGACAGCGAGCTTAACATTATGGAGATTTTGTGGCGAGAAGGCGATACCACTGCAAAGAGAATTTCAGAAATTACGAAGGATAAAATTGGTTGGAGCAAGACAACAACCTATACGATCATTAAGAAGTGCCTTGTTAAAGGAGCGATTGAACGGCAAGAGCCAAATTTCGTTTGCCGTGCGCTTGTTACGAGGGAGCAGGCGCAGGAACATGAAACAACAGAACTTATTAATAAGATGTATAATGGTGCACCAGACAGGTTGATTGCGTCGCTTTTGGGGCAGAGACAGTTGACGACTGAGGAAATTAACCGCTTAAAACAACTGATTGAGAGCTTGGAATGATGTGGCATATGTCGTTGCTTGAAAGAAGTGTATCAGCTTCCCTCATAATTCTTGCGGTTGTATGCTTTCGCTCCCTGCTCCTGCATAAAGTTCCTAAAATGACCTTTATCATTCTTTGGGGGATTGTGTTATTCCGGCTGCTTGTTCCTATTTCTGTTCAATCGCAATTTAATATTTATACGGCGGTTAACGATTTAAGCAGGATGTTCACAGTACACGAGAGCAATTCCCTGATGCATAACTCACCGATTTCAAATGGAGGCACAGTTACCATGCCCCCCATAACAGATGGAATGATTACATCAGCCTTACCACTGGAGTTGGCTTCACCGATACCATCTTTTGTGCTGGTATGGCTTATTGGTTTCACGTTATGTGCTATGTTTTTCATCATCCCGCATTTACGGTGTCGTAATATTTACAGAATGTCGTTACCGATTGAAAATGATATCATCCAAAAATGGCAGAAGTCTAATCCTGTATGGCGAAAGGTGCAAATTCGGCAGTTAGATAGAATTTTGACTCCGCTCACCTATGGTATCTTTCAGCCTGTGGTACTCTTGCCGAAACATATCGATTATACCGATGAAAAACAACTCGAGCTTATCCTTACCCACGAATATATTCACATTAAACGATTTGACACGCTCAAAAAGTGGTTGCTTGCAGCTAGTGTGTGTATCCATTGGTTTAACCCTTTCGTGTGGGTCATGTACATTCTTGCCAACCGTGACATCGAGCTATCTTGTGATGAAACGGTCATAAGGACATTTGGGGATAGCATGAAGTCTTCTTATGCTATGGCACTTGTCCGTTTGGAAGAAAAGAAAAGCGGGCTGTCTTCTATGGTTAGTAATTTTTCCAAAAACTCAATGGAAGAGAGGATTAACTCGATTATGAAAACCAAGAAAATCTCTATAGCGGCGATGCTACTCGCTAGTTTGATTGTGGCCGGATCTATTACGGTCTTTGCGACTTCTCCACTGGACAAAACGGATGCGGCTTTTGCTGTCGAAGGCCCAGCGACCGAAAGTACGCCTACCTCATATCAAGGCGAATTCTCGACAGCGTTAATGCCGATTGATTTAACCTTTACCAAATTGGACGTGCCGCAGTTGATTGATCAGCTTAACGCTTCAAAGTATATGGCGCTTTATTTGGACAACGAGATGCTTCTGCGCGTAATGAATGATAATTCCATACAGATTAGCAAGGACAACGGGGCATCTTGGAAAAAATATGATACTGACAGAATCTCGGCAACAGATTTTGCCGTCTGGCTTTTGAAAAATGATCCGAATCCTGGCTACTCAATAAAAGAAATGCAGAATCGCTTAGCAAACGGAGCAGAAGTAGAACATATTAGGTTTGAAAACGGAAAGGAAATGTATGTTGTCGTAGACAAAAGCGGCGTCCAGATTGAGCTTGTTCAACCTAAAAAAATTGCTTCAGTCCTGTTGGACGGTCAAAGAATGATGATTACTTCCGATAGACTCCCCATGCTTATATCAGCACAGATGCTGAAGTCATTTTATGACTCGTTAGTTTCCAACAGTATACTGACAGAAACTCAAGCAGCACAAGATTATTCGGAAAGAGTAAAGCATCTTAAAGAAAATGATACGATCTTCACGGTAACGAATTAAAGGGAATTTACTAATCTTTAAGTTGCCATTCCTGTAAGACTTAACGATGGTGGGAACAAGCTGTTTTAAAAAAAAAGGGATCCAAATATATTTGTTATGGATTCAGCTAACGGGTACGATAGCACAACGGCACCAGGCTGCCGACAGTCGTTGGCCAGTTCAGCTAATGGACAGATAATGTAATTTGATTGATTCTTAAAAGTAACGATTCAATGTGGTAAAGTAAATAGTAAAAGATGTCAAACGGAGATGGTTTCGCAATGGATCAATTGTCCATCTGAGATGAAATAGGAAGAACTAATAAAATCACTAAAGAGTCATGTGTACTTTGCTGAAGTAAATAAGAATATGTGGAAACCAGTTATCCAAAAAATCGAGGAGTCGTTCATTCAAAAACAACATTATACAAACAGTTTGCATTGGGGTTGGCAGAGACTTAAAGATCCACAATATGTGCTTAGAATGGTTGACATATCAAATAGATATTTAAAGTATTTTGTTAATGATGATAGGGTTTGGTTTATTGTGGAGGATTACAAAAATAAAATGTGGCTATATGAAGGAGATACAAACTTTATAATAAAGAATGTTATTTCTGAACTTATGCATCTAAGGGAACATTATTTAGTCTCAAATACGCATGGTTAATAAGCGTTAATCATCATGATATTGTGTTCGGATCAGGGTTAGAGGTAGTGAATAAGATGAAAAAATTTGAGCAAATGAACTCAGAAGGAATTATTAGGAGTTGATTGATTCGTATTCAGGGAACTAGTACCACACTTTATTAAGCTAACGGGTACGATAGCTTAATGTCGTCAGGCTGCAGTAGAGGAAGGTATGGCTGCAGAACCGAAAAAGGAGGCGTTCCTATTGAGTACAACTTTCTTTCTTGTAAGGCACGCATTAAAGGAAAAAGCAATCGGAGATGTTTCAATTACCTCACAAGGGATACAACAAGCACAAGCGACAGCCAGGTATTTCTGTAACCTGCCAATAACAATAATCGTGACGAGTCCACTCCAACGAGCAAAAGAAACTGCCGAGTACATTGCCCATAATACAAATGCAACACTAATGGTGGATAGCCGTTTGCGGGAACGAGCAAATTGGGGCGATTTACATGGGCAAACATTTGATGAATTTGCTGCGATGTGGGAGCGATGCACACGCGATCCTGATTACATACCACCGGTTGGTGATTCGGCCAACAGGGCGGGAGAACGCTTATTATCACTTTTGACAGAGCTGGGAAACGCGCAGCCGCCCGAAAGCAATATAGTAATTGTTACTCATGGGGGATTAATTACCGATTTCTTAGTGAGAGAATTTCCAGGGAGTGAGCTTGATGCTTTGCACCAAGATTTTGTTTTGAAGCAGAGTGAGCTCATTTCCGAGTGTTCAATTACAAAACTGATATCCAATAACGGACGTTTCAATTTGGAATCATTCGCATCAATAGAACACTTGAGTACAAGTTGATGCGTAATAAAGGATTATGAAAAGCTCACTTTATTGAACTAACGGGTACGATAACACAACGACACCAGGCTGCCGGGATAACGGCAATCTGGTTCATAAGAGAATAAACAGAATGGAGAGAATTATAAAATGAACCGACTAGTAATCATGACAGTAGGAAAGACTCATAGTGGAAAAACTACTTTCGCAAAAGAATTAGAATCAGTATTACAACAAGCTGTTGTCATTGATCAGGACAACCACGCAGAATTTATAAATAACCATTATAAGAAACTACGCCCCATTGAAGGACCAAATACAATCAAATTCTCTCTTACAAATACGATTGTTGAGTATGCAACGGAGCAAAGCAATTTACACATAATCCTAAGCAATTCCAATCTGCATGAACCAGCACGAACGAATGTACTTCGTTATTTTCATGAAAGAGAATTTGTAAGCATTATAGTTTACTTTGATTTACCTGTTGAATTACTGAAAGAGCGTGTAGAACAAACACAGAGAACTAAAGCGATCTTTCGAAGTGCCTCGAGCTTTCTAGAAGTGCTAGAGCGACAAGAAATCTCGAAACAGGTACAACCGAGAGAAGATGAAGCTAATTATATATTTGTCATTAAGGATCCAACTAAGCTAATGGAAATAATTCAACAAATTAAAACAATCAGTGAATAAGTGAATTATAATATTTTACATTAGCTGATTTAAATTTGTTTCGGGGCATTTGGCTCTGGTAATTCAAATTTTCATTACGCTAACGGGTACATTAGTTTATAACTACACGACAGCAGCCGGCTTGTAATCGGCTGCTGTTTTTGTTGAAGTAAAGGGCAGGCTAGTGCGGGATAATAGTAGGAGATACTCTAGAAAATGTGAACTAGGTTATGTCTCTCATTAAAATCTAATGTGTTTGTAAAGTCATTCTCATCTACTATGTTTTATGATAAGACCGATCAATGAATTTGGGAGGAATGCAAATAAAAATTCACTAACATATCGTGCTGACGATTTAGATTGACAATCCGTCATAATGAAAACCTTCACGAGGCAATCTTGACAAACACAATTAAAGGAGAGATCGGAAATGACTAAATCATCCATGATGAAAAAATCCATAATTACAGGTATGACATTTGCTATGGTTCTTGGAGGCTCAACTGCTGCATTCGCTCACGGAATCCATAAGGACAAGTCTCAAGATAAGTCCAGCAAATCCGCTCAACAATCAACACAAAATCCAACTGCAGTACAATTATTGAGTTTCCAGCAGAAAGCAGAGTCCTCACCAGCAGTGGCTCAGTCGATTACTCGAGCAGAAATGATCTCATCAATTAACCGTTCATTCCAGCTTGCGGAAAAAACGGATATTACCTTTTCGGATCTGAGCAACTCGGATTTGGCATATGACCAAATCTCAATCGCTGTTAAGGCCGGCTATGTAAAGGGCTACGCGGATGGAACGATCCGTCCGAATCAGCTGGTAACGCGTGAGGATGCGGTAACCATGGTCGCCACTCTTGTAAATCTAAAGTTGGATACCATTAAAGGGTTAGACAAGTACACGCATGCGGCCTTGATGGAAGCATGGAGCAAACCTGTAATCGCTGCGGTTTTGAATGCAGAGATTTTGAATGTTGGCA
This sequence comes from Paenibacillus sp. JT31N17, assembly GCF_056269255.1. NCBI lineage: Bacteria > Bacillati > Bacillota > Bacilli > Caryophanales > Paenibacillaceae > Paenibacillus > Paenibacillus sp. JT31N17. The sequence goes on from NZ_JBWDNP010000023.1 coordinate 13,967, forward strand.
GCTTCGGGCCGAAGGCCAAGTTTACAAGCGTGGTATCGGACGCTCTGCTCGAGAAAGCTCTAGAGTTTGCGAAAGATCTAGGGGTTGTAATCCCGGCAACGCCGCCTACGGGCCCAGGCACAGAAACGCCGCCTACGGGCTCAGGCACGGAAACGACGCCTACTGGCGATCATGGTTCAGAGACAGGCACGGTAAAAACGTTTGATACTGCTGGCGTATATGGTCCAGAAACAGGCACGGAAACGATTAAAGGCAATGTGGCCGTATCCGCTCCAAGCATTACGTTGCGCCATCTTGTTATTGAAGGAGATCTGAGGATAACGGCCGACGTCAGTGACGGGGATGCATACTTCAAAAATATTACGGTAAAAGGAGTCGTTTACATACAAAGGGGAGGCGTAAATTCAGTTCACTTCGAGGATTGCGATCTGGCGAGCGTCAAAATGTACTGACGTAAGGCTCTATCCCCAAGGGTTATGACCTAGCATTTCGGACGAGAAACTGGCAGAGGAGTCCAGGTTACACTGGTCCCATTCATACCGCGTTTCTTGGTAATGATGAAAAGAGCATACTTACGAGATTTTTATGTAAATAAAATACCTCTAATAGCTGAGAAAGACATCAGAATTAAGATGGCTATTTGAATGAAGATCGTCCACAGTGAAGTTACACTAGCGATGAAGGAGCTGCCGCGGCAGCTCCTTTTACATCTTCACAAAAATAGGGGGGGTTACAGACATACTGCTGGCCGTTAAGCTCCCATGGAAGAACGTAATTACTTCCATAATCTATGGTATCGCGTGAGCGGCATGGATGGCTAATGGGCAGTTATATTTAAAATTATCCTGTTGTCCAAAATTCACATATGGTGTAATCTGGAAACATCCTTTTAGAAAGCGAGTGATTATCGTGAGAACCATTCATACAGTTTGCGACGCAGTTATATTAGAGGTATGGAAGGGATAATTGCTTGAGCTAATCCCTTCCGTGCAAAACCAAAATACGGAGGGAAAACAGATATGTCTTTTAGTAATTACGGTGAACTCTGCACGGAAGTCTATGACCTAACCAAAAAAATTGGGCAATCATTCGGTGGAGACATTGAGTATTATCGCGAAAAGCTTAAACATTATAAGGGACGCATTCTGGAGGCCATGGTTGGATCTGGACGGGTGATCATTCCTCTTCTTGAATCTGGCCTGATTGTAGATGGAGCGGACTATTCACCGCAAATGTTGGATTCATGCCGAAGCCGATGTGATGAACGAGGATTAACTCCCAACTTATACGAAGCAAACTTGCAGGAACTTTCTTTGCCACATAAATATGAAGCAATCATCATTCCTGGGGGTTCGTTTCTATTAATCGAACAACGGGAAGAGTCAATTAGAGTTCTAAAGCGGTTGTATGAACATTTGGAACCAGGTGGGCAGTTGTTCCTTGACCTGTTTTTGCCAGACAACAATTATAACAGTTCCGAATTAGGACGATGGGAGGGATCGGCAATATATCACTTGCCTAATGGTGACATCATCACGATGGAAGGCAAGTGTGTGGAAGCCGATTTATTCTTCAATCAATACCGAGTAAGCTACTTAAAATACGAAAAGTGGCGTAATGGGGGATTGGTCCAAACGGAATTGCAGCGATTTGCATTGCGGTGGTACGGTGTCGAGGAATTCAAGTACATCCTTGAAAGCATTGGTTTTTCAAATGTCAAAGTTTGCGCTGATTTTGAGGATGGGAAGAAACCAACAAGCGGTAATCAGAAATTCGTTTATCAAGCCTCTAAATTATAAATCACACAACCCCCGCGTACAAAGTACGCAGGGGTTGTTACGCTAACGGGTACGATAGCGCAACAATCAGGTCATTAAAGTAATGGGTACGTTAGTTCAGAACAGCACAACGGCAGCCGAAGGATGATCAGTTGCCGTTTTTATTGAAGTAAAGGGAAGTATCGTTAAATAACTAAACTCAACCCTTTAGCAATTCGGAATATGCGATTACAATTTACATTGAGATGAACACGGAGAGGATTTTTGAAAAAAATATAAAGGATGGTATATAGACATGGCTGACAGGATATTTGAAGAGCCGAGACTTGTAGATGTTTACGATTTTTTTGATTCAGCTGAACGTCCAGATCTTGACCCGTACATTGCAATGACAGACGAATTCGGTGCTAAATCCGTAATTGATATTGGTTGCGGAACCGGAATCCTTGCTTGTCGACTTGCTGCACTAAGTAAGGAAGTCATTGGGATCGATCCAGCCGCTGCCTCACTCAAAGTTGCATGTCGTAAGGCTTGTGCAGATCGGGTCAAATGGATTCATGGAACGGCTCCAATGCTCGCTGGAATGCAAGCAGATCTAGTGACGATGACCGGAAACGCCGCACAAGTCTTTGTAACTGATGAAGATTGGATGTCAACACTTCGTATTTGTCGTGGTATTCTTCGACCTGGTGGACGGCTTGTATTCGAGGTCCGGGATCCTTCAAAGGAGGCGTGGAAGGACTGGAACCGCGACCAGTCCTATCAGGTAATTGAAGTGCCAGAAATCGGAAAGGTAGAGAAGTGGGTGGATCTGCTGGATGTGCAGCTGCCTTTAGTTACGTTCCGTCAAACATTCGTGTTCCAAAGTGACGGGGCAGTAATAAGCTCGGACTCGACACTAACGTTCCGGAGTCAGTCCGAAATTATTGAATCCTTATGCTTCACTAATTTGCTTGTCGAGGATATTCGAGATGCACCAGATCGTCCTGGACTAGAATTTGTATTCATCGCTCGTTGTCCGGGATAAAGAAACATTCATCAGGGCAGTTTGAATACCTAAGGACACTGACCTTCGTAAAGCTAACGGGTATAAGAGCTCAGTGCCTGCTACGGCAGAATAACGTGCATGTAGCATATATAGTAGACAACCGTCAATGAAAACCCTAATAATGAACATAACGAGGAGGTGTTCCCATGGGTGAACAGCGGCAGCATTACAATGAAGAATTTAAACAAAAAACTGTCCAATTTATACAAGAGCAGACCAAGTCGGTGGCGGACATTGCTCAGGAACTGAACATCCCCGCGAATACCTTACACAAATGGATGGCGAAGTATCGGCAGTTTGAGAGCGAATCGTTAGCCAGTAGTGAGAAAGTCCGTCAACTGGAGCAGCTCTTGCGAGAGAAAGAACAGGAACTCCAAGAAAGAGATCGCCGGATTGTGGATGTGGAAGAGGAACTGGCGATCGTAAAAAAAGCCGTGCACATCTTCAGCAAACCAAAGAAATGAGGTTTCAGTTCATCGAAGACCATCGCTCCGCGTTTCGAATGGAGAAGATGTGCAGCGTGCTTGAAGTGTCCCGGAGCGGCTACTACAAATGGAGAAACGCCACACCCAGCCAGCAGGCCATACAGAAGGGCGAACTGATGGAGCGGATCACTTTCCACTTTCACGATACGAATGGACGATATGGTAGTCCGAAAATAACCCATCAACTACAGCTGGAAGGCTATCACGTCGGCGAACGTACCGTGGGCAAGTACATGCGGGAGATGGGCTTACGTTCGTGCGTTTCCCGAACCTTCCGAGTCCAGACAACCGACTCGGATCACGATTTGCCGATCGCCCCCAATATCCTGAAGCAGCAATTCGCGACCGCTACCCCCAACACGGTGTGGGTGGCGGACATTACGTATATCCCCTGCCGGGAGGGCCGACTATACCTGGCAAGTGTCTTGGATCTGTGTACCCGTGAAATTGTGGGTTGGCGGCTTCAGGACCGAATGACGACGGATCTGGTCCTCGGGGCCTTACAGGACGCCTATGAGGCCAAGAAACCGGAAAAAGGACTTCTTCACCATTCGGATCGTGGTTCGCAATATGCCTCCATCGAGTACCGTAACCAGCTTGCTTCCTATGAGATGGAGGCGAGCATGAGTCGAAAAGGCAACTGTTACGACAACGCCTGTATGGAGTCGTTCCACAGTCTGCTCAAAAAAGAATTGGTTTACTGCACCAAGTTTAAGACCAAGCAGCAGGCTTATGACCAAATCTATTCCTATATCGAGTTTTTTTACAATCGCAAACGAATCCACAGTGCACTGGGCTACTTATCCCCGGTTCGGTTTGCCGCACTTTTTCACACGAAAAAGAAAGCTTAGTATTTGCTTAATTAGGTGTCCACTTTCTTGACAGAGGTCCAGGATAGTTTAAGATTATTCGCGTGGAATCGTATCATAAATGACGCAAATTTTGGGCGTTTGAATCGATCGACTGGATCGGATAGCCTTAATATTATTACGATAGAATTATCTAGATAGGTGTACGTTACCGAAAAAGTTACAAAGTCTGTCTGGATTAATTCGCAGTGGCAATCGACGCCTTCAGGACTTCACGCACGGAAAGCGGCGAGCGGTTGAGCAGTTTGGTGAGCGCCGGATCGATGTGTGCAAATTCGCCTTCTCGGCTGGCGCGGAAGATGCCGAGCAGCATATTGGCCTGCGCTTCGGGGACGCCGTGCGACATAAGCATGTCACGATACTTGTCGTCAGAAACGACCACGCGCTGAATGGGGCGGCCGGACAACTCCGAGGCGATGGCGGCGACACCTGTGAGGTCAATGGCCTCGGTCGCGGTGAGGCCGGGCGTCAAGCCGTCAAAGCGCTGCTCGCTCAAGGTGATGGCGGCCGCTTCGGCAAGGTCTGGGTGTGCTGTCCAGGAGACTGGACCGTCCTCTGGAGCGGCCAGCACGCCGGTCGAAATGGCGTCGCCGAGAAACATCAGCACCGATGCCGTGTAAAAGCCGTTGCGCAGCGATACGAAGGAGACGCCTGAGGATTGGAGCGCCTTCTCGGTGGCGGCGTGATCCTTCATCGGGGCGAAATGCGACGACGGAGACGAGCCCATGTGGCTCGTATAGACAATTCGGCTTGCGCCGGCTTTTTTGGCGGCTTCGATCGCCATGGTATGACTTTGAACGATAGCTTCACCGAAGCCGTCAGCGGAGACGATTAACACTTGTGCCGCGCCTTCGAAGGCGTATGCGAGACTGTCGGAGTCGTTGAAGTCGCCTTGGCGTACGCGTACGCCCTTCCCTTGCAGTTCCAGCACTTTCTGCGGATCGCGCACGCTGACGCCGATCTGTCCGGCTGGCATGCGTTCTAGTAGCTTCTCCACCGTCATCCGTCCGAGCTGTCCGCTAGCTCCTGTTACGATAATCATGTCACAATCACCTTTCTTTGCCTTTTATTCGACAGTGTGGTTAACCGTCAGTTTTGGATATGCTATACTGTACAAATTGTAATAGGATTGCGGCATCCGAACAACCAGCATTTAGCCGGTTTCGTTTCTTAAACAACATGTATGCCGATTTGTCGGGTTTGGAACGCCGAAGGAGCGAAGTCGAATATGCCAGTCAACTTGGATGATCCTCGAGTGAAGCGGACGCGTCAGCTGATGCTGCAATCCTTTATGGACTTGCTCGAGCAGAAGAAAAATATCTACTCTATTTCGGTACAAGACATTACATCTCATGCGACGGTTAATCGTTCCACCTTCTATTCTCATTTCCAAGACAAGTACGCGTTCCTGGAATGCTGGATGAGCGACAAGTTCCGCAAGATCGTGGAGATGCGCTTACCGGATTACACCCTTACAGGAACGGGCGATTTGCGAACGCTGATTCAGGTCACTTTCGAATTTCTGGCTCGTCTACGCCAGTATATGACGCCAGGTGACGTCCAATTCGAGCCGATGTTCGAGGTCGCGATCCAGAAAGAGGTCGAACGGCTGCTGCTCCGATGGCTCCGTGAGAAGGAGGGGATGCAGGCTTCTATTGCAGAGGAGATGATCGAGACGACAGCGGAAGTGATTAGCTGGGGGATATTCGGATCGGCCGTGCAGTGGAGCCGCAACCCTCGGCTGCGTACCGTGGAGGCAATGACGCAGGACGTGCTGGCCGTAGCTACAACGGTATTGGAGCCAGTAAGCTAACTCGAACGGATACGTCCATTATTTCGGAAAGTCTGAACCGTTCTGGCCGCCACCTTTATTCTACTGTGCTTAATTTCCTCGGGTTTCATGATTGAACTATACCAGCTAATAGGTTGTCAATATTTAATTATTAATGAAACAAACGAGGGATGTTATACTGGAAAAAGGGAATGGCAAATAACCGTCCCATAGATTTTGGGAAGGTTTTCCTCAATGTCTAAGTATTTCTTTTTAGTCTAAGCGGAAGGTTTCTTTCTTGGTTAAGATTGCATATATCCAGTGGATCAGTTTATTTGCACAAGCGATCACAGCTACTTTAAACAATTTGCCCTCTGCACGCTTTTTATCGTAGTAAGCCCTTAATTTTTTATTGCGTGAGCTTCGTATTCCACATCGAACAGCTTGATATAAGGCTGTTCGATGCCTCCTGGTGCCGCGTTTGGTGATTGAATTTTGGGTTCCAGTAAACTTGCCGGAAGAGAAGACACTTGGATCAATACCGGCAAACGCAACTAGCTTTTTTGCGTGACTAAACCGATCGATTTCCCCGATCACAGCTAAAATTGTTGCCGCAATTTTGGTGCCAATACCAGGTATCGATTGGATTAAATCATACTCCAGTAATTCTTCAGCCAGGGCCTCTATTGATTTATCGAGTTTCGCTAGATGCTCCTGGTACTGAAGAAGTAAATGAATGAACAGCTCCAATGAGATTAAATGACTCGGAAAAGCGGTCTCCCTGAAGGGATTTCACTCTGCTGCAGCCATTAGTTTCTGTGCACGTTCCAGCGACCACCGGTTCGAGCCGACATGTCCGACAAGGCGTTGTATGATCGTCGTAACGGTCTTCTCGGACATTGCCAGCACGGATTGAGACGTTGGATATTGGGCCAGGAAACGAAGCGACACTTTAGAATAAAGGTCACCAAACACGCCATGATACTCTGGAAAGACCTGATCCAGCACCGCTTGAAATTGCAGCTTTACCTGGACAACCATTTGCAAGAGTTACATATCGTACCCGTTACTTTAACCAGCCCGAATCCTCTATATGAAATCTAATGATTTCTTTAGCTTCCTGTATATCCTTACATGGTTCGATATCCATAAACTGTGTAATATCCTCATTTGAGAAATGTTTAAACACTTCTTCCGCGTCTTATAGAGTCAGAATTCTCAGATTCAGACTTTCGGTTTCTAATGAAAGATACTCAATTTTTTGATTGTTCGACACATTCCCATACCTGGGGAAAGACCTGACAGCGTTAGAATCCCAATCCCCTCCTAACTTATTGGGTAGAAAATCGACTTCATTCGTTATGCTTTCGCGAATTTGGCTCGCACGCTCGGGCGGAACAAAATGACCGCGATGCCGATCAAAACGATTCCCTGCACGCACTGTTCAATCCGCATCCAGAGCGGGTATACCCCGCTATTGATCGAGATCGCGATAATCCCGAGAGTGCCGAGTATAGAGATGATCAGAACTCGGAAATAAGCGGAACGCTTGCCTCTCCTCAGTTGCATTCCGAATCGGACGAAGAGAAGGGATAAAACGGCAAGTCCGAGTGACCGGATCCATACATATTGGTTGATAGAGTCCTTCATAAAGTAATCGAGCAACACAAGCGCGAGGCTCATAAGAAAAAAGACGATTTGCAGTTTAATAACAAACGAAATAGAGTTTTCAGCCGATTTAGCGTAGTTCGCAGCAATACGATTCATATTTGATTCCTTTCTGCCGTTTCATTCGGCTCCGGTTTGGATTTTGTGGCCAAGTCGAATCAATAAGCTCATTCTTTCGCATACTCAGGTTGCGATTTTCAGAACGTTTATCATGCTCACTCCCGTATCAGTTATTGGTTATGTCTGTATTATAAGAAAAAAGAATGAACCCATGTCAGTACAAAAGTTCATCTTTCTATATGAGAATATTCACTTTCTACCTGATGAGGAATTTCACCCTCGGGAAACGCTTGCCTACGATACGGAATATCATTGGCACTTCTTCCTCACTGTATCCGAGGGAGCCGCCTCGCTCATCGCCGGGGCACTTGAGCCCTGAAAAGCTGAATTCGAGCCGCTCTTGACAGAGCGCTAGCATTGCTACGCTAACGGATTACGATAGCTCAAGAAAGACACGAAGGCAGCACCCCAAGGCTAGTAATAAAGCACAGAAAGCCGAGTGTTATTGGAACGTACAATTAATTCCCTTTCAGACGATAACTTCATCTATTAATTCTTACATCAGTGTAGGAATAGTGCCTTCATCAATCAATTTAATTGCCAATATTGCTGTACTTGTTCCTATGGGATTTTTATTTCCGTTCGTTTTACGAAGACCATCATCATCCTTAAAAACGATTGTATTTTCACTTGTGATTATTTTAGGTATTGAAATAATTCAATTTGTAACCTTTTTGGGGGCAGCGGACATAGATGATTTACTGCTAAATATGTTTGGTAGCGTGTTGGGGTATATTATTTATGTGATTTCTAGGATACTTCATAACAAACTGACCAAGGGTTATCGTACGTTAAACTAACGGGTACTATAGTTGAACGCATTTTTTAGCGGTTTTTTTAAACGCTGAGTTATAATAAATAGGAACATATAGCCCCTCGTTGTGCTACACGAGATAAGTTTAATTATGAACACAGGAGACGTGAGATATGAAGATCGCGGGAGAGCTCGTCACAGAGACGCTCGAGTATGATGGTGGTCGGCAGGTTACGGTGTACGTCCCTCCGGATCCACCCCAGGCAGTCGTGTTCGCCGGTGACGGTCAGCTGATCTCGCAGTGGGGCGGGTACCTCGAGGCCGCCGACGTACCGCCCACGATGATCGTCGGTGCCTACCGGACGTCCGATGAGGATGAGATGGTGCGCATCCATGAGTACTCACCGCCGTTCGACCAGGAACGGTTCGCGGCACACGAGAGGTTCTTCGTCGAAGACGTCCGCCGATGGGTGCGATCGCGCTTCAGCGTCGCGCTGCCCGCCAAACGAACCGCGGTGTGCGGCGTGTCGGCGAGTGGAGAGCTCTCACTCGCCATAGGGCTTCGGCATCCGGACATCTACGGTACGGTCTTATCCGCGTCGCCAGGCGGGGGCTACCGACCGCCTGCCGTGATGCCAAGCCCGCTACCGCGCACCTACCTAGTAGCCGGCACACTGGAGCCGTTCTTCCTCGAGAACGCGACCCGGTGGGCGGCTGCGCTGCGCGATGCAGGTGCGGACGTTGAAATGAGAGAGCGGGTCGCGTCGCACGACGATGTGATGTGGCGAGAAGAATTCCCGCTGATGGTGGCGTGGGCGTTTGGACGATAAACATCCGCCGAGCCCGGGTCAAGTGGGTTTGACTCGCATCCGACCCGCCTACTCCGACGACATTGCAAGCCCTGATGGTGAGCAGCCCAATCGTCCAGGCTTGCATCGTCAGCGGATCGTCCGGTTGAGACCATTGCGCGAATCATTACGCTAACGGGTACGATAGTTCAACAAGAAGGGGATACCATTTTGGTCATCCCTATTTTCCCGTTCCCCCTCGAATCAGCAACACTTAAATTGTCATAAGGTGAGCCAAAAACGCCCTGCTCACAGGGCTGGAGAAAATAGGGTACTAAGCTCACGCCGAAGAGCTGCGGAGCGGTTACGTGTGCTTCTTGACGAAAGTGGAATTCCTGGAATTCCCCTTGCTGATCACTAGGAAGGGTAACGAAACCTTTAACTCAAAATTGGGTATATATAACAGATGCGTTTGAAAATTGAAAAGGGGTGAAAATATGCGTATGAAAAAAATTATTGTAATTGCTTCACTATTATCTGTACTCGGAGCATCGGTAGCATTCGCAGACACAGTGAAAAACAAAATTTCTCTGTATATAAACGGTGAGAAGGGCCAAAACGATGGGTATTTAATAGATGGTGAAGTCTATTTACCTGTCAGTAGCCTTGGGAGATTGATAAATGGATTCATTACATTAAACGAAAAAAACAATGAATTGGAAATAATTAAACCGAACATAAACCTGCTATTATTTCAAAATCAAATTGAGAAAAGAAATTTTGCCGTTGGAGAGGTGCAGAATGGGGGAACATTTCCATTAAACTTACTAGTCCAAATTGATAATTTGACTCAGAAGGTTTACTCATTAAAAATAGATATTGTAGATCCTAAAGGAAATTCATTGAATTTAAACGAGTTTTATACATCAGATGCTGATCCTGATGTAATTAATGACGGAAATTTTGTATATAACTTAGCATTCAAACAAGAATTTAAATATGCTGGCGATTATACAATAAACCTTTCTGTTAAGTTATCGAAAGAGGCAGAGTATCAAGTTTTGTCAACGAAAAAAATTATTTCTAAATAAATAGTACCGTGGTATTAACCATTGAAGAATGATATTCACAGCAATGGGGTTGTCCGGCTTATTTCGTAAAGCTTACGGGTACGATAGTTCAATGATGGCAGCGGCAAACCAGTCCTTTAAGGGGGCTGGTTTTTTCAATACATAAGTTAAAGTATGTGTTGAAACTGTCGTTATGCTAACGGGTTACGATAGCTTAATAAAGGACATTTGACGAAGGAGCTGCTGCAGGCAGCTTCTTGCTTCTTCGCAAAATCTTACACTTTGTACAGATGTACTTCTGGGCATTGAGCTAACAGGGAGTTTAGTGGGGGATTCGTTTATGGATCTTTATTCAATATCCTACGTATGGTTAGAGAACGATAGTGCGAAGCAGCTATCGGAGCAACTGCTCCACTTTTAAAAATTATGGTCAATCGTTAAAAAAACCACGACATTCGAAGGAGAGTGATCCCTATGAAATCAGCCTATGTATCTCACGAAACTAGACTTGTCCGCTATACCGATGTGTCCACTGCCTTATCGTTGCTAAGTGATGAAAGGCTTCAAGAGCGAGTGGATGATGCTACAGTTCTTAGTACTGGCATTGGTGGCACAGCGGCGTTGATGGAGATTGAAGACGCGCCTATCTTCGTGAAAATAATACCGATTGCAGAATTAGAAGGACGCGACAAAAATGTCATGTCCACTAGAAACGTGTTCGAACTCCCTCCGTTTTGCCACTATGGCATAGGTTCACCAAGTGGTGGCGTGTGGCGTGAGGTCGCCGCCCACACCATGACCACCAACTGGGTGTTGGCAAAACAGTGTGAGAGCTTTCCATTAATGTATCACTGGCGAGTGTTACACATTCGTAGGCCAATCTCTGAGGAACTGAGTGATGTTTCCCGTTTGGTTGAGTTTTGGGGTTCCGAGGCTGTAAGAGATCGTATCGAGGCAATTGAGCAATCAGTGGACAGTGTTGTACTGTTCTGCGAATACGTTTCCCATAACCTTCACGACTGGCTTACCGAACAGGTCGCTATTGGTGAGGATACAGCCACCACAGCGTTTGCCATGGTGGATTCTAACCTGCGTTCTGCTGTCTCGTTTATGAATGCGAATGAGTTACTTCATTTCGATGCTCACTTTAGGAACATTTTAACCGACGGATACCGTGTTTATATTTCGGACTTCGGCCTTGCAACATCTTCTCGGTTCGAGCTGTCCGATAGCGAATTGGAGTTTTTCGAATTGAACAAGGCTCATGATGGGTGTTATGTGGTGACAGAGTTCGTGAACTGGCTTGTAACGGTCTTAGGCGGTACGATGAATCATTTAGAACGTATAGAATTCATACGTCGATATGCTGAAGGTGAGAAGTCGCCAGAGATTATGGATTTAGCAGCAGCCATTATCAAGAGGTACGCTCCAATAGCCGTAGTGATGAATGATTTCTACATGAAACTCTATTCGGTGAGCAGAACTACACCATTTCCAGCCGAGGAGATTCAACGGATCTGTGCAACAACCGGGTTCGAGCCGTTAAGATCATAGAGATATAAATGAAGGGGGATTACGCTAACGGGTACGATAACACAACAACATCATGCTCCGGGAATAACGGCAATCTGGTACATAACTTACAGGATTATGGAACAAGTTGAGAGGTGAAATATGATTCGGGGAGTAATTATCGAGGGGTTGTCTACCGCAGGAAAAACATCAGTATTTTCCGCAATAAAGAGATTGCATAGTCAAACACACAATAGTGAAAAAACAATAATTGCATTAAGTGAACACTATTCGCAAGTGTTGCATTCATTCCAAGGTGACTTAAGATCGATGGACAAAGATGAACATATTCAGCTTTTAAATCGTCATGTTGATTATCTTGAACAACAATACAATTGGATTGATTTGCTTGGTCATACGAAACCATCAAACGGTATATTTTATCTTTTAGAGAGATTTCATGTAAATCATCGAGCGGCATTTATAAATTCTGCAGAAATTGAGATTCTGGAGAAACGTCTATCAAGGCTTAATGCACATTGTGTACTATTAACCTTGTCTCAAGATGCTGTTGAGCCCAGGTTTATTGAAAGTCGTAATGAAGCTTGGAAATCATATGTGATGGAAAACCGCTCTAGGGTAACGGAAGCATGCCAGAAGTTCTTAGAGGATCAGGATAAACTTCGCATGTGTGCGAAAAAATCTTTAATTCCCACATTAGAGATAATCACAGACGAAGCAGACTGGGATTCTTATGCAAAACAAATACTTATGGAATTGAACTAACGGGTACGATAGTGTAATTGTCTCGAGTTGGTGGACGAAAGCCTGCGAACTAGCTAGGTCTATTCTCGTGTGGTGTTTGCTATCCAAGGGTAGAAAAGTAGGAAAAGAATAAATAAGTTAAAAGGGCTCGGTATTGCCGCGATTCCTAAATAAAGACTAGTCGGGATAGATAAGATAAGTGTAATATATTTTATTGGTTTACTGTTCAGAAATAATGAGCCCATGAATAATAATGTTGGCAAAATGAGTGTTAGAAAAATAATTAATTGCGTATCAGAGGCAGTGGGACCGTATGGATTAGCATATAAAAAAATGATTGATAATACAATTGTAGCTGATGGAGGAAGAAGTATGAATAAAGTTTTCAAATTAACACTCTTATCATAATTTTTAATCAACTATTACCTTATTGTGATTTTAGCACGCTTTCCTAATTATAGTGGTTATCAGGTGGAAATTCTCTTAAATGGGACATACCTATTTGAAAAGCTTTGAAGGCTATTTTATTGAGCTAACTGGGCACGATAGTTCAACCCGCCGGATAGGTGTTGTAAAAGGTTGTCATCAATCGACCGTCCGCGCACTCTTAGCGCTTATATCGCTCATTCCAAGTAGACATTATTCCACATTACAATGGCTGCTATCACCAGATTGAGACAGGAAGCACGATTGCGCTGATTCCCGAAACTGCGGTCACGCAGTTCACCCAGTCGGTTAAAGAATACGGCGCGGGCCAGTGCATTCTTGGCTTCACCTTTATTTTGGCCAACCTGTACCCGGCGGCGTAGCTCTCAACATTCTACAACCAATCCAGCGTGAAAAGCGTGTCGCTCGATACGTCCTAATTCCCGCATCCTCCGTTTAACTAAAGTTATATTCGGTCGGGCCCGGACTGTGCACATTAGCAATCTATAAGAAACCGGGCCAGCTGTTCTTTGATAAAATATAGATAGAAAGGAGGCTACATATGGGACGTTTAATCCTGCAGATGAATGTAACACTGGACGGTTGCTGTGACCATACGCAGGTGATTGCGGATGAGGAGCTCCACCAGTATTCGGTGGACATGATGGACCAGTCCGACGGTCTGCTTTTTGGACGCGAAATCTATCAGTTGATGGAAAGTGCCTGGCCAGCCATAGCCAGCAGCGGCACCGGACCTCAATTCTTGGTCGACTTCGCACGCAAGCTCGATCGGAAACCCAAGTACGTGGTCTCGCTGACGCTGGATCAAGTGTCGTGGCAGAACTCTTTCTTATTGAAGGGGCCTGTTTCCGAGGAGGTGCCACAGCTTATGGCAGAAGGGAAGAGCTTACTCGTTAACGGCGGTCCCGGCCTCGGTTCCACCCTGGCACAACTGGGATTGGTGGATGAGTATCACTTCCTGGTACAGCCCATCGTTGCCGGACGTGGTCCCCAATTGTTGGGGGGAATTCGAGATCGAATGAATCTGAAGCTGACCGGGACCAAACCCTTCGGCTCCGGAGTCGTGCTGCTCCGCTACACGCCCGTTCGTTGACTGCTTGGCTGATTACCGCGGCTTGGCACTGCCAGACGAATACATACAGCACAAGACGTAACCGGCAAACATTTGTCGGCTGCTTCGTTTATATCACGAGGAGCATCTCTGTTCCAACCTGGTAGGGTAGGATATAGTTAATGTCGCGAAAGACAGATCTTTCCTCTGCTGAGCCGCCTGTTGTTACAAGCTGCCTACGGTGGAGCAGAAGGTTCAATACGATGAGCGAAGGAAACAGACAACCCTACATCGGTTTGTTAAGCTAACGGTTACGTTAGCATTCAACGAGTTCTAACTACCTGATAACTAAAACCGGATTCCTTTATAGAATAAAGGGTCTGGTTTTTTCATGTAATGAACTGCTTAGCGTACGATTTTTTCCGTTTTGTGAGGTGACCCCATATGGTAAAATTAGCGGAAATCAAATAATTGAGGTGAAACTAATGGAGATATTAATAATTCGACATGGAGAATCAGAGGATGAGACAGTAAATGTACTTGAACCGTTAACAAGCTTAGGAATTGAGCAAAGTAAAAAAATGTCTGTACGTGTTTTAAAAGAATTTCCACCAGAGTTAATTTGGTCAAGTACACTTCAACGTGCAAAGCAAACGGCGGATATTTTAGCGAATATTGTTGATTGTGAAGTGAAATATCTTGATAATCTATGTGAGCAGAAAGTTGATGAAAGCGACTTGAAATTCTATGAGCGAATCCAACAAATTTTTTCTTACATAAAAGAGAATAGCAGTCAATATAAAAGAGTTGCCATTGTTTCTCACGGAGGAACTATTACGAAACTCATTGAAAATTTCCTCCAGTTGCCTTCAAATAATAATGTCTGGTTCCAAACCGACAACACGGGAATTCATTTCTTACACTATCATCCCAAAGCAGATATTATAAAATTTTCAAATAGCACCTGTCATTTAAACTAACGGTACGATAGCTCAATAAGCACGAAGAGACGGCAGCCGGTAAAATGGCTGCCGTCTTTTTAACTAACTGGCAGGTCAACGCAACATTTTTGTGACAACTTCGTTAAATATTGGGAAGACGTCAGTGAGGAGCTTGCCGCGCGGCAGCTCCGTTTTCGTTTGTTGAAGTAACGGGCAGGATCGAGTAGTACTTGAGAGTTATATGAATAAACCTAATATGGTAAGATGATCCACATTATGGAACATACATAATCGTACAATGTAAGAACTCAACAAAATTCCATCGAGAGGGCTGTTCTTATGTTCGATAACAACACAAACGAATCCACTCGGCAGGGATCCGAAGATATAGGTCATCGGATGGACAGCAAGAACCACGTCTTAGTCTTTAATGTGATGTTCTGTATCTCCATAGTTCAATTAATAAGCAGGGTTTATTAATAAAAGATAAAAAACACATGTGGCCGGAGATAGGATTATTGAAAAGCTTAGGTGTCGCAATTTTGGTTTCGGGTATAGGTTTACTGGGATTAAGCGGATTAGAAAAGGTGTTAATCTTTGTTGCTTTATCAAGTAGTACAATGGATGGAGTGAAGGGCTTAACACCACCATATATTTGGGGTATTATAAATTTTTTTTATCGGGTTATTCCGGGTGATCTACCCACTTAACGGGTACAATAGCATAATTCAGACCAGAATAATGAAGCAGCCGGCCAGAACGATCGGCTGCATTTGCTCAGGATAGTTCCAATATATGGTATGTTAAAATAAGGGATTTGAACAAGGGGGGCAATGTTGAGGGAAATAAAGCATCCAGTTAAGAGTCCTTCAAGAATTAGAACCATTATAGGCATGATTGCTATTATATTGAGTCAATCTATTCTTGTATTGAGATCATGGGATCTTAGGGGTATATTCTACGCTTCGTTAACAACGGTTCTTATAAGTTTAGTCGTACTGTTACTCGCATTGTACAGAACATTTTTCAAGAAACCAACCGAGTTATGCCTATCCGATGAGCAAATCATATTAAATGGGAATATAATTAATTCGAGGGATATTAAAGTGATAATGACCAGGGGATACTTTAAACCTGTTATCGGGATATTACCTTACAGGAGGAAAGTTGTCCCAATGGATATGGCATTTAGGTATTCAAAGGATGGAGATAGAGGTATCTCGGATTTAAAGAGTTGGGCAAAAATGAATAATGTAAAGATGGTCAATAAATCGTTTCAAACGTGGATATAAGGATATTCCCAGCACTATTCGGTACGATCATTATCTTATTCAGAAGATGGGCTTAACTAGGATGACATGCTTGTTCATTGAGCTAACGGGTACGATAGTTCAACTTCGATGTGGGAACCGTGCGGCTGCCCTTCGCTCAGCTAACGGGCAGGATAGCTTGGGAAGTTTCAGTTATAATAGCTATTAGTAAGAGTACCAAAGGGAACCTCGGAAACCTAATGTTTTTCCCTATACTGTTTACACTAAGCTTAAAGGTATGCGGCTAGCCCCATTTAAAAAACCTCTTATACATCACCATATTTCCTTGAAGGGGGACATCTGTTTTGGATGCGCAGTTTCTAGATTTATTGGCCCAGAAATATGATACGGAAGAAAAAGTTGTAACAGAAATCATCAACCTTGAAGCGGTCTCCAATCTTCCCAAGGGAACTGAGCATTTTGTCAGTGATTTGCATGGGGAGTTCCAGGCTTTTCAGCATGTACTAAGAAACGGTTCGGGTACCGTAAAAGAGAAAATCAAAGCCTTGTTCCGTGAAGTTTGGACGGATCATGAAATCAATGATTTTACTGCGTTAGTTTATTATCCGGAAGAAAAAATACAGCTGGTTAAAGGAGACCTGTGCAATAAACAAGCCTTGAACCGATGGTACAGAGAAACGATTGAACAAATGCTTAAACTCATTTCTTATGCCTCTTCCAAATATACGCGCTCGAAACTGCGTAAAGCTCTGCCGGAGCAGTTTGTATATATTGTAGAAGAGCTTCTATACAAGACGGATTCTTCCAACAATAAGGACCCTTATTATGAGGAAATATACCGGCAAATTATTTCCTTGGGCCAGGCGGACAAGCTCATTATCGGCCTTGCTTATACGACCCAGCGCCTGGTGGTTGACCATCTTCATGTGGTCGGAGATATCTATGACCGCGGGCCGGAACCCGATAAAATTATGGACACGCTGATCAACTACCATTCTGTAGACATTCAGTGGGGGAACCATGATGTCCTGTGGATAGGCGCCTATGCGGGTTCCCTGGTCTGCCTTGCGAATATTATCCGGATCTGCGCCAGATACGATAATCTGGACATCATCGAAGACGTATATGGAATCAATCTTCGCCCATTGCTGAACTTGGCGGAGAAATACTATGATGACAATCCGGCTTTTAGACCGAAGCTGCAGACCGACCATAACGGTTCGGAGCAGGAAATCCTGCAGATTACCAAAATCCATCAAGCCATTGCCATGATCCAGTTTAAGCTTGAAATCCCGATTATCAAGAGACGCCCCTACTTTAATATGTCTAAGAGGCTTTTGCTTGAGCAGATCGATTACGACAAAACTGAAATCAAGATCGGCGGAAAAACTTACCCGCTGGAAAACACCTGTTTCGCAACCGTAAATCCGCAACAGCCTGAACAATTGCTGGAGGAAGAACAGCAGGTGATGGAAAAGCTGCTGTTCTCCGTTCAGCATTCCGAAAAGCTGGCCAGACATATGAATTTTCTTATGAAAAAGGGAAGCCTTTATTTAAAATACAACGGGAATTTGTTATTTCACGGCTGTATTCCTTTGGATGAAGAAGGAAACATGGAAGAAATGCAGATTGAAGACAAGACGTATTCGGGCCGTCAGCTGCTCGATGTTTTTGAATATTATTTACGTTACGCCTTTGCGCATCCGGAAGAGACGGATGATCTGGCTACGGATATGGTATGGTACATCTGGACAGGGGAATGTTCCTCGCTCTTTGGAAAGAGAGAAATGACCACCTTTGAACGGTACTTTATCCAAGATAAAGAAACCTATAAGGAGAGAAAGAACCCTTATTACCATTTGCGTGAAAATGAGGAGATCTGCCGGAAAATCCTGCATGAGTTTGATATGAATCCGGATCATGGACATATCATTAACGGCCACACGCCAGTTAAAGAAATTCGTGGAGAGAACCCCGTTAAAGCAAAAGGGAAAATGGTTGTCATTGACGGCGGTTTTTCCAAAGCCTATCAATCCACAACGGGCATCGCCGGATATACCTTGTTGTATAATTCCTTTGGCATGCAGCTCGTTGCCCATCAGAAATTTAATTCAAAAGAAGATGTGTTATGTAACGGAACGGACGTATTGTCTGTAAAAAGGCTGGTGGACAAAGAACTGGAGCGGAAGCTGGTGAGGGAAACGAATGTCGGGGAGAAGCTGCTGCAGAAAATCTCAAATTTGAAGAATCTCCTGGAATATCGCTACATGAAATGAAACAACTGCTAAATGAAACAACTGGTACAGCCGCGTTACGCTAACAGGTACGATAGTTCAATAATAACACGGAAGCAACCGACCACAATGATCGGCGCTTCATTGAGCTAACGGGCCGGATAATTTAACCAAATGACATTATATTAATTCCAGGAGCAAGTCATCCTCAATTAATGAAAAGCGCCGCAACATTGTACCATTACGGTATCGCTCAATTTATTCTAACCTTCTGGTGGTACGACCCTAACGGATAACAATAGGTTCAAGTAATCGATGAGACGAAGAGGGGGAAACCGAAATGAAGACAATCAAGTGCATGATGGACCACCTGTACTGGGCGGACGGACGCATCTTGGACGCGCTCGAGGAGAGTGAGACGAAAAACAAGGACATTCTGAAGCTGGTTCGGCACGTCGCGGCCGCGGAACGAGTCTGGCTGTCCCGATTGCAGGGCAAGGGCAGCGCGCAATATTCGTTGTGGGAGGAAGCGGAAGACCTGACGGCGATCCGGACGATGTTCGAAGAAAACGCTGGGCAATATCGCGTCTATATCGAAGGGCTCGAGGAATCCGAGTTGGACGAGATGATCGACTATGCAAACCAGAGCGGGGTTCCGTTCCGAACGTCCGTCCGGGACATCCTGTCGCAGGTTCTCTTACATGGGCAATATCACCGGGGACAGATCAACCGGGCGCTTCGGATCGAATCGGCAGAGCCTGTCCAAATTGATTACATCACGTTCGCGAGGCTCTAACAGGGCCTAATAATCACCATTTCTCGGAATGGGATTAGCATTGACTAACGGATTACGATAGCTTAATAATAACACAGCAGGCTGTCGACTTTTTTATATGCTGTAGCTATTGCTACGCTAAAGGACATTAGAGCATAGTTCCGTTGGTGTTATTTTTAAGCCATTGTCATAATTGAATTTACTAGCAGTAATTGCTACTATGGGAAGTAATTTAAAACTTATATGTGACTGGCGAAGCATGGGGATCCATGAGGAAGCATATAGGTTATGGCCGTACGCCTGGGCAGAGGTAAGGGGAATTTCCCCTTACCTCTTTATGTTTACTCGAGAGGAGCAAGAGCAATGAAAACAGTTCAACACGATTTGTTTGAAAACCCATATCCCGGAAGAACGCTTATCGTAGGAATGACTCCTTCCGGGTCGCAACGTGCACATTGTCTCGAATGGTGATCAAACTGACACTATCTATGATGGGTTGCAGCATAACCGGACCTTTGAACAATCGTTAATGCTTCGAGAGTTTGAACCAGATGCTCCGCACTTTACACCGAGAATTTCAGCCGTGATAAACACAGAACTTAAACAGTATAGTTTATCGATTTTAAAAACACACGACAACGACCTTTCAATTTGCTTACGCAATAGTTATCAATACAGTAAATTTAAGAGTGGCATTGGTCACTGCATTCACACGTACAACTCAGAGCAGAATGCTGTACTAAAACCGTTTGAAGGCGACCCTTTCGAAGTACCACTATTCGATTCAATGAATGGTATAGCTGACTATTACTGGGAATGTATCAATGCTGAAAACAAAATCGCATTGCTGGTAAAGTTTATTCATGTTTCAAATCAAGATATTCAATTCCAAATTCGAAATAAGCATTCAGCTAACTGAGCACGTTAGTTCAACAACACATCAGAGCAGTTTGCCGGCAGCAGCTGCTCCATTTTTTTGTTACGCAAACGGGCAGAACAGATAACAACCTAAAGGAGAAAGGCCTCGGTTCATAATAAGATCGATCGCCTGTGTCAATGGCAACTTTACCAGATCCGGTGCACAACGTTTAAATTGCTTCTTCGGGAGACACCCATTCATATCGATCGTGCTCGGGTTCTCTGCTGATATCGACCTCTGCTTTTCAAGTCGCTTCGGCAGTATACAGGAACCAGGATTCACTGCCAAAATCGGTAATTCTACTGGCAGGTTAAGACCGGTTTCGAGGCAGATCCTCTTTGTATTATTGAAGTAGAGGGAGTTTAGCGCAATAGATCCTGCTATTTGCAACTTAAATCAATCCCCAAACGTTAGAACAGTTGAAATGGGGGACTATTATGAAAAACATTATAATAACGCTGTTAGGAATGTGCTTCTTTGTTACAGGGTGCATGAATAACGAGAAAACAATTACTTTGGAACAAATTAAAGACTTATTTGAAAAACATGGGGTTCCCTTAGCAAAGCCGAGAGAATTAAATACGGAGAATGTATTCATAATGACTTTGAATGACGTATCACCTGAGCCTTTTTTGATTAATGACGATCAGTTAATTAGCATTTACATCTATTCTTCCAGCGCGGGTGTTAAGAAGGCAATTAGAGATTTTGAGGATAAGACGGCAGCGGCAGATGTTGTACCACATTCAAAATATCAAGTTGGGAATGTGTTGATAATTTATTCCAACGAAGGCTTTAAAGATGATCGAGTTGAATTCGTAGTTAAGGAAATGAAATCTCTTGTGTCCTAATTAAAAACTTTTCGTTACGCTAACTGGGTACGATAGTGCAACACGAAAGGGCTGCCTCATGGGACTGTTGACAAAGGCTAGGGAATCAACAGTCCCCATTGGCAGTCCTTTGTTTTTTTTACTGGAGATTAGCGTCAGTTCCTTTTATAGCAGGATATCCCACTCGATAAATCGAATAAAGTTATAAATTGAAACGGCCGGGTAGCTCCTAAATCATGGGAGGGGGAAGAGTGTATTAAAGCAGCATCCTCAAAGGAAAAAAAACCAAAGGAAAAAAAGCACAGGAAGACGAACCACAACCAAGAAAAACGGCTTCAATTATACTTTGAGCAATTTTTTCAAAGAATTTTTCTAAAACCTTCCGGATGATATAGTGTTGTTGTATTTGAGATCGACCTCGAAATCAGGAAAAAACTGCCGACATCAATGAATCGGCAGTTTTCTTCACTAATGGGCAGTAGAATACCATAGCCAGCCACCAAAATAATTGGTATATTTAGGTTGGCATAGCAATCCATAAGAAATTACTTCATATGCGGCACTGCATAATACAGATGAAAATAAGTGATTAGTATTTGTGAGGAATGAGAGGAGTTGAACATGAGCGCCGTAGGTCTCTCGAAGTCGCGGCTCGATCGAATGCATCAAGTATTCGGGATACGTCGAACGTAAAGAAATGCCTGGGCTCGTTGCGCTCATCAGTCATGAGAAAATGCGTTCAACTTCCAACATGTTCCTCGATTTATGCTCAGCAGTTCACAACAATTTAAGCTTTCGTGGAAAGAATCGATGAGGCTGATTCGCGTAGTGATGAACTGTTCATTTAGCAAATAATCTCGTAACCATTACGGAGGCTAGATAAATGGCGAAGGGACATCCGTATTTTCATAGCGAGGATGCAGGAGAACAAGCCGCATTCTATACCAAAGCGTTGGGCGGGGAACTTGGACTTGGCCCGAAATCTGGTGAGGAGCTGACGCGCTTCCAAAAAACGCAGGTGGCCATAGTCGGAGCCGGTCCGGCCGGTCTCGTACTGGCCCTCCTACTGCAGCAGGAGGGCATCGACTGCATCGTCGTCGAGAGCCAGACCCAGGCCCACGTGGAGGCACGTGCTCGAGCCGGATTCATCGAGCACCGCGTCGTGAAATTCTTGCGCCGACACGGCCTCTCAAAGGGGCTTGACCTTCGCGGTGTATCTCACACAACGTGCGAGTTCCGCCACGGCGGGCGCCGGTACATAGTCCCGTACGGTGACCTCGTCGGTGGTTCCCACGTCGTCTACCCCCAGCAATTCGTGGTGAAGGACCTAATCGAATTGTTCACATCTCGTGGTGGGACGATCCTGTTCTCACACCCGGCGGCCAAGATGGAAGACCTGGAGAGCAATCGAGCATTGGTCACCTGCCTCGTGCAGGACTCCTCTGACAGTCCGCTCCAGTTGGAACTGGAATGCGACTTCGTCGCGGGGTGCGACGGGTTCCATGGCCTGTCCCGCACGTCGATCCCCTCGACCCACGCTACGACATTCAACAAGCAGTACGGGATCGGATGGCTCGCACTCCTCGCTGAGGTGCCGTCATCGAAGAGGATAGTGTACGCGCTGCACGAGTCGGGCTTCGCCGGGCAGATGCCACGAACCACGCAGGTCACACGCTTCTACCTGGAGTGTCCGACCGGGGATCTGGAATCAGAGTGGCCCGACGACCGCGTCTGGAGCGAGCTGCGCAAGCGCATGGCCATCGACGGTGAATGCGACCTGGTCACTGGCCCGATCATCGAGCGCAGGGTGCTCGACATGCGCAGCGTAGTAACGGAGCCCATGCAATACGGAAGGCTCTTCCTTGCCGGCGACGCCGCCCACATCATCACTCCCGTCGGAGCGAAGGGAATGAACCTCGCCGTCGCCGACACCGAAGTCCTCGCACGGGCTCTGATCGCTCACTACCGCGAGGGGGACGAAACGCTGTTGAGGAAGTACTCCGAGACCCGCCTCCCGGACGTGTGGAGGGTACAGGAGTTCTCCGACTGGATGCTGCGGCTGATCCACAGCACCGATGGAAGCGACGATCAGGCATTCTCAGAGCGCCTGCGACGGGCAAGACTCGAAAGGCTGTGCGGATCAGACGCCTACGCGAACCTGTTCGCGGAGAGCTACGTCGGTCTATAGCGGAGGCCGGGTGACATCATTTCTGTCCGTAGACAACTCTATTTAAACGCCTACGAGAACCCGTGAGAGACAGCAGTGGAATGCTATATCTACTTATATAATCAACCTTGCCTCATCGGTCTCTGCAAAACCATTTCCATGCATTTGCGGATGAAGTGCTAAGAGTGAACCGATTGGCAGATACGTCTCACCCGTGTGGATTCCCATTCTGCTTTAGATAGACCCTTAAAAACGAGGGACGGGAAATGAAAGCTCAATAAATGCCGGCTGCCAAAATCACGGTAGCCGGATTTTTAAATGCACTTATATGCGCTTAATCATTTTATGACGGAAACATATGCGTAAAATCTCGACCGGATAGGCGAGGGTTAGGGGAGATCACTACGCTAACGGGTCAGTCTAATGCAAAAAGAAATTCTTTATATATGTTTCAAAAAAAGGAGGTGAAATCACAGTGGCTACCCTTCATTTAATGGTTGGTCTCCCTTGTAGCGGCAAGACTACTCTGGCTCGTAAACTCGAAACGAAATACTCTGCACTTCGCCTTACTCCTGATGAATGGCATATCCGTTTATTTGGGCACGATTTCGGGGATACCATGTCGGAAATTGACGAAATGAAGCATGATTCTAGACATGATTCAGTGGAAATCCTAATGTGGGACGTGGCAGCTAGAGTTTTAGTTCTTGGTGTTGATGTTATTCTGGATTTTGGATGCTGGGTAAGAAGTCAACGAGAAGAGTTTCGTTCGCTAGCCAATAACTTAGGGGCTGACTTTAAAATTCATTTTGTTGATGTGCCTCAAGAAGTGTTGTTTAAACGTCTAGAAGCTAGAAACGCTATACACCCAGAGGGAACTTTTTTCATACCCAAAGATAAAATTAAAGAATGGATACAAATTTTCGAGCCACCTTCTCCAGAGGAACTTGAATCTCCCGATGATTAAGCTAACAGGTACGATAGTGAGGAGCTTGCCGCGGCAGCTCCTTTTTCATTTGTTGAAGTTATGAACAGGCAGATAGTTGGATAAATGTACAATGACAAGAGAAAGGGAAATTGGATTTTGGAGGATGGAGGGAATTGAAAAAACTCTTTCGTGAGATATGGGATAAAAATAAGCAAACAATCTTTAATCACCCTTTACAAACCTAGGAGGCAGCAACATGACGCGCATATCGGGAAGCTCATCCGGACGACGACGTACGCGTATTCGATGTCTACCAAGAAGCGTTCCAGACGGTCGACGGCGATGTCGTGCGGGCATGGGAGAAATTGAGAAAAGAACGCCTGAACTTCTCCGAGCTGAGTCCCGTGGAACGGCAGAAAGTTAATGCCCTTAACGACATTACCGAAATGGCGATGCGCGCCGATAAATACGTGTTCGTCTCCCCATGTGGAATTGGGGCATTCCCCCTCGGCTCAAGGCGTTCATCGACGCCTTCGTCATCGTCGGCAAGACGTTCCATTACACGGAACGCGGGCCGGTCGGCCTGCTGCGAGACAAAAAAGCGCTGCATATCCAGTCGAGCGGCGGGATTTACTCCGCAGGGCCGGCAGCGGCCATGGATCACAGCCATCCCTATCTGCGCCTGGTGCTCGGCATCGTCGGGATTCGCGACGTACAAGCGCTGTACGTGGAAGGCCATGATTTTCAACCGGAGCGCGCGAAAGAGATCGTCCGGGCAGCAATGGAACAGGCCGTCAAGCTTGCCGCGGCCTGGTAACGCACCGGACGCATAAAAATCCCCCTCAAGGGTTTTTTTGTTGACCGTTCCATTGGCGTCACATCGAGCCCCGCTATTTCGTCTTGTTTGCAAAGAAGCAGAAAAGAGGTAATAACTTCTTTACCTTCTCAATAAAACATTCCCAATTCCCTGAATTCGAAAACCCAATCCCCCATTCTATATCTCGTAGTGCCTTTCTTAATTGAATAAGTTTGTCGATTTCGGTCTGTTTAACGGCTGCATAAACACCTTGAAATATCTGTTCGCGCAGTAACGAATAGATTTGTTTGGTTTTCGATTCAATCGTAGCAGACAGCATGCGTTGGGGCATAAAGCAAGCCTCCTTCATTTCAAATAAGTGGTATGCTGATTTTCAAGTAAAAGTGGATCTGATAAAATCCAATTCTACATGCTATTATGGATGTTGCCAATATAAAGTTTCAGGAAGAAGATGAACCTTCGAACCTTGTTTATTCGGACTCGTGAACGGAATGTTCGAAACAGTGAAGCAAACTGACAGCCTCAGGGAATACCGTCGAAGGCGGCCGACTGGCTTCCGATCGCCGCCCTCTTTATGGCATCTCTGAATCTGAGGCCTACGATTAGTTCAATCGCGCCCAGAGCGGCGTCTACCGGGTTTGCATTTTCGCCGATTCGGAAGTCGATTGCCGGTATGGTCCAGGAAAGCATGGCGCGACTGGGCATTGGAATAAACGGCTGCAGCATTTAAATATTTATGAAACAACCATGGGAGAAGCATGGCAACTTATCAGGAATCCGTATCCCGTTGGCTAACACCATTTGGAGGCTCGATATTCAATGAACAAGCTCTGGTATTTATCGCAAATCAGCATTTTTGAAGAAATGTCGCAAGAAGAGATGAGAGAGATCGATCAGTTAGATACCATCCATCATTTCAATTGGATCACAAAAAACACATTGGTCCAAACCCCGGAGTCCACCCGCGAGGGACTCTATTTCGTCAAGGAGGGCAAGCTTAGGCTCTATCAACTGAACGACAGCGGAAAACAGTTTACGCTTGGCATTCTCACAAAAGGAAATATATTCGGAGAGTTAAATTCATTCTCGTTCGGAACCAGACGGGTTTATATTGAAACGCTGGAACCGTCGCTTCTTTGCACCATGTTCGAGCCTCAGTTCGAACGGTTGATGATCAATCGGCCTCAGCTCGCGCTCAAATTTCTTAAAACACTCAGTGACCGGTTAAAGGAGCGGGAGGGTCAATTAGAACAGCTTGCGCTTCATGGTCTGAGAAAACGCCTACTCCATCTCCTTTCCACACTGAGCGCAAAATTCGGCGTCATTCAAGACGGATATGCGCTGATCGATCTGCCTCTTTCCCATCAAGAGATTGCCAATATGCTGGGTGCTAGCCGCGAAGCGGTCAGTGGCGTGATGAGCGGTCTTGCCAAGGAGGGCGTCGTTAAGACATCACGCCTGTCTGTTCAACTTGCTGTTACAATACTTGAAGAAAATATTCCTCGAAACGCTACACATTGATATGCAAAGACCACCGGTGGTCTTTGTTTTTACTTTTAGGACATATATCGTAAATTGCCATTTTAGTTCCCATGTCCGAAGCCGGAAATGAACGGGCCTCGCGGCTGACGATGATCCACGAGGCCTGGTCGCTGTCCCTGAGCCCTTACGGACGAACGCGGATGATTGTCTTTCCCTTGATCCGCTCAGTGCAAGCCGACGCTGGGCTCATTATTAACGGATAGATTGCGAACGTTCGTTTTATAATAAAGAAACTGAAGATGCTTGCCGACGGTTTAGATTAACGGCGTGGACTATACGATCACATTTACGAAAGAGATGATCCGATTTGAAAAATAATTCCATCGAATACTGTCTAAACAAAAAAGGAGCGATTAAGGATTTTCCCTTGGGAGGAACCGATCCATTCGCGATAAAAATTGCAGGTAAAATATTCGCTCTTTTTTATGAGGAAAAAGGGTACTTGAACCTAAAATGCGACCCTGTGATTGCGGAAAACTTGAGAGAGCAGCATGAGGACGTTCGACCGGGATATCATATGAACAAACAGCACTGGAATACGATTATTCTCGAGGGTTCTTTGTCAGAGTCGGATATCTTTGCAATGATTGACCAATCTTACGATTTGGTTGTTAAAAGCCTTCCTAAGAGCATCCGGGAGTCTATTTAGTTTTATAATTTCCGGATATCTGTCATACAAATGTATTTCCTCATTTTTACATGACGAAGGCTGCGCTCCCGTATCTCAAGGCAGGAAGGGGCAGATCCGCGTAAACCGCGGATTTTTTCATTTTCACGAAAACAGGTTTTTGTCCAATGCGCTCGACAAGAACTTGCATATCGTTAGCCGAAAGGACAAAAACTGCGCCGAAACGAAAGACTTTTATATTTATCCACGTCGCAGTATAGCGTGACTTACTTTCCCTCCCATCTTGCTTATTGCGGCAGACTTTCGTTAAAGAACTTTATTTTCAATTAAAGAACTTTATTTTCTCTCACCAGATAAACCGCTTGATAGATCAAGGTTTTTTACAGTATTTCTCTCAACAAATATGACACCACACACATGGGCATGTTTTTGTTTAGCTTCTTGCCGAATCAAACATTTGGCAATACTGTCAAGAATAAAATAACATTACAAGAAGTGCTTCAGGAGGTTTATGGTTTCTACTCCTGCATCTATACGTGAAGAGGCGCTATCCAAATCAAATAAGTTGATGCGTCATTATTTGATGACCTATGGGCCTTTAAAATAAGACTTCGCTTGGATGGTGAATTTTCACCAAAATCCCCAAGCTACAAGATTGGATGGCTATCGGTTTCATCTCATACGAGAAACAAAGGAATCGCAACAGCGCTAGGGCTGCCCAATAAATCATTATCTTCCAAATAGTCGCATATGTTTCTCCATGGGATAAACCCATAATGCCGTATGGCATAAAAGGAGGAAGATGAAGTGGCATCGATTCGTACTGACTTGAGATTAACGAATAACACCCCTTTTAACATGAAACGAATTTGGGTGACGGAAACGGATAACTATGATTGGGATGGGGGAGCGCGGCCTGATCATAATTTTCAAAATGTAAGCCTTGCATCCTATGCATCTAGGGAAGAGCGCGAAGAACTCAATTATTGGGCAGGCTCGGCATGGTACAGGCTTCATGTGGAATTCCAGAATGGCGATTATATTTCTTTCAGAAACAATCAGTACGATGCTCGTCATGATCATAAGCGTGAGATAGGAATGGATGGAGAGAGTGCAGGAAAGTTTATCGCGACACAAATATCTGGTGATAATTGGAACAAGATCACGATTTCCATTCGTGTCCCTACAAACGGTTGGATGGACAAAGTGTCGGGAAGCAGTAAACTGTCTGAGTTCAACATTCCTGGCACTCACGACACTTGCGCTCTGTATGGCGGAGATCTGGCGATTTGTCAAACGCAGAGCCTCAAAGAACAACTGGATTCTGGTATTCGTTTTATTGACATCCGCTGTCGGCATATCGAAGACAGGTTCGCAATTCACCACGGCGTCATGTTCCAGCACTTGATGTTCGGAGGCGGAGTCAGAGATGTCTGTCTAAGTTTCCTGCAAGCGCATCCGAGAGAAACGATTATTATGTCTGTTAAGCATGAATATGATGATGCAAATGATACAAGGAGCTTTGAAAATACGTTTCGATGGTATCTCGAAGGTAATGAATCCATGTGGTACCTCGGGGACACAATACCAACCTTGGATCAGGTTCGGGGTAAAGTTGTTTTAGTCCGACGATTCGGTGCAAATTCTGTGTTGGGCATTGATGCGACAAGTTGGAGTGATAATGCTACGTTTTCCATTAATAATCCAGGTGCTGTACTTCGCATTCAAGATGAATATAAGGTACCAACAGTGTTCCAAATCAGTAAGAAATGGGATCATGTGAAATCCCTATTGGATCAGGCTCAAAAAGGCAATCTTGAGGACTGGTACCTTAACTTCACATCCGGTACATCGGCAGGCGCCTATCCATATACGGTAGCAGAAGGAAGCCCAGGTATTGAAGGTCTGAATTCCCACATGTATAGTTACTTGGATCAAGTAACTTCGAAGCGAATAGGTACGATCATCATGGATTTTCCGAATAAACCGATCACAAGTTTGGTTGAAAAGATCATTGCATCCAATAAGTTTTTGCTATAGTTGCTAAGATAAAACGTTGAATGAGTACTACGTTAAGCATTTTGTATCTCGATAACTTGGAGTATGAGGCTTCACGAATAACAGCCTGCTTACGCACTTTTCCTTCATAAAGTAGGGGGGAGAGTAATCTGCTTAACTGGAAGTTAGTGTTATTATTAATGTCGTGATTCAACTAATGTCGGTCGACAAGAACATAGCGATTCAAACCCGCATAAACCGCGGGTTTTTGTTTTCAATCGGACAAGTTATTGTCGCGGACGAATGACAATAACTTGACCCTTTTGTCGACGAGCGATAAGAACTTGACCCTGTTGCCGGTGATGAAAAAGCGGACAAACTTAAAAGGTTTATAATCTGTTAGTGGCCAGGGGAGCAAAATAGAGACAATGAAGCAGCTGTTCGATGAAAATAAAGTCTAGAATGAAAAAGTATTGTAAAGCGAAAGATAGTTGCAGCCCAAAATAGTCCTTGACTGACGGTGTGTCATTAAGCTAACTGGGTACGATAGTGAGGAGTTTGCCGCGCGGCAGCTCCTTTTTCGTTTGTTGAAGTAACGGATAGTATAACGCAGCCACAGACTATTATGAAACGTTTCTACGTCATCCTCTCTAACGATAAGTTTATAAAAAAAACGGCCACAGGCGGGCCGTATCGAAGTCTTGCATTAATAAATCAATTTGACTGTTGAGTTACAAGTATGAAAGTTACACCGAACTTGTCTGTAACAGTACCAAATGCCGGACTAAAAGGAACCCTTTCCAGAGGGGCGATTACCTTACCACCATCCTGCAAAGCTTCAAAAGTCCGCTTTGTTTTCTCCACGTCACGTATCGAGATGTTGAGGGCAACAACAGCATTAACGATAGGGTCCAAACCACGAAATTCCTCTTTGTCGCCACCTGTAAATCCGTTAGCAGCATGTTGGTTTGGTGCATCGAATAACATGAGTTCGCTTTCTTCGATTCTTAGGAGCGCATTCGAAACACGTTCCTTTAAACCATCTGGACAAGGTATTGGCATCTCACCATACGTCTGGACATGCAGGACTTGGGCTTCGAGTACTTTTACATAAAAGTGAATTGCTTCTCTTGCGTTACCGTCCATCACTATGCAAGGGGTTAAACTTTGCGGCAAGATCATTCATCTCCTTCGACTCATTTTTATAAACGTATCACAATAAATGATTGCTGATTTCTTTTTGATTGCTAAATTGTCCCTAGAGCCATATTAGAAGACCGATGACATAGCTCAACTCAAATCATTAAACTAATTGGGCACGATAGCGCCAATGCCGAAGGAACGCCGCGCGGAAAGGGTTTCCAGAATTAATGACCATTTTGAACACCGTATCTATCATTTGTCATTACGCTAACGGATTACGATAGCACACTACAATTATGAGGCAGCCGACTACGATCAATCGGCTGCCTCTATTCAGCTAACTGGCAGGAGAATGGGCAACTATACGAAAGTTACATTGAAGAAAATAAAAATAGGAATGGTATCATTGATGAACTTCGTAATCACGGCGCCGGATGGGGGCTTACCATTTGTTCCGAAACCGTCCGGCTTCATGGAGAGCAGAACATTCAAAGCCGCTCGAACGAAGGAACGGTTGTTCGGATCATCCTTCCCGGATTATACAACTATGAATCATCACCAATTTTCAAAGGCTGCTTCATAGCAGCCTTTTTCCGCACTATCCAACTAAAAATTTTTTAAAAAAAATTAAAGTACTTTGTGGTAAAATTAGAGCAATATTTCCATGGAAGATATATCTATTAGTATATCTATAGATTAAAACTTTAAGAAAAGACTTCCTTTAAATCTAAATAAATTTTTAACTGTAAGGACAGTATTTTATAGAACTACTTTAAATGTTGATAATGTTGAACTCAAAGGAGGAACATGCAGCCTGTGCAGTCAGAAAACGCGCTGTATGTTCTTTTTTTGCTTCAAAATAAATTTAAGGAGTTATTAACATGGAAAACGGTCTACACCAATTAACACGGCTATTTGCCGCAATCATTCTGGCCGCCTCGCTGACTTTGCCGATTTTTACTCATGACGTACATGCCGCAAACAATGCCTTCCCTCCTCCACAATATAAATTTGAGAGTCCCTATTATGGTGTGATGGAGACGGGAGGGGTAGTTACCGTAAAGGTGATGCGCACTTCAGACACCGGGAGCGCCGGGAGTGTTCCATACATTGTTGGATTTCCGGAATCAATCGGTTACGCTCAACCGGGAGTTGATTATGATGGACAAGCCGCCCAAGGAACGCTGAACTTTGCTCCCGGAGAAACTTCCAAAACGATTACGATTTCGATCTACGACGATGTCCTGCTGGAAAATAACGAAGCTCACCCGGATAAACCTTTGAGAAACGCAGAAACCATAACCTTAGAGCTCATTGATACATCGATTAATTTTCCGACGTCGTCGACGAACATCTATATTTGGGATGATGATTGGGGTCAACCCGAAACTGCCGGTTCGTTTATATTTCAGTACTACTTCGATGCTGTTAGCGAAGCGGCTGGAACTTACAGCCTCTATGTGCAACGAATGAACGACGCAAAAGGACAAGTGACCGTCGACTATACGACCAGCAGCGCTATCACGAATTCCGATTCTCCATATCAAGCAACGGAAAACGAGGATTATATACCGGTCAGCGGGACGCTCAACTTCGCGGACGGGGAGTGGTGGAAAAAAATAGATATTCCGATCATCGACAACGACGCAAGGCACGACGTAAGGCTTTTTCGCGTCCGGCTTAGTAATCCCACCGGGGGAGCAACGCTGGATAACTGGTCAAATACAACTGCCGAGATTACGGAAAAGGACAGCCGTCCTGCAGCACTGGCAAATACGATTGTTTTTGATGTATTCAATGATTACCATAATGCGGGAAAAGATAACCTGATCCATGTATTGCGGGAAAACCCGACCGGTGATGAAATTCGCGTCGAATATGAGACGTTTGACGGCACGGCTCAGAGCGGAAGCGACTACCAGACAACCACCGGCACACTGGTATTCGCACCCGGAGAAACCGAAAAAGTAATCACGGTTCCAATTACAAATGACAGAACGGACGATGACTTTGTCAAAAGTTTTGGCATAAGGCTAAAGAATCCTGCAGGGGGAGAAGCTGTTATCCCCGGTGCAGAAAAATATTTTAAAATAAATCATGGGTATGACCATATTAGTTTCTCCTATCCCACCTACAATATCATTGAGGAGGAAGGCGTGGCCAGCCTCAAACTTCTACGCACCGGGAATACGAACGGCAGGCACACCATCCACTACTACACGGAACCGGGCACGGCAAAGAATGACGATTTTACGCCAGTATCGGGAACCCTTACTTTCGCGAGTGGAGAGTGGAGCAAAACCATCCAAATCCCGATCACGGACGATCATCAGATCGAGTATAAGGAACAATTCAAGGTCTTGACGTCGAGCGGCTCGGGAACAGATATCGTTATTTTCGATGAAGATCATCTTAAGTGAACAGGTAACGAGAATGATAAGGGCGTCGGTTAAGGCCGGTGCTCTTGTTTTTTTGCGCAAATACTTTTAAGAAATACATATTAATAATTAATCGTACGATGATTATTAATTTATTGTGAGCAGTGAAAATAAAGTATTGGACCGAAAAATAAAGTATTAGATTCAGGTGGCGGCGCTCAGTAGAAGGTGGTTACGACTAAGAAATACAAACGAATTCTGAAAACAAAGAATGGGAAGTTAGTTCTTTATTTAAATCAGGACTTTTGGGATAAGGTGGAGGTGTAGAAATTGTCGCGAGTACTGCTTGCAATAATTTCGGTTATTTTTGTAGTTATTTTATCGGGATGTAAAGATAATGAATCATCTATCACAACTTCAGTTTGGAAAGAGTCGGGTATTGTTGAATTAACAACCGCAAATGAAAAGGGAGAAGAAATTAAAGCTAAGTGGCTAGGAGAACAAGGGCGTTTAGCCATTAGCAATAGTCCGTTCTACGCTGGTAAAAAACAGAAGTATATGTGGCTTCTATGGGGTGAACAAGAAGAACTTGTAGGTAATACACTTAAGGTGACTGCAATCAGTGAAAATGGTGATGAAGAAACGATTTGGGAATCTACTTTAGGAGGAACTAACTGGGGTGCAACGGCATCTAGCCCCTCCAGTCTCATTCTAAAAACAAATGGGCTTTGGCAGCTTAAAGCTTTTGTTAATAATAAGCTTCATGGAACCATAATAGTTAAAGTCATTTGATACGGAGTGTCAGCCCGAAACATGAAAGTACGAGAAGTGCGCAACTGTATCGCCTTCATGATGGAGCTAACGTAGAACGTTAGTTGAAAAAAACCAAGGAGCAGTTTGCCATCGGCAACTGCTCCTTTTTTCATTAAGATAAAGGGTAGAATTACCATTACTCCAATCGGCAGACTAATTTAAAGGTGGATTTCATAATGGTGAAATTGGTGTATTAATATGCATTTTTGTTGTATATTTATCCTGCAAGCATCTATAAGAGGATGGTGAACAGATGAATTTATTGGACGTAAATGAGCTGTCAGCTCAACAAATAACTAACATCTTTCAACTGGCCGATAGATTAAGACATGAAAATGATAAACATTTATTAGCTGGAAAAACGTTTATTTTATTCTTTCCTGAATCCAGTCTTAGAACCAGAATTACTTTTGAGAAAGCCATAAGGGATTTGGGGGGAGAATGCATATTATTCCCTCCAGAGACCCTGAACAGAAGGGAACAGTTAAGTGATGTTATTAAATATATGGAAAATTGGGCTCAAGGGATCGTTGTTAGGCATGCTGAGTTTTCAAAAATTCAGGAATTGTGCAATCACTCTGATATTCCAATCATCAATGCAATGACATCTGAAAGTCATCCATGTGAAATATTATCCGACCTCTACTCCATCAGTAAAAGGAAAGAAAACTTTAAGGAGTTAGTGTATACATTCGTGGGCCCACCGGGGAATATATGCAAATCGTGGATAAATGCTTCAAGTGTGTTCGATCTTAATTTCAACCATGTATGTACAAGTGGTTATAGAATAAGCGAAGATTCGCGTAATTATAAATTTTATACTGAACTTGAAGGTATTCTGATGGATAGTGATGTGATTTTGACTGATTCTTTGCCAAATGAATTACGAACAAATGAATACATAAATAAATATCAAATAACGTTAGATAGAATGAAGTTAGCTAAGAAGAGCGCAATCTTGAATCCGTGTCCTCCTTTTTTCAGAGGTGAGGAGATTAGTGAAGACGCTATCTCTTCGGATTATTTTGTCGGATATGCATTTAAGATGAATTTACTTTATGTACAACAAGCTATTATATTATTTTGTCTTTTGAACTAACGGGTACGATAGCTCAATAAGACTGTTCAGCAGCTGGTTACTCGATCAGCTGCTTTTTCTTTGAAGTAACGGGCAGCATAGTTCAAAGTGAATATATAATAAATATGAGGAGGTATGTCATGCGGTTAAAAACGATACTTAGTGTTTTCTTCGTTTTGTTCATCTTGGGTTGCGAAGAGCAAAATATTACTGATACTATTACTCAGGAGTCGCCAGCGATAGTTGAAACAAACTTGGGCTCAATTCTAGTTGAGAACAACAACGATGGAATGTCCCGTCGAAATCTAGAGTACAACTCGCAGGAAAAAGGAAAGCTTGTAGTTGATCCGAACTTTTACAATCAAAATGAAGTTAAGCGCGGTGAAGTGATTTATTACAAAATACCCGAGATCGATAAAAATAAATATCCACGTTTAAATCCACCTGAACATAATATCTCACGGGTAATCGCTCTCACTGATGAAGTTGTGCAAATAAAGAAAGGCCAAGTTTATATAAATGAAAAAAAGTTAAATACTTTCTATGGAAAGATTTTAAGTTGGGGAATGGATGAAGATGAGTATTTTAATACGGTCAATCAGCCAGGTACAGCCGAATGTAACGAATCATGCCAGAAAACCATGAAGGATTACTTCAACATGGATATGGAGAAGTTTAAAGTACCAGACAATCATCTCTTTGTCTTGGGTGATACTGGGTGGAGAAGTATTGACAGTAATGTCTACGGTCCTCTTCCCATTGGTAACGTTATAGGTAAAGTTTTGGGATATGAAAAAAAATAAACGGTAATTCGATTAAGTTAACGGGTACGTTAGTGGAGGGGCTTGCAACGCGGCAGCTCCTCTTTTCCATTAAAGTAACGAGGCAGAATTGTTGAATTGGGCTCGCGAAAATTTAGTGTAACGGAAATTGCATTGGAGGACATTATGTTGAACCAATCCATATTGAGAGACGGATTAACGATCATCGCTTCATGCAAACAAGAAACAGGTGACATTTGGCAAGCTCATTATGGTGCTGCCGCGATCGGCAGTTACTTTTTCGTTTCAACGAATAATATGAGACAAGAAATCACTGAACTCATAGCTTCGCAGGCGGGAGCGATGGTACAAAAGATTCTTGGGGTGAAAAGCACTCAACACCGTTCCGATTGTAACACACATACGGCTGAAGCTGACATACTTGAAGCACTTGATAAAACGATCGACGAGCTGCACTGGGTCGGTCATAATGTAATCTACAGCGCAGCAAGTTTGTTGGCTATTCATGAACTAAAAGGTTGGGGAAGTACTGGGGAAATTGCAGGAATAACCGATCTTATTCTCTCGTTTGAGAGGACGATTCCAGGACGTTCATGGATTGGTTTTTCTGCTTCCGAGGTGAAAAGGATGCAGATTACAGATGAAGACGGCTTTCCGACTATATCGAATCCCAAAGAGCTATCATTGCTTGTGCTGGAACAGCTGACCGAGTTCCCCGTCATTTATCGTGCGGAATCACATCATGATTTAATTGGACACATGCTGACTTTCTCACATGCGTTAAACATCTTGTTTGATCTAGGCCATGTCTCCTTTTTCGAAAGAGGATTACTTCCAATAATGAAGCTGATTAAAGTTCTACGCTATAGTCGTAACGTTAAACCTGGAGATTCAATCAAATTGGTTTCGCCTGTCGATCATTTGCCTCTGCAAGCGGCGGTGCAAGTAAACGCGCTACCGACTGAAATTCAGTTTTGGCAAAAGGACTATAGCGAACAAGATTGGGATTTCGGTCACGTATTTAAATTTTCTCATAGCTTTTATGACCATTTACGACGAGTGGAGCAAAAGAAAAATTCGTACAGTGAAAACTTTCGGTATATCATAACTCAATGGTCACAACTCGAATGACAATCGCGGGATTCCGTGGAGAAATGAATTAAGCTAACGGGTACGATAGTTGAAACGATACAGGGAGCAGATTGCCGTAGCAGCTGCTCCCTGTTTTATTGAGGTAACTGGGAGTAGAGCAGAAATTCGTAAAGGGATTGGAACGATTTCGTCCGAATATATAGACATAGATTTTTTTAAGGAGACGATGCAGTGAATGTATTCAATCGTGCACGAAGTAAAGAAATCAAATATCATGACAAGTTTTATGCTGAGACTAAGTTATTCCAATCTGGCAGCTGGCTTTCTCGCCCAGTGAAGGTTGTACTCGATAATTTAACACATATAGAAAAAAACAAAATTCAAGTCCTTGACCTTGGATGTGGAGTCGGAAGAAATAGCATACCCATTGCTCAACAAATTCAAGCGTATAACGGGAAGGTACATTGCATTGATTTGCTACCTTCAGCTATCAAATTATTAAACCAATATGCGGAGCATTATGGAGTTACCGATACAATCGTTACACAAGCGGCTGATGTGGAAAATTTTCTAATTAATAAAAAAACATTCGACTACATTATCGCTTGTTCTTGTTTAGAGCATGTTAGCTCAGAAGCAGCTTTTCAAACTAAACTTGAAGAAATAAAAGAAGGAACAACAGATAGAGGTATTAATTGTATATTAATGAGCACAGAAGTAAAAGAAATAGACGTACTTACAGGAGAGGAACAGGAAGGTTTGATTGAATTAAACCTTTCAACAGAGAAAGCATTTACTTACCTTAGGGAAGTGTACTCTGGCTGGGATGTATCAATAGAAAAGAGTGTTCAACAGGAAATTCAGGAGAAAAAGGACGGTAGAGCAATTATTTTTAGAAGCAATTGGATTACATTTGTAGCTCAAAGCAAGGGATTGAGCTAACGGGTACGTTAGCTCAATCACGACATGACGGCAGCCGGACACACGACCGGCTGCCGTTGTCTGTTGAAGTAACGTAACGGGGTAGAATAATTTAGTTACAAATAAAGGGAATTAGCTAGAATATAGAGAAGAGTACTAAAGAAGACAATCAGAACATATAAAAATTGAATCGTATTCGTGGAGGGTTTTCATTGAAGTACTTTTATGGAGTAATGGTGGTTTTGGGAGTTGTGTTGCCGTATTCTCAATTTCTCCCTTGGGTTATACAGAATGGTCTTGAATTGTCTCAATTAGTAGAGGAAATAACAAAAACGCGAATCGGATCATTTGCATGGATGGATGTTTTAGTATCAGCAGTTGTGCTTTTCGGGTTCATTTTCTTTGAAGGCAAAAGAAGAGGTATGAGGTTTTTATGGTTGCCGATTGTCGGTACGCTTGTAGTTGGTGTTTCGTTAGGCCTTCCTTTATTTTTATTACTAGGTGAATTACACAAGGAGAGGAAATTACAAGGCTGAACTCATCAAATTTGTTGAACTAACGGGTACGATAGCGCAACAACCAAGTCATTAAAGTAACAGGTATGTTAATGCAACTTTGACAGTTTTAAGGCTTCAAATAAAGGAGGAATTTTAAAGAAGAGGAGGATGCTTAAAGAATGACAAAGAATCGAAAATATGCCTTCCTCAGTATGATCGCTGTAGTTGGAGTCATCGTTGTGTTCGGATTTATTGATATATTTTTCTCTACCAAAACTTCTTCAACGAATGATATTTATTTAATACCTGAAGGATTTGAAGGCGATATTCAGGTAAATTATAATGTTACAGGTGCTCCTGGGCTTAAAAAGGAAGGTAAGTTCGATATAATTCCGATTCAATTCGATGGAACCTACGATACCTCGAAGTATGATATGGAATACGGAATTGTAAACGATCAATATTTTTATGTTAGTCATGATGGGCAGAGAGCACCGATCGATAAAAATTGTGTCTTTGTTGGAGGAAATGGTTCGTCCGAGATTGGTTTAAGCATTACAAAACATAACTATCTGAAAATTACCCGTACAAAATGCGGTGAAGATTTTGGAGTTTGGGGTAAATGACTTATCAAAAAGATCACTTTGGCGGAGTAGCATGCGCGGCAGCTGCTCCCTTCTTGTCTTTCTCTTGACGTTGAGCTTGCCGCGTGGCAGTTCCTTTTTCGTTTGTTGAAGTAACGGGTACGATAGTGGAGGAGCTTGCACCGGCAGCTCCTCTTTGTTTTTATTGAAGTAACGGGCAGGATAGTTGAATCACGTTGCGAATAATTTAAGTCGTGGCGAATTTACGAAGTTTGTAAAAAAAGACGAAGGAATTGGTTGTCATGAGCAAAAAATCGGAGGAATTTTTTAGAATTATGTTAGAGTTCAACAGGTAATGGTTATGAAAAATCAATTGAGCGTCACGGTGAGGTATTAGAAACTGTCATAATTGAGGATATCTTCATGCCTGAGATTATTAAGCTATTAAGCAAGAATAGAAACATCAAGCTCTTAGAAAGTATTTTTGATTACTTTAAAGAAGTATCTGATTGCAAAGATGATTACTTAATTAACATTTTTTCAGTTACAGTATTGGAATCATTGGGTAACGACAAAACAATTCTCGGGGTTGCACAAGAATATATGGGACCTAAAACCATGCAACTTCAATTAGAGGCTGATAGAGGACTAGGTAGAAGTTAATCTGTGTTCAGTTCAACTAACGGGTACGATAGTTGAACGCATTTGGGAGCAGTTTGCCGGTTGAAGCTGTTCTATTTTTCGTTACGCTATTGCGCAGTTTAACGACAGAATTTCGTCACTTTACAATTCGTATAGATTCCTTGCATAATGTGGTGGAGTCAAAGAATGGCAGGTATTATAATTACGTCAAAATTTAGATAAAGTGGAGGATACATATTGAGTAAAAGTGACCAAGGGAACACAGGCTTAGGATTTATATTGAAAGATACACTGCAATGGTCAAATGAAGCGCCAATCAATTACCCGCAAGTTATCGCAGGGTTTATCGGGATGGCAGGCTGCATTTCTTTAGGATTCTATTTGAATAATTTAATGTTCGGATTATTATCTACTTTTGGTGTAATGATTACAAATGATACTTCGTCTGATGGAACAATCAAGAAACATACAACTGAACTGTTTCGTACAATGGCGACAGGGACAGTTGCAATAGTTATAGGCATAATTATAGCAGGGCACGGCTGGTTGACTGGTGGTTTAATTGTAATGATTTCGACATTGGCAGCGCTGCTGGGAGGAATAAGCAGATCTGTTGCAATAGCCAGCGTCCAATTTGTGATACTTTCTATTATTGGTTCTAGCATGGGCGATGGAGGGTTGTATCAGGACATTTTCAAAATACCTGCTTATTTTGCAACAGGTTCTTTATTGGGAATAATCGCATCTGTCATTGTGGGATTCCTAATGCAGAAATCGCGGGACCACAAAATTTCAGTTCAAACCGCTAAGATTTCTTATAAGCAACGATTTACACAGTGGCGGAGTAAATTAACTCATTTTACAGGCTGGAAATACACAGTTCGAGTCGCATTATGTATGATAGCGGCACAATCGATAGGGATTGTTTTCCATCTTGAACGTTCCTACTGGATCGGCTTAACAGTGGCTATTGTCCTCAAACGTGATTTAGCCTATTCACAAAGACGTATTTTTCAAAGAGGCATAGGTACAGCGGTAGGTGTACTACTCGGAAGCTGTTTGTTGCTGTGGTCTCTGCCGCAATGGAATAGTGTAGTCGTTATCGGATTACTTGGTGCGCTTCGCCCCATTTTTAAAAATCGAAGTTATGCGATCTATGCCATGCTTATGACACCGTTAATGTTAATGATGTTCAGCACCGG
The DNA here is from genome assembly GCF_056269255.1 of Paenibacillus sp. JT31N17. Classification (NCBI taxonomy): domain Bacteria; kingdom Bacillati; phylum Bacillota; class Bacilli; order Caryophanales; family Paenibacillaceae; genus Paenibacillus; species Paenibacillus sp. JT31N17. The sequence goes on from NZ_JBWDNP010000023.1 coordinate 54,275, forward strand.
CAGTCCAGTGACAGCATATTTGTTAGAATATCGATTACTCGATACAATGATTGGCTGCGTACTTGCTTATGTTCTTGGTTTTTATATATGGAAAAACGCCTCTCAAGGAAACGCTGTTGGGAAAACTTAATCATTCATTTCAAAACGATTATCTGGTAGTCACAAATTAGTCTTGTCGAAGAATAACGCTTGCAGAATTTACACTTACACAAGTCGTTCTTCAGCTAACGGGTACGATAGCGCAACAACCAGGTCATTAAAGTAACGGGTACGATAGTTCAACGCATCTTGGAGCAGATTGCCGACGGCAGCTGCTCCATTTTTTCATTACGCTAACGTGCAGAATAGTTTAAGGTCATTCGCGGTGAACCGTACCATAAGTAACGGCAAGTTTTTGAGCGAAAGGGTCACGGCTGACTTTAGAACTTAATAATCACGTTACCTTTTTTACGTTCGGTCTCTACATATTTGTGTGCATCCGGCAGGAGCTCCAGAGGATATCGACGATCGATCACGGCGTTCAGCGTTCCATTTCTTGCGAGTTCCATGAGAAATGCCAAATTCGCTTTGTTCTGCATCAGGCCGGCTGTTGCAAAAACAGCCCGTTTGCCTTTAAAAAGGGAAGTCCACATCATCTGTAAAACGATAGACAGCTTAGGTACGGTAGTCAGATAAATTCCCTTGGTGGTAAGTACACGCTTGCATGCCAAGAAGGAGCGTTTGCCTACAGCATCAAAAACGACATCATAGGCTTTTTCCACCTTCGTGAAATCTTCCTGGGTATAATCAATAAAGAAATCTGCCCCCACTTTTCTTACCAGACCTTCGTTGCCGGCAGAGCAAACACCGGTTACTTCAGCGCCATAGTATTTGGCTAATTGCACAGCGTAGATGCCGACAGCCCCCGAGGCACCATTAATCAGAACTTTCTGTCCCTTCCGCAACTTTGCCATATCTCTTAGAAACGTCAATGCGGTAGCACCCCCGTCACAGACGCCGACGGCTTCTTCAAAGGTGATGTTGTCCGGTATAACCGCAAGGGGGCTCTCTTCGGAAAGACACTTATATTCAGCATAAGCACCGAAGTTTTTGATGCTCATCCCCAAAACACGATCCCCCTTTTTAAAATGCTTTACTTCTTTGCCGACCGCTTCGACCTCTCCGGCTAATTCAGTTCCACCAATTGCAAATTTCGGTCTAGAGAGTCCGTATATCAATTTAATCATTCGCGGATTGCCCTTGCGAAAAGCGCAGTCCGAAGGCCCTACTTTGGCAGCTTGGATACGTATGAGAATTTCCTTTTTTCCAGGCGACGGTTTCGCGATTTCTTGCGGGACAATCACTTGCGGTAGACCATACGAGAATTGGACCATTGCTCTCATGGGTTTCCCCTCCTATTCTTTAGTGCGTTCTTTGTAGAACGTATCATCGCCAATGCAACGGTCCTTTACAAAAGGCTCCTTAATGTTTGAAAATGGATAGGAGGAAGACCGGAAGAGAAGGAGATGAAGGAAAGCGGTAATGAAAAACATTTTATACAAGTATATGTCGAGATGGACTTCCCTTAACGAGGAAGATCAGCAAGCCATTGTGGACCAGATCCGTACGGAAGAATTTAAAAAGGGGACCGTTCTTTTCAAACAAGGAGATGTCACTACAAAATGTTATTTCATCCTGAAAGGTTGCGTAAGGCAGTATTCGATCGATGAAGAGGGAAGAGAGGTCACATCCAATTTCTTCACCGAAGAGCAAGCCATCGCCATTTTCAATCACCACAAACCAGACAAGTCATCCGATTACACCTTCACGTGCGTTGAAGAATCGGTAATGGTCGTTGGCGACCTCGATACGGAAAAGGACATGTACAACAAACACCCTCAATTGGAGTCGATGACCCGTAGGATGATCGAGGAGAACTTTAGTCAGGTCCAAAAGGAATTCGCTGCTTTTATCATTTCTTCGCCGGAAGAACGCTTCAAGACGCTGCTAATGAAACGCCAATCTCTCATCGACCGGGTACCCCAACATCAATTGGCCAGTTATCTCGGCATTACTCCGGAGTCACTAAGCAGAATTAAGAAGAGAATCCACCAAGACCTTCGCTGATCCGATAACTATCCTTGGAATACCATGAAAAACCCCCTAAGTTAAAGTAATGATTACATTGTAACTAGGGGGATGTTTACGTGCATTGACTTAAGTCAAGAGATAAGTTTGGAAATTGGGAACTTGCGTATGCAGGGAGAAAAACGAAACTTGCCGTTATAGATAGCGCGGAGAAGCGTATCACAAGTAACGCCTAGATCATTACGCTAACGGGTACGTTAGCTCAACGACACCAGGCTGCCAGCATTAATGGCAGCCTATTAAGCTAATTGGCAGTTTACACTATAACCATTCAGTCACTTACCCAATTGGATTTCTTTATTTAAGATGAGATTGCCATAATAGAAAAATCTTTGAAGCGAGGTAGCTGCATGATCATCGCGACTTATAACCTTTGGAACAATGATAGAACGTTAGGCGAAAGAATACACGCAATATGTGAGGAAATTCGCTCGGTTAATGCGGATATTATTTCATTACAGGAGGTTTCTACATCGACTCCCGGCTATCCCTCAAAGGCATTTTCAACCTATATAGCTGAACAAACCGGATACCCATATATCATTTTTCGTAAATATCCTGATCTAGAAGATGCCGATGAAGGATTGGCCTTCTTAAGCAAGCACAAATTTGAATTGGAGACAGCGATCTGGGACAATAATTCCAATGTATCGATTTTTTGCGCAATTCGTTCCGTTATACAGGTAGAATCGGTTCGCGTTGCCATTACAAATGTTCATCTGGACTGGAGAAGCGTGATAAACAGGGAAGTTCAAATTTGCGCAATACTCGATTGGATTAATGAACAAACTGAAACAAATACAGTTGAGTTATTATGTGGGGATTTTAACGATGTACCAGATTCGAGCATTCATCGGTTGCTACAGGGACGGCAATCGCTGAATAGCCGAGCAGCCAAATGGTTAGATCTCGCCGAATATGAGCAATGGCGAAGTGGATTGAAAGCCGAGGCAACTCTTGATTTTGTACGAAATCCTCGGTGGGAAGGGGTCCATACACTGCAGATTCCTGCCCGCTTTGATTGGATTATGCTAAGACAAGAGCACCAGCTTCAAGATTTAGAACCTGTAGTGAGCAATGTGCGACTATTCGGAACAACTAAAACGCCGATGGCTCAAAAAGTTCCAAGTGACCACTATGGAGTTGCAGCTGAGTTAAATTTCCTGGCAGCCCCATTGCGCTAACTGGGTACGTTAGTGAGGAGCTTGCCGCGCGGCAGCTCCTTTTTCGTTTGTTGAAGTAACGTGCAGGATTGCGTGGCAGTCGGTTGTTTTTGTCGATCTATTGAGCAGGAATACGTAAAAAGCCTACGAATAGATATATATCCATGTTTTTACAGTAAGGAGGCGTTAAATGGGTTCCAGCATAATAGTAGTTGAATACGATCCCAGTTGGGTTTTGTTGTTTGATAAGTTGCGAGGTATCGTACTTCCTGTTTTAAGCGACCTCGTAGTCACAATAGAACACGTTGGAAGTACATCTGTTCCAGGGTTAGCAGCTAAACCGATTGTTGATATGGACGTGGTGGTGTCTACGCAGGCAGATGTCCTTACAGCTATCCAAAGGCTCGCCACCCTTGGTTATGTTCATGAAGGCGATTTAGGAGCTACAGGGCGGGAGGCTTTTATTCCTCCTAATAGTGTAACTTGGCATCACCTCTACGTGTGCACAATGGAAAACGCCGAATATAAACGTCATATCCTTTTTCGAGATTATTTGAGAAGTCATCCAGAGGACGCCAAAATGTATGGTGAATTGAAGTTGGAATTCGCACAACGATTCCACAAAAACCGTTTGGCATACACAAATGCTAAGAGCGATTTTGTGAATGAGATACTACAACGGGCTGGTTGGAAATGATGTGTATCTCAGTCAGGTGTGGTTAACGGGTACGATAGTGCAATACAGAGAGATTATTTTGGAAGGTGGAATTGGGTATGCCAGATTTCGAAAGCTAGTCTGAAACATTTAGCAAATACAGACTAGGAGGATTAACAAAGATGGAAACAGCCTTATCCACGATGCGCATCGAGACAGAGCGCCTTATCATTCGTCCTTACATTAAAAGTGACATGATGGAATCATTTGAACTTATGCAAAATCCGGAGCTGTTCACTTACATGCATTTAGACGTGTTACCGCTTGAGGATTATCAAGGGGTGTTCGAGTGGTTAATGAACAGCTATGATACACCCTTCGATATGCCGTTTAAATATTCGTTCCCGATTAGAAGCAAATTTACTGGAGCCTTAGTAGGATGGTGCGGTGTAGGGGTACTTGACTTTAGTGCACCTGACAAGGAGTTGTACTATTTGATTGGTCGTGAATATTGGGGCAAAGGCTACGCGACTGAAGCTGCTGTTGCGTTGGCTGCCTACGCGTTTGATGTTATCGGACTCGACCGACTGTACGCTAAAGCAGATCCAAGGAACAAAGCATCGTTGAAAATTTTCGAGAAACTGGCTTTTGTGTTTGACCGCGAGCTTGCGGGACTGACAGACGATTACGAGGATTGTAACGGTGAACTGATGCATGTGCTCACAAAGGAACGGTTTAAAGAGCGAAAAATTAATTGAATTGAGGTGGAGTCCATCCCTGTATGGGATGGACTCCATTACAATTTTTCATCACTGATTTACCGGGAACCTTCTAAAGCACAGAATTGGCCATTCCACTAACGGGTACAATAGCATAATACCGAAAGTACTGTCGCGTGGCAGCTGTACGAAGAAAATAAAGGTTTAGACTGGAAGTGCTGATTCTACGCGGGTTATTGAGTCGAGAAATCGCCTGAATTTGAAAAATAAGTATTAGACTGACCCCATGATTAAGATAAAACGAGATAATAGAGTATTAGACTTGGAAAATAAAGTTGTGGACTGGCGCGGCGATGGAGACCGACTTTGCGCATCTAGTATAAGTCATTCAATTGTTAGCGATTTATTTGTAATTGAAAGCATCCATGGTACCGCGCATAACATGAGCCAACTCATGAGCGGATTCTTGATTGAGAATCGTTTCATCATCGTTTTTGATGCTTCAACCTCACGAAAGGCATACTTGCTCATACCCTCTTGATAGGAAAGGATTGCCCTCTCAAGCGTTTCGCCTTGTATCGCCATAGCTTCCAACTTATCCGCGAGAAGTGCCGCATCACGCAACGCTGTGTTACCTCCATGCGCTCCGGTAGGGGGCATGACGTGGATCGCATCTCCCATAAATACAACTCGGGAGACTGGCCACATATCCGGTTTTTTGGCTACTCTGAATCTTACCGGCATGGTATAGTCGACATCAGCCCGCTCTACAAAACGTTGGACAACCGGATGAAAGTCGCGTACGGCCTCTTGTGCAAGGCGTTGCAGCCCCTTGGCGTCAAGTTTCTCTTGATATTCCGGAAACTGCTCTTTCGGCAGCAGAATTCCCCACATCACGTAATCATCATTTATTGGCGGTGCTTGGTTCACGCCAAGACGTGCAAAAGCCGTTTGCGGTGCCTCAGTGAAGCGCATTGCGGTAAAGAAGAATCCGCGGCCGGCTGGACCCATCGCGAATACTCCGCTGGTTTCCAGAGGACGAGGAACGAGCGATCGTCCTTTATGAACGAGGAGCGAGCGGCCATAAATCCCCCAGCTGCTAGTATGTTCTGGTTCACAGTCGGGCAAAAGCTGCTTGCGAAGGGCCGAGTTAACACCATCTGCACCAACTACGAGTGAAGCACGGATACAACTTCCATCCGGGAAGTAAAGTGTTGCTCCATCCGATGTTGTCTCAGCACGCAGCGCTTCCTTGCCGTAATGCACCCTATCCTGAAGCCCCTCGAGCATAATGGCGCGGAGTGTTTGGCGATCCACCTGCCGTGGAGTTCGCAAGTCAGCACCGCTCGGATCGCCTTTAAAAGTGAGTCTGAATACCTCGCCAAGCTCTTGGTTAGTTACGCGAAAGTAGCTCGCTTTGTCCGTAGGGGAAGCAGTAGCAAGAAACAACTCAAATAAATGAGGCGGCAGGCATCTCTGAAGAGCTGCGATACCGTGCTCGTCAACACTGATTCGATAACCTTGGCGACGGATATACGGCGCAGGATCGCGTTCATAAATTTGCACATCGAACCCGTCGCGAAGCAACGAATGTGCTAGGCACAAGCCACTTAACCCGGCACCGGCTATAGCCACTGAAATTTCGGACATATTACAGCCATCCCCTTTTAAGTTTGATTGACAATCGATTAATTGGTAAAATGAGAGTTGACCTTAATTAATTTATCTCACGAGATAAGATAATATTAAACGGAGGATGACCTAAATGTCAAGAAATCAAATCATAGACACCCTTGCGGAAGAACTACGAATTAACAGTACGGTGACGATCATGTTTCACCAAGCAATCGGTACAAAACTGGGATTAAATGCGACGGATCACAAATGTTTAGATGTCATATTGAACAATCAACCCATTACTGCCGGTCGTCTTTCCGATTTAACCGGGTTAACAACGGGTGCGATCACGGGTGTATTAGACAGGCTGGAGAAAGTGGGATATGTTTTCCGAGTCAAAGATCCGAAAGACAAAAGGTCGGTATTGATTTCCGTCGATCGGGAAAAGGCGGAAAAGGATATTTTGCCTCTCTTCCATTCATTCGGTCAACAACTGAATCAAATGTTATCGAGCTATAATGATAAGGAACTTGAAAAGGTACTCGATTTTATAAGACAATGTAATTGCTTGTTAAAGAATTTTACAGAAAAAATTATTAAATGATCAATGATCTCCAGAAAAAAGACACTCCGCCTTTTTGGTCTCAGATTCGGCCCGACCGCACTACCAGTTTTCGCAGGTGCTGACTCAAGTAGCCCGGGTATGAAGTCCGAGCTTCAGCAGTCTAAAACTTTATTTTTCAGTCTAATACTTTGTTTTCACTGAACAGCAGCCCTTAGTACGCTAACAGACTGCAGAATATATCTATATAAGCTCATTAATCTTAAAATGGTTGGAGTCAATATTGACTTCAACCATTTCCTTCTAAAATCATCTTAAGAGGTGACCTAAATTAAAATTTTTAAAATTGGTCTTTTCTGTCTAGTGTTGTTTTTATTGGCTGGTTGTTTTAACATTGTTGGGGATTTTAAAGACTCAACTGATGCTGTTATTGTAATACCGAAGGATTATCGTTTGTTTAATGGTAATTCGAACGTGCATTATATTGCAAAGAAGCAAGATCGTTCACCTGTTATTATCGGATCAGATGTTTATATGATTGGATGGAATGCCCGGTATGTATTATATAAAAGAAAGAACATAAATAATTCACTTGAATTAGGTATACTTGATACAAAAGACGGAAAGGTAACGAAACTTTATCTTGAAAAAGATATTTCCAACCAATTGAATGAACTTGGTATTGGGAATATTGAGTTAGAAAATGTAAACAGTCTCTTTATTGAAAAAGCTAAGAAACATGACAATTCTTGATTGCAGTGAAGAGTATACCGGAGAAATGGCTGCGAATGGTCCCCGGCAGGCAGCATGATACTTTTTGATATGTCTCTGAGAATTATTGATGCAAATCAATGGATTTATAATCCATTCCAAATATGGAATGACGGCGGGTGACCATAAGAACAAGCTCGATTTTGCCAATAAGCAGTTTAAAGCCAGCTATATTTAAGGAAATATCTGAATACACGCAGGCATCATCAATGTTATATTGCAGCCTACTGAGCGATCGGTAGGCTTTTTCTGCTGTGCCCTGCCTGTGCTAAGAGCCTCGCGAATATCTGAAGATATTTTCGCATGCACTGCAGGTTTACTAGAGAAGACTTTTGAAATTATTATGGGAACTTTTTGATTATTGCCTTGTCTACTTATTTGGAGGTGTTGCAAAGAGTGGAAGACGATTATCTCAAAAATATGAACCGCATCGATCCGCCTTTAATCGAATCACTTGTTGTTAGATACTGGAAGGATGTTTGGAATTTTGCGTATATTCTAACCAAAAAGCATGATGCAGCTGACGATATAGCTCAGGACACATTCGTTAGCGCCTTTCTTTCCCTGGATGGCTTCCGTGGCGAGTCAACAGTAAAAACCTGGTTGCTCCAGATTTGCCGAAACCAAGCCATTAACTATAAAAGATCCGCATTCTTCCGTAAAATGATACCAGTTCCAGTTGTTAAATTCTCTGCTATGTCAGCCTCCGCCGAAACCATTTTTTTCGCAAATGCCTGGATGGATGATACTTGGCGATACTTATTGTCCCTTCCAAACAAATATCGGGAAGTGTTGGTATTGGAAATACGCTATGGACTTTCAATTAGAGAGGTATCGGATTTGCTGCATATTCCGGAGGGAACCGTGAAATCAAGAATTCATCGGGCAAGAGCCAAGATGAGAAAAAAGATGCAGGAGGGACGGCCATGAAGAACAGAGACTGGGAAGAACAGCTTCAAGAAGGACCTTACCATGTCAAAGCTAAGCAAATTCAAATCAGAAGCATTCAAGAAAGGGTACTGGGCGCTCAAAAGAAAGGAACACATTCAGGCTTGAAGTGGATGGCCTCTATCGCTTTAATCCTTGCGGCAGCAGCCTGTCTATGGATCGTAGAAATCCCTGTTTCCGTCCATCCAGAGATCCCTGCTCCCATCCATTCGGATATCTCGGTACGCTCCCTATCGGACCAGGATATTTTGCAAATAATAGAAAAAAGCAGCCCTGATCCCGATCGAACATTGCTGTATAAAGAAAACGCAGGAAACAGCGGATTATTGATTTTTACAGCAAAACAGGATTCGCAGCGGCACGGAATGACATGGGAGGTTGGGTATATCAACGGAGGATCGCAGAGCTGGACTAAAGGCGGCGAAGCCTGGGTTGACTACGTGTCAAAAACTCAGGGTGAAAATTGGGTGAAAGGGGAGGTTAAAAATCCATCCCCAGTGTACATTAAAGCTCAGCCGGGCACACCATTCCCAATTCTTTATGGCGATCTCATAGATCCTTGGGTCTCTCAAATCCGTATTTCAGACAAACAAGAATTGCAGCAAAATGCAAAAGTCATCAAACATGCTCTTGGAATCCATTCTTTATGGTTTGCTTCCCTGCCCATTCAAACAAATGGAGCTCTCATGATAGAGTATTTGGATATCAAGGGAAATGTAATAGGTACAAATAATTTAAATGTGGAATCTTCTGGAACGACTGAAAAGGGGCGATGAATTGGTTTGTTTGGCAACTTATTACGCTAACTGGGTACGATAGTACAAAACGAAGTCGGCTAACTAACGGTCATGTCTGAGTAAAGGGACGAGCGTAAATGGATGATGTAATAAAGGAAATCTTCTCTCCAAATGGATTCTATAAAGCGCAAATTATTAAACATTCAAAAGATAGTTTATTTACATCACAGGTCTTCAAATGGATTGAGCATGACGATGAAATAAGCGAGATAATGGGGGAGAAGGGCTTCTGGGGAGTTCTGTACGCAACAACTTCATTAACAGATACAGTAGAAAGCTGTATGAATGTCACTGTCGAAAATCTAACTGTTGCTTCAGGTGAAAAAATCAGCACTTGATATTAAACTAACGGGTACGATAGCTTAATACAGAACACAATGAGGCAGCTGACCAGAACGATCGGCTGCCTTTACTCAACTAACGGGGCAGTATAGTTCCAATATAGGATATTGATATTAGGTAGGTTTGAATGGGATTTGAAGTCTGATATCATCGGTAATCGAGGTAGCTTGCTGTGTTAGAATAAATTAAATGTACCTGGATGATGGATCAGTGGGGGGAAAAAAATGAATAAAACCGACCGACAGCTTGCCATAACGCTTGAACTACAACGGAGCAAAGTATTGAGAGCGGAAGATATGGCTTCTTTATTTGAGACGAGCGTACGGACGATATATCGAGACATTCAAGCCCTGAGCGAAATGGGGGTCCCAATATTGGGAGCCCCCGGTCAGGGTTATTCCCTGATCGATGGATATTTCCTGCCGCCGGTCAGTTTTTCGGCGGAAGAGACCGTGGCCTTACTTATGGGAACAGATTTTATCGAACAGAGGTTGGATGGTAATTACGGAACTGTGGCTCAGGCCGCCAGACGCAAGATTGAAGCTATTCTGCCGGAGCCAGTGCGAGATGAGTCGGCACGCGTTCGGGAAACCATGCGGCTTCTTCACGCTAGTGAACCGTTAACTGGATTGAGGGAAAAAGACTATCTCGGACAAGTGCGGCGGGCGATTTTGGAGCGGCGAAAAATAAAGATTTCGTACCAGAAAAAAATGCCGGAATTGGACGGCAATAGGAAGAGTATGCGTGAGGTCGATCCGTACGGACTGGCGCTCGTTCAGGGCAATTGGATTTTGATCGGACGCTGCGACCTGCGGCAGGATATCCGCCATTTCCGCTTGTCGCGAATGACTGAGCTAGTCGTGTTGGATAAGTATTTTGTTATGCCGTATGGCTTTAACTTGAGCCATTACCGTCCGCCAGATGACCGCAACGAACGCGTGCTGATTCGGGCCAATCCAGAAATAGCCGATAAAATCGTCGAGACCGGTAATTTTTATATGGAAGCGGTCGAGGAGCGGATAGACGGTGTTTGGATCCACTTTCGCGTTCGAACGCCGGAGGAATTGCTGCATCTTATCCTTAGTTGGGGAGGAGACGTCGAGGTTGTGGAACCCGAGTCTTTACGCTGCCGGATTCGGGAAGAGGCCGAAAAAATTTTAAAACGCTACTGACATGCTGTTGTCAGTAGCGTTTATTTATACTGGGATTATACCCAGGATGAATGAGGAGTGTTGTTTATATGAGAAGTACAGCAGAAGTATTGCAGGCGTTTGAAGCGACAGTTGGACGGTATTTAGTTGAACTGGAAAACCTCGATATGGAGCAGCTACATGCAAAGCCTAACGAGGAGGAATGGTCGATTGGGCAAATGTATATGCATTTGATTCAGTCGGCTCAATTCATGCATCTGCGTAATGTTGACCAATGTTTGGCGGGAAGCGAAGCAGTGTTGGGGAGCACGGGGGAAAAAACGGAGAATGGCAGGGCCGCGTTTGAGCTTGGAAGTTTTCCGCCCATTCGGATACGGGTCCCGGCTTCACCACAGTACACACCGCAGCAGCCGGAGAGTAAGGAGCAGCTGATAGAAGGACTTCGTGGCGTAGTTGAACGGATGAAACGTACTGAAATCGCTTTGAGTCAGGCGGTGGAAGGGAATAAAATCCTTCATCCAGGTTTCGGCGCGTTAAACGCTACAGAGTGGTTTTTGCTGGTAGAAATGCATTATAGGCATCATCTATTGCAACTGGAACGTTTACAAAATTTCTTAGAAAATTGCCAATAAGAAAGGGACGGAAGAAGCCGAATGAAATAAGCTAGCAAAGCCGTTACTGGATTGGCGTTGTATCTACTTCACATGTACAACGAGCTGGATGTGTCCTGGTAATTGGCTAATATACTACTCTCCACGGACGGACATCTCGAAAGGGGAAGTCGCTCCAATCCTTTACCGCCATTGGAAGCTGGTTCAATGCTTGGCGATACGGAACATAATTTCCAGTTCCTTAAGGATGGACCAACCGGCGGGTTCTTCGATGAGAACGGCGCCCTCCAATGGTAGCGTGGGTGTTAATATATATTTAAGCTAATGGATTACGTTAGCATAATGCCGAAGGGCTGCCGCGCGGCAGCCCTTAGTTGCGCTAACGGGCAGCTCCATATATTTCTTTATCTTCAATTTAGTACCACTAGAATTTTATCTGGTAGACTCGTATTACGGTCAAATTCTAAGAATAAGTGAGCATTTAGGAGTAAAACGTTTCTCCATAGAGGGAGTAAGAATATGCTACAGGCGTTTTTACAATGGAACTTGACATGCAAACAAATGGTTGCATATAATAAGGGCATGGACAAAGTATTTAAAGCACTTGCCGATGGAACCCGCAGAGATTTACTCGACCTCTTGTTCGCGAATAACGGTCAATCCTTAGGAGAACTTTGTAAACAAATGATTATGACTCGTCAAGCTGTTACGAAGCACCTTCAGCTGCTGGAAAAGGCAAACCTTGTTACTGTCGTTTGGCAAGGCCGTGAAAAGCTGCATTATCTTAATCCGATACCTATCGGGGAAATTTATCAACGCTGGATCGGCAAGTTTGAGCGTCACCGGATCGAGGCATTAAGCACACTAAAACAAGCCTTAGAGGAGGATTCTAAACATGAATAACGTTTCATTTGTTTACACGACTTACATCGCAACTACACCAGAGAAGCTTTGGCAAGCCCTAACTAACGGTGAATTCACCAAGCAGTATTTTTTCGGTAGTGAGATTGTTTCAGATGCAGATTGGCAAGTTGGCTCCGGCTTTAAATTGATGAATAAAGAGAAGGTTGATCATCATGGTGAAGTTCTTGTATGTGAGCCATATCGTTTACTCACAGTTACCTGGAGTGTTAAAGACGGTGAAGGAGAGCGGTTCTCCAAAGTTACTTACGAATTAACTCCTATGAACTCTACTGTAAAACTGACTCTCAGGCACGAGGATTTATTAGAGAAGGATATTCGCAAAGATGTAGGTAAGATTGATGGATTTAATAATGGCTGGCCTGTCATTCTCAGCAATTTAAAGAGCTTGCTCGAAACAGGCAAGACCCTGCCAGCCTTTTAGTTTAACATTGATCTTAGCTAAACCTCTGGAAGTCCCCAGATGGAGTCTAATCGTAGTAATAACCATGGTTGACAACGTATGCAATGACAAGGACGTCTTTGGGGTCGCTCTTCGAAGGATAGTTATCATTCTGTTACTGATACATAAAACTAAGGTGAGGTGAATGAATTGGGGCTGAATCAATTGAATTACTCCGTTAACCATGCAGGCGCATTTTCGAATTTTGGAAACGTCACGGAAGAAATGCTAAAAGGAAAAATTTTTCTAAAAGATTCCTTAAAACTTACGAGCATGGAAGTTTCACTCAATAATCTGCCCCCAAAGGCGGAAGTCCCCTTCTATCACAAACACCAAGAAAATGAGGAACTCTTCATCTTTCTTAAAGGACAAGGTCACTTACAAGTAGACGGAAACGAATTTGATGTGTTCGAAGGAACTTCAGTTCGAATTGCTCCTGACGGAGTGAGAGCGTTGCGGAATACGTCCGCTTCGGAAGACCTGTATTTTATCGTTATTCAAGCCAAAGAGAACAGCCTTACCCAATGGGTGGAGACAGACGGGGTAATCCTGGAGCAACCTGTCGAATGGGGGAAGAGCGTTGAATTCAACTAACGCAGAACGATAGCATAATTCAGACCAGAATGAGGCAGCCGGCCAGAACGATCGGCTGCCTTTGCTCAACTAACGGGTACGTTAGTGGAGGATCCAGCTGGTGGAGACTCATCACATAAAAAGAGCCTTCGTGGTTATTGATCCACCAGATAAATGATCAGTTCATGAAACTCTTCTGAACTAACGGGGAACGATAGCGCAATAACCAAATGGGATGCCGCGCGGCAGTACTTCGCTAAGAGGAGCATGCTTTGTGGGCAGCTCTTCTTTGGTTTATTGAAGCAACGGGGCATTATGCGTAATACGATTGACCGGATAATGGTAAAATTGAGTTAAGCTTTCTTTAACGACAATAATCAAAGGAGATTACAATGGATGAGCAATGGAGGATAGCTAAACATGATCCAGAATGGAAAAAGCTGTTCAATGATATCGCTGCAAAATTAAGAGCTTCATTGAGAAATTTGGCAATTCGTATTGATCATGTCGGCTCCACTTCGGTTACGGGTTTGGATGCAAAGCCAATCATTGATATCCAAATATCTGTTTTAAACTGCGATGACGTCTTAAACTATAAGACCAGGATTGAAAAAGTAGGTTTCGTATTAAGAGGAGAAAATCCAGACAAAACGAAGAGGTATTTTCGGGAACTGCCAGGCTCTCGAAGAACTCATATTCATGTAAGGCAAGCGGGCAGTTTTTCAGAACAAATTACTTTACTCTTTAGAGATTATTTACGCGTACACCCTGCAGATTGTTTAAGGTACGCTCAGGAAAAGCATCGATTAATGGAGCTTTTTAAGAATGAACGCCCAAAATATGTTGAAGGAAAAGGACAGATCGTTTGGAATATTATACAGAAAGCTCATATTTGGTCGCAAGAAGTGGGCTGGAAACCAGGTATATCAGATATGTAAGGTTACCTTATTTTATATCCTGAGCTCTCATGAAAGATCGGAATTACTTCCATAATCTGTGCTGTATTGCTTTTCCAGTGGACCGGTTTATTTGCATAAACGATCTGGGCACGTTAGTGAGAAGCAGGAATATTACAATTATTTTGCGAAAATGGTAGGAGTAACAAAATTTATGATTACAGGAGGCTGCTTATGTTGAAATTATTCGAGTATAACTGGCAAGTTCGCAAAGATTGGTTTGACTGGTGCGATACGGTGAGCGAGGAAGAGTTGATGAAAAAACGGACCGGCGGCATAGGATACATCCTTCCCACGCTGTATCACATTGTGGCAGTCGAGTATGGCTGGATATGTGGTGGAATACAAGAAAAAGCGGTTGAAATCCCTCCGTTCGAGGAAGTGGCCAGCTTGCAGCATATAAAAGATTTTTCCGCCCGTTGCCACGTGGAACTCGCTCCATTTGTCTATGGTTGGAATGATAGCCTGGAAGACCGCATTATGATTGATATCACGGATGAAGGGGAACGGGAAGCCCATAAATACGGGGAAGTGATGCGGCACGTGATCGCCCACGAGATCCACCACATCGGTCAATTGTCTGTATGGTCGCGAGAAATCGGAAAGAAGCCGGTTACTGCAAACTTGATTGGCAGAAGGTTATTCGATATTGAACGTTGATATATTCTATTGAACTATCGGGCAGGATAGTTCCAATCGGGTATTGTGATATGGCAGCTGGTCAACATGTTCGGCTGTGTTTTGATTCTAAAATAATCATGGTAACATTGGGGAATTCTATAATTGAATCGTGTTATTCTCAGTCGAGCGATACTATTCGCTTCTAACAAAAAAGCTTTCAAATCCCGAATGATTGGAACTGGACGAAATGTATGATTACCATGCCCTTTATGACCAATACCGCCCGTTGCTTTTCTCTATCGCCTACAGGATGCTCGGATTGTCTCAGGACGCCGAAGATATCGTTCAGGACGTGTTTGTAGCATTACAACAACAGAATAGATCTGAACTCATTAATATAAAAGCGTATCTTTGCAAACTTGTCACTAATCGCTGCCTGAACGAGCTCAAATCATCGCGCAAGGCAAAGACCACCTATATCGGCCCATGGCTGCCTGAGCCGATCGTAACTGCGGTAGAAGGCAATCCCGAGGAGGCGTTTGAGCTTAAAGATGATATCGCCTACGCCTATCTGGTCGTGATGCAGCGGCTGACGCCGATGGAAAGGGCCGTCTTTGTACTGAGGGAAACACTCGGCTTCCCTTTCGAGGAAATTGGAGAATGGATCGGTAAATCTGAGGTTAATTGCCGGCAGTTGTTCAGTCGCGGAAAACGCAAGCTGGACACTAAGAAAAACGACGCCGGGGTGCCGATTTCGCCGTTAAAACCTGAATTCCAGGCACTTAGTGCATCGTTCAGCGCAGCTTTTCGCGCTGGAGATATCGCCGCCATTGTGGAATTACTTAGTGAAAACGCCATCTTGCTGACAGACGGCGGCGGCAAAGTAAGAGCTGCCATTAACCCGATTACCGGCCGGAAACGCGTCCAGGCTTTGCTGACCTATTCCATTTCTAATTATCTCCGGGATGGGACTATCAAGAAGGTAGTGGTCAACGGCCATGACAGTTTTATGGTGATGTTTGATGGTAAACCGTTCGCCGTTTACTCCCTCGCTTTAAATTCTGACGGTTCGGCCATTTCTCGTGTATATGTCATGATGAATCCGGACAAACTTCAAGGCGCTGCCCGTTTGCTCGAAAAGCAATCCTAAATTTTTTATAGATCATTGTCACAGATATGTTCCTTCAGTTGTCTTCTTGATGTACAAACTAAAAACAAGTCTAAGGAGGAAGTAATTGATGACGAATTTAATCGCTGATATAAAGATTCCTGATAGTAAACTAGCCGTTGAAGCGGCTGAATTATTGCGTGAGCATGCCGACGACCTTCTGTGGAACCACTCGAACCGGGTATTTCTGTTTTCGGCTATGAAGGGTAACCTTAATCAAATGAAATATGATTCTGAATTGCTTTATATCAGTTCGCTTTTCCACGATCTCGGCCTTACTCCCGCATTCCGAAGCCCGGACAAGCGCTTTGAGGTCGACGGGGCTAATGCTGCCCGTGATTTTCTTAAAAGTCGCGGCGTCCCGGAAGATTCCGTTCGGCTTGTATGGGACGCTGTTGCCCTGCATACATCCATCGGAATCGTCGAATATAAGGAAACCGAAGCGGCGCTTATGAATTTTGGCGTCGGTTATGATGTGGTCGGGAAGAACTTCGATTTCATCTCAGCAGAAGCGCGGCAGCAAGTCGTCGAGGCATTTCCCCGCAACCAGTTCAAACACGACATCTTACATGCATTCTTGGAAGGCTTCAAACACAAACCGGAAACCACCTACGGAACGATTAACGCCGACGTGTGCGAACTGCTTCTTCCGGGATTTGAGCGTCCCAACTTTTGCCATCATGTCCTTCATTCCCCATGGGATGAGTAATTGACTTGAATGATCGATTGCCTTTGTTCAGTTAACGAGCAGAATTGCATAGCTTTTTCGATCATTCTGAACACTCCCTCGTTTTTTCTTATGTATCTTGCCAGAGCGGATCTTTGCAGATCAGTGGCCTTCTTCACGAAATTGAGATGACAATCCCCACATTATTCGTCGCAAGTGTTCTCATGATTAAGTAGCAGGGCGCATCATGCTAACGGGCACCTTTGTTCAATAAAACAGCAGCAGTCCAGGACTTTTTTTCTCGTCCATGGCTGCTGCTGTTTCGTTTTTTGAGTCAGTCTAATACTTATTTTCGGAGTCTCACGGTGTTGTAATTAGAAAAACCGCGCGGATTCAATACGTTCAGTCTCGATAATATATCTGTTCCTTACTGCCCCTAGGTCAGCGATCCGGGTTGTTGGATTGCTTCCGATATATACAGCTCATGTTCCATAACGTTTTCCATCTCCTTTCAATTGCAATGAGGTGTGTTGTGGTTTAACACCCGCGCACTTCAAACGCCTCCTCAAATATGTACCGGAAAATATCTTATTCCAATAAAGTGAACCTGCCAGTGTCAGCATATAAAAAAATAATTCTTATTCACAATCCTAAACACAGCGAAAATAATCATCCTCGACATTATGGGTTATGTCGTGTTATTTTTTTTCAAATTACAGTACATTTTGTTATGTACACTTCGCAATTAATATTTCTTTAAGGCTCGAAAGGAGAAAA
Organism: Paenibacillus sp. JT31N17; assembly: GCF_056269255.1. Classification (NCBI taxonomy): domain Bacteria; kingdom Bacillati; phylum Bacillota; class Bacilli; order Caryophanales; family Paenibacillaceae; genus Paenibacillus; species Paenibacillus sp. JT31N17. The sequence continues at coordinate 71,863 of NZ_JBWDNP010000023.1, forward strand.
GAATATGGGCAAGAGAACAGAATTCCTTTATATGTCCGAACCAGATGTCATCAAAGCTGGTGTTCTGGATGCGCAAATGGCATTCCGTGTTGATATCGATGGTCACCGCAACCCCATTTTGACTCGGATGGAGAGTCGCATTTCATGGTAACCCTGTATTCTGCTATCCTATGCGAAGAAGGTTTTATCACAAAAGTAAGAATAAAAAGGAGCAGAAGTGATGTTTGAAATAAAATCAGATCGTTTGCGTGTTGAGATTGCGGACCCGAATGAAGCTCCAAATATAACTACGCGTTTCGACCGGGCGGGATTTATAACCGAAATCGTGCTAGATGAAGTGCATCGTTTCTGCGCCACGGAGCCTAATAATCTCTCCCATCCGTCTTCCGGTGGACGCGGGCTTTGCAGCGAATATTTATTCGATGTCAGCGCAGAGGCAAAGACAGGTGAGACTTTTCCCAAATTCGGCGTCGGTCTTTTGAAGAAGCTCGAAAACGCACCGTATAAGTTCTGGGGAAGATACGAAGTCGAGCAGTACCGCATTCGTGTCGAGGAAAGTAAGGGCAGCGCCAGATTCATAACGGAACCGCAACTTTGTATTGGCTATGCAATAAGCCAAAAGAAAGATATATCGGTTAAGGATAACATGCTCATCATGCAAATCACGGTTAAGAACGAGGGAGAAAAGCCGATAAGCATGCGCGAATATTGCCATAATTTCCTTTCAATAAACTCAATGGCCCTTGGGCCGGATTACAAGATACGAATGGATTCGATCAAAGATATGGGGAAAGACGTGCTAAACGGGCATATAAAAGGTGATGGCCATGGATTTACCTTTGCGCAATATTCACCTTCACCTGCCTCTGCAAAGGTGACGCTGGAAGAGATACAAATAGGCAGCTCCAAAATATTTGAATGGTCGATGATAAATGAAGCCTCCGGCGCCCGTGTAGACGTAAAGGACGAGATTGATATCTGCGGCATGACGATGTGGTGCGCAGATCATATAGTAAGCGTAGAAACCTTCCACAAGCTGGAGCTTGCGCCGGGTCAAAGCAATACATGGCAGCGCACCTGGATTTTTGACAACATATGAAGAACTATTGCCCTTTTTCGGTTTTCATTGGTCCACCTCTCTTGTTACTGGGATTCTGAACTGTACCCCGTCAAGTAGACAGTACAAAAAAATAAATAAAGAACGCTTAAGCGGCCTTGGTCCTGAATTCCATGGGACTGAGGCCGGGGGAGCATATCAATCGGGTAATAAGAAGAGCAGGGCAGTTTTTTTGATATTCTGCCCTGCTTCTATTTGTCTATCAGCAAAAAGAACCCTGTATGCTCAATGGTTTCCAGCAGCTCTACAACACTCTTTTTGTCAAATTTCCTTAAAAGGTTTGAAATATGGGTCTTCAATGTCGTCATTTCAGTAAAACGGACTTCAGCTATTTCCTTATACTTCATGCCGGATCGCAACAAGTGCAGTATATCCATTTCTGACGGGGTGAGTTTCAGAATTACCTGAATAGTATAAGAAAGGTTCTCTTGGGCGTTTTTCAACTGGATATATTCCTTCCTCAAATACTCCGCGGCTTCCGGGTGTATGATAGAGCGGTTTTGCGCAGCCCGTATTATGGTGTCGGGTAAATCGGGTTCAGAGACCCCTTTTATGAGGTAGTCGGACGCGCCGAATAGAAACGCGTTGGAGATGTAATAGTCGGAATTCTGGACTGTATAGATGATAACCTTGGTATTTGGCCGCAGCTTGATTATCTCGCGCATAGCGTAAAGCCCCGCGAGTCTGGACTCTATTTCAATATCCATTACAGCAACGTCAGGGGCGTTATTGGCGGCGAAAGCCACCGCTTCATACCCGTTACCAACAGAACCTACCAGAACAATAGCCGGATTGTTAGCCATAATGCGTGTCAGCTTATTCCGCGTTTGTTCCGATCCGTCCACAATTAGAACTTTTATAGGGTTAACAGTCGTCTTCATGAGATCACCTTCCTGACGAAGTTGTGTAGGCAGCAGGTTGCGCTGGTTAAAGAGAGTAAACCAATCTGGAAGCGTTTACAGGAAAGATGAACGATTTGAAGGCGGGATGGCTCCAAAATAAATTCTATTCTATTAATATAGATCTAAAAAGTCTAATGAAAATTCATACTTGACAAATAGAAGTTAGCATAAAATTCCAATTAATAATGCTTTAATTAGGCCAAATGCACAAAACATGCTCAATATTATCAGTTTATTATCATCAAAACCAGTGTAAAACTTAACCAGTGAAAAACTTAATAGTTATTGGAGATAAGGGAAAATCGCAAGTTTTTTCATCCTTTACAATAAAGTCGGTTGAAAATTAAGATGAAATCATGAAATTCAACCAATCGAAAGGACGATTCTTATGGAACAGGCAATGCAGCAGTATCATGATATGTTGCGGGAGATGTACAGATATTATCGCAGCCAGCCTTCATATATGGAGAGACTGCTTTCTGGAAGAAAGGAAATAGTCGGGGGTTTCGCACATTTTTATAACGAACACAAACCGGATCGGATTTACCTGATTGGAAGCGGTTCCAGCCTGAATGCCTGCAAAGCGGCAAGTGAATATATGGAAACTATCCTGGGGGTGGAAATAACCTGCGCGCCGCCCAGCAATCCGCCGGTCATCCGAGGTTCGCGCCCGCTTGTTCTGGCGGTCTCTCAGGGCGGCAAGTCGTCTAACACCGTGGCTTTGCTGGAAGAGCTGCGAGGCGGAGTCCAGACCGTATCGTTTACAGCGGGCGTTGACAATCCCGTTGCGCGCATGGCGGATTTTTATGTAGACATCTCGGTGGGCGACGAGACTGTGGGCCCAAAAACCAGAGGTGTTACAGGAACGGTGCTTTGCCTATACCTTGCCACGCTCGAAGCTGCGCTGTTATGCGGGAATTTAAGCGAGGCGGGGTATGGCAAAGAAATCGGACTGCTGGAAGAAACGATAGGATATGGCGAGCAAAACTTGGAGGCGTGCGAGGACTTTTACCGCGCTCATCTAGACGATCTGAAAACAGCTCGGCATTTCCTGTTTGTGGGTAAGGGACCGGCGGCGGCCGTGGGCGAGGAAGACGCGCTGAAAGTGTTGGAAACCCTTTGCTTACCCAGCGCCGGATATGAGTTTGAGGAATTCTTGCATGGCCCGCCTATTTGTATAAATGAGGAAACCGCCTTATTCCTCTTCAATTCTGGAGACAAAGACAGCGTCCGGATGGAAAAAATGGCGGACATCACCCGCAAGGCCAGCAAAAACAGTTACATTATTGATCGAACCGGTTCCATGCAGGGAGATCATATACTTCGGTTGAACGCGGGAGACAGTAAATTCATGTCGCCGTTCGTGGATATTTATTTTGGACAGCTTATATCGTCTCTGCTAACCCAGGAGCTGGGGATAGTCCGCCACCCTGCCATACGTTCAATAACTTCTGATATGGACACTAAGACATCGGATTCGGGGAAGTGATGGTTCTGTATGAAATACGTAATCGGCGTAGACGACGGAATGACAAAATATGTAATTAAAGCAATGGATTTGGAAGGGAGGACGCTGGCGGAAAAATCGAGAGGCGCGATCAACCGCAAAATAGTAGGAGAGAAAAAAGCCGAACGCTTAGTATCCGAAGTGACCGAAGCTCTTTTGAATGATTTCGGCGCTAAAATAGAAGACTGCAAATGCGTTGTCGTCGGCGCGGTGGGCATTGATTCGTCCGGAGACCTTTTAGTCGTAGAGAGTTTTTACGCAGCACTGGGCTTTCCTTGTCCCATCTTCTGTATGAACGACGGAAAGGTAGCGCTATACGGGGCGACGGGAGGCGTCGGCGTCGTGGCAATTTCAAGCGCGGGTTCTATTGTGGTCGGTCGGAATGAAACGGGAAAAATAACGCGCTCAGGAGGATATCCTCTCACCATTATGGGCAACGAAGGCTCCGCTCAGTGGCTCGCCGTTATGGCCCTTAAGCATATGTCAAGGTGGGTGGATGAAAGCGTTCCCACGACAAAATTGGTTACGAATATGATCGAACACTTCCACGGATTTGACTCAAACAAACTGATTAAGTGCGCAAACAGCCTCCGACGCAATCTGATTAAGCCTGAAATGGCTTCTCTGGTATATAGCGCGGCAATCGATGGCGACGAGGCTGCCGTGGATATTTTGCGCAAAGGTGCCAGGGAACTCGTCAATGTGTCGCGGGAAGTGGTTCAGAAGCTGGAATTTGAAAAAGAATCCGCTTTTGTGTGTGGAATGTGGGGGAGCGTATTTCATGATTCAGCGATCTTTGCGGATGAGTACAGGCGGCTCTTTTTGCAGGAATACCCTAATTCCAGCCTGGTATGTCCACAGGTTGACGGCGCGGACAGCGCGGCCCAGATGGCTTTGGATTATTTAGGCGGCGGAATACCGTTTATAACTGAGCTTGAGGAAAAATAACCAATAGGAGGAGGCCAGAGTATTGAGCACCTCATTTACGGAAAGAACGCAAACACAAAAATTCAGAAACCTTTTGAGATTGATTTGGAAATACAGGATGGTTTATACCTTATTGGCTCCGGGCTTTATCTGGTACATCATTTTTGTTTACGGACCCATGGGTGGACTTACCTTAGCTTTTAAAAGCTATCGGGTGAGCGGCGGAATATGGGGCAGCCCGTGGGTTGGCATGGAGAACTTCAAATATATATTTGTGGATCAGGCGTTTATACGTTCGGTAGTTCGTACCTTGGAAATCAACTTGGGAAGAATGGTCTTTCAGTTCCCGATGGCAATTGTGATTGCCCTTCTTTTAAATGAAGTGATTTTCCTAAGGATGAAAAAAAGTTTGCAAACGATACTCACGTTTCCGCATTTTTTATCATGGGTGGTACTATCAAGCGTCCTGATTACTATTTTGTCTTACGACGGGTTTGTTAACGGCATTATTAAGGCGTTTGGCCTTAAATCTTTTAATTTTTTAGGAAATGAATCCATTTTTGTCCCTTTGCTGTACATTACTGAGATCTGGAAGAGTTCAGGCTGGGGGGCAATCATCTACCTGGCGGCCATATCTGGCATTGATGCAGAGCAATACGAGGCCGCGGCCATTGATGGGGTAAACCGGTTTCAAAGAATGTTCCACATTACGGTGCCCGGTATTATGCCCACGATCATTGTTATGTTTATCCTCACCATGGGCGGTCTGATGTCCACAGGATTTGATCAGATTTTCAATCTGAGCAATGACGCGGTACGCGGCGTAGCTGAAACTTTGGATATGTATATTTATAAAATCTCATTCCAAAGCGCGCCGGATTTTTCTTACTCAACGGCGGTAAGCCTTTTCCGTTCCGTAATTAATATGGCATTATTATTGGCCGCTGACCGCATCGCAAAGCTGATGGGTAAAGATGGCTTAATGGGCTAGAGAGGAGGCGAGGGTCATATGAAATCAACTAAAAGCTTGAAAAGAAAGACGATAGGCGATTATCTTATTCCTGCTATTTTGATTATATGGGGATTAATAGTTTTGTTTCCGTTTTTCAGCGTTGTCGTCATTTCCTTTACATCAGAGGCCGAATACATTAAAACCCCGTTGCTTCTCTTCCCAATGGAACCGACGCTGGAATCGTATAAACGGATATTTGAGGACGGGCGCATCGCGAGCGGTTATTTTACTACATTTAAGCTCCTGGCAATGTCGTTGCCGCTCAGTTTATTTCTGACCACCAGCTTTGCTTACGGGATGAGCCGCAAAAATTTTCCCGGGCGCAAATTCATCTTCTACTTTGTGTTGATCGCTATGATTTTTGACGGCGGAATCATCCCTTTGTATATGCTAATGAAGGATCTGCACCTGGTGCCCAATAATTTATGGGCTGTTGTTCTGGCAAACACAGTGAGTACCTTTTACATGATTCTCATGCACAATTTTTTCAAAGCCCTGCCTGATTCGCTTATGGAATCAGCGAGGATAGACGGAGCGGGGGAATGGCGGATTCTTGCCAATATTGTTTTGCCGCTGTCCGCGCCCGTACTTGCCACAATAACCTTGTTCTACACAGTTGACCGCTGGAATGAATGGTTTCACCCTATGCTTTTTTTGCAAAGAGGGGAGCTTCAACCGCTGCAACTGGTGCTGCGAAGCATTGTAATCGATGCGCAAATGGACATGGTGAAAACCGGCGGGAACACGATCGAGCTGGCGTCAAATTTCGCTATGGGAGTAAAAACGGCCGCTATCATATGTACCATGCTTCCGGTTATGCTGTTCTTCCCGTTCCTGCAAAAATACTTTGTGAAGGGTATTATGGTCGGCGCGGTAAAATAACAATATTGCGCCGAATTGTAATAGATAAAAAAAAGGGAGGATAATTTTTTTATGAAAAAAACAAAAACACTCACGTCTCTGCTTGTGACGGTCATGCTGGCCGGTGTTGTTTCAGCATGTTCGTCAAATGAGACCGCATCCCCGGCCGCATCCGCACCGGCGCCGTCGGGAGCCACGGGGCAAGAACAAAATAAGTATGCCGAGCATATGACAATTTCGTATGCCGTCGGCAGTAATAACCTTGACGTAAACGACGATGATTTTGCAAAAATTTGGAAGGATAAGTTCAACTTTGATTGGGAAATCAGGCCGGTAGCATCCAATAACAACAGTGAAACATTTCGCATCTGGATCAATTCCGGCGATATGGCCGATATCGGGAGCTGGAACTATAATCATTCAGAGTATGTATCCTATGTAAAGCAGGGACTGCTTAAGGAATTGCCTGAAGGCTGGCGTGAGAAGTGGCCGAACCTCGCCGCGTCCCAAGATGCGACAGGAATTGCCAAATACGTTTCGGATCAAGTGGGCAGTGACAATATTCTGTTTAAGCCTATCATGGGTGACAACTATCCGCTTGACACGCTGATCGACAACTCGGGAATGTGGTACCGCGCAGATTGGTTCCGTGCCGTTGGCGCCGAAGTAAAGGATTCTTACAGCATTACTGAACTCATGGATATCGCGCGGAAGGTCAAGCAACAGGATCCCGGCAAAGTAGGCAAGGCGCTGATTCCTATTATCTTTCCCACATCGGACCTTCCTCATCTCTTCATACACCCCAACGCTACACACTACCGGGATGTCTCTCAGTTCTATCAGGACGCTGACGGAGTGTTTCATTGGGGACTCGCCGATCCGGATATCCTGGTAGGATTGAAGCTGTGGCGGCAGGCCTATGACGAGGGGCTATTGCATCCTGAATTCTACAATCTGCCAGGCGGAAGGGAAACGGAAGCGCAACTGAGTACCGCCGGCGTTGCTGCGATGAATGCCTCCTCAGGTATGGGCTCCGTGGGCACCCGGCAGGCCAGCTTTATGAGCACGAATTTAGACGTTGATCCTGACGAGGCGTTGAACTTTGCGTTTATTACGGATGACAAGGGCACTTATCGGGGCAGTGAAGCCCCCAACTTCGCCGGTAGTCTTATATTCAACCCGAAACTGGATGATGCCAAGTTTGAACGGATACTCGACATTCTCGACGAGTCCGCTTCCGAGGAAGGGCAGAAACTCATTAACATGGGTATTGAAGGCACTGACTGGGAAACAAAGCCCGACGGCACGATTACTAACTTGAACGGGGACATCCAAATTTCCGACAAATACAAGAGTATCCAGGACTTATGGCCCAACCTGGTCCGTCTGCGCGACGATTATCAGTTGGTTAATCCGACATTGCCGCAGATTTGGCGCGATAAAGGCCTCAATCAGTATATTGAGAAAGCCAAGGTCATTGATTTCAATAATCCCGAGATTTTTGCGAAACTCGACCCGGACGTATACTTTTATAATTCACCCGCGCGTACCCGCGCTGTCATGGACCTCAATGCAGAATTAGCGGGAATTGTTCTGAAGGGACCTGATGTAGAGGCCAACTGGAAAGCTTGGGTCAAAGCAAAGATGCCACTGATTCAGCCTGTTCTGGACGAGCTTACCGCGATGAAGAAAAAATAGGATGTAAACAGAAAAGTCAAAAACACCTTCCCATTTGATTGATCCGGTAAAACAGATAATAAACAGGAAGCCCCCGGCTGCAGGATAATAAATCTGCAACTGGGGGTAATATTGACATGAAAATTGCTGCTATGAATGGTGGAACGGCCAACTACCCCGAAGGGACGATGTGGAGTGAGCGGAAGAAAGAAGTTATTCATTGATGGCAGGTGGGTTGAAGCTCAAAACTACGAGACTCTGAAATCGCCCTACTCAGAGGAGACGATCGCTGAAATTCCTCAAGCTACGATACAGGAGACCGAATCTGCTATCGCCGCCGCCGATCGTGCCGCTAAGGCCATGGCTGCGATGTCGAGCCATCAGAGAGCCGAAATTTTGGGTAAAGTTACATCGCTCCTGACCGAGCGAGCCGAGGAGGCGGCCCGGCTGATTGCCGCGGAAGCCGCCAAGCCGCTTGCCATGGCCCGCGCGGAAGTGCAGCGTACGATCATGACCTATAAGTTTTCCTCGGAGGAAGCAAGGCGCATTCACGGTGAGCAAATCGCGGTTGACGCCGCGCCCGGCGGGGAAAACCGGACAGCCTACACCGTCAGGGAGCCGCTGGGAGCTGTCGGCGCCATTACGCCATTCAACTTTCCGATGAATCTTGTCGCCCATAAGGTCGGGCCTGCGATTGCAGCCGGCAATTCGGTCGTTTTGAAACCCGCTTCGCAAACCCCGTTAAGTTCGTTTTTCGTGGCGGAATTGTTTGCTGAAGCCGGTCTTCCCGCCGGAGCATTAAATGTTGTGACGGGGAGTGGAAGGACAGTTGGCGACAAGATCGTGACGGACCCGCGTATCAAAGCCGTGACGTTTACGGGAAGTCCGGAAGTCGGAATGGAAATTCGCAGCAGAGCGGGGTTAAAGCGGGCAACCTTGGAACTCGGCTCGAATTCGGCGTTGATCGTCGATCGGGACGTTGACATCGACGAAATTATTGACCGTTGCGTCATCAGCTCGTTCAGTTTCCAGGGGCAGGTGTGCATTTCGCTGCAGCGGATTTACGTTCATGAAGCGATTTACGACACGTTTGTCAGCAAGTTCGTAGAAACGACACACAAGCTGACCATCGGAGACCCGCTGGACGAAAGGACCGATCTTTCCGCCTTGATCAGCCGGAAAGACGTCGAGCGAACGTTGAGCTGGATTGAGGAAGCCAAACAGAACGGTGCGGTGATCGCCACAGGGGGAACCGCTGAACGCAATATTGTTCTGCCTACGGTTTTGCTCGGAGTCGATCTGAAGACGAAAGTTTCCTGCCAGGAAGCTTTTGCGCCTGTCGTGCTAATCAATAAGGTGAAATCCGTTGAGGAGGCCGTGAATTACGTCAACGACTCGCGCTTCGGACTGCAAGCCGGCATTTATACCTCGAACATGCATAATGCTTTCAGCGCGGCAAAAAAACTGCATGTCGGAGGTGTGATGCTCAACGATACACCTTCTTTTCGGGTGGACCAAATGCCCTACGGCGGCGTGAAAGACAGCGGCATGGGCCGCGAGGGAGTCAAATATGCCGTTGAGGAATTGACGGAAATGAAGTTGATCGTGATTAACCATAATATAACGCACGCCCGTCAATGAGAGGGGATTCACCATGATTATCGGGATTCCAAAAGAAATCAAAAATAATGAGAATCGTGTCGCCATTACGCCATCCGGAGTGTTGAGCCTGGTCGGACGAGGTCATCAGGTATTCGTCGAGTCGGGCGCCGGAGCGGGCAGCGGTTTTGCGGATGAGGATTATTCGAAGGCCGGAGCGCAGATCGCGGCGGCGTCCGATGTTTGGTCGCAGGCGGAGATGATTCTCAAGGTCAAGGAGCCGCTGCCGCCCGAGTACATGTATTTTCGAGAAGGGCTGATTCTGTTCACGTATTTGCATTTGGCAGCCGAGCGCAAGCTTGCCCAAGCTCTCGTGGATAGCGGCGTAACCGCTGTTGCGTATGAAACGGTGGAGACAGGCGGGAGGTTGCCGCTGCTTACCCCGATGAGCGAAGTGGCCGGCAGAATGTCGGTGCAGATCGGCGCGCAATTTTTGGAAAAGCCGCACGGAGGAATCGGAATTTTATTGTCCGGCATCCCGGGAGTCAAACGCGGCAAGGTGACAATTGTCGGCGGCGGCGTCGTCGGAACGAATGCGGCCAAAATCGCGATCGGGCTCGGCGGAGAAGTCACAATTATCGATTCCAATCCTGATCGGCTTCGCGCGCTGGATGATCTGTTCGGAAAATCCGTGAACACGGTGATCTCGAATCCGGCGAACATCGCGGAATGCGTGAAGGAGTCGGATCTGGTCATCGGAGCGGTACTCATTCCCGGTGCGAAAGCGCCCAGACTCGTCTCGGAAGAAATGGTCAAGACGATGAAACCCGGCTCCGTCATCGTCGACGTCGCCGTAGACCAGGGAGGTATTTTTGAAACGGTCGACAGCGTGACGACGCATGACAATCCTACTTATATCAAGCACGGCGTTGTTCATTACGCGGTCGCCAACATGCCGGGTGCGGTGTCGCGGACTTCCACCATCGGACTTACCAACGTTACGATGCCTTATGTCCTGGAAATCGCGGACAAGGGATTGGCAAGCGCGGTGAACGGGAATCCTGCCTTGGCCAAAGGCTTGAATGTAACGGAAGGACAGGTCACCTGCGCTCCGGTCGCAAGAGATCTCGGCTTCCCTTACGTTCCTTACGAGAAGATACTGCTGGTAAACACCAAATAAACCGGATCCCAGGGAAATAGGGAGCGGGAGTGGAGGGTTAACAACGTGAACGTTTTAGAAATCGCCGTCCTGCCGGGCGACGGCATCGGCAAGGAAGTGATGCCGGAAGCGCTCGAAGTGCTGCGCTGCATCGCACAGATTCACGGCGGTCTTCGTTTCGATTTTGCCGAGTTTCCGTGGAACTGCGAATACTACTGCGAGACGGGCAAAATGATGCCGGATGACGGGTTGGACACACTTGCGGGCTTTAATGGCGTTTTTCTCGGTGCAGTCGGCGATCCACGGCTGGTGCCGGATCACATCTCGCTCTGGGGATTGCTGCTCAAAATCCGCAAAGGCTTCCGCCAGACGATCAATCTCCGCCCGGCCAAGCAATTAAAAGGCGTCGCATCGCCGCTGGTGAACCCCAAAAACTTCGACCTGGTTGTCGTTCGGGAGAACAGCGAAGGAGAATACAGCGAGATTGGCGGGAGAATTCATCAAGGCGAGGATGAAGTCGCGATCCAGAACGCTGTATTTACGCGCAAAGGGTCCGAAGCGGCGATGCGCTATGCCTTCGAGTTGGCGCAGAAAAGAAGAGGACATGTGACGAGTGCGACCAAGTCGAACGGGATTTATCATACGATGCCGTTCTGGGATCAGATTTTCAAGGAAGTGCAGACCGACTATCCCGAAGTGAAAACCAGCTCGTATCATATCGATGCGCTTGCCGCGTTTTTTGTCAGCCGTCCGCAGCTGTTCGATGTGGTGGTGGCCAGCAACTTGTTCGGCGATATTTTGACCGATCTTGGGGGAGCCATTATGGGAAGCATCGGAATCGCCCCTTCCATCAATATCAATTTGGACGGCAAATATCCATCCATGTTCGAGCCGGTACACGGTTCCGCGCCTGATATATACGGCAAAGGCATCGCAAATCCCGTCGGCCAGATTTGGACGGCGAAGATGATGCTCGATTATTTTGGCGAAGAGGAACTCGGAACCGCGCTTCTTCAGGTCATCGAAGATGTCATGGAAAGCGGGATTCGTACGGCGGATGTCGGCGGAACGGCATCGACGCAAGAGGTCGGGGAAGCGATCCGGGAAAGGCTTCGTCGTTTGAATTAAAGAGAGCAGCAATGGGTTGAATTGTACCCTTTTCATTATAAATTCGGCGTGAGGAGAAGAAAGATGGCTGATAATCAACGATTGATGGAACTGGATCGTAAGCATATTTTGCATCCGACCAGCCCGATTAAGGATCATTACGAACAGGGACCGTCTGTCATCATGCAGCGGGGCGAAGGCATTTATGTGTACGATACCGAAGGAAAACAGTATCTCGACGGGTTATCCTCCCTATGGAACGTCAATGTGGGCCACGGGAGACAGGAATTGGCGCAAGCGGCTATGGAGCAAATGAGCAAGTTGGCCTACAGCCACTCCTTCAACCGGTTTTCCCATGAGCCAGCCATCCTGCTGGCCGAGAAAATAGCGTCTCTCGCGCCCGCCGACTTGAACGTCTGCCATTTCACATCGGGCGGCTCGGAATCGAACGATACTGTATTTAAATTGATTCGCCATTATTTCAAATTGAAGGGCGAGACGAACCGCTATAAAATCATCGCCCGCTATCGCGCCTACCATGGCGTGACGATGGGCGCGACGAGCGCCACCGGCATCCCGGTATTCCGCCAGATGGGCGGACCGCTCTCCGATGGATTCGTGCAAGCGGGCGCTCCATACAGCTATCGCTGCGACAAGTGCGAATCTTGCGCCGAAGGCGGCGCCGCCTGCGCGGTGCAAAGTATGGAGGAGGCGATTCTCCGGGAAGGTCCTGACACAGTGGCGGCGGTTATTGTCGAACCGATTCAGGGAGCAGGCGGGGTCATCGTTCCGCCGCCCGGCTACATGAAAGAAATCCGCCGTCTTTGCGACAAGTACGGCATTCTGATGATCGCCGACGAGGTCATTACCGGCTTCGGACGAACCGGGAAATGGTTCGGCATGGAGCACGAGGGTGTGGTTGCCGACCTGATGACGTTCGCGAAAGGGATTACGAGCGGGTACGTTCCGCTTGGAGGCGTGATTTTGAACGACGGCTTGCATAAGGAGCTTGCGGAGCTGTCAACTGCGGTATTGCCTCATGGATATACCTATAGCGGACATCCGACCGCTTGCGCAGTGGCGCTTAAAAATCTGGAGATCATCGAACGGGAAAATCTGGTCGTGAATGCTGCCGCCATGGGCCAAGTTCTTAGCGCCGGGCTGGAGCAGTTGAAGGGGGATTCGGATATTGTAGGCAACGTCACGTACCGGGGGCTGCTCGCTTCGGTTGAGCTCGTCGAAGACAAGGCGGACAAACTGGCGTTTCCGGCAGCCAAGAAGGCTGCGCAGCTCGTATTCGACAAGGCGAAGGAAAAAGGTCTGATCACGCGCGCGATCACGATCGATAATACGGACATCATAGCCCTATGTCCTCCTTTGACCATTCAGAAGGATCAGGTGGAGTCGCTTATAGACATCCTGGCGACATCGATTGCGGATGCACGGAAGGAACTGTTGGGTTGATAGCCAAAATCCCATGCGCATGATTCGTACAAAATCTATTACTTGCGCGCCGGGGAACGGACGGGCTTGGCTTTCAGCCGCTCGTCCTGTTCGCCAGGAGAAAAACATTTTGGCACGATTTCTTGAAATATAAGAATGTATAAAATTCCGTCATACTTTGCTTCTATTTTTGAAGAAGAAACTAACTCTTTCGCCAGAGGACGGCAGAGCCGTTTCTTCTTAACCTTATAGAATTTATAAGTTTCACATTTATTCATTTCTATAAGGTCTGAGGGAAGAAACTTACTGTGCCACCAAAGGACGGCGACAGCCGTTTCTTCTTGCGTACTTGAACATGTAGTATTTGGAAGAAGCAAGGAGGGGAACGGACTTGGGAGAAAACTTAAGCGTGCTGGGCTCAGGGCTGATGGGCCATTCCATCGCGCTGACGGCGGCATGGGCCGGTTTTTCGGTCGTTTTGCAGGGGAACAGTGAAGCCGGTCTGGCGCGCGCGGACAAAGGAATTTGCGACAAGCTGGCGTTGCTGGCAGACAACGGTCTGATCAAGCAGGAGGACATTGCGGCGGTGCGCGGGCGCATCCGCACAACGGTTTCGGTGCCGGACGCTGTAGCGAACGCGAGCTTCGTTATCGAGTCGATTCCCGAGCAGCTGGAGCTGAAGCGGCAGCTTTACGGACAGCTGGATGCGTTGTGCGATGAAAGCGTTGTATTGGCGAGCAATACGTCCGGGCTAAGCCCAACGGCGATTGCCGAGCGGATGAAGCGGCCGGAGCGGATGGTCGTCACACACTTTTGGAATCCTGCGCATTTGCTGCCTCTCGTCGAGGTCGTACGCGGGGAGAGAACCGACGACAAGACGGCGGATCGGGCGATGCAGCTGCTGCGGGCTATGGACAAAAAACCGATTCTCGTGAAAAAGGATGTGCTCGGATCGGTCGGTAACCGGCTTCAGTATGCGCTGCTCCGGGAGGCGCAGTATATTTTGGAGCAGGGCATCGCCAGCATGGAGGATATCGACGCCGCCGTGACGTACAGCCTCGGCCGCCGGCTCCCCATAACCGGTCCGTTCATGACGGCCGACATGGGCGGTCTTGAAGTGTTTGACGCCATTTCGGGCTATTTGTTCGCCGATTTGAGCAAGGCCGATCAATCGCTCGACGCTATGCGCGCGCTGGTTGACAGCGGCAAGTACGGGCTAAAAACCGGCGCCGGCTTTTACGGGTGGGACGAAGCGTTTTCCGCGCAAATGACCAAGGCCCGGGAGCAGGAGCTCATTCGGTACTTGAAGCGGGATATGGGGCTGGAATAGCCTGAATTTCGAATGAATCATTCTAACCGCTGAAACCCGATTAACGTCGTTGTTGTGCAACAATACCGCAATGATCCGATTTCGCCGAATCAATGGGCTGTTTTTCTCACGAACGGCCCGATCGATCGCCCTTTTGAAACGTACGGCCGGATTTAACAAAAAGAAAGGTGGTTTTACAATGTATCAACCTCTACTCGATCAGCTCAAGGAGAGCCGGTACATCCGCAGGTCCATGAAAGTGGACGAATCGGACTCCGCTTATGAACGCTGGCGCAAGAAGCCCATTTTAAAGTCCCGTGAGCTTCAACTGTGCGAAAATTTTGATACCCTGATCCAAAAGGGCCCAGGCACCATACACAGGGATTTTACAAAGACCATATCCGGCAAGGGAAGCGTCCGGCTGGACACACCCACTTCAACCGCCGTTAAAAGACCAAACAACCGCAGATATGACGAACCCGGCATATTATTTCCGCTGCAGCACGAAAACCTGTATGAGTACAACCGCATCTCACTATGGGTCTATGTGGACTCTCCCGGTTTTTCCAACCAATTTGTTCTGGTGGCACTGCACAATGAGGGTGAGCACATCATGCCCGTGCCCGGCCGTTTTGAGGGCATGCATCACGCTGACATGACGCCCGGCCAGTGGACACAGATTATCTGGGAGCTCCCCGATATCTACCGCGACAATGTCACCGGCATCTCGGTATACACTTTCCTGCCCGGCTCACCCATGAATGCCTCGGACAGCATGTCCCTTTATATTGACGATTTGCGGATTGAAACGGTAGAGCCCGAAAAGAGCCGCGGCTGGGACCTTCCATCAGGTACCATAGCTTACTGTCACAGCGGCTACCTGAGTGATGCGCGCAAACAGGCGCTGGTACAGGGCTCCGATGCTGAAACCTTTTCATTGGCCGATGACAAGGGTAAAGCCGTGTATACCGGCAAAGTAACGACATGCGAAAACGGCTTTGGCCTTGTGGATTTCTCCGGTTTTAAAACACCCGGCTTCTATACTATTACTGCAGGGGATTTCACTTCAAAAGCCTTTCCCATCGGCCCGGACGCATTTCTCGCCGCCGCCTGGAAGAGCCTTAGCTTCTTCTTCACCGAGCGCTGCGGCTTCGAAGTACCGGAGCTTCACATCGAATGCCACCTCGATACCTTCTGCAAACACCCTGACGGGCGCACTATACCAGTACATGGCGGCTGGCATGATGCTGCAGATTTATCGCAGGCTATAGATAAAACCGCAGATGTCATTGTCGCCATGCTGGACCTCGGCGACGCCACCCGTGAAACGCAGCCGGACCTTTCCGACCGCGTACTGGAGGAAGCCCGCTGGGGACTGAACTGGGCGATGCGCACCCGTTTTGGCGACGGCTACCGCCATACCAGCCTCACTAAGGGCATCTGGACCAAGAATTACCGCGGCGATAAGGACGACATGACGGGGGAGGCGAAGAATACCGCCATTCATAACTACACCGCCGCCTATACCTGCGCCTACGGCGCGCCGTTTTACAAATGGGACAGAAATTTCTACGACTGGTGTGTCAAGTGCGCCAGTGAAGACTTTTTCTTTGCCGAAGATACGATTGCAGCTTCGAACGATAACAGTTTGATGTCTGAGCGTATCGCAGTGGCCACTTCCGCCGCCGCCATGCTCTACCGCGTGACTGGCGAGACACGCTTTCTTGACGCGGCGGCGAACCGTGCGCGGCAGCTGGCCCAATGCCAGCAGCTGGAGCGCAGGACGGACTTTTCCCTTCCGCTGTACGGTTACTTCTACGAAGATCGTGATAAAAAAAGGCCCATCAGCTTTTACCACCGCAGTTATGAGCATTTCTTCATGAAGGGCTTCACACTGCTGCTCGTCGACGCGCCGGATCACCCAGATGCTGGGTTGTGGAGGCAGTGCGTGGATGCTTACACCGACTACATCAAGGAAACCGCACACGTAATGGAGCCCTACGGCATATTGCCGGCAGGCGTATACGAAGTCGGCAACACCGATTATTCCAAGATGTCGCACGAGGGGTCAAAGGACATTGGCGGTCCGACGATTGAAGAATATAATGCACAGGTGAAAAACGGGATCAAGCTGAACGAAAACACGTATCTGCGCAGATTTCCGGTGTCCTACCAGTTCCGTGGCTTTCATGCGACCTTACTGAGCAAGGCCAAAAACGTTTTCACCCTGGCAAGGTTCCTTGGCGACCGCGAGCTTTATGACATAGCGGCCAGGCAACTGGAATATGTTCTGGGCTTCAACCCCTTCGCCATGAGCACCATGTATGGAGAAGGCTATGATTATCCTCTGCTCTACGGCGGCTTTGCAGGCCAACCTGTGGGCGCAGTGCCTGTCGGCTTCGAGACTTTCGAAAACGATGACGAGCCATACATGCCCATGCAAAACAACTGCACCTATAAGGAAGTATGGGTGTGCAGCACTGCGCGCGTGATGTGGAGTATTGCAGAGGTTTACAAGGGCATCTGATTCTTCATTTCCGCCATAAGCGTCAAATCCGGCACACGGGATCTATTCGACTTCCAGCGCGTGCTTCCGGGCGGCAAGGGTCGGCTCGCAATTTACACGCGATATCCCGTTTCAGTGTCAACACGGTTAAGCAGGGGTTCACCCGCCTGCAGATGGCGCAGGTTTTCAAACCAGACCTCGATGATGGAAGGATAGATTTCACCGAATTCATCACCGCCGGCGCAATGGGGAGTGATCATCGCCGTTCTGATATTCCACAAGCGATGGCTTTTGGGAAGAGGCTCCGGCTCCACCACGTCGAGGCCAGCGCCCGCCAGCGCGCCGCTTTCCAAGGCATCGCAGAGCGCCTCGGTGTCGACGGCTGAACCCCGTCCCACATTGAGCAGGAAAGCCCCTTGCTTCATCTTCGCGATGCGCTCGCGGCTGAATAAGCCCTCCGTGTCCGGGTGATTCGGCAGACACAGAGCTACAATGTCGCATTGCGGCAGGATGTCGTCAATCTGATCCATAGTATACAGAGCTTTCAGATAATCGGGTTTTTTGTCGACTTGCCGGCGAATGCCGAAAACTCTCGCGCCCAGAGCATGCATTTTTTGAGCATAGCGGGCGCCGATATCGCCGATGCCGACGACCAGCACGGAAGAGCGCGCTACGATCCCGATGCGTCCCAGATGACTCCAACTGCGCTCATGCTGGAGATCGCGGTACAGGTGAAGCTTGCGCATGAGGACGAGCGTATGGGCAAGCAGAAATTCGGAGATGGCAAGCCCGTAAGCGCCGGAGCAGTTGCACAGCAAAGCGCCCTTCGGCAGCACGCCCGGTTGCACATACTGGTCATGCCCGGCTGTCTGGAGCTGCAGCCATTCCAATCTCTCACATAGGGAAAGCTGCTCTTCGTTGGGGTTCCCCCAGATATAGGAGGCTCGTTTGAGCGCTTCTTCCGAAGGAGGCTGCTTCTCGCAGTAAACGATATCGAGCCCGGGCGCTTGCGCCTCCAGTTTAGCGCGAAATTCAGGTAAAAAGGTCATCATGACAAGAAGGGTCTTTTTCATCCGTACATTCCTCCCATGCTGTTGTAATGGAGCGAGCCTTTGTCCGGCAATTCCGGAAAAGAGAATATCTCGTTTTTTACACTTTAACTAAGAATTTTCAGATAATAAAGGATGATAAAATTTCCTCCCAAATCGGTTTTTTGCGATGGGAGTGAATTTATTCATCCTCGACTGAGCGGGCGTGTATGCCTATAATTGCGACAAGGCCAATATGCCTATGATTACAACCATAGGGGAGGAACGCTATGCGTGCCCCAACCGTTGTCAACAAAGAAAGGATGGATCGTCATGTCGAGCCAAGAATCGTATGTCCTGTGCGCATTGGCGCAGATGGATCAGCTGAGTGTGGGAGAGCTTTCACGTTTTTTATTTGAAACAAGCCTTGTCGCGGAAACCGATCTCAAGCTGCCGCTTACCTCTCTCAAGGAGCAGGGACTTGTTTGCCAGGCCGTGAATTTGCGTGGGGTCGTCTACGAAATCACGGACGCCGGCCGGATCTTGGTGAACGGCGACGCGGCGCTTGCGCGGATAAAAGCGGACGTAGCCGCCAAAAGCGCGGAGTACAAGCGTGTCTTTGAGCAGGAGAAAGACTATATTGCCCAGTATACCGAATCGTCCACCGGGGTTGTTCCCGTATTCCTTTCCATCCGCGACGGCTCAAGGATTGTCCTTAAAATTAATATTATCGTCAGGGATATCGACACCGCGAAAAAAATATGTTCCGGATGGATGAGCAACTCCGGGCGCGCATTTGACGCCGTATGGCAGGCTATCGCCGGGGATGAGCCGGATCCGGGCTTTTGGACAAATCGGCCGGAGGAGGGGAAGGCATGAAACTACCCGTCTGGAAGGAGGGGCTCCCTTACCCCCAACCATCCGAAATGCCTTATCCCAGCGGCATGACAAGGATACTCGCGCATGATGGACGGCGCGATCTGTTGCCCTTTCTTCACGATTGCACGATCACCTCGCACGGCGGCAGATTGTATTTGGGCTGGTATAACTCCACCGACGCGGAAATCTGCGGTTCTTCCCTGATCCGGGGGCGCTATTCCGAGGACGGAGGGGAAAGCTGGTCGGAGGTATTCAACGTGGTGGGCGAGATCGGCAGCGCCGAGGAGCACTTTGTGCCGGCGAGCTTCTTTGTGCACGAAGGCAAACTGTTTTCTCTGATCACCGAGATGGGCGGCAAGAATCTGTCGATTTCTCTTGACCTGTTTGAGGCTCCGCAGTCTTCTCTTGACGATTGGTCAAGAGTCTCCGTCATATCCGGGGGGTTCCTTAGCAATTCTCCCCCAATCCTGATGGATACGGGCGATTACATTGCCGGCGTCTGGATGCCGCTGAAGGGGGAAACTCCCGCTTTTCCGGCAGTGCTCATCAGCCAGGGCTCGGATATCGCGAAGCCGTGGCGATGCTCTTTCTTGTATGATCCGCTCGCTCCAGGCGCCGTGAAGATCCGGTGCCCCGAAATCACTTTGGTCGTGCAAGGAAGCGCTGTCACCGCTTATGTCCGAAATGACGAGGGCAAGCATGGCGATCCCACAAGCGGAGCGTCTTTTGTTTTTACGAGCGGGGATTACGGTGAGAGCTGGTCAAAGCCGGCCAAAATTACCATGCCGGTCGGAAACTGCAAAATGTTCGCAGGCATCCTGTCCGATGGCAGGCGCTACATGATTTACAACAACGATCAGGGCTACTTTAAACGCGGTCTGCTCTGCATGGCTCTCACCGAACCGGGAGAGGTGGAATACACAAAAGTCTATAAGTTATTCGAAGGCGGGGCTGCGGAATTCGATGGCCGGGGGGGGATTTGGTTTTATCCCTGCGCCTGCGAGCAGGAAGGATTCCTGTATATCGCCTGCACCATGCAGGAGCATGATGGCGTAAGAAGCGCCGTCATCGCTAAAATCCCATTGGACTCGATGTAAGCGCCGCCCTGAATTCGATCACAAAACGCCCTCAAAAACCGTCTTGGGCAGTTTGGGGGCTTGTCTCTATAGTTAAGAAACCGCCGTACTGGCTTTGTCGCATCATCCGCTTATCTGCGGCTATGACGTGGCGGAAGAACTGTTAAAACGTGTGTTGGAGGCTAACCGCGCATACCTGCCGAACTTTTTCAGTAAATAAAATGGAGTGTTAATCATGTCATTGATATTAGCTGTAGATCTAGGTGGAACGAAAGCCCATGCTATCATCGCCGACCACCAGGGCAATATTTTGGGCTTTGGAGACGACAAGGAATGGATATATCAAGCGATGGAAAGGCGGATATTTAAAATGGTACGTATCCGTTTCGCCGCGGACAAAGCTCTCGCCGACGCAGGATTGCCCATGTCAAAAATAGATCGGGTATCCGCCAACTGTTCCGGAGCGGACTGGTCGTTTGAATTTCCCCTTGGAGTCAGACATCTTCGCGAGACTTTGGGCGTCCAGAATGTTTCTTACTTTAATGACTGCATAGGCGCGCTTCGGGGCGGCACGGAGATTATCGGGCGCGATTGCGCCGTCATCTGCTTGGGCTCAGGCGCCAACTGCGCGGTCTATAACAAGGACGGCCAGAGTTATGAGTATGCCTATTACTTAAAGAACATACATCAGGGCGGCGACGCCATAGGCCGCTTCATTGTGGACGCTGTGGTGGACGCCAGCGCCGGTCTCGCGCCGGAAACCGAACTAACGCGCCTTTTGCTGGATTTTACGGGTTTTTCCTCCGTAGAGGAGTTTTATATGCTCTGTACGACGGGCCGAACCGAAGACGAGCCTCCCAAACAGCCGGTGTATAAGGAATTCTGCCCGTTGCTTTTTGAGGCCATACGTCTCGGAGACACCGTGTCGCTGCAGTACATTGATCAATTTTGCGCCGCTTTGGCTAATTATGTGGTGGTTGCCGCAAAAAAACTGAATATCGTTGACAGGCCGCTGCCTGTGGTCATTTCGGGAGGCGTGTGTAAGGGCGACAACATCATTCAGGAACTTATTGAAAAACACCTCAAGGGAAAAATACCCGGGGCATACTGTATAAACGCGCGGTTCGAACCGGTAGTCGGGGCGCTGTTAATGGATCTGGATCACATTTATCCGGAGGGTATACCCGAAGACGTTATGAAAACACTTGAGCATTGCTGTACCGAACGGAAGCTTTTCCGGGATATCGGATATGCGGAGTCGGTAGGATAAAATAGAATCGAGAATCAATGGGGTAATAAGAAGATCAGGGCAGTTTTTTCATATTCTGCCCTGCTTCTATTTCGAATTGTCTATCAGCTTCCTTACGTGTTGCCGGTCCCCGGCAGTTTTAAGCGTTCGTCGTTTGGAATGGCTTGCACTGCCATCTGATATGGGGGAGTCATTTTTGTTGGTTAGAATAAAGAAGGTGGCAATTTACACTGGTACCCATAGACTGGACACTTTGAAAAAAGGCGTTCAGGCTGTGGGTACCTTTTTTGTATACTGGAGTAAGCAATGGAGGGATTACATGAGCAAGAAGCTTTTT
>NZ_JBWDNP010000002.1:0-955261 GCF_056269255.1 Paenibacillus sp. JT31N17
TATCGCAAACGGCACGCTCGCGGAGCTGAAAAAGCTGTTCCCGTCCGCAAAGGTGGAGTATGTTGAAAAACAGCCGTCGTTAGAGGAGATCTTCCTCTCCATCGTCGGCAAAAAGGAGGCCATATAAATGGAGACGGCAAAAAATCATTTCTTCACCGATATCAGCGTGATGCTCGGGCGTTCCATGCGCCATATTTTCCGCAGTATGGACACCATCATCACGGTCTGCATCACACCGATTGCGATGATGCTGCTGTTCGTCTATGTGCTTGGCGGCGCCATTCAAACCGGTACGGATAACTATGTGAACTACCTGCTGCCCGGTATCCTGCTGATTGCAATTGCAAGCGGGATATCCTATACGGCTTACCGCCTGTTTTTGGATAAGCAGCGGGGCATCATCGAGCGGTTTCACACCATGCCGATTGCGCGTTCCTCCGTGCTGTGGGGGCATGTGCTGACCTCGCTGGTATCCAACGCCATCTCGGTTGTCTTCATCATTCTAGTAGCGCTCGTTATGGGCTTTCGTTCGCCGGCGGGGATAGGGTCATGGCTTGCTGTAGCCGGAATACTCGTATTGTTTACCCTGGCCTTAACTTGGGTCGCGGCGATTGCCGGGCTGACCGCAAAAACGGTGGAAGGCGCAACCGCCTTTTCCTACCCGATTATCTTCCTGCCGTTTATCAGCTCGGCGTTTGTGCCGACCGAGTCGATGCCGAAGGTCGTCCGCGCCTTTGCCGAGAACCAGCCGGTGACCTCGATCGTGGAGGCTATCCGTGCGCTGCTGTCAGGGCAGCCGGTGGGCAATGAGATATGGGTCGCTCTTGCGTGGTGCGTCGGGATTTTGCTCGTGGCCTATTTCTTTGCAATGAGGGTGTATAAAAAGCGGGTGTGATAATGGTAACATTGAATTTGATGAAATCGAGAATAAACGTCCGATGAGCATAAGGCTCTATGCTAAGTGCGGGGATATATCTTGATTTTGATCACCCAGAACAGGAGGTGAGCTACCATGTGATTGCCAATATTCAGTCTCGTTAATGCATCGAATACACCTTTTTGACAAAGGGCTTTAAGGCATGAATAACAAATGAGAATTGTAGTTTAAAACAATAGGGCTAATAAAAAAGGAAGAGAGGGAAACCAAATGCAAAAGAGTACAACAGAAGATTTTAGTTCGTCGGAAAATATGAAGAATGTGGTTGGCTTCTCCGAAACAGGACTGCGCAGAATGAGAGACGTGCTGGCACGGCATGTCGAGTCCGGGAAGATTCCTGGGCTTGTCGCTCTGGTCAGCCGCGGCGGTGAGACGCATGTCGAAGCGATCGGCACGATGCGCCATGATGGCGGCGCGCCGATGCGCCGGGACACGATCTTCCGAATGGCGTCAACGTCCAAGCCAGTCGCGGTTGCGGCGGCGATGATTTTGCTCGACGAGTGCAGGATACGGCTGGACGACCTGGTAGAGCAGTGGCTGCCTGAACTTTCCAATCGGCAGGTGCTGAAACAACCTGACAGTCCGCTAGATGATACTGTGCCAGCACGGCGGCCGATTACCGTACGGGATCTGCTAACCTCCACGTTCGGGCTCGGTTTGGATTTTACGGCGCTGGGCACTCCGATCATGAACGCGATCCTCGAGAAGAATCTCGCGCTCAATGTACCGCCGATGCCCGATCCGGATGAGTGGATGCGGCGCCTTGGCTCGCTTCCGCTGCAGTACCAGCCCGGAGAACGCTGGCAATACAACATCAGCAACGATCTACTCGGCGTGCTCGTTTCTAGAGTCACGGGCCAGTCGTATGGAACGTTCCTACGCGAACGTATCCTCGATCCGCTGGGCATGAAAGACACCGGTTTCTATGTGCCCGAAAGCAAGATCGACCGGCTGCCGCCCCTCTACGCCCCCGATCCGCAAACCAGAGAGTTCATCGTGTGGGACGAAGCCAAGGGAGGACTCCATAGCCAGCCTCCGGCGTTCGAGAGCGGCGGTGGCGGACTTTCCTCCACCGTCGACGACTATCACGCCTACTTCCGGATGCTGCTGAACAAAGGGATGCACGGGAGCAAACGGATCTTGTCCCGGGCCGCCGTTGAGCTAATGACCTCCAACCGCCTAACGCCCGAGCAACAAGCCGTCCGAAACGAAATGGCTACTAACAACGTCCATATATCATTCGGCCAAGGGCAGCACGGTGGCTGGGGCATGGGGATGGCAGTGCGCACCTACCGCGGCGACTACGCGCCCATCGGCCAGTTCGGCTGGGACGGCGGAAGCGGCACCTCGACCTACGCCGACCCGGAAAATCAGCTCATCGGAATCCTGATCACCCAGGTCGGGATGACCACCCCAGATTCAGCGCGGGTTATCCACGACTTCTGGACCACGGTCTATCAGGCAATCGAAGACTAAAACCGAGACCGCGCCTGATACGCCCGCCCTCAACCCACGACACCCAACGGTCAACCCCTGGCGGCCGATTGGAAGTAAAAGTTGCCTTTGGTACTTTGCTTAGAGCTTCTCAGATTTAAAATTAGCGATTGATCCAGATGAGTTCATTTATAACAATAATGGAGTGGTACGTTCCATTGCTTGATATGTTGTTTTTAAATTAGATAGCTACAATATTGTGATTTATTCCATTCCTGTGTAAAAAACAGACCGATATCTATTTCAAATCGGTCTGTTTTTCATTTATTGGTCAATTAGGGGCTCGTGACGCCCCTCATTATGTAAAAAATGCTCCGCGATAGCGATCAGGTATTTCAGACGTTCCTTGCAAGTGAGTGGCAATTAATAGATCGTGGGGATATTGATATTAATGTACAAACAATCTGCCCCAGCAAGAAGCGTTTTCATTCAAGTCGGGGATGTTTGGCCGGCAGTACGTTTTGGGAAAGAAAGAATGGCAATGTTGCACGTTTAGATGAAAAACAAAGCAAAAACCCACCGTAAGGAAGCCATATGCGGTGGGTTTTTGCTTGTTGCGAAACTTCCGGCACCGAACTCACGGTCAGGATATAATAAAAGATTTTGATCCGACTTCTTCGCCGTCAAGCACATAGAATCACCGTCAAGCTTCCATAAAAGTGTGACATGTTCATCCAATTTAAAATTAAATGTCTCCATTATAAACGCACGCTCCTTTTGTGGTGTGAGATTGACATACAAGAACAAGCAGAGGAGGATTAAAATCAAAACCCCGAACAGATCACATTTAAGTGAGCTCCTCGGGGTTCAATGAAATAAAAAATATAGCTTAATTACCTTAGCTGAAATATTGGATCCTTACGGATTAGCAGTATGCCAGTCCTGCAGCAATTGATTCGTTGAGGCATCAATATTCGAAATTGTCGTTGCCATATCCTGACTGCCGTTGCTGAATTTAATAATTTCATCTTGGACAAGCTGGTCCATATCAGTGAAAGAAGGTACCCATGGTTCTAAATATTTCGTGTAATTTTTAGAATGCTCCATAATGGTTTGGATAATATTAAATTGCGGGTTCTTTTCTAAAAATTGTTTCGTTCCTTCCAGATCCATTGCTTGGTTATTCATTGGATAGTAACCAGTGCTCTTAAACCATTCTGCCGATACTTCAGGTGTAGCTAAATATTTCAGATAATCCCAGGCACCAAGAATGGAATCCTTGTTGCCGCGGTCAAAGAGATAAACGGCGGATCCGCCAACTCCTGTACCTGTAGTGCTGTTTTCATTCAGACGAGGCAATTCCGCTACCCCTACATCAAATAATCCGGCATCAATGATGTTTTTTGTTACACTCCCCATAGATGCAGTGGATGCTGGCATAATGGAATACAACCCGGATTGAAATCCTGCCATCGGAGAAGTATCCGTGTATTCTACACCGCCAGTAGCAAGAACCTTTTGCCATTCTGTTAACAGGGTTTCGAGTGTACCATCACTAGTCATCGAAAGTTTAGTTGGTGTATCTAGATGTCCATCTTCGTTATTGAAAATATATTTGTTCTCGCCTTGCATAGGAATCCATGTTCCGAGCAGGAAGAAACGCAATTTAATACCAATGCCGTAACGAGTAGTTTTATTATTCTCAACGACAGCCAGTTTATCTACCGCTGCAGCCAACTCTTCTAGTGTTGTCGGCGGTGATTCCGGATCTAAGCCCGCTTCTTTGAAGTGATCTTTATTGTAATAGATCATGATCGATGAGTTAGAGAATGGCAAGCCAAGCATCTTATCCTTATACATGGCATATTGCATTGCATTTTGATTCAAATCATTTAAGTTAATCCCTTCAGAATCTTGCTCGATAAAATCTTGAACAGGTACAATATATTCAGAATTTTTTACATCAAAAATTCCTTTAGAGCTTAGCTGCATAATATCCGGCAGTTCCTCTTGAGAATCGGATTGCAGGATCGCCGCTAATTTGGTAGATGCTTCATCATAAGTACCTTGGAAGGTAGGCGTAATCGTGATTCCTTTTTCTTTACCGACCGACTCATTGTACTCTTTTGCAGTTTTATCAATCATTTCTGCAGCCTCACCCGTCATCGAATGCCAAAAGATAACCTCTGTAGGCTTACTTGGCAATAAATTTCCATCTGTTGGAACGACCGATGAGGTTGCTTCTCCCGTAGCTGCGGCATTAGTTGGGGTTGTCGCATTAGTGTTACTGGATGAGTTTGTAGAAGCTCCTGACGTGCATCCCGCAATTAAAGAGAGAACTAATGCAATGCCAAAAACTTTAGATAACCATTTATTCATGTCTGATTAAGCTCCTTGTATATAAGATTTTTAACATTATAATTTAGCTTCATGGGCATGAAATCTGTCGACACAATACTTGCCGATTTGATAAGCATAGCTTGCCGATATATCTTTCAAAGCTTCAGGCATTTGCTTTGTTAAACCATAAATTTCATAAGTAAAATCGCCTGAATAGCCAATGCTCCATAGTGCATCTATAGCCTTTTCCCAGTTAACAGTCCCCATAAAGGGTGTAAAGTGTTGATCAGATATTGCCGTGTTATCATTAACATGAAGAGCAACTAAGCGGTTGCCTAAAACCTTTACCGGACGGGATAAGTCTCGATACATACGATGCCCATGACCAAAATCCCAACATACACCAATTCGCTTATCGTTAAAAGAATCTGCTAATGCTGCTAATTCTTCGGCACGGGCAGAAAATTTACGGTGTTCCGGATATTCAATCATATTTTCAAATGCAATACCAACACCATTTTTAAGAGCCAGTTCAATCGAATCAGCGTAAAACTGATGGTTAAATTGTATACTTGCTTCCTCGTCAAATTCCGTTTCCTCACATTGAGTAAATGGATGAACAACACCCCATGAAACACCCAGCATACTGCTTGCAAGAACACTTCGTTCCATGTGTTTTACGTATAGAAGTCGTTGTTCTTCATTTTTCCAGGTCGGCATATATCCGGGGTTGTAAGGCAAATGGGATTGTGAGAAAGTCACACCGAGTCGTTCCGCTTCATTCCGGATCATATAAATTTCATTTTGCCAATCCTCTTCCCACAGCTCTGTTCGGGTGAAGAAAAATTCGACAAAACTAAAATCCAAAACTTTAAATCCAGCCTGTCTGCAGCGCCTAACAGATTCGATATACGGTGTATGCATACGTCCGTTGCGGCCTTTTCCAAACAAGTTTGTAGATGTCACTAATCTCATAAAATTATTTGGCCTCTCCGGATTTAGGGGATTTACCCAGAGAAAGTAAATATTCCCCAACTTTGTAACAAAATTCAGCAGTCACATTTTTAAGTTCATCCGGCATGTAATTGTTCGTTTTGATCTCATAAACGAAATCGCCCTTATACCCAATCTCTGTAAGCAGCGACATAATCGTTTCCCAATCGATATTCCCTAAGAAAGGCAATAAATGGTCATCTGTCAAACCATAATTATCATCGACATGAAGAGCAATGATTCTTTCACCTAGAAGACGAAGCGGGCGAACTTGGCTTTTATACATGCGGTTTGCATGTCCAATATCCCAACAAACACCTACGTGTGAATCGTTAAAAGAGTCAACTAATGTAATGAGCTCCTCTGCGATTGAACCAAAGCGCCGTTTGATATTTGTATCCACCATATTTTCAAATGCGATATTTACATTCCGTTTTACAGCTTCTTCTACAATAGAATCGTAGAATTGATGGTTCAAATTTAAGTTTGCTTCTTCATTATGCTCTTCAAACACTTGCTCTGTTAAAGGATGAACAACAGCAGCTTTCACACCTAACTCATGGCTTACGATCAGAGAGCGCCAAGTAATTTCATTAAAGAATGCTTCTTCCTCGGAACCTGCCGGGAACAATTTATTTCCGGGCAAATAAGGTAAATGTGATTGAGAGAATTCAACACCCAAATGCTGTGCGGCAATTTTAATTTTTTCAAGCTCGGCTTCCCAATTGGGGCCATTTAATTCGGTTTTATTATGGATCATAGCGCACATATTGAAATCCAGCACAGAGAAGCCTGTATCTTTGCATCTTTGGATAGATTCAATATAGCTGATGTGATCATCGGCGCCTCTTTTTTCTCGAAATAGACTTGTCATTGTTGCTAAACGCATGGTTTTCTCCTCCACTATCTTTAGAATTGTTTAATTGTTCTTCACTTGAACATATGAAAATGAAAGAATACCGCATCGGATAAAAATAGTTATCGAAGTTTTATCGTCATTGCATTGGACTTTATAATTACGAGTCGTACATCGCGTTCCGGACGGGTAACATCACCACCTCCTTAAAAGAATTCTATTTATTTTTAAATTAAGGATCTGACGGAGTTTCGCAAAATAAATGAGGGCTCGATAATTAATGTTACTTCCTGTGCATTTTGCTTTTTGATACGATTAATCATCGTCATGCATGCCATTTCACCCAGTTGTATTTTATGACCATCAATTACGGTTAAAGAAAAGGGAGCATGTGTTGAAAGCAGCGATTCTTCATAACTAATAATTGAAATATCTTTAGGTACAGAAATTCCCTGCTCGTATAAAAAAAGAATGATTCCTGCAGTGATTCCGTCACTTCCGCCAAAAATGGCAGTTGGCTTAATTCCATCATTCCACAATTGTTTCAACGTTTGATATCCACCCAAACCTGTATACGGCGAATGCATGAAATAGATTTGCTCCATGCTGATGCCTAGTTCGGCAACAGCTGCAGCAAAGCCATTTTGTTTGTCTTGAGAAATCGAACTATGTGCTGGACCGCTTATAAATGCTATTTGCTTATGTCCTTGCTCCAACAAATATTTTGCTCCTAAATAACCAACTTTGTTGGCGTTAACAGAAACAGAATCAACCCCTTCTTGATGACGTCCTATAATGACGACATGAATACCTTGCTTAAGGACAAGATTAATAAAGGCATCGTCATATAATCCACCGATTAAAAATACACCGTCTACACGTTTGTTTTTAATTAAATCAGGCAGTTTTGCGTGGCCCGATACTGAGAAGCGTTCAGTAAGCAAGCTGTAATCTGTATTTCTTAAACAAGCGTTGATTCCGTAGGTAACATCATAAAGCAAGGTTTCAGGTACGGAGTCCATAGCATAAGGAAGAGAGGTCTCATCTGAAGTCAAGAAGATCAGCCCCAATGTTTTCGTTCGACTTGTTGTCAATGCCCTTGCGGCCATATTAGGCACATAGCCCAGCTCATTAATCGTTTGCCATACTTTATGTCTCGTTTCTAATTTCACCTTGTCACTTTCGTTAATAACTAGTGAAACTGTACTTTTTGAGACCCCGGCAACTTTTGCGATATCTAAAATGGTTACACTCATCCTCAAGCTCCTTTTATTAGAACGTTCCAAAAACTGTTTTTATCGTAAGGGATGACGATGGAATATTCAAATTAAGATATTGTGTAGATCGAATCGAATTTTTACGAGAAGCATCTTTTGAATATTAAGTATTTATTGATTCGTTGACACCGAATAAAAGCATCCTGTATATTGAATCCCATCGGAGCGGGGTTTATCAAGTGCATTGGATTTTATTTACGGTGTCTACCTTGTCAGGAGTTAGCGAGCTTAAATTTCGGGAGGAAAATTACTCTAAAGAATTGGAACCTTCCAATTTTTCAGGTGATTATGAAGTCAATAACTAGCTGGAGGAAGTTTTTATATGACGTCTTTTACGAATGCTACCAAGAAAACAAACACCTTTCCATCACTGGCGCAGCTGGCAAGACGAAGAAAAAGAATTCAGACCCTTAAAGCTTATTTATTTTTGGCTCCAATAATCCCGTTTATATTAGCATTTGACTACTTTCCGTTTATTCGGACCTTTATTTATAGTCTTTCTACGGTTAATTCACGAGGTGAAATTGTCGATTTTGTTGGATTGCAAAATTACATTAATATTTTAAGCCGTAAGGATTTTGTGAATTCAATTCTCGTTACTTTAAAATTTACGGCGATGTATGTTCCGCTGGCTATTATTTGTCCCTTATTACTAGCGTTGATTGCTTCACAGAAAAAACCTTTTTCTAACGTCTATCAGCTCTTGTATTCCATTCCAATGGCTGTATCCATGGCGGCAACCTGTTTAATATTTGAACACCTTTTGACTCGCAACGGGTTGTTAAATTATATTTTGAATTTATTGGGAGTCGCGAGCGACATCAATTGGTTAGGTGATTCTACATGGGCACTTCCGTCACTCGTGTTGATTTCAGTCTGGACGATGATGGGCTTTGACTTCATGCTGCTGCTTGCTGCTGTTCGTAATGTTCCGCAAGACTTAAGTGAATCGGCCGTTATCGATGGTGCCGGCTATTGGACAAAAACGTTAAAAATAACGATTCCGATGATTACTCCAACGTTGTTTTATGTCGTTTGTACGCAGATTATTGTAGGGTTGACAACCGTAGGGCCCGTTATGATCCTTACCCAAGGAAATCCGCTTGGTCATACCTCTACATTAATTTATTATGTGTATACGTCAGGATTCCGCAGTCTGAATTATACGATTGGCAGTACAGCGAGTATTTGTGCATTTTTGCTTACACTTGTGTTTTTGCTTATTAACTTTTTATATGAAAAAAGAGGGGTTGTTTACGAATGAGAATGCAACGATCATGGAGAACCTCTCTGAACACGGTATTAAGCTTACTTCTTGGATTAATTGTGGCATTCCCTTTGTTTTATGCTATCCTCGCGGGATTTAAAACCGAAGGGGAATTCGGGTCTTTTCCTCCAACCGTATTGCCGGATAGCTTTTCCTATCTAGAAAATTTTAAAGAAGTCCTGTTTAATACGATGATTCCCAGATTCATGTTGAATTCATTTATGATTGCACTAATCGTGACCTTGGTCCGCTTACTGATATCGACCTTAGCCGCATATGCTCTAGCGTTTATAAATTTTCCAGGGCGTAAATTTATGTTTGTTTTCATTCTTGGAACGATGATGATTCCTTCTGAAGCTTTGCTCATTTCGAATTTTATTACGGTTAGTAAATTACATCTGTTGAATAGCTATTTGGGAATCATGATTGTATTCTTTGTTAGTGCTGGACAAGTATTCATGTTTAGACAAGGTTTTAAGACCATATCCGGAACGTTAAGAGAAGCTGCTTTCTTGGATGGCTGCGGTGATTTTAAATTTTATGCAAGCATCTGTATACCCGTATCTGTTCCAATCATAATTTCATTAGGGCTGTCCTCCTTTGTAGGTGTATGGAACTCTTATTTGTGGCCGTTGCTTGTCACTACCAAAGAAGAAATGAGGACCGTACAGGTTGGAATTACCTTATTATCTGCGCATGAAGGCAGCAACAATACACTTGTATTTGCAGGCATTGCCATTATATTGATTCCATCCGTTATCTTTTTTATGATTTTTCAACGCAATATGATTGGTGGTATTTTCAACGGCTCCATAAAAGGTTAACTGGCACCGTTCCATCGTACAAACTAGCTGAAGAGAGAGATGACATATGTGCATGGCAGCAGACTTTGGACAAAAAATTTCATAGCCATTTGCCTTAGCAGTTTTTTTATTTATATAACCGTCTACATGCTCAACACTACGCTCCCGACATTTGTAAAGGAAGTCTTGCACGGCAATCAACAACAAATGGGCTTGGTCATTACACTTTGGTCGGTGGGTGTTATCGCATTTCGTTTATTTTCCGGTCGGTGGATCGAAATGATTGGCTTGAAAAAAACGGCAATTATTTCTTTTTTGTTATTTTTTCTAGCTGTTGCAATTTATTTAGGAGCGTATGGTATTTTATTTCTACTAATAGTACGTTTGATACACGGCGGCAGCTTTGCCGTCGCTGCTACTGCTACAAGTACCTTAGCTGCTGATCTGATTCCAGAATCTCAAAAAGGAGCAGGCATTGGGTACTTTAGTATGTTCATGAGCATTGCCATGGTCATTGGTCCAGCAATTGGAGCCTATGTGATACATGGATATGATAATAGCCAGGCCCTTTTTATCGTTAGCTTGATTTTATCTGGTCTATCCCTGATATGCTTAGTATTTGTTCGTCATTCTCAACAAACTTCTGTAAGACTAATAGCGAATGAAAAAAAGTCCTGGCGTAATTTAATAGAGAAAAAAGTTCTTCCCATTTCATTCGTAGGATTTTTGCTGTCATTTTCCTATAGCTCGTTAACTTCATTTATCTTTTCTTATACAACGGAAATGAATTTAAGCCGCTTCTCGGGTCTGTTTTTTGTTATTTTTGCACTCATCATTATTGTTTCAAGACCGCTTGTCGGTATAGCTTTAGATAAATGGCGAGAGCATTTTATCGTGTATCCGGGGACGATCATCTTTGTCATCGGGGTGATATTGCTAAGTAAATCAGAAACTGGATTTCTGTTATTACTTTCAGCAGCGATTATTGGATTAGGTTATGGAGCACTATTTCCATGCTTTCAGTTATTAGCTATTCAGGCTGTGGCCCTTGAACGTCGAAACATTGCTATTTCGACCTTTTTTTTGTTCTTTGATCTGGGCTTTGGCATTGGATCATTTGTACTTGGATGGATTGCAAGCAAGACAAGTTATCAAAGTATGTATCTTGTTGCAGCAATCGCCGGCTTAGCGTGTAGTGCTGTTTATTTTGCCGTTCATCATTCGTTTCTTAAGAGAGATAAATGAGAAAGCTTGTAATGTGCCATTTTATCAAGAACGAACCAGTTAACCCCGATATCGACTTTATTAAATAACAGAAGTCACATGCTTCACATCATGATTGTGCTGGTGCATCCACCATGGAAGAAGGAAAGAGCCATGAGGAATCAATTCCTCACGGCTCTTTTTGCTCATTCCTATTCACTTCTATAAGGTCAGCGTAAAGCAAAACGGGCTGCCGCTTCATACATCTGACGCCGATGCATATGGGTGCGATACAGGACGATCTCGTCGACCCGCCAACTTGGCGGATCGTTAACATTGCCATAAGCCTGCGGCTGCGTACCGTCATCGGAGTTGTGACCGGGTCCGTTGACAAGCTGGCCGCTCGAATGGTCGGCCCGAAGGAGCTCCGGCGGGCTGAACTGATCCTTGCCTGTGTATTTACGGGCGATGGTGAGATGGGGACTGTAGGGGCGTTTTTCCGCTGCAAAGCCGAGCGGCGCCGTTGCTTCGACGATCATGCGCTGAAGGCTGTACAGCTGCTCGAGTTCGCCGCCGATTCCTGCCCAAAGCACACTTGGCTGCCCGGGTCTGCCGAAGGTTCCCGTATTCCGGAGCGATAAGGTGAATGGCTGGATTCTGCCCGAGCCGGCTGCGGACGCCAGGGCTGCCATCAGTTCAGGGATCAGGACCGGAGCCGTATCGCCCAGAAATTGCAGCGTCACATGAAGGTCTGCCTCGTCTGTCCACTTGCGAAAGGGAAATGATGTACGGATATCTCTCGTCCATGCGCCGATCAATCGTTTCAGTGAATCCGGCAGCGGTACGGCTATAAACAGCCGCTGAGATTCCTTGGTTGGAGCGGTTGTCGGGGTGGTCATTTGGTTCTTCCTCCTTCACGGACAAGTCAGGACTTATCCTTATTTTAACCTAGCCGGCTTTAAAGCAGACACTATGTTGCATGTACAACCTCTTAGCATAGTTTATCATTGTGTGCTGGGTATACAGAAGGAGAAGGGAATAGGGGGATGGTCCCGGTACGACACTTCTGAATGTCTGGACCGAAACATTTACGGTATGGTTGCGTCTTATGACTTGTAAGTAAATGGATCAAGCAAGATTTGGGAGAAGGAGGAATGTTTATGAAAAATTTTATAATGGTCATGTTTATAGGCATATGGTTTGTCAGCGGTTCTCTAACAACTTATGCGGCGGCTGAAGCGGGGGACAAAAAACCGTTAAACGAAGTTTTCGACCAGATTGTTATCGTTCCGTTCGATTATCACAATAAAGCCTTTGCAAACGGACAAAAAACCGACTTCTATCCAGATTATCAAATCGTGCAGAAAGACGGACATATCCTGGTCCCCATTCGATTGATGAGTGATCTGGCAACTCAAGCCAGCCATTATAAGGGCATGTGGGAAGCGGTTTGGCAGCCTCAAGATCCGAATGACGTGCTCTTGAAGAACTCCAGTTTAAACAAGGTCATCAAGTTTACGGTAAACAGCAAAACGATGCTGGTCAATAATCAGCCCCATGCCATCGACGTCGCGCCGCAAAAAATAAACGGGCGAATCGTACTGCCTTTAAGGAGCGCGGCCGAGGCACTGGACAAAAAAATCGATTGGCTGGACGGTCTGATCCTGATCGGAGACGAAAACTTAGATTTGCAGAACCCGCAGACGCTGGCCATCAAGGATCGGATCAAAGCCGAATTGACCGATACGCGCGAACGGGTCGATTACAAGCAAGCCGTTAACCCTATTACGAAGTACGGAAACTCTGTTTACTATTTCAAGCGCAGTTATACAAACAACAGTGAAATACAAGCGTTGTACAAGAAAGCAGACGGACAGAAAGAGGTTCAAGTCCGAATACAGGGAAATGCCATATTTGACTTTGCGAACGTGATCGATGACGAGCTTTATTACATATCCATGGTTAATAACAAGGCCGAGCTGGATGCATTCAATTTTGCCGAAAATAAATCAAGGAAAATCTGTGCAGTCGAGCAGTGGAGGCCAGGGGACGGATGGCTGGTGAGTATTGAGAAAATCGACAATGAATTGTATGTCAACCTGCATTCCGGGGATTTGACGATGGGAAGCGAGACGTTGTATAAGGTTGATCATGGCGCTCTGAAAAACGTTGCAGGTGCAAAAAGCTTTATCCGTTTTATAAAAGAAGGTGACTATATATACCAAACGGATTTCGCGCCAATGAACGGCGGAGCCGATAATTTAAATCGGGTCGATACGAAGACGGGAGAAGCTTTATCTATAGGAGAACCGGGGTTTGCCTACGGAATCAACCGGACGATAGACGACCGGGGCATCAGTTTTGGGACGAGCCGTGCCATGTATATTAAAGACGGTTACCTGTATACGTTGGGCTATAAAGAAAGCGATCCTAAAGACGTAAGCTCGGTGTACAAAATCAATTTGGCCAACCAGACCCAGGTCAAGCTAAGCTCTCCGGCAAATGAATTCTGGATGGCGGACAACCGGATTTATTATACCGACTCAAGCACAGGCTATTTGGGAAGTGTCGACTTGAATGGAAACAACAATCAGATTCTGGTTAAAAGAGAACTGATGCAGGCGCAGTTCTTTAACGGGAGTCTCTACTACACTGCAAGTGAGAATACGAAAGACAGCTCCGTCCTGGGAGAATTATACCGATATGATACTTCGAATGGGCGGGAAGTCAAATTAAGCGATAAATCGGTCAGTTCGTACTATGCGGGGAGTGCCGGTGTTTATTATCTGTCCAATGGCTATGACTTGGGATTATACAAGATCGATGCAGCCGGCCGCAATGTTCGTCTGGTTAAGGACACCATAGATTCTGCGGTATTAACGGATGAGGGGATAGTTTATACGATGGCTTATAAGGAGGGGATATATTCGGCAAAGTAGCATATCGTACGAAATCGCTATTCGTGTAAAATAAGCGGCATTGGGGGAATGTTGTATGAATACTCGCATCCAAATCAGACAAATGAAAAATGAAGATATTGGCGTGGTTTTCCAAACACTTGAACACCATAATATCGGGAAACCAATGGACTATATAAAAAGGTGCTGGGAAGAGAATAAATCTGGGGAGCGGATCACGCTTGTTGCTTTATATGATCAGAATTTCGCTGGATGGCTGCATCTTCTGTCCCAATCATATTATCCGTATTTCGCAGACAAGGGGATTCCGGAGATCAATAATCTGGATGTTATTCCCTCTCAACGCCGACAAGGCATCGGCAACGCATTAATGGATGCGATTGAACAAATTGCCTTCGATACATATGGTATTGTCGGAATCGGTGTTGGACTCTATTATGATTACGGCAATGCACAGCGGCTTTATGCAAAGCGGGGATACATCCCTGATGGAAGAGGAATATTTTACGAAGGCCAACAGGTGGAGCCAGGTAGTTTTGTTCGAGTCGGACACGATCTGGCCCTGTATTTGACAAAAGATCGAACGGTTTAAAAAGCGTGGGATTATTTGAATTGAAGTGTGAGTCCATCCTGTAAGGGATGGACTTTATTACAATTTTTCTGCTGCGGCAGGAGAAGTGGAAGTGGTTTTAATATGTTGAAACTACTGAGAAAAATTAATCTGTGGGCGTTTTGGTTTTCTTTATTATGCTGGTTATTTTTCATGATGTTATTTAAGCGTAATTTTGCTCAACCAATTGAAAATGTAACGGGGATAGATCCTTGGTTTATTCTATTAGCATTGTCAGGACTAAGTATTACGATGGGGGCATTCGGAATATCCGGTATTAACGGTTGGCTTTCTGTTATAAGAGGGATAGTAACAATGGTGATATCTATCCTGCTATTTTTTATTACCGTATTTATTGTGTGCATAGGCGGGCTTATTAAGAGGTTCTAAAGGCCCATTTTAAATAGTGGATCAAACTCTTGTTTAAGTACAAGGTTTTCTATAAACTTACAATAGATGTAATTTGTATAATAAAGCAATCATTTTCAAAATATGGTTTTTTCCTAAAGTCAAGGGAGGCAGTCTATG
The DNA here is from genome assembly GCF_056269255.1 of Paenibacillus sp. JT31N17. Classification (NCBI taxonomy): domain Bacteria; kingdom Bacillati; phylum Bacillota; class Bacilli; order Caryophanales; family Paenibacillaceae; genus Paenibacillus; species Paenibacillus sp. JT31N17. The sequence continues at coordinate 15,167 of NZ_JBWDNP010000002.1, forward strand.
ACAAGCTGGAAAAGCATCAAGCGCAGTTTTTGTCTTATCGTTATATTTATTCTGAGCCCAAGCCTTTTTCTTTTATTTCAAGGAACAGCGCAGGCCGCTTTCGATGATCGTTTCCAGTTTGAAAGTCCGTATTATGGGGTCAACGAGTCGGATGGTTCTGTTACATTAACGGTTTATCGCAAAGACCATATTGAGGAGAGCGCAGATGTGAAATACCGGCTCACCTTTTCAGGAGAGCAAGCAGCCGAGCCCGGACTTGATTTCGCCGCGGAGGAAACCCGAGGGACTGTGGCGTTTGCAGCGGGAGAAATAACGAAGACGATCACTATTCCAATCATCGACGATGAGATTGAAGAGTCTACATATGGCGCACCGGGATACAGGAATGTCCTTGGTGAATACTTTGGGATTGAATTGTACCAGATGACGAACGGATTTGAGACGCCGGCCATCGCACATATCATCATATGGGACAATGATCAAGAGCAGCAGGAAGCGGAACCTTTCTTCAGGCTCAATGCTTTCAGTCCGGAAGTGGGTGAGAGGGATGGCTTGGCAAGCGTGTATATTCAAAGAATGGGAAACGCTGACGGTGCTGTGACTGTTGATTATGAAGCTGTAGCAGTGACGGGACCGATTTCAGGCAGAAATCCGGCGATTGCGAATGAAGACTTTACCCCGGCGAGAGGAGTTGTGACCTTTGCTGACGGGGAATGGTGGAAGCGGATCGACGTGCCTGTTATCACCGATTCCATTGAGGAAGGGAAAGAAGTCTTCCGCGTTGCGCTCCTTAATCAAATTGCTGGTCCGCCTCATGAATCGGACTGGTGGGAGTACAATCTATTTATTGAGAATAACAAGTCGTCCGAACCGCCTGCCATACCGAATACGCTAACCTTTTATAAGACCGGTTTTTTTGTTTCGGAAAATGCAGGTAGCAGCATCATTACGGTTACCAGGGATTACCCAACGAGCGATGTCCTCACCATTGATTATGCGACGAGGGACGAAGATTCAGCGCTTAGCGGCAGCGATTATGAAGCTGTCAGGGGAACGCTCACCTTTGGTCCCGGGGAGACGGAGAAAAATGTCCTTGTGCCGATCATCGATGATCACATTATAGAAGGCGATGAATATTTCTTTTTTAACATTTTCAACCCGGTTGGCGCAGAGGTGTACACCCCTCAGCGTGGGGATGGCATCTTTATCGTTGATAATGATATGACCAAATTATCCTTCCAAGCCACTCAATACAATGTCATCGAGGAGGATAAAACCGCGCAGCTGACCGTTGTTCGTACAGGTAGTGTCGAAGGGGATGTTTCTGTCCAACTGGCTGTGGAATCCGTGACGGCGCAGCAGAACTCAGATTTCACACTAGGGTCGCAAATATTAACTTTCAAATCCGGGGAGAGAACGAAAACAATTGCCATAAAGCTGATTGATGATGCACGCATAGAGTACAGGGAGACTTTCATCGTGAAGCTAACCAATCCGGCTCCCGGTACAGGTGTCTCCTTTGGCACACAGGCGGCGGAGGTCGTCATTTATGATAAAGATCATTTGAAGAATTAAACCTAAGTTGAGAATGAACAGAAACATTGAGAAATAGGGGACCCGCCGGACTAGCAAAGCATGATAACTCGACAAGGGAGGGCCATGATGGTCCTTGAATTAGGAGGAGATTATGAGTTTTAAGGCGCAGACAGCTTATTCAGAAAATATGGTAAATGGAAGAAAAATGCTGCGATTACTGGTCACCGGAATGTCCGGAGTTGGAAAGTCGACTGCTTTGGAGAAACTCGGTGAACGAGGCCACCGGGTAGTGGATACAGACAGCGACGAGTGGAGCCAATGGGTCCATCTGCCTGATGGTTCCAGCGACTGGGTCTGGCGCGAAGATGCGATTAAAGAACTTCTGACCGGACACCAGGAAGGCAAACTCTTCATTGCCGGCTGCAAGTCAAATCAGGGAAAGTTTTACTCATTATTCGACCATGTGGTTTTGCTTAGCGCGCCTGCCGATGTAATACTTGCGCGGATAGCCGATCGGGTTAACAACAACTTCGGGAAAAGCCCCGAAGAGCGAGACCTTATCCTGCATCATCTTACTGAAGTCGAACCCCGATTACGGGCAACAGCAACTACTGTGATCGATGCCTCTGCACCGTTAGACGAGGTCGTTCTGCAACTGGAGTTACTGGATTAGGAGCGAGAAGGAGCACGGCCGCGCAGTCAAAGCAGCTCGTGAGGAGCTGTTCCGCGTCCAGTCGTAAAATTTGCCGAGAGTACGAACGTTTAATCATGATGATAATGAAAAATGAAAATCTTGAATCGTCGAACATTGAATTTTTCCGATAAGCTGTCAAGGCAATCCTATCTCTTCCATAATGTTTTTTAATACAAGCAGATTATTCTTTACTTCATTTTGTATATTTCCCTTTAAAAGCTTAAGCAACACGCCGCTAATACCGTTCGGCTTCATTGTCGCATAATTGGCCAGCAACGTTTTATTTCCCAGTTGCTTGAGTTCATAGTTCATTTCATAAGAAAATCTGACTCCGGTCGCTTGAAATTGCAGAAATTTGTTTTTTTGAGCCTTAATGATAGTGATCGTTTCTATTTCTGCATGTTGACCTAAATTCCTTACTAACCTGTAGGTATCCTTGTGATCTTCTACCGCCTCTACACGAATAACTGCATAATTCCAAATTGAAAAGTTCTCCATTTTACTCAGATAGTCATAAATTTGATCCACACTGCTGTCCATAATAATTTCATTGCTAAATGAAATTTCCAACGCTGACTCCTCCTTGTTTTTCAAGTTATTATTTGAGGCGCAATCTCGGGATCGTGATTGACAATGACCATTCTGCAATCGTCCCGTTTGGAAAACTCGCCCAGCCACGTTAGAGATTTATCCGCTTCTTCCATGCTTGTCGTCACACCTGGCAGTACATGTTGTTCCCACGATTTTCTGGCATATCCGACATCGCTGCCAAGCAAGACCCAGCCATCATCGGTTTTGACAAGTAAAGAGACCATGCCTGCACTATGTCCAGGTGTCAGTATGAGGTAGATTGAACCATCCCCGAACAAATCCAAACCTTTCTTGTAGGGACCGTGAGGAATAGATTTCATATCGAACTTTTCCATGTTTACACCTTCCCACATGGATTTAATATAGTTGCGGTCTTTTAGCGCCGCCTTCCACTCCAAATCCGAAACAATAATGCGTTTTGCACCGCTAACATGTTTAATTCCGCTGACATGGTCGGAATGCAGATGAGTCATAATGACAAGATCAAGATCCTTATCCGTATACCCCAAACGCTGCAGTTGTTCCCTTATGGATTGTCCTGGGGGCAATACTCCAGAGATCATAGTGCTTGTCAAGAAGCCGAGATGTTTGCGCACGTTCACGCGCATATCTTCATGCCAGCCGGCATCGACCAAAATGAGTCCCTTCGGGTGCTCAATCAAATAGGCAGAAACGGGAACCCACATTCTCCAGCTATTGGGACGCAGCCAACCCGAGAAAGGCAAGGGGTGAAGTGTTTTCTCCTTAAACGGCAACGCGCGATCAACATTGACGCTTCCCGTGTGCAGAACGTGAATTTTAATTTGGCTCATGTTTTTTCTCCTCATAATTAAATGATGTGTCATCTATATCCCGATAATAAGTGATACGTCATCTATTGTCAAGGAAAATTCTGCACGGTAACGCCCACAATCGATCCTGATTGGGAAATTGCATCCCTCTATCTATTAAATTACGGAGGAGTATAGGTCTAATCTGGTAAAATATGATTGAGGAATGGAGTCATCAATGGAGGAATCCATATAGATGCTGATCTAGAAACTGTATGTCTGGCCTGTGATAATGGCTCGTTGCTAATGATGAGTAACATACAAGGAGGAATATAATGTACGGGAAGAATGACTATAAGATATTGCGCAAGTCATTTGAACAATCCGCGAGCCTTTATCAGCAGGCGCGTCCGGATTACCCGGAAGAATTGTTCGATGATTTAATTCATGCGGCGGATTTGCATCTAGGCGATCGTTTGTTGGAAGTGGGTTGTGCTACAGGAAAGGCTACTCTTCCGTTAGCCAAGCGCGGATTTAAAATTACGTGCGTAGAACTTGGCGCTGAGCTCGCTGCAGTTGCCCGTCAAAACCTTGTCGGAATGGACGTTGACATAATCACGGGAAGTATCGAGGACTGGCAACCAGAGACGAAGAAAGGGTTTGATCTGCTATTCGCTGCAACCGCTTGGAAGTGGGTTGATCCCGAAGTTCGATACCTCAAGGCATGGCAAATCCTTCGTCCAGGCGGACATCTGGCATTTTGGAACGCAGATCACGTTTTTCGGGATGGCGGGGACCCATTCTTCCGTGAAATTCAAGCCGTTTACCATGAGATCGGCGAGGGTAAATCGGTAGACAACAACGAATGGCCGCGGCCAGGCGAGCTGCACGAGCAAAGAGACGAGATTGAGAAAAGCGGGCTGTTTGAGGTGGTTCACGTTCGACACTTCGATTGGGAGCGTATTTATCATGTTGATGAGTACATTAAACTGCTCGAAACTTTCTCCGGACACATACTTATGGAGGAATGGAAACGCGACAAGCTCTTCAACGAAATTCGAGTTCGCCTTAATAGCCGTCCAGAAAAGTCGGTTCACCGCCACTGGGGCGCTGTTCTCCATGTCGCCCGTCGAAAGGATTGGGCGTTTGTGAAAGAGTTGGAACGAAAAGCATTGCATTGGTACAAAGCGGGCAAGGAACATGAAGCTGACGAAGCACGATAGCACAATGCCGGGCTGCCGGGCAGCAGCCCTTTCATCAGGCTAACGACATTGCTTTCAACTGATGGAAAGCGATATATCTCTGAATATAGAAAAAGGCCGAACGTTTTAAACGTTCGGCCTTTTTCTATTCGTTCACAAATTGGTTTAAAAGCTTTAGGATGACATCGCGCTTTACAGGCTTGCTTACATACTCGTCCATCCCCGCAGCTATGCACTTTTCCCGGTCGCCCTTTAGGGCATTGGCTGTGACTGCGACGATGCGGGGACTTTGCTCCTTGAGCTCTTCTTTTATCTTCTTCGCTGCATCCAGGCCGTTCACAATCGGCATGTGCAGATCCATGAAGATGAGATCAAACGGCTCTTTGCGCGTTGCTTCGACAACATCGATGCCGTTTGTGACATTGGTAACCGTATGCCCCATTTTTTCAAGCATTTTCGTCAGTACCAGCTGATTGATGGGATTGTCTTCAGCAACCAATATGTTCGCCTTGCGTGACGTTTGATGCATTTGCATGCACACATCTTCACGGTTGGGTTTCGATGATTGCTTTAGCGGGATGGTAAAGGTAAACGTCGAGCCGCTCTTACCGTCACTCTCAGCGTAAATCTCACCATCCATCATCTCGGCGATTTTGCGGCTGATGGCAAGACCAAGTCCAGTTCCTTCGTGTCTGCGCACCATAAAACTGTCAAGCTGCGCAAACGGTTCAAAAATGTCATTAAGACGCTGAGGATCTATCCCGATGCCTGTATCCGTTACAATAAAGGCCAACCGGGGAGGACTTTCCTTCACTCGCATCACCTTAACCGAAATGCTGCCCTTGATTGTAAATTTGACGGCATTTCCGAGTAGGTTTAGGAGCACCTGTTTCAAGCGATCGGCATCGCAGTAAATAAAATCGGGAACATCGTGATTGACGGTGTAGGAGAGCTCCAGTTGCTTTTCATCGGCTCTCGTGGAAATGACGCCGAAGCTCTCCTTGATGCTGTTGCGCAGATCTACGGTATCCTCTTGCAGTTCACTTCGGCCTGCCTCGATTTTGGAAAGATCAAGGATGTCATTAATAATGTTGAGCAGGGTTTCCCCGCTTTTCCTGATGATCTCCAGATAGCCTCGCTGCTCGTCATTTAAATCCGTGGAATCAAGCAAAATATCCGTCATTCCCACCACCCCATTCATGGGGGTGCGAATTTCATGGCTCATCATAGCCAGAAACTCGCTCTTGGCTTTGTTCGTGGACTCAGCTGTCTCCTTTGCCAGCATCAGCTGCTTCTGCTCGGAGATATCCTTGCAGATGAGGTAGAACCCGATATTTTTCTGGTTCACAAAAATCGGTGCAAGACTCGTAAGCACTTCGACGACTTCATCGTCTTTGGTGACAATCGTGTCAATTTGCTGTTCAATCGTATTATCGTTAAGCGCCTTTTCTAAAATGAGGTTCACATTAGCCTGCCCAATTAAATTCGAAAGCTCCATCCCGATTAGATCCGTGTGGACCTGGTAGCCTGTCAACTTTTCCGCCATCGAGTTGGCATTAATGATAATGCCGTTGAGGCCAAAGGAAATAACAGCGTCGTGGTTGTATTTTTTGAGCGACGTGTACCGTTCAACGGATTCCTGCAGCCGCTGTTCTGATTCTTTTTGCTTGGTAATGTCAATCATTTGGACAATGTAATATATCGGCTGGTTCGCCTCGTTGCAGAACAATTTGACGGAGAGCAGTCCCCACAACGCGTCGCCGTTCTTTTTGATATACCGCTTCTCGAGCTGTACCTCCCTATTATCATCTCCCATCAGCGCCTTGAGATTGTCAAAGCTTGCCATCTCATCATCGGGGTGAGAGAGAGCGCCAAAAAACTTGTTTTCAAACTCAGCACTGGTATGGCCAAAGATTCTCTCAAAGGCAGGGTTAACTGTCAAAATCAAGCCGTCTGGCGCAACAAGGGCAATTCCGAACGAAGCATGCTCAAACACTTGCTGATTGAAGGCTTCCTGGTTCAGGTTTACGCGGTGCATGGCTAACCTCCGTATAAGTATAGGAACTGGATACGTAAAAATAGACCCCCATTTTTGAAGGTCTTATCAATTCATAAACAAAATGGTTTCTGCAATATAGATTACCCGCCTGCTAGCTTATTTAAACAGGTCACGCTAACCTGGAATTACAACAACAAAGCTTTCTGCTTTCAAGATACAGCTATCAATTTAACGGGCACATTGCTTCAACTAATGCAAAATGATCGATTAAAACCTCCCATTTGATGCAAATCTGTATTAATAGGTCTAACTCTCGCTAAAGAAGCTGGTGGCTGAACGGGGTGTCTTGAAATTAGTGAGGTCCATTTACAATTGTTAAAGGAGCACCTGGCTAAACAACGTTAGTCAAAGTCTGTTGATGTAGCGAGAGCTTCCCATGCTGCCAAATCCCGTTGAACGCTTTCGATCTTGGTGCGGGCGACTTCGTAAGCATCCTTTCCAAGAAACAGATGCAGCGGCGGATGTTCGGACTCCGCTGCGCGAATCAGCACATCCATCCCTTTTTTCGGATCACCCGGTTGATTCTGATCGTATTGTTTGAGGGCGGATTCCTGGGCTTCCCGGAGGGGAACATAATCATCGATAAGATGGGTCGAACTCGTTTTCAAGGATACTGGGGATAAAAATTGGGTGCGAAAGTATCCGGGCTTCACGGCCGTTACATGAATCCCGAAAGGCTGAACGTCCTGAGCCAGCGCTTCGCTCATTCCGTCTATGGCAAATTTGGTGGCCGCGTAAATGGCGCTTCCGCCGAACCCGTAAAAGCCGGCTGTAGATGAGAAGTTGATAATATGTCCCGACCTCTGTTTTCGGAGCTGAGGCAGCGCCTGACGCACCACATTAAAGGTTCCGAACACGTTGACTTCGAAATTTTGCCTGGAGGTGGCATCAGGAATTTCCTCGAAGGGTCCGACCTGCCCGTAACCCGCATTATTAACGACCACATCCAATCGACCAAACCGATCGACCGTTGCGGATAACGCTCTTTTAACATCATTCTCATCCGACAAGTTCATCTCCAATGGAAGAAAATGATTGTTTTCACCCACAGCCCGCTGAAGATCTTGGGCGGTTCTCGACGTCGCTGCGACGTTGTATCCTCTTGCCAGCAGCGTTTTAACCAACGTCAGCCCCATGCCCTTGGATGCACCCGTAACGAACCAGATTTTTTTCGTACTCAATTGAATTTCCCCTTTCCAAGCAATGAATTTGTCAAGCTATTAGAGCTATCAACAGCATACAGGCTAGAGTCCTGTCTAAGTCAAACAACTGAACCTCGATATCGGCGTATAACACATCGCCCCGTTCGGCGAATCCACAAATTTACCGGTTGAGTTTGCCCCACGGCTGAGCTTGCTGAGTTGCTGCCGGACATCGTTCGCATGTGCGCCATCGTCCTCGCGAACGGCTCTTTATAGTTAAAACGGGGATGTTAAGGTAAAATATCTTAGAGTAACTCTAATCCATAACAAGGATGTGCGGACATATGGCCTACACGATTAAGGAAGTTTCCGAGAAAACGGGAGTTTCCCGTTATACTTTACGCTTCTATGAAAAAGAAAGCGTGCTGCCCCATGTTAGGCGGGACGACAACGGAGTGCGTTTGTATACTGAATCTGATATCGACTGGATTGAAACGGTGCAGGTCCTCCGTTCAACGGGCTTGCCACTCGCGGAAATAAAGGAGTATGTTGAGCTGTACAAGGGAGGGCGCAAGACGCTGCAACAGCGCAGAACGTTGATGATGCGTCAAAAAAACAAAGTAGAGGAGCAAATTTCACTTTTTATCAAAACCTTAGAAAAGATAAATTACAAGCTTGCATTATTTGACGCCCAGGAAGAGAAGCTTGTGAATCTGCCGCAGACAAAATGAAAGAAAAAATTTCTCTGATTCGATAATGGAAGCCGCGCGTCTGCGGCTTTTTTTATGTTTGGTTGCATATCTGGATTTAAGATAGTGCCCTTTACATGAACTTTAAATAGATGAGGTTGAAAATTAACACTAGATTGTTATGTTGAACGTTACATAAACGAAAGGAGCTTAACAATGCCAAGAAATAAGCTTTTGTCATCCTTGCTGGTAGTTGTGTTGCTTGTATCCTTCTTTGCGAATTTCTCCTCTAAAGTTTACGCCGAGGAGGTTATTGCGGAGGACAAGCCTGTTTTAAATAACGGAATCTACGAAATAAGCAACCCTGAGCAGTTACTCTATATAAGCCAGAATTTCGGCGATCCCGATATTCCCAAAGACGGTTATTACAAGCTGATGAACGATATCGATATGAAGCTGATTACTAACTTCGAGCCATTCGGCAGATTTTACGGCACCTTCGATGGCAACCACAAAGTGATAGCTAATCTCAGAATTGATATGCCAAACAGCGGAACCGTAGGTTTTTTCAATCATCTTGGCGATTCCGATGTGCAGGCGGTTGCCAAAAACCTTGGCCTTGTCGATGTGTATATCCGCGGCGGACAAACGGTCGGCGGCGTGGCCGGCATGCTGTGGGGTACGGTCGAGAATGTATATGTAACGGGCGAGGTCATCGGCAGCGACCATAGCGTAGGCGGTATTGCAGGCAGAATTCCGGAGTACAGCTCCGGTACGATCAAGCAGACGCCCGCTCCGGACAAGGCCGCGCATCCCACGATCAGGAACAGTTATTCCCTCGCCAATGTCAGGGAAGAAGGGACCAAAGACAGTCAGGGCGGGCTGGCTGGACGTGTTCTGAACCCCAATACACTCATCGAGAACAGCTACTCGGCCGGCATCATTGACGGTTATACAAGAGTTGGCGGGCTTGTCGGCGATTTGAGAACCGGCGTGATCCGAAACAGTGTCGCTGCCAATCCGCTGATGACAGCAGCTGCCAATTCAGGCAGTGTAGGTTCGGCCGTGGGGCGGGTAAAGGCAGTTCCCGATCCCGATCCCGACCCGGATGTGGATTTGTATCCTCAAGCTGTTGCCACGGATCTCTTGTCGTTCGATAAAATGAAGAAGGTTGGCGACGCCAGCGGCGAATCGTTTGACGGCACAACCAAAACGGATGCACAGTTGTATGACCAGGCTACCTATGAAGCTCTGGGCTGGGATTTCGGGCATACATGGGAAATGCTTACGGTTACCGACGGAGGCAAAACGTTCAGTTCCCCCGTGCTGCAAGGCTTCGAGCATCAGGAGCTCGCCTTTGATTTCGATAACTATCTCTCCAGCATTGAAGTAACGGTGCAGGCAGGAGATGTCGAGTCCGATTCTGTCACCATCGACGTCTATGCGACCGATACGGAAGATCGGGAAGCCAAGATTACGGATTACAGCATTATTCAATCCGCCAAGCGGCCGACCACCGATCAAATCAAATGGGAGCAGCAGCCGCAGAAAACATTTACCGGCCTTGCTCCGTCAACGCAGTATACCTTTTGGATTAAGGTGCAGAGCGAAGACGGGAAGGAAAGCGGCTGGTCTCAGTTCAAGCAATACACCAAATACGCAATTCTGACCGATAAGATACCCAAGGATATAAGCAATTCCATTACATTGGATCCCCAAACAAGCGCATCCTTCGTCTGGTCGACAGACAATATCGATCTGGCGGACAGCACCGTTGAGATTGTGAAAAAGACCGACTCGGCATCTTTTCCGTCGAATCAATCCATAAGATTCAAGGGGAAGAACGAGGTCAAAGAAGTTCATATGACCCCGGGCGAGCTGGTCTTTGACGGAATAAGAAACTTCCACAGCGTAAGCGTGACAGGGCTGGAGCCCGGAACGGAATATATTTACCGGGTAGGAGATGCCGCCGAGAATACTTGGAGTCCTGCCGGAAGCTTCAAGACGGCGCCTGCTTCGGATGACTCGTTAATGTTCACTTACATGGCCGACCCGCAGGTTTCTAACTCGAGCGCGGCAAGCGCGGCGACATTCAAGACAGCGCAAGAGATGTTTCCCGGTGCGTCTTTCACCTATATTGCCGGAGATCACACTGAAAGCGGCAGTTCCAACGGACAGTGGGATGTGCTTTTCCAGGCGGGGCAGGACTCCTTCATGAAAACTCCTGTCGTGTCTGCGCTGGGTAATCACGATGAGGAAAATATGATTAAATATTATATGAATAATCCGGACGACCCGGACGCGGGGCTGCCAAGTGTTTATTCCTTCGACTACGGTCCAGCCCATTTCTCTGTGCTTAACTCGGAGCACTACTCCGGGGAAGGCTTGGACAAGCAGATTGATTGGCTGAAGCAGGATGTGGCTGATTCGGATAAAAATTGGCATATCGTGATGCTTCATAAATCGCTTTACGCCGCAACGGATCATGTAGACGATGAGGACATTAACGATCTCAGGGTCGCTCTTGCACCTGTTTTACAGGAGTTGAACATAGACGCTGTGCTGATGGGACATGACCATAGCTTTTCGAGGGGCTTTGTCAAGGACGGCTATAATGCCAAGCCTGAAAAGCTGGCAGATAGCGGCAGCGAAGTGTTCATCAAGCCGGACTCACCTTTGTACATCGTGAACGGAACGATGGGGAACTCGAAATGGTACCAAAAAATAAAATACGACAACACCTTGTATCATGTTTCGCCGGACTATGAATTTATCGATAAAACTTCGGCAACCTATGATACCTCGCTCCATCAGCAGAGTTTTACGGCTGTTAAAATAGAGAATGGCGTGATGTCGCTGGACACGTACTTCCTGGAATATGATGCGAACGATCCGAACGGGTACGCGATAGCGCCGTATCTGTACGACTCAATCAAAATATCGAAAAACGATTACTACTGGCCCAAAGACAGCCAGCTAACGGCAAGCGATGTGACGCAAAACAGCTTATCCCTGGCATGGACGCCTGCGAATACACATGCGGAAAACGCCCAATACCGGTTGTACAAGGACGGATCGGTCATGGATACGGTTTACGGCAATTCTTACGGCGTCACGGGCCTGACCAAAGATACAACCTATAATTTCAAGGTCGAAACAGCCGACACTTCCGGCGGCTGGAGCAGCAACGGTCCGGCTATTACGGTGCGGACGCCAGGCGACAAACCAGACGCTTCCAGCAATGCCGCTTTAAGCTCGCTTGCTTTAAGCGGGATTACATTAGACCAGACGGTGACAGGGAATGTTTATGCCTATACGGCGACTGTACCAAACGCTGTCTCCGTAACCAACGTTACCTATGAGACTGCCGACAGCCGCGCATCCGCGTATCTGCAGCTTGACGGCGTGAGGATAGATAATCCGGTTAATCTGCGTGTCGGCTCCAATGACATCAGCGTTGTCGTTACCTCCCAAGCCGGGACAACGCAAACCTATTCGGTTGATGTAACGCGCAGAGGCATTGACTCGTGGCCTTCTTCACCGTCTAATCCGGCGGCGCCTGGACAAGATGATTTTAAAGTGAGTGATGCGACAAAATCCCTGTTGGGGCAAGACGCTTCTTCCATTCTGACGGCTCCGGTCACCGTTCAGCAAAATGCCGATGGAGTAACCGTCAATACCGTCAATGAAACTGAGCTGCTGGCAATGATGGCTGATACAGCCAATATTAAAGCCATTGTTGTGCCTGTATCGGTTTCCAGGAATGGCAAGTCCATTACGAGCTTTACGCCGGAACTGCTGACGGAAGCAGGCAAACAGGAGGCTTCGGCGAAGATCGTGCTTCAGGGCGACGGCTTCGCATACGAAATTCCGGCGGCATTCATGAACGTGGACGCTCTAGCGAGAAAGCTCGGCCTGGATGCTTCAACCGTACAAAAGGCGACCATCAACGTGTCGATGAATGTAGTCTCGGATGCGGCTGCTCTTGAAGCCATCAGCAAGAGCGGAGGTAAGCTGCTGTCCAAAGCCGTTGAGTTTGCGATTTCAATAGCTTCCGACGGCAAGAATTATGATTTCAACGATTTTGAAGGAACTTACATCAACCGGTCTTTTGAACTCGATAGTGCTGCAGATCCTGCAAAATCGGTAGGAGCAGTCATTCATGACGACAGTTCTGTATCGCCTGTCCCGACCGTCTTCCCGAATGTTGGGGATCGGGCTGTGGCAGTTGTAAAAGCGGATCATAACTCGACCTATGCCGTACTCGGACACAGCACTGCGCTTACCGATATCGCCAATTCGTGGGCCAAGGAATTTATCCAGACGCTTGCCGACAAGATGATTATTAACGGGTACGAGGATGGAACATTCAAGCCCCGCAGCAACGTAACCCGCGCTGAATTTGTCACCATGCTGGCCGGCGGTTTGGGACTGGCCGATAAAGATGGAGCATCCAGCTTCACCGACGTATCGCCATCCGCGTGGTATGGGGAAGTTGTCCATGCAGTTAGAGAGCGCGGATTTATTACCGGTTACGAAGACGGGAGCTTCAAGCCCAACCAACAAATTTCACGGCAGGAAGAAGCTGTCATTCTTCTGCGGGTATTGAAATACCTGAACAAGCAGCCTGCGTCTGTCGACGCAGATGGCTTTAAGGATTCCGCTGCCATTGCCGGATATGCCAAGCAAGCAGTTTCCGTCCTGGCAACCTTAAACATCGTTGGAGGAGACGAGAACGGAAACTTTAATCCTGCGGGCTTCGCAACCCGTGCCGAAACAGCGAAAATGATGATGAACCTCATGAAGGAAACCGATTTTTTAAGTGAATAACAGCCGGGGCCGATGCAGACATGTAATTTGCTGCAGCTGCCCAGGGCAAGTAAAACGATACTCTCCATAATTTACGCATAAAGGAGCTGCCGCGGCAGCTCCTTTTATTGTGCACCCAGCATGGGCGCTATCTCTAGGGTTCAAGTCCCGAATGGTGAAGGCAGTAGTAGTCATAGCTTAAGGCAAGGGTGTCCACCGCGAGGTGGAATCTGAAGGAAGCCGGCGGCAAATCTCCGGTCTGAGGAACACGAACTTCATATGAGGCTAATGTACGTTGGATGAGGTTGCAGTACAAACCAAAGTCCTTACTGCCGAAGGCGTACGAGAGTAAATGAAGCAGATAGATGGAGAGGAAGATAGCGTTCTTACCTGGGGAGATCTGTACGGAACGCGAAATAATTTCGTAATCCTGCTTGTGAAAGTAGGCTGAACGTACAGAAGTCAGCAGAGGCCATAGTACGGAAGCTGTTGCAACAGCTCCCGGAAGGGCTGAACATGAAATAGGTATTTGTACATCAAGGCGTTCAGGATGAGTGGTGAAGGCAGAAAATCCGAAAGGACCTGACTGAAAGAAGGAAGCGGTGAATTCCGTGTGGGGCTTCGGCAGGGCAGAGCTTATCTCTGGCACAAGAGGAAAGTACAAATCACGTAAGGAGTTGTAGAAATGTTGGAGCAGTTGCTGTCCCGGGAAAACCTTCTTGAAGCATTAAAGCGTGTAGAAGCAAATAAAGGAAGCCACGGAGTAGATGGCATGTCTGTAAAATTCCTACGGGAACACATCGTACAAAACTGGCTGACGATACGCAAAGAGATAGAAGAAGGAACCTGCCAGCCCAGCCCTGTACGTCGGGTCGAAATCCCGAAACCGAATGGTGGCGGCGTCAGGATGTTAGGTATACCTACCGTAACAGACCGAATGCTCCAGCAAGCAATCGCACAGGTGTTAAACCCATTGTTTGATCCACAATTTTCCGAACATAGTTATGGGTTCCGGCCTAAAAGGCGCGGGCATGATGCCGTGAGGAAAGCAAGAGAATTCATGAAAGAAGGATATGGATTCGTTGTCGATCTGGATTTGGAGAAATTCTTTGACCGTGTTAACCATGATCGCCTCATGTTGAAGATTTCGGAGAAAGTGAAGGATAAGAAAGTTCTCCTGCTTATCCGCAAATACCTGCAATCGGGCGTGATGGAGAACGGTTTGGTTAAACCGACGAATGAAGGGACGCCACAAGGCGGACCTCTTAGTCCGTTATTATCCAATATCGTACTCGATGAGTTGGACAAAGAATTAGAGAAACGTGGACACCGCTTCGTCCGGTATGCGGACGATTGTAACATCTACGTGAAAACCCAAAGAGCAGGCGAACGAGTCAAGGCATCCGTTACCCAATTCATCGAGAGAAGACTAAAGCTAAAGGTAAACCAAGCAAAGAGCGCGGTAGATCATCCATGGAAGCGAAAGTTTCTAGGATTTAGTTTTAGTATGAGAAAAGGGCTGCTTAAGATAAGGATTGCAAAACAATCCTTACAGAAAGCAGAGACCAGGATTCGGGAGATAACCTCTCGAAGAAGGGCGATGAAGATGGAAGAGCGAATCAAAGAGCTGAACCAATACTTAATGGGTTGGTGCGGATACTTCTCGCTGGCGGACACGCCAAGTGTCTTTCTGAATATGGACAAATGGATTCGAAGAAGGCTAAGAATGTGTCTTTGGAAGCAATGGAAGAAAACGAAAACCAAAGTCAAACGGCTTATATCCTTAGGCATGCCTAAGGATAAAGCCTTTGAATGGGGAAATACCCGAAAAGGGTACTGGCGAATTGCAGGAAGTCCAATATTGAGCAGGGCACTCAATAATCGCTATTGGGAATCCCATGGATTGAAGAGCTTAGCGGACAGATATAACTCGCTACGGAATATTTCATGAACCGCCGTATACCGAACGGTATGTACGGTGGTGTGAGAGGACGGGGGCTAGCCGCCCCCTCCTACTCGATTATGACGGATTGTTAATCTAAGTGCGGCAGTTACCCATAGAGTCATGGACTTCAGACATATCGACTGCAAGTGGATGATATGGTATTATTTGAGAATAACATAGTCATATAAGGAGGTTATGTAATGGGAACAGGTAATCCGGTAACGATTACAGTAGAAACAATCGTTCATTCTCCCGTCGAAAGCGTGTGGGAATATTGGACGGAACCGAAGCATATCAAACAATGGAATAAGGCCTCCGATGACTGGCACACGCCACACGCCGAGAATGATCTGAAGCCCGGCGGTAAATTCGTCTCAAGAATGGAAGCCAAAGACGGCAGCTTTGGATTTGATTTCGGCGGCGTGTACGACGAGGTGAACATTAACGAGAGCATCTCCTATACGATGGCTGACGGCAGAAAAGTGAAGATCGCTTTTATTCGCCAAGACAACGACACGCGAATCATTGAATCATTCGACGCGGAAGAGACCAACGCCATCGAGATGCAGCAAGCCGGATGGCAGGCCATTATAAATAATTTCAAAAAATATGTGGAAACAGCTGTACAATAATAAAAAACGTTCGCAGTTTTAGAAGCGCATGCCGACATCGGCATGCGCTTTGCTATGTACGCCCGGCAGGGGCGTCATCTAAGACGCCGCATAATCGCGGCTTTTTTCATTATATGGATATATATTCTTTTCCGCGTTCTCCGGCAGCTGTTATGAACCCCTGCATGGACTCTACATTCAACAGCAAGTCACCTGAAGGTTACAAGATGAGTAAATAGTGCCTCCTTGTGGAAGGATTACCTCTCATTCATACTGGATTTATGACTTGGTAGAACCAATCGCAATTTAAATCGAAATCGGAGGAAACCCTAAAATGCTAAAACGCAATCTTGGCCAAAGCAACGAAGCATTGTCGGCGATCGGACTCGGTTGTATGGGGATGTCGGATATGTACGGGGATGCGGATCGACTGGAGAGCATCGCAACGATCCACGCGGCGATGGAGGCGGGAATTACACTTTTGGATACCGGAGATTTCTATGGGTCAGGTCACAATGAAATGCTGATTAGCGAAGCACTGAAGGGGAGAAGCCGTGAGCAGGCTTTTATCGCTGTTAAATTTGGTGCCTTGCGCGATCCGAAAGGTGGTTGGGGCGGCTTCGATGGTCGTCCTGCTTCCGTGAAAAATTTCCTTGCCCAGTCTTTAAAACGTCTAGACACCGATTATATCGATTTGTATCAACCAGCGAGACTTGATCCGAACGTACCGATCGAAGAGACGGTTAGCGCGGTCGCGGACATGGTTCAGGCGGGATACGTCCGGCATATCGGATTATCCGAGGTAGGTGTGGATACCATTCGCCGCGCTCATTCCGTGCATCCTGTCTCATGGCTGCAAATCGAATATTCTCTGTTCAGTCGCGGCATTGAGCGGGAGATTTTGCCTGTATTGCGTGAGCTGAAGATTTCGCTAAGTGCGTACGGGGTACTGTCCCGGGGGCTTCTGAGCGGAGCATGGGCGAAGGAACGATCAGGCAATCCGGCGGATATCCGCAACTTTGGGCCGCGTTTCCAGGGGGATAATCTGGAGCGTAATCTGGAGCTGGTCGAGAAGTTGCGCAGATTGGCAGAATCTCACGGCACCAATGTGGCGCAATTGGCTATTGCGTGGGTAATCGGTCAAGGGGAGAACATCATTCCGCTGATTGGTGCCCGCAAGCGCACACAATTGAACGATGCATTGAACGCAGTGGAAATACATCTGTCTCCCGGGGAATTGAATGATATAGGCAGCGTATTTGCCCCCGAAGAGGTGGCGGGAGAGCGTTATGACAAACATTCGATGGCATTATTGGACAGTGAGAAATAAAGAACCAGAAGACTAAAAAAAGAAGCTCTCAGGATGATGTTCCTGAGAACTTCTGAATCATATCCTAATTTATCAGCTTTAGAGGACATCGAAGCGTCGAAGGCAGTTTTATGCGTGGGGAGTGCTGCTGCTTTGCGCCAGGCGTTGACGATGGTTGGCCCCCCATTCAAACATGATGTCAAACATAGGCCCTAACGTATGCCCGTATACCGTCAATGAATACTCTACCTTTGGAGGGATATCAGGAATGACATTACGGTTTACTAAACCGTCTTCTTCCAGTTCACGAAGCTGCTGAGTCAGCATTTTCTGGGATATGCCTGAGAGCCTCCGGCGCAATTCGTTGAACCGCCGGGTCTTACCAACCAATTCATACAGCAGCTGCAGCTTCCATTTCCCGCTGAGAACGCGAAGGGTTGCCTCGATATTGATATCGCATTCTTCCTCATGTTCAGTGATTACTTCTCCATTTCGCAGCTGTTGCTCCTCAGTCGTCGTTATTTGATCCGGCGAAGTGTCGTTAAGCTCTGGATTTTCTTTCGTCATATTCCCCACCCCCTTTTTGACAAACACACTCTACCAAGAATACGGTAAGTTCCCAATAGAAAGCAACTTATGAGCAATCAACATTGGACTATAGTTGGGAGGATCATTCGATATATACAATATTCAAACAAAGGACTGAATATAGTTACCGACCTAGTTTGGGCAAATCGGACGGGGTTTTCCAGACGCTAAAAATTACATTATGATAGCCTCGAGAGCACACCTCGTTAGAAAAGGGCATCATTCCAGAATTTTTATTAATTATCTTTTTGCACGCAAATAATTTATCCACTTTCATGAAAAACGATCTAAGATGTAAACTTGATTTCCTTGCCAAAGTTCTGGAAGATTTAAACGAAAAGACTGATGGGAGAGAACTCCAAAATGACACTTTACGACAAAACGACATTGAAGCAAGCTTATAACCGATTCGCCGCACATAGGGATCAGGCAGAAATTGAGCCTTGGAAGTTTGAAGAACGGGAACGGTTTGTCGGGAAAGTCCTTCAAGAAAACCGCTCAACCCTTCTTGAAATCGGCGCCGGAACAGGGCGTGACAGTTTCTATTTCGAGCAAAGGGGGCTTCGCGTCACCTGTGCTGATCTTTCCGAAGAGATGGTGAAGCTTTGCAGGGAGAAGGGGCTGAATGCTTATTGCATGGACTTCTCCGAATTAACATTTGATGCAGATAGCTTTGACGCAGTATTTGCGCTAAACTGCCTCCTCCATGTGCCGAAGGCTCGGCTTGATTCCGTATTGGGTCAAATCGCCAAGGTCCTCAGACCTGGCGGGCTGTTCTTTTATGGCGTATACGGCGGACAGGATTCGGAAGGGGTTTGGGAAAAGGACTTCTATGAACCAAAACGCTTTTTCACCATGTTTCAGGATGATTCCATCCAGGAAGTTGTGAGGTCCAGATTTCGGGTAGAAGACTTCCACACTGTTCCTATGGGTGAAGGGGCTCCCCATTTTCAATCGCTACTGCTTCGAAAGTGATAACTTCTTTTTCACCTGTACCTTTTAATGTATCTAACAAGCTTACTTCAACAGCCGGTTAAAGAAAGATTCGGCTTACGGGTACAATAGTGAGGAGCTTGTCACGCGGAAGCCGCATGACACCGAAGTAGAAGTGCCGAGGGTGAATTCAGCCGGACAACCGCTGCGAGCCTAAGTCTGACGACCCATTCGCTATCACTCACTTTAAGCTAGTAGACATGTAATGCCGGAAGATAAGAAAATTGTCCCAATAAAATCGGTTAATAAGCGGCTTTCATTTATGGGATCAAGTTCTTGTCAATTGCTGATGAAGAGAACTTGATCCCGTTCCCGATTGAAGTACGAAAATATTTACAGACGTTTTACTGTTTTACCGTTAATAGGGTTCTCCCAGTGTCGTGCGTAGGGTATCAACATCCTTGTTGATCGCTTCGGTTGCTTTGCGAATAGCCGAGTTCACATCGAGTCCATTGATTGCCAAATCTTCGGTGGCCTCTGTCAGCCGGATGATGATGTCCGTCTCGTAAGGGTGGATATAATGGTTCAGAATCGGCGTACCTACAAACACATTCTGGATCGTTTTTCCTTTCAGTACCGGAATATCCTGTCCGAATTCCTTCTCCAGCTCCGGATTGATAATGGCGGGCACTCTGCCGTTGCGAGCGATTATGCGCTGCCCTTCATCCGACAGAAGCTCCTGGAGCACCTGGAAAGCTTCGTCTTGGTGCGGGCTTTTGCTGCTGATTCCGATGGTATGAATTTGTGCCTCCCTAGTCTTGGGCAATTGATCCTCAAAGTTCGGAGAAGGGGCGAAATCCCAATTGAATTCCACACCCTGCTGGCGCAGTTCCTCTAACGGACCCACCATGTTCGCCAGGAAGGAGACCCGCATTCCAATCACCTGATCCTTCATGAACTGATCCCTGCCCCAGTTCCAGAACTTGTCTGTCGCAATATAACCGGGAATATCGAAAATCCTTTTTTGCAAATCGAATATCCTTCGCCACTCCGGCGTATCGACAGCGGCATCGCCTGTCTCTGCATCAAGCAGCGGAAGAGCGAGCGATTTGGACAATCCGGTCAGATTGTCTGCGGCCAGACCGACATAGTGAACGCCGCTCTCGGTCCGGGTTAGTTTAGCTGCGATCTCCAGTGTCTGGTCCCACGTCAACTGCTTCTCCGTCGGATAAGGAACGCCGAATTTGTCGAAGAGATCCTTGTTGTAATACATGATTTGCTGATTTATATTGAACGGAAGCGCGGAAATAGCATCGCCCCGGCCCTTGGTAATGCTCTGTCGATCCGTAGCTATAAAACTTCAGTTCCAGCGGTTCGGCGCCCAGCTTCTTGAAATCTTCGGCATCGGCACTTTCATTACCCGGATGAGAGTCGGGAACATTTGGGCTCCCAATGTTCCCCGTTGATGTGCAAGCTCCAAGAAACACCGTTAGCATCGCGAGTTGAAGCCAAGTGATCGTCCTTCTCATTGTTCATCCTCCATGTCTGTACAGCAAATTAGGGTTACCCCGCCGTTCCTGTTGGAATGCCAGTCTTTGCCGAAACCAAAAAACCGAAGAAGCCCGCAGGCATTCTCCGGTGATCCGGTAGGTATTGTTGGCACAAAATTTATCCGGAGGCATTCAGCGCGGCAAGACTTTGGCCGTTGGCAGCCCATACTTTCTTGTGTTGGTTGTCGGGACGCGCAAGACCAAGATTTTCCCGCAGCGTCTTGCCCTCATACGCAGTACGGAAGATTCCGCGGTTCTGCAGCTCCGGTATCACCTTGTCCACGAAAGCTTCCAGACCGGACGGAATAATCGGCGGCAAAATGTTGAACCCGTCGGCGCCTCCTTCGCGAAACCATTTCTCAATGAAGTCCGCTACCTGCAGGACGGACCCCGTAAAGGTAACATGGCCATGTCCCCCTGCACTCCGGCTCAGGAACTGCTTGATCGTAAATTGATCCCGGATCGCAGCATCGATGATCACATCCCGTCGGGATGTGATTCCGACTCTGAAGTCCTCCGCTGGCCTCAACTTATCCAGCGGTACAGGCGCATCCAGCGGATATTCCGACAGGTCTACCGTAAAGAAACGGGACAAGTTTTGAAGGGAATGCTTCGTATTAAGCAGTGAAAATAACTCCTCCTCGAGGTCCCTGGCCTCGGCTTCCGTATCGCCGATAATCGGGCTCAATCCTGGTAATATGAGCAGTTGTTCCGGATTTCTCCCAAACTTGCCCAGTCTTCCTTTCACATCCCTATAGAATTCCTGCGCGGCTCCAAGCGTCTGTTGAGCGGTAAAGATTGCTTCTGCTGTCCTTGCCGCCAATTCCTTGCCGCCTTCGGAAGATCCGGCCTGCACGAGTACCGGATAGCCCTGCGGAGGACGTGGAATATTCAGTGGACCCTTCACTTTATAATATTCACCTTGAAAATTAATACTGTAGACCTTGTTTGAATCCAGCTGCTGACCCTTCTCTTTGTCATACACGAGAGCGTCTTCTTCCCAGCTGTCCCATAATTGCCTGACAACATCTACGAATTCCTCACCGACCTTGTATCGCTGCTCTACATCCGGATGCTCATCCCGGCCGAAATTATGCGCCGCCGACTGGGCTCCTGTCACGATATTCCATGCAGCGCGTCCTTTGCTGATATGATCCAGCGAAGCAAATTGACGGGCAAGATGGAAGGGGTCGTTATAGGTCGTTCCGACTGTAGCGATAAAACCGATATGCTTCGTAAGCACGGCAAGCGCGGAAAACAGTGTGAACGGCTCGAATCGGCGGGATGCGCCAGAGTATCCATCCGCAACAAACAAAGAATCAAGTAACCCACGTTCAGCGATTCTCGCCTGATTGACGAAATGCGCCAGGTCCAGACCTCCGTTCGGATTAACCGATGGATGCCTCGAGGAAGCGGCATGATGTCCGGTACTGCGAATGAATACGTTGAAATGGGCTTTTCTATTGACGTTAGTCAACTTGTTCACCTCATATTCTTCTTTTTTATTCGGAGCCAATTCCGGCTCTACTGCACTGGATCGGATACGTTTTCCTTGTTGGCCTGGTACCGGGCAGTCCATATTTCCCTATTTTTGTTCTCGGGTCGAGTCAGTCCGAGATTCTCGCGCAAGGTCGTACCCTCATAGGCTGTACGGAAAATTCCACGGTTCTGCAGCTCGGGAATGACCTTGTTAATAAACGTTTCCAGGCCATGAGGCACAACCTGCGGCAATAAATTGAATCCGTCCGCTCCGTGCTCCCGCACCCATTTTTCGATAAAATCCGCTACCTGAATGTAGGAGCCCGTATACGTGACATGCCCGTGTCCACCGGCGCTTCGATTCAGAAATTGACGAATCGTAAACTTCTCTCTGCGGACCGCATCGAGAACGACTTCGCGCCGGCTGGTAATACCGCTCTTACGGCTGCCGTCTTCCGGTTTGATTTTATCGATCGGCAACGGATCATCCAGCGAATACTCGGACAGATTGACGGAAAAAAAGCGCGAAGCCCGCTCAAGCGAATTCTCAAGATTCAAGAGGCCGAACAGATCATTCTCCAAATCTTTGGCCTCCGCTTCCGTTTCTCCGACGATGGGCGCAAGGCCGGGCATGATCACCAGTTGGTCAGGCTTCCTTCCGTACTTAGCCAATCTTCCCTTGACGTCGGCATAGAAATTCTGTGCGGCTCCCAGCGTTTGCTGCGCAGTAAAGATTACCTCGGCATGCTTGGCCGCCAATTCCTTGCCGTCTTCAGAGGAACCCGCCTGCACCAGAACGGGGTAACCCTGAGGAGGACGCGGGATGTTCAAGGGTCCTTTGACATTAAAGAATTTGCCTCTGAAATCAATTTCGTGAAGATTGATATGGTTAACCCGCAGCTCACTTTCCCCGATGCTGCCCGCACCTTCATCATCCCAGCTATCCCATAGCTGTTTGGTAACTTCGACGAATTCGTCGCCGATTGCATATCGTTCGCTCTGCTCCGGATAACCTCCCCACCTCGTAATGTTGTCCCCATCTCCCGGCGAATGCCCCGTGACAATATTCCAGGCGGCCCGGCCATTGCTCAAGTAATCAATCGACGCCAGCTTGCGGGCCACATGAAACGGATCGTTGTAGGTCGTGCTAACCGTTCCGATCAATCCGATATGCTTCGTCAAAGCTGCCAACGCCGAAAGCAGAGTGAACGGCTCCAGCCTTCTGCCCGTTCCGGAATAATTGTCTGCCGTAAACAGCGAATCGATGAAGCCCCGCTCAGCCAAAAGAGCCAGTTCTGCATATTTATCAATATCCAGATCGCGTTCAGGTTCCGCTTCGGGGTGCCTCCATCCGCCAGCATGGTGGCCTGCTATACGCACAAACACATTCAGATGCACTTTCCGATTACGTTCGCCCAATTCATTCCACACTCCATTTTCGAAAATAATGATGGTCTGTCAGCAGAGCTGCTCGCCTGATCTGAAGGATCCAATGAGCTAACAACAAAAAACCGCAAACGAGCCGCAAGGCTGTTTCCGGTTGACCGGTAAATATATTATATTCGCATAAGAATACTGTGAAATAAACTTACTGCTGTATTGTGTATGTTGTCAAGTTATTTTTATGTTCGAAGTGAGGGGAGGAGGCAGCCGACCTAAGTGAATAGGCTGTCTTTCACAACTAACAGGCATTAGTGTTAAATTCTGGGATTATCTGCGATAATTTTGATTTTCTTGTAAGGAACACTTACATAAATGCTTGTAAGTTTCTTGTAATATCTTTATACTTTACTCAAGCTTAAATATCCTCGTGTAAGAATACAGGAATAAATATGTTCCTTAACTCACTCTAAAAAAGACCCACAACATCCTCTGTTTCTACTTCTATTGATTTTCGCTTCCTCCCATCTAAGATGACATTCTCTCTGATTTGAGTCGCAAATTGTATGTATTGATTCTATTACTAACGTTTGATTCACCTTAAAGGGGGTGGTTATCAAAAAAAGGCAAGCCAGATTTGGTTGTGTGCTTCTCGCCGGTTAGTGGTTTTTTTGGTGTTTCTGAGAGTACTAGTTTTGTTATTGCTGTAAGCAAAAATGTATTCCAAAAATTTGGAGAAGATCCTACCGTTTTCTATTCCATTTTAAAGGAGTGTAGTAGACTTGGTCACAGCGAAAAAAACTAAAAAAACGTTCTCATTCGGGATGGCTTTCCTTCTGGCAGTGTCTATTGTTATTCCGGTTGGCGCTGCTCCTGCAGCGGCGGCATCAGACAAAGTCGATTTGCGATCTGCTTCCCCGGATTTGATTACGGCGAAAGTAGATTCCAAGCTTAACAAACTTTTTGAAGAAGACAAGTACGTGACTTATCTCGTCAAATTAAGTGAGCAAGCAGATACGGGACTTGCTGCTCAGAAGGCATTTGAACTCGCAACGGCTCAAAAGGCAACACCTGCGGCCGCGAAGAAGTCAGCAAGGACATCAGTCGTAAATACGCTTCGAGAGGCTGCAACCCGTACTCAAATCCCTATTCTAAAGTATCTGGATGCGCAGCAGGCTTCAGGAGGAGTTAAGGAATACAAGAGCTTCTTTATCGTCAACTCCCTGGCTGTGACCAGTACGAAGGAAGTAATGGAAGAACTCGCTCTCCAGCCCGGAATTGATAAAATTCTTCCGAACGAAGAACGCTTTCTCCAGGAAGTTACCGTGGACAAGAATGCTTCCACACCAAAGACAAGCGCTACAGCCAGCGGTTCTTCTACTGCTGTTAAGGGCTCCGAGGCAAAAGCCTCAGATTTTGACCCTGAAAACATCGAGTGGAACATTGCACAAGTCAATGCTCCTGAAATATGGGAACAGGGAATCGATGGTTCCGGTATTGTTGTAGCTAACTTGGATACAGGCGTTGAGTATACGCATCCTGCATTGGCAAGCAAGTGGCGCGGTTTGGATGCGAGTGGCAATGTCGTGGATCCGGAGCTCAGCTGGTACGATCCGCACAGCGGTTCTTCGATGCCGACGGATGCTGAGGGTCACGGAACGCATACGATGGGTACGATGGTTGGTTCCGAGGAGGATGGCACCAATATTATAGGCGTTGCTCCCGGTGCGAAATGGATGGCGGTCCGGATTTTTAATCCATCTACAACGGATGCCATCATCCTCGACGGTGCGCAGTGGCTGCTTGCTCCGGTTGATGAAGAAGGAAATCTTCACCCTGAACTTGCGCCGGATGTTGTAAACAACTCCTGGGGCGGAGGTCCAGGCATCGACGAGTGGTTCCGTCCGATCGTACAAGCCTGGCGGGATGCTCAGATTTTCCCTGAGTTTTCTGCAGGTAACACTTCAATAACGAATCCCGGCGGACCTGGATCTGTTGCAAACCCGGCCAACTATCCGGAATCGTTCGCTACCGGGGCTACGGATGTTAACGGCAACCTGGCAGATTTTTCACTTCAAGGGCCTTCTCCTTATGGCGAGATCAAGCCTGAGGTTTCTGCACCTGGTGTAAACATCCGTTCATCTGTTCCTGGCGGCGGTTATGAAGGCGGCTGGAACGGAACGTCAATGGCTGGCCCTCATACAACAGCGATCGCAGCGCTCCTGCTGCAAGCCAATAATTCGCTCACTGTAGACGATCTGGAAGATATCTTGACGGAAACGGCGACGGAAAGAACCGATAGCAATTTTCCGGATTCGCCTAACAACGGTTATGGACATGGTATCGTAAATGCGCTTGATGCGGTTGGTTCTGTCCTTCAAGGCGTTGGATCTGTAACGGGCCGCGTAACCATTGATGGAGATGATCTGACAGCGCCTGAGCTCGAGCACACGGTAGTTGAGACCGTTTATGCGGGACTTGATACCGCAATTACAATAGGTGCGAGCGATAATGTAGGAGTAACGGATGTCAGCGTATTTGCTAGAATTAAAGGAACGGGTCTCTATGGTTACATACCAGCGGAGCTCACTTCCGGAGATGGGTTAAACGGGACTTACCGGGCAGTCATTCCTGCTTCACTCATTGAAGAACCGGGACTTGAATATTACATTCGTGTCAACGATTACGGCAATAACGGTTATGATACGAAAGTATATTCTGTAACCGTACTGGAAGGAATTGAACCTGGTTATTTCCAAAATTTCGAAAGCAATTCTGTTGGATTCCTGCCGGACTTCGAAAACCCATGGGTATGGGGAACTCCCGAAAGCGGTCCTGGAAGTGCATATTCCGGAGACAGTGTTATGGCAACGAATTTAACGGGCACTTATGCACCGGGCTCCAGCACGGCCTTAATCGCACCGCCAATCAACCTGGTTGATGTGCCGGAGGGCGGATTGTTATCCTTCAAGCAATGGTATGACCTGGAAGATAACGGCGATTTTGGAAGTGTTTATATCGCAACAGAAGACAGCGGCTATGAGTTCGAACAGCTGCTTACTTTCACCGGCAGCAGCGAGGCATGGGTCAACCAATATATCGATTTGACAGCATATGCGGGTCAAAAAGTATATATAGCTTTCTTGCTGACTTCCAATAGTTCGATTGAAGGCGAAGGGTGGTATATTGACGATTTCTCCTTGCAGCTGCCAGATGAAGAGGCTCCGGCTTCCCCGACAGAGTTGACGGGAACACCTTCCATTCTTGGTGACGTCACCCTGAACTGGACTGCTCCGGCAGAGGAAGATTTGAAAGAGTACAATGTTTACCGTTCTGACGTTTCAGGCTCAGGCTATGAGCTTATCGGAACGACTGCTGACACGACTTATGTGGACAGCATCACGATTGAAGGAGACGCCGCAACTTATTATTATGTAGTCAAGGCAAAAGATTACAGCGGGAATGAAAGCGCGGCTTCCAACGAAATTTCTGTAGATGTTCAAGTGCCCGAATCGATCTTCAGTGATTCGTTTGACAGTGCAGACGATAACGGCTGGACGCACTCAGGCACGCATGATGAATGGGAAAGAGGAGTCCCTTCTGCACCCGGGCCGGCTGCCGCTGTGAGTCCGCCTAATGCATGGGGAACGGATCTCGACAGCACCTATGAGAATGACGCGAGCTTCTCCTTGGTATCGCCTGTCATTGATTTGACTGCAAACAGCAATGCAGCTCTTACCTTTAATCAATGGTATGAGATCGAGAGAAACTATGATGATGCATACGTAGAAATAACAGCTGACGGTGGTTCAACTTGGACGGAGATCGCTTATTTCTCCGATCCGAATGAAGGAAAACAATGGTCCCCTGTATTCATTGATTTAAATGACTACGTTGGAGGCGAGGTTCAGGTACGATTCAGATTCACATCAGACGGCAGTGTTACGAATGCGGGATGGTATCTGGATGATTTCCGGGTACTTGCAGTCGAAGCTCCTGAATCTACAGCAAGCGATACAAACTCCGAAACGGTCAAAGAAAAGGCTGTAGAGAAAGCTCCTGTATTAAGAGACGTTTCTGCTCCGGTATTGAGTGACTTTGGTGCAAGCAAAAGCATTTCGACACAAGGCGATTCAGTCTCCAAAGAAGATGAGGTCGGGATTTTCAGTCTTCCTGTTTCAGCGACGGTAACCGTGGTTGAAACCGGACGTTCCGTACGTACAGATCCCTACACGGGCCGTTACAGCTTCAATCATGTGGCAGGCGATTACAATCTGAAGGTGGAATCCTATGGATACTATCCACAAACGGTTCCGGTAACCATTGCGGATGGGCAGACGCGTTCAGTCAACTTCCAATTGGAGGCTGTTCCCCAGGGCACCATTACGGGTACAGTGAGGAATGAACGTACTGGAGAACCGATTGCTGACGCGGTTATCATGGTGATGGAGGATGCACAGGTAACTCCAGTACGTACCGGAGAAGACGGAACATTTGCGCTTACCGTATATGAAGGAGAGTATAGCCTGTCCATCTCCGCACTGGATTACTACAGTAAATCCATAACAGTCGATGTTCCCGCAAACGGCACTGTAACGCAGGATGTTGATCTGAAGCCATTTATCGGCCATGCAGGCGAAATTGCTTACGATGATGGCACAGCGGAAAATGCACATGCGTTTTATGCTGCAGGTAATGGATGGGCCGTTCGGATGACACCGGAATCTGAAGCGGCTCAAGTAACCGGAGCTTCCTTCCGTTTCTGGAACACGGAATGGCCTGTACCGGGAGGGACAGAATTCAAGTATGCCATATATGATGCTTCGGGACCGGATGGCACCCCTGGACGTCAGCTCGCCGGACCATTTGATGGAACAGCTCTTCGCAATGATGAGTGGACGGTGGTCGAGTTTGCTGAACCGGTATCTGTTGCAGGTGATTTCTACATCGTCTACATCCAGACGCAGCCGGATCCGAATGCGCCAGGACTTGGTACAGACGAAAGCAGTACTGTTTCGGGGCGAAATTGGCAATTGGTCAGCGGAGTATGGTCACTTTCCCCTGTAGAAGAAGGAAATTACATGATCCGCGCAGCTGTACAGTATCCGGTCAATGCTCCAGTCTTCACATCACCGGCTGAGGATACTTACACCAATGAAGAAAGCATTACCATTACAGGTTCTTCTTCTGCCAATGGATCTACCGTTGTCATTTATAACGGGGAAGTAGAGGCAGGAACAGCAGTAGTGGAAGACAATCTGTTTGAAGCGACAATTGACTTGAATGCCGGTGCGAACGTTCTGACCGCTGAGGTATTGGTCGGTGAAGAGGTAACTGACCGCTCTGCGCCAGTCACCGTAACACTTGATCAAACGGCGCCTGAACTGGCAGTGGCTTCTCCTGAGGATGGAGAGAAAACGAATGCAGAGGCGTATGCCGTCAGTGGTACGGTAACGGATGAATTCCTAAGTGAACTTACCGTTAACGGTGAGGCTGCTGAGGTTGCTGAAGACGGCAGCTTTGTTCACCGGATATTGATTAATCCGGGTGAGAATGTCATTACTGTAACCGCCACGGACTTGGCAGGCAATGAAACGACGATTTCTCGTACGGTGATTGCAGACTGGAATGCACCGGTGATCACGAATTTGAATCCGCTCACGGATGTGCATCTCACAGTAGGGGAAGCGGTCTATGTATCCTTTGACAGTGATCCCGGTCTTTCCGCTTCCTTCCGTATCGAACTGCCTGGAAACACGCTGTCCAGTTTCAACGAAACCGCGATGACCGAAACGACATCCGGTCATTATGAAGGAGCCTATATAACTCCGGCGTCGCTGCGCCTTGAAGGCGGAGTCATCGTCGTTAGAGTATGGGATGCCGCAGGCAATGAAATTGAAGCAACGGCCCTTGGCAGAGTGTATGTAACAGAGGACGGGGAAGAGCCGGCTCCTCCAAACCTTGCACCTGTAGCGCTAATTCAAGGACCAGATGCAGCTCAGCGCAAGCGTGACGTAACGTTTGATGGCACTGCCTCCTATGATGAGGACGGCAGCATTGTCTCCTATGAATGGAATTTTGGGGACAGATCAACAGGCAGTGGCGAAACGGCTGTACATGCTTATGCGAAAAAAGGAAACTATACAGTCGAGCTGACGGTTACAGATGATCAAGGTGCAACGAACACAAAAACCTTTGCCATTAGAATCCGTTAAACCAGATTTATGAAAAAGAAGAGGTGTACGGGCTTTAGAGCCTGTACACCTCTTCTTTTTCAGTGCCGATAACTCTTATTTCCGCCAGAAAGTGGAACAGTCCGTCTTATCCAAAATATTAAACTCGATCATTTTCTCCAGTAATGAGAACTCAACCGGACGATCCCACCGGATACGTACCAGCTCCTTGGTGTGATCATAGCCAGCCTGCACAATTTCATCAGAAAAATGATTAATCCCTGTTCTTTCCGGGGCAACAGCCAAATGATGTTTGGCTACGCTAAAGCCTATTATATATGTGCCGTGATCGGTAAACATAGGCTGATTCCACGCAATTTTTGGCATTAAATTTGGAAATTTCTTCGTTACCCAAGTCAAAACTTCTTCCGTTCTGGCCCGATGCTGCGGGTTATCAATATGCGCCAAATATTCTGCAAAAACTTCCATTTTTTCTCCCTCCTAAAATAAGAATTATGTCGTTCAGAGAAGTTCCTCAAACCTCAAAACAACACCTATTATGCAAATTATAGAGCATAGAAATTGCTCCGAATAGATGGACACAGAGAAAACCTCTATAATAAATGATGCAGGGATTCATAATGGGAAAAGTGTGAAAGAACGGGCAAACCGAACCAGGGATAAGTAGCCCGTAATGTGGATCCGTTTGCGATTATAAAGGAGATTTAGCTAACGTAGCACGATGTTGGTCCAGGATACTAGCCAAAGGAGGGTATCGATGAGGAAACAATTAAAAAGCAAAGCTATTGTTATATTAATACTAATTACCTGTTGTATTCCCTTTCTTTTATATTGGTGGTTGTATCATATCCTTAATTCTTCATTGGTACCATGAAAGCCACAAAATCGTTTTTATGGTTTACTCTCCAAAAATTTGGCCAGGAAATAGGGTGTAATGACCATCAGGCTGTCATAATGTAATACATGTTTTTGAAGAAACAGAGGTGTGATCGTGATGGAACGGGGATTCCAGACTTGCTCGTTTCGGTTTTACTGCAGCTGCGGCGCTCAGGTTTATTATGGTTATTGATAAGCTGATTTGTAACATAGAAGTAAAAGATAGAATAAAACAGGAAGAAAAATCAAGTCATCTTTTTTTAGTTAGTCAGGTACTGCTAAAAATGGCAGAAGAGTCTTGGAACCTTAGAAGTGAAATAATATAGTTAATACAATACCGTATATCAAGTGCCCAGAAGGAGCGTCACAATGCAAATAACCGAAATCCGGGAATATATCCCGGCGTTGTGGAAAGCGACGGCTGTTTCAAAGATTCATAAAGGCTTCTCTTATGACGGGAAATATCTCGTTTACGAAGGCGGTGACAAGCCGGTTTACGTGCTTCGTACTGCCGCTTTCAATCAGAGCGAACGCAAACGCCGGGAGTTTGAGGCGGTAGTCCGCATACACGGCCTCGGCGTCCGAACCTCGGAGCCCGTTGCATTCGGTACGGTCGAGGCGCTTGATTCATGTTACATGGTTTTGCGTTATGTCGAGGGGGAAGACGCTTCCGAGAGGCTGCCGCTAATGACGGCTGACGAACAGTACAACGTAGGCGTCGATGCCGGACGGGAGCTGCTTATGATGCACGAAGTGGAAGCGGCTGAGGACATGGAAGCGTGGTCAATGCGAAGGATAGCGAAGCACAACCTTCAATTGGCGGAATACCGCCGCTGTGGGGTCAAGCTGCCTGAGGAGGATGCGATTGTCGCCTTTATCGAAGGGCAATTGCCGCTATTGGAGGGTCGCCCGAACCGGTTTCAGCACGACGACTTTCATCCCGGCAATCTGCTCGTGCATCGCGGCGCTTATGCGGCGGCGATCGATTTCAATCGGTACGACTGGGGAGACCCGTTTCACGATTTTCTGAAAATCGCCTACTTCAGCCGCGAGGTCAGCATTCCGTTCTCGATTGGGCAAATCGACGGTTATTTTAGCGGAAAAATTCCGGAAAAATTCTGGAGCCTGTATGCGCTATATTCGGCGCTGATTATGTTCGGAACGATCAGTTGGACGCTCAAGGTCATGCCGGCACAACTCGATTCGATGATGGCCCGCATCCGTACAGTGCTGGACGATCACCGGAATTTTGAAAGCGCTGTACCAACCTGGTACAAACGTTAGTCTGGGCAATCCGTTAAGAAGGTGACTGAGCTGGAAATTAAATATAGCTTTGAAGCACACGTTCCCCTTTTTATTAGGGAAAAATATAATAGCCAACCACGGAGGGTCTATGGAACTTGAGAATACAATTTCTATGCTTGTTGACGGTCTGAAGCAAATAAACGGCGTGAGGGCTATTGTTCTTGGCGGCTCAAGAGCCAGAGGGAATCATACTCACAACTCAGATATCGATATTGGTATATATTACGATTCCAGAAGCGGTTTAGATATTCCCGGGCTTCAACAGCTTGCCGCCGGTATGGATGATGCTGGCAGACATAACTTAGTTACAGAGATCGGTGGCTGGGGGCCGTGGATTAATGGAGGGGGCTGGCTGGTTGTTAATCATTATCCTGTTGACTTTCTCTATCGCGATCTGAATAAGGTATCTGCCGTGATCGAGCAATGTCGCTCGGGGGACATTACTGTTGACTATCAGCCGGGGCATCCGCATGGATTTATCAACTCGATTTATTTCTCGGAGATCGCGTTATGCCAAGTATTATGGGATCCTTCCGGTACTATTGGAGAAATGAAGGCCAGAACGGTTCCGTATCCGCCTGAGTTGAAAAAGGCCATGATTCACAAGTTTTTTTGGGAAGCGGCTTTTGCACTTGATAATGGGAGAAAGGGGATGTATAAAACAGATCTGGCGTACATCGCCGGGTGCTGTTTTCGGTCGATATCCTGTTTGAATCAGGTCTTGTTCGCAGTTAACGAATGCTACTTGATGAACGAAAAAGGGGCTGTTGCAATTGCAGATTCATTTAGAATGGCACCAAGGCAATACTCCAAGAGAGTAAATAATATAGTCAGTTTAGTCACAGAGGATCAGGAATGTCTGGAGAAGTCCTTCAATGAGCTGCGTGATCTGATTGAAGAAACTAAGACTTTTATAAAGAACTAAATGGTTATGGATGCAGAGGAGGTTTGACGATGTCCAGGGGAAAGATTATTTATCATAGCGTCTCTTTTGTGGTATTTATTTCATTGCTTTTATTTATTATTGCTTTTCTGAGATATCACTTCATGAGTTCTCTTAAATTAACATATTATCAATCAGACCGGGTTATGGTTTGGATCTTGATCTCGTGTGTTCTTTCAATAAACGCTTTAAGTTTTTTGAATTATTTAAAAAAACGATTATTAGAATAAATAAAGACTGAGGTCCGGATTTAACTGGTTATGACTATAATAAGGTTAAATCAACCCATACGCTGAGGGAGCGAATTGATTTGACAATAAAACGATCGTTTGGATCGGGATCAATTGCAATGTTTGTTCTAATTTCGGGATTTTTATTTAATTTTAAATTTCAAAACGACTTTATGATAAGCCATTATCTGTTTCACTTGTTCAACTGGGATATATATACGAATGGAGACGAGGGTTTTCATATTCCGTTTATAGCCGCTATCGTGTTTTGGTTGCCAACCGTGTTAATTTCAAAAAAATACCCCCATGATTTTGGTACATCTTTGAGTTATAAGGTAGGCGGATTTATGCTGGTTGCAAGCAGTATCGTTTTTACAGTTTTCTTAGTGGGGATCCTTGTATAAATTACTTAAGTCTGCCGCGCGGCTGGCTAGGGCATCATGATTAATTTGCGGAATATAACATTCTTCTTAAGGGGGCCAGCAAGTAATGGGTTCGAGAATGATGCACCTTATTATTGCTAATCAAATAGCCGACCACTTTTCAATAAAAGATAAACCGGCCTTTTTGTTAGGCGGAATTGTACCTGATGCAGTTTCTCCTAAAGAATTATCCCATTTTTTTGCCGGAAGCCATAGTGATTATACAAGGAGTATTGATTATGAAAAATTCATAAATAAATATAGCTCCCATAAGCATGCCAATTATATATTGGGTTATTATACACATTTAATTGCAGATGATATATGGTTAAAGGGCTTCTATATACCTTGGTTAAAAAATAGACTTGAAAACGACAAGGACGTTTTAGATCGGTATCACAATGATTTCCGTTTGTTAAATGGAAAGTTATTGGACTATTACAACATTGCAAACTATTTTACCCAGGTGAGTACAAAAGAGGTTGAAATCGTTGAATTACAAGAAGTCACAGAAAAAGATATAGAAAAATTTCTACCTGAGGTATTCGAAGATATGAATGTTGAACAAAGCTCAATTAATGAGCAGTTGAGTGTGTTTACTTTTGAACAAATCGTCGGTTACATAGAGACTTCAGTTGAGAAGGGTGCTATGTATATTAAACATCTGATCCGATAGAGTTCTCCCGCTGGGCAAAAGAGGTTGACGCACCGGAGATCATCATGTAAGATTATGGCATCGACAAAGGAGGTGGGAGCTATGAATAAAAACCGCATAGATATTATGCCGCAACTAGCCCCCCTCACGGAACAGATGTGCGTTTAGGATACGCCGTGCGCGTGTCCGCTCTATTCTGGCCATGGGCTGATTGCCCGTGGTCTTTTTTATGCTTTCAAATTCAGGATCTATTAGGAGGCAAAACAGATGTTGAAATTATTCGAGTATAACTGGCAAGTCCGGCAAGACTGGTTCGCTTGGTGCCAAGACGTTTCTGAAGAAGAACTGCTCAAAAAGCGGACAGGCGGGATCGGAAGCATTTTGCACACGTTGTTTCATATCGTGGATGTGGAATTCAGCTGGATATCCGGTCTGCAAATGAAGCCGGAGTTCACGGAGCCATTCGAACCCTATGCCAGCCTGCAGAAGGTGACGGAATTATCCGCCAGGTTTCACGAGGAAGTCCGTCCTTTTGTCCTGTCGTGGACCGATGAAATGGATTCGAAGGATTTAACGGAATTAACGCCAAAGGGGGAACCCGTTACCTTCAAATATGGAGAAGTCATGCGGCATGTTATCGCCCATGAAATCCACCATATCGGCCAATTGTCCGTGTGGTCGAGGGAAGTGGGCAAAGTCCCCGTGACGGCTAATCTCATTCGCCGGGGATTGTTTTAACCCCAATGAGGTGATTATTGGAAAGTACATTAAACTTTCCCTGCGCGATAGTTTTAAAAAGACATTGGACAAAGGAGCTGCAGCGGCAGCTCCTTTGTCTTTTTTTTGGTGATGATTGAGCTAAAGGGAGGAGAGTGGTTGAAAAAAATCATGATTAAATATTTGCTTGTCGGCATTGTTGATACATAGACTTTTTGATAATATGTTAGTTATTAAGCAAACGTTTTTGATAAATGTTTGTTTTTTTAACTGACGTAGAAAACGGAGGAGAGTAGCTGTGAACGATAAAAATATTCAAAGCACAACAGACTGCATCCGGCATACACTACATTTCCAGTTTGAAATCTCATGGAAAATGCTAGAGATTCATCTCGATGGCCTTGAAGATGAAGAGTATCTGTGGCGACCCGCTTCAAAGGGGCTTCATGTTTTTAATGAATCAGGAGTCTGGCGCGCAGATTGGCCGGAATCAGAGGCATATGATATTGGACCGGCGAGTATAGCTTGGTTAACATGGCATATCATGTTTTGGTGGACAATGGTTCTTGACTATTCCTTTGGAAAAGGAACATTAACGCGTGAGGATGTTAGTTGTCCTGGCAACATCATCGAAACGAGGGAGAGAATTACACGCTTGCGTCTTGAATGGGAAACTGCAGTGGCCAAGTTGTTGGATGATGAACTTCTTTCTAATGATCGAACAAGATGGCCTTTCACCGATAAGCCATTTCATGCGCTTGCAGGCTGGCTAAATCTTGAACTTATAAAAAATGCTGCCGAAATCGGTTACTGCCGGTTCCTTTATGCCGCGGCAGTCCAGGACTGAACTGCACCCCGTCAAGCAGACAGTACAAAAAATACATTCAATTAAGCGGCCTTAGTCCTGTATTGCACCGGGCTGAGGCCGTCAAGTGGTTTACCTTATTTGTTCCCAGATATCCAAGAGCCTGGATAAAAAATCCTCATGAAGTTTTAGGTTTTTGAAGTTGTTGCACAAGAATAAGGAGGGGAATTCATATGAATAACCAGGAGTTACATTTAAGAAAATCGCAAAATCCCAAAAAAATAATCGTGATCGGAGCCACGGGAACCATCGGCAACGCGGTCGCAAGTACTCTTGAAGAAAGAAATTATGAAGTTGTTCGTGCATCGCGTAAAGGAGCGGTTCGAGTGGATCTGGAGGACTCAATTTCCATTGATGCGCTTTTTGCGGAGGTGCACAATGTCGACGCAGTCGTTGTCACAGCTGGAAGCGGCAAATTGACTCCACTTGAATTTCTTTCAGAAGAAGACTTCGAGTATGGTATGAAGAGCAAAGTGCTGGGACAGGTTGCTCTCATACGCCACGCAGTCGATCATTTGCGTGATGGGGGATCCATTACAATCACAAGCGGCAATATGTTCGAGAACCTCATTCCAGGCAGCGCGGTAAGCGCATTTGTGAACAATGGTCTTGAAGGCTTCGTCCGTGCCGCGGCGTCGGAGCTGCCGCGTGGAATTCGATTAAATATCGTCAGCCCAGGATGGGTAAAGGAATCACTGGCGAGCATGAGCACGGATTTACGGGTGAAACTTGGATTGGAAAACGTAAATGGAACATCTGCGATTGACGTGGCGCAAGCCTACGTTAAGGCTCTCGAAGGAACCATGCAGGGGCAGACAATCACCCCGAAGGCTTTTTGATCCGTCATGGACAATTTTATTGAGGTATGCGAGAGATAAGGGATCTAAACCTGCGGCACTAAACGCATCTGCGATCTCCGGCAGTTCATACAAAATCCTTCAAGAAACGTGACGGATTATCTGCTTAAAAGATACCTAATTTAAGGTGTTTTTACTCAAACCCTGCCACTTGCATGAAGGTAATATAATGAGGATGAAACACGGTTCAAGAACGAATTGAGGAGAGGGTGGGAAAATGAAAATCAAACATCTCAATCTGACCGTTACGGATGTCTCAACTGCTCGGACGTTCCTGGAAACTTATTTTGGCATGACATGCGGGGGCACCCGGGGAAACAGCTTTGCGGCGTTGTTTGATGACGATGGCTTCGTCCTGACTTTAATGAAAGGGGAAGAAGTCCGTTATCCGAAAACCTTCCATATTGGATTCCCCCAGGAAAATGAAGAACAAGTGAATGCGATCAATCAACGCTTAAAAGAGGATGGCTTTGATGTGAAACCTCCCCAACAAGCACATGGCTACACCTTTTATGTTGAAGCACCAGGAGGATTTACAGTAGAAGTACTCTGCTGACTGAAGGGAATTTTCAATGGGCCCGATAGTGCATTCCGAGGGGCTGCCGAACGGCAGCCCTTCGCTCAACAGCACGGAGCTTGCGCACTCCATAATATGCTACTATTAGGATTGAAATAGAATCGATGGAGGTTGCGGGATGCTGAACAATATTCGAAAAGACGGCTATTTCGTAAAAGCGGAGGTATACTCCCCGCTGTTCAACAGGGAAGTGTCGGTCATTATGGACGACGAGGAGCATATCGGGTATGCGGAGTCATGTATTACTTATTTTAATTCTTTCAGCGACGATTTGATTGTCCGGCTTTGCGAAGCATCAATCAGGTACAGCGACTTTTTTCTCGAATATATCGGCGAGGAGCCCATCGCTTATGAGTCGGCCAGAGACGTGCTCAACCATATGACGCCGCTCACCTTCATCATACCGAATCCGGAAAACGGCGATGAGCCCGTCCTGCATATGGAACTCGACTGCGAATGGGAGACGGAGCACGGCATGGAATGGATTGTTCGCGGCGACAAGGTCCTGTACGTTGGAGGCCACGACGGCATCGATCCTTGGGGAGACTTCACCAAGGAAGACGAGTGGAATTACGCTTGAATTAAGCGGGATTAATTAGATATACTTCTGAACAAAATACTATATCATATAAATTTACAAGTTTCGTAGACGAGCCATGCTTCTGCTGTATTTTCATATAGTGTTACACATCATATGTGGACATCCGTTTTAGTTGAGTTAAACAGATCCCTTGCTTTTTTTCGCGAGGGATCTCTTTATTTACCATAGACTATGGGGCTAAGGAGCGGCAGGTGAACTAATTTCATTCGATGACAAATATTGAATCTTCAATGTAACGGGTTGATGCAGTGTGAAATTCCGCAATGATTCCTCGGGCGGTTTGTTCCCATTTACTGAAGCGTTTCTTCCATCCCGGGTTAGTAAAAAGTCGCCAGATTAAGTTGAAATCATGAGGCGGCGACGCTTCGGAAATAGAACTACTTGAGGAGACAAGTTAGGTGGCAATGATTCGCCCGCAAGAAAAAAAGATGACGGCGTTCATTGGGACTAAGTCTTAGAGCAGTAGCAAGACTTTCCAGTACTTGCGCTAATGGGCGGACATCACGTCCCTGCTCCAGCCACATGTACCAGGATGTGCCGATACTCGCCAGCTGTGCGACCTCCCTCGGCGTAAGCCGGCTGTCCGGCGGCGAGTGCCAACCGGTAATCTTACATCATCCGGAGAAAGGCTGAGCCTCCGTGCTATGTGATACACGTGAACGAACCATTCCTTCAAACGCCGCTCCTCCAATTACAAATCCGGCAAAAAATGCAGCTTACGGATATCTAAGTTGAGGTGAGCCAAAAAAACTTTTATTCACGGGTCTGGAGAAAATCGGTATTATTGAACTAGCCGGCAGGTCTTCGCCAAACAGACAGAATAGATTAGTCATGGTCCAACTATAACAACATCCAGGAGGTAATAATGAAAATTTTTCTTTATTGTATGTACGCTGGTATATTGGGGGTTATTTCTTTTTTTACTCATGAAATTGTTGCTTTTGTTCTTTTAGGCTTTATTTTAATAGCTCTTAATAATGTTTTGACAGTCCTCAAAGAGATTTCTAATAAGCTTGATAAATAAACAATGTACATTTAATATTGTCCCTCTTCAGATAGAAGCTGAACGAAAGAAACACGATAGTGGATGTTCTGAAGCAGTGCGCCACCCGGGGAAGGGATCACGAATGCTTCATCCCTTCTCTAAGGCCGATAGGAGTGGAGAATTGCGGCCGAAACTAACAGATCTTGATATTATGGCAAGATATGATACAATCTTATTAATTAATAGAGAGAGATTCGGTTTATTAAATATAAATCTATAGAAGGAGGAAATAATGGCACGTATTGTTAAAGAACATGAATATGCCAAGAAACGCAATGAAGTACTCGATGCTGCTCAACGGCTCATATTTACCAAAGGCTATGAACAGATGACTATTCAGGACCTTTTGTCTGAACTAAGGATTTCCAGCGGAGCGTTCTATCACTATTTTGATTCGAAGCCAGGGTTATTGGAGGCTTTTATTGAGCGGTTAAATAAAGAGTCGGAAAAACCGATCCTTCCTATCGTAAATGATCCTATTCTGTCTGCAATCGAAAAACTGCAGGGCTTCTTTAACGCGTTTGATCAAAAGCGAATAGAGCACAAGACAGAGCTGGCTAAGCTGCAGAGCGTTTGGTACAACGATGCGAACGCCGTAGTCCGCGACAAAGTGAACGAGGCGGTTATTACACATCGTGCGCCGCTGCTGAACAAGATTGTACAACAAGGTATTCGGGAAGGCGTTTTCACTGCAGCCTATCCTGCACAGGCCGGTGAGGTCATCCTATCCCTATTGCAGGGCATGGGGAGCACTCATGCCAGGCTATTGCAAACATCCGGAACGGAGCGCGATGAACGAAGTCTGATTGAACGTATTGTCACAATTCATGCAGCCTATATGGACGCTATTGAGCGTATGCTTGGCGCTCTCCCAAATACCTTATATCGTATTGACGCAGATGTGGTCGAGGTGTGGGTGAATGCAATAAAAGATGATGCAGAGAACGGATTGGACTAAAGATTTTTGCAAATAAGCTTGCCGTAACCAATAATAAATAGAACAACGGTTTATTTAAAGGAGGAAAAGCTTGATGGAAGAGGAAATGAGGAACAAATCGGACGGAGCGGCACAAGTGAATATGCGGCAAGGGCGGGGAGCGATCAAGCGGCCGACGGAGGCTCGGATTCCGCTGATGGATGTGTTGACGCTGTCGAAAGATCAGCGCGTGTTGGCAGGTACCGGAGCGTCGAATGTGCTTCGAATGCTTGCACACCGTGGAGACCTGCTGGAGGCCTGGCTGGAGTTTGGAGCGCACCTCACGACCGGAGGACGGGTGTCAATGCGAACACGCGAGCTTCTGATCCTACGTGTTGGACTCCGCTCCTCGTGCGAGTACCAGTGGGCCAACCACGTTCCCGGAGCTCTCGGTGCCGGAATGACCGCCGCCGAGATTGATTCCCTTGCACAAGGCGCTGGCCCGTGGTCCGATGCTGATGCGGCGGTACTAGACTTAATCGACGACCTCTGTGCAGACGACTGCGCTTCGGAGAAGACATGGAAGGCACTGACAGCATCGTACGACGAGGGAGAGATCATCGAATTGCTGATGCTGATTGGCTTCTACCGGATGAACGCCGGATTCCTGAATTCGCTCGGAGTGCAGGCCGAGCCTGGGCGCCCCCGTCTCGGCGAAGGTATGTCCTGCGAGTCATCCTTGCCTCCCCAACGGCCGATCAGCAGCTCCACGGCCGGAGAACGATCAGAGGCCAAACCAGATGGGACGTGGCATCTGAAATTTTACCACCCAGCGGCGACACAGGAACTCCGGCTCATGATCATGACGAGGGAGGGGGTACTGTCCGGCTCGCTCATCAATGAGGTATTGGATGTCACTGTGCCGATCTCAGAGGGAAAGGTATCCGGGCATCAAGTGACATTCACGACTGTCATGACGAAACCGTATCCAATAACCATCACATGGGAAGGGACGATCGATAACGACTTCTTCGCGGGCACAGCCAAGATCGACGGCGCGGCTTCGTTCCCGTTTGATAGCGAGCGGGTTGGATAGTTGGAATCCTGTTGGCGACTCTATGTTAGGTACCAGGAAAAGATAGTACTAGTTAAACATGGCGTTCTGAATTATTGTTAACTCAACCACAACAAGATGTATATTATGACAGGCGATTGGCATGCAATAGCGGGTAGGAGGGAGAAAGATACTTAATTGGCTATTGAGTGATTGGATGGCAAGTATCGTGATCATTGTATTGTTTATGGTCATTTTCGTTATACTCTTTAGTT
Source organism: Paenibacillus sp. JT31N17 (assembly GCF_056269255.1). NCBI lineage: Bacteria > Bacillati > Bacillota > Bacilli > Caryophanales > Paenibacillaceae > Paenibacillus > Paenibacillus sp. JT31N17. The sequence continues at coordinate 55,986 of NZ_JBWDNP010000002.1, forward strand.
CTCTGATGTTCAAAAACATGGTTATAAAAATCATCTCCGCGGCACTCATACTTACCTTACTGATTTCGATACCCTGTATTGGACACTCGGATTGGAACCGCGAATATCAATTAAAGGCCGGGATCAATAATTTACGCTTAGAGGATATAACGATTTACTCCGATAAGAATGCTGTTAAAGAAATAATTTCCAGTCCACACCCGATACAGATCAATACTTCTAGCGGTTTAAAAATTCAGAATGAAGGAAGTACTCTTTTCTTTACACAAGTTGTGCAAATAGAAGATAAGAGCTACAGCATAAGAATGGCTTGTTATATGTACCCTTTAGCATGGACACCGTATCAAACATGGGAAGTAAATTTAATAAGAAGGGCCTGATTGATCTTCTTTTTTATTTAGCTTGACAATTCGACGGGTAACCGATATATTAGTTACATACCAACCGAATGTATGAAAGGAGGAAGAAATCTTGGCAAGAAATAAACACCCTGAAGAAACGATAAACCAGATTCTCAACGTTTCGCTGAGCCTGTTTATGGAAAGGGGTTATGAACACACCTCTATTCAGGATATTATAGACGGCCTTGGCGGGCTTACGAAGGGTGCCATTTATCACCATTTCAAGTCAAAGGAGGATATCATGTTGGCGGTGATCGAACAGCTCTTCAAAGGAGTTGACGATAATTTGATCGCCATCCGGGATGACAAGGCACTTAACGGTCTGGATAAGCTTCGCCAAATCATCCGCGTCTCTTTGAATAATCCCGTCCAACTGGAAATGATGTCCACGGCGCCTAATCTCTTGAACAATCCAAGGATGCTGGCAGCCCAAATGCAAAGCGTAATCGAAGATGCAGTGCCCATTTATATCCAGCCCATCATCGAGCAGGGAATAGCGGATGGCTCCATCCAAACCGACTATCCCAAGGAGCTTAGCGAAACGATCATGCTTCTCAGCAGTCTGTGGCTGACCCCCTTGATTTTCGAAGCTCCAGCCGAGGATATGCTTCGCCGATGCCGGTTTTTCCAGACCTTATTGCAAGGATTAGGGCTTGACCTGCTCGATGAGCAAATGATCGACCGGTATGCGGAGTTTTATCGTTTGTACAGTGAAAAGATATGAAAGCCGGCTGAAGGTTTTAGGCTTAAAATAACTGCCTCTGAGGCAGATTATTTTTTGGCATTATACATACCTTCGGTTGGTATCAAAAAAATACGAGCTAAAAAATGGAGGAATACTTATGAAACAGCAATGGAAAAAAACATTCGCCTTAATCTTCAGCGGTCAGCTCTTCTCGATCCTGACCACATCCATGGTTCAATTCTCGATCATTTGGCATCTGACGGCGACGACCGAGTCTGCGATTGTCCTGATGATCGCCGGGCTTGCCGGATTTTTGCCGCAGGTCATTCTGGGTCCTTTTATCGGTGTGTGGCTCGACCGCTGGAACCGCAAGAAAACGATGATTGCAGCGGATGGGACGATTGCCCTCTTCAGCTTGGCTTTAGGTATCTATTATTACGTGGGTGACCCGAGCCTGGTATTTGTTTATGTCATCCTGTTGATCCGCTCGACCGCTTCATCATTCCATGCCCCTGCATTCCAGGCGGCAATACCACTGATTGCTCCGGAAGATCAGCTGACCCGGGTGGCAGGCTGGCAGCAGATGATCCAATCTGTCTCGATGATAGCCGGACCTGTCCTCGGCATTGCGGTATACTCGGCCACTTCTCTTGGCATTGTACTGTTTCTGGATGTGTTTGGCGCTTTGATCGCCAATCTGATGCTGTTGCTCACGAGAATCCATCAGCCAAAGGCGGAATCCATTCCATCAGCCCCTTCCTTCTATAGCGAATTCAAGCTTGGCTGGCAAGCCTTTATTCAGGCAAAACCGATTGTTCTGCTTACCGTCGGCACCGCGATTTTCGGTATTGCGTTCATGCCGCTTCCGACCTTGTTTCCCTTGATGACCCTGTCGCATTTCGGACGCGGCGGCTACAATGCGAGTATGGTCGAGGCCTTGTTCGGCATCGGAATGATTCTGGGCGCGATCCTGTTGTCCATGCTCGGTTCCCGCTTGAAAGACATTGCGTATATTTGCATCAGCCTGGTTGGAATCGGCCTCACCTGCGTAGCGATCGGTGTCATCAGCCAAGAGTCGTTCATCCTGTTCGTCATCCTCTCCTCCGTCATGGGAATGGCGGCCCCATTCTTCAATGGCCCTTATATGGCGATGCTTCAACGAGCATATGAACCTGCCATACTGGGCCGCGTTATCTCTCTGGTGACCAGCGTCACGCTGCTCTCCGCGCCGATCGGGCTCGCTCTGGCAGGACCGATTGTAAACAAATTCGGCGTGCAAACGTGGTTCTTCTGGTCAGGCATCGCCACGATATTAACGGGCTTCTTCATGTATGTCCAATTCAAACGGATGCATGCGAGCGAACGTTTAGACAGCCTGGGCAGCGTAAACCAGTCCCTTTAAGGGGCTGGTTTTTCCGGTTCATATGATCTCTATAAGTGTTGAAGCTGTCGTTAACACAGGATTCCGCCCCGTTGAAAAGGCGTAAGGGCAAGGAAAGAGATTCCTGCCAGCAGGCGGGGGGATGAAAGAAACTTTCCAGACACTGGAAGCGTATAATGGATAGCTTAAAGCTGATGAAACATCTTTTTAATTGTCGTGGTGAGGAGATGGTTTCTTGTCAAAAATAATGAAAATCATTTTATCCACCGCTGCGATATTAATCGTTTCATTCGGACTGAAGGACGATGCACAAGGCATTAAAACGGCTGTTCTTTCTTTAAACCAGCCAATGACAAACCTTGTTCGGATTGAACGATTAGAAAATAAAAATGCTATCGCATTTTATGAATGGGGCGCTGCTCCACAAGAGTATTTCGGTATTGCAATGGTAAAGAAAAATCTATTTGGCTGGCATTTTATTGGCGGCTCCACCTCGCAAACTCCAAAGGGATATAAGTTAGGCTGGTCTTATTCAGACTTAAGGGGGGAGTTCTCAAAGTACACGGAGATTAGTTATGGAAAAATTTTCGACTCCGATGTTGAAAGCGTACTTGTTACGACTAACAAAGGAAAGCAATATCCAGCAAAGATACTTGAATACGATAGCGGCGAAAGGTTATGGTTCTTAATTACAGATGGAATAGACCTGGGAGGGTCCTCTGTAATAGGCCGTTCGGCAAATGGACAAATAATTGAACAAATTCCAGGCTAAGCCGGTATTCGACGGAAGCACGAGTTCAATGCCGAATGGCTTCCGCGCGGCAGCCCTCTACGGCTGAAGCGAAGTACGGAAAAATTCAAGGCGAGCGGCCAATAATAAAGTACTGGCATATGTTCCGATAACACCGTATTATAATAATGTAAGCGCTCTAATAGAACATTGTTTTATAATATAAAACAAGCTGCCGCAAAGGTAAGGAGGCACGGTTGAATGAGCGATATGTACAGGGCTGTCATGATTAAGCCGCAGGATAATGTGGCTACCGCTTTGACGGAAATTCCCATTGGAGCCGAGGTTACAATCGAATGCCAGGAAACGATCCTTGTAGTGGAGATGAAAGAGCTCATAGAAGTCGGCCATAAATTTGCCATTTCACCGATCCAGACCGGAGAGCCGATCTTCAAGTACGGGGAAACGATTGGCAGAGCCGTTGCCGATATTGTACCCGGTGAGCATGTGCATGTTCATAATCTGGAAGGAACAAGAGGAAGGGGAGACCGGCATGACCAATGAGCGGAAAGCGACATTTTGGGGCTATCGGCGGGCGGACGGGCGTGTAGGGGTACGCAATCATGTGTTGATCTTGCCGACAATTACTTGCGCGGCCCAGGCGGCAAAGCAAATCACCGAGCTGGTGCAGGGGACGGTATCCTTCATTCACCAGCATGGATGCGCGCAGGTGGGGACGGATTATGAGCAAACCTTCCGCACTTATGCGGGAATGGGCCTGAATCCGAATGTATATGGCGTTGTCGTGCTCGGCTTGGGCTGCGAGACGCATCAGGCCCGCAGTGTGGCCGGGGAAATCGCAAAAAGCGGCAAGCCGGTGGAGGTCGTCTCCATTCAGGATCACGGCGGCACCTTGATGGCCATTGCGCAAGGCGCAAAGATCGCGGCGAAGATGGTAGTGGACGCATCCGCCCAGACCCGTGAGCTTTGCGATTTCAGTGAGCTGATTGTCGGTACGGAATGCGGAGGGTCGGATGCGTGCTCGGGCCTGTCGGCCAATCCGGCGGTCGGCGTCGTCAGCGATCTGATGGTGGCACATGGCGGTACGGCAATTTTGGCCGAGACGACGGAACTGATCGGAGCCGAGCATTTATTGGCGGCGAGAGCATCCGATGATAAGGTGGCCAAGCGGGTGTACGAGGTCATTCAGGCGATGGAAAACAGGGCGATTCTGATGGGAGTCGATATCCGCACAGGCAATCCAAGCCCGGGTAATATTAAAGGAGGGCTTTCCTCGCTGGAAGAGAAGTCTCTCGGTGCCGCGGGCAAGGCGGGTTCGTCTACGCTGCAGGAGCTGATCGATTACGCCCAGACGCCTACACGGAAGGGGCTTGTCTGGATGGATACGCCTGGCCATGATATCGAACAGCTGACGGGTATGGCGGCCGGCGGCGCGCAGGTGGTGCTGTTCACGACAGGACGCGGCACTCCGACGGGTTGCCCGATCGTACCGGTCCTAAAGATTGCTACGAACACGGCAATTTACGAGAATATGAATGATAACATCGATATGAATGCGGGAACGATTATTGACGGAACGGAAACAATCGATCATGTCGGACATCGCTTGTTCGATGAAATGGCCTTGGTCTGCTCGGGCAAGCTGACCAAAGCGGAGGTCTTGAAGCAGCATGACTTCGGGATATGGCGGATTGGACCAACCTTTTAAACGTTTGGATTAAGCAATTCAGTAGAAAAGGCTGAAGCCTTCCTTAGGCGCAAAGCTATACTTGCTGATCATTCAAAAAGCTTATTGCTCCCGCCGGCAGTAGGCTTTTTGCCGTTCCGACGTGATGCAGATATAATTGACAGTCCTGTCAAAGAATATGAGAAATTCGATAGAACGCATGAGAATATTCAATTCCGCCATGGTCTCCCCGGAAGCATAATGAATGAGAAGTAAATCACAATCGGGGAGGTTGTAAGATTGAATCAAATTTTATTGCATTTTAAACTCCGCAAGAGATCATCGTTAGACAAGGCTCCACTGTTCCAGGACAAGATGAGGGTTAAGCAAAGCAAAAATGGAAGCGCAATCAAAAAAGCCGTAAGCATGATCTTATGCGGCATACTTGCTGTAACGCTGCTGCCTTCATTCCCGGCAAGCGCCGACTCAGACCCGGCAGCTTCGGCTTCGAAGGTTATCACTGCAGTAGCGGAAAATAGTGAACGCAGCATTGATTTTAATGACAACTGGCAGTTTTATCTCGCAACCCGTACGCCGGCGCTCATCTCCGGCAATATCGTCAATGGGCTGCAGGATCCTCCCGATGCGCCCGCTGCTGCCGACATTGTTAAATCCGGTTTTGACGACCGTTCATGGAGAACGCTGAATGTTCCTCACGACTGGAGCATTGAAGGACAGAAGCTTGCAGGCTCAAGCAACTCGCAAGGTTATTTGCAGGGAGGGCTGGGCTGGTACCGCAAAACCTTCACACTGCCGGAATCCATGGGAGACAAGAAGATTGCCATCGACTTTGAAGGCGTGTACGCAGACTCCGTTGTTTATGTGAACGGCAATCTGGTTGGCGAATACCCGAGCGGCTATACCGGCTTTTCTTACGATATCACTCCTTATGTGACGCTGGGAAGCGATCAGCCGAACGTCATAGCCGTCAAAGTGCAGAACATGGCCCCATCGGGCCGTTGGTACACAGGCTCCGGCATTACAAGACCGGTCAGTCTTGTCGTAACGGATAAAACCCGTTTTCTGCGGCATGGCCTCACCTATACCACGCCTGGACTTGAAGCTGCGTACAAAGCGGATAAAAGCGCCGATTTGGCAGTGACGGCGGATATTTATTCCGAAGCCTCCAATGGGGTTACAAATATCCGCACGTCCGTTATTGCGGCTGACGGAAGTGTCGTCGCGACACATACCAGTGATGTGGTCGATTATAATCCGTCTACAAAGCTTACCTTGAACGACAGCTTTAAGGTGCCGGATGTTCACCTCTGGTCGATAGACGATCCGTATCTGTATACGATCCGTACGGAGCTGATTACCGAAATCAACGGCGGCACCGGACCGAATGTCGTCGATTCGATCGATACGTCATACGGCTTCCGTTGGGTTGAAATCAAGGATGTAGATGTGACGGATGCCGATACGACCGCTAATTCCGGCGGCTTTTATTTGAATGGCGTCTATACGAAGCTTCAGGGCGTCGATCTGCATCATGATGACGGGGCATTGGGAGCAGCCAGCACGCTGGATGCGGCCATGCGGAAATTCAGGATTCTCAAGGATATGGGCGTCAACGCCTTCAGAACCTCGCATAACCCGCCGAGCAAAGAAGTTATTCTTGCTTGCGAGAAGCTGGGGATCGTCGTTATGGAAGAAGCCTTTGACGGTTGGGGGAGCCGCAAGGCTACCTACGATTTTGGCAACTGGTTCCTGACCAGTATGCCCGAGGGCTGGGCGGGTTCGGTCCTTGCGCCGGTTCCGAGCACCAATGGCGCTCAGTTTATGTGGAGCGACTGGGTTTTGCAGGAAATGGTAAACCGCGATAAAAACTCTCCGGCCGTCATTATGTGGTCGATCGGTAATGAGGTGAGGGGAGTCGGCACGAAGCCCGCCTGGATGAATACGCAGGAATTGTATGGCGTCGCCTCCTTCAATGAATACAGCGAAGCCATCCGCCTGAAGCGCGATGTTCTGGCAATCGACCCTTCCCGGCCGGTCGTCATGGGCGGCGACCAGGAGCGGACTCCGCCGACGCCTACCAGCGTCTGGGGTCTCATCAATAATTATCTGGATGGATACGGCTTGAATTACAATACGGCGCAATCCGTGGATACGCTGGCAACGCGGTTCCCGAATACGTTCTTCTTTGAATCGGAATCCTCCTCGCAAACAAGCGCGCGCGGAGTCTATCAGGACGTCCAATTGGTCAATACCGGCGTGAACCAGACACCGGGCTCGCGCGGAACATCGTCGTATGATAATAATTTCGCTTCCTGGACGATGGGCAACGAGTACGGCTTGAAGAAAGACCGGGACAGAAAACCGTTTATCGGCCAGTTTATATGGACGGGCTTCGATTACATAGGCGAGCCGACTCCGTACAATGTATACCCGGTAGGCGTCTCCTCCTTCGGCGCTATCGACACGGCTGGATTCCCCAAGGACTCCTTCTATCTCTTTCAAAGCCAATGGACGTCGAAGCCCATGTCGCATATCGTGCCCATGAACTGGACCAGCTGGACGCCTGGGGAGATCGTGGACGTATGGGTCAACACCAACCAGCAAAGCGCGGAGCTGTTCCTGAACGGCGAATCGCTGGGCCGCAAGAGCTTCGATATCAAGACAACCAATTACAGCAAAAAATACTACGAAACCTCCGAACCGACCAAGGATGACAAGCTGAATACCAGCGGCACCAACACAGGCGGATATTTGAGTCCGACCGGTGAATACGGCAAGCTTCATCTCACCTGGAAGGTGCCATTCGCGCCAGGAACACTGGAAGTAAAAACGTACGCGGATCCAACCAGTCCGGTGGTGACGTCCACCGACGTCGTAAAAACGGCAGGCCAGCCCTACACGCTTAAAATGACGCCGGACAAGCCGGTCATTACCGCCGACGGACGCAGTCTGGCTTATATTGAAACCGATGTAGTGGACGAGAACGGCAGTCTGGTTCCGGATGCCAATCAACTGGTTAAATTCAATGTTACGGGCGGCTCGATTGTCGGTGTGGACAATGGGCAGCAGGAAAGCGCGGAGCTCTATAAGTGGAACAATGCGGACCGCAGCGCATATTCGGAACGCTCCGCATACAACGGCAAGGTGCTTGTCATTGTCCAGTCGAATAAAGGACAGACTGGCCCGATCACGGTAACCGCCTCCTTCGAAGGCTCCGCTCCGGCGCAAGCGACAGTATTTGCCGCTGCTGCAGATGCGACCGGCAATGTTGGAATAACACCGGTCACCCTTCATGTGAAAAAGGGAGACGATGTCAATCTTCCGGCGCAGGTAACCGTAGTCAAGGCGGACGGGTCGACTTCCCGGCAAGCCGTCTCCTGGAGCGATATTCCGGCTTCAACGGTGGCGGGATCCTTCCAGGCTACAGCATCAGTCGGGGGTCTGCAGGCCACCGCTTATGTAGATGTATACGACTTTGCCGAAGCTGGCGTCAGCGTTGCCGCTGCCAAAGGCGACACGCCGGTCTTGCCCGCTAATGTGAAGGTTCGTTATACCAACGGTCTGAGTGTAATGAAGCCCGTAACATGGGAGGAAATTGCGCCGAGCCAGCTGGAGTCAAACGGCGTAATCACGGTGAACGGTCAAATTGCAGGACTGCCGAATCCGGCAAAAGCCACGATTGTGGTGACGGATCAGTATACGCCTGGCGTCAATCTGGCCCGCAGCGCGGCGGGTACTGGAACGCAGGATACCGTTTCGGCTGCCGGACCGCTTGCAACGGCTACATTTACTAACGGCACATCCTATCCTAATTTAATGTTGGACGGCAACAAGACAAGCGCCGGCTGGAGCAACAGATACAGCATCTCGGCAACGGCGAATCTGCCGGCAGTCAACAATACGCGTCCCTATGAATTTGTGCAGGTGTATTGGCCGAAGCAGCAAAACTTCGATTCCATGAAGCTTTATTTCGCGATTGGCGGTACGGCTCCAACGAATAATCTGCCAAAATCGCTTGATGTTCAATACTGGGACGGCTTGAAGTGGGTGTCCGCAGGAAACCAGAACATTGCGTGGGCAGCTGCTGCTAACGAAGCGACCACCATCACATTTGACAGCCTGACATCCGCCAAGGTGCGTGTAGGCATGGAGAATGCCACTCCATACTCCAGCGCGTCCGGAGCCATGACCATCACTGAACTCGAGGTGCTCGGCAATCAGTTCAACGAACCGGTTATCGAGGAAATTCCGGGAATCCATGTGACGACAAAAGCGGGAGTCGCGCCAATATTGCCACCGATAGTCGAAGCGGTATATTCCGATGGATCGAGGGCCCAGGTTGCAGTAACATGGAATGCTGTTGATCCCGCGTCCTATGCTCAAGCCGGAAGCTTCACCGTTAACGGGACCGTCAGCGGTTCCAATGTGCAGGCGGCAGCGACCGTTGCAGTAACGGAAGATTCCAAAGTGACGGGAGTGAGCTTGAACAAAGATAAACTGTCGCTGACAGTCGGAGGCAGCGAGACGTTAATCGTCACCGTTGAACCTGAAGGGGCGGCCAATAAAACGGTAACATGGTCGGTCTACGATCCGGCAATCGCGGCAGTAAGCGATAACGGTACCGTTACGGCTGTGTCTCCCGGCGAGACCTATGTAACGGCAACGACGGCAGACGGCGGTTTTACCGCCAAAGCCGATGTTACGGTAACGGCAAGCGATGCCCCGAACACGTCATTAACGGGACCGGTGCAGGTGTCGCGCGGTCAAACGTTCGTGACAAGCTATGGCCTTGACCGAGTGCAGGGCAGTGTCATACAAGAGATTTATGCGCAGGATGTCACGATTACCTTCGATACGGCGGCATTTGAATTTGTGGAGGCCGTATCCGTGAAGGAGGGGCTGGCAGTTGTGGATCATCAATTAACGGATGCAGGGCAGCTTCGCCTCATTTTGGCAAGCCAAGGGTCGGGCGGCGCCATTCGTTCGGACGGACCGCTGGTCGATTTGAAATGGAAAGTGAAAGATAATGCTGGCATCCCGGCAGCTGCGATCCAGGTGGCCTCCGCCACATTAAGCAGCAATACGGGTCAGGAGGCGGCAGCTAACGGCTCTGTCCTGAACATTCAGCTTTTATTGGTCGATAAGTCCGCATTAAACAATCTGATTAGTACAGTACAGGCAGCTTTAAGCGCGGCAGTGGAAGGTACCAGGCCAGGGCAGTATCCTGCAGGCTCCAAAGCGATTTTGCAAGCGGAGCTGACGTCCGCCGAACAAACAGCCAGTGATTCTGCAGCGACTCAAGCTCAGGTCGAGCATGCCGGAGAATCTTTGAACAACGCTCTGCAATTATTCCTGGGCAAGCAAATCGCCGCGATTCCGGGCGATGTCAACGGCGACGGCAAAGTGTCGATCGGCGATCTGGGAATAATATCCGCAAACTACGGCTTGAACAGCGAGGACAGCGGCTGGAACGAGATTAAGCGGCTGGATTTGAACAATGACAACGTCATCGATATTATGGATCTGATCGTGGTCGCCAGAAATATTTTAGTGTAAACGGCTGTGAGGGAAAGGGGCCGGCTATCAATGGGGTCACCCCTTTCCTGTTCAGCAAAACGGAGGCATGGGATACATGGGAAGGAAAGCGCGCCGGAACGGGTTGATGGTTGTAACGGTCATCGGTTTGAGCATCATGTTGTATTTATTCGGAGCTGCTGCAGCTTCGGCAGAAGCCGTGTTTGCATTGGATACGGATGCGGGGCAGGTGCAGCCAAACGGGGAATTTATTGTCACGGTTCAGGCCAAGGACGTTCAGGACGTTTATGGATATGAATTGAAACTGAGCTATGACGGGCAAAAACTTGAATTTGCAGACGTCGTTCAGTACATGACAGACGCCGGCTACAAGGTTCCTCCCGTTCAGGAAGGGAATCAGGTTACGATTCCATTTACCAAGCTTAGAAATGTAGCCGGAGAATCCGGCGATGTGGTGATCGCGAAGGTGAAATTCAAGGCCAAAGCCAATACCGAAGGCAAGGCGGCCATACATCTGGACCGGGTAAAACTAGGGGACAGCCAATTGAATGCGCTGGTATGGGATGCGGGAACAAGTATTGATGTTACCATCACGAACTCTGGCAGTCCGGGCAGTCCGGGGAGCGGCAACGGCAGTCCCGGAAATCCGGCCGTCCCAACTCCCCGATCCGAAATCCCATTGGAGGAAAACGATAAAACAGTAGATATTACGGAAGCACAAGACGGTACGCAGACGGTTCATGTCAAGGTCAAGCCGTCTATATTGGAGGCCTATCTGGATGAGCTTGGCAGGGTTCCGGATGGCGGAAAACTCGTGATTGATGTAGAATCTGCCGATGAGCTATTGTTAGATATACCTGTGCAGGCATTTCAGAGGCATGAATCCGGGAAAACCATCATTTCGATACGCAGCGGGTTTGCATCGTACGATTTACCTCTGCATGTTCTGCAAACGGCATCATTAGCCGGCAAGCTTGAGGCCGATGCCGAGCAGATGACTCTTGTCATTGCCATCCGCAAGTTAAATCAAGCGGAAACCGGGCTGTTGAAGAGCCGGCTGAATGCCGGCATGACGCTGCTCGGAACGCCTGTCGAGTACCGGATTTCCGTTGCGGCCAACGGAAAGACGATCGGGATCAGCGAATTTGGCCAAACCTTTGTGAACCGCAGCATCATTATTCCCGGTCTCCAGGACTCCGTGACCGCGACAGCGTTCTACACCGATACGGTCAGCGGTGGGATCTTGTTCGCACCGTCGCAATTTGCGCCCCGGACCGACGGAAAGACGGAGGTTGTCATAAAACGCAACGGAAACAGCGTCTACGGCGTCGTTTCCTACAAGCAGACGTTCTCTGATATTCAGTCGCACTGGGCCGCCGGTGAAATTGAGAGATTAGCGTCGAAGCTGATTGTAAAAGGCGACAGCGGAACGTCGTTCTCGCCGAACCGGACGATTAACAGAGCGGAGTTCGCTGCCCTTCTGGTGCGGGCTTTAGGCTTGAAGGGGGAGGGAGAAGCGTCCTTTACAGATGTAAATGAAGAGGCATGGTATGCGGAGCCGGTTCAGGCGGGAGCCGAGTTTGGGCTTATAGACGGCTTTGAAGACGGAACGTTCCGTCCAGCTCAGCTTGTTACCCGCGAACAGATGGCCGTGATGGTATCCCGGGCAATAAGCTTGACAGGGTACAGGGCGGATACGGCAACCGATCCGGATACTCTCCTGTCGGGCTATCTCGACAAGGATGAGGTTGGCGCATGGGCCAGACAGGCTGTGGCCGGGAATATAGACATCGGCTTGCTGACCGGCATGACGGAAAATACGCTGGAACCACGCAGCACCGCTACGCGGGCCCAGGCTGTCATGCTGCTGTCGCGCTTGCTGATGCATATTAATTTCATATAGTCGTTTGGCAGCGTTTTTTGAACGGCTCCCGTATCCGCAGATATGGGGGTCGTTCTTCCTGTTATGAACCGGCCAATCAGGCACCGCGATATGGGGGATATCGAATGTATAAATTAATGTTGGTTGACGATGAGGCGGATGTGCGCGAAGGCATGCTTGGCGAGGTAGACTGGGCGAGTCTTGGAATTGAGGTCATTGCGACCGCCGAGAACGGAAAAGAAGCGTTGGATATGCTGGACCGGGTTACGCCGGATGTCGTCGTAACAGACATAAGTATGCCATACATGAACGGTCTTGAATTAGCGGAGAAAATCCGCGAGCTTCGCCCTACTGTAAAAATTATTATCTTTACCGGGTTCGATGAATTCGAATATGCGCGGCGCGCGATCAAGCTTCACATTGATGAATATCTGTTAAAGCCTTTTTCCTCGCAGGAGTTTACGAATGTGCTGCGCAAGGTCAAGCAGACTATCGACGAGGAGATCGATGCCAGAAAAAATATAGAAACGCTCCGCGAGCATTACAGGCAAAGCCTGCCTTTGCTGCAGCAGCTGTTTTTGTCGTCGCTGATGAGCAGAAAGCTGACAATCCTTGAGCTGCACAGCCATTCGGAATTATGCGGCTTGCAGTTGGAGGGGGGCTCCTTCATCGTCGCGGTTATACGCGTGGATTCCCAGCCTGGGGAGGACGTTGGCCTCGCTTCGGATAAAGCGCTCCAATTGTTCGCCCTCTACAACATTGCCGGGGAAATTGCCGGGCGGCTGGAGCCGCCGGCCAGGGCGTTTATTCACGGCCATGATGTTGTCATTCTGGCTTCGGGTCCGGAAACCTCCCGAAATTCACTCATCTACCGCATATCCGCCGCAATGGAGGAAATCAGGCAAGGCGTCGAAAAATATTTAAAATGCACCGTCACCATCGGTCTGGGCACGCCTATCGGACGGCTGGTTGACGCCAAGGAAGCTTACGATTCCGCTGCACAAGCACTGGATTATCGTCTTTTGCTGGGCAATAACCGTGTCATTCTGATCGGCGACGTTGAGCAGAGGACCCCTGCCCCTGCTGCCCGGTTCGACGAGCTCAAGCAGCAGGCGCTTATGCGCTGCATTAAGGTCGGCACGGAACCGGAGCTGCTCACGATTATTAGCGGGCTGTTTCGGGAGCTATCCGATACGGGCGGAACGGTAATGGATTTGCAGCTGTATTTGCTTGAGCTGGTAACGGTTATATTTCGCGTTGCGAAGGAGGTCGGCACTGCGATTGAGCAGGTGCCTTCCTCCGAGACAAGCCTGTTTGCGCAAATCGACCGGTTTCAAAATCTTGAAGAGGCGAAGCATTGGGCCATCCATGTCAGCATCCGTCTTATGCGTCAAATTGCGAGTGAACGCCGCTCTACGCAAAGATCTCTGATTGAACAAGCCAAAGAATATGTGAAAGGGCATTACGCGGACCCCGAGCTGAGCGTTCAGAAGCTGTGCGGCGAGCTTTACATCAGCGCGGGCTATTTCAGCGGCTTGTTCAAGAAGGAAACCAGGCAAACCTTTGTCGCCTATCTTCAGCAATTCCGCATGGAGATTGCCAAGGAGCTGCTTTGCACAACAGATATGAAAGCGTTTGAAATAGCCGAGAAGGCAGGCTATGCCGATCCGAATTATTTCAGCTTTTCCTTCAAGAAGCTGTACGGCATTTCGCCGAAGGAATACCGGAGCAGCGCAAGGGTGCCGGTCGATGAATAATCTCCTGCGGAGTATCCAGTTCTGGATTACGGCCTCGTTCGTGTCTTTGTCCGTGCTGGCGATGCTGCTCGTCGGATTTTTGCTGTACAGCAAATTTGCCGCAACGGCCGGATTGAACGCGGAGAGGAGCACCCAGCAGATTGTGCAGCAGGTTTCCTATAATGTAGAAGCTTATTTGAATGGCACCGCCGGCACCTTCTCACTGATCGAAGATAAAATTCAGAAGTCCCGGCAATTTCCCGACTCTCAGCTGCAGCGGGAGCTGGACACGGTGCTGGATACGAGAGAGGACATCGTATCGATTACTTTTTTTGACCGCCATGGCAAGCTTGTAGCCGATATTCCGGAGGGGGTGCAGCGCAAATATACCAATGTCCCGACTCAAGGCTGGTTTGTGCAGGCACTGAAGGATCGGGAGACTGTCTCGTTCTCGTCCCCCCATATTCAGAACCTGTTCAAAGGCAGGTATCCCTGGGTCGTATCCTTAAGCAAAAAGTTGACCCTTCAGAAGGAAGGCCAAGCCATCGAAGGCGTGCTGCTGCTCGACGTCAACTTCAAGACCATCGACACGTTGATGCAGAAGGTCAGCCTGGGGGATAAAGGATACGTCTATATGATTGACGCCTATGGCAATATTGTCTATCACCCGCAGCAGCAGCTTATTTATGCGGGGCTGAAAAGCGAGAATGTCGGGCGGGTAAGCCGGGTCTCCAATGCTTCCTTTAAAGATACCGCTTTGGGAGAGGAACGGCTTATTACGGTTCAGACCATCCCCGGCATCCAGTGGAAGGTGATTGGCGTATCGTTTATGGACGAGGCGGTTACGACGCGCAGGGAAATGACGGAATTCATGCTCAAGCTGATGCTTGCCGTTCTGGGCTTCGTCGTCATTTTGGCTTATTTTGTCTCCTCTTATTTGTCGCGGCCGATCAAAAGTCTGGAGCGTTCCATGAAACGGGTCGAGCAGGGCAATTTCGGCACGACGATTAATGTGCACGGCTACGTCGAAGTCGTGAAGCTGTCGGCCCGATTCAATATTATGGTCACGCGGATAAGAGATTTGATGAAGCAGATCGTCGAAGAGCAGGAAGAGAAGCGCAAACGTGAATTTGAAGTGCTTCAGGCGCAAATTAATCCGCACTTTTTATACAATACCTTGAATTCAGTCGTCCGATTGGCCAGCTCCGGGAAGAACGAGGATGTTGTCCGGATGATTACCTCGCTGTCCCGGTTTTTCCGGATTTCGCTGAGCCGGGGAGACAATATAATTTTGCTCAGCGACGAGCTTGAGCATATCCGAAGCTACTTGACGATCCAGGAAATCCGGTTCAAAAAGAAATTCACCTTTTCCATCGAAGCAAGCGAAAAGGTGCTGATGTGCAAAACGATAAAGCTGATCCTGCAGCCGATTGTGGAAAATTCGATTTATCACGGCTTTGAGAAAATGGTGGATCCCGGCATGATCCGGATTTCGGCTGAAGCGGTCGGGGACCGGATACGTCTTCAGGTAAAGGACAACGGGCTGGGCATTCCGCCTGACCGGCTGCGTGTACTGCTGCGGGGCTCGCGCACGGAAGGAGAAGGCTCGGGTGTGGGACTGCGCAATGTGCATGAACGGATTCAATTGTATTTCGGCATGCAGTACGGCCTTGAAGTGGCAAGCGAGCTGGAGGAAGGAACGGAGGTGAATGTATGGATTCCGCTTGGGTTGGAATAAAGCCTGCGTATGCAGCCAGATGCCTGCTTCTCGTAAGTGCCTTAATCCTGCTTGTTACCGGATGCGGCGGAGGCAGCGACGCAACGGCTTCGGTCGGCAGGAAGAAAATCGCCATGGTCGTGAAGATGAACCAGGGCGAGTATTGGGGAACGGTGCAGATGGGAGCGGAGGTTGCGGCGAAGGAATTCGGGGTTGATCTGCGTTTTACGGCCCCATCCCTGGAAACGGATGTCCGCGGGCAAATCCGGTTGGTCGAGCAGGCCATCGACTGGAAGGTCGACGCTCTTATATTGGCGGCCAACGATTATTTATCGCTCGGCCAGGCGACCGACAAGGCCGGAAGCGCCGGAATTCCCGTTATCTCGATAGATACGGAGGTGGCTTCAACGAAGGCGAAAAGCTACATCGGCACCGATAATTATGCTGCCGGGCGGAAGGCCGGGATGGAGCTGATCGAGCAGACCGGCGACAACAGCAGGGTCGCCGTCGTCAGCTTCGTCGAAGGCGCGCGCAATGCCGTGCAGAGAGAGGAGGGTTTACTCAATTTGCTTGCGCAGTATTCCGGCGTGCAGGTCGTCGATCTGCGGTATGCCCAGTCGGATATTGCGACCGCGGAGCAGGTTACAAGAGAAATTCTTCAGGAATACGGCCAAATTGACGGCATTGTTGCATTGAATGCCATTGCGACGATCGGCGTCATGAACGTGGTGGCAGAGCTTGGTGTGGGCGAAAAAATCAAGGTAATCGGCTTTGACAGCACTTCGGAAATTATGGAGATGCTGCAGGAAGGCGTCATCCAGTCCACGATTGTGCAAAATCCCTTTACGATGGGCTATCTGAGCGTCAAGTATGCGGTGGAGGCGGCAGACGGGAAAAAGCTCCCTGAGCGGGTGGACAGCGGTACGGTCGTTATTGATATCAACAATATGCTGGACGAGAAAAATCAGAAGCTGCTGTTTCCCTTTATCAAATAAAGGCATGAGAAAATCGATAGAACATATGAGAATAATCAATTCCGCCAAGGCCCTCCCGGGAGCATAATGAAAACGTAGCGGGAACGAATACACATTAATCGGGAGGTTGTATGGATGAAAAAGATGATTTCAGTACTTGCCATTGGCGCGATGCTGTCCACGGCAGCGGTCGGCTGTTCGAATGAGCCAAATGCGGCATCAAACGGGGGCAGCGGCGGCGATTTGCCGACAGTCGGCGTGGCCATTTACAAATTTGACGACACGTTTATGACGGGCGTCCGCAACGCCATTTCCGAGGCGGCAAGCGGAGTGGCGACTGTCGATATCGTCGACAGCCAAAACTCGCAGCCTACGCAGAACGACAAGGTTGATTTGTTCATAACGAAAAAGGTGAGCGCTTTGGCTATCAACTCGGTAGACCGGACAGCGGCAGGCACTCTGATCGATAAAGCAAAGGCAGCGGATACGCCGATTGTATTCTTCAACCGCGAGCCGCTGCCGGAGGATATGCAGAAGTGGGATAAAGTGTATTATGTCGGCGCAAAAGCCGAGGAGTCGGGCACGATGTCCGGGGAGCTGATCGCAGACTACTGGAAAGCTAACCCGGCAGCGGACAAGAACGGCGATGGCGTGCTGCAGTATGTCATGCTCAAGGGCGAGCCGGGCCACCAGGACGCGGAGCTTCGTACGGAGTATTCGGTCAAGGCGATTGAAGCGGCAGGCATCAAGGTAGAGAAGGTTGCGGAAGATACGGCGATGTGGGACAGAGTGAAGGGACAGGAAAAGATGTCGGCGTTCCTTGCAGCCAACGGCGATAAAATCGAAGCGGTGCTGGCGAACAACGACGATATGGCTCTGGGAGCGATCGAGGCGTTAAAGGCGGCGGGCTATTTCACAGGCGATAAAACGATGCCGGTCGTCGGCGTAGATGCAACGGCTCCCGCGCTGCAGGCGCTGCAGGACGGGACGATGCTGGGCACCGTCCTGAACGATGCGGTCAATCAGGGCAAAGCGACACTGAACATTGCCGCAGCAGTCGCCAAGGGCGAGACGCCCAACAAGGAAACGACCGGCTACGATCTTGTAGACGGCAAGTATGTATGGGTACCGTACGTGAAAATCACGAAGGACAACATGGACGACGCAAAATAAAAAAGGGAAGCCGGAAAGGGGCAGGCGGAAAGCTCGTCTGGCCCTTTCTGCTGCATCAAACGGGGAGTGGAGGGATCGTAATGGGCGAATATCTTTTGGAAATGAACGACATTTCGAAAGAATTTCCGGGTGTGAAGGCCCTTGATCAGGTTGCGCTGCATGTCCGGCCGGGGACCGTTCATGCGCTGATGGGGGAGAACGGCGCAGGCAAATCAACGTTAATGAAATGTTTATTTGGCATTTATCAACCGGACTCGGGCGAGATTAAGCTCAGCGGTCAGCAGGTAGTGATCCAGAATTCCAGGGATGCCCTGAATCTGGGCGTCTCCATGATTCACCAGGAGCTGCATCCTGTGCCCTACCGCAATGTGATGGAAAATATTTGGCTCGGACGTTTTCCTACGTTCGGCTACGGGCCATTCCGGTTAGTAAATGAAAAAAAAATGTATCAGGATACATTGGAGATCTTCCGCGACCTTGATATCGATATCGATCCGCGGGCTCAGACGGGATCGCTGTCCGTCTCGAAGATCCAGTCGCTTGAAATCGTCAAGGCCGTATCGTTCCATTCGAAGGTAATCGTAATGGACGAACCGACATCCTCGCTTACAGGCAACGAGGTGGAGCAGCTGTTCACCATCATTAACCGGCTTCGCTCGCGCGGTGTATCCATCATCTATATATCCCACAAAATGGAGGAGATCCTGCGTATTTCCGACGATGTGACAATTATGCGTGACGGCAAGCGCGTAGGGACATGGGCCGCGGGCGAGCTGACGATGGATCTGATCATTAAACGGATGGTCGGCCGCGACTTGACGGAGCGCTTCCCGGAACGGACGCATGTGCCGGGGGATACGCTGATGAAGGTCGAGTCCTTAAGCTCGGCGAATCCGAAATCGTTCCAAAACGTATCCTTTGAACTGCGCAAAGGGGAGATTCTGGGTCTTGGCGGACTTGTCGGCGCGCAGCGGACCGAGCTGGTCGAAGCGCTGTTCGGTCTTCGCAGCGTCGCTTCCGGCACCGTATCGATCCATGGCAAAGCCGTAAGGATCAAATCGCCTTCCGATGCGAAGAGGCATAGAATCGCCCTGCTGACAGAGGAGAGGCGGGCCACCGGCATATTTCCCGTGCTGTCGGTGTACGAGAATACGATTATAGCCAATTTGGGCCGCTACCAGAACCGGGCAGGCCTGCTTAATGAACGCAAAGGAAGAGAAGAGGCGCAGCAGAATGTCGAGAAGCTGCGGACGAAGACGCCGTCGGTGAATACCCAGATCCGTAATCTGTCGGGAGGGAATCAGCAGAAGGTGCTGCTCGCGCGCTGGCTGCTTACCGAGCCGGATATTTTACTTCTGGATGAGCCTACGCGTGGCATCGATGTCGGCGCCAAATATGAAATTTATACGATTATTGCACAGCTGGCCAAGCAGGGAAAAAGCATTATCATGATTTCCTCCGAAATGCCGGAGCTGATTGGCATGTCCGACCGGATCATGGTCATGTCCGAGGGCCGTAAGACGGGAATCGTAGAGGGCGGCGCGGCAACGGAGCAGGAGATCATGAGGCTGGCCGCACAGCAGCGGCCGGTTGAATCAGGGAGGTTTAACGAATGAATACACAAACCATGATGAAAGTCAGAACTTATTTGGCGCAGCGCGCTATATTCGTTGTATTGATACTGCTGGTTATCGGAATCGCGATTGCGGATCCGCATTTTTTGGGCTTTTCGACGCTGCGTGACATTCTGCAGCAATCCTCAACAAGATTGATTATCGCGCTGGGCGCGGCGTTCATTCTCATCACGGGCGGGGTGGATTTATCCGCGGGCCGGGTTGTCGGGCTGACGGCCGTCATCTCGGCTTCCATGCTTCAGATCGAGTCGTACACAAACCGGTTTTTTCCGGATCTTCCACAGCTGTGGGTGGGCACTCCCATTATTGTAGGCATTATCGCGGGCCTGCTGGTGGGACTGGTGAACGGCTTGATCATCGCCAAGCTTCACGTGCCCCCGTTCATCGCCACGCTGGGTACAATGGTCGGCATTTACGGCGTTAACTCCATCTACTTCGACATGGAGCCGAACCAGTCGCAGCCGATCGGAGGCCTGCGCCCGGATTTCACGAAATGGGGCTCCGGCTTTATCGATCTCGGGGGCGGCTACTCCATCCCCAACATTGTCATTGTCGCAGTCATTGTCGCCTTGATTTGCTGGGTCGTGTTCAATAAAACGCGGCTTGGCAAAAACATGTACGCCATCGGCGGCAACGTTCAGGCGGCGCATGTATCGGGCATTAATGTTGCCCGCAGCCTCATTGCCGTCTATTCCATCTCCGGGGCGCTTTACGGACTCGCGGGAGTTCTGGAGGCGGCGCGCACCGGCGGAGCGACGAACAATTACGGCAATATGTACGAGCTTGACGCTATTGCGGCCTGCGTGGTCGGGGGTGTTTCAACGGCCGGCGGCATCGGTACGGTGCCAGGCGTTATGGCGGGCGTGCTGATCTTCGGCGTCATCAACTACGGCTTGACCTTTATCGGCGTCAGCCCTTATTGGCAGCTGATCATTAAAGGGCTCATTATCGTCGCAGCCGTTGCATTCGATATCCGCAAGTATATGGCTAAAAAATAGGCTCATGGAGCGTTTTATTCAGATACATCAATTGACTGATGTATCTGAATAAACTGAAAGATTAAGTTATCGTAAATGTTCATAACGGCAGGTGATCTGCAGTTAAAGCAATATGGTATAATACCGGGTGGTGACAATGAAGGGGGATTTATGCGATGAAGCTTATCGACTTGAGCGTGCCGGTCAGTCCGAGCATCCGCGAGCCGCTGCCGGCAAAAATCGAGTATGCGACTCATGAGGACGGGGCGCTGCAAGCGGCGGAGGCACTCGGCCTCAAGCAGGACGATTTTCCGGAAGGCAAGGCGTGGGCGACGGAAACGGTGACGCTGAACACGCATGCTGGCACTCATATCGACGCGCCGTGGCACTACTGGCCGACTTCGGAAGGAAAGCAGGCAAGGACCATTGACGAGCTGCCGCTGGAATGGTTTTATTCCGATGGCGTGGTGCTCGATTTCAGCGGGAAGCCGCCTGGTTACGAGATTCAGACGGATGACCTGATTACCGAGCTGAAACGGATCGGGTATACGCTGAAACCGCTCGATATCGTACTTATCAGGAGCGATGCGGACAAACGGCTGTATCACGAGCATTATGCGTTCCTTCACGCCGGGGTATCGGCAGAGGCTACGCTGTGGCTGCTGGATCAGGGAATCAAGGTAGTCGGTACTGACGGCTGGGGCTGGGATATCCCGCTCAACCTGCAGGCTGAAGCGTATAAGAAGCAGCCGAGGGAAGGCGTCCTGTGGGCGGCGCATTATGTCGGTAAGGACCGCGAATATTGCCAAATCGAGAAGCTGGCCAATTTGGAGCAAATACCGAAGCCGTTTGGCTTCAAAGTCAGCTGCTTTCCGGTCAAAGTCGAAAAGGCGAGTGCCGGCTGGGCCCGTCCGGTCGCAATCGTGGAGGAGTAATACGAAAAAACAAAAGCCGATTTTTCCTGCGACAAGAGAGGAAGAATCGGCTTTGTTCAAGTATAAGAGTATAAAACCCACTATGCCTTTGCTTATATTTCTGAGGGAAGAAATCTGTTGCGCCTCCAGAAGACGGCGTTAGCCGGTTCTTCTTGATTGGTTTCAACAGATCCCCCCGTTACAGACCAGAAGCGAGGGGACTTTCATCCCCAACTTATAGACTTTATAAGCTGCGGCTCAGCCGAGTCCGCGCCAGTCCGGCTCGGCCCTTTCCTTCCAAACAGCGCGGATCGCTTCATATTCGGCCTGCCCGAGCACTCCATTCTGCAGATAGGCGGCATTCTGCTGCCATCTGCCTTCCCTGGCCGTGCCGACGATCGCCGAATGGACGCCGGGAACGGCCAGGGTGAAGCGGAGCGCCGTCTTCAGCACGGCTTCGCCGTCCTTTTGCAGAAAATCGTAGTCCAGCTTCTGCAGCCGGTTCCAGTTCTCCTGATGGCGCTCGTTATTGATATTCTCCGGCGCGAACCAGACGGCGTTGGCGACGGGGCGCTTGGCCACCACGCCGATGCCCTGCCTGGCCGCCTCCGGCAAAGTCAGCTCGATCGCTTCCTGATCGGCGATGCTGACAGAAGTCTGGAGCGACTGGAACGCTCCGCACTGCACGGCATAAAGCGCGGCATAATGGTCGCCGCTGTAGCCCGCGAAGCGGATCTTCCCCTTCTCTCTGGCCCGCAGCAGGACCTCGATAACGTCGCCTTGGCGCAAAATGGCCTCGGAGCAGTTATGCAGATGAATGACGTCGATATAGTCCGTCTTCAACCGCTTCAGGCTGCGGTCGATCGTTTCCTCCAGCAGAGAAGGCTCCCAGTCCGGGCGCTCATACCCCGCCACCTTGCCGTGCCCGCATTTGGTAAACAAATAATAATCGCTCCGGCGATGGCCGACTGCTTGCCCGATCAGCTCTTCGCTGTCGCCGTAGCATTCGCCGGTATCGATCAGATTCAATCCCGAATCAAGGGCGCTGCCGAGCAGCCGTTCGATGGTCTTCGCTTCGGCTTGAATAAACCCGATTTCCGCTGCGCCAAACCCGAGCATGCTCACCTGCATGCCGGTATTGCCGTATTCCCTTCGTTCCATTTCCGCCACTCCTCTTCTTCAGCATTGAAGTTGAATTGCCTGTCATCATCATTATGGCATATGTCTGGCGTCCGTAATGTAGAGGATTCTGACCTGTTTGGCGGCATCGCGGCGGAGGGCGTGGTTCGAGGATGCGGTGACCGCCCGCTGCTTTGAACCGCCGAAGGCGGCAAATACCGCTTCTCCAATGTTTTGTCCCGTAAGACTGGCCTAGAGCTTAATAAATCGGCTATAATTAATGTAAAGCAAAGTAGAAAGCGGGGACAGTATGGGACGTAAGTGGAACAATATTAAAGAAAAGAAAGCATCCAAGGATGCGAACGTGAGCCGTATTTATGCAAAGTTTGGCCTGGAAATTTATGTGGCGGCCAAGAAGGGCGAGCCCGATCCGGAATCAAACCGGACGCTGAGGGTTGTACTCGAACGGGCTAAAACATACAATGTGCCAAAAGCGATCATTGACCGCGCGATTGAAAAAGCAAAAGGCAGCGGCGATGAAAACTATGTAGAACTGCGGTACGAGGGCTTCGGACCGAACGGCTCAATGGTCATCGTGGATACGTTGACGAATAACGTAAACCGCACGGCTCCGGAGGTTCGCTCCGCATTTAATAAGAATGGCGGCAGCATGGGAGTAAGCGGTTCGGTATCGTATATGTTCGATTCAACGGCTGTTTTTGGCCTGGCGGACAATTCATTGGATGAGGTCATGGAGCTATTGCTGGAATCTGACGTTGATGTGAGGGACATTGTGGAGGAAGACGGGATCATTATTGTTTATGCCGAGCCCGATCAATTCCATGCCGTCCAGGAGGCGTTCAAGAATGCCGGTATTACCGAATTTACCGTTGCGGAGCTGACCATGCTTGCCCAGAATTACGTAACTCTTCCAGAGGATTCCCAGGCGCAATTCGAGAAATTGATTGACGCGCTGGAGGATTTGGAGGATGTTCAACAGGTGTATCACAATGTGGAGCTGGGCGAATCGGACTAGCTTGTGAACCATGCTGGCGGGATTCAAAATCAGGATCATTCCACGGGAAGCCGCGTATAACGCGGCTTTTTTTTTACTTTATAGCCCCGCAGCCTCCGGCCGGGCGGATGAACTGACCTGAGAAATCGGGCTATTTTAAAATAATTCGTGCATCGCTCTTATATGAACTTTCATGCTTACTTGTTACTCTTAATAGCAGAGCAGGATATTCATTGTTCAAAAACAGGAGGGTTAACGATGTTGAAATGGAAGCGTTCTCTGACAGTCTTCGTTGTAATTGCTTTAGTAGGCTTGCTGGCCGCATGCGGCGGCGGAAATGAGCCAAACAACGGTTCGGAGTCTGCGGGCTCTGCAGCAGAAACGGGAGATAAGCCGGTCAAGCTGCGCATTATGTGGTGGGGTGCCCAGGAGCGGCATGAGGCAACACTGGCAGCGCTTGATCTGTACACGAAAAACAATCCGAATGTTACGTTCGAACCGGAGTATTCCGGCATAGACGGTTATCTGGACAAGTTGTCAACGCAGGCTGCGGCCAATAACGCGCCGGATGTTATTCAACTGGATCCGGGCTGGACTCCGGATTGGGCGGCCCGTAATCAATTGGCTCTCTTGACGCCGGAAGTCGATGTAAGTAAAATTGATCCGAAATTGCTGGCCGGAGGACAAGCAGACGGCAATCAATACGCCGTGCCGCTGGGTTCTGTCGCTTATGGGATGATCTTCGACAAGGCGGCGCTGGATAAGCTCGGAGTTAAAACGCCAGCCAATGACTGGACGTGGGACGATTTCTTCGCATTGGCGGAGGAAACCAAAAGCAAGCTGCCGGACGGACAGTACTTTACCAAGGATTATGCAGGCGACTACTTTGCCTATTCGGCATTCCAGTACAGCAAAGGCAAAGGCACGATTGTGTCGAAGGATGGCAAATTCAACGTTGATGAGGCTACCTTTCTGGAATGGACCAAAAAATTCGAAGAGCTGCGTAAGGAAGGAATCGTTCCTCCGGCAGATATCAATTCATCGGACAAAGAGTTTGATCCCCAGCTGGACTTGATGGTTGCCGGCAAAATTCTCATTCGTTTCAGCTTTTCCAATAATTACGGTTCATGGGACAGCTTAAAGCAGGGAGCTTACGCGCTTGTGGAGATGCCCCGTTCGACAGAAGCGGGCGGATGGCTCAAGCCTTCCATGTATCTGGCCGTTTCCGCAGCCTCCAAGAAAACAGACGAGGCCAAAAAATTCGTCGATTGGTTCGTAAACGACCCCGAGGCGGCTAAAATATTGAAGACCTCGCGCGGGCTGCCGGTTAATAAGGACAATGCGGCCGCTTTGGAAGCCAGTATGAGCGAGATCGATAAAGTCGGCATGGGGCTTCTTCGCGAAACGGAGAAGGACGGACAAACCTGGACAGCCGGACCTGGCGGCTGGACGAATTATGTGGACAAGGATTGGCCGCTTGTCCGCGATTCGCTCAGCTTCAACAAGATAACACCGGAGCAGGCTTTCGAGCAGCTGAAGTCGGCAGCAAAGGCATATGAATAACAAATAATGAACGTAAGGCCCGGAACAGGCATTGTTCCGGGCCTGGCGTTATTGAAGGGGAGGCAGCCATGATGATATGCATTAATGACGTCTTGAACAAATTAACGGAACCCGTTGACCGGCTTGAGCGAACGGTAGACGGGCTGGAGTCAGGAGATCCGTCCACAGCTGTGCAGGGAATCGCAACCACGTTCATGGCGACGCAGGACGTGATTGAACAGGCAATTGCAGCGGGAGCGAATCTGATTATTTCGCATGAGGGGACATTTTACAGCCACCATAACCAAGGCGAAGCCTTGCAGCATGATCCGGTCTATCAGCAAAAACAAAAGCTTGTCGACGAGTCCGGCATCGCTATTTACAGGTTCCACGATTATTGGCACCGTTATCGGCCTGACGGGATTATGGCAGGGTTAATCCAGGAATTGGGCTGGGCATCCTGTGTGATTGAGCATCAGCCGGCGGCTTCAATTGTCACTGTTCCGGCTATGACCGTCCAAGAAATAGCCGAATGCGCGAAGCGCAAACTGGACATCCCCTACGTACGCGTTGTCGGGGATTTATCCATGACATGTACCCGGATCGGATTGCTGGCAGGGTACAGAGGCGGAGGCGCCTTGTCCATCCCGCTCTTGGGGAAAGAGAATGTGGACTTGATTATAGCAGGGGAAGGCCCGGAATGGGAGACTCCGGAATATGTGCGCGATGCTGTCCATCAGCACAGACAGAAGGCTTTGATCATGCTGGGTCATGCCCAAAGCGAAGAACCCGGGATGAAGTATCTGGCCAAGCGGATCGAAGATTGGTTTCCTGCGATTCCGGTTCATTTTATTTCCGGGAAGCATGCCTTCCGACTGGTGTAACCCCGGGGAGCGGCGTGACCGCGGGACCTTCTGGAAGAAGCGGCGAATATGCCGCTTCTTCTTTTTTTTCGTTATATTTTGAAAGAATTCGAGGATTCCTCTCCTTTAGTCTATGGGAACCCGCCTTTATACTTAAAGTATAAAATTGATTACAAGAGGTGACTACACATGAAACGTTCCACAGCCGTTACCGCAAACATTACTGAGAACGCCAGGAAAAAGTGTTCTACCCCAAGCAGATGGAACGCTCCCGTTGCGGGCTACTTGTTTATTTCACCTTGGCTGCTCGGCTTTATCGGACTTACCGCGTATCCGCTCTTCTTGTCATTGTATTATTCGCTTACCGACTATACCTTGATGGAGCCCATCAAATGGGTAGGCACCCGTAACTACGAGCTTATATTTACGGAAGATCCCAAATTTGTGCAGTCCGTAAAAGTAACGTTCATGTACGTCATTGCATCCGTTCCGTTGAAGCTCGCCGCTGCCCTGTTCGTTGCCCTGGTGCTTAATAAGGCGATAAAGGGCATCAGCTTCTACCGCACAGCGATCTATTTCCCTTCGCTGATTGGCGGAAGCATAGCGGTGTCGCTGCTTTGGCGGAACATTTTCGGCGTTGACGGGATATTCAACAAAATTATTGCGGTCTTCGGCATAGAGGGAAAAGGATGGATCACAAGCCCCGATACGGCACTGGGGACGCTCGTTCTGCTCACGGTCTGGCAATTCGGCTCGACCATGGTCATTTTTCTTGCAGGACTGAAGCAGATTCCAAACGATCTGTACGAAGCCTCGTCGGTGGACGGCGCCAACAAGCCCATTCAATTTTTCAGAATAACGCTGCCCATGCTTTCGCCGATCTTGTACTTCAATCTTGTCATGGCCGTTATTGGCGCATTCCAGATGTTCACCTCGGCTTTTGTCATTACGAACGGGGGGCCGATGAACTCCACCTATGTCTATGCCCTTTACTTGTATGAGCGGGCATTCAGCCGGTATCAGCTGGGCTACTCCTCGGCATTGGCCTGGATTATGCTCGTCATCATTGTGGTGGCGACGGTCGTTATCGCCGGCACCTCGAAATATTGGGTGTTCTACGAAGCACAGCCGGGAGGGAGAAAGCGCAAATGACAAAAAAATGGAGTCTGGCTGTCCGGCATATTTTCATGATCATCTTCAGCGTCTTGATGCTGTACCCGGTCATTTGGTGGATCGGCGCATCGCTCAAACAAAACAGCGAGCTTAGCTCGCCGAACATTTTCCCTTCCGTACCCCAATGGAGCAACTTTGTAAAAGGCTGGAACTCGGTTCCCGGGCATTCCTTCACGGATTTTTATCTCAACACATTCGGATTGGAGCTTGCCGTGCTCATTGCTACGCTTATTTCCAGCACGCTTGTTGCGTTCGGATTCGCGAGGCTGGACTTTCCGCTCAAAAGCTTCTGGTTCGCCCTGCTCATGCTTACGCTGATGATGCCGGGACAGGTGCTGATTATTCCTCAATATGCCTTGTTTTATCAGCTGGGCTGGGTAAACACGTATCTGCCGTTTATCGTGCCTCACCTGCTGGCAAGCGGGGCGGGCGGAACGTTCTTTGTCTTCCTGCTGATTCAATTTGTGCGCGGGATTCCAAGAGAGCTTGACGAATCGGCCAAAATGGACGGCTGCACCTGGTTCGATATTTATTGGAGGGTCGTCATGCCCCTGACCAAGCCTGCTATCGTTACCGTCATGATCTTCTGCTTCCTGTGGAATTGGGACGATTTCCTCGGTCATCTGCTGTACATCAACTCGGTAGACAAATATACGGTCGGCCTGGCGCTGCGGATGATCAACGATTCCCAGTCCGCCCAGCAATGGGGCCAGCTGCTGGCGATGTCGCTTGTATCCATCATTCCTGCCACGCTCGTCTTTATGTTCCTG
Organism: Paenibacillus sp. JT31N17; assembly: GCF_056269255.1. NCBI lineage: Bacteria > Bacillati > Bacillota > Bacilli > Caryophanales > Paenibacillaceae > Paenibacillus > Paenibacillus sp. JT31N17. Next base: position 83,915 of record NZ_JBWDNP010000002.1, read on the forward strand.
CAGAAGTATTTTGTTGAAGGAATTGCAACAACCGGGATAAAAGGATAAGATGAAGAACAATTAGGAGTCCAATAGCGGTAAAGCGGCGAATCTCATTCGCGGCTTTACCGTTTCTTTCGCCTGAAACGGAAGATAAGGGAAGTGAACCGGCATGACCAATCCGTTCAAAAAATTCAGAATCGACCGCCTCTTCTTCCGCAGCTTTGCCTTGCTGATCATAGTGGTCCTTGCCTTCGTCGCATGGACAAGCTACAACCTCTCGTCGAAGGCGCTTGTGCGGACCACCTCCCACTACCAGCAGCAATTGCTCGATGAGCTGAATAATGAAATCACGACGCGTCTTGTCATGATCGAGCAAATTTCGCTGTCTACCTCCCGGGACAATGAGCTGATCACCTTTCTTGTGAACACGCAGGATGAATTTGACCGGTACCGGGGGTACGTGGGAGTTGAACGCGCGCTGGCGAATCTGACCTATTCCATACCGCTTATCCAGGGAATCGATTTGTACATGGACCGCCCTCAAAGCGGGGATGCCAAAAGCTATATCCAATTTCGGAATATCAAGGATCTGAATAAACAGGATTGGTCTCAATATCTCGTCAACAGCGATTTTGCGTGGTCCAGCGAGCATGAGATTCCCAGCTTTCAAGGTGATGTTCCCGTGCTCAGCTTTGCCAGAAAGATTGTGTATGAAGACAAATATTTAGGTGTGCTTGTCGTTCATGTGAAGGCCAAGGAAATTCAGACCCTGCTGACGGGCAATTCCTCGGGATCGAATCGTATGATGACGAACACCGAGGGGCAGCAGTTTCTGAAGATCGGCCAGGCGCTGAATCAGACCGAGCTGTCCAAATGGATCGATGTCAAAAGCGACCAATCCGGTTATGTCCACATCCGGGGAAATCCGGAGGTTCGTGATTCACTCCTGGTTTATTCGAAGCTGACTGATTCCAGTTGGACATTGGTGGAAATCACGCCATGGGATCAAATTACGGCAAGCAGCTTCCAGCTGGCCGAGGTGATTGTACTTATCGGCATTGCAGCCGTTCTGTTGGTGCTGCTGCTTACCCACTATCTGAGCGGACAGTTCACGAAGCCGATCAAAGAGATGGTAACGGCGATGAGACAGTATTCTGTAAGCGGCAACAATGTGGAGCTCCCGGCGGATTACGAGAATGAATTCGGTTATTTGTTCGCCGGTTACCGTAAACAGAATGAGCGCATCGAGGAATTGTATCTTTCCGTTCAACGCCGGTATGAGCAGCAGAAAAAAGCCGAGATTGAGGCGCTGCAGGCCAATATCAACCCGCATTTTCTGTACAATATGCTGGATCAGCTCAACTGGATGGCCATTGAAGCCGGACAGAGCGAGCTCAGCCGGATTCTGGAGCTGATGGGGCGTATGTTCCGAATCGGCTTGTCTAATGGCGAGAGCTTCATCACAATCAGCGAGGAGCTTGAGCATATCAATTGCTATCTGGAGATCCAGCAGCTGCGCTGGGGAGGCGGATTGCAGTATACGATAGAGGTTCCGCAAGACATCCAGCATTTGTTTATTCCGAAGCTAACCCTTCAGCCGTTCGTGGAGAATTCGGTCGTCCATGGCTTTAATAAGCGAATCAACGGTCACATCCGTATTCGGATGAGCAGCAGGAATTATTCTTTACAAATCATCATTGATGATGACGGTACCGGACTCAAGCGCGTGGCGGAGGGGAAGCAGAAACGTCGTACGGGAGGCTACGGCATCCGGAATGTGCGGGAGAGAATCGCCGGTTATTTCGGAGATTGCTATGATGTTGTCCTGACGGATCGGGAAGAAGGGGGAACCAGGGTCGAAATTACCCTTCCGATGCTGACCGAGCCGCAGCCTAAAGAGCCGGCAGATAACAATCCCGTATAAATAGTTAAGCTTTAAAAAATAAAGCGTGAATCTCTAGAAATCCGGTGATCAACTGGCGGAGCAGGCGGAAATAGTTTGGAGAAGCGTAGCGCTCGCCTTTGTACCCCGAATTTAACAAATGAAGCTACCCAAAATCAAAAAATTCAGGGGTACAACAGCGATCGGAAGACGTTTTTCGCATGCGCAGCCAGATTTTTTCACCGGACTTCTAAGATTTGCATGTCTGATACGGATTGGTAGTATAAAGAGTGAAAGCGATTTCTTCGCTGCTGTTGAAGTTAAAGGAGGTCAGTTTTGTGTGGAAGATTGCCATCATTGACGATGAACGCCATGTGCTGCAAGGAATGAAGCGCGTTATTCCCTGGGATGAGCTGAATGCGCAGTGGGCGGGGGAAGCCTTGAACGGCGAAGACGGACTGGACTTGATCCGGGAGACCCAACCGGATATTGTGATCACCGATATTTATATGCCGGTGATGAACGGCCTGGATATGATGGAGCAGCTGCGGAAAGAAGGGTTTAACGGCAAAATCATTATTCTTAGCGGATATTCGGATTTCGAGCATGCTAGACAGGCGCTGAGGCATAATGTAAGCGATTATGTGTCCAAGCCGATCAGCGTGCCGACTTTAAAATCGATAATAGGTAAAGTTATTCAGGAGCTGGTGGAAGAAGAAGAGAAAAGAATCCGGCAAGGCGAGCTTGAGCATAAGCTGATGCTGTACGAGCCTTTCATCGAGAAGGAGTGGGTGCGATCGGCTGCTGTCGGCACACTGGACAGCTCCTACCAGAATGGCAGCCATCTGCCGCAGCCTTACCTCCACTGGCTGGAGAGCAATCATGCAACGATCGGCATTGATCTGGTCCGCGATGTCCGCGCAAGCGAGCTTTCGCTGTCTGACTGGAACCTGTTTCGTTTTGCCATCAGCAATATCGCATGCGAGGTCGCCGGTAAAGTGTTCCCCCATATGGAATACACGGAGCTCCACAGCACAAGAGCGCTGATCATCGTCCACCCGGGAGCCGGAAGCCCGGAGCAGGTGGAGAAGAAGCTGGAGGAACTGGGCCTGAAACTGATCGACAGCATCAAGCTTTACCTGAAGCTGGTTATTCGCGTCGGGATCGGTGGCGTTAAAGAGGAATGGGTGAAAATCCCGGATTCGACGGAGGAAGCCTTCCGCGCTATTGATCTGAGAGACCGGCGAGTTGTCCCTGCTTACGATTTGTTTGCCTACAGACAGAAAATAAGAGAGCAGGAATCGGTTGTCCTGTTTCCCGTCAAATTCTCTTATAAGCTGGCAAGCGCCATCAAAGCGTCCAAGGAGGCCGAAGCGCATCAGCTTGTTGCCGATTATATCGGAAAGCTGGAGAAGCAAGGCGGAATGACGCAGGATTATATACAGATGCTGGGAAGCGAGCTATGGGGCATTTTTACGTATTGCCTGTATGAAGCCGGACTGGTGCTTGACGATCTGTTCGCGAATGATCAGATTGCCAAAGAATTGTTCGGCCTGACCCGGCCGGAGCAATTAGCGGAATGGCTCACAACCAAAATATCCGTGATTTGCAGCAACCGGCAGTGGAAAGGGAGCAGCAAGCACAGGCAGGTCGTAGATTTTATGACGCATTTTATTCATGAGCATTACGCGGAGGAAGTGACTCTTGCCGAGCTGTCGGACAAGGTGTTTATTTCGCGGAATCATTTATCTATTATTTTCAAAAATATGACGGGTGAAACCTTCAACAACTATCTTACCCGGGTGCGGATCGAGAAGGCGAGAGAGCTGCTGCTTGAGCAGAATCTGATGGTATACGAGGTAGCCGAACGGGTCGGGTATAAGAATGTCCCCTATTTCAGCACCCTGTTCAAAAAAATCACCGGCATGAATCCGACAGAGCTGTGAGGGGCCCGGCCTGCCGCCGCCATGTATGACAGTTTCATTTTCAGCAAATCCAAAAGGCGTGCTAGAATTCCAGATGTTGAATCCGGAATTCCGGCATGCCTTTCTTCCTGATTATCTATAGAAAAGCAAACCATTTAACCCGGAGAAAAGGAAAGGCCTCTCCATCTCCCGATAAATAAATGTATACGCTTACAAATATCGTGCTATTTTAAAGCAAATCGTGCATCATTCGCATATGAATTTCTATCCGTAGTTGATACAATTTTCCCCATAGTCTGATTTGCCAGTGAGCGTGAGAGGGCGGTGACCGATACAATCATTAAGGCGTACTAATCCGGACCCCATTACATACCCGGTGGCGATTCCCAACTGACCTTCTGCTTTTTTTCTAATCGAAACGCCGAGAACAGGAGCGTGGATTCGATTGAGGATGAATTGGTATTACCGCATGCTGCTTTCGTATACTCCGATTTTCTTCGTAATTATTTCTTCCATTATTTTTGTGTTTTTCACCGTGCTCAATAATGCCTCCGAGAACAGATACATGGACACGAATCGAACGATTGTCGAGCAAATGATGCGCAATACCGATGCGAACCTGAAGCTGATCGAACGCAACGTCGTCAGCGGATTGGTGAATAATAACGCGATACAGGACTATTTCTCCGACAGGCCCAAAACCGTCTATGATTACTTCGTCATTCAAAAAAACCTGATCGATTTGAAATCGTTGTTTCCTTTTGTCCATTCCATCTATCTGTACAAGGAGTCCGACAGGCGGGTGCTGACCGACTCGGGAGCCTATCAGCTGGCGTCGTTTGCCGACAGGCCGTTTCTGATGTCCGCCTACGGCAGCCAGGGGTTGTCCGGCTGGACAAACCCGAGGGCCTATTCCCTGTCGATGCAGGACCATAATCCGCAGAAGGCCGTTTCTCTCGTCAAGTTATTCCCGAACGCATCGTTGAAGCAAGGAGCGGTAGTCGTCAGCATTTATACCGACTCCATCGTCGAATTTCTGAACGGCTTCGTTGAGAAAAGCAGCGGCTCCGTCCGATTGCTGGATTCGGAGCGACAGCCTTTTCAAACAGGAAGCGCAGCGGTCGATCCGCCGCAATTATATGCGCATTCCCCCTATACGGGATGGTATTACTATACCGACAGCGTGCATGCGAAGCAGTTTACTGTGCTGTCCTTTCTCTCGAATGTTTGGGTAATTGTCGTGCTGATCATGATCGTGCTGGCGCTCGGCGGATTTACGTTCATTACCCATATGCACTACAAGCCGCTTGAGGCTATCTTCGGGAAGGTCGGCGGTTATACGGTCCGCAAAGGCGAAGAGATTGGCATGAAGACCCCCCGCAACGAGTTTGCTTTCATCGAGACCGCACTGGATCATTTGCTCAAAAAGTCGCTTGATTACGACAATCTGTACAAAGAGGACACGGCACTGCGCCAGCAGCAGCTGTTTCAGGAGCTTCTGGCGGGACACCGGACATCAAGCCAGGCCGAGTGGGAGCGGCAAATGGCCGCACTCAGCCTGCCGCATGCATTCGACCGTCTTGGCGTCGTCGCGCTGGAAATCGATCATTATCGTGTATTTACCAAAAAGTATAAGCAGAGCGACCAGCATCTATTGAAATTCATTTTGGAAAGCGCTTTCCGGGAGCTGGCCCAGCAGCGGGATTTGTTCGTATGGCATGCCTGGATGAAGCCTTATCAAATTGTGTTTGCCGTGCACTTGTTTGAATCGGAAACGCCATACGGCGACACGATGCAATTGATATGCGAGGATTTTCGGACATGGATCAACCGCCATCTGGAGCTGACCATCTCGGCAGGGATCGGCGAGGAATCAAGCTCAATCCCTATGATCGTTCAATCCTGCCGCAATGCGCAGGAAAATGTCGCCTATAAAGCGGTTTTCGGAACGAACACCGTTATCGATAATCGAATGAGGCAAACAAAAGCTGACGGGGATGCCTATTTCTATTTCCAGGCCGTTCAGGATATGACGCAGTCCTTCCGGAAAGACGAGAAGAGCTGGAAGGAGAAGCTCATTGGAATTTTCGAATCGATGAACGCGACTTTAGTGACCAAACAGGCGATGGCGGAGTTTATGAGCAATGTGACGAGGCAGCTGACGAAAGAGCTAGGCATGTTGTCCCCGGATATTCAGCTCCTGTGGATGGAGTATTATGAGCTTTTATTCGAGGAGCTGGTGGACGATTCCGAAACGCTGGCAGAGCTGCAGGAGCAGCTGACGGCTGCAATGGAAAAGCTCGAAGGCGAGCTCATGCGGCAGCGCATCAACAGAAAGCATCATAGCGTTGCCGTGCAGGTGAAAAATTATATTGATGAGCATTACGCGGACCCGGGCTTGTCGCTCATACAGATTAGCGACAGATTCGGCCTGGAGTCCAGCACGCTCAGTCATTTGTTCAAAGAAGAGCTTGGAGAGAAGTTTATCGACTATGTACTGAAGCTGCGGTTTGGCCATGCTAAACGGCTGCTCGTGGAGTCGGATGAACCCATCTTAAGCATAGCGGAGAAGGTTGGATACAATCATGTCATTTCCTTCCACCGGGCCTTCAAGAAGCTGTACAACCTCCCTCCCGGAGAATACCGCAGCCTGCACCGTTCCGACCGTTAGATTACTGTGTTTTGCGGGGGGAATTCCCCGGTTTCCAAGAAAGGTTAAGTCTGTTTAAAGCGTAATAATCACGTTGTGCAGGTCTTGTTTGTTGAGGGTTAGTTGTCCAATTATTGTTAATTTCCAAGTGTGGCGGACGGGTGTTAGATTGGTGGTCAAGAATGTTTGTCACAATCAGGAAGGGGAGGGCTCATGCGGCTGCTGCACCGGCAAACAGGCAAGAATACCCAGCAGCTGCGCACGGCATGTCCGCTGTTAAAAAATGACGGCGGGATTGGCAATTGCTCGAAGCGAACAAACGGCGCCGGCAGGGGGAACATGATTTAAAGGAATGGAAGCGATTTCATTTCTGGCCGTGCCACTGCAAGGAAAAAACAGCTGATTTCGAAAGGGAGGTGGAGCTGCTTCCAAGCGGCATTGCTGCCTTAAACTGCAAAGTCAATCAAACAGCAGCGGATAAATGGAACAGAAGCTCTGGCTGTTGGCTGGTTCCAATGTAAATGAATAATGCCTACTCAAAAAAACAGGAGGAAGATGCATGAAAACCAAGAAAAAACTGTTAAGTGCCATCCTGGGCGTACTTCTGAGCTTCTCAATGGTGCCCTCCGTCTTCGCTACAAATGCGTATTATCCATCCAACCAGGGTCCGTCCCAAGCCCAGCCTCCCGCGGGACGCGAGTATTTCCCTACCGACATCAATAAGCTGCCCAGCTCCGACGGCCTGCCCGACCTGTTTAAATTCCTTGACCCGACGAAGGGAACGAACGGTTATGCGACCACCAAGGCAGAGTGGGATCAGCGCCGGGCGGAGATCTCAGACGAGCTGCAGTACTACTACTACGGTCATAAGGAACAGACCAGGAAGGAGGATGTCACCTATTCCGGCACCTTCGGCACGAGCAACGCAGCGTTGACGATTACCGTCAATAATCCGGAAAACGGAAAATCCGGCAGCTACAACGTAACCGGCATTTACATCCCGACCTATAAGGAAGGTGTGGCGGATGCCGATCTGAAAAACGGCGAAACGAACATCGCGCCTCCCTATCCCTTTGTTATCGGCGTAGGCGGCGGCGTTTCCGCCAATATGCGCAATGCCTTCCTGCGTCACGGCTATGCCGTGATGAACAACCCCACCGGCACGATCTACAGCGACAGCGCCAGCCGCACCGGCCTGTACACCACATTGTATCCATTCAACAAGGATACGTACGAGGGCGATTCCGGCGCGCTGATGGCATGGGCATGGGGCATCTCCCGGACCATTGACGCGCTCGAGAACGGCGCGTATAAAGGCCTTATCGACCCGACCCGCTCGGTCGTCACCGGAGTGTCCCGCAACGGCAAGGGCGCGGCTCTCGCCGGGGCGTTCGACGAGCGCATCAGCATTGTTGTGCCCGTGGATCCCGGTCAGGGCGGCATAGCGTCCATGCGCTATTCCTCCGAGGGCCGCATCTACAACTACAACGTGCCGAACAGCGCGAACGGGGCTCCCAATGCCTCCTACAGCAACTCCAACATGAACCGCAGCTTCTTCCGCAACGAGAAGCCGACAAACCTGCTGTCTCCAAGCGAAGCCCACTGGCTTGGCGTCAAGGCCGAGGATTTCCGCTTTGACCTTGACAAGCTTCCGTTTGATTCGCATGCTCTCGCGGCGCTGGTTGCTCCGAGGCCGCTTATCACTTTTACCGGGGAAGGCTTTGACTGGTTGGGCTCCCCGTCCAATGTGCTTGCCACTGTCGCCGCCAAAGAGGTCTATGAGCTGCTCGGCGCAGGCGGCAACATCGGTGTCTACGTCCATGACGGCGCGCATGCCTTTCAGGACCGCGACCACGCCTATGTGCTGGCTATGATGGACCGCGAGTTCCACGGCGGAAAATACGGCGATCCTCTCAAGGTTGAGGGACCCGATACGCTCGGCGTTAACGTCAACCCGCCGGTTCGCCCGGCGCAAACCTACGGCAGTGTATGGGAAATGTCGAGCTATCCGTTTGAGGTAGACAGCTCGTATATTCAATGGTCACGGCCGGGCAAATATTCACTCTATACCACGAACGAGATGGTAACAGCAGGTTATCCGGCAACGATCAAGGCGTATTCCGACGCTTCGCAGGTTATGTTGAACACGGGTGCTGGCGTCTATACCGCTGATGTTGTTACCGGCGTCGCCACCTTCACCCTCAGCGCCGACAAGGTTGCGGCGGGCCGCTACACGCTCTCCACCATCGGCAAGGCCAAGGACAGCCAGACGGTCTATCTCCAGAGCTATGACCTGACGGGTATCCTCCGCACCAGCCTCACGGCTGACGACACCGGCGACAATCAACGCTGGATCTTCGGCTTCACGAGCAAGGTCGACAAGAATGCCATCAAGATCTTCGCCAACGATGTGCCGGTTCCGGCCAGCGTGAACGAAGCACAGGAGCCCGGCTGGATTCTTCCTTACGGCGCTTCTATCCTGACAGGCTATTCCAGCGCCGATGCGGACAACACCAACAAGCACTCCTTCTTCCAGGAAGATGTTCCCGGCTTCCCGGCCGTTTATACAGCAGGAGTGAACAGGGTTGTCCGTCTTGAGGATGTCAAACTTGAATCATTGCCCGATTATAATTTCCAGTTCTCTTATGATTTGAATATGGCCAAGGCTGTCCTGCCGCCGTCCTGGCCGTCCACCAATATCAAGATCGGACCGAGTCCCAACTGGCCGCAGTTCCCGAACAAGAACACCGATACGGGCGAGAGGCCGGAATCGCTTCCGTGGCCGACCACCAAGCTGGGAGACGTTATCTTCAATCCCAAGAATACGATGATCACGGAGGCCGACACCAGCGTATCCATTGGCTTTGCGGATCCGATGGACCCGCAGAATTTCGGCTTCGGCACAAACTTCGCAGAGGATTACACCGTCCAGTGGAGTGAGAACAACACCATCGTCACCATCGGCTTTGACAAGCCTCTCTCTGCAGGCAGCGAACTCACGCTTGTCCGACTGAAGGATGCGGCGGGCAACGTCAATGTCAAACCTTACGTCTTTGATCTCGCGCCGAAGGCCGTTACCGGCATCACCGTCACGCCGCCGAACAAGGTGGAGTACAAGGTTGGCGAGCGCATCGATCTGACGGGGCTTGTTGTTACCGCAGCCTTTGAGGACGGCACATCCAAGGCAGTCAGCAGCTATGAAACCGACGTGAAGGACGGCACGCTGGTGCAAAAAGCCGGCACCACAGAGGCGACAGTCAGCTTCTCCGGCTTCACCGCCAAGTTCAATATTACGGCCACATTGCCCGAGAGCATCATCTACACGGTCAATGTGCCGGAAAGCGTCATCGTCAACAGCAAAGATAAGGAGACACCTGTCAAATTCACGCTAGACGCAGGAAATTACACCGGCCTGCAGGGCTTCAACGCCAGGGTGAAATACGACGCGGATCTCACATACGTAAGCGCAGTCGGCAAATCCGGCGTTTCGGTTGTAGACGCCAAGAACGACGCAGGCAAGAAGGAGATTCAGCTTGCCGTTGCCAAGCTGGGCGCTCCTATCTCCTCCGGAGAGAATCTTTTGAACCTGCTTGATCTGAATTTTACTGTTCCCGCGGGTTATGTCGGCGACGTGAGCGTGGAAATCATCATTGAGTTTGCAAGCAATGGCAAAAACGAATTAGCTGTCACTCCGCTGAACAATACGGCGACGGTGACGGTGGGCTCCTATATGGTGCTTACCTACGATATTAACAACGACAAAGTCGTTGACTGGAACGACTTCTATGCCGTTGCCGGCTACTATGGGGCTTCCAGCCTCGACAGCAACTGGCGGGAGAACGCCTATCGCGCCGATTATACGGGCGATGGCAAGGTGGGAATAGACGACCTGCTGGTCTTCATCCAGGTTCTTAATGACAACAGCATAGGATTTTAACAGCAGCCAAATCGTTCATTCAGGAAAGATTGTGACCGGCGCCGGGAGTACGTTATCCCGGTGCCGACACACTTAGGAGGAAAATATTATGAGAGTTTTGAGAAAATCGCGTCACGCCGTATGTTTTGCGCTCTCATTTGTTCTATTGGTTTGTATGGCCGGCCTGCCGGTGAATGCCGCTCCATCGAATGCCGAAGCCGCACCGATCAATGTGGAAACAGCACTGACCGAATTCACGGTGACGATTTCCCTCACGGAAAAAGAAAAATATGCCGGCGTGGAGATGTCGGTAGAACTGTCGGATGGCATAAAGTATGTAAGCCATGAGATGGAGCCGAGTTTTACAAGCCTTTATCAGTATAACGGCACCCGGCACCTCATTGGCGGGATGACGACAGAAGGAAAGAATGTTTTCTCCGGCAAGCTTGAGGTAGGTGTGCTGAAATTAAATTATCAGGGTAACGCGAACGAAACCATCTCTATTTCTCCTGCGGTAAGCCGGTATGACGGCGACGGCAAACCGGTCTCCACGCCAAAGAAAGAGCAGACCATTCAGATTTCCCGTCCTGGCAGCGAGGCCAATCCCGGCGGAGACAATTCCGGTACAGGCGGCAGCAGTGGCGGCGGCAAAACCATTATCCTGGATGAGCAAAACGCAAATATTGAGATCGTGCTTGACGATGCTGTCCCTCTCGCCGGTATGCCCGGCTTCACCGATATAAGCGGACACTGGGCGGAAAGCTACATTCTTTCTCTCGCCGCACAGCAGGTTGTGTCCGGCGTTGGAAACGGCAAGTTCAGTCCGAACGGCAAGCTCACCCGCGCCGAATTTGTGCAGATGTTCTACAACGCGTTTGGCAGCGGAGCGCAGCCCGGCGGCCCGCTGACCTTCGGGGATACTGTACCCGGCGGATGGTATACGAACGCCATTGCCTGGGCCACGGACAACGGGATTGTGACCGGCTACACCGAAAAAGCGTTTGGCCCGAACGATCCGATCAGGCGTCAGGACATCACAGTCATTATGTCGCGCCTTGCTTCCACGTTCGACATGGATCTAAAGGCAGGACAGGAGAAAGCAGCATTTGCAGATGATCAATTGATAGGCGGCTATGCAAAAGCTGCCGTGTATCAAATGCAGTCGGCCTCCATCATCGCAGGCAAGGGGAACAACATTTTTGATCCTCTGGGCAACACAACACGCGCCGAAGCCGCCAAAATTCTTTACATTATTCTTGAAAAAGCCGGCAAGATCGACCCGGCTTACGCGATTCCCTCCTGATGGAGCGCTAACGCCGCTGAGAATATCTTCATACTGGGCGGCGTTTTGCCTGTGGATCCAGGGAAATTCTCCGTTTTCAAGAAAGGTTAAGTTCATTAAAAAGTGTTAACTGCCCCGGTACCTAGCAGATTTTGGTCAGGTTAACCTCCCGATTATTGTTAATTTCCAAGCGTGGCGGACGGGTGTTAGACTGGTGCTCAAGAACGGTTTGTCACATTTAGGAAGAGGAGGCTTACCATGGCTACTGCAACGACCAGCCGGCAAGATAAGACGGCAGTCCGCGTACGGCGTATCCGTTTCAAGACGCTGAAGCGGGATTGGCAATTATATGCGCTGTTGATATTGCCCTTGGTTTATTTTGTCTTGTTCAAGTATGTTCCCATGTTTGGCATCATTATTGCGTTCAAAGACTACAACATGTTTAAAGGAGTTCTGGCAAGCCCCTGGATCGGTTTTGAGACATTCCGGGAAGTGTTCGCCATGGATGCTTTCTACAATGCGCTGCGCAACACCTTTGTACTGAATTTTCTGGATTTGGTGATCAGCTTCCCCATTCCGATTATTCTGGCGATCCTGCTTAACGAGCTGCGTGTGAAGTGGTTCAAGAAGGGAGCCCAGACGATCCTGTATTTGCCCCATTTCATTTCTTGGGTCATTATTGGCGGGATGGCTCTCCAATTGCTCGCAACGAACACCGGTATCGTGAACATTATTTTAAAGTCATTCGGATTGGAAGCGATTCCATTCCTGACCGAGCCGCTGTATTGGGTTCTCTCTTACCTGGGCATCGGCATATGGCAAAGCGCAGGCTGGGGAACGATCATCTATCTGGCCGCTCTGACCGGCATCAACAGAGACCTGTATGAAGCAGCCGATGTGGACGGAGCGAACCGGATGCGGAAAATCTGGCATATCACCATGCCTGGCATCAAGCCGACAATTATCATTCTATTAATCATTAATATCGGACATATGGCCAGCATTGGCTTTGACCGTCCTTTCGTCCTGAGCAATCCCCTTGTAACGGATGTATCTGAAGTGATCAGCACCTATGTGTACAAGATCGGGATCCAGTCGGCGCGTTATACGATCGCTACCGCAATCGGCCTGTTCCAGGCTGTTGTCGGGCTCATCTTTCTGCTGTCCGCCGATTTTATTTCCCGTAAAGTCAACGATCAAGGCATTTGGTAGGGGGGAGGAGAATTATGACCAGAAACGGAAACGAAAGAGTCGTTGATGCGATCATTATATGCTTTATCACCGTAGCGGGAATATTATGCCTCGTGCCTATGCTCCATATCTTCGCCCTGTCGCTCAGCTCCAACAGCCCGATCATGGCGGGCAAGGTCACCATTATCCCCATGGACATCGATTTAACGGCTTACAAGACCGTATTCGGCAATCCGGAAATGATTCGCTCCCTGGTGTTTACCATCGGGCTTGTCACGCTGTTTACCGTTTTCTCTATGATTATGACGGTTATGGCAGCTTACCCGCTAACCAAAGAGAGGCTGAAGGGGAGAACCCTGTTCCTACTCATCATCGTGCTGACCATGTTCTTCAGCGGCGGCATCATTCCGGAATATTTGCTGATCAAAAACCTGCATCTGCTCGATACGGTCTGGGCGCTCATTCTGCCGGGAGCGATTAATGCCTTCTATCTGCTCATTATCAAGACGTTCTTCTCTTCTATTCCGCTGGAGCTGGAAGAATCCGCGCGAATGGACGGAGCAGGCCATTTCAAGATTCTGATCCGTCTGGTGCTGCCCTTGTCTCTCCCGGTGCTGGCTACGCTCAGCCTGTTCTACGCCGTAGGACGCTGGAACGGGTTTATGGACGCGCTTCTGTATATCACCAAATCGGAGCTGTACCCGCTTCAATTGAGACTGTACGAGATGGTCATCAACAGTCAGGTCATTGATATGGCTACCGCAGAGGGGATGAATGCCGCTGCTCCGGTGCCGGAGAGCCTCAAGGCAGCGTCCATTATGTTCGCAACCCTGCCCATTCTTCTTATCTATCCATGGCTGCAGCGGTATTTTATCTCAGGCATGATGATCGGGGCAGTCAAAGGCTGATAGTCGCTCTTCGTCAGATCATGCGGCCCTTAAGCCGTCCTCGCGAAGGTTGCTATAGATAGAAAAAACCAAAATATGAAGGGAGCCAAAGTCTGATGAAAATCGCAATCCGAAAAACAGGCATGATTATGTTCACCCTGCTGTTGTTTGCATCCGTATTGGCAGGCTGCAGCAGCGGCAACAATTCGGACAACGGCACAGCGCCGGCAAACACGCCAGCGAACACGCCGGCTGAAGCGCCAGCGGACAATCAGGGGGATGAGAACAAGCCGGCAGCAGAAGAGCCTAAAGGAGATCCAATCACCTTGCGGGTAGAGCTGTTTGACCGCAACAATACGCCGGCCGGAGCGCCGCCTATCACGGACAACTTTATGACCCAGTTTATTCAAAAGAATTTCGGCGATCCGAACAACATCAAGGTGGAGTTTGTCACCGTCCCGCGCTCGCAGGAGGTGGATAAGCTGAACGTGCTGATGGCTGCCAACCAGGCTCCGGATATTGCCTACACGTATGATCAGCCGACCGTTCAGAAATATGTCAAAGACGGCGGGTTGACCGATCTTGGTCCCTTGATCGAGCAGTTTGGCCCGAACCTGAAGAAGACGATGGGCGATGAGCTCCTCAGTTACGGGATATTTGACGGCAAGCAGTACACGATTCCGGCAAAACGCGTGCTGACCGCACAAATGACGACGTTTATCCGCGAGGATTGGCTGAAGGAGCTTAATTTGCCGCTGCCAGAAACGACAGAACAATTTTATGAGACATTGAAAGCGTTCAAGGAGAAAAAACCGGGGAAATCCGGCGATAACGTCATTCCATACGGTTATATCGACTACTTCCATATGCATGCCCTGCAGTATTCATTCTGGCAGTGGGACAAAATCTCGCAGGAAGATCTGTATGCGAATGCGGAATGGCTGATGCCGGGGAATAAGGACGCCTACCGCTTCCTGAACAAGCTGTATAATGAAGGACTGATCGATCCCGACTTCCCGCTGCAAATGAACAAGGATACGCAGCAGTTCCAGAAGGACCTGATCAACGGCCGGGTCGGCGCCGCTACGCCGAACACCAACGAGCCCGTATACATGGGTTATTATACGGAATTGAAGAAGGCGGATCCGAATGCGGTATTGGCGCTGATCGATCCGTTCACGGACGCAAGCGGCAAGCATCCCAAACCGGTGTACTCTCCGAACGGAATGTATATTCTGGTTCCGAAGGCAAGCAAAAACGCCGAGGCTGCCGTCAAGTACCTGGACTGGATGGCCCAGCCGGAAAATATTATTACGCTGCAGAACGGTACGGAAGGCGAAACGTACAAGATGGAGAACGGTCTTCCCTATACGCTTGACAATGATTTGGTCAATCAGACGCTGTACAACTATTTCGATTACTGCATTATTCTGAACGGCAAATATGTAAGCAATACGGACGAAAAGCTGAATATCGAAGCGAACGCGTCGGACCCGGCATTTAAGGATTTTACGGTAGAGAGTATCGAGAAGGGCATGTCCGACGGTGTCGTTAAACCGCGTGTCCTGACGCCAATCGAGTCGGAAATTAAATATGCGACGACTTTGAAGGACAAGGACGACGAAATTATGGTTAAAGTCGTAACGGCGAAAACAGCAGACTTTGACAAGGTATACGACAATGAAGTTCAGGATTATCTGAAAATTGGCGGACAGGAAGTCATGGACGAGAAACGCAAAGCGTTCAAGGCGGAAAATCCTTAAGCCCCGTGTGAGAAGCTGGGAACCTTCCGGCAGCCTGCCAAGCGGGTATCGAGTGCGGGATTCAAAGAAAGCTGCAGGAAAGCAGCCGGCGTGAAGAACAGGGTAGTGGATTATGAAAGATAAGAGAAACTGCTGTTTATGGCGGTTTCTCTTTTTTTTTCAAGACTTTTGGTTGACAAATGGTTGATTTTACTGGAAGGTCAGATTAATGATATCCTATTTTCCAAAACAACGTGGAGCTATTCTATGAATAGCTTCAACCATATCAATTACCCCGTGCAGGCTGTTCGTTCAGGGGGAATTATTGCGGGCAGGAGGGGACCGGGATGAGAGTGACGGCAGTACGCATCCATACGGAAGGAAGCCGCGGGCGATATGCTGAATTGCTGGGGCACATATCGTCCGGAAAGCTGGACAGGCTGCAGCGTTTCCGTCATAACAAAGATTTTAATTTAGGACTGATGGCGGAGCTGCTCATACGTACGATGATTGGCGAGGAGCTCGGGCTAGCCAATTCGGCATTGCGGATCGTGCCTGACAATAACGGGAAACCGCAGCTCGATGGGATTGCAGACTTTCATTTCAACGTTGCGCATTCAGGCGAGTGGGTTGCCTGCATCACGGACCGGCAGCCAGTCGGCATTGATGTAGAGCAGATCAAAGAGGTTGAGCCCGGCATAGCAAGGCGATTTTTCACGGAGCAGGAAGCGGCGGATCTCGATAGATTGACAGGCATCGAGCGTACGAGGGCCTTCTACCGGCTGTGGACGCTGAAGGAAAGCTATATGAAGGCCGATGGCCGGGGGATGCGGCTTGGACTTGATACGTTCAGCTTCTCTATTGACGATAGCGGCAGGAGCCCCGGAATCAAGCTGAACACAGAGCTTCTGCTGCAGCATTGCAGTTTTCGGCTGTACGATTGCTGCCCAGGATATGAGCTTGCGGTATGCGCCATGCATGATTCGTTCCCGGAGGAAGCGTCGGTGTGGGACGAGGAAGAGCTTCTTAGTCGATTCGAATCCATCCGTTCACCTTATAATTCCCTGCAGGCAGGGAAAAGGCAGGGTCACTCTTAAGCCAGTCTTCTCAGTTGCTTGAATCGAAAGAGCCGATCAGGACGACTTTGTTGCAATGCTTTTAAAATAGTCCATAATTTGTTACACTTGCAATAATAATGATTATCAATATCATATAGATAAATGGAAATTGACTTGCTCTCTGCGGAGCTTTGTAGCACAGGCCGGAAAGCTTAGCGCATTGAGAGTAGGGATGTCCGAAGCATTCGTTGGAACCTTATGACTTTTAATGAGAAATTCATGCTCAATGTACCCGCTGTCATGTTAAATAAAATCAATTTGTTTACCTTCCCTAGCGGGAGGTATTCTGTGGCGTTTAATGATGCCGCCAATCAGATTCATCCAGGGATTCGCGCTTGCAGCATCCGTTTGTCGCTTAGTCCGGCACCGGCTTTGCAATGGCGCCTTTCAGCGCTGCTTCTTGCCAAACAGGATGGGATTTCATGTATCGGCGTTGAACACATCCATTAGAAAACAGATAAGCAAGGGGAGTGCAGCATGATAATCATGATGCACTCCCCTTGCTGGCTTTATTTAAGGCTCTGCCATCCACCGGTCCCCGCCCGGATGGGGACAGCGCTTTTCCGCAAACTTGGCGGAAACGCGGACAATACAGCCGCACAGCATGCAGGTTGTGCCATCCAGCAGCCTGGCGCATTCGCGGCAGGCGCCGAGTCTCCGCTCGTACAGCTCATCGGGCACACAGCTGCCGTGCTTGACCAGATTAGACGACAAGATCCGGTTGATTTGCTCTTCCGTCACCTTGTAATGATCGGAGCAGCCTTTGCAGGAAGAGGTATGATTCATAGGACTCATGGAGATGGCTTCCTATTCCGCAGCAATTTCAAGCAAGACTACTGACATCGGCGCAAGCTTTGCCTTGATTGTGGAGCCTTCTCTGGTGAAGGAATGGAATGGGGCTGGCTTCACATTATCAGGCTGTTCAAACGTATTATGGGCATCGATGACATCGGCAGACAAGCCTGTGCCTGTGATAGCGAGCGTTTTGTTTTCCAATCCCCGAAGCTCAATCTCAACTTCAGCTCCGTCCTGATGGCTTATATTGCATAAGCTGACATGAATGCGGCCTTGCCCATCTTCAGTGGCGGAAGCGGAGATCTGCGGTATGCTGCCGCTTTCTCCTTCATAGTCCTGCGATATGCTGTGTGTATGCAGACGGGCCGCATCCTGATGAACCTTGAACAGGTCGAACAAATGATAGGTCGGCGTCAGAAGCATCTTCTCCCCCTCCGTCAAGATCACGGACTGCAGCACATTCACAATTTGGGCAAGGTTCGCCATCTGCACTCTGTCGCAGTGCTGCTGGAAGATATGAAGGGTGATCCCGGCTACGAGCGCATCGCGAATCGTATTCTGCTGGTACAGGAAGCCCGGATTGGTGCCAGGCTCTACGTCGAACCAGGTCCCCCACTCGTCCACAATCAATCCGACCCGCTTGCCGGGGTCATACTGGTCCATAATGGCGGAGTGCTTCGTGATCAACTCCTCCATATAAAGCGCTTTCTTCATGGTTAGATGCCACTCGTTTTCCGGGAAGCCGGTCGCTGCTCCTTTTCCATCCCAGAAGCTGCCGGGAACCGTATAATAATGAAGACTGATCGCATCCATCTTCGTATGGGCTTCCTTCATCAGCGTTTCCATCCAGCGGTAATCTGCACCGTTAGGGCCGCAGGCGATTTTGTATATCCGGTTGTCTTCGTAATTGCGGACATACGTCTGGTATTGCCGATAGAGATCGGCGTAATATTCAGGACGCATATTGCCGCCGCAGCCCCAGTTTTCGTTGCCCACGCCAAAATATTTGATGTGCCACGGCTTCTCCCGGCCGTTCTGCTTGCGCAGGTCCGCCATTGGGGACACGCCGCCCGAGGTCATATATTCCACCCACTCCGACATTTCCTGGACCGTCCCGCTGCCGACGTTGCCGGATATGTAGGGCTCGCATTCCAGCATTTCACACAGCATCAGAAATTCATGGGTACCGAAGTGGTTATTCTCAATGACGCCGCCCCAATGCGTATTGATCATCCGCTTGCGGGATTCACTTGGACCGATGCCGTCCTTCCAGTGATACTCGTCGGCGAAGCAGCCTCCCGGCCAGCGCAGTACAGGAATTTTAAGCTTCTTGAGCGAAGCAACAACATCATTACGGATACCATTCGTATTCGGAATGGGAGAATCCTCGCCAACCCAGATTCCTTCATAAATACATCTACCCAAATGCTCGGAGAAATGACCGTATAGATTGCGGTTGACTGTGCCCTCTTTTAAATCCGTATTCACAATGACTTTGTTGGTTACTGTTTTCAGATCTGCCACTGCCAGCTTCATCTCCTTGAATTAATATTATTATTAATTAATATAATGATTATATTAATTAATATCATAATAGGAGTTTTTGGAGTTATTTGCAACTTTTTCTGCTTGGTGAAGAGGCGGATTAAAAGACGGGTAACTTTGTTACATGCTTTTTACAAGTTGGAGAAGCTTTATTCATATCGAACTTATAGGATAAGAGAGGGATAGACCCGGTTAAGGAGAGAAAGATCGTCAGGACAGCGTGAACGATGATGGGGGAGATCATCTTTCGAGAGGATGGGCTTCTATGCTAAAGGATGAACAGACAGCGAAGGATGGAACAATGGACGATGCTTTCAGCGCTTTATATCAAAAGCACTACAAGCAAGTTTATTATTCTGCCTATTCGATTATAAGAGACCACTTTCTGGCTCAGGATGTGGCACAGGAAACCTTCATGAAGATTTTCCGCCGTTTCCATACGTTGAAGGATAAAGAAAAGAAGGAAGCCTGGCTAAACGCCATTTCCAGAAATACGGCTATCGACTTTTACCGGAAGAGACTTAGAAGACAGGAAATATGGAACGATAACATCGAATTCTTCACTGGAGCTGCCGAAGAAGGAATGGAACATCAACTAGAAATGAAGACCGTCCACGAGCTGCTCTTGTCATTGGAACCGGAGCATCGGCAGTCTCTTTTGCTTATATATGAATACGGGATGTCCTATGAACAGCTGGCACGTTTTCACAACACCTCCGTTAGTGCAGTGAAGTCACAGTTACACCGCTCAAAAAAGAAACTGCAGTCCATGGCACGGGAAATGGAACAGTCATGCTGACCCTATTTTGGACAGATGGTTAAAAGAGATGTTAGCCAATCTGCAGGAGATTGGTCGGTAAGCAGACAATGAAGGGATCGAATCGGCATCAGTCTCATCCCGGAACTGGAGAAGGAGCGGTTTTGTAAGCCAATAAGAGACCGGGCTCGGCGGGGATGTTTCAGCCGTTTGGCCGGATGGAGGCAGCCGAGCCGCCTGGGTCAATAATCATCAGATTGCTTACATTGGGGCGGATGGCGCTCTGTATCCGTACGATTTTGCGCAATGCGGCGGTATCTTGTCCAGCTGGGGCTGGCAATCAGCTTTCAGCTGTCTCCGGACCGGAAATATATCGCGTACTGGATGGGCAAGGATCTGACGATTTATGCGGGCAAGCAGCAGGGAAATAATATTTTGAACGAGATGTCGGTTAATCAGGGTGCCGTTCCCTCCTGGATGGCATGGAGTCCAGACAACAGCAGGCTTGTGGTTGATGCACAGAAACCGTATGTACGAGAGATAAGGCCTGCGTCTGTGACTGCTGCATTCCAGGCAGCATATATCGAGCCTTTTATTATAGAATTTCAATGAAATGCGTTCATCAGGCGATCAAGGTACAGATGATAATGATCAGAAGGTCAACGATTATATGGGGTATTATAAAGTATAGTAGATATATCATCTATAATTAAATGTAAATAAATTCACTACTTTTAATTGCATAGGGCGGAACGTATACTATAAGAGGTTTATAGAAAAGTTCGGGTGAAAGACCAAACAGGAGGAGGCCAGTAGAATGGCGAAAGTAGTGGTTACCGGCGGAAGCGGGATGCTGGGCAAATGGGTGGTCAAGCATTTTGTCGAACAGGGCTATGACGTAATAAATGCGGACGTAAAGCGTCCTGAGGAGCCGCTTTGTCCGACGCTTCTCATAGATCTGAACAACCTTGGCGAAACATACGGCGTACTGGCGGGAGCGGATGCCGTTGTGCATCTTGCGGCTATTCCGGCGGCGTATATCAAGCCAAGCGAAGTGACCTTCAACAACAATGTCATGTCTACGTATAATATTTTGGAAGCGGCTGCAGGACTCGGAATCAAGAAGGCGGTTATCGCTTCCAGCGAGTCATCCTACGGCATCGTGTTTGCGGTTAACCGCTTCGGTCCGCAGTATGTGCCGGTCGATGAGGAGCATCCGCAGCTGCCTCAGGACAGCTACGGCCTGTCCAAGGTAGTGAATGAGCAGACAGCGGACATGTTCCACCGCCGCACCGGCATGCAGGTCGTATCGATGCGGATCGGCAACGTTATTGCGCCGGATGCATACAAGGGGTTCCCGCGTTTCATTCATAATCCGGAGATGCGTGACCGGATTCTGTGGAGCTATGTGGATACCCGCGATGTTGCCGAAGCATGCCGTCTGGCGATAGAAACGGACGGGCTTGGTTCGGTCGCCCTCAATCTGGCCGCCGACGATACGAGCATGGCGGTGACAAGCCGCGACCTGATGGCTGCGCGTTTTCCCGAGGTGAACGATTTCCGCCAGCCGCTTACCGGCTACGAATCGCTGCTGAGCAACGAGAAAGCGAAGCGGCTGCTTGGCTGGCAGCCCAAGCATGTCTGGCGCGATTATGTAAAAGAAGAGTAGGAAATTTACGGGGAAGATTGCGTTAAAATGCGGTGTAAGCGGTAAATATGAACGCCTCTTGATTCGGCTATGCCGGGTTGAGGGGCGTTTTTGGGTTTAACATAATAGAGCGGAAAAACCGTCATGCGCACACTCCTGTTCCGGCCCCTGTCCGAACCACCGCAGCCAGGAAAAACCTTGCTAGACTGCCATTTTGGTATGCGAAAGCACCCGCCAGCCTCTCCAGTGAGGAAAAACCGTCTTGGACACCCACTGGCCCCTGTCCGAACCACCGCAGCCAGGAAAAACCTTGCTAGAGTGCCACTTCGGTATGCGAAAGCACCCGCCAGCCTCTCCAGTGAGGAAAAACCGTCTTGGACACCAACTGGCCCCTGTCCGAACCACTGCAGCCAGGAAAAACCTTGCTAGAGTGCCGCTTCAGCGCGCGAAAGCACCCGCCAGCCTCTCCAGTGAGGAAAAACCGTCTTGGACAGCCACTGGCCTCTGTCCGGTCCACTGTAGCCAGGAAAAACCTTGCTAGACTGCCACTTCAGCGCGACAAAGCACCGACCAGCCTCTCCAGTGAGGAAAAACCGTCTTGGACACCCACTGGTCCCGCCCCGGTCCACTTCAGTCAGGAAAAACCTTGCTAGACTGCCATTTTGGCATGCGAAAGCACCCCGCCCAGCCTCTCCAGTGAGGAAAAACCGTCTTGGACAGCCACTGGCCCCTGTCCGAACCACTGCAGCCAGGAAAAACCTTGCTAGAGTGCCGCTTCAGCGCGCGAAAGCACCCGCCAGCCTCTCCAGTGAGGAAAAACCGTCTTGGACAGCCACTGGCCTCTGTCCGGTCCACTGTAGCCAGGAAAAACCTTGCTAGACTGCCACTTCAGCGCGACAAAGCACCGACCAGCCTCTCCAGTGAGGAAAAGCCATAATGGACTCATACCGTCAATGACGTCAGATAGTTCCCAAAGCAGGGTTCCTTTTCCCCAGACAGCTCCGTCCCTGCCTAAAGCTTATAGTTAGATCATCCCGGCCGCTGCACTCTTGCCACACATTACCGTTTTTTCGCCAACTTCTTTAGATAGTCCACCAACCGCAAGAATATCCAATTTTCTACTGTAAGCGTGTTCAATATAATAATGTCAGAGGCCGCATACAGCGCCTCATCACAGTGAATATCGGGAGGGTTATGAATGAAGAAGAGGAGAACGGCACTTGCTTTACTGGTCATTCTTACGCTGGTCCTCAGCAGCTTGCTCAGCGCTTGTTCCTCAAACGGAGGCAATAACAACAAGGCTGAAGAGGGCGGAGCGAACGTGCCGGCAAGCCAGCCTGCCAATCAAACGGCTGATGAGCCTGCCAATACGCCGGCCAACAACGCGAACAGCGAGCCGCAGGAAGAGAGCAAGGAGCCGGTGACGCTGAAATTTACCTACTGGGGAAGCCCGCAGGAGAAGACGGCGCTGGAGCAGGCGACGAAGAAATTTACCGAGAAGTACCCCTGGATAACGGTGGAGCCGATCCATATTCCGGAGGCCGACTATGATGCCAAAATTACCGCGATGGTAGCCGGCAACGAGTCGCCGGACCTCGGCTATATGCACGGCGAGCTGGCCGATCCCTGGCAGAATGAAGGGAAGTTCGTCAATTTGTTCGAGCTGCTCGATAAGGATACGGAGCTTAAACGGGAAGACTTCCTCGATTACATCTGGTTCAAGGCATCCGACGACTTCGCATACGGCATCAGCACGGCAGGCGAAATGTTCGGCCTGTTCTACAACAAGGATCTGTTCGATGCGGCGAAAGCGGCGTACCCGCCGGCGAAGCCGGAGGAAGCCTGGACATGGGATGAATTCGTAGAGGTGGCCAAGAAGCTGACTCTCGACAAGAACGGCAAGAACGCCTCCGAGGAGGGCTTTGATCCGAAGAACATCAAGCAGTTCGGCGTTTCCTTCGAGACATGGTGGGGACCGGTGCAGGCGCAGGTCGTCAACAACGAGGGCGAATGGATCACGAAGGACGGCAAATTCGGCTTCAGCCAGCCGGAGGCGACTGAAGCTATTCAGCGGATGGCCGATCTGATCAATGTCCATCATGTGGCGCCATCGCCGGTTCAGGCGAAATCGATTCCGTCGCAAGCCGTGGCTCTGCAGTCGAAGCTCGTTGCCATGTCGATGCACGGACAATGGATCAATCTGGATTTGGGTGCTGCCAAGGTGAACTACGACATCGGAGTATTGCCGAAAATGAAACGCAGCGTGCCGATGGGTACAAGCGGTCTGTCCGTCATTTATAAATCATCGCCGCATATTGAGGAGGCGTGGATGCTGACCAAATTCCTGGAAAATCCGGAAGGCTCGATTGATCTGTACAAAGGCGGCTTGTGGATGCCGACCATGACCAAATGGTATACGGACCCCGCGCTTGTCGCGCAGTGGGCCGAGAACAACCCGGCGCATCCCGCAGGCTTCAAGGATGCCATGATGAATAATCTGCTCCATAACGCCGTTCCGTCCGCACCTTATTACGTCAAGAACTTCTCGAAAATCAACGCGATTACGTTCGCTGAGATCGATGCCGTCATGCTCGGCAAGAAGACAGCGGCCGAGGCAATGAAGGAAGCGGAAGCGAAGGTGCTGCCCGAAATTCAAGGACGCTACGACGCCCCTTAAGTCAATATCAGATCTGGACGGCCATGCAGGCTGTCAGCAGCGGCCGGACTTCCCGGTCCGGCCGCTTCAATGAATATGCAAATTGGAGAGAAACCTTATGAAAACGGTAACGGAAGTCAAGGGCGCGCTCAGCGCTGAGCCTTCGGTAAAGAAAAGAAAACGGGCCGGAGATTTCTTCTATGGCGTGCTGTTCGCTTCACCCGTGCTGGCCGGTTATTTGATCTTCGTCATTATTCCGATCGCCGTCACGCTGTTTCTGAGCTTCACCGAATACAATGTCGGCACGACTCCAAAGTTTATCGGACTCGATAACTACACCCGTCTCTTCAGCGGAGCCGATACATTCTTCTACCCGGCGGTAAGAGCGACGGTCTACTACGTTGGCGTCAGCGTTCCGCTCGGCATCATCATTTCCTTCTTCGTCGCGATACTGCTTAATCAGCGAATCGCCGGCAGGGCGGTTTTCCGGGGCATTTTCTACCTGCCGGTCATTATTCCGCTGGCCGCTTCCTCCATGGTATGGCTGTGGCTGCTCCAGCCGGACTTCGGCATCGTCAATTTTGCGCTCGAATCGCTGCATCTGCCAACGTCCAAATGGCTTGGAGAGATGAATTCCGTCATCCCGACGCTCATTTTGTTCAGCTTCTGGACGCTCGGCAACACGATCGTCATCTTTCTCGCGGGGCTTCAGAACATTCCGTCCCATCTGTACGAGGCGATTGAAATCGACGGCGGGAACGCCTTCGCGAAGCTGATCTATGTGACGATCCCGCTCAGCTCGCCGATCATTTTTTTCAACACGGTCATTGCTTTTATCAACGGCTTCCAGACCTTCGTCCAGCCGGCGGTCATGACGCAGGGAGGACCGGGCACCTCGAGTCTGCTGTACGTGCTGTTCCTGTTCAACGAAGGCTTCAAATTCGCCAGAATGGGCAGCGCCAGCGCGATTTCGATGCTGCTGTTCATCGTGATTATCCTGTTCACGGCTGTCATATTCATATTTTCCAAAACGCTGGTTCATTACGAAGGGCAGGGGGGCGGTAAAAAATGAGAAAACTATCGCTCTTAAACAAGACGATTGTCTATATTCTGCTGCTTGCCGGAAGCGTGTTCTGCCTGTTCCCGATTATCTGGATGCTTCGCACCTCCGTTATTCAGATGGGCGATTTGTATCAGGTGCCGCCGAAGCTCATTCCGCCGAAGCTGATTCTCGATAATTTCCGTGATGCGCTCAGCGCATATCCGTTCGGACGGTTTTTCATGAACAGTGCGATTATTACGGTATCGGCGATCGCCGGGGTGCTGCTCTCCGCGTCGATCTGCGCCTACAGCTTCTCGCGGATCGAATGGTACGGCAGGGATAAGGTATTCGGTTTTATATTGACGGGCCTGATGATTCCGTTCTTTGTCGTCATGATCCCGCAGTTCGTCTTCTGGAAGACGCTTAATCTGACGGATACGTTCGTACCGCTTATTGCGCCGGCCTGGTTTGGAGGCGGGGTGTTCAACATCTTTTTGCTGCGGCAGTTCTTCATGAGCATTCCCCGGGATCTGGACGAAGCGGCCAAGGTGGACGGGGCTGGCCATTTCCGGATTTACTGGCAGATCGTGCTGCCGATCAGCAAGCAGGCGATGATCGTCGTCGGGCTGCTGACCTTTCTCTCCAACTGGAACGATTATCTGGGTCCCCTCGCGTTTATTACCTCCGAGAAGCATTACACGCTTATGCAGGGACTGACCTTGTTCCAGGGCTCCTATTCCGCGCAGTGGAATCTGATGATGGCGGCGACCTCCGTTATTGTCATCCCGTCTCTCATCGTCTTTCTGTTTGCCCAGCGTTATTTTATCGAAGGCATTGCCATGACGGGAATAAAAGGGTAGGCCTATGCCCGTTACAGCTTGGCCGCCCTTTTGGAAGGGAGTGATGCCCCAAAAAGAAACCGCTTGCAAGTCGAGGTCCGGCGATCAATTAAAGAAAGAAAAATGACAGCGCCGCCGGATATTGGGAAGCGTCCGGGCGATCCGCCCGCCACATCTTTATGACCGCAGCTTGAGGCGGGCCGGACGGGAAACATCAGCAGTGACATTAATTTCGGGAGGTTATGGTATGCTGCGCGTTGCTAAACAAGTGAAGTTGACCATGAACAATAAGGAGGTATCGTATGCTGCGCTTTAAGAGCACCATTCGCAAGTCGGTCGGCAAATCGGTAGCGGGTACGGTTATGGCTGTATCGCTGCTGCTGGGTCCCGGCATGTTCGTTTCCGCAGCGGATGCGGTCCCGCATAATAACGATCCGGGCATGCCCGTGTTCGTCAATCCCGGCGGCAACCCGGTTGTCCCTGCGGAGCCTGCCGCTTACGCCGCCGGAAGCAGCATGATGAGAGCCATGTATGAGGCGGATATAGCCGCCGGAGGCACCTCATTCTGGATGGATAGATTGCTGGCCCGCACCGGCAACGATACAACGGGGAGCTTCATGCTTTCGCGGGGCAAGGCGCTTTATATGTATAAACATACCGCATCGGTTATCGGGTTCGGGAACGATGTGGCTTATTGGGACGAGATCAGCAACCAGAAGGCGTATTCCATCCAGGCGGCAGGCGTAACGTTCACGGAGGATTCCTCCAAGCGCTACCAGACGCCGAGCTACTGGTACGGATTCTTCAACGCGGCGACGGCCGGCTACACGCTGGAGGAAACGAAATTCATTACCGACAATAACGTTGCCGTGACCAATGTAACGATCAAGAATACGGGGACGAGCAGCAAAAGTCTGACGCTGACGGCAGACTCGCCTTATGCGACGACAGCCTCGGCGGACGGCGCCGAGCTGACCGGCGTCATCGACGTGAAGAACAAGCTGACCAAGCTGTATCTGCGGTTGAGCGGCGACGGCATGTCGGCAGCCGGCGGAATTTTGACCAGATCGGTCGAGCTTGCAGCGGGAGAATCGGTTACGATCAAGTTCCAGATGGGCTTTATCGCCAATGAAATCCCGGAATCGCTGGCCGATTACAACCGCTATAAAGGCTATGACGCGAATACGGCTTACTTGGCTCAAATGAAGGAATATAACGAATGGTGGGCGGACAATATTCCGTACATCGACGTTCCCGACGAGAATATCAAGAAAATCGTGTATTACCGCTGGTGGCTGAACCGCTTCAACTTCCTTGATGCGAACATCCCGGGCAATGATTTCCAGTTCCCGGTATCCATAGAGGGAGTGCTCGGCTACAACAATGCCATCGTATTGACGCAGCCGATGCATATGCAGGATTTGAAATATTTGCGCAATCCGATCTATTCCTACGGGGATTGGGTATCTGCAGGCGAATCATCCCGGGACAGCCTGTTCACAGACAATCCTGGCGATCCCGCCAACTGGAACAACAGCTATACCCAGTACATTGGAGACTCCGCGTGGCAGACGTATCAGGTTCACGGAGGACAGACCAAGATACTGAACAATCTGGCACGTTACTCGGAGAAGGATGTCAAGGGCCAGCTGGACCGGTTCGATACCAACGACAACTATCTGATCAACTACGATTGGGGATCATTGACAGGCAATGACGCCGATGCCAATGCGTTCAACTATTACCAGAAGCGTGGCAATATCGATCAGGACCGCACGGAAAGCGCATTTGTCTACGGCAACGCCAAGGCTGCAGCCAATGCGTACGCTCTGCTTGGCAATACGGCCAAAGCCGACGAGATGAACGAGCTTGCCGGGAAAATCCGGAATTCGTTCCTGAACATTCTGTGGGACGATTCGACCGATATGTTCCTGCAAAAGGACCTATTCTCCAACAGCTTCATCCCTTGGAAGGACGCGAACAATTACTATGCCTTCCAGATGGACGGACTTATTCCGAAGGATGACCCCAAGTATCTGGAATCGCTCCGCTTCTGGGCGGACAAGGATGAATTTCCGATCTTCCCGTTCTATACCGCGAACCAGAAGGACAAAGCGCTGGCAGTGGCGGCGGGAGTCGGCGGAAGCAATAACTTCTCCAACATCAACGCTACGGGCGACATGAGGCTCTTCACCGAAGTGCTGCGCAAATACCCGGATCAATCCTACATTACGGCGGATATGTACAAGAAGCTGATGTACTGGACCGGCTGGGCTATGGCGCCAAACGGCAATATTCAATACCTGGACAACAACGAATACTGGTACAACTGGAACCCGACAACCAAGCAAATCGGCGGCAGATCCGGCATTCATCATAACATTCTCGGCAATTACAATTACTCGGTTATTGAGGACATTGGCGGACTCGTACCGCGTATCGATTCCACGGTGGAGCTGTGGCCGATCGATATCGGATGGGATAAATTCACCGTCAACAATCTGAGCTATCATGGCAGCGACATGACCATCGTATGGGATAAGCCGGACGGTACGATCAGCTATCCGGGTTCCCCTGAGGGCTACTCGCTGTATATCGACGGCAAGCTGGCATTTACCACGGATAAGCTGGCCCATCTGGAATGGAATCCGGCTACCGGCGAAGTGTCGGTCCAGGACGCAAGCGGAGCAGCTGTGCTTGCTCATAACAGCAGTGCGAGTCTGAAAGCGGCCAATGAGGTCGACCTGTCGACGAACGAGCGTGCGGTCGATCTGTTCCAGAAGGCCGGCGTGGATCTTTCAGCCGAGTCGGGCAGCGCGGACAATCTGGCGTTGAACGCCAGTGCGACAGCATCCTTCACCGCCCCCAACACATCGACGGCCAATGCCGTGAACGGCTTCACCGTCAGCGGCAATGCATACTCGTCCGGCGGCTTCCGCGCTGATCCTCCAATCTGGGGCAGCAAGGGTTCGTCGAACGCGCAGGACTGGTTCCAGCTCGATCTGGGCGCGCCGAAGACATTTGACGACATCAAGCTGTATTTCTACAATGACAAGCCGACAAACACATACAGCGAGCCATCCTTATATTCGGTTCAATATTTGGACGATGAGTCCGGCACCTGGAAATCGATTCCCGGCCAATACAAGTCGCCGACTCTGGCCAACTTCAACCATGATCAATTCCCGCCTGTAACGGCGCAGAAGCTCAGGGTTATGATGACGCCGAAAGCAGGCTTTGGCATCGGGCTCAAGGAAATTCAAGTATTCAATACCGGTGTAAAAGCTCCGGAAGCGGTCAATACGCCGCCGGTTGTGCTGGCTCAGCAGGATTCGGGCGCGAGGATTCCGCTCAAGGCCAGCCTGCTCGCTTCAATCACGGATGACGGAGCCCCGGACGGCAAGCTGTCTTCGCTCTGGACGCTGAAGAGCGGACCGGCAGGCGGCCAGGCGGTCTTCGCCAATGCTGCCAACGAGAATACCATTGCCAGCTTCAGCAAGCCGGGCACCTATGTCGTGACAGTCACCGCTACCGACGGCGAGTTGTCGACAGCCGTCGATGTCACGGTAACGGTCGATCCGCTGCCTAATGAAGTGAATGTGGCTCTGGCCGCGACGGCAAGCACCTCCTACGTCTCGACATGGGAGAATCTGAATGCGATCAAGGACGGCTACGATCCGCGCAACTCCACGGATAAAACGGGCGGCGGTTACGGCAACTGGAATGCCTCCGGTGCAACCCAGTGGGTCCAGTACGACTGGCAGTCGCCGGTCAATATCAATAAATCGGATGTATACTGGTGGACGGACAACGGCGGGATACTCGCCCCGACGGCCAGCAAGCTGCAGTATTGGAACGGCACCGCCTTCATCGATGTGCCGAGCACGACAGGCAACGGGGTGGCACTGAACAAGTACAACACGACAACCTTCCCGTCGATCACTACGACGAAGCTGCGGATGACGATCACCAGAGGCACGCAGTGGACCGGTATTCTGGAATGGAAGGTATACGCTTCCCCAACGGCCAGCGTCAAGCCGGTCAAAGTCAGCACGCTGCATGATGTGCAGCCGGTACTGCCGGCACAAGTAACCAAGGTTCTGGTCGACGGCACAACCTCCCAGGCATCCGTGCTGTGGGATCCGATTACAGCCGGACAGCTGGCTGTTCCGGGCAGCTTCACCATTACCGGGGCAGTTGACGGTACGAATGTGCCCGCTGAAGCAACCATATATGTTCGTGTGACGGATGCGGTTACGATTACGAGCATTGCCGATGAGAATGTGGTCACGACCGTGGGCAAGGCTCCGCTTCTGCCATCGGTTGTCGAGGCGACCTATAACGATGGATCGGTCGACAACGTGAACATTACGGTAGTCTGGAACGAATACGATCCCGAGCTCTTGAATCAGCCTGGACAATTCACCGTCAGCGGCAAGGTGGCGGGAACCACAATTACGGCCAAGGCCAATGTAACGGTGATGAATGATACGGGTACGCCTGTTGTCACCAGCATCACTGACGTCAATGTAACGACGGAATCGGGGACGGCTCCCGTGCTGCCTGCTGCGGTAGCGGCCAGGTACAGTGACGGCACGACCAAACAGGCTGCAGTGGTTTGGGATGCGATTGATCCGGCGAAATATGCCGCTGCGGGAGTCTTCTCCGTGAACGGTACGGTAGCCGGAACGACAATGAAGGCCAAAGCAAACGTGACGGTTACCTCTTCGCTGTCAGGCACCCTTACCGGTCCTGCGGCGGTAGAAGGCGGACAGACATTCGAATTGACCTTCGGCTTGAGCGCTTCGGCGAAAAATATGCTGGCCCAGGATCTGACCGTTACGTACGATGCCGACAAGCTGGAATGGATCGGCGTGGACGACACGATGCTGAATGAGAACATCGTGCTCGTCGGCGAAGACGCGAAGGCGGGCAGTGTAAGGCTTCTGACCGTTAATATTGGAACGAACCCGGACGTGTCCGGCGATATTATGAAGCTTCATTTCAAGGCGAAAACGACCGATGCGTCGACCTCCGCCAATGTATCCATCCCGCAGGTGACATTGGCTGACGCAAGCGGCGTGGAAACGGTCATACCGGGCAAAGCATTCGCGATTGGCATCAACGCCATCGACAAAGCGGCGCTCCGCTCATTGATCGATGAAGCGCAGGCTGCATACGATGCGGCCGTAACCGGTGCACAGCCTGGTCAATATCCGGCTGGCGCGAAAGCGGCTCTGCTGGCAGCGATTGACGATGCCAAGGCAGTAGCCGGAGACAGCGGATCGACTTCGGAGGAGGTTGCCGGGGCGGTAACCGATCTGAACGCAGCGCTTCAAACCTTCAAGGCTGCGGTCATCACGGGTATTCCGGGCGACATCAACCATGATGACAAAGTAAGCATCGGCGACCTTGCTATTGTTGCCGCAGGCTACGGCAAGACATTGGCCGATCCAAACTGGTCACAGTACGAGAAATCCGATTACAACAGCGACGGCAAAATCGATATTGAGGATCTGTCCGCGCTGGCAAGACTGATACTTGGTTAATTAGCACTTGAAGAACAAGCATGCGGAGGGGAACGGCCGACTGTGCCGTCCCCTCATTTCCTACGAGAGGAAGGTTTCCCGATGAATTTGAAATGGCCGCCAATCCTTCTGTCTATCGTTATGATCCTGCTCTATGGTCTGCAGCCTTCCGCCGCAATGGCGGCGCAGAGCCCTTCCTTCAAGCTGGCATTCTCAACATCCGCTCCGACCGTGGGGCAATCGGTAACGGTAACCGCAACCGGGTCGAACTTATCGGATGTTTACGGATACGAGGTTAATTTTGTTTACGACAAGAAGGTGCTTATGTTCAAAAGCGCGAAGAGCACGGCAAAAGGCTTCTCCGTTTCGCCAACGCCGAAGGAGGACCGCATCGTCTTCGCCCACACGAAGACGGGTGAGGTTGCCGGAGACAGCGGCAGCATCGAGCTGTGCACGCTTACCTTTGAAGCGCTGGCCGAAGGCGACGCTTCGGTGAAGCTTACGGATGTGAAGCTGGTGGACAGCAAGCTCAAAGCCGTGAAATTGACGGCCGGCGTGCAGGCCAAGGCGAAGACCGGTAAAAGTGACGGCACGGAGCTGTTGTTCTCCGATATCAAGGGCCATTGGGCCAAGGAGAATATCGAACATGCGGTTGGCCTGGGCTTTGTGACGGGTTATGAGGACGGGAAATTCCGTCCGCAGGGACAGGTGACAAGAGCGGAGTTCGCGGCGATGCTGGCGCGGGCGCTGAAGCTCGATGACGAAGGCGGAGGAACTGCCGGTTTTAAAGATAGCGGTCATATCCCGCAGTGGGCGGCATCCTTCATCTCCCAGGCGGCATCAGCCGGCATACTGGAGGGTTATGAAGACGGCTCGTTCCGTGCGGGCAATTCCATCACAAGAGCGGAAATTACCGTAATGCTGACGCGGTCCTTGAAGCTGAATCCGGATTCCGGGCTGAAATCATCCTTCGCGGACGCTGCGCAAATTCCTGCCTGGGCGCACCCGTCGGTCGCTGCTGCTTCGGAAGCCGGCCTGATTCAGGGAAGAGGGGGCAACCTGTTCGCCCCTATGGAGCATGCGACGCGGGCTGAAGCGGTCACTCTGATATTGGCGCTTCTGGATTACCGCACGGAAACTGCGGGGTAGACCGGCATCTGCAGCAACGGGCGCGGAGCTCCAGGCGACCTGCCCTGTTTTCATAACGCACGCCTCGGCGTGCGTATCAGGCGGTATGACGGGGGCTGGCCCATTTGCATAACCGCTTGGATATTCCTCGGCAACATTATGAAGCCGGTAACCCGATACAGCAGGCGAACGTCAGCCATGCAAGGATACGACGCTGACGGGAAGGCGCTTAAGCGTACGGCGGGGAAGCCGGATACCATACACAAATGGAAAGAAAGGAGTTTGGGGAATGCGGTTATTCACTCGCGCACCTGTTATTCGTTTTTGTCTCGCATTTGTCATATTTGCGGCGGTTTTGTGGATGCCGCTGTGCCCGCCATTATTTGCCGCCGACGCCGCCAATGCGGAAGACAGTGCAGGAGCGGAGGGTCCAGCAAACCCCGATCCGGCTGCGGCCGAAGACAGCGCGGATCTGAACGGCGACGGCAGGCTTGGTATCGGCGATCTCGGCATCATGGCCGCTTCCTATGGCCGAACGTCGGCAGACCCTGACTGGCAGCAGCATGCCAAAGCGGATCTGAACGGCGATGGAATCGTCGATATTGCCGATTTGACGAGCCTCGCTTCACGGATTTTGCTGGGCAAGCCGGTGGAGCCGTCCGGTTTGTCGGCCGCTGTGTCCGGACCGTCTGAAGCTGCGGCTGGAGGGGAATTTGAAACCCTTTATGGACTCACCGGAGTAAAGGGCGTTCTCTATGCCCAGGACATATCGGTGACCTATGATCCGGAAGCATTGGAGTTTCTGGATGCCGTGCCGGCAAGGGACGGCTTTGCGATTGCGGGGCAAACGCAGGGCAGTGGCGGACAGCTTCGTATTATAGCGGCAAGTCCGGGACTTGACAGCGGCATACGCGATGACGGTCCGCTGCTGAAGCTGCGCTGGAAGGTGAAGGCTGCCAATGGGGCGGGAAGCACCACGATTGCGGCAGCTGCGGTTGCGGCGGAAGCCGACGGCAGGGAACATGGCGTCAAGGAAGCGGTGTTTGCGCTGCTGATCGTGACTGGCGAGGTCGATAAAACAGCCCTCAGGCAGCTGATCGCCGAAGCGCAGGCTGTGCTGGATGCCGCATCGGAGGGGACGATGCCGGGGCAGTATCCGCCGGGAGCGAAGGCGCTGCTTGCTGCGGAGATCGGCCGGGCCGCATCGGTCGAACAGGATGCCGGGGCGGCAGCGGATACGGTTGCCAGGGCCGTGTCGGATTTGGCGGATGCGCTGCAATCGTTCCAATCCTCCGTTAACGCACAGGAGCCGGGAGATGTAAACAACGATGGCCGGCATAGTGTCGGCGATCTGGGAGCCATGGCCGTTCATTACGGCAAAAGCTCCTCCGATCCTGATTGGGAACACATAAAAGCAGCGGACCTGACGGGCGACGGTGTCGTGGATATTGAGGATTTGGCCAGGCTTGCCATTCTGATTTTGGGCTGATTGAAAATAAATCATTTAAATCGGGAGGGTTGTCATATGGTAGGCGTTTCCATACAAGCAAACGCTTGTACGAGACGCGGCCGGGTGATATGAATGACGACGACAAAGTTACGGTCGGAGATCTTGCCATTATTGCAGCCGTATACGGCAGGACAGCGGCAGATCCGAACTGGCCGCAGTATGCGAAAATCCGATCTGAACGCGGATGGTCTAATCGACATCGAAGACCTTTCGGCGATGGCAAGACTGATATTTTGGATAACCGCATGTCAAGTCAGGTGAAGGAACAGCAAGTACCAGGCAGCCGGAAACGACGATGATAATCCGTTTCATGGCTGCCCGGTTTTTTAAACGTTTTGAATCTACCCGAGTCTCACCCTATAAATTCCTGTACGTAACGTTCCAGGTTTCCCTCCAAGGGCAGCATCAACCGTTAATTCTTATGAAGTATGTACAATGCATCATGACGACAATATTCCTGCCGGGCAAAATTTTGAAAAAGCAGGCCGCAAGGCTTATTGCCGCCGCCGGGACATCAGGTGCGGCTCCCGACGGCATTTCACAAAACATTCACGGTTCAACCGTTGTTTCTACAGGGTTCTACAAAATAAGCGTTTGCAATTTGTAAGCGCATTCAATTAGTATTGGAGATACATATTGTATCTTCAGACTGGCTGATTGCCGTTGATCTGTTGATGGATAATCTTGCGGATCTGGTGGGAGGTTGCAGCTTATTTATAACATACTGCTTGTTGATGATGAACCGATGCATTTGGCTGGACTGTCGAATATGTTTCACAAGCTACGGCCCCATTATGCGGTCTATACCGCCAGAAACGGGAAGGAAGCGCTGGGCTTCTGTACGGAGGAATCCTTTCAGATCATTATTACGGATATTCAGATGCCGATGATGGATGGGCTTGAATTTATCGGCAGCCTGAGTGATGACAATAATCCGCGCAAGGTTATATTTTTGAGCGGATACGGCAATTTCGATTATGCGCAGAAAGCTATCGGTCTTGGTTCCTTTGATTATTTGCTGAAGCCGCTCGATGTCGATCAGTTTACGCATGTGCTGGAGAAGGCCGAGCGAAGCATCGAGACGGAGGTCCGGCTGCTTGAGGAGAAAAGGCAGATGGAACAGAAGCTGCAGCGTGTATTCCCGGTCTATCATCAACGGCTATTGAATGGATGGTTAAAGGGTGAAGCCGATACGCCCGCGAAACTAACCGAAGTGGAGGATATTCTCGGTTTCGGCGGAGCCGGCCGTCTGCTGCTGACGGATATCGCCTACGATGCAAGCCGGATGCCGCAGCCGGAAGCGAGCTCCTGCAAAATGCAAATCAAGGACGCCATCGGAGATCTGATTGGTGATTACGGCCGATTCTGCAGCTTTTTTCTGGACCAGGACGGCAGCCGGCTCATAACGGCAACGGATGCGCCGCTGTCTGCCGCCGTGCTCGAAGCCTTGTCCGGCATTTCGGAAGCAATTGAAATCGAAGGGCAGACTGCCGTGCTTCGCATGTCCATTGGTATCAGCGTCGAGGCGGCGAATATCGCGCTTGCGGGGCCAAGGCTCGCGGCACAGGCGCGGCAGGCCTGCGAAGGCCGGTTTTACGAGCCGGGCAGGCGGGTATTCCTTGGCGTCAGCCCGGATGTATTCGGCGTTAAACAGCCGCAGCCCAAGGTACAGCTGCCGTCCCCGCATGGCAGCAAGGATGCGGCGCTGCTGACCGACGTCCTTCACAACGGGGATATGCGCGAACGGGAATCATTCGTCTGCAGCATGTTTGAGCGAATTGCGGCCCCGGGGTGGCCGGAGCCCGGAGAGCTCCTGCGGTATATCGCCGCGCTGTTTGCCGAAGCGGTCGACACGCCTGAATTTCTGGGGCAGGATGAGCTTCGCTCCTCCCTGCTTGAGGTAATTGACAGCCGATTGAAACAGTCGGCCGATATAGAGGACCTGAAGAAAAACGCCGCATCCGTGCTGGGCACGATTGCGGACCGGATGCGGGAATTGAAAACAAGCCGCAAGGAAGCGCTCATTCAGCACTGCCTGGCCTACATTGACGAGCATTATATGGAGGATTTGTCGCTTGAATCGGTATCCGCCGTCTTTCATTTCAGCTCCAGCTACTTCAGCAATTATTTTAAAAGCAAGATGAACATCAATTTCAGTCTCTATCTGACCCAGATCAGACTGGCGAAGGCGAAGGAGCTGCTCGAGGGCAGCAACGACAAAGTGTATCAGATTGCCGCCAAGCTCGGCTATCAGGATGTGAAATATTTCAACCGCGTGTTCAAGAAAGAATTCTCTCTTACGCCCGAGGAATACCGCACTATATCCCGCTCCATGACCCGGCGCTAGGAGGAGCTTTATGAAACTGCTGCCTTCGCTGCGGGACCGGTTTATGCGCATGCGGTTCCGCACCAAGCTGATTTTCTTCTACGTGCTGCTTATCTCGCTGCCGTCCATTATTAACGGCTTCGAGCATTACAGCACGAGCTCGGGCATTATCCTGGACAACTCCAGAGACAGCATTCTGGAAATCGTGAAGAAGAACAATGAAATTATCGACATCATTCTCAGCGGAATCGAGGAGCGTACCTTATCGCTCATCTCCGATCAGGATCTGTACGATCTGTTCAATCATGTGACCGACAAGAGCGACCACAGCCTGGTGCAGATGGATAAGAAAGTGACGGCGATTCTGACCAAATATTTTGGCCGGGATCAGGACAAATATACGGCGCAGCTGGTCACCAGCTATTACAGCTTTGGCGGCAACGCCCCGTCGATCACGACAAATTCACCCTTCTTCTCCGTATCGCCCGAGGGCTTCCGGTCCTCGGATATTTACCGTCGGGCGATCGAAGAGCAGGGCAAATTGATCTGGATTCCAACCTACGACTACTCCAGCAAATTCGCCCAGCCGGAGCTGCGCGGCGTCGATCCCAAATTCAAATATATGTTTTCGACCGCCCGGGTCATCAACAGCGCCCCGATTGTGGACGGCGTCATCCGCTCGTTTGCGGCTCATGTCGAGAAGCCGGTGCTGCTGATCAATTTCTCGGAAACGTATTACCGGGATATTCTGAAATTCAGTCTGCCGATCAAGGATTCTTTTATGTATGTCGTCTCGGATAAGGGAGAGATCGTCTACCACCCGGACACGGCGAAGCTGGCGACGCTTGATACAAGCGGATGGCTGGATGCCGCCTTCAAGGCGGAGAACGGGACGCTGACCGGAGAGGTGGACGGCAATGAGATGCTGATCTGCTTTGACACCTCGACCGTGACGGGCTGGAAGACGATATCCGTCGTTCCCTACAAGCAGCTGATCCGCGAGCTGCCCGCCATCCGTTATCTGGATCTGATACTCGCGGGAACGCTGACGCTGCTGGCCATTCTTATTGCGTATATCGTATCGGGCTGGCTGATCAAGCCGATCAAGAAGCTGCTGGTCGCGATCCATTTGACGGGAACCGGCGATTTTTCCACCAAGATTCCCGATCAGCCCGACTACGAATTTAATGTTCTGATCAAGAAGTTCAATCATATGAACGATAAAATCCAGGAGCTGATCCGGGAAAACTAC
Source organism: Paenibacillus sp. JT31N17 (assembly GCF_056269255.1). Lineage (NCBI taxonomy): Bacteria > Bacillati > Bacillota > Bacilli > Caryophanales > Paenibacillaceae > Paenibacillus > Paenibacillus sp. JT31N17. The sequence continues at coordinate 121,516 of NZ_JBWDNP010000002.1, forward strand.
GAGGTTACGCTCAGGGAGAAGGAGGCGGAGATTATGGCGCTCAACCTGCAGCTTAATCCGCATTTCCTGTATAATACCCTGAATATCATCAACTGGATGGCAATCGGCAAGGACCAGCTGGCCATCAGCAAAATGATCGTCAGCCTGTCGAATATGCTGCAGTATACGGTCAACAACAAGCAGGAGCCGGTTCGTCTGAAGGACGACTTGATCTGGCTTCGCGGCTATACGCATATTATGGAAAAGCGTTTCGATGGCGTATTTACCATCCAAATCGAAATGGACGGCTTGCCCGAGGAATGCAAGGTCCCGAAGCTGTTTCTTCAACCGATAATCGAGAATGCCATTATTCATGGATTTGAGGATGCGCGCTCCGGAGGTCTGATCGTCATCAGCGGCGAAGAATCTTCCGGCGTGTTGTGCTTCAAGGTGGCGGACAACGGCAAGGGGATGGACAAAAGCACGGTGCAAAAGCTGCTGGACCCGCAATCGGATGGCATCGGGATCAAAAACATCGAGCAGCGGATCAAGCTGTTGTATGGAGAGGATTATGGGCTGAATATAGACTCGGCGGAAGGCGAAGGCACGGTCGTGACGATCAGGCTGCCGCTTCAATTCTAGGTGCGCCGAGCAGGGTGGAGGTTTTGCATGGATGCTACTTCGAAAGGACGATTCAAGATGAAACCGAAATCGCAGCAGTCCACATTTCATGTACAATCAGAACGCACAAAAGGCGACGCATCCTTTTCTGATCGTTTTGGGGAAGAAACTAACTTTGCCTCCGGAGGACAGAGACAGCCGTTTCTTCTTGCGGCAGCGGAGATTCAGGATGATTTCTGGTCCGATTATATCCGGCTTGTCCGCGAGGTGGTTGTGCCTTATCAATGGGAGGTTCTGAACGACCGGGTGCCCGAGGCCGCGCCGAGCGGCGCGATACGCAATTACCGCATCGCCGCGGGCGATGAGGAGGGAGAATTCTACGGGATGGTGTTCCAGGACAGCGATGTGGCCAAATGGCTGGAAGCCGTCGGTTATTTGCTGGGGACCGCACCCGATCCGGAGCTTGAGCGAGCGGCCGATGAAGTGATCGATATCATCGCCAGAGCCCAGCAGCCGGACGGTTATCTGAACACCTATTTCACGGTAAAGGAGCCAGCGGGCAGATGGACCAATCTGGCGGAATGCCATGAGCTGTATTGTGCCGGCCATCTGATCGAAGCGGCTGTGGCCTATTACAACGGAACGGGAAAAAACAGACTGCTGGACGTCGTATGCCGGTATGCCGACTATATCGGTACCGTGTTCGGCACTGAGCCGGGCAAGCTGCAGGGCTATGACGGCCATCAGGAGATCGAGCTTGCGCTGGTCAAGCTGTACCACGCTACCGGCGAAGAGCGTTACCTGAAGCTGAGCCAATATTTTCTCGATCAGCGCGGGGCGCAGCCCCACTTTTATGAGAAGGAGCTGCAGCAGCGCGGCGGAACGGTTCATTTTCCGGAAATATCGGTGACCCGCGATTATGCATACAGCCAGGCTCATCTTCCCGTCCGCGAACAGGCGGCGGCCGAGGGGCATGCCGTCCGCGTCGTTTATATGTGCGCGGGCATGGCGGACGTTGCCGCCGAAACCTCTGATGCAAAGCTGCTTGAAGCCTGCACAAGGCTGTGGCGCAATATTGTCTCCAAGCGGATGTACATTACAGGCGGGATCGGCTCAATGGCGCATGGGGAATCGTTCACGCTGGACTATGATCTGCCGGGGGATACGGCCTATGCGGAGACCTGTGCCTCGATCGGCCTGATCTTTTTCGCCCGCCGGATGCTGCGGCTTGAACCGAAGAGCGAGTATGCCGACGTGCTGGAACGCGCTTTGTACAATACAGTTCTGAGCGGAATGTCGCAGGACGGCAAACGATTCTTCTATGTTAATCCCCTGGAGGTATATCCGCATGCGCATGGCAAGAACAGATTGTACGATCATGTCATGCCGGAGCGCCAGGGCTGGTTCGGCTGTGCCTGCTGCCCGCCCAATATCGCCAGGCTGCTCGCCTCGCTGGGGCAGTATATTTACTGCACGCAGGATAGAACGCTTTATACGCATTTGTATATCGGCAGCAGGCTGAAGTGGCGGCTGGACGATCAACATGTGCTGATCGAGCAGAACTCGCGTTATACACAGGAAGGAACCGTCAGCTTCCGGGTCTTTCCGGAATCGCCGATTTCATTCCGGTTGGCGCTGCGGATACCGGATTGGTGCGGGGAAGCAGCTTGCCTTGTGAATGGCATTCCTCTCGAACTTGATGAGCTGGTTGAGGATGGATATGCGGTTATTAACCGGCAGTGGGAAGCGGGGGATACCGTAGATTTAACATTCTCCATGCCTGTGCTGCGGATGAAGGGGCATCCGCATATCCGCCAGACCGCAGGGAAGACGGCAATTCAGCGCGGACCTTTTGTTTATTGTCTGGAGGAGGCGGACAACGGGCCGGATTTGCATCAAATTGTTTTGCCTGAGGGCAGCCGTCTTGAAGCAAGCCCGGAAGCGCAGCCGGCGGGCGGGATTCCGCACATAACCGGACAGGCCCTCAGGCGGGGCAGCGGCGAATGGAATGGAGCCTTGTACCGCAGCGGCGTGAGCGGGCAATCGAAGCCTGTTGAGGTTACATTCATCCCCTATTACACTTGGGCGAACAGGGGAGCAGGCGAAATGGCGGTGTGGATCAGAGACTAACCGAAAAGCCGGGTCAGGCTTCAGTCCAGCCCTGTTTCCAGCTGAATTGATACCTCGATGATTCCCGGCCTAACGTACAACACTCCGCTGGCAATCTCCTTATTGTGCGTCAGAGGAGTTCCCTGTTGAACGGGAGGTTAACGGCTATTGCGCACTGTCATACCTCAGCGCAGGGAGAGCCCGCGAGGTGCCGGAAGTAAACGGGAGAATCTTCTGAACCGCAGCATCGCGGGGCTGAAGGTGCTTTTTCGTTTTAAATTGATAGTTGTGCAAGGCGCGGCTTTAGACATCTCTGATTTGCCGAAAGCTGCTGCGCATGATTGCGCTATCTGGACCGGGAAAGAAACAAGGCTTCTTTGCTGCCGCAAGCAAGCAGCCGGCTGACGGCATACTGCGAATTGTACGATGCAGGTAGACTCGTCGGCTGGGCCGTGAATATCTTCATTGTTTCGTTTTCCCCTATAATTGTAAACCTTATACGGATTCCGCTCATTTAAACTGTTTTTTCCTGCGAACGGTATGAGATGCGGCTTTTTTTGTGTTTGAATGAGAGCGGAAATAAATTCAGAAGAACTTGTGCCAAATACTTGGGCCGAATTCTTGATACATCCGGACCTGGGGAGGACAAACAGCAGAATTTGCGCTATAAAGATAACGGATCATGATTAATTGCCGCCAAAGCTTTATTCCCCCTTCTGCGTTAGGGTATAATGGAACAAAATGGAGAAAAGGGGAGGCGGACTATGAACAGGCTTTCTTCCATCATGGGGGTTATCATCATCCTGCTAACCTTTGTGCTCGGCTCGGATTTCAGCTTCACTAAGGTTAAAGCCGCTTCGGACCTGTCCTCGCTTGGGGAGCTTAAAGACCATGTGGAGCAGCAGCTGGTGCTGCAGAAAACCGAGATGAATATTGATTATTCAGGGAATAAAGATGAGCTCTCGGCTCATATTGCGAGCCTGCTCAAGGAAGCCTTCGAAGCGGATGATTATACGGCGTATATCGTGGATTCTTATCTGTATGCGGTTCATACATGGGGCGGAGACGCCAATATCAAGCTGACAGTCAAATACCGGGAGACCCTGGAGCAGAAGCTTATCGTGCAGGAGAAGGTCCGTGATCTGCTGCCTGACATTATACAACCATCAATGTCCCAGAGGGAAAAGGTCAAGGCGATCCACGACTGGATCGTGCTGCATCTGGCGTATGACGAATCCCTGCAGCGTTATACGGCCTATGAGGCGCTTGAATACGGGCAGGCGGTATGTCAGGGCTATGCGCTGCTTCTATATCGAATGCTGTCCTCAGCAGGTATCGAATCCCGTATGATTGAGGGCAAAGTCGGTGAAATCAGCCATGTCTGGAACTTGGTCAATATCGATTCCAACTGGTATCATCTGGATGCAACATGGGATGATCCCACACCGGACCAGGCAGGTGTTGTCCGCTACAATTATTTTCTGAAAACCGACGCCCAGATGAGGATCGACCACCAATGGGTCAAACGCTATCCTGCAGCTGTCACCAATGATTCAGCCGCTGCTGCTTCCAACATCTCTTAACCTGCCGCCTTCGGGATAAGGATACTCGCTAAACCAAAAGCAAATACTATTCCGATCCAATAATCTTCAGCTTAATAATCGAAAATGATATCTCTCATCGTTACGGAAGACCCTGATTCGGGTGAATCGCTGGTTAAGACGGCATTGCGGGTTAACCCGGCGGCGGTGGCATCCAACTGATCCGGGCTCATATCGTCCATGAATGGATGATCGCTCAGGCCTGCTGACAAGGGATCCTGAAGAGGAGCATCGTCGAAAACCTCTCCTATGGGCCGATCCAGCCATAGCTGTGTCTGCTGCTCATGCCGCTCGGTTAATTTCATGATCTGGATGTCGGGCTGAACGGTTTCATTCGTAAGGATAAGCGAGGCGGTTTTCTGGGCAATCATCCACGCCTCCTTTCGTTTTACCAGCTGAATGCTGACTTTGCCAAGTGCCAGTCCATTACAGCCAGGCTGCAAAATCGTCACCCCGTTTACCTCATCGGTCAGCAGCCGGTGCTGATGGCCGGTGAGCAGCACATCCACGCCCTCCAGTTCGGTGCACATCGCATATGCCTGATTCTCGCCGCTTAAAGCTTCGACAGCTTCTCCGGTATCCGGATCCCGCTCAAGACCGCCATGATAGGAAATGATCATGACGTCCGGCTTCTCCACTTTCCGTATCAGCTCCACCCATTTCTTCGCTGCGCTCAGCGCGTCGATGAATGTTAACCCGCGAATAAATTCGGGAATTTCCCATTGAGGAATGAAATGTGTCGTAAGACCAAGAATCGCTACTTTGGCTTCATGACGGATTTGTCTGATGAGATAAGGCTGGCCGAACGCCGGCTGCCTGGTTCGGGAATCGATGATATTGGCAGACAGCCACGGGAAAGCCGAGTCATGGACAGCCTGACGGAGGATTTCCTGGCCATAGTTGAAATCATGATTCCCGAGCACCGCAGCATTATAGCCCAGATGATTAAGGGTCATAATGGCAGGATGAATGCCCGAGCGGTTATATTTGACAAAGTGGTGCATCAACGGCGTTCCCTGCAGCAGGTCGCCATTATCGATCAGAAGCAGCTGCGGATCCCGCTCACGCTCCTGCCGGATCATAGCAGCCAGCTTCGCCAGTCCCAGATGCTTGATTTGCCGGCTTTGGTAGTCCGTGGGGTAGATATGGCCATGAATGTCGCTTGTGCAAAGTAAAGTGAACGACTGAGTATCCGTATGCGCCATTTTTTGTAGGGCTCCTTCTTCAATTTTGCTTTTCAAAAGCGCAGCAGCATGAGTACGGGTCTGTACTAGGTTTGCATAATACGAAGAAATTATGAGCCGCTTTACGAAAAAAATGTGACCTAATTTGGCCAAATAAAAACAAGGCGGGCACAATCCGGTTCATTCGGATAATCCCGCCTTGTTTTCTTGTCTATAGGGCTTATGGGAAGCAACTTTCCGTGTCACCAAAGGGCGGCAAGTTTTTTCTTGAAGATACAGAATCAAAATTGAAATTCAAGCTGCTCCACGGCTCCGCCGGCAGCGGAACGAGTCTGGCGCAATTGCTGTTCGGGGGGTCTGGAACCCGCTTGTAAATCCCTGCGGCGCTGCGGCCGACCGGACAAGCCGTATTGCTCGAGCAGCTTATGCACCATCTCCATCAGTTGATCCGCATAAGCGCGGTTGGCGTATGCGCCCGGAAACAGATTGCGGTAAGCGGGCAGAAGCTGGGGAAAATGGAGCTCCAGCATATGCAGATACCATGCTTTCACGTCAGGGGACAGACGCAGCAGGGAAGCGTGCGCGAATGCGGTGCCGTGGTCCCGGGCGGCGGCAATCAGCTGCTCGAGATCCCTGCCTGAGTCGGTCAGACAAGGGAGAATCGGAGCTATGAAAATTCCGGCCCGAATGTCCCGCTTCATAAGAGTTTCGACGGTTTCCAGCCGTTTGGCCGGAAAAGGGGTTGCGGGCTCCATCTTGCGTGTAACATCGGCGCGCAGCGTGTTGATGCTGATGTTAATGGATGAGATGCGCATCTCTGACAGCAGGTCGAGGTCGCGCAAAATGAGCGGCGAGCGCGTAGTAATCGAGGTGAGGATCCGGTACTTGGCCAGCACTTTAAGGATTTCCCTTGTTATCATCGCCTTGCCTTCAATGGGCTGATAAGGGTCGGTTGCCGTACCGATTGCAATCATACCGATCTGATCTGCTGCCGCATCGAGATCTCCGCCGAATTTTTTGGCTTTTTTGGCCAACTGGGCTTCGAGCGCTTCTGCCGCGTTTTGCTTGATCGTGATCCGGTTTTGAAATTCGTCGTCGGCTTCACGACCGATAAAGCTCTGAAACGCGCGCGCATAGCAGAAGCTGCAGCCATGGGTGCAGCCGCGGTACGGATTAATGGACCACTCGAACGGCATTGATTTGGCTGTGACTTTATTCAGCGTTTGCTTCGCCACCGCGTATTCATATATTTTTTTCGCCAATTCACATATACCTCTTTCTTGGATTGGGAACGGATTGCTCCATGCTGCATAATCAGCTGAAGCCAGAACATTAACCAGAACATATGTTTGATAGGACAACTATACCAAACGTACGTTCGCAAGTAAACAGGAAGATAAATCCGGATTATTCATGGAGCAGGTTGGATTCATGCATACAAAAAAGGACAGCCCCCGCGAAGCAGCAGCTCGCATGGGGTCTGTCCTTTTTTTTCGTCTATTGGCTATTGGTGTACAACCTGACTGGATGCCCGGCAATTACGGAATAAAGAGATTACCGAGCGATTAAATGAAGCAGCAGAGGCTGCATCCTGTATATCCGGTATATTTAATCGCGGTTTCGTGAGGTCATTTGCTGCCAGACGGAGCCGGCGGCTTCTTCGCCGCGCTCGATCCGCTCAAGCGCAATCCGCGCCTGCAGGCTGACTTCGAACTCGGAATCCGCTGCAGCCTCACGCAGCGCCTCGACGGCTGTTTCGTCTCCGGCCTCGTAGAGAAACCGGGCCGCGCGCCAGCGGACCAGCTTGTTGCGGTCCAGCAAGGCCTCGATCATCGGACCGGTGGCCGATGGATCGCCCAGATCCGAGAGCGTATCGCCGGCGGTGCGCCGTACGGAAGCGGAGGAGTCGCGCAGCGCCTGAAACAACAGCGGCAGCGCCTCCGGCACGCGCAGATCGCCCAGATATACGACGGCCAGTCTGCGGATGGAGACGTTGTCGTCGGCAATTGCCTTGGCGAGCAGCGGCAGCATCGCCGGCTCCGGCGAAGTGCGCGAGAGCGCCTCGTAGCGTACGCTCCAGTCCGGCGAAGCGAGCCGCTCGTCAAGCTCGGCCGCCGTCAGCGGGGCGGGCCGCACCGGGGCCGCCGCCGCTTGGGCATCGCCGCCGCTTTGTCCGGCAGCGGCAGCGGCGGCCACAAGCTCGTCAAGCCGCTCCTGCGGGTAGGCGGCTTCAAGCTCCTTCACGAGCTCCGCGGCAATCTCTTCGGGCTCGCCGTAGCGGATCCCGAGCTCCTCCAGCTTGCGCTCGCGAATGAGGGAAGCGGCAGCCGCGGCAGTTACCGCTTCTGTGAATGCCGCAGGCAGGGCGGCCTTGATCTCGCGGTCGCCCATACGGACGCGCACCTGCATCGGGATGCCGCGGTACATTTGCACCGATGCGTGGGCTTCGCCATAATGCTCCTGCGATATTCCGCCGCCGGCTTCCTGCGCGTCTTCGCCGCTTTGCAGCAGAGCCCGCGCCTCTGCCAGAATCCGCTCCCAGTCGGCCCCCGGCTTGCGGTCCAGGGCAATGAAATCCGCGGTGCGGAACAATCCCCGCACTCCGTCTATGTCCAGCAGCCCGCGCAGCTGCTCTGGCGCGCCGCCTGCATTTTCTTTTTTATAGCTGAGCCTTTGTCCCTGCGGAAGCTTCTCGTCAACGTTGAGCTTCATGGAATTGGGGCTTGGCGTCGGTTCAATGGATAATAGCTTCATGACAATGCCTCCATTTCGGATTGATTCATTCCCTTACAAGTTTAAACCATTACCGATTCCATCACAAACGTCTCCAGGCGGTACGATGTCAATGGCATATCATTTATCGTCTGAAAATTGCCATTAAGTTTTATGCAAAACTATCAGGATATAGTATATTATTTAGTAGGAATGACACTGGGCAGAAGCAAAATCTGTTACGAAACAAGGGCAGGAGCAGATAATGATGTCGATTTATTCAGGGCGGAGCATACGCTTCAAAATATTCATCGGTTACCTAGTTGTAGTCTTATGTCTGGCATTATCCGTTTTCCTCGTCTCGACCCGTATCTCATCGCTGCAGAACGAAATTGATTTTATATCTGATCACGATATCGAAGTTCATAATCTGACCAATGAAATCGAGAAGAAATTTCTTAATATGGAAACCGCGCAGCGCGGCTATATCATTACAGGCGATACCAATTATCTTGCCCCTTATAATGAAGCGATAGACAGCTGGAAAGATGATTATACCCGGCTTTATGCTCTTTTGACCGATAATGCCAGCCAGCAGGACAGACTAGTGAAGCTGAAAGTGACGCTTCAGCACTGGATCGATATTGCCGGCGCTCCGACGATCGACATGAAGAGAGAGAATAAAACAGCTGAAATTTTTGAATTTTTCAAGACGGATCCGGGCAAGGCGGATATGGATTCGATCCGTTCCCAGTTTGAGGATTTCCGCGCAACGGAGAAAGTGCTGACAAACGACCGCGCGGAGCGGCTGAAAGAGCAGAATAATATTTTGAAAATCGGAATGTACAGCCTGTTGGTCATCGTCGCCTTGATCTCGGTCACGGCTGCCATGATTATTTCGCGTGCGATCGTGAACACGATCAAGGAAGTGACCCGGTCAATCGGCGAAATCGCCTCTTCCGGCGGCGATCTGACCCAGAGAATTGAAATCAAGTCCAGGGATGAAATCCGCGATCTTGCCATAGCTACCAACAACCTGCTGGAGTCGCAGGAGCAGCAGAACTGGAAACAGATGAAGCTGACCGAGGTGGTCAGCATGTATCAGGGGGTAGGAGATCTAGATTTGCTGGCCCGGCTTTTTATTGCCAAAATAACGCCTCTCCTGGATGCCACTTACGGTGTGTTTTATATCCATAGCGGTCAGGGCGAGCATTTCAGGCTTGTCAACAGAGCCTCTTATGCAGCGTCAGGCGCCGAGGTTGGAGCAAGGAGCTTTCGGCTTGGCGAAGGCCTTGTGGGACAAGCCGCAAGAGATAAAAGGATTATTCAACTGGACCGGGTGCCCGGCGATTATATCCAGATCAGCTCGGGACTGGGAAAAACCGCTGCAAGCCAGATTCTGATCGCTCCTGTGGAATTCGAGGGAGAAGTCGTGGCCGTTGTTGAATTGGCGACGCTCGGGACCTTCAATGACCTGCAGCTAAAGCTCCTCAGTACTGTTCTTGAGACCTTCGGGACGACGATTAACAGTGTTGAAAGCCGGATGGAGGTTGAGCGGCTGCTGAAGGATTCCCAAACGATGACCGAGGAGCTGCAGGTGCAATCGGAGGAAATGCAGACGCAGCAGGAAGAACTGCGCGTTGCCAACGAGCATCTGGAGGAGCAGAACCGATTTGCCGAGGAGAAATCCAACGAGCTAGAGAAAACGCGCATTGTGCTTGAGGAGCATGCGGGCAAGCTTGAGCAAAGCTCCATCTATAAATCGCAGTTTCTGGCCAATATGTCGCATGAGCTGCGCACCCCGCTTAACAGCATGCTGATCCTGTCGCAGATGCTGGGCGAGAACCGCAATGGCACGCATACTCCTGAGGAGCAGGAATATGCCCGCATTATACATTCGGCAGGCCAGGATCTCCTGACGCTGATTAACGATATACTGGATTTGTCTAAGGTCGAGTCAGGCAAAATGGACATTGTCATAGAGCCCATGAATATGACGGAGCTTCCCTCCATGCTGGAGCAGCAATTCTCCAAAGTGGCGGAGCTGAAAGGACTTGATTTTGTTATCGAATGGGGGCCTGATGTTCCCGAGCTGTTCTATACCGATACGCAACGGCTGCTGCAAATTATCAGGAACCTGCTGTCCAACGGCTTCAAATTTACGGAGAAGGGCTCGGTTATGTTCAAAGTCAGCAGGCTTGAAGCCGAGGAGATGGGCAGATTGCTTGGGATGGACAAAAGCAGTTCGGAATATGGCCTGTCCATTTCCGTTACGGATACGGGAATCGGAATCGCCCCGGATAAGTTTTCTCTCATCTTCGATGCTTTCCAGCAGGCGGACGGCACCACGAGCAGGCATTACGGCGGAACGGGGCTGGGCTTGTCCATCAGCCGCGAATTTGCCAAATTGATCGGCGGGGAAATAAGGGTCGAAAGCGAAGAAGGCGTCGGAAGCACCTTCACTTTGATTGTGCCTTCCAAGGAAAAGGAGATTGTGGAGCTGCTGGCTGCTCAGGCGGAATTTATGGCTGCGGAAGAGAAGCAGGCCTCTGGCACCGGCAGCTCTGTGGAACAAGCGGCTGCCGTTCATATGGAAACTTCCGGTTTCAAGAAGAAGAAGATCCTTGTGGTCGACGATGATATCCGGAACGTATTCGCGCTGACGAATGCCTTGGAGAATGAAGGAATGAACGTGCTGTCGGCTCAGGATGGGCAGGAATGCCTGAGTATTTTGCAGACGGAGACGGATATTGATATGGTGCTGATGGATATCATGATGCCGGTAATGGACGGATACGATACGATGAGGGCAATCCGGAGAATTCCGCGACTGGAGCAGCTGCCGATTATAGCGGTTACGGCCAAAGCGATGAAGCAGGACCGCGAGAAATGCCTGGAGGCGGGAGCGTCGGACTATATCAGCAAGCCGCTTGACATGAATCAGCTGTTCTCCTTGATGCAGGTATGGCTGAGAAAAAGAACGTAGTTAAAGCTTGAAAATAGAGATGGCGGAGACTGACGCGGTTTATGAATCTTCAAAAACGGGCGCAGAAGTGAAGCTCACATGGGAATAATACGCCCTCATGTGTTATAATGGTGTGATGAACTAGATTTTGGAGTGAAGGACGGGATCACACACAATGATTAGTACAAGCGGCATTACGCTTCGCTACGGCAAGCGGGCGCTATTCGAAGATGTGAATATTAAATTCACGCCGGGCAATTGTTATGGATTGATCGGCGCCAACGGAGCGGGCAAATCGACGTTTCTGAAGATATTGTCCGGCGAGGTTGAGCAATCAAGCGGCGAGGTTCATATTACTCCGGGAGAGCGCCTGGCGGTCCTGAAGCAAAACCATTACGAGTATGATGAGTTTCGCGTGCTCGAGACGGTCATCATGGGCTACAAGAAGCTGTTCGAGGTAATGAAAGAGAAAGACGCCATCTATTCCAAAACGGAATTTACCGATGAAGACGGGATGCGCGCCGGCGAGCTGGAAGCGGAATTCGCCGATATGAACGGCTGGGAAGCGGAGTCCGAAGCGGCCAGCATGCTGAACGGTCTGGGCATTCCGCCGGAGCTGCATGACAAGACGATGGCAGAGATCTCCGGCAACGAGAAGGTACGGGTTCTGCTCGCGCAAGCTTTGTTCGGAACGCCGAACATTCTGCTGCTCGATGAGCCTACCAACTACCTTGATATGGAATCGATTCATTGGCTTGAGGATTTCCTGGGCAATTATGAGGGCACCGTCATCGTCGTTTCTCATGACCGGCATTTTCTTAATCAGGTATGTACGCATATTGCGGACATTGATTTCGGCAAGATCCAGCTGTACGTGGGCAACTACGATTTCTGGTACGAGTCCAGCCAGCTTGCTCTCTCCCTGATGCGGGATTCGAACAAGAAGAAGGAAGACAAGATCAAGGAGCTGCAGGCGTTCATTCAACGCTTCAGCGCCAACAAATCCAAGTCGAAGCAGGCAACTTCACGTAAGAAGCTGCTCGACAAAATTTCACTTGACGACATTCGTCCGTCGAACCGCAAATATCCGTTTATTAACTTCAAGCCGGAGCGCGAAGCGGGCAAACAGCTTCTGCTGACCGAAGGGCTGACGAAGGCAGTAGACGGAGTTACGCTGATCGACAACTGGACGCTGGCCGTCAACAAAGGAGATAAGATCGCCCTTGTTGGTCCGAATACGCTGCCCAAGACGGTGCTGTTCCAAGTGCTGACCGGCGAGCTCGAGCCGGACTCCGGAACTTATCAATGGGGCGTCACCACGACACAGGCTTATTTTCCGAAGGACAATGCGGCCTATTTTGATGGCGTGGAGATGAACCTTGTCGACTGGCTCCGCCAATATTCCAAGGATCAGGATGAGAGCTTTATCCGCGGCTTCCTGGGCCGGATGCTGTTCTCGGGAGACGAAGCCCTTAAGAAGGCAAGCGTATTGTCCGGGGGGGAGAAAGTCCGCTGCATGCTCTCCAAGATGATGCTTTCGGGCTCGAACGTGCTGCTGATGGACGAACCGACCAACCATCTGGATCTCGAATCCATTACCGCGCTGAATAATGGTCTCATTGATTTTGACGGTACATTGATCTTCACCTCGCATGACCATCAGTTCGTTCAAACGATCGCGAACCGGATTATCGAAATTACACCAAACGGCGTAATTGACAGGATTATGTCCTACGATGAATACCTGGAGAATGATGAGGTCAAGGCGCTTCGCGAGCGGATGTATCCGCCCGAGTAAAATCTATCGTTGAGCAGCATATTGGCCTGGCTGGTTGTGAATGATCAGGCACGCAGCAGAGTGGTTGAGTTTCCTCTTATGAGGAGGCTCGGCCGCTTTTTTTTGTTGATCCGGTAATAAGTAAGTGCTATCAGCCTCACTTGGCAATCGATGGGCTCAGAGAATGTGGGTAATATTATTTAATAGATATATTGAACTATTATTTGTTTATAAAATAGTTAATATTACCTATGAATAGTGGCGTATTATGGTAGAATAAGAGATAAAGTGTCCGAAGAGAGGAATGGGAAGAAGTGATGCGAGCATTGAGAGGGGAAGAGGGCTTTACACTGATAGAAATACTGGCTGCAATCGTCATTCTTTCCGTAGTCAGCCTCTCCATGACAGCTTTTTTCATGAACGCTCTTTCATACAGTAAAGGAAATCAGAATAAGACCGTGATGGTGAACCTGGCGCGCAACGCTTTATTTTATATGGAGAAGGAATCGTTCGACAGTATCAAAGGCTATTTCATGCTCGACAAGGACGGGAATTATCCTGTCATTGAACCTGATGCATGCATGTTGAACGGGCAGGGCGTGTTCGATTGCACGCCGTACTCCGGCCTCGTCAGAAACACAGAGACGCTTGCACAGGTGCTGAGGCCGAAAATCAACGGAATTGATTACGAGATCACGATTAACTATCAGCCGGAGCTTGCTGGCGGAATGACAGATGATAACATGTCCCTGTCCAAATATTTATTGCCCGTTCTGGTTCAGGTCCAAAGCTCGGATGGCGGCCGGAAGCGGGATATAGTGGAAGTAGAGGGGTACATAAGCGATGAGTCCATACGTTGAATGGGTAAAGAGAAGAATGCGTGAAGAACAAGGGTTTACACTGATCGAACTGATTGCTGCGCTATCCATCCTGTCCGTTGTAACGGGTATTATCTATTCCTCCATTACCTTTGGCTTGAATACATACCATAAGGTCCGGATCGAGAATTCCCTGCGCGACGAAGGCGACTTTATCATGTCCTCGATCATAACGGGCTTGTACACCTTCGGCCCCGAAATCATCGAACAGAAAGAGACAGACATCAACAGCATAACGTTGAAACGCAAAGACGAGGCCGATGAGAAAATCGGATTTACAGGGATATCGGGAGAAGCGCTTTCTATCGACGGCAAAGTAATCGCAATTGACTCCGACTTGACAGGGTCGTTCATTAGTCTGGACTGTCAGGGACTCACGGCTTGCGAGGGAGGGCTTATTCAAATCGAGCTGAAGCTGAAGCAATCCTATGGCGGCCAGGACCATGAGCTGGTGCTTGAGAGCAGATTTGGATTCTAGGGAATGAGAGATCATCGGACAGACTTCTAAAGGGAAAGGCGGCGTAGGATGCGCGGAGAAAAAGGCTCGGCTTTGCTGCTTGTCGTATTTATGATATTGTTGTTCGCCATGCTCGGCGTCGCCATGCTCGGCGCAAGCCTCGGCGGGGCCCAGCGCTCCCAGAGAAGCGAGGATAATGTGCAGAGTCTCCATCTGGCGGAGAAGGCTGTGAATGAGGCGATCGCTTCGATCTATGACGAATTTGACGGGGAACGCTCGGAGCCGCAGCAGTTAAACGCACATTTGGATGAATTTGTAGCCCGGTATGAAGCAGATCTGGAAAATCCGCAGGAAATCAAAAAAACGGAGCTGGATTCCTCCAAGCAACCCGAATACAGGGTCGACAGTCTCGAAGTAACCGACAGAAATCCGGGTGATTACAATGGCATCCTCTTTGATGAATACCATATTAGAATTACAGCAGAAGCGACGGTTAACGGAGCAAAGCGGAAGCTGATGCAGGACGTTGTGCTGGACAACTTCCCGGACTTTCTGAAATATGCTGCCGGTTCGGAGGGCGATGTCATATTGAACGGCTCACCCTATATTGCCGGCAATCTGTATGCAGGCAATCAGCTCAGGATCGATAAGGAGGCCCGCTACAAATATAAGGGCGTTGATCTATCCATGAACGGCCAATATCCATTCATAACGGACGAGAAGCATTTAATATCCAGAAGCTCATTGCTGTATAAACGGAATGGCAGCTATGAGCCGTTAATGAATTTCAATGGGGCAAATGCAGATGAGTTTCACGACATTATGGATAAAATGATGCTGGAGGAGAAGAAGAAATTTGTTTCTATTGATGTGAAGAAATCGTTTGTGGACAAAATCCGGGCATCGGTGCAGCCATGTAATCTGGATTCCACGATTGAAGAAAAGATATCGCAGCATCAAATGGCAGCCCTGCTTGGCGGCTGCGTAAGCGGTACGGATATATTGCAGCAGATGCCGGCAGATGGTTCAGAGAATGATGACGAGCAGCAGCTCGGGAGCAAGCTGAGAAATCTTGAACGGACCACCTTGATTAAAGGGGATTTGAAGCTGGGCGGCCAGGTCAATGAAGTCAGCTATGCTTCGAAAGACAAGAGCGAGGGAAAGTGGTTGATTATAGACGGTGATTTGATTGTAGACGATTACGATCATCCCGTGACAATCAATGCGAACATTCTGGTTAACGGAAACATTGTTCTCAAAGGCGATTTGAAAGTGGATGCCACGATCTTTACGCTGGGAAGCGCGGAGGTTGTGGATGCTTCTATTCGCGGTTTGAACGGGAAGCAGATGGTGCTGATCTCCCAAGGGGCCATGGATGTTTACCGGGTGGATGCTTTTCAAAGCGTGGGCTGGGACCCTGACCAGGATCCGACGCTGGATGCCTTCTTCTATACAGCAGGGAAAGCCGAGCTGTACGGTGTGGGTTCGACGTTTAGTATAAAGGGCGGTTTCTTTGCCCGCGAACAGCTGACGATTAATGCCGTCCAGGGTGATACGCGGGAAAGTGACGATAAGACACGCCTTGAATTCGATGACCAGGCAAGCACCATTGAAACTGCCGGTCAGTTGGCCCGCTTCAAGATCGAGTATGACTCGAGGGTATTCATCGATCAGAATGTAGGCCTGCCCCGGGTAGACAAAATCAGGGTGACGACCGGCAGACAATGGCTGGAGTAAGAGCAACATAAGCCGGCGAGTGCTGTTTTGTTCGGTAGTAAAATATGGAAATTTGGCAAAAGGCGCTGCTAAAGCGTCTTTTTTTTGTTCAGGTAACGGTTCGTTCTAACGATATCTTCCTTCGGCAGCATAATAGCACCCGGCATATCCGGGAAGGACATGCCGGGTGCTTGGGAAGACGGCCAATTAATAGCGGTCGCCATCCGTCACTTCGATAGGAATGACAGCTGACGTATCGGAATCAGGGTCCTTATCCGCATCAAGCTGATAAGTCACCGTAATGTTACTGTGCCCGGCCTTGATCCCGGTTATTTCACCTGTATCCGGATTCACGGTGACAATCCCCGGATTTCCGCTGACCCACTTCATGGTTTGCTTGATTTCGGCGCTGAGCGGATCAGGCTTGACCGTAATCAGGTCCTTTAAACTGCGTGTTTCATTGACGCTGATGGTCTGTTTATTTGGCGAAGCAACATCGATCACGGCAACCGTCGCCGAGACGGGGATCTCGTAACCGGATGCGGTTATGACAGTAGCACTGACCGTATAGACTCCGCTTGAGCCGCTGCCGACCAGATTATGCTCTGATATCGTCGCTCCATTTGTTAAAACAGCTCCCCCTCCTGCTATTGGCTGCCAGTTAACCGTGACGTCTGGTATGCTGCTTGGCCACTCAAGGAACAGTCTGGCAGAAGCGTTTTTGGCTATGCGGCTCTTGTCGGTCTTCAGCAGGGGCAGTCCTGCGATATGAATCGCTTTTCCGGTACTGGCAACAATCACGTTATCCAGCTTGATTTTGGCCGTAATATATGCAGTTCCGGCCTCATTGGCCGTCAGCGAGCAGAGAGGACCATTGAATGTGCAGGCAGCAATGCTGATGGGGAGACCGGTGGCCGGATCGTCCAGCGTCCAATTCCAGATCACTTTGTCTGCTATACTGCCCGGCAAGCCTATCCGGCCCGACCACCAGGCTGTAATATCCGGTTGTTCGCCAATGACGAAGGTATCCGCTCCGGAGAGCAGAAGCGTATCAACCGTAACGGATTTCTCCGCTGTAAACACAAAATTGCTGTTTGTGGTTATCGTAGCCTTCAGTGTCAGGACACCTGGAGCGTCAGCCCTGAGCGTAATGCCTGTATTGTTCTTGCTGGTTGACTCTGCAAAGCCGGCAGGAGACTGTTCCCAAACAACGGACCGGATGGAAGGCGCTTCTTGATTCCACTCAAGCCGGAATGCCGATGTATTGCCCTTGTGAATAAAATCATTGCCATTGATGCCCACACTGCGGTCCACAATCGTTACCGTATGGCTTGCAGTGGCGGTATCGCCATTTGCCAAATCTGCCGAAGCCGTAACGGTGACCGTTCCGGGCTGCCTGGCCTGCAGCTTTTTGCTGCCGGTATCGGAGCTGCTTGCCAGACCGGCCTTGGCAGGATCGTCAATCGTCCATGCGACCGCCCCAAGCGTCCGGCTTGTGTCGGTCCATGCCGCTTGCAGATCAATTTCGTCCCCCACACCTGCAGCTGCGGGTCCTGTGATTTGCAGGGTTGGATTCGTAATCACGATATCCTTGGCGACCGTGAAGGAGTAGCCGGTATCCGTCGTGATGGTTGCGGTCACTTGAACGGTTCCCTGTTTGATTGCGGTAACCGTGCCGGTTGGAGACACCCCGGCGAATGCTTCACCGGAATCATCCAGACTCCAGTCCACCGAGTAGGAATCCGGCGTCCCGTCCGGCCATTGCAATGTCATCGAAGCACTGTCGCCCACCAACAGACTGGAGCTTCCATCTATAACAGGCTTCCCGATTACCGTGACTTCCTTGGCCGCGGAGTAGACCTTGGCCGCAGTGGTATTTCTAAAATGGACGGTGACCTCCCCTTTGATTGTGGCCTTTCCGGTTTGGACTCCTTTTAACTGTCCAATCCAGCTGCCGCTGCTCCCGGTCCTGGAGATCATTTCCGCCCTGTCGGCAGGATCAACCGACCAGTCGATTCCCTGGTTGTCGATATCTTCATCGGAGCCTTTGAGCAGCAGTGCCGTGATGGGAATGGTGCCGCCTGCTACGACCTTGGAGCCGCCTGTCAGCGTGAACCCGCTTTTAATGACCGTTACATTGGAAACAGCACTTAATCCGCTGTATATGTCTGTAATTCTGACCTGGGCGCTGCCGGGTTTAATGCCTTTCAAGGTTCCGTTATCGTTAACCGTAACAATGGAAGTGTCGCTAGAGGACCATATTAAGCCCACCGTGGCATCCTGCGGCGCATATTCCGGAAGCAGCCTTACATCGTCATCCGTAGTCGCCGGATCATCAACTGCAATGATGGCATCATTGATTTTCAGATTATCCAGCTTGATATAGGACTCGAAAGAAAGCGGATTGTAAGGCAGCCGCAATGAAGCGGATTGTCCCACATCCTTGTAGGTGAGTGCCGCATCGTTCAATGTGAAATTGCCGGTAACCGTGGGCTTGGCGCTGACTGAGAAGATGAGCGGCTGCGCCTGATAGAACTGTCCGCTTGCATCCAGGGAATAAACAATATTGCTGAAGGAGCCGGTTAATGTATAGCCAGAGGACAATGTGCCTGATTTGGTTACTGAGCCAGGCAGGCCCGCAATCTCCAGATTAGCCGGAAGCTTCTCCCTAAACGAGATATCCTTGATCACTAGCTCTCCGCCTGATGTTGTTGCTGACTTGGCAATCGGCTTTGGCGTGGCTGTGTACGTAATTGTCACAGGCGCGTTCCGTTCTGCCAGGTTGCCGGCAGATATACCGCTGGCAATCCGGTTTACCTCAAGATTGGAAGACACTTTCCTGATCTTCACCGGCACTTCCTTGACCGTCCGTGCGCCGCTTCTGTCAGTGACGGTGATCTCAATCGTCATGTCCCCGCCGTTGGGAAAAGGGTTGGCGAAGGATTTAGTGATTGTCACGCCGGATTGGGCGCTTGCGTATTCGTATTGCTTGTGTTTCCCGTTATTGTAAATGAAGTTCACCTCAACCGATAAGCTGCGGTCCAGCAGATCGAGATCCTCCGGTTCGAAGCTAAGGGCAATGTCATGATAACTCGGGATAAAATTATCCTGCTGTGCCGTATAAGCGGAAGGGGTATAGACATGCACGTCAGGCGCGTGATTGGAGCCGATGTATGCCCGGAACATCGTATTGACAAACAGCCGTTCCTCCCAGTCGGGAAAGGCATCATTGAGAGAGCTGCCCGTGAATATATGTCCACTGCCTGAATAGGTGACGTTGCCTTTGGAATACGTATAATAATGATTCCAGCTATCGTCGGGATCGCGGGTGCCGCCGTTGATGTTGTACCAGGGAACGACATTTTCGTCTTCCAGATCCAGCGTATAGTACTGGTCATGGGTAGTTGCCACTTTCGTGTCGGTATTGCCGAGATTGAACGGGAACTGGGTCAGCAGCCCGTCATTGATTTTGACCGTATCGGTCGAAGTCTGCGGCGCACCCAGACCGAGGTTGGTATGAGTCCCATTTTGACCGGTTTCCTTCTGAAAGTACTCAACCCAATTATTGGTGTTTTCATTTTCCGCGATATAAACCGTATCATGCGTAAACATGACGCTCTGGCCTGTTGCGATAAAGTGGTCCACCGTTTTGGCTGCATTATCGCTGATACTGGCGGAATCGTTATAGGAATCCCGGAAGCCAAAGATCAGCATGTCGTATTGGCCGTTCAGTTTATCATAGTCTTTGGTGTTGTAAGCACTGTTAAAAGCATTGAAATTCACAACATCGATATTGATGGCGTATTCGCCGTCGGCGCTTAAATAGGATTGCGTCAAATTTTTATTGCTCTTCAAGCTGCTGTTTGAATCATTATTCGGCGTAACCTGGAGCACACGTACCGTTGTCACTTCATCCCGGAAGCGGATGACGCCGGAGGCGGAGCTTTTGAGCTTGCTCGTTTTATCGACGACGTCAAGCTTCCAATAATGCAGGCCGGAATATCCCTTTGGCAGCCGGAAGCTGATTTCGCCTGAAGTACCGTTTACGGCAGCCGATGCGACGATCTGATCGGCGGTGAAGCGGAGTACCTGATCGATGCCGAAATATAGATTGGCAGTCAAATTGCCCGGATCAAACTGCCCTGCATTCGGAATGTCGAACGTGTAGGTAAGGGTATCGCCGGCCCGGTTCAGATCATTCGGACTGGTCAAATAATCCACAGGGGACTCCTTCATGACCAGGTTTGGACGCTGATCCAGCATGCGGCTGTATGTTTGCGAAGCCAGCGTATTGCGCAAGCCGCTAAGACCTGAGTTATCGATAAAAAGAACATTATTACGCGTGTCCGTCTTGTATCTGGCAAAAGTATCGTAGAGCTTGCCGTGAGTCTGCCGGGACTTGGAGCTGCCCTGATAGATAAGACCGCTCTTGTCCGATGAGTCGCTGTATAAGATAACAAGCTGTCCCTTATTGATAAAAGAGTCCACAATTTCGTTTGCCTTGAGCAGGGTAATATCATTCATAATGTCTTTGGTATCGTGCGCGTCATCGCGTGTTTTGTCGGTCGTCTCGCCAAGCGTTTTAGGGTTATACAGCCCTTTGCCTATGTAGATAGCGTCGTATTTGCCGTTAAGCTCACCGCGGAAGGCAACAAAATGTTTCATGCTCACCGTCTCAATGGACATGCCTGCCTGAGATCCGAGCACCGATTGCAGATCCGAGGAACCGCTGTCGGTGATCTCCAGGATTCGGGTAATGCGGGGAGCGGTCATGAACCTGGTTGATTTGGAGGTTGAGGAGGCACTGGCGATCAACGCTGCATTCGTTGTATTATCTACGCTAATATATTTGCCATTGGCAGCTTTCAATGAGATCGAATTGTCCGTGTTGGTGACAGAGGTGAATTTTTCATTCGTTCCAACAACAGAAGCGGCAGCTGCAATCACTTTGCTGCCTGCGCTCGTCAGGGTCATATATTTGGCGCTGGCCCTGGAGCGCAAAGCGACTTGATTATTGTCAAGTGGAATAAGCTCGAACCACTGCTGCGCCATATTGGCGCTTGTTTCACTGGCTGTTAGAGCGCCTGAGCCATCCGCCGATACATATCGGTTGTTATTGACAGCTTTGATTACGACCATCGATGGCTCCCCGGCAGCATGCACCGTGGTCCTCTCTAATTTGGGAACAGCGGACAGCGAGAATGACAAACATAAGACAAGGAACGCCGCAATTCCTCTTTTCGCCCACTTTTTCATACGATCTCTCCTCTGGTTCAGGTACTCAAACATTCCAATTGCGATAGATTAATATAGTTCAAAAGAACTATTATCGCCAGATGAATCTATTATACACGGAAAATTGTAGAAAAACATATAATTATCGCGGTATAAAAAGAGTTATTGTCTTATATATCGACATCGTTGTATACTGACTTTATATTAAATGATACTTTTGTATTACGTTTAGAAAACAAAATAATAGGACTTATGAATTATTAATATTTTGTTAATAGGTCTTAAGTCTAAATCAATCAAAATGAATTCCAAAGGCGTTCATACGGATTAAGAGGGGGCATTCCTATGAGCATCGTCAAAAAAAGATTGGGCGATTTGCTGGTAGAGAGCAGCGTTATATCGGAAGAGCAGCTCAAGGAAGCGCTTCGGGAACAAAGCAAAACCAAGCAAAAGCTGGGAGATTTATTAATCACCCAAGGTTACATAACAGAGCAGCAGCTGATAGAGGTATTGGAGTTTCAACTGGGAATTCCGCACATCAGCCTTTTTAAATATCAGATCGACCCTTCCCTGACTCAAATCATTCCGGAAAGTCTTGCGCGCCGTTATCAGGCCATCCCGGTTCAAAAAGAGGGCGGGAAGCTGATGGTCGCCATGGCCGACCCGCTTGATTATTTTGCCATTGAAGAGCTAAGGATGAGCACAGGCTTCCGAATCGAGCCGGCGATTTCCACCAAGGATGAGCTGCAGCGGGCGATTGCCCGTCATTACGGCCTTCAGGACTCCATGAGCCAGATCATGACCGATCTTCCTTCTTATGAGGATATTCGCG
Organism: Paenibacillus sp. JT31N17; assembly: GCF_056269255.1. NCBI lineage: Bacteria > Bacillati > Bacillota > Bacilli > Caryophanales > Paenibacillaceae > Paenibacillus > Paenibacillus sp. JT31N17. The sequence continues at coordinate 143,582 of NZ_JBWDNP010000002.1, forward strand.
AAACGGAGATTACGGATGAAGATTCTCCCGTTGTGCGTCTGGTTAACCAGATGATTCAGCAGGCCGTACAGCTGCAGGTTTCCGATATTCATGTTGATCCGGGCGAGAACAATGTGGCAATCCGCTACCGGCTGGACGGCGTTCTCCGCACAGAGCGGCTTATCCCCAAGCAGATGCAAGGCTTCATCACCGCAAGATTGAAGATCATGGCCAAGCTGAATATTGCCGAACGCCGGCTTCCGCAGGACGGACGGATGAAGATGCAGGTGGATTTCAAAACGGTGGATATCCGAGTATCCTCACTGCCTACCATTCATGGCGAAAAGATCGTGCTGCGGATTCTCGATTTGAGCGTAGGGGTCAAAGCGATTGACCAGCTCGGCTTCAGTCCCCGAAATTACGAGGCTTTCAAGCAAATGATTGAGGTGCCATACGGGATTCTCCTGATTACAGGCCCTACAGGCAGCGGCAAGACAACCACGCTGTATTCCGCTCTCAGCCATCTCAACCGGGAGAGCGTGAATATCATCACCGTGGAAGACCCTGTGGAGTATCAGCTGGAGGGAATCAATCAGGTGCATGTCAATCCGGCGATCGGTCTTACCTTTGCTGCCGGTCTGCGCTCGATTTTGCGTCAGGATCCCAATATTGTCATGGTTGGGGAGATCCGGGACGGCGAGACTGCAGAGATTGCCATCCGCGCTTCGCTGACGGGGCATCTCGTGCTCTCGACCCTGCATACGAATGACTCTGTCAGTACGGTCACGCGCTTTCGGGATATGGGGGTTGCCCCTTATCTGATCGCATCTTCATTAATAGGGGTCGTGGCCCAGCGGCTGGTTCGCCGTGTGTGCCCGGATTGCAGAGAAGAATATGCGCCGAGCGAGCAGGAGGCGATATTTCTGAAGAGCCATGAGATACATACGGACAAGCTCTTTCGCGGCAAGGGCTGCGGCAGCTGCAACAAAACCGGTTACCGCGGCAGGGTGGCGATCCATGAGGTGCTCGGCATCAACGATGCGCTTCGCAGGCTGATTGGCGAGGAGGCATCGGTGCAGGAGATGAGGGCTGCCGCTTTGCGGGATGGCCTGATTTATTTGATGGACGATGGTCTGGAGAAAGCGACCCGGGGCATTACCAGCCTGCAGGAAGTGCTGCGCGAGACCGTTGTGCATGAAGGCTAAGGGAGTGAAAGGAAGACGGTGAATAACGAGATGGAGCAGATCATAGAATTGCTGCGCACAGCGCACGAGAGTCAGGCATCCGACCTCCATATATCTGTTGGCTCCCCGCCGATCATACGCGTTCACGGAGCTCTCAAGCCGCTCGGCGAGGAGCAGGTTACCCCTGAGCAATCGAGAAATATGGCGATGTCGCTGCTGAACGGGGAGCAGCAGGCGCATTTCGGGCAGGCGGGCGAACTGGATTTCTCCTACGAGCTGGAAGGCTGCTCCCGCTACCGGATCAATGCTTATCTCCAGCGTGGAAGGGTAAGCATTGCCGCCCGTACGATACCGACCCTTATTCCGACGCTTGTGCAACTGGAGCTGCCGCCTGTCATCAGTACCTTGACTGGCAAGCATCAGGGGCTTGTGCTTGTGACCGGCCCTACGGGCAGCGGCAAATCATCCACGCTTGCGGCGATGATCGACTATATTAACCGCAAGCAGAAAAAGCATATTGTAACGCTTGAGGACCCCATAGAATTCCTGCATCCCCATGCTTCATCGATCGTGGATCAGCGCGAGGTCGGAAGCGACACGAAGAGCTTTTCCAATGGGCTGCGGGCGGCGCTGCGCCAGGATCCCGATGTCATCCTTGTCGGCGAGATGCGGGATCTGGAGACTATTTCGGCTGCTGTAACTGCAGCGGAGACCGGCCATCTTGTATTTGCCACCTTACATACGACAGACGCTCCGCAAACGATCGACCGGATCATCGATGCGTTCCCGAGTCATCAGCAGGGACAGATCCGGACCCAGCTGGCAGCTGTGCTGCTTGCTGTTATTTCACAGCGTCTGCTGCCCCGGGTGAATTGGCAGGGAAGAGTTTGCGCGACCGAGATTATGATGAACACCGCCGGGGTTGCGAATCTCATACGGACGGAGAAAGTCCACCAGATCAAAAGCGCAATGCAGACGGGCAAAGCCCATGGAATGCATACGCTGGATGCCAGCATCAAGGAGCTGCTGATGCAGGGGGCTGTCGATCCTGCCGCGGCCAAAGCTTATCTGGCTGAAGGAGGCTTCTGATGGCGCAGTTTGCTTATCATGTCAAAAGCGGAAGCGGCAAGCAGCTTAAAGGCACGCTCACCTCGATGGACAAAGCGGCCGCTGCGGAGCTGCTGCGCAAACGCGGACTTATTGTGCTCTCGCTGGAGGAGCATCGGACAACGATGATGTCGATGGATATCTATATCGGCAATCCGGTCAAGACGGAGCATTTTGTTATCTTCTGCCGGCAGTTCGCGACCCTTATCCGCGCCGGTGTGACTATTGTCGACACGACCAGTATTCTGGCCGCACAGACAGAGAGCAAGGCGCTCAAGAAGGCGCTGCACGATGTGCATTCCAATCTGCTGAGAGGCAGCGCGTTCTCCCAATCGGTGACGGAGCATAAGCGGATTTTTCCCCCGATGTTCATTAGCATGGTCCGTGCCGGTGAGGAATCCGGAGACCTCGAAGGCACATTGGAGCGTCTGGCTACTTTCTTCGAGAAGCAGCATGTCACGCGGGAGAAAATCAAATCCGCGCTGACCTACCCGGTTGTCGTCGGGTTGATTGCGATTGCCGCCGTTGTCTATTTGCTTAACTCCGTTGTGCCGCAGTTCGTGCAGATGTTTGATTCCGTGGACGCGGAGCTTCCGCTCATCACGAAGATTGTCATGGGGATGAGCAGCAGCATCCAGCATCAGTGGTACATCTGGCTGTTGGTCCTGAGCGCTCTGGTCGCCGGCTATCTGATAATGAAGCGCAGCGAGCGCGGCGCCTGTTGGATCGATTATGCCAAGCTGAAGATTCCGGTGTTCGGCAAGCTGAGGCAGAAAGGCTCCATTGCGCAGATGACGCGTACGCTTTCCTCGCTATACGCAAGCTCGGTGCCGATGCTGCAATCGCTGAGCATCGTGGAGGAAGTGGTTGGCAATAAGGTCGTCGGCGGATTTATCCGCAAATCCGCCGAATCGCTCCGTCAAGGAAACCCATTATCGGAGCCGTTGAAGAAAGCCTGGGTGTTCCCTCCCCTGGTTACGCAGATGATTGCCATTGGAGAGGAGACAGGTTCCCTGGATCAGATGCTCTCGAAGGTCGCGGACTTCTACGAGATGGATGTAGAGAATACCGTGGACCGCCTGAAATCGTTGATCGAGCCAATATTGCTTGTGTTTCTGGCAGGCGTGGTAGGGCTTATCGTAGCTGCGATCATGCTGCCGATGTTCAGTCTTTACGGGCAGATGGGTTAGATATATTTGGTAGCGAAGCAGACCTGGTTCACGGTGAATTTGAATGTGGGGGGATCGGCGCATAGAGAGTGATAGGGGTTGGGGTTGTCGGTAGAGGGAGTGCGGTCGGTTACAAAGAGAAAATATAAAAAGAAACGATACTGGGAGGAAATGAAAATGGTTGTTACAGCATTGAAACGGATGAAGAAGAATGAAAAAGGGTTTACGTTGATTGAGTTATTGGCTGTTATTGTTATTTTGGGTATTATCGCAGCGATCGCGATTCCGTTGATTAGCGGTATTATAGACAATTCGAAGGAAGATTCGGATGTTGCAACGGCTGCGCAAATCTATGATGCGGCAAGACTATATATTACTTCAGAGAAGAATGGTGTTTTTAAAGATGCAATTGTAAAAATAGCTGATCCTACTAATCCTACGAATACAGATAACCTTATGAAGATGAATTATTTAGCATCCGATATTGTCCTTCCAAGTTCTAAAGATATGATTAATGGAGGCTATGTGAAATTTGATACAAATGGGAAATTACATTCAGTACAAATCATTACGACGGTGAAAACTTGGTACTTTAAACCTGACGATGTAATAGCAGGAAAGGGAAAGAAACAAGAAGAAGTGATTAGTTAAATTATTAAGAGGAACCGGCCCAACCGGTTCCTTTTCTCACTACACCACTGAAAGCGGTCAAACCTGATGACACTAGCTATCGCATTATACGTATTCGTGCTCGGCCTCGCCTGCGGCTCGTTCTTTAATGTAGTTGGTCTGCGCGTCCCGGCCAGACAATCCATTATTCATCCGCCCTCGCGGTGTACAGCATGCGGCACCCGGCTTCGTTCCCGGGATCTGCTGCCGGTGCTCAGCTATCTGCTCACCAGAGGCAAATGCCGCCACTGCGGTGCAAAAGTGTCCATCGTCTATCCGCTTGGCGAGCTTGCGACCGGGCTTCTTTTTGTCTGGGTCTATCTGCGTTTTGACCTCGGAATCGAAGCGCTGCTTGGGCTTATTCTCGTCAGTCTGACGGTCATTATTTCCGTGTCGGATCTCAGATACATGCTCATTCCGAACAAGATTCTGCTGGCTTTTCTGCCTGCCGTTGTTTTGATTCGCCTGCTTTACCCTGGGGAGCAGCCCGTAGGGCATTACCTGCTGGGAAGTCTTATTGGCGGAGGGGTAATCCTGCTTGTAATTGTAATGTCACGCGGAGGGATGGGGCTTGGCGATGCGAAGCTGTTTGCGATTTGCGGCCTTGCGGTCGGTTTTCCGCATATTTTGCTTGCCCTCTTACTGGCAAGTCTCTTTGGAACGTTGATCGGCGGCGGTCTCTTAATGTTTAAAATTGTGAAACGAAAACAACCGATATCGTTCGGGCCGTTTCTGGCAGTAGGGACGCTTATTTCCTATGGTTATGGAACGATGCTGATCGACGGATATCTCTCCATAATTGCCTAGCAGGATGTGATAATGAATGTTTACGATAGGCTCCAAAAGAATCGGCCTGACGATCGATCACTCCGGCGTCCGCTACGCGGTCATGCGCAAGAGGAAAATCTGGGAGCTGGACAGCAGCGGATTTATACCTTTGCCGGACGGAACGATGCTCAATGATCAGATCGTACATGAGGACCAGCTCCGGGAGGCGGTCAAGCAGTGGGCGAAGCAGGAGCAGCTGGTCGGTGCGACTGCTACCTTAACCGTTCCTACTTCGCAAATAATCGTGCGCAAAATGAGTATTCCGACGATCAATGAACGTGAAGTAGCACAGCTGGTAGAGCTTGAAGTGGAAACCTCACTGCATTTGCCCTTCGAGGATCCGGTCTATGATTATATCAAGCTGGGGAAGAACGAGGAGAGCACTCAGGTACTCATCTTTGCGGCTCCGCGAAAATATATTGAAATCTGTGTGGGTGTGATGAAGGAAGCGGGTATACGGGCAGCTGGAGCGGAAATCGTGTCGACTGCCCTTTCTCGTGCTGTCTATCCTCTGCAAAACGAACCATTGACGGAAACCATGCTTGTTCATATCGATGAAGCTTCGCTTGAAATCCATATGTTTCATGATGGCAATCCGGTGTTCATCCGGGCGATTAATCTGGCTGAGAACGGCGAATATGAGGGTGAAGGCCTGTCTGAGCTCCAGTTGGCCGAGCTGTCTGCCGAGATTTCAAGGATGCTCAATTTCTATCAGTTTGGTCTCCATGAGGGAAGCACGCGGATATCCAGGGCCATCGTCACAGGAAACGGCGACAGCAAGGCCAAACTTCTGGAAGCATTCCGGCAATCGCAGCCCGATATCGAAATCCAGACGAGACATCACGACACGGTTCTGGATGACACAGAAGATGAAGCTTTTCTGATAGCCGCTGGGTTGTCCATACCCGTAGAGAAGGGAACCCGAATCAATCTGCTCCCTCGCGTGGACCGGGAAGCCAGAAAGCTGCCGCTTTTTATACTCAGTTGTTTAATAGTATGGGTGCTTGGTTTAGGCATTATCGGCTATCTCTACTTGACTGCCAATTCGGCAATCGCCAGCAAAGACGTGAAAATACAGGAGCTGGAAGATAATCTTATCCTATTGGAGAACGGCTTGACCACGGGACAGGGCGCTTCGGCGGGGACGAAGTCCAATCCCCTGGAGACCATTGAGCGCTTGACAAGTGAGAGGCAGGATCCGGTTGTCTATATTCAGGAGCTTGAGGACAAGCTGCCGGATCAGGCGCAGATCCACAATATTTCATACTCCGGCGACGGACAAATAACCTTGAACGCCAGCTTTGTGAGCATGCGTGACGCTTCGCGTTATTTGTTTGACATACGGCAGTGGGACTCGATACAGAGCTCCATGCTTCAAACGATCCAGCCAACACCGGAAGACTCCTCCGGATCGGAGCGTTATACCACATCCTACGCCATATTGCTGAAGCAGGCCAAGGAAGGGGAAAACGATGGAACAGCTGATTAAGAACCGTTCGCTCATCGTGCTGCTTATCGTCTTGATGTTTCTCATTTTGCTTGTGGCTTACATCTATATGGTACTGCCCAAGAGCCAGCGCGTATCCGGACAGGATGGGGATATCGTCAGGCTGGAGAGTCAAACGCAGCTGCTTCAGAAGAAGCTGGACGAGAAGAAATCGACGGAGTCCCAATATTCGCAGGATACGGTACAGGCAGCGCTGCCGCTGTGGGATAATACGGAACAAATGCTGATTGATCTTGCGGATATCGAGAAAAAAACCGGGGTGAAGAACTTGTCGATTTCTTTTGCGGCAGATTCTGGTGAGGAGAGTAAGGATACCGGGAACGCCGGGGCGGCTTCCGCTCCTGCGGTCAAGGAATTGAAGGTCTCCGAGTCTGTCAAGGGAAACTATTCCGATATATTAAGCTTTGTGAGCGAGCTTGAGGCTTTGCCGCGGCTTATCGAAGTGGATAACCTGGAAATTGCAAAGTCGTCTGCTTCCTCGGACAGCAGCGTCCCGATTATTGTCAACCTCTCCTTCACGGCTTATTACGATCCTTCTTATAAGGAACTGGTGGATAAGGAACAGCTCCCGTTCAACCCGTGATCGGGGCCAAAGAAAGCAAATCTGTATGCATGGAGACCTGCTTGCCTATTATGACGAGGGTCTCTTTTTTCTGTCCGTACAGACATAGCTTGAAGGATACTCATGTGTTAATATAAAAGAATTATAGGAGAAATTTGACGAAACGAGGGAGAAGATGGCTATGTCTTTTTTCGATAAAATGAAGCAGGGCGCAAGCGACGCGGCCAGGAAGGCGCAGCAGACCGTAGAAATCACGAAGCTCAAATCGCAAATATCCGGCAAAGAGAAAGAAAAGGATAAATTATTTTATCTTATCGGAACAGCTATACATGCCTCTCACCAGGAGGGGAATATTGCGCAATCCGAAGAGGAGGTTGTAAGCCACTGTCTGAAGGTGGATGGCCTGAATCAGGAGATTCAGTTTCTGGAAGAGCGTATCAAGAATATCCGGTTTGAGAAAACCTGCCCGACCTGCAGCATTGTTGTTCCATTGGATACGAGATTTTGCCCCGGATGCGGGACGCCTTTTCCTGAGGAGCCAAGACCTGAGAACACGATTGGCGAAATCCGTGTCATCTGCAATCATTGTCTGACGGAGAATGATCTTAGCAGCAAGCACTGCCTGTCTTGCGGAAATAAGCTCTCGGGCGGTGAACCGGAGCGGCTCGAGGAAGAACCGGGATATTAAACACAGCGCACTGTTCTTATTTCATGCGATGGCAGCCTTCGAGGAAGGCTGTTTTTATTTGGTCCTCTATAAGTATGATTTGAAGAATTAACGTTACTGGCAAGCTGCGCCGGGATGGCGTAAACGATATTATTGTTTTGTGAATACCCTAGGCATTGATGCTCTCCCCGCCATCCAGAGGCGGGGTTATTTTGTCGTTGTGCAGCATAAGTTTCATTTTCTCCCGGAACGGATATGCTAGAATGCAGCAGGCGGAACCGCCAATTTGAACCGGCGCAAACAAGTTGTGCCGCGGCATAAATGTAAGGTCTTTGCCAACACTGTTTCTCTAGACCCACACGATATTGGTTTAGTATGATAACGACATCGGAAAAAATGGCACGAGCGTAAGTTACATAAACAGAAAGAGGTGCCTGGCATTGAATCAGTATCAGGAGATAAGACAGGGCGAGAAGGGAGCCTTGGTCAGTATCGGGGCGTATATCGTGCTGTCGGGCTGCAAGCTCGTGGCCGGGTACGGGTTTGACTCCTCGGCGCTTGTCGCCGACGGTTTCAATAACCTGACGGATATTGTCGCCTCGACCGCGGTCCTGGTTGGATTGCGGATCTCACAAAAACCGCCGGATAAGGACCATCCTTACGGACATTTCCGTGCGGAAACGATCGCGGCTCTGATCGCTTCTTTCATTATGGCAACAGTAGGGATCCAAGTGCTGATTGATGCCTTCAAGTCTTTGTTTGCCGATCATAAGGCTGTTCCGGGTCTAGTCTCCGCATGGATAGCGCTGGCAGCCGGAGCGGTAATGGCTGGTGTCTACATATATAATAAAAGATTGGCCAAACGGATTAATAACCAGGCTTTGCTCGCAGCGGCCAAAGATAATTTGTCGGATGCGCTTGTCAGCGTTGGAGCGGCTGTGGGGATAATCGGCGCACAATTCGGTTTGCCGTGGCTGGATCCGGTGGCTGCACTGGCGGTAGGCGCTATTATTTGCAAAACAGCCTGGGAAATCTTCTACAGCTCGACTCATGCGCTCACGGATGGTTTCAATGAGAACGAGCTTCATTCCTTGCGCGGGACGATTGAGAGCACACATGGTGTCCGTTCCATCAAAGACATTAAAGCCCGTGTTCATGGCAGCAATGTCTTGATCGATGTCGTGGTGCAGGTCGATCCGGAGCTGACGCTTGTCGAGAGCCACCGGATAAGCGATGAGATTGAGCGCCGCATGGAGCGCAAGCATAATATTATGAGTGTTCATGTTCATGTGGAGCCTCTGGGAATGGAAGATGGGGCGCAGCCTGGCTCAGAGCCGGCTCAGACCTGATAGCATTAACTAACCGGCGCGTATAGCGCTGGTTTTTTTTTGCACCATTCTAATGAGGGAGAGCCACACATATAATAGCCATCTAACGGATATTTTTTCTCCATGATTCCAAAAAAATGGGTTTCTGTCCAAAGAATATGGGTAAGGATACAGTAGAGCCTTTAGTTGGCTTATGTTGCTGTTCATTGAGGCAGCGGATTTCTCTATCATAAAAGCAGCAGGATTGGGGAAAAAGATACAAGCAAGGCTGTATGCATACTCAGATACAAAGGAGGCGTTTTTATGCTTTTGCCAGTGGAATCCAAACAAATTGCTTTTTGCTCTTATAACGAGAATGAGTCCTTGCTGCATGTCTATTTTCATACCGGTGAAATTATTGCGTTTCCTTCAATAAAAAAAGGGGAATATCAATCCATCATCGACGCGACAAACCGCTATGACGTATTAATGGATATCACGCAGAAGGGACATGAAGTGCCGGGCTATCGTGTGGATTGGCAAACAAGTGCCGAGGCCTGGCAGAACATGTAAGTGAAAGGATTTCCAATGGATGAATTATGAGACAAATTTAATGCGAAAGAACCATAAATGTAAAATATGAAAGACCGGATCGATAATGGAAACAATTACCTCGGAACTAAAATTACTGGGATATAATAGTTCCAAAGTACTTATATAGGACCGATTGTAAAAGGTATATTAATGTCATGAAAGTAAGATTTGGCAATGGTTTTATTTCAAAAGCATCCCCTCGGGGGTGCTTTTTTTTATTATCTTTGCAATCGCTTTCATAATCCTAATATCCTATACCTGCCATGGTAAATTAAGCCGAAGGTATGATTTATCCTTGAAACGGGTGGAAAGTACAATGGGAAAGGGCGAGCAGGATTGACCTAAATTGGAAAATCAAGGAGGGATATGCTAAAGGCACTATATTGTTGTCCATCGGAGCATGAGAATTGAGATCACCGCGAATATATCAAAAGCAAGCCAAAAATGGAGGTCATCACGGAATGAAAAAGCGTACAACTATGATTTTGGCCCTTATTCTGATTGCTTTATTGAATGTCCCCTTGACGGCTATGGCAGCATCGGCGGAAATTGTAGCCTCGGTCAGCTTTCGGAGCGGCCCATCCACATCCAGCAGTGTGATGAAGTATCTGCATGCCGGTGACAAGGTTGAAATATTGTCAGAAGTCAACGACTATTGGTACCGGGTGAAAGATGCCGGGGGCAGCACCGGCTATGTGTCCACCTCCAGCCGTTATATCAAGCCGTCGGCAGCTTCGGGAGGCAGCACACCGGCAGGTACGGGAACTGGAACAATCGTATCCTCCGTTTCCTTTCGTGAAGGACCTTCCACCAGCGCAACGCGCATGCGTTATCTGGCCAGAGGTGAAACGGTAACCATTCTGAGCCAGCCGAACTCCTACTGGTACAACGTAAGGGATTCGCACGGAGTGACGGGATATATCAGCACGGACAAGCAGTACATACAAGTAAGCGGACAGCCGACGGCTCCTGCTAATCCGGGCAATGGAAACAGCGGAGGCGGCGATCAGAACGCACTGGTCGAAAAAGTGATTGCTGCCGGTATGAAATATTTGGGCACGCCTTATGAGTTCGGCTCCGACCGCAATACGACTACAACCTTTGACTGCTCCGATTTTGTCCGGACGGCATTCAAAGACGGCATCAGCCTTACTTTACCGGCAGATTCCCGCCAGCAGGGAACTTATGTCAAACAAAAGGGCCATACCACAACAAACTGGCAGCAGCTGAAGCGCGGAGATCTCATGTTCTTCATGTCCTATAAGGGAACATCCGCATCAGCCTATTCCGGCATTGATAAATCAAAACAGACGATTACCCATGTTGGAATCTATCTGGGCAATGGCCAAATCCTGCAGACGTACTCCAAAGAATCAGGCGGAGTCCGCACGGACACGATCGCCGGCAAGCATTGGGAATACCGCTTCATGTTCGGCGGAAGCGCCATTTGATGACAGAGCCGGGCATTCATCCCTATAAGGATCTACTGAAGCCTGAAGCTAATTAAAAATCCCCGTCAGGAAGCGGGACCCGAAACGGTCCCGTTCTGGCGGGGATTTTTTATTGGAATGCGGACAGCTTCTTGGATCACTCGCCCTCGCAAAACATGGGGAGTCAATGCTGATTATGCGCGAAAGTTAAGGAGTGGTGCTTCGCAGGACGGTCATTTCACCGTCAAGCTCATAGGCGCCGAGACTGGCGGGAAGCAGAAAGCATTCTCCTGCCTTGATCTCCTGCTTGCCTCCGCTCCAGCTAATAGCACCTGTGCCTTCAGCCACCACGAGGATTACGAAGCTCTCTGCAGTCGTGGAGAGCTTCCACGGTGCCCGCACCAACCCTTTTTCAACGATAAAATAGGGTGATTTGGCAATTTGCAGCCATTCATTGGCCTTGGCCGCATCCGTCTTCATTCTGGTTGCGCCTGCGCCCTCATAAGCAATGACATTCAGTGAATCTTCAACATGCAGCTCGCGGAGCTTGCCGTCCAGACCTGGGCGGTTGTAGTCGTACACCCGGTAGGTCGTATCGGAATTTTGCTGAATTTCGGCTACGACGACACCGGCGCACAAAGCGTGAACGGTCCCTGCCGGAATATAGAAGGCATCTCCTGCTTCCACGGGGACCTCCTGCAGACAGTCCATAACCTTGCCTTCCTCAATGGCTTTGGCGAGAATGCCGCGGTCAACGCCGTCTTTGAGGCCATAAATGATTTTAGCACCAGGTTTGGCTTCAAGAATATACCACATTTCCGTCTTTCCGAGCTCGCCAGCGGGTAGGCCTTCGTAAGAATCAGTCGGATGGACCTGAATGGACAGGTCATCATTGCAATCCAGCAGCTTGATCAGCAGCGGGAAGCGGCCGTTGCGCTCGGAAAATCCTTTTGTTCCGAAGAATTCCCGTCCGTATTTTTCTCTGATGTCGTCAAGTCCGAGCCCGGCCAGCCCGCCATTCATAACTTTGGTTATACCGTTAGGATGATCGCCGATCATCCATCCTTCGCCAATAGCGCCATCCGGAAGCTCGAGTCCAAACTGTTCAAGGGCGCGGCCGCCCCAAATGCGTTCTTTCATTTCGGCTTTGAATTGCAGGGGATAAGCTTGTGTCAAGTGGATCTCTCCTTTATTTATGTATCGTGGTGTGCCGGTTCTACCGGCCAGGTGCAGGCTGGAACATCTCGAGAAACTCGCCATCGGGGCCATAAAAGAAAAAATAACGCGCTCCATTGGGCAATGTCGTGATTTCGGTGTCTTTTAATGGAACGCCAAGCCGCTTGATACGGGCAAATTCTGCCTCAACATCATCCACGGTGAAGGCGGTATGATGAGTTCTGCCTTCAACAGCCAGCTCTCCTTCGTAGCCTTCCACCAGCTCAAGCTGGGATTCCTGGGCGTCAGCCCCCGCGAGAAAAGCAAGACGAATGATGCCGTTGGTGTGCGTCATGGTATACAGATGCTTCAAACCGACTACTTCGGTATAAAAGGGAATCGATTGATCCAAATCCTTAACCATGATGCCTACATGCTCCAGTTTACGTACAGCCATTATGAATTCCTCCTTATAATTTCAAGCGATTGCCCCGGGACTAGTCTTTGGTCTGGATTGATTTCTTCTCCACTGCCAGCAGGAAGGGCGAGGCAGGCTTCTGCGGCATGCGGTACAGTACGGCTTGTCCCGCACCCTGGGGCAGCGAGGACGCCCATTGCTCCACAGCAGCCGCTTCCTGATCGCCTCCGGGATGGCCGGGATACAGCACGATTGTCAAAATGCCGCCCGGACGAAGCAGCCCAAGGGATGCATCCAGGGCAGCGAGCGTAGATACGCTCGCTGTGATAATGGATGTATCGGCCTCAGGTCCCGGGAGGAAGCCAAGATTGAACATGACAGCGCCCAGACGCTTCCTGGAATCCTCCGCGATATGCATGGCCATGCCGGCATGGCTGCCATGGATGAGACACAATTCGGGAATCCGCTCCCGGGGGAGGGAATAAGCAAGACGCTCCTTCGTGCGCCGCAGAGCCTGCTGCTGAATATCGAAGGCATACACGCGGCCGCGGGGGCCGATCTGCTCGGCCAGGAACAGAGTGTCATTGCCATTGCCGCATGTCGCATCAACAGCTGTATCTCCGGGTGACAGGCGGCCGGCAGCCAGCTTGTGGGCCATGCCCAGAACGGATAGGAACCCCATTCTCAGCCTATGCCTCCCATAACCGGCCCTGCCAGGTATTGCGGCGGCTGAGCTCATCATCAATAGCATTGAGCACTTCCCACTTCTTCAGGCTCCACATGGGTCCGATAAGCAGGTCGCGGGGAGCGTCGCCGGTCAGCCGGTGGACAATCATCTCCGGAGGGAGCAGTTCCAGCGTATCGGCGATCAGACCAATATATTCATTCTGGTCAAGAAAACGCAGCAGACCGGCTTCATATTGCTTGACCATGGGTGTCTTGCGCATCAGATGCAGCAGGTGGATTTTGATTCCCTGTATATCCATGGCTGCCACCGCGCGTCCAGTATCCAGCATCATCTCATGCGTTTCCTGGGGCAGCCCGTAGATAATATGTGCGCATACGCGTATTCCTCGCGCCCGCAGACGCGCGACGGCATCCTTATAGCAATCGGTATCATGCGCCCGGTTGATCAATTGCGACGTGGATTCGTGAACCGTCTGCAGCCCCATCTCTACCCATAGATAGGTTCGTTCGTTCAGCTCCGCCAAATAGTCCACCACATCATCCGGCAGACAATCCGGTCTTGTCGCGATCGACAATCCAACGACACCAGGCTGGCTCAGAATCGCTTCATAATATTCACGGAGCTCTTCAACAGGAGCATAGGTGTTGGTATAAGCCTGAAAATATCCAATATAACGCGCCTCGGGCCATTTTTGATGCTGCAGATCCCTGATCGTATTAAACTGCGTGACCAGATCGTCCCGGCGGCTGCCGGCAAAATCTCCCGATCCCCGCGCGCTGCAGAATGTGCAGCCGCCGGCAGCGATGGAGCCATCGCGGTTGGGGCAGGTGAAGCCTGCATCCAGCATGACCTTGAATACCTTCCCGCCGAACTGCTCGCGCATTTCATAGTTCCAGGTATGGAACCGTTTATCCGACCACTGCCTGGGCGCAGCGCCCGGATGGTCAACCTGCGTAATCGCCTGCATAGCATGTTCTCCTCTTGCATAAGTCATCTTGCAATCATTAATCACAATTGTATCGAAAATTTGCACGGAGCGCTACGCCGCCGCCCCATCTCAAAAATAATCCAGTTTTAAACGACTGGAGAACCCCATTATTTACTGGAAAAAAGTCCGCTCAAATTAACGAAAAAGGCTTGCAATACCTTACATAAAGTGTTATATTAAAAGTGCGACAAATCAACATTTTCGGTTATTTCACCCTTATTCCAATCACTTGTCATAGCTTGTCGGTTTTCTGGAAATTCTATTAACTAAAAACCGTGAGGTGATTCAGGATGAACACGCAAGTGAAAATTCCCCAAGGGGACGAGAAGGTTACGATTCAATTGACACGCAAGGAAATGATGGCACTGGCCGGTATACGCTTTCATGGTAACCATAATATTGAAGTTTCGGCTCGCAAGAAGCTGAATGAAGCTTTGGTGGAAACCTATGAATCGGATAGCGCGCAGGGCAATTCCCGTCAGATACTTAATTAAAAGAATGTTTTTTGAATATACAGCCTAAGCCGAGCGGCGAGACTTCTGACGCCATCGGCTTTTTGTTTTTTTATATTTGAGGCTGGTCTTTACAAGCGCGCTGTTGTTCGGCACAATAAGGACGAATAAGGGTAAAGCGATATTGGAGGAATCAAGCGACTATGCGTCTTAGAGGAAGAAAAGGAATTCGGGAAAGCTTGGAAGCGCAGCCGGAGCTCGTCGTTCTGGAGGCGGCGCCGCTCAAGGGGCGCTGGAGCGAATTATTTGACAATGGCCATCCTATTTATGTGGAGCTTGGAATGGGCAAAGGACGTTTTATCACGGATATGAGCGTTCGCAATCCTCAGATTAACTACATCGGCATTGATATGTACGACGAGCTGATTCGCCGGGCAAGCGACAAGGCGCGCACCGCCTGGGCGGAAAAAGGGGAGGAGAATCCGCGGAATCTGGCGCTTGTCCGGGCTAATATCGAGACGATCGAAGACATTTTTGCTCCCGGTGAGATCCAGCGCATACATTTGAATTTCAGCGATCCCTGGCCAAAAAGCAAGCATGCGCGAAGAAGGCTGACCCACTCGCGGTTTGTGTCGAAATACATCGAGATTCTGAATTCACTCGGTGAAATTCATTTCAAAACGGACTCCCAGTCTCTGTTCGAGTTTTCGCTGAACAGCTTCGCGGACATGGAGCTTCATATGCGGAGCATCTCACTCGATTTGCATAAGGAAGGATTGCGCGACGATCTCGTGCTGACTGAATATGAAGCCAAATTTGTCGATCGCGGCAATCCGATCTACCGGGTGGAGGTTGTCATCGGCCAAGAGGCTGTGTCTGCGCACAGGGAAACCAAGCGGCAGACTCAGTTGAAGGACCAGGTGGCGCACACCAGCATCGAGGTCAGCGATCCCAGTACAGCCCCTGCCGCAACATCAGAGGGATAATGCAGTCCCAGATACATCCTCGACCATCCGACGGAGACGCCAAGAATAAGAGCGACCGGCAGCAGCAGAGGCATCAGAGCGGATTCTGCGGCCAGCCAAGGCATCAGCCAGGCAAAAATAGCTGTGGTATGTCCGGATGGGAATGAGGAATCACATAATGGCTTAAGCACTGTGTTTACCTTCGGCAGAGCTTGATGCGGTCTCAAACGCCGGAATTTGCGCTTCACAAGCGCGACCGGTAAATGGCTGATGGCGACTGCAATCGCCGCCTGCCAACCAGCGGTATGCCAGGGCTCGGCGGCCAGCAGCGCGCATAATAGGGCGGTGACCAGTGTGAACGTCGCGCCGCCCGTATGCGTGATCATATTCAACCATCTTCCAAGCCACTTATTCAAACCCCGATGGGAAGGTCCGCGGTTCACCCACAGAAATATCCGCTGCTCATTGGATTGCAGCCAGTACACGACTCGACTCACAGAGCAAACCTCCTTCCTTAAGGCGAAGCTGGATTTTCCGAATTTATTTTCAGTTTACAGCCGATTTGTTCACGCTGTGTCAATCCGCATCATTTGCTTATCACTATTTAACCACATATAGGCTTATACGAACTAGGGTGCAAATTAGAGTTGCAGGTCGTTTCTTGTATCTTGCGAGCTATTTGGGGGCGTTTATTCAAAGAAAAACGCCTATTTTGCATGGACAGGAGAATTTAATCGTATTTTGACCGAAATTTTCCGTTTTACAATCGGCATAGGATGGTTAAGATGTTATGGAGATACATGAGAAGCTTAAGTTAGGATACTGTCCAAAACGCCGTCTCCAATGGTGAATGATGGAAATATGCCTTTGCGTTCATCATTTCGTCACATTGGAAACAGGCTTGGATGAAACTTTTCCCATTGTATTTTCGTTAAGTAAATGGGCAGCATTTTTCGTAAATGAGTCAAAATAAGGGAGTAACGACAGAAAAACATGGTTTGAGCTCATTGAATGGTTATGTAAGCCCTTTTCCAAGCTTACATGACCGAAAAAAGGCCATTTGCGCTTTTGACAAAAAGAATAATTGTGTGGAAAATCATTATGGCTGCGGAAAACAAACATAAAACCGCATCAATGAACAACGCACGCAACAAAAAACAGAGAGAATATGAAAAATGGGGTCTCAAGGGGGCAGTAAAAGTTATGGTCAATTCTCTTTTAATTTTTTTCCAGATCTTCTTGGCTTTCGTCGGTGTTTACCAGTTTACAATTTCGTTATTCGGCATCGTCAGAAAAAAAAGACATCTCAACCACAAACCGCAAAAGTCATTCGCAGTGCTTGTCGCCGCTCACAATGAGGCGCAGGTGGTCGGGGCATTAATCGAAAACTTGAAAAAGCTTGATTATCCGAAAGAACTTTACGATATTTTTGTCATTTGCGACAACTGCACAGATACCACCGCCGATATTGCACGGAGCCACGGTGTTCATGCCTGCGAGAGGAAAAATCCGCATTTGCGCGGCAAAGGACATGCGATTGAATGGATGCTCAAGGAGCTCTGGGGCATGCCCCGCCAGTACGATGCGATCGTCATGTTTGATGCCGACAACCTAGTCGGCAACGATTTCCTCGTCCACATGAATAATGACCTTTGTGAAGGCAAGAAAGTCATTCAGGGTTATCTGGATACGAAGAATCCTGCCGATTCATGGGTTACAGCATCGTATGCCATCACGTACTGGTATTGCAACCGGCTGTGGCAGCTGTCCCGCAGAAACCTGAACATGGCCAACTACCTCGGAGGAACAGGCATGTGCTTTGATTCCGAGCTGTTGAAGGAAATGGGTTGGGGAGCAACCAGCCTGGTAGAGGATCTGGAGTTCTCGATGCGGTGTGTAAAACGCGGTATTCACCCGGTACTTAATTACGACGCCAAGGTATACGACGAGAAGCCGCTGACCTTCAAGGCTTCATCGCGCCAGCGTCTGCGCTGGATGCAGGGGCATTTTACAGTAGCGCGGCATTACTTCTTCCCGCTGCTGTGGGCGAGCATCAAGGAGCGCAATTTTGTGAAATTCGATGCCGCACTGTACTCCATCTCGGTGTACAACACCTTTATCGGCTTTGTAGCGACTGCGATGCTCTGGATGGATAATATAATTCCTGCCCATAATGCATTTACGTCGATTTATTATTACCTGCCGTACTGGGTGCCGATTGTTGCGATCTCAGCAACAGCGGTCATGTTCCCGCTCGTGATGATTCTGGAAGGCATCAAATCCGGCAAGATGTATGCGCATCTGCTGTCCATGATCGTATTCCAGCTCTCATGGCTGCCTATTACGTTCTATGCCTTCTTTACACAAAACAACAAGCAATGGAGCCATACCCAGCATACGCGTGTGCTACGTCTGGAAGAAGTGCAAAGCAAACAGGTCTGATCTGACTCCGCTTGTCATTTGGTGATTGACATCAATTGGATTGTTATGCTATATTAATTCGGTAGCGCCAGCATGTCTGGTGTTAAGCAAAAGCAGAAGCACCCGCTTCTCACCTGTCCGGCAGTCGGCTGGCTGGTTCGCGATCGATGATTGACTTAGGCTCGCCGCTAGAGAGTGGCGATGATTGAAATGCCTACAATCTTGGTTAATGGAATGCGGGTCCGTGCGGATCCGCATTTTTTATTTTGTTTGTGATTCGCAAAATTTGGAGGTGGCAGGTTATTAGCAGGGAACATCAAATCAACGATGAAATTCGGGCCCGCGAGGTACGTGTAGTAGGCGCCGATGGAGAACAAATCGGAATCAAATTATTTCGTGAAGCGCTGCAAATGGCAATCGATTTAAACATGGATCTTGTTAACATTGCGCCCACTGCGAAACCGCCGGTTTGCCGCATCATGGATTATGGCAAATTCCGCTATGAAACGCAGAAGAAAGAGAAGGAAGCCCGCAAGAATCAGAAGATTGTGGATACCAAGGAAGTGTGGTTCCGTGCCAATATCGACGAGAACGACTACCAGACAAAGTTCCGCAATGTTGTGAAATTTCTGGGTGAAGGCGACAAAGTGAAATGCTCCGTCCGTTTCCGCGGCCGCGAAATTACGCATGCATCCGTCGGTCAGAAAATTCTTGACCGGCTGGCGAAGGAAGTTGCCGATCTGTGCGTGATGGAACGTATGCCGAAGCTTGAAGGCCGCAGCATGATCATGATATTGGCGCCCAAAACAACCAACTAAGGTTTAATCTATGAGGAGGATCACCAAATGCCTAAAATGAAAACACACAGCAGTTTGAAAGACCGCTTCAAAATTACCGGTACCGGCAAAGTGAAACGCTTCAAGGCGTTCCGCAATCATTTGCTCTCCGGCAAGTCAGCCCGTCAAAAGCGCGTACTGGCAACGCAGCCGCTTATGGCAGCAGGCGATGTACGCCGCTTGAAGCAAGGTCTTTCAAACTTGAAATAGTACATTACGAGAGTAAACATAAGCATAACCAACATTCGGGAGGTTTCTATTCATGGCAAGAGTTAAAGGCGGATTTGTCCGCGCACGTCGTCGTAAAAGAGTTTTGAAGCTGGCTAAAGGCTACTTCGGCTCCAAGCATCGCCTGTTTAAAACAGCAAAAGAGCAAGTGATGAAGTCGCTGCTCTACGCATACCGCGACCGTCGCCGCAACAAACGCGATTTCCGCAGACTGTGGATCGTTCGTATCAATGCTGCAGCACGTTTGAACGGGCTGTCATACAGCAAGTTCATGTTCGGCTTGAAACAAGCTGGAGTTGAAGTGAACCGCAAAATGCTCGCTGACCTTGCTGTCAATGACATTAATGCATTCAACTCGCTTGCAGGCATCGCAAAAGAGAAAGTAAACGCGTAGCGTTTACACATAGCATGAACAAAAAAGAGCCTTCCATCTATGGAACAGGCTCTTTTTTGTTGCGTCCATTGAAATTCCGGAATTCAAGGCATGTGACCCTATCCCGCTGCCATGCTCAAGGAAGTAACTAAAAACAGGACAACCGCACGGCCTATCTTTGTCCCCTATGGACAACGGTACAGTCCCTAATTGCCGGTTCCGAATAAGCTATATAGGACAACTAAGCTTTCGGTGCCTTAAGCGAATGGCCCGATGCAGCGGGATGCCGGGAGTAAAGGTTCGCAAGAAAATTAGAGGAGGGATTGCATATGCAACGCGTCTCCAATGAGCAAGCTCGTAAACTTGTTGGCAAAACCATTTATGTGGTTCGCAAAGACGGCTCGGTACGGACGGGCAAGCTCGTCCGCGTCCATCAGAATAAGCTCTATTTGCGTCCGGCGGGCAAAGATAAAGCAAAATCAGTCAAGACCAAAGCGATTCTGCCGCTCGTGCTGTTTGATTTACTGGCGATCGGCACACTTCCGTTTGCCGGCGGCTTCGGCGGTGGCTTTGGTGGCTTCGGCGGTGGCTTCGGTGGCGGCGGCTTTGGAGGCCCTTATGGCGGCGGCTTCGGCGGCGGCTTCGGAGGTCCATGCTGCCAGCCGGGATTTAAAAACTTCTATTAATAACTGCCGTTCTGCAGATTAGGAGTATTAAAAAGAAGTTGTCAATGATTTGATCATTTCATAACATTGATATTCTGGCAGGTCGCGGACGGTTTCATAGCCAAGCTGGGTGTAAAGCCGCATTGCGCGGGGATTGCTGTAATCCACGAATAACCGGGCTATTTTGCATTTGTGAATCCGCCCGTATGCTTCCCCTTGTGCCATCAATTGGGTTCCCAGCTGTTTTCCCCGATGCTGGGGATGAACAGCGAGCATGTCGTAAAGCAGCGTCTCACCTCGTATATAGAGATGGACGAAGCCCATCGGCGTGCTCGTTTTTGTTCGTGCAGCGACGAAGGTGACGCCGTCACGAAGCCGCTTGGGCAGGTCGCGGATTGCTTGCGCATCCCTGGGGGATGTCGTATAGGAAAGAGGGATCAGTTCCCTGATTATCAGGCGGATAATCTCGGGATCATCGGTCCGCGCCCGTCTACGTCTAATCAATGAGATCAACCCGCTTTCGGCCAGGCTTAAATTTGCAGCTGCTTATACCGGCTTTTATTATGCTTTACCATCTTATGTACGGACGCCGGGAATTGCTCCGCAGTGCAAGGATAGATTTCTTGAGTTTTTGCTTCGGCAGAAGCTTATAATGGTTCTTGACTAACCCGGTGCCGAAGCATATAATAAGCTGTAAGCAAGATGAAGCTCATCATATGACGCAAGTAATCGCTGGCACGAAGTATCGGGCTGGGCTATGTGTCGTCATGGATGATAAGCGTTATATTCCGGAAATATCGGAACGGCCAAGCAGGTTTTGTTCTGATATTCACAAAATAATGTATCTGCTATGAAGAGGACGAAGTGTTAAGGGCTCTTTTGCTCAGAGAGCGGACGGATTTGCTGCAACCGTCGCCAAAAACCCTTTCCAACGAGCTCACCTCGGAGCTGTTTCCCTGAAAAGCTTTCCCGATTGGATGATGATTGAAGCATCTTATAGTGGAGACCGTATTAGGGGAAATCGTAGGGCACACGTTAATGTGCCAGGGTATGAACGATGGCATGCACGCCGTTCTTACCTGTTGAGGTTATTTGCTGCGAAGTGAATAACAAACCTGGGTGGTACCACGGAAGATATACCTTTCGTCCCTAGACGCTGAACAAGCGTCAGGGCGCGGAAGGTTTTTTTGTTTTTCTAGAGAGGAGGACGACTTAATGGTCGCTCAAAGTGCAACGCTAAGGTCAAAAGAAGAATTGATGGAAAGAATGAGTAAACCAGATGTCATTACCGGTTCGGAAATGCTGCTTCGCAGCTTGGTGCTTGAGGGTGTCGATTGCGTCTTCGGTTATCCCGGAGGAGCTGTATTGTTCATTTATGATGCGATGCATGGATTCTCGGATTTCCATCATCTGCTGACCCGTCACGAGCAAGGCGCCATTCATGCGGCAGACGGCTATGCGCGTGCAAGCGGTAAAGTCGGCGTATGTATAGCGACGTCGGGACCGGGAGCTACGAATTTAGTGACAGGTATCGCAACCGCGTATATGGATTCGGTGCCGCTTGTCGTCATCACCGGCAATGTAGCGACGAATTTTATCGGGACGGATGCTTTTCAGGAAGCGGATATTACCGGCATTACGATGCCGATTACCAAACATAGCTATCTGGTGCGCGACGTTAAGGATCTGCCCCGCATTATCCATGAGGCTTTCCATATTGCCAACACTGGCCGCAAAGGCCCGGTATTGATCGATATTCCCAAGGATGTATCCTCGCACAAGGCGATGTTCAAGCCTGTGAACGAAGTCAGCATCCGCGGCTACAATCCGACGGTTTCGGCGAAGAAGCCGCAAATTGACAAAATGATCAAAGCCATTGAGGAAGCGGAACGTCCGGTCATTCTTGCAGGCGGAGGGGTTGTATATTCCGGCGGGCATGAGGAATTGTATGAATTCGCCACCAAAGCGGGCGTGCCGATTACAACGACGCTGCTTGGTCTTGGCGCATTCCCGAGCGGCCACGAGCTGTGGATGGGAATGCCGGGAATGCACGGCACCTTTACAGCCAACAAAGCCATCCAAGGGGCCGACCTGCTGGTTAATATCGGAGCGCGCTTCGATGACCGGGTAACGATGAAGCTCGACGGCTTTGCTCCAAATGCAAAAATCGTACACATTGACATCGATCCGGCGGAAATCGGCAAGAACGTTCCTACCGATATTCCGATCGTTGGCGATATCAAAACCGTGCTGCAGCAGGCCAACAAGGAAGTGAAGTATGCAGCCAAAGCCGATGCCTGGCGTGCGCATATCCAGCAGTCCAAGCTGGATCATCCGCTGGGTTACGTCGATTCCGAAGTGGTGCTGAAGCCGCAGTGGGTTATCGAGATGATCCATGAGACGACCAAGGGCGAAGCGATTGTAACGACAGATGTCGGTCAGCATCAGATGTGGGCGGCGCAGTATTACCGTTTTAATCAGCCCCGTTCCTGGATCACATCCGGGGGCCTCGGCACGATGGGCTTTGGATTCCCGTCCTCCATCGGCGCCCAGATGGCGCATCCTGACCGGCTGGTTGTCTCCATTAATGGAGACGGCGGCATGCAGATGTGCGCACAGGAGCTGGCGGTTTGCGCGATTAACAACATACCGGTCAAAGTGGCCATTATCAACAACCAGGTGCTCGGAATGGTACGCCAGTGGCAGGAGCTTATTTATGAGAACCGGACCAGCCACATTGATTTGGCGGGCAGCCCCGACTTCGTAAAGCTGTCTGAAGCTTATGGAGTAAAGGCTTTCCGTGCGACGAACAAGGAAGAAGCGCGTGATGCCTGGATTGCGGCCTTGGATCATCCGGGACCGGCTGTTGTCGAATTTGTCGTCCGCAAAGACGAGAATGTCTATCCGATGGTTACGCAAGGATCGACGATCGATGATATGCTATTGGGGGATTCGGAATGAAGAAACATACAATCGCCGTACTCGTAAACGATCAACCCGGCGTTCTGCAGCGCGTTTCCGGCTTGTTCGGACGCCGGGGGTTCAATATTGAAAGCATCACCGTGGGGACAAGCGAAGAACCGGGCTTGTCCCGGATGGTCATCGTCACGTCTGGCGATGACCACACGCTTGAGCAAGTAACAAAGCAATTGTACAAGCTTATTGACGTTATCAAGGTTATCGATCTGAGCGCCAACCCTATGGTTGGCCGCGAATTGGCACTGATCAAGGTCAATGCCGAACCCTCATCCCGTCCGGAAATTCTCGGTGTGGTGGATACGTTCCGGGCAGCTGTTGTAGATATTGGCACAAGCACGCTGATGGTTCAGGTTGTCGGCGATACCGACAAGATTGACGCCATGGTAGAGCTCCTGAAGCCTTACGGTATCCGCGAGCTGTCACGAACTGGCGTAACCGCTATGATCCGCGGCAGCGCCAAGTAGTAGAAGAAGCTAAACATGAACCGCCATTTTGGGCGGGAGTTAAAGCGGGGGAGCTCGGGATAGCAGCTTTATTCCGACCATCCCTCCTTTAACACCCGCTCAAAAGGGTCAAATTAAAGGAGGCTTTATTATCAATGGCAGTTACATTGTATTATGAAAAAGATGCAGACCAAAGCGTTCTGCAAGGTAAAACGATCGCCGTTATCGGTTACGGCAGCCAAGGACATGCGCAAGCACAAAACCTGCGCGACAGCGGTTTGAAAGTGGTTATCGGTCTTCGTTCCGGTAAATCGGCCGACAAAGCTAAAAACGACGGTTTTGAAGTATTATCCGTAGCGGAAGCGACGAAAATCGCTGATGTCGTACAAATCCTGATGCCTGATGAAACGCAAGCCAAAGTGTACAAGGAAGAAATTGAACCAAACCTGAAAAAAGGCGCGGCTCTCTTGTTCTCCCATGGCTTTAACGTTCATTTTGGACAAATTATCCCTAATAAAGATACCGATGTACTGCTCGTCGCTCCTAAATCGCCGGGCCACATGGTTCGCCGCACCTATGTAGAAGGCTTTGGAGTTCCAGGGCTTATCGCAATCGAGCAGGATGCTACAGGCAATGCCAAAGCAATCGGCCTTGCATATGCAAAAGGTATCGGCTGTACGCGTGCAGGCGTTATCGAAACGTCCTTCCGTGAAGAGACCGAAACCGACTTGTTCGGTGAGCAAGCGGTGCTTTGCGGCGGAGCAAGCGCACTGGTTAAAGCAGGCTTCGAAACGCTGGTTGAAGCCGGCTACGCGCCAGAGATGGCTTACTTCGAGTGCTTGCATGAGCTGAAGCTGATCGTCGATCTGATGTATGAAGGCGGACTTGCTTCCATGCGCGATTCGATCTCCAACACTGCCGAGTACGGCGACTACGTTTCCGGACCTCGCATTGTAACGGATGAAACGAAAAAAGCGATGAAAGCCGTTCTGGAAGACATCCAAACCGGACGTTTCGCCCGTGACTTCATCCTTGAGAACCAATCCAACCGTGCTATGCTGACGGCTACGCGCCGCAACGAAGCCGAGCATCCAATCGAGGTTGTCGGCGGACAGCTTCGTGAATTGATGCACTGGATCAAGAAGTAATCGACTGTTTGAATGAGCTGATGGGGAAAGAAGGCTGCGTCGTTCACGCTATGTGAACGGCGGGCTTGTTTTTCTTCTTAAATACGGTTGCATCTTATCCCGGATTATCGGGACGCTCCCCGCACTGCCTGCCTGGCAAATGAGGGGGCCGTCTCGCCATCCGGGATCATTCCGTTCATGGAGGTGTACGACTTGCGTAAAATTTATGTATTTGATACGACGCTTCGCGATGGCGAGCAATCACCCGGTGTGAACCTGAACACGAAAGAAAAGGTCGAAATCGGCCTGCAGCTGGAGAAGCTGGGCGTCGACCGGATTGAAGCCGGTTTTCCTGCCGCCTCGCCAGGCGATCTGGAGGCTGTTAATGCGGTTGCGCGCGCCGTCAAGAACGCGACAATCATCGGTCTGGCCCGCTCGCGGGAGCAGGATATTGACGCGGTCAAGGAAGCGCTGAAGGGTGCGCAGGATCCCTGCATCCACTTGTTTCTGGCTACGTCGCCGATTCACCGCAAGCACAAGCTGCGGATGGAGAAGGAGCAGGTGCTGGAAACAGCCGAGAGAGCGATCCGTTATGCGAAACAGTATTTTGATAAGGTGGAATTCTCCCCGGAGGATGCCGGCCGCACGGAGCTTGATTTTCTCTGTGAAGTAACGGCGATGGCCATTCGCGCCGGTGCGACGGTCGTTAATATTCCGGACACGGTGGGCTATATGAATCCATCCGAGTTCGGCCATATCTTCAAAACGCTGAAATCGGAGGTTCCGGGCATCGAGAAGATTCAGCTGAGCGCGCATTGTCATGATGATTTGGGAATGGCAACAGCCAATGCGCTGGCGGCGATTCTGAACGGCGCCGATCAGATTGAAGGCACCATTAACGGAATTGGCGAGCGTGCGGGCAATACCGCAATCGAGGAAGTCGCGATGGCGCTTGCGACGCGCGCTGATTTCTTCCAGGCGAAGACGTCGCTCACGCTGAGCGAAATTGCCAAGACGAGCCGTCTGGTCAGCAAGCTGACCGGCATGGTCGTACCGGGCAACAAAGCAATCGTGGGAGCAAACGCATTCGCGCATGAATCCGGGATCCATCAGGACGGCATGCTGAAGGAGAAAACGACCTACGAGATTATTTCCCCTGATATTATCGGCTTGAAGGAATCCAAGCTTGTTCTTGGCAAGCACTCCGGACGGCACGCCTTCCGCGAGAAGCTTATCGATTTAGGCTATGAACTGGACGAGGAGTCCGTGAACAAGGCGTTCGCGAAATTCAAAGATCTGGCCGATAAGAAGAAGGATGTCAGCGATGAGGATATTCGCGCGCTTCTTGAGGAGAAGCTGGTGGATACGCCCGAAATCTTTACACTGGAAACGATCCAGGTCAGCTACGGCAACCAGTCGGTGCCAAGCGCCACTGTCCGTATCAGCATCGAGGAGCGCGGTGTAAGGGAACAAAAAGCCGAGGGCAACGGATCCGTCGATGCGATTTACAATGCGATTGATGCGGTGACCGGAGAAGTGGTCGAGCTGGAAGACTACTCGATCAAGTCTGTTACACAGGGCAAGGACGCGCTTGGCGAGGTCCATGTCGTGCTTGGTCAGGAAGGCGTATCGGCGCAGGGCCGCGGCCTGAGCACCGACATTCTGGAAGCCAGCGCACGCGCCTATATCGATGCGCTTAATCGTTTGATCGATAAACGCAAGTCGCCGGGCCGGCGCGACAAGATGAGCCTGATTTAAAGCCGATGTCCGTAATAATAGCATGACCGCAAAAAGAGAACGCCTCAGCCTTGCCTTTGATTGGTGGAGCTGAAGCGTTTTTTTCGGTTCTCAGTCAGAATATATAGCATTTGATGTCCGCCTGTCTTCGTTTTTTTCCCGCCTAGGTCTATGAACCCATGCTATAATGGGGTATATATGTTTTGGGAGGATCGTAAAGCGGATGTTATTTGTTTGGATCGCGCTGTGGACCACATCTGCCTTGCTGATGGCAACCAACCGGAAGAGCGTCGTCGTTCGCTGGCTCAGTCTGGTCGCGTTCTGCGGCGGGACTGGAGCCCTGGCCTCCGTTCTTGAGGGCTGGATTTTGTCCTGGCTTGAATCCGGGCTGATCAATGACGATCGTGAGAAGCTGCTGCGCATTCTTCAGCGGGGCTGCTCCTGGATAAGCTATTATGTTCTGCCATACGCATTTCTTTGCTTTGCTTCCGCCTATCACGTGGGGGCGATTCCATTCTCCTGGGCCAGGAAGCTTCCAATTGCAGCGCTGCTGTTCCCCGTGGGGATGCTGGCGGTTCCGGTCACCTCGAATACCCCTGTCCATTTTGGACTTTTGGCGATATGGGCAATTCCCTATATGATTCTGGGAGCCGTACTGCTCCTTATGAAGCGTGACCGCCATCCGGCTGACCGGAGAGCGCATGCGGTGATGATGGCCGCGGTCCTTCCAGCGGTCCTGATTGCGCTGTTTATGAATTATTTGCTGCCTTTATTCGGCGTTTACGGCATGTGGCGTTATAATGTGTGGCCAATCGCCTTTGCATTTGTAGTTTTTATAGTAGCGTTGTTTAATTTTGGTTTTCTTGGGGTTCAGCTGCTTATTGAGCGCAAAAGACTGGATTTCTCGCTGCGGGCGATTACAAGCGGCACAGCCATGCTCAATCACGCCATCAAGAATGACATTGGCAAAATCAAGCTGTTCAGCGACAAAATCGAGCGGGCGGCTGAACCGGATGAGGAGCTGCGGGATGATATCCGCGTCATCGGTTCCGCTGCCGTGCATATCGAGGAAATGATCCGCAGCGTGCACGAGCGCACCCAGGAGCTCAGACTGCAGCCGGAGCAGATCAGTCTTGCTCCTCTCGTTCGCGATCAGTTGAAGGCGCTTAAGCCCCGGCTCCAGGGCAGGATCGTTCTTCATGCCGACTATGATGAGGGAGCTGCTGTTCTGGCTGATCCCGCGCAAACGGCTGAGGCGATCAACAATGTGCTGTCCAACGCGGTTGAAGCGATGCCGGAAGGCGGAGAGCTCAGAGTGAGAGTGATTGGCGGAAAGCGCGGCAGCACCATTGAGGTGCGCGACAGCGGCGTGGGGATCGAAAAGCGGCATCTGCGCAAAGTCACAGAGCCCTTCTTTACGACGAAAAGCGGCAAAGCCATGAATTTCGGGCTTGGTCTGGCGTACTGCAGCCAGCTGATGCATCGGCAGGGCGGCGAGCTGAAGTTGCAAAGCGAGCCCGGCAGGGGAACTGTAGTGTCCTTCCATTTTCCGGCGATTAAACAGGCAAAAGGAGCATGGCGATGACAGATGTTAACCGCATACAAGTGATGATTGTGGAAGATGATCCCGATTGGCGCAGAGGGCTGGCCGCCTACATTAACAGTCAGCCAGACATGAGAACGGTTGCGGAGGCGGATACGGCGGAGAATGCACTGCAGCGTGCGGGTGAGGTGAGACCGGATGTCATCCTGCTTGATATTATGCTTGCCGACAGCCCTGACGGGCTGAGGCTTGCAGGAGAGCTCCCTTTGTCGTCGGATGCGCGGATTATTATGCTGACCTCTATGGATGATAAAGCATTCGTTGTGGAAGCGTTCCGTGCCGGGGCGGTTAATTACCTGGTCAAATCGGATTTCTCGACAATCCCCGAAGCTGTCCGCAAGGCGGCAGCCGATCATTCGTCGATTGATGCCTCCGCGGCCCGCCAGATGCTGGAGGAGTTCCGGCGCCTGAAGCAGCTGGAGCGTGAATACGAGGTGGATAAGTTCAAGCGGCAGGTTACTCCCTCAGAGCTGCAGCTGCTATCCATGATTCATGAAGGATACAGTCAATCCGAGATTGCGGAGAAGGAATTTCTGTCGCTGCGTACGGTCAAAAATCATGTAACCAATATTTTGCGCAAGCTGGGCGGCAAAAGCAGCAAGGATGCTGCCCAAAAAGCCAAGGACATGGGGTTGTTCTAGAGACTGCGTAGAACTGCCCAAAGCTGATTCCATGAAAGCAGAAGCAAAATAAGCCCGTTTACTCTTAACTGCCCGGTTATATGCTTATGCGTAACGCCTATAAAAGTCATAGCTTTAATATCTTTGTCTTATGCGCGGAAATATGGTACAACTGAACATAGACTGAGAATCATAATCAAAAGGGCTGTCAGCTTCGGCAGCGAACGCATCGCGACCTCAAGAGCGGCAGCAGCCCCATTCAAAGGAGAGTTCATTACCATTATGGCAGACGTGAAAAAAATAGCGGTCATCGCGGGCGACGGAATCGGACCGGAAGTTGTAGCCGAGGCGCTTAAAGTATTGAAGAGAACCGAGGAGCTGTTCGGTTACCAGTTCGAAACCGAGCATGGCTTGTTCGGCGGTATCGCCATCGACGAGAAGGGCACTCCGCTGCCTCAGGAAACGCTCGATATTTGCAAGGGGGCCGACGCAGTGCTGCTTGGAGCGGTTGGCGGACCCAAATGGGATAACAATCCGAAGGAGCTTCGTCCCGAAACCGGACTGCTCGGCATTCGCAAGGCGCTCGGTCTGTTCTCCAATATTCGTCCGGCAACTGTATTTGACTGCCTCAAAGAAGCTTCTACATTGAAGCCTGAAGTGCTTGAAGGCACAGATCTGATTGTTGTGCGCGAGCTTACCGGGGGAATTTATTTTGGCGAGAAATTCCGCCGCGAGGGTGCAGGCGGCGAAGAAGCCGTGGATACTTGCGTATACAATGTTACGGAGATTGAGCGCATTGTCCGCCAGGCATTCGAGATAGCCCGGACACGCCGCAAGAAGCTGGCATCGGTCGACAAGGCGAACGTACTGGAAACCTCCCGCCTGTGGCGCGAGGTTGTGAACCGGATCGCCCCTGACTATCCCGATGTGGAGCTGGAGCATGTTCTGGTCGATAACTGCGCAATGCAGCTGCTCCGCCGTCCGTCAAGCTTCGATGTTATCGTAACGGAAAACATGTTCGGCGATATTCTGAGCGATGAAGCGGCGATGCTGACCGGTTCAATCGGTATGCTGCAATCCGCATCCCTGGGCGAAGGAAGCTTCGGCCTCTACGAGCCGGTACATGGTTCTGCGCCTGATATTGCGGGACAAGGCATTTCCAATCCGATCGCGACTATTCTTTCCGTTGCGCTGATGTTCAGGCTGACCTTTGACTATAAGGATGCTGCGCAATCGATCGAGGATGCCGTTGAATCCGTGCTTAACGCCGGCCACCGCACGGGAGATATCGCGGTTGATAAAAGCAAGGCGATCGGCACCGTTGCCATGGGCGATTTGATTATTGCCGCTATGAAGAAATAATTTATAATAATTATTAAAAAGTAATTATTTCATTCTTGACTTTGTTACAAAGTGATGTTAGGATTTTAAACAGGGCAAGAATTCTTTAGGCGCATGCAATTCCCAAATCCGGTCATCCGTACCAATCGGGACTGGGTGAAGGGAGGCGCCGAATAATCAAAGCGCAAGCTTTCCTGGACAAACTGCCGCACAAGCGGAAGTGGTCACGGAAGCAAAAGCGCGAAAAAACCTTAGGAGGTATTCACAAATGGCAGAACGTTTGGTAGGTCGTCCGGCTCCTGATTTCTCTTTGGAAACCGTGACTGGAAATGGACAAGATTTCGGCAATGCATCCCTTGCAGACTACAAAGGCAAATGGTTAGTGCTCTTTTTCTATCCGTTGGATTTCACTTTCGTATGTCCGACAGAAATCACTGCTCTTAGTGAAGCAGCAAGCCAATTCAGCGAGCTGAAAACCGAAATTCTGGGTGTCAGCGTAGACAGCAAACACAGCCACCGCGCTTGGATCAATACACCTGTTAACGATAACGGTCTTGGCAAATTGAACTTCCCTCTTGCCGCAGATATTACGAAAAGTGTTGCCCGTGACTACGGCGTCCTGATCGAAGAAGAAGGCATTGCGCTTCGCGGCCTGTTCATCATCGATCCGGAAGGCGAAATCAAATATCAAGTCGTTAACCATAACGATGTAGGCCGCAGCGTTGAAGAAACGCTTCGTGTTCTGCAGGCGCTGCAATCCGGCGGCTTGTGCCCGATCAACTGGAAACCAGGCGACAAACATCTGGTTGCGAAATAAATTTTTCCTTTATTAATCAATAAAACCCGGCAGTCTCCGTGAGACTGCCGGGTTTTCGCCGTATTCCCCGCCTGTGGCAAACGAAGGCCGGTCAAGTAGGGCGGGTATTAATCCGCAGTCAAGCAGGAATTATAAACATAGGTGACGAATACCTTTATAAAAGTTTAAAACCTGATTCTTACAGATGTTCAATGTGGAGTAAGGAGGGAGACTGTCATGAGTTTCTGTTGCGGTGCAAGCATGATTGGCACAAACGGTACGTTAAAACATTTTCGTACACATATTCATAATGTTCCTATTCTATTCTGTCCGGTATGTCATCGAGTGGAAATTCATCATATGGTTGAGAACGAATATGAAATCTTGGCTGAATATGCCCACGGCGACGGTGCTTCCGAAGTCGATTTTCTTGAATATGTGGAGCAGGACAATGTGACCCTGTTCGAGAACTGCGTAAACAACGAGGACGAGGATCCCATGGACGTCGTACAAAATCAGATCGATATGGCACTTGATCTGCTCTGCTTTGCTAAACAAATTTCTGATGAAGCTTGGCAAACGGAATTGAAACGAAGGCTGGGAACGCTAAGCCAGCGGCGTAACAAACTTCGTAAGCGGCGGACATCTGAAGGATATTGTTAACGGTTTACGCCTCCTTGTCAAGGGGGCTTTTTTCTTTGATAAGAACAGGTTGTTACACCCCCTCAAGACAGAGGATCAGCACGAAGCATGTAAGGTGAGGTGGAATGGTTGCTACTCGTCGTATTTAAACGATTATTCGGCAAACACGGGGCCGGCTTGCCGCCGCAGAAGCACGACAGGGCCAGTCCCGAGACGATGGTGGAGCTTATCCGTTCCGGTGAAGCTTCGCGCGATGAATTCATCGCTGCCTATA
Source organism: Paenibacillus sp. JT31N17 (assembly GCF_056269255.1). Taxonomy (NCBI): domain Bacteria; kingdom Bacillati; phylum Bacillota; class Bacilli; order Caryophanales; family Paenibacillaceae; genus Paenibacillus; species Paenibacillus sp. JT31N17. The sequence goes on from NZ_JBWDNP010000002.1 coordinate 175,336, forward strand.
AGCCGTATATCGCTAAAGTTACGAGCCGTTTTTGTAAAAGATACATAGATCCCATGCGGGATGATGAGTTCAGTATTGCGCTCAGCGCCTTCAACGAGGCGATTGAGCAGTTTTCAAGCCAGGCAGGAAAATCGTTTCTCGGGTTTGTCGAAACGGTGATCCGGCGCAGGCTTATTGACTATGTGCGAAAAGAACAGCGCCATCACTTATGTGTACCCTACAGCGCTTTTGATAGTTTGGATGAAGAGGGACAAAATGTAAATCCCATTGAACTGCGGGAATCGGTTCACCGCTATCAGCTTTCTCAAGAGGCGGACTCCAGGAAAATGGAAATTGCTGAATATAACCGTAATTTGCAAATGTATGGCATTTCCTTTATGGATTTGCCGGATTTATCGCCTAAGCATACGGATTCCCGGCAGATGCTGATTGCTATTAGCTGCAGTCTGGCTTCGGATCCAGGGATGTACATGACATTGAAAACGACCCGCAAGCTCCCGGTCAAAGAGCTTTGTGAGGTTTCCGGAGTTTCGAGAAAAACCATTGAGCGGAATCGCAAATATCTGATTGCACTAGCTGTGCTGCAGCATGGGGACTACCCTTATCTCCAGCATTATTTGGAGCCCGTTCTATCATCTTACAGGGAAGCAGCGCCGTCGAAGGGAGAGAGAGTATGAATCGCGGAATCATAATGGAGGTAGGCAAACGTCATTTGATCGTGCTGACGCCTGATGGCTCATTCTATCGGGTGCCTTTCAAACCGGATGCATCCATCGGCGAAGAGATAACTTTTCCGGCGAATGCCAGACGGAATCGTCCGCGCAGGATATACCGCTTAAGCGCGCTGGCTGTCGCGCTCACGCTTCTTCTTCTCATACCTTTGCTGCTGATACCCTTCAAGGAGCATTCGGCTGTGGCCGCATATTTGACGATGGATATCAATCCTAGCCTGGAGCTGGGAATTGACGAGAGCGAGCGCGTGATTGAGCTTCGCGCCCTGAATCAGGCGGGAGCTGCTGTCATTACAGATCTTCCCTTCCGTGATTTGCCTCTGGAGCAGGTGACGGAGTCGATTATGGAGCGTATTCAAGCGAGGCCTTATTTTGCAAATCATGAAGGCAATATTGTCATTACAAGCATTATGATGAGGCAGGATGACGACGTATTCTACGAATCGATGCTGACGCAGCATATGGATGAAGCAGTTCAAAAGGCGCTGGCCGAATCCTCTCTCCCAAGCGAAGCCCATGTTGAAGTGACGACGTTGTCTGCGCCGAAGGAAGTGCGGGATGAAGCCAATGAACAGGGAATATCTACCGGAAAAATGGCTGTTTATTTGCTGGCCAAGAGCCAGGGGCATGAGGTTACGGTAGAGGAATTGAAGAAACATTCGATTTCCCATACCACGGAGGACTGGGGAGGAGTCAAAGCGGTTGTCGGTGATACGCAGAAGGTTCAGCCTGATCAGAACAAGAAGCAGCTCCAGGAGCTGCTGAAGCAGGAGAAGGATTTGCAAAGCCAGGTGAAAGATACGGCGTCTGATCAATCGCAAACGGCGGATAAGGAGAAGCAGCCCGGGACAAATGAGAAGGATGCCGCACCCTCGGGAAATAACAAGGATAAGAAAGAAACGGCTGCCAGCAAGGATTCCGGGGTTAAAAAAGGCTCCGATAGCAAAGCGAATACCAGCAAAACTTCGCCAAAGAAGGGGAGCGAGGTTAATACGGCGCTGCATCCAAATGAGGCAAACGGGGCACTTGCAGATAAGAAGCATCCCATCCCGAAAAGGCATGATAAGGATAGCCGCAAGCAGAACGAGGATAAGGTTAATAACCAGCGCGGCAGCAGTAAAAACCAGGACAGCAGCCGGCATCGCAGCAGCGATAACCGGGATGGGCTGAATAATAGAAGCTATGGGATCACAGGGGGCGGGAATCTGCATCAGCAGGAGCGCTCCCGGGACGACCAATCGGAATCCAAACAAGGACGCGGGCGGGAAGAGGCAAAAAACACTTCCAAAGGCCGCGATTTTGACGAAAAAAGGGAGAAGAATCCGGGAGACTCCGATGATCGGCGATCGGGTGGGAACAAGCAATAATAACCAGAATATTACAGAACCATCCCCGAATAAGTAATATTAACCACAATATTACAAATTCGTCCCGAAACAGGGACGAAAGCTTGGGTATATTGTTCCTTTTTGGAACAGCGTATTTCGACAGTATCTCCTGTTGACACAAAATAGATGATATCTCTATGATTAGTATAGGCATATCCCTACTTGGAAGCAGACCAGGAATAATTGGTTTAACGAAGTGGAGGCGATATCGTATAGTGGAAATGTTCCATTTTCGCGGGACGGCCGATGTCATCATCGCACGTCAGAGAGGAAGGGGCATTGCAAAAGCGATCGGCTTTGGTCTCGTTGATCAGACGATTATTGCGTATATCATTTCAGAATTGGCAATAAAGCTGAATGCATTCAGTGAGAAAGGATATATGGGAATACGAACCATCGCCGGATGCAGAGGAGAATCGGAGCTCGGCATCGAAGTGCGGCTGTTTGACCAATTTCATGGACTGAGCCGGGGCCAAATAACCAATGTGGAGAAGCTCGTCGATGATATGGATATGATACGTGATCGTGCACACGGGACTGTGATGACGTTTCGTAAATGGCTGGTCTCTCCGCTTCATATCGATTAACCGATTTGTGCTGCAGGAGAGGGGTAGAACATGCAAGCAATTCGAAAACGCTACTTTCCGGCTCTTGCCGAGTATATTCGCAGCGGCAGCGAGGCATCACTCTTTCAAGCGACCGAAATAGGAAAATTGCTGCATGGCATTCATCCGGAGGACATCATCGCGATACATGAGGAATCCATGCAAACGCTGGTGGCGAATGTGGAATCTGAAGAAGCGCTTCAACTGTACAGCCGGTCCTTTATTTTCCTGATTGAGCTGATGGTAGCCTTCAGATTCCGGCTGCAGCCGGATGAGACTCCGGAGCAGCGCTTTAATGAAATGCGCGATATGCTGCTGAGTTCCCATCGTTCATTTCGGATGGTCAAAAATAAATACGAGAATGTGCTGCAGCACATGGACAGCGGCATTGCGATATTTGACAGCGATGGCATCCTGTCCTTTATTAATTTGCAGATGGCCAAGATGCTTGATATTCCCCGCAAAACACTCATCGGTTGCAATCTTCGGGAAATTCTGGCCAACTCGCAGCTGCGGCGGGGCACCAAACGTATTTTGATAAAGCTGTATAAGGAAATGTTTCTGAGAAGAAGCCGTTATATGGAGTTTCAGGATTCCAGCGGCCGCCATATGCTGGTGACGGTTACATACGGGGATCAGCTGGATGGCGATTATTTGTTCAGCGTGAAGGATGTAACGGAGTATAAGCAGATCGAGCAGAGCGCTTACCAGAACGATAAATTGGCGATGCTGGGCAAGATTGCGGCGGCGATCGCCCACGAGATCCGCAATCCTCTGACATCGATCCGGGGCTTCATTCAGCTTCTGCGCCCACATTTACTGCAGCTTGGAAAAGAAGAATATGCCCGGATTATATTGGCTGAGATCGACCGGGCTAACGATATCATTTATGAGTTTCTTAACTCCTCCAAGCCGTCTGCTCCCATGAAACAGAATATTCCCATCAATTCGCTGCTTCGGGAAGTGATTTTGCTGTGCGAAAGCGAAGCTCATATGAAGGGCTGCCAAATCCAGTTTGAATCCTATGATGAAGAGCTCACGGTATCGATTGATGTGAAGCAGATCAAGCAGGTGATTCTGAACATCGTGCGCAACGCCATGGATGCCATCGAGGAGATGAAAGACGAACGTTCGGGATTGATCGATATCGTGACCATGCGTGACGGCACCTATGCGGAAATTACGATACGCGACAATGGACAAGGCATGGATCATACGACGAAAGCAAAGCTGTTTGAGCCCTTTTTCACGACAAAGGCAGCCGGTACAGGTCTGGGACTCTCGGTGAGCTACCGGATCATCCGCAATCATGGCGGGACCATACGGCTATCCAGCAACAGCGGCGTGGGAACGGAGTTCAATATCTATTTGCCATTGGTGGAATAAACGATTAGAATCGGGTTATAAACTTGGTTCTGGGTATGTACTCAGAAATCGGTTCAACCCGATTTTTTGCATACAAAAAAAGGAATATGAATAATGAAAGCGGTGATTCGGGTGAGTATAAAGTTTACATACGCGGCGCAAGAAGCAGAATTCGATACGATTGTCTGTTTCGTGAGCCGGGAAGAGTTGCGTGCGGAGGAGGCGGCGGATGCGCAGTGGGTTCATCCCCAGCTTGATGAATCTCTCAGAACTCATTTTCATAGCAAACTATTCAACGCGGAGCCCAGGGAGACGCTTTGTCTGGCTACGCTTGGACTTCTTCCGCAAGCCTATGTCATTTACGTCGGCGTGCCGAGTACGGATCTGAACGCTGATAGTCTTCGTGATGCTGCAGCGGCAGCCGCGAAGTCGGCTAAGCGGGTGAAGGCTGTTTCTGTCCGTCAGATTCTGCCCGGAGGGATCTCTATCATTACACAGGAATCTATGGTTATAGAGTTTGCGCAGGCTTTGACGGAAGGCTACCTGCTCGGCAGCTTCAGCCGCAAGTCGGAGAAGAAGGACGAGGAGAAGCGGCAGTCGACGCTTCAGACCGTCAATTATACGCACGCAGGCTCGCAGGCGCATGCTGCCGCTTCCTGGGATGCAGGGATACGGCGCGGCACGGTATTCGCGGAATCGGTTGGCTATGCGCGCGACCTGGTCAATTTGCCGGGCAATAAGCTTACCCCCGAGATGCTGGCGGAAGAGGCGGAAGCCCTGGCTTTGACGCATGGTCTGGATTGTGAGGTTCTCGATGAATGGTCCGCAGCGGAGCAGGGGATGGGGGGACTCTTGGGCGTCGGACAGGGAAGCGCCAATCCGCCAAGAATGATCGTACTTCACTATAACGGTGCCCCACAGGACAAGGATGTCTGGGGTCTTGTCGGCAAAGGCATTACCTTCGATACCGGCGGGATTTCGCTCAAGAAGCCGCAGGGAATGGAGGCTATGATCTCCGATATGGGAGGCGCCGCGGCTGTGCTCGGCGCTATGCGCATAATCGGCGAGCTTCAGCCTGCGGTTAACGTGGTGGCTGTAATCCCTACTGCTGAGAATATGCCGTCGGACCGCGCGTTCAAGCCGGGCGATGTGATCAAGACGATGAGCGGTCTCACCATTGAGGTTGTCAATACCGATGCCGAGGGCCGTCTGGTACTGGCAGACGGATTGACCATGGCTATCCGCCGCGGGGCAACGAGACTCGTCGATGTGGCTACATTGACAGGCGCTGTACTGGTCACGCTGGGCAATGTGGCTACGGGTGCCGTGACCAATGATGAGACCCTGCTGCAGGAAGTGATGCTTGCGTCCAAGAAAGCAGGCGAACGGATCTGGCAGCTGCCCGCATATCCGGAATTCCGCAAGCAGCTGGAGAGCGATGCAGCGGACATGAAGAACAGCGGCGGCCGGTTCGGCGGAGCCAGCAGCGGTGGATTGTTTATCGGGGCTTTTGCCGAGGAGAGGCCTTGGGTGCATCTGGATATTGCCGGAACGGCGTATCTGGATCGTGAGCGCTCCTGGGAGTCCAAGGGTGGAACAGGCGTGATGGTGCGGACGCTCGGTGAGCTGTTGGTGTAAAATTTTTGACAGTGGTGTTAGCAGAAATACAGTCGGTCCAGTCATCCAGAAGGGGATAAAACACCATGTCATTTTGGCTTCATCTCATTTCGGTTTTTCGCCGAAAGAAGCTGTCCGACCAGCGTAGAGGTCTGCTAACCTCGATTATGGAAGGAATTCCGGCCACCATTATCGGCAATTTGCTGGGCGGCCCTATGTTAACGATTTATATTGTCTTCCTGGGAGGCAATTCGGAGGATGTCGGTCTGGCCGTTGCGATTCCGCAGCTGGCCAATCTGGTGCAATTGGTGGCCGCTTTCTCGATGCAGCGCTTTAACAACCGCCGCCTGCTGCTCACCGTCTTTGGCATAACCCACCGGATTATTTGGGTAGCTACCGGACTCATTCCTTTCTTCGTGACTGAAGAGCTGCGCGTTCCTGTATTTATCGGGATGTTCCTGGTGTCCTTCGTAAGTGCGTCCACAAGCGGTATGTTTTTTACCTCGATGATCGCCGATATGGTGCCGATGAAGGTGCGCGGGCGTTATTTTGGCATCCGCAATACGATCCACTGGGCATTTGCCAGTATTTCGCTGCTGGTTGGCGGTCAGATTCTCGATCATTTCAACGAGCAAACCGGCTTTGTCATTTTGTATGCTATCAGTGCGGTTTGTACGGTGTGGAATGGAATTGAGCTGTGGCGCTATCCGAACCTGCCCTTCGAGCGGTCGATGGCGACAAGCTCCGCAGCGCTGTTTCTCAAGCCGCTGAAGGATTCGGCTTATATGCGGGCAGTAGTGTTTATCGCATTGTTTATTTTGCTGCAAAATGTGGCCATTCCGTTGTTTTCCTTCGTGATGCTGGAAATTCTGGAGATCAGCAAATGGAGAATTACGGTGATCACGACGGTTCAAATGATTGCAATGATGTTTAGCTATTATTATTGGGGCACACTAAATACAAGATTCGCCACGCGCACACTGCTGCTCTGGACGCTGCCGATTATTTCGGCTTCCTGCATGCTGTGGGCGGGCATCGAGATTTTGCCTGCGCTGCTGGTGCTGATTATTGTTCATTGCGCGCTTGGATTTGGCCTCGGCGGATACAACCTGCTGGTATTCAATCTGATCATTGGCGACACGCCCAAATCGGATCGTCCGATGTATGTGGCGGTTTATTCCGCGCTTACCGGCCTTACCGGCTTCATCGGGCCGCTGGTCGGCGGCTATATCTACAACTGGATTGATGAAAGCCCGTTTTGGCTGCAAAGCTATGGCATCTCCTTCCTGTTTGGAGCGGCCATGCTCGCGCTGTCGTTAACGGTGGGACCATTGGTATTTCGTACGCGGCGAGGCCTATAACCCCTTGTTTGGAGGCGATAAGTGATGGGAATGGAATTGGATCATGCTCAAGGCAAAAGGGATGACGAGGCATTACGGGTCCCGCCCGGACAGCGGCTGACGGCGGGATTCCCGGTATTGCATTACGGCGAGGTGCCTTATTACCGGGATATGAGCAAATGGGATTTGCGGATATTCGGCTTGGTGGATGAAGATGCGGTTATTCCCTACAGCGACTTTATGAAGCTGCCGATGAAGGAATTCGGCAACGATATCCATTGCGTCACCACATGGTCCAAGCTGGACAATGTGTGGGAAGGCGTACCGGTGGCAGCGGTTATGGAGAAGGTAAAGCTGAGGCCTGAGGCGAAATTTGTCATGCTGCACGCAGAGCATGGCTGGTCGACGAATTTGCCCTTGGAGGATTTTATGCGGGATACCTCTTTCCTGGCCATCCGTCATAACGGGGAGCTGCTGACGCCGGATCACGGTTACCCGGTGCGGATGGTCGTACCGCATCTCTACTTCTGGAAAAGCGCAAAATGGCTGCGCGGCATCGAGTTTATGGCCGAAGACAAGCCGGGCTTCTGGGAGCGCAACGGGTATCATATGTACGGGGATCCCTGGAAGGAACAACGTTACGATTTTGAGTGAGCATAAACTCTCCAGTCCTAAAAAGCGTCAGCACGCGCCCTCTCCTGGAGGGCTGCACTGATGCTTTTTTAACGTGGGAACAAAGCTTTTATCACAAAAAACTTCATCAATTCCTGCGGGAGGAGACTTGCTTCAAAGCAGTCCCCAAGGATGATTCAGCTTTTACATGCTCTCAATATTTCTCAGCGGAAGGATTGACAATAGTAACTGTAACAGTTATAATTACAGTATGCCAGACAATACCAGACGGGAATTCAGCATCATGCTGTGAGTCGTCAAATTGTCTAGACAGGTGTAACTTAGTTTGTTACAGATTGTTAGTAAATTTCACGATGGGTGGTGTTGTAGATGACATTTGAAATAAGCGATTGGGTACAGGCGAATACGAGCAACGGAGAATTGATTCATGGTTATATTGAATCCATGGACGGGCAGCAGGGAATTGTGAAGCTGATGGTAGTTAAATCCGACAATGAAGAAGCAGTTGGGAAATCGATCACGGTTCGTGAGCATGGCCTGAAGCGTTTACCGGTAGCCTCGTTTGACGATGTCGGGCAAATACTGAACCTCATCGACTTGGCTCTTTCAACGCATGACGAAGCCTGGTTCATGGAGCTGACTGCGAAGCTGAAACCAGCCGAACAGAACGCTCAGGAAAGCCGCAATTTTCCCAGAATCCATACATCCTTTACCAACCGTCTCGGGCTTTATGATATCAAATAAGGACCAACGGTATGGTAATAAAATAACCTCAAACTAGTCAATCGTCAAGTATTATACTTGGCGATTTTTTTTGTGTCTTCATTTGGGGATACTTTACAGACGACTCCCGGCTTTATCAATTTTGTGCTATGTTAGGAAGGCCCGAAAAAAAGCGGCATACGAACCAGGCTATTTTCGGCCATATTTTTACGAGGAGGTCCAATATGGCTTTTTTGAAATCCGTTTATAGCACAATAACGGGGCCCTTCCGCAAAAGCATCCGCAATAAGCTGATCCTGATCATGGTGGTGCTCACGGTGCTGCCGGTAATCATTGTGACGCTGCTCGCAACGGACAACACGAGGGCATCCATGGAGGACGAGGTGCTGGCATCGAATCTGTCACGAATCGGATGGACCGGGGATTATCTGGAGCAGGAGCTGTCCGGGCTCAACACCATTGTTTATACGATCTTCATCAGCCCTGCCCTTAATGAATATCTGCGTGTACTGGATGAAACCAGCAATGCGAGCTTGTACGATGTGCAAAAGGAAGTTATCGACACGATTACCTCCGTCTCTTATTCGGCGAATGAGAATTTGTTCGATATCCAGCTGTATATGCTGAAGAATCATAAGCAGTTCAAGATCAGCATGATGCAGACGGCGATCAAAACGCCGCCTCATATACCGGACATGTATTTGCGGATGATTGCCGGCAAAGAGGATTATCTGATTCAGAACAGCACGGAAACCCCGGGCTATTTTGAGCTGACCCGGAGCTTGAACCGTTTTGAGACGAAAGAGCAGCTGGGCTTTGTCACGCTCAAGGTGAACTGGAAAATAACCGCTGATGCCATGGACCTGATTAATCCGGGTCTGGAGAGCACCGTATTCATAGCCGATCAGGCCGGCAAAATCATGTTTCAGCCCAGCGGCTCACAGAAGCAAGAAGACGTGGAAGGATTGCTGCAGCAGATGGGCAGCGGTCCGGGCTACCTCAAAACCAAGGATAATTATGTCTTCTACGATACGCTCGATCCCTGGGGCCTGAAGCTGGTCAAAATGATTCCGATGTCCCAAATCAATCAAAGCGCCAGAACGACGCTGCAATACGGGTTGATTGTCGGCGCCGTGTCCATTGTCGTGTCCCTGGCGATAGCCATTATTATGGCCTGGACCTCGTCCAAACCGATTGTGAAGCTGGCCCGGTCCATGCAGAATCTGAGCTTCATGAAGGACGAGAACATCTCGCCTACCAAACGGGTCGATGAAATCGGGCTGCTGGAGCTCAAAATGTACAATATGTCCCAGCGGATACGGGATCATATCAAGACGGAGTACAGCATCAATCTGGAGAAGCAAACAGCGCAGCTGAAAGCGCTGCAGGCCCAAATCAACCCGCATTTTCTGCAAAACACGCTGCAGCTTATCGGCGGAATGGCTTTCTCGCAGACGCCGGACCGGCTGTATGCGGTGATCAAGGCACTGAGCGATATGTTCAGATATGTCATCCGCGAGCCGAATGAGTGGGTGGAGCTGGAGAAGGAGTTTAATCATCTGCGCAATTATCTGTTCATTCAAGGCCAGCGGTATCCCAACCGGATTGTGACGCAGATCGTGGTGGAGCCGGGCCTTGAGATCTGTCAGATACCGAAGCTGATTTTGCAGCCGATCGCCGAGAATGCCTTTATGCACGGTTTTGATCTGAAGTCGTCAAGCTGGACATTGACGGTGAAGGCCGCCAGATACGGACAGGGGATGCTTATTACCGTTCAGGATAACGGGAAGGGCATGAGCGCAGAAAGGCTGGACCGGGTGAACCGCAAGCTGCAGATTGATGCGGATTCAATCGGGACAAGCGGGGATCATATCGGGCTTAGCAATGTGGCGGCGCGAATCAGACTGCATGATGGCCCTGACTATGGCGTCACAATGGAGAGCGTTCTGGGCTTGGGAACAACGGTAAGAATTTATTTGCCAATGACGGAAATGGGGGAGAACTAAATGATCAGGGCGATTATCGTGGATGACGAGCAGTGGACAAGAGATATTATCAAACGGTTCGGCTCCTGGCAGGAGCTTGATATGGAAATTGTAGGCGAGGCCGAGGATGGGCTGGAGGCTGAAAGGCTGATTCAGACGTTTGCTCCGCAGCTTGTCATTACCGATATGCATATGCCGGGCGCAGGCGGCGTGGAGCTGCTGAAATATTTGAACGAGAACCATCCGGAAATCAAAATTATTGTGGTCAGCGGCTACGATGATTTCGAGTTTACCAGGCATGCCATAAGGTATAAGGTCAACGAGTATCTGTTGAAGCCGATCGATGCGGCGGAGCTCAACCATGCCCTGGGCAAATGCAAGGCGGAGCTGGAAGCCGAACCGGCAGGATCAGGCGGATATGTTCCTTTCGACGCCGATATTCTTCATTTGATCAAACGGTACAAGCTGCTCTTGTCCGTACATTACCATGAGCTGAATGAAGAGGGAATCAGACATGTGCTGGATGCCTTTTTGAAGGAGCTTCAGTCGGGGGGATATAGCGATAAAACCTGGATGAGACAGCTGTATCAGGAATTTCTGTCCCATCTCAAGGAGCTGACGGTGAGCAATTCCATTGAGCTTGGCCAGGTGGAGTATGATTCAGAGCTCATGCTGCCCGGTCTTGAAGGGATGGTCCAGCAGCTGGGCGAGCGTTACTTGACCTCTCTGCATTTGCTGATCCAACAGCGGAAATTCCGCAATAAGCTGAATCTGGATGAGATCAGAACCTTTATCGATTACAACTTTGCCGAGTCGATTTCGCTGGATAAGGTAGCCCGCTCATTTTTTGTATCGAAAGAGTATTTAAGCAAAATATTTAAGCAGGAATTTGGACAAAATATGACGGATTACGTGCAGCAGGTGCGAATGATAAAGGCAAAGGAATGGATACTTCAGGGGATTCCGATCAAGACGGTTGCCGAGATGTGCGGCTATGAGGAGCTCGGATATTTCTACAGAGTATTCAAGAAACAGCATGGAATTGCCCCGGGAGAATTGCGCAAAGGAATGCATGAGGTTTAATAAAGTGCAAAGAGAGAGGATAATTCCGTCCAATTAAACGCTTTCATTTAAGTATTACAATGAAACCGTATTCAAATCAGGTGTCAGGGAGGTCTTCACAGATGAAAAAAGCATGGAGTATTGTACTTAGCACGGCTCTGTCTGTCGGTCTATTGGCAGGATGCGGCAGCGGTGGCGGCACAAATAACAATACGAATGGTGCAGCAGATGGAGGCAATGCGAACGCAGGCAAGCCAAAGTCGGTCACACTTAAATTTTTTATTGGCCAGCCCCGCTTTAAGCAGCAATACGAGGGTTACATCAATGATTTTGTAGCCAAAGAGAAAGCGGAAAAAAATGTGGATATCAAAGTTCAGCTGGAAATGCCGAACTCGGATAACGCTCCGCAAATTTTGAAAACGCGAATGGCATCCAATGATGCCCCGGATATTTTCAGCCTTCATGCGGTCAATGAGGCTCCTTCCTTCTACAAGGCCGGATATCTGGAAGATCTGACGAATCAGCCGCTTGCCGACAAGCTGCTGGACAGCGTCAAGCCTTCCGTAACGATTGATAATAAAATTGTAGCTGTTCCGATGGAATCTCTGGCATGGGGCTTCCTCTACAACAAGAAAATCTTCGCAGACAACGGCATCACGCCTCCGACAACCTTGACGGAAATGAAGGCGATCGTCGAAAAACTCAAAGCGAAGAAAATCACGCCGTTCCTCCTCTCCTATCAGGAGGCCTGGATTCCGCAGCTGTTCCTGCCGCTTTCGGTAGGCGCGCTTGTCAGTACGGATCACAAGGATTTCATCGACAAGATGAATAAGGACGAAGGTTCTTTTGCCGAAATGAAGGATATGTTCAACATTATCGACCTGGTTAATGCGAACGGTACGGACAAAGCGATGGAAGTCAACGGAGACGACGGCGCAGCAGCGTTTGCAGCCGGCAAAGCGGCCATGTGGATCCAAGGTCCATGGTTTGCCGATACGATTCTCAAATCCAAAGCTGATTTTGATTTCGGCGTTGCGCCCCTGCCGGTTAACGATAACCCGGATGCAACGAGAATCGATCTGAGTACGTCAACGGCACTGGCTGTATCGCCATCGAGCAAAAATAAAGAGTACGCGCTTGATTTCCTGAACTATGTACTGGATGACAAGACTTCCAGCGCATTTTACGAAAGCTTGAAATTCAATCCGGTTGCCAAATCCCATACGTTTGAAACCTATCCTTGGGTTAATGACGCCATGGTCTATGTGAAAGATGGCAAATCCTATCAGGATCCGGTTATGCCGCAAGCCGTTAAGGATGAAGTGGGCAAAGCGCTGCAAAGCTACTTTGTGAAGCAAATGTCGCAGGATGACGTGATTAAAGCGTTGGATAAAGCCTGGAAGGACTTCAACAAAGTAAACAAATAAGCCAATCCGCTGCGGAAGAGAGCAAAGTCCCCCGGGCCTTAAGCTTCTCTTCCGCCTTTTTCCAAAGTGTGCGACTCCAATCATGAGGTGATGGAACATGTTAGCAAAGCAAGTTAAAAGGTATGCCTCTTTGTTTGGTTTCTTGGCGCCTTCTCTGATCCTTTATACCGCTTTTCTGCTGATTCCGATGCTGGGTGCCATGTATTACAGCATTACGGACTGGAATGGCCTGAACCCGACCTATGATTTTGTCGGGCTTACCAATTTTGTTGAAGCGCTCAAGGATGACCCGGATTTTCTGACTTCTTTGTGGTTTACATTGAAGTATGTTGTGTTTATGGTTGTACTGCAAAATGTTTTTGCACTGTTTCTGGCTGTACTTATCGAATCGCGGACCAGGTCCAAAGGGTTCTTCCGGACGTTATTCTTTATGCCTAATATGATCAGTATGATTATCGGCGCCTTTATGTGGACCTTTATCTTCACGCAGGTCACAACACAGCTTGCCGAGAAAACATTCCTGACCTTCATGGATCAATCCTGGATCGGCGATCCCAAGTTTTCCTTCTTCTCGATTATTATCGTTTCCCTATGGAACGGTGTCGGTTATATGATGATTATCTATTTGGCAGGCCTGCAGGGCGTTCCGCAATCCCTGAAGGAAGCGGCGGTCATCGACGGGGCCAATGCCTGGCAGCGGTTCAGAAGCGTGACGCTTCCCATGATTACGCATGCGGTCACCATCTGTTTCTTCCTTACGCTCAACGGAGCCTTCAAAGTGTTTGAGGTCGTATACGGGCTGACAGGCGGCGGACCTGGCAGAAGCACACAGGTCATTACGATGAACATCTACGAGGAAGCCTTCTCCAACAACTTCCGTTATGGCTATGCCAGCGCCAAATCGATCATTTTGTTTGTTATCGTATTGATCGTTACGATCATTCAAATCAGCGTCACGAAGCGAAGAGAGGTGGAGTCATGAGTAAGAACCGGTCTGCTTCCATTCTGATCAATGCCGTCCTCACGGTGCTTGGAGCCATATCCTTCTTCCCGATCTATATGGCGTTTATCAATTCGTTCAAAACGCAGGGGGAAATGTTCAGCTCGGTTATGTCTCTTCCGACCAAGCTGCACTTTGAGAACTACAGTCAGGCCTTCACGCAGATTCATCTGCTGAACAGCACCCTCAACTCGGTCATTGTATCTGTTATCGGCATCGCCGGGATTGTCTTCTCGGCCGGTCTTGCAGGCTACAAGCTGTCCAGAACGCCAGGCAAGCTGAGCGCTTTTATTTTCTTCCTGTTCGTTTCTTCCATGCTGGTGCCGTTCCACTCGATCATGATCTCGCTAACGCGGGTGGCCAAAAGCCTGCATCTGCAGGGCAGCGCCGCAGGGCTTGGCCTGATCTATATCGGACTGGGCGTCAATATGGCCATCTTTCTCTATCATGGCTTCGTCAAATCGATTCCGCGGGAGCTGGAGGAATCGGCTCATATAGACGGCTGCGGCGAGTTTCAGACGTATTTCCGCATTATTTTCCCGCTGCTGCTGCCGATTACGGTGACGATCGCCATTCTCGATTTTCTGTGGATCTGGAATGACTTCCTGCTTCCGCTGCTGATGCTGACGGATGTCACGCGGTATACGCTCATTCTTTCGACCAATATGCTGTTTGGCGAGTACAACAAGGAATGGTCGCTTATTCTCGCAGCACTGGTGCTTACGGCGATTCCGGTCATTATCATCTATGCCTTCTTCCAGCGCTTCATCATGGAGGGAATTACGGAAGGCGCCATTAAAGGCTAAACGGTGTGAATTGAAGGAGGCGGCAGTGTGAAGCAGCTGTTGTACGGCGCGGCCTATTATGATGAATATATGCCTTATGAAAGGCTCGACCGGGATATTGAAATGATGAAGGCTGCGGGGATCAATGTGGTGCGGATCGCGGAATCGACCTGGAGCACGCATGAGCCGCAAAATGGCATATTTGATTTCTCCTCCGTCGACCGGGTACTGGACGCGATGCATCAGGCGGAAATCGCCGTTATTGTGGGAACGCCGACTTATGCGGTTCCGACATGGATGGTCCGCGAGTACCCGGACGTGCTGGCGGAAACAGAGAAGGGGCCGGGGCGTTATGGCGCAAGACAGATCATGGACATCACCCATCCTGTCTATCTCTTCTACGCGGAGCGGATCATCCGCAAGCTGATCTCCCGCGTCAGCACCCACCCCGCTGTGATCGGCTATCAGACAGACAATGAAACGAAGCATTATCACACTTCGGGACCGAATGTACAGCTTCGTTTTGTCAAATACATGCGGGATAAATTCAAGTCCCTGGATGAGATCAACCGCCGCTTCGGGCTGGATTATTGGAGCAACCGGATCAACAGCTGGGAAGACTTCCCGTCCGTAATAGGGACGGTCAACGGCAGTCTGGGGGCGGAATTTGCCAGATTCCAGCGTAAGCTGGTAACGGATTTTCTCGCCTGGCAGGCGGCGATTGTAGGCGAATACAAGCAGGCGGGTCAATTTGTTACGCAAAATTTCGATTTTGAATGGCGGGGCTATTCCTATGGCGTTCAGCCGGATGTGGATCATTTTGCCGCTGCGGAGGCTTTTGATATTGCCGGTGTGGACATCTATCATCCCTCGCAGGATGAGCTGACCGGGACGGAAATTTCGTTCGGCGGCGATATGGCGCGATCTCTGAAAGGGAGCAATTATCTGGTGATGGAGACGCAGGCCCAGGCCTTCGCCCATTGGGTTCCCTATCCGGGCCAGCTCCGGCTGCAGGCGTTCAGCCATCTGGCTTCGGGAGCCAATATGGTTGCTTACTGGCATTGGCATTCCATCCATAATTCCTTCGAGACTTACTGGAAGGGGCTGCTCAGCCACGATTTTCAGCCTAATCCGGTGTACAAGGAAGCCGGAACAATCGGGAGGGATTTCGGCCGGCTTAGCACTCACTTGATCAACCTGAAGAAACGTAACAGGACGGCCATATTGGTCAGCAACGAGTCCTTGACCGCTCTGGAATGGTTCAAGCTGCCAGGCGGCGTCAAATACAACGATATTGTTCGACGTCTCTACGATGGACTGTACCGGATGAATATCGAGTGCGATTTTGTGCATCCGGGAAGCGGCAATTTGGCGGAATATTCCCTGCTGGTCGTACCGGCGCTTTATACCGCTCCAAGCGAGCTGCTGGAGAAGCTTAATGCTTTCGTCCGGGAAGGCGGCCATATCGTCTACACATTTAAAAGCGGTTTTACCGACGAGGATGTGAAGGTTCGGACAACCGCACAGCCGGGGATGGTCGGAGAAGCCTGCGGAATCTCCTACAGCATGTTTGCCGAGCCCCGCAACGTCGGTTTGAGGGATGATCCCTATCAGGTTGGGGAAGAGGACAATGTGGTTGAAGCCTGGATGGAATTGATCACCCCGCATTCGGCGGAGGTGCTCGCTTATTACGATCATTCCCATTGGGGCGAATATGCCGCCATTACCCGCAATCATTACGGGAAAGGCAGCGCCACCTACATAGGCTGTCTGCCGAGTCCTGCCCTAACAGCCAAGCTGCTGGAGCAGGCTGTTCGGGAAGCGGGGTTATGGAGCGTGGAGCAGCAGCTGGCATTCCCGCTTATTATCAAGTCGGGAATGAATGAGCTTGGCCGCCGCATCCGCTATATTTTTAACTATTCGGATCAGCCGGCAAGCCTTAACAGCCCGTTTGCCGGTGCGCAGGAGCTGCTTTCGGGCCGGCCGGTTGAGAACGGACAGGAGCTGACGCTTGACCGCTGGGGATTTGTTATTCTGGAGGAGCGGAGCTAGTGCGGCTCGGCTGCCGGCTTGCAGCGCCTACGAATGTCGGAAGATGTTTCCCCGTGCGGAGCTGTCTTTTCAACCGGACTTCAAAGAGATTCGCCGGGGACGATGGCATGCCGGATAAACGACTCGTCCGGGACGTCGCGGCCCTGAATACGTGCAATTAATGTATCAGCCAGACGGGCGCCGATTTCATTCACATTGTAATCCACGGTTGCAAGCGCCGGATTGACGTAATTCAGAATATCGATATTGTCAAAACCCATCAGCCCAACCTGATCCGGTACACGGATCTTTTGGGCTTTTAGCCATTTCAGGATCTCCAGCGCATAGATATCGCTCGAACAGAGGATCGCGGTTTTCCCGCGGGACTGCTCGTACAGAGCTGATATTTCCGCTATATATTCCCTTGACATGACGACCTTGAAGCCGAGGTCCGGGTTTCTTCCGCAAGCCTCCAGCAATCCGGCGTATCTCTGCTCGGGAACATAGATATTCTCCTCCCCCCGGCGGCGGAGCGGGAGACTGACATAGATCAGCTGCCGGTATCCAAGCCCTGCCAGATGATCGACGGCGTCGCTGATAGCCTGCTTGTCATTCAGCCAGACGTACGGGAACGGCCCGGATATGCGGTTGCCGAAGGTGACAATGGGCGTACGGGATTTAAGCAGCGCGGACTCGAATTTTTTGCCCTCATTGATGGACAGCAGCGCGATCCCGTCCACCTTGCGGTCGAGCAGACTGTTAATATATTCGAGCTCGAGCTCTTTGCTGCGGTTGGACAGGACAAGATAGACAAAATACCCCTGCTTTCGAGCCTCGGCCTCGAAGGCATGGAATAACTGGGAGAAAATCTGGTTCTGAATATCGAACAGCACGATCCCAAGCGTTTTTGTATGTCCTTTTACAAGACTTTGAGCAAGGAAATGGGGGCGGTAACCGAGCTCCTCGGCCACCTTCAATATTTTTGCCCGTGTAGCCGGACGGATGCCGGGACGATTGTTCAGCGCCCTGTCCACCGTTCCTCTGGTAACTCCGCATAGCTCGGCAATTTGCTTACTGGTAACATTCATGACGGGCTTTGCCTCCGCTGTAGTATCAATTTGACTTATCGTAACGCAGATCAATATCGGGGTCAAGACAGCCGGGAAAACCGACAAATTTCGCGTTAAGCAGGTCCTTATTCGATAAAAATAAAACGTTTACATGAAAAAAAGCCTATGCTATGATCAAAATGTTCACGTGAACGTAATATGAAAATTGGTGTATGTGGTTTGTTCTGGAAATTGGGAGGACGCTCCCTCAAGCAGGTTGTAATATTTTTTGTTTAAATTCGTGCACGTGAACGAAAACAGCTGGTCTCCGCAGCTTCAATGACGTCTACCTACACGGGGGTCAGACTAAATTCAAGCAGGGATGGTGTTCATCTTGAAGAAATTATTGCTGTTTCCTCTTCTGACTATGATGATAATCGCAATGCTTGCCGCTTGCAGCTCGTCAGGTACGACAACCAATCAAACGAACGACGGCGCTGGCGGTGACCATACCGCAGATGAGGAGGCTTCAGGGAATACAACGACCGGCGAGAAAGCTGAACTGACGCTGGTGTGGGGCAAGGGCGACGCGTCCGACGCCCAGCTTAAAGTCATCCTGGCGGAATTCAACAAGCTGTATCCCGATATTAAGGTCAAGCGGATTGAAGTGGTGAACAAGGGCTGGGCTGATTATTTCAACAAAATTCAAACGATGATCGCCGGAGGAAACCCGCCGGATGTCATCCGGGTAGCCATTGAAGGCATCCAGATGTTCGCCAGGCAGGAGCTTCTGCTGCCGCTCGATCCTTACATGGAAGTAAATCCGGAAGCGCTGGACGATTATGACGATCTCCATCCCAAGCTGCAGGCTCCATTTGTCGTGGACGGCAAAACCTACGGCTTCGTGTGGGACTGGAACAATATCGTCATGCATTTCAACACGGATCTGCTGAAGGAGGCAGGCCTGCCTCTGCCCGGCAAGGACTGGACCCGGGATGATTTTCTGGAATATGCCCAGAAGCTGACAACGGATAAGAACGGCAGGAAGGTATACGGGTTTGCCATTCCGAACTTTTATTTCGGCGCATCGGCCTGGTTGTACAACAATGAAGCCAGCATCCTGAATGAAGACATGACGGCCAGCAGGCTGGACGATCCCAATGCGATCGAGATCATGCAGTTTTTCCAGGATTTGATCTATAAATATAAAGTCGCGCCGGTTCCGGGTCCCAAGACGGATGCCACCCAAATGCTGATGAGCGGTCAGGTCGCCATGTATGCGGCAGGCAAATGGCCGTTCGCCTCCTATGACAAGAACAAGTTCACCAGCATCGGCCTGCAGCTGCTGCCGACCTTCAAGACGAACAAAGTAATCTTCGGCTCCGGTGCGTTTCCGGTGCTGAAATCGTCCAAATATCCGGAGGCCGCCTATAAGCTGTCCGCTTTCCTGAGCGGGAAGTTCTCCCAAAAAACAACGCTCGCCAATACGTCGATTCCGACCCGGATCTCGGTCATGGAGGAGGTGCTTCCGACTACGCAGGCCGAGAACTGGCAGGTGTTTGAGGAAAGCGCCGATATTGCCCAGGCGGTTGAGGCGCCGATGCAGTATGCCGAAATCGAAGGGGTGTTCAACCGGTATATGTCGGAGATTCTCGCAAACCAATCCGATGCCGCAACCGCAATGAAGAAGGCCAAGGCGGAGATAGACGTCATTCTGAAAAAATAAGCAGGGCGGGCCGGCACGCCCGTACCGGCTCGCGGCTTACCAAGAAAGGATCGTGAAGCATGACACGAAACCGGACGCTCTGGGATGCTATCGCGGGCTATACCTTCCTTGCTCCCGCGCTGCTGCTCTTCGCTGTATTTATCGGGGAGCCGGTTGTAGTATCCATCTATCTCTGCTTTACCAAATACAATGTGATCACGCCGGCATCCTGGATCGGATGGGATAACTTCAGGCAGTTCTTTCAGGACGGCAGGCTGCTGGAGATGTACGGCAATACGCTCAAGTATGTGCTTATTCTGACGCCGCTCCATGCTGTACTGGGCTTGCTGCTGGCACTGGCTGTGAACCGGAAGATCGCCAATGGCTGGAAATACCTGTACCGGACCGTGTTTTATTTTCCGGTGCTGACTACCTCGGCGGCGGTTGCCGTTGCCTGGCAGTTTATCTTTGACACCGATTTTGGCATACTGAACTACTTCCTGGGGCTGCTCGGGATTGATGCGATCCCATGGATGCAATCGCCGCATTGGGTGTATCTGGCTGTTGCGGTGTACAGCTTCTGGAAAGGGATCGGCAGCGCGTTCCTATTCTACTTTATCGGTCTGCAAAATATCCCGGCAAATCTGTACGAGGCTGCCGAGATTGACGGGGCGAGGCCCTTGCAGCGCTTCTTCTCCATTACGCTGCCGATGCTCTCGCCTACGATCTTCTTCGTGCTGGTGACCACCCTTATTGGCGCGACGCAGATTTTCGATGAGCCTTATCTGATTACGGGCGGCGGACCTGGCGACGCCTCGCGTTCAGTCAATATGTATATTTATGAGGTGGCTTTTCAAAATCAGGATATGGGCTATGCCTCCACCTTGTCGCTCAGCCTGTTCCTGATCATCCTGCTGATCACGGTATTCCAGTTCTCGCTCAGTAAAAGATGGGTCTACTATGATCAGGAATAAGAGGGAGAGGATATGCTTATGGAACCGAGTGTTCAAACAGGAGCCGGGCTTGCGCCCAAGCGGGAACGCGTAAGCCGCACCGGATGGGAGAGACTGCTGCTGGACGGAGGGCTGCTGCTGCTCTGTTTCCTGATGCTGGCTCCCTTCCTGTGGATCATTTCGACTTCTTTCCGGCTGCCCAAGGACTCGTTCTCGCTGCCGCCCGCTATTTTCCCGACCAGCTTTCATCTGGGAAGCTATGCGGAAGTATTCATCCGCGTGCCTTTTCTGAATTTCATTCTGAACAGTATGAAAATAAGCCTGATTATCGTAGCTGGTCATATTCTCATTTCGAGCATGGCGGCTTTCGCCTTCTCACGAATCCGGTTCCCGGGAAGGAATCTGCTGTTTCTCGTCTTTCTGTCGGGGCTGATGATTCCGGCCCAGGTGACCGTCATACCGCGTTTTATTCTGATGTCAAAGCTGGAGATGGTCGATACGCATTGGGCGTTGATTTTGCCGGGGCTGATTAATCCGCTGGGGATTTTCCTGATCCGGCAGCTGATGATGACCGTCTCCACTACCTATGACGAGGCTGCTTATATGGATGGGGCAAGCCGGATGTATGTCTTTCTGAAGATTATTATGCCGATGGCTTTTCCCGCTGTCGCAGTTACATCCGTTATGACCTTCATCGGAACCTGGAATGATTTTTTCGGTCCGCTCATCTTTCTCAATACGTTCGAGAAGATGACGCTGCCGATCGGAATGGCTGTTCTGAGCGGAGCTTTTGGCCAGGGGAATTTGTCCGCGATTCTTGCGGGAGTCGCAATGTCCCTCAGCATTCCGCTGCTGTTTTATATAGCAGGCCAGAAATATCTGGTTGAAGGAATCAGCACCGGCGGATTAAAGTTGTAATCAGATGAGGAGGCTATTATGATGCAGAAAACATTTGAACAAAGCTTATACCCGGCAGACAAGAAATTCACCTTCACCGGCGCCAGAACGGGACAGATTTCGTTTCCGCTCGGCGGGATAGGCGCAGGCAGCATCGGACTTGCCGGCAATGGTCGGCTGATCGATTGGGAAATTTACAACCGCCCCAATAAGCTCAGCTACAACGGTTTCTCCTTCTTCACGGTCAAGGCTGAGCATAACGGGGAGGTGAAGCTTGCGAAGGTGCTGCACGGGGATTTGAAAGCGCCTTATATGGGAGAGGGCAGGGGGAAATACGAGGGCTACGGCTATGGGCCAAGACGCGAGAATCTGACGGGCTTCCCGCATTTCTCGGAAACGGCGTTCAAGGGAGAGTATCCCTTTGCGGAAATCTCCTTTGCAGATGCCGGCGATCCTATCGGGGTTGTGCTGACGGCATTCAATCCGTTTATTCCGCTGAATGACCACGACTCCTCGCTCCCCTGCGCCATTTTTGAATACGAAGTGACGAACAAGACGGCGGATACGCTGGATATCAGCCTGGCCGGCGTGCTGACGAATCCGTTCTTCAAGGGAGCCGTCAATAAGAAAATGGAGCTTGGCAGCAATCCGGCGATGACGTTCTCTTCCACTCATTACGAGGCCGATTCGCCGGAATTCGGCGACCTGACGCTGGCAACCGACCAATCGGATACCAGCTATCAATCGTATTGGTACCGCGGCAGCTGGTTTGATAATTTGACCGTGTTCTGGAAGGACTTTGTTACGCCAGGGCGGCTGCAGGAGCGTCATTACGACAATCCCCGGGAACTGGATGCCGGCAGCTCGCATAACAAGCATCAGGATGTCGGGCTGCTGTGCGGGCATCAGAGCATCGGGCCGGGTGAGAAAGCGGTATTCCGCTTCGTCATCAGCTGGAGCTTCCCGAACTGTGTGAATTTCTGGAATCCCGGAGCCGGGGAAGGTGCGGAGGCGGGCAGGAATCCTTCCTGGACCAACTATTACGCGACCCGGTTTGCGGACTCGACCGAGACCGCGCAGTATGTATTGACCGAATATGACCGGCTGCGCGAGGAATCCGGCTTGTTCCGCGATACGCTGTTCCGCTCGACGCTGCCGGATTATGTGCTGGACGCCGTTGCCGGCAACATCTCCATTCTGAAATCGCCGACCGTTCTGCGACTGACCGATGGAACGCTGTATGGTTTCGAAGGCGTTCATACGAATGAAGGCTCCTGCGAGGGCTCCTGCACCCATGTGTGGAATTATGAGCAGGCGACGGCTTTTCTGTTCCCGTCGTTGGCCCGGTCGATGCGCAATATCGACTATAACTACGCTCAATTCGATAATGGCAAAATGGCCTTCCGGCTGTTTCTTCCAGCCGAGCGGACAACGAGGGAGAATTTCTTCTTCGCTGCGGCAGACGGACAGATGGGAGGCATCATCAAGACCTATCGGGAGTGGAAGATCTCCGGCGATCATCAGTGGCTCCGCTCGGTATGGCCGAAGGTGCAGCGGGCGCTTGAATATGCATGGGAGCCGACCAATGAGAACCGTTGGGATTATGACAAGGACGGCGTGATGGAGGGACGGCAGCATCATACTCTCGACATGGAGCTGTTCGGCCCGAACTCGTGGCTGACCAGTATGTATCTGACGGCGCTCAAGGCCGCGGCCGAGATGGCGGAAGCGATGGGAGAGCCGGAGAAAACAGCCGAATATAACGGGATTTTCGCCAGCGGCTCGAAGTGGGCGAATGAGCATCTATATAATGGAAGATATTTTCACCAGCTGGTCGATCTGAAGGACAAAACGGTTCTGGAGCCGTTCGGAGCCGCTGCGGCCTACTGGAATGAAGAAGCGGGTGAAATCAAATATCAGATTGGCGAAGGCTGCGGCATTGACCAGGTGCTGGGCCAATGGTTCGCCCATATCGTCGGTCTTGGTTATGTGCTGGATGAGAGCAAGGTGAAGCAGGCGGTCAAATCGATTTATGACAACAACTTTATCGAGTGCCTGCGCGACTATCCCAACGCCTGCCGGATCTACGCGCTCAACGAGGAGGATGGTCTCTTAATCTGCACCTGGCCTGATAATAACAGTCCGGTCGTTCCGGTTCCTTACGCCGACGAGTGCATGAACGGCTTCGAGTATCAGGCTGCCTGCCATATGATTTACGAGGGGTTTGTGGAGGAAGGCTTAACCGCCGTCAGGGCGATCAGAGACCGTTATGACGGAGAGAAGCGCAATCCGTGGAATGAATTCGAATGCGGCAGCAATTATGTGCGTTCCATGGCTTCTTATGGTCTGCTGCTTGCGCTTAGCGGATTTGAATACGATATGACCAAGGGACATATCGGGTTTAATCCGAAGCTGAATGAGGACCAATTCAGCTGCTTCTGGAGCTTGAGCGAAGGCTGGGGAGAATTCCGTCACCTGGGAGGCGTTCTCGAATTGGAGGTCAAACGCGGGAATTTGGCGCTGCAGTCCTTTTCGAGCGCTCTATTGGAGGGCAGGGAGATTGCGGAGATCCGGTGCGGGGGTGCGGCTGTTCCTTTCAATAGAACAGACCGGCTGATTACATTCCACGATCGTATAGAAATTGACCGCCATTCGACTCTACAGATGATACTAGAATCGTAGACGGTTCATGAACTGGTCCTGCATCCTGCAGGGCCAGTCTTCGTGATGAACCGGCTGAGTCTGCGAATTCTGACTGACGCGCAGCACGCCAATCAATGCAGGAGGGCTGGGAAATACGGCCAATTGCAGAGCTATTCCAGAAATATCGTGTCATATGGATGATCCAGCTTCCCGGTCCGATAGTCGCGGGGAGACAGCCCCAGGTATTCCCGGAATACTTTGCCAAAATAGCTGGGGCTGTCGAAGCCGCACATTCTGCCGATATCCTGCACGCTGACAGCGGTCCGGCGAAGCATGGTAACGGCAGCCTCCACCCTCCGGCGGCGCAGGAATTCCAATGGGGAGATGCCTTCTTTATGCTGAAACAGCCGGCACAAGTATGATCGGGAAATGCCGCATTGCGACGCGATGTCCTCCAGCGACAAATTGCGGGCATAGTGATTCTTCATGTAATCCTTTGCTTTCTTAATAATCGGATGAGACTCCGGACCAGGAGCAGTGAATGTATCCGGCGCCAGCAGGGACAGCATGAATCCATACAGCAGCTGCGAAAGCGGAGCGGATTCGTATATCCGTTCAACGGCTACAGCCCGGTACAGCTCCCAAAACCGCGCCACCGGCTGTGATTCGTTCTGCAGCGATACAATCGGCCCTCTTCTGGCGAGGATACGGTCCCACATGCGGACGGCATCCTCGCCTTTGGCGTTCAGCCAGACAAACTCCCATGGCTTTCCCTGCCCGCCTGCATAATAGTAGTGGTGGGAGCTTGGAATCTTCACCATAAAAGCCTTGCCCTCCTGCAGGGTATGGGTCTGTCCTTCAATTTCGATTATCCCTTCGCCGCTTAAAGTATATTGAAAAATAACATGGCCATGGTCTGTCCGCTTAAGCCCCTTGTTCCCATAGCTTCCGGAGCTTGCGCTCTGCCAGCCCATGGAATCCAGCAGCATATAGGGAAGCGGCTCGGCATAACGGAACGCGAATGAATCGGGCTTCAGCATGATTGTCCTCCCTGCGGATACGCGTGTCAGGCGTAGCGCAGCTTCCTTGTTCCATAATAATATTGTTCTATATTTGAATGGCAGCTTATATGATCCTATCACAATAATTCTAACATACGCGGGAAAAGAATACATGGGATGCTGATGGACATCCTTTCCGCAAGGTCAATTCTGTTATAGAATGGTTTAATATTTTGAGATTGCCGACAGGCTCACCCATTGTTAAGATGAAGCCATAATAACTGACCGGAGCTTCCCTGATTGATCCAGGGTTCGGGGGCGGCATACGGATTCTAACTGGACAAAGGGGATTAAACCCATGAAGGAAACGACGACAGCTTTTGAAACACGCTCCTTAAGCTCGCTGGCAAAGGTGTTTGCCGATTCGGAGCTTCAGGATGAACGTTCAGCAGACGGAACCGCTCTATGGAAAGAGGTATTTTCCTTCCAGATCGCTTACCGCTCCAGCACAACGATTGCCGACCTCCGTGTAGAGGCGGATTCGCCGCTCTTGCCCTATATGACCATTCGCTCCGTGGGACTTGCTCCTTCGGAGATGCCTGTATACGTCAATCCCGATGACCGTTACCTGCGTACGACGCCGGGCTTGTTTCCCGATCCGCTGTACCCGTTAAGCGACGGGCTGAGGGCGGTTGCCGGCCAGTGGCGTGCGGTATGGATCACCGTAAGTCTGCCCTCAAGGCCGGAGAGCGCTGCGCCTCTATATGCGGAAGAAACAACCTCGTATCCGATCGATATCAGGTTCAAGAATGCTGCCGGAGAACTGCTGGGAGAGGAGCAGTTCAAGCTGGAGATCGTGCAGGCCGAGCTGCCTGAGCAGGAGCTGCTGCACACGGAATGGTTTCACTGCGATTGTCTGGCGACCCAATACGGGGTTGAGGTATTCAGCGAGGAGCATTGGCGGCTGATTGAGCGTTATGTGCATAATGCCGCAGCTCATGGCGTAAATATGCTGCTTACTCCGTTGTTTACCCCGCCGCTGGATACAGCCATCGGGGGCGAACGCCCGACCGTGCAGCTGATCGGCGTGGAGCAAACAGCCGGGCATGAATATGTATTTGACTTCACGCTGCTGAAGCGCTGGATCGATATGTGCCATGGACAGGGGATTCAGCATTTCGAATTTTCCCATCTGTTCACACAGTGGGGCGCGAAGCATGCGCCGAAGATTGTCGCTACCGTGGAAGGAGAGGAGAAACGGATCTTCGGCTGGGAAACAGAAGCCGGAGGCGAAGCCTATACGCGGTTCCTGGATCAGTTTCTGCCCCGGCTTGTACAGTTTATCCGCGGGCAAGGTCTTGAGAAGAACAGCTATTTTCATGTGTCGGATGAGCCGAATGCCGATCATCTGGAGGCTTACCGGCTGGCCAGCGGCATTCTGAAGAAGCATCTGGCTGAATTTGCATTTATTGAGGCGCTGTCGGATTATGCCTTCTATGATCATGGACTTGTTCCCGTACCGATTCCATCCAATGATCATATCGCTCCCTTTCTGGAGAACAATGTAAAGCCATTGTGGACCTATTACTGCTGCGGCCAGCATCAAGAGGTTTCGAACCGTTTCTTCAGCATGCCTTCGGCCCGCAACCGCGTGCTGGGGCTGCAGCTCTATAAATTCGGCATCCAGGGATTCCTGCATTGGGGGTATAACTTCTGGTATTCGCGGCATTCGGTCCGAGCTATCGATCCGTTCCGGGTTACCGATGCGGAATATGCTTTTCCATCCGGTGACGCTTTCGCCGTGTATCCGGGAGCGGAGGGACCCATCGATTCTATCCGCTGGGAGGTGTTCTATGAAGCGCTGCAGGATCAGCGGGCGCTCGAGCTGCTAGAACGGCTTGGCGGCAGAGACGCTGCGCTGGAAGTCATGGAGCAGGAGCTGGAGGAAGCGATAACCTTCAAGACTTACCCCGTAGAGGCTGCCTGGCTGCTGGGAACGAGGGAGCGAATCAACCGCCGTATTGCAGCGCTGCTCCGGTGAAGGGAATGAATAGACCCTTTTACCAAGGGGATCCGCATGTTGTCTATACCTTGACGAGATGATATACTAATATTAATTGTCTTGTTTACGGGAGTCTGCCTTTGCGCAGACTCTTTTCTTGAATACAAGGAAGTATACGTTTTCATTTTAGACTTGACTTCTAGCCCCCGGAATGAATCTTGCTTCGATTTGACGGGTTATCGGGAGAATCTGATCAATCTGATCCTGGCAGCCTATTTCTTGCCGTCTCCTAGTACAAGACGCTCGCGTATGTAGCTAAAAAGGGTCATTAACTCATGGAGAGAAAGGGACTATTCATGGAATTTACAGTCTATCAGCCGGAGAATGTACGATGAGGATGAAGAAACATTGGTTTTATAAAACCTTGTTATCATACCTGCCAATCTTTTTTATGCTCTCATCCGTTCTATTCCTCGTATTTTTCTTCGCATTAAGTGAATATATCAAAACCTCCACCATCAAATCGATCGAGATTATCGGTGAGCAGCTCGATCAATCCGTTGAGAACATCCTTCAACCGATCGACAAGGTCATCATCCGGGATATTTTGGTGGATGAGACCATTCGGCAATTTTTCGATGAGCAGGGAAAGGCGCCCTACACGATTTACCGGATGAACCAAAAGCTGAACAATCTGCTTCTCAATTTCTCAATTATTGATTCCTTGTACATTTACCGTTATTCGGATGGACAAGTTGTAACTGAAAGCGCTTTCTCTAATATTGACGAGTTCGAAGACCGGGATTTCCTGCTTCAGCATATGGCAGGAAATTCATTAACCTCCTGGAGCGGTAAACGCGTCTATAAGGACAGCAAGCGTCCGACATCGACGGAGGTAGTCACGCTGGTAAGGAAAGCACCGTTCCAGACAGGCAGAGACGGTGTGATTGTCGTGAATATACGGGTGGATGTCCTTCGGGAAATGGTAGCGGATATGTCCAAGCTGGACATCAGTTTTGTACGTATGCTGGATGCGGATGGAGGATTGATCTTTACGACTTTGGAAGAAGATGCGGATTCCGGTGAAGTCATCTCGCGCGTTCAATCCGACTATACGAATTGGGAAATTTCAACAGGTGTCCAGTCAAAATACCGGTTTGGCTTGCTTTCGTCGTTTCCGTACGTCTGGATTGGGATCGGATTTGTGTCGATCCTGCTGGGACTGGCCTCGATCGTTTACGTCACACGCCGAAATTATAAACCGATCGAGTCGATCTTCAATCGAATCAGCAGCATGGTGGGAGAGCGCGGCGGCGGTCAGGACGAAATTCGCATGATCGACATGGCTGTTGACAAACTATTGGAGCAGTCGCGAGTTTTTCAATCGCAATTTGAATATGATGCTCACCGTCTGCGCCACCATTTATTCATGGAGCTTCTGGAAGAGGGATTTTCGAAGCCCGTCGACGAGTGGAAGAAGGAAATGGAGCGGCTGAGCCTTCCCAGCCAATTTGAGCATTTCGTGTTTGCCGTTATGGAAATTGACCGCTTTGCAGATTTTATGCGCGAGTATACAGACCGGGAGCAGGATCTTCTGAAGTATGTCATTTACAGTGCCGTTCAGGAGATGGCAGCTGAAAGCGGAGGATCGCTTTGGGCTGAATGGATCCATGCATCCCAGCTTGGAATTCTCTACTTTGCAAAAGAAGCGGAGGTCGGGACGGAAAGCGGCGATGGGCCGATGATCGATTTAGGGGAGAGGGCAGCCCGCTGGTCCGAGCAAAATCTGAAGTTTACCGTTACGTTTGGTATAGGGGGGGAAGCTGACAAGGCAAGCGAGCTCCCTCAATTGTATGGGCATGCGCTGGATGCTTTGAATCATAAGCCTTTCTTCGGGAACGGGGCAGTGATTCAATACCGGGACTTGCCGGATAGACCCGCAGGGGATCTGTATCGCTATATGGAATTGATCCGGGCGTTTGTTCACCATTACCGAATGGGCGGCGAGAACTGGCAGCAGCTGTTTTCCTCGTTCATGGATGAGCTTCAAAGCGGTCTCTCTACCCGTGAAGATATCTTGAGGGTGCTTAACTATCTGCTGTATCACCTCAATCAAAAGATGTCGGAGCATGGCGGACGAACCGGCATTTGGGAGGAGAAATGGATGCCGGAGCTGGCTGACAAACTAAGCCGCTTCGACACTTTGGAGGATTTTAGAATGGTGTCAACATCTATTCTGACCGGCATGCAATCCTATCTGCTGCAAATACGCGAGCAAAAAAAGTATAGCCAGTCGATTCGCCAGGTAAGAAAATGGATTGACGTTAATTATGCCAATCCGGAGCTGTCGCTTCTTCAGCTCAGTGAAGAGTTCAATCTGAGCACGCGTATTCTCAGCAAGCTGTTTAAAGAAGAATTCGGGGAAAAATTCATCGATTATTTGGTCCATGTCCGGATGGAAGCGGCCAAGCGCCTGCTGATGGAAACAACGGACTCCGTGCAGGTTATCGCGCTGAAGGTTGGTTATGTGCACTCTTTTTCGTTTATCAGGGTTTTTAAGAAGGTGGTTGGAGTGACGCCGGGAGATTTCAGAAAGTGAGATAAACCCGTCATTGATTTATTTATTCTTGGCAGGAGCCTTCATCAAATGATTTTCACTACGCATTTGAAGGAGGTTTTTTTGCGCTGCAAACCGTAAATGTCCGCAACCTAATGCCTCTATTCGCTCCCAGGGCCATGCACATATTTCGCAGCATGCACATAAAAGTCCGCTTACAGGAAGAAGCAGCAGCTGAAATACCTGATAATGGCTGGAATTTCCGGGTTTTATGATTAGGGACGAAGAACAATGTGCATACCGAGGAATCATGTTTATTGTCGAAACGGATGAATCCTGCTTGAATAGGAGACAGCGGAAGACATCCGCATCCGGCCTGTTCTATCCACAGCGCTTGAATCATCAACATCCATGAATGCGGTTGCATTGGGGCTGATAGACCAGGTGGTGGAACGTTCATAACACATTCTAAGGGAAAGGAGGGACATCCATGGTTGAGTTGGAGAAGGGAATCGAAGCAATAGCCTCTCCCGCAGCAATTAGAGGGGAGAACAAGATCGGGGCAGTAATCAGGGACATCAAACGAACCAAGGTCCTGCTGTTGTTTTTATTGCCGGCGGTTGTCTGGTATGTAATCTTTTATTATATTCCGATGTACGGCGTGACGATTGCCTTTAAGGACTTCTCCGTCATGAAGGGCATTATCGGCAGTCCATGGATTGGATTTACTCATTTCGAGAGGATGTTCGATTCACCGGATTTCAGCCGGGTGCTGCGCAATACGTTGATCATCAGTTTTCTTAAGTTAATCTTCGTATACACATCCGGACTTGTGCTTGCTTTGCTGCTTAACGAGGTTTTCCATGGAAGGTTCAAAAAAATTATCCAGAGCATCACCTATTTGCCCCACTTTCTGTCGTGGGTCATCATCGGCAGCATCATGGTGGAGCTGCTCTCCCCTTCCGGGCTTGTCAATGAAATTATTGTTCTGCTTGGAGGGAAGCCTATTTTCTTCCTGGCAAGCGGAAAATGGTTCGTGCCGACCCTCATTGCTTCCGATGTCTGGCAAAGTGTGGGCTGGGGATCCATTATCTACCTGGCCGCGATTGCCGGCGTCGATCAGCAGATCTATGAAGCGGCTACCATTGACGGCGCCGGCCGGTTCAAGCGAATGTGGCATGTGACGCTGCCGTCAATCGCGAATGTGATCATCATCATGATGATTTTTAATGTAGGAAATATCATGAATGCCGGCTTTGACCAAATCTTCAATTTGTATAACCCTGCGGTATATGCAGTGGGAGATGTTCTGGATACGTATGTATACCGGGTGGGGCTTGTACAAATGAATTACAGCTTCTCGGCAGCGGTGGGCTTATTTAAAAATGTGATTGCATTGGGGCTTGTCCTGCTCGTCAATCGCTTGGCTCGAAAATATGGCGAAGCCGGACTATGGTAGGGGGTGTCAGCATGTCAGGCAGGATTAAGTTCACCTGGTTTGATGCTCTGAATTATACGGGCATGGTGCTGCTCTCGTTGTCGGTCCTTTATCCCATCTGGTACCTGTTTGTTCTCTCGGTCAGCACCAGAGAAGGGATGGCGGCGCTGGACAGCTCGATTGTTCTTTGGCCGCAGGGCTTTACTTGGGCAGCTTATGAAGGGTTTATCAACCAATCCTATATTTACACGGGCTATGCCTATACAATCGGACGCACGGTGGCAGGGACGGCTGCAGCGGTTATATTGATGTGTTTGGCCGCTTATGCGCTCTCCAAAAAAATTCCATTTAAAAAGTCGTTCACCTTTCTCTTTATTTTCACGATGTTTTTTAGCGGCGGTCTCATCCCGACCTACATTCTGATTAAAAATTTGGGGCTGCTCAATAATCCGCTGGTTTATATCCTGGCGCCGCCGTTTCTATTCAATACCTTCTACATGCTGATCCTGCGGAACTTTTTTATGACAATCCCGGAGAGCCTGGAGGAATCAGCGAAGATAGACGGGGCCGGCGATGTGCGTATTTTCTTTCAGATTATGGCTCCGCTGGCGGCCCCTGCGATTGCGACCATCAGCCTGTGGGTGTCGGTGAATCACTGGAACTCCTGGTTTGATTCGTTGATTTACGTTCAGTCATCCGAGATGCAGGTCATACAGGTGCATATCCGAAAGCTGGTCATTGAGCAGAGCGCGAGTATGATGAGCAGCACGATGGATTATTTCGACAAATCTTTGATGCCGACGCCGGAAAGCATGAAAGCGGCCGGCATTCTGATCACCATGCTTCCCATATTATGCATCTATCCGTTTATTCAAAAGTATTTCGTGAAAGGTGTCGTAATGGGCGCAGTGAAAGGCTGATTGCTTGCAGCATGATGGACCAGATAAAAATATATCCATGGAGGGATCACCGAATGGGCAGGACAATGAAGCGTGCGTGGGCGTTGGCTCTGATTCTGTGCATGACAACCGCTTTGTTAGCGGGCTGCACCGGCAGCAGCGCGAAGAAAACAGAACCGTCGACGGTTGCCGGAGAAGCAGGAGGCGAGACGGCCGGATTGGACCCTTTGTCTGCGGAAGCGGCAGAGGTCATCTTCGAGAAAGTATTGGCAGAGACCGAAACGCCGGCCCAATTTGCCGAAACGCCAACTTATGAGTATACGTTCCAATTGGGGGACAGTCCGGAGGATAATGCATTCGGCAAGCGGTACTTTGAGAAGAAATTCAACGTCAAGCTGAATTTCCTGAAGCTGGATGGCGGAAATCGCAAGGAGCAGTTGAACCTGGCGCTCGCAACGGGTTCCATTCCGGATTTGACGGTGGTGTCGCTGGCAGATGTTCCGGAGTACACGAAGCAGGGGATTCTGGCGAAGCTTCCCGCAGATATGATTAAAACTAACATGCCGCATTATTACGGTCTTCTTGAGAAGAATGACCCTACGCTGTTGACCATTGCCCAGGTGGATGGTCAGAACATGGGGCTTCCGCGCCTTTATCCGAACGGCGGCGTTCCGCGTCCGGGCGCCATCCGCGCGGACTGGCTGCAGAAGGTGGGCGTCAATAAGCTTCCCGAAACGCTTGACGAGCTGGAGCAGATCTTCATTAAATTCCGCAATGAAGATCCGGACGGCAACGGTAAGAAGGACACCTACGCGCTATCGAACGGCAGCGATTATCCTGGCGAGGTCTGGTTTCAGACCATCTTTGGCGCCTATGGCGGAAGTCCTTTTCAATGGCGTGATGTAGACGGCAAGCTGCAGTTTGGCCTCACCACCCAGGAAACCAAAGAAGCCTTGATTCGACTGAACAAGTGGTATGAAATGGAGCTCATTGACCCTGAGTTTATTACGGAGAAGGGGAAAAACACAGAGGTGGAGGATGTAGCCGGAAAGTTTGCGTCAGGCAAAATCGGTTATATGGACAACTTGAGCTTCGATGATTATCAGTATGACAATGACGGTCATGTCAATTTCAAATGGGTCGTCGCTAATCCGGAGTGGCAGGCCTGGTTCGAAGAGCGCAAGGACAATCCGGAAGAGTTTTACTCTCTGGCCGCACAAAAGGATTTTAATGCTGAAATGCCGCAGCCGTATTACATTAATCTTCCTCCGGTAGCTGGACCGGATGGACATAAAGGCTATTATCGGGTCGGCTTGCAGGAGTCGGTTCTTGTATTCAGCCAGAAATTGGAGGAAGAGCAGGAGAAATATGACAAGCTGCTGCAGATTCTGGATTACATTAATACAGACAAACCGACGAATGACATGCTGGAGTGGGGTCCGGATGGCGTTATGATGATCATGAACGACGCCGGCGAACGGATCTTTAATCCGCAATGGGGAGAACATGAATTGTTCGATCCCCAGATCACCAAGCTCGGAGCCGTATGGACAACCAACCCGATGAGATGGACAAATCCGGAATGGCTGGGCACCGTTGGGGGACCACGTGAAACGCAGCGATTCAAGCTTGGCGGCGATGTCTTGCGCGATTATCCATACTTCGAGAACGCATTGAAGGTGACGCTCCCTTCCCAGGCGCAGAATATGGAAATTCTCGATACGCGCGTCAAAGAATACGTGATCAAGGCCGTTACGGGAGAGATAGACGTTGAAGCCACCTTCGACCAAATGGTGGAGGATTGGTATAAAACGGGCGGCGAGCAGCTCACCAAAGAAGCGAATGACTGGTACGAAACCCAGTCATAAATGAAGGAGCAAAGCCTGTTTGCAAGCGCTGACCGGTCAAGCTTTGGCCGGTTGGCCTATTTATAAAATTGAATTGGATGGAGGCTCACTATGGAAGCAGCAGCAGAGACGATCCGCAAATCAACCAAAGCCATCATAGATTGCGATGTTCATCCGTATCCCAGAAGCATGGATGAGATCCGCTCTTATATGCCGGAGCCATGGAAAAGCCGGTACAAAGGGAGCGGCCGCGGCTTTTTCGACAATCCCGTGCATGGCATGCGCATGGACGCTGTGCCGCCGGGCGGGGGAGGCATAGGAACCGACCCGGATTTCGTAAGGGAGCAGCTCTTCGAGCCGTTCGGCCATGAGCATGCCATTCTTATGCCGCGGGCGTTCTGCAACATGATCCCTGATCCCGATTTCGCCACGGCTATCGCGTCCGCTTATAACGAATGGTTGGCGGATACCTGGCTGGGGAAGCACAATGCAGACGGCATCTTCAAGGGCTCGATAACGATTGCCCACCAGGATCCGCAAGCTGCGGCGCGAGAGATTGAACGCTGGGCCGGCCACCCGCATTTTGTGCAGGTGATGACGGACTCCGGAGCGCGCGCTCCCTTCGGACAGCGCCAGTATTACCCGATCTATGAGGCTTGCGACAAGCACGGACTGCCTTTCGCGATTCATCCGGGCACGGACGGGATGGGCATTAATGTCCAGCCGTCGCCGGGATACCCGACCCACTATATTGAATGGCATACCTGCCTCTCGCTTGCCTTCCAGGCGCATCTTGTAAGCTATCTGACAGAAGGAGTATTCGAACGGTTCCCGGGATTCCGGATTGTGCTGGTCGAAGGCGGGGTTTCATGGCTGCCGCCCTTGATGTGGCGTCTGGATCAGGAGTATAAAGGGCTGCGGTATGAGGTTCCCTGGCTGACAAAGAAGCCGAGTGAATATTTGCGCGACCATGTGCGCATTGCCTCGCAGCCGCTGGAGCGGCCGGATAACGACCAGCATCTGCTGCAAATGCTGGAGATGCTGGATGCGGAGCATATCCTCATGTTTTCAAGCGACTATCCGCATTGGGACTTCGATTCGCCGAAGCTGGCATTCCCGAAGCTGCCGGATGCCTTGAGGAGCCGAATCTTCTACGAGAATGCGAAAGAGTTTTATAAACTGTAAACGGGCAAGGAGGCAGGATGCACTGTGGGAAGACATATCATTGGGAATGTAGGCGATTTGCCGCAGGGCGCCAGAGTGGTCATGACCCTGGAAAATCGCAGTATCGGCATCTTTAATGTCGGCGGCAAGTACTACGCGCTGAAGAACACCTGTCCGCATCAGGCTGCGCCGCTATGCGTGGGCTCGATTAAAGGAACAACCCTCCCGTCGGCCCCCGGCGAATACAAGTATGCCCGGGAGGGGGAGATCATCCGTTGTCCCTGGCATGGCTGGGAATTTGACCTGACGACCGGCAAATCGCTGTTCGATCCGCACAAATGCCTGGTGAAAACATACGAAGTCGCGGTGGAAGAGGAGCAGGACCTGCCTTCGGTAGAAACCTACCAGGTGCAGGTCGAAGCCAATAAGGTTGTTGTATATATTTGAGTAAACAGACATGGATAGTACGGGGAATAAATAATTTCTTAGCGGGGTGCTGAACTTGAAAATTACGGGTCTGGAAGCAATCATACTGCAGACGGAAGTCAAGAAGCCGGTTTTCGATGCGATGAACACGTTTGACGCTGGCGGATATGTGGTGACGAAGCTATTTACGGACGAAGGCATTACCGGCTATGCGACGACGCATGTCGGAAGGGTCAGATCCATTTGCGATATCGTCAAGGTCATCCTGGAGAAGGAGATGCTGCCGCTCATGGTCGGCGAGGACCCTTTCTTCGCGCGGAAAATCCGGCAAAAGCTGTGGGCCTCTGCGGATTATCACGGTGTAGAAGGAATCGCGCAATTTGCGATCGCGGCCTTGGACACTTGCGTGTGGGATATTGTCGGAAAAGCGCTTGGCAAACCCTCCTGTCATGTTGTAGGAGCCAGCCGGGATCGGATTCCTGCCTACGCGATGGCCGGATGGTACTACGATACGGAGAAAGAGTACGTTCAAAAATGCGTGGATGCTGCAGAAGAGGGATTTCGCGCGGTCAAGCTGAAGGTCGGCAAGACCTCTCTGGAGGATGATCTTCACCGGATCCGCATCGTGCAGAAGGAATTGGGTTCTGATATCCGGGTCATGATCGATGCCAATCAGGCGTTCGATGAAATGGAAGCTCTGCGCCGCGGGAAGGCATACGAGGAATTGGGGGTTTATTGGTACGAGGAGCCGATGATTCCGCAGTATAAGGAAAGTCAGGCACGTCTGGCGGCCAAGCTTACGATTCCGCTTGCCATCGGGGAAAACTATTACACGCGCTACCAGTTTTACGACGCGGTCAGAACGGGCGCAGGCAGCATCTATCAGCCCGACAACCGGAGAGCGGGCGGGCTCACGGAATGGCTGGAAATCGGAGCGATTACCGAGGCGGCCGGCTTGAAAATTGCCAGTCACGGAGGAGGACCCGCGAATGTCAATGCCCTCTGCGCCATTCCGAATGCGATTTATCTCGAAAGCGGAAGCTTGAAGCAGCAGGATCATGGGATGCTGGTAACCAAGATGAAGATGGTGAACGGCGAAATCCTGCTGCCCGAAGTGCCTGGAATGGGGACGGAGGTATCGGAAGACTTCATTAAGAAGCATAGAGTATCGTAATCGTAATCTAAGCATGCATGCAGGATGCCATTTGACCGCTTCCCCAGAGTCAGTGGCGTCTTGTGTTTTGTTAACGATCATACCCAGGGAGGCTGCAATGAGCATATTGGTCTATGGAAATTTAATTGGAAGGCAGTGGCGGGAGTCGAGTGAAACATTCCCTGTCGTTCATAAGTATTCTAACGAGATTCTGGCGGCAGTGTCCAAATCGTCCAGGGAGGATGTAGCGGAGGCCGTAAGCTGCGCCGCCGCCGCGTTTCGCGGGCATAAGGTGCCGGTCATGAAGCGTTACGGGATTTTAAGGAAAGCGGCGGAGCTGTTTGAAGCGCGGAAAGAGGAATTGGCGTTCACGATAGTGCGGGAATGCGGCAAAGCATTGCGGGACGCCCGCGCGGAAGTGGAAAGGGGCATCCAGACGTTTATCGCTTCGGCGGAAGAGGCGAAGCGCATTGCAGGCAAGGAAGTCCCAATCCAGGGGCAGCCGGGACAAGAAGGGAAGATAGCGTTCACGATTCGGGTCCCGGTAGGCGTTATTTGTGCCATTACGCCCTTCAACTTCCCGTTTAACCTGGTCGCGCATAAAGTAGCCCCGGCGCTGGCTGCCGGCAACGCCATCGTATTGAAGCCGTCCGAGCTCGCCCCCATCAGTGCAGTCAAAATGGCGGAAATCCTGCTGGAGGCCGGTCTGCCTCCGGGGTTTTTGAATATCGTTAACGGTTCGGGCGAAGAGACAGGCCAGTACTTGCTTGAAGACGAGCGGATTGCCATGTATACCTTTACCGGCAGCGCCGGGGTAGGCAAGCATATCAAAAGCTCAACGGGAATTCGGAAGGTTTCCCTGGAGCTGGGCAACAACTCGCCCAATATCGTTCACAAAGACGCGCCTGATATCGAGAAAGCGATCCGCCTCTGTGTCACGCGCGGATTTGCGAACAATGGTCAGGCTTGCATATCTGTTCAGAGAATTTATGTTCACCGCGACATCTATCATGATTTTATTGAAGGGGCTGCGAGCATTGCAAGCCAGTTGAAAGTGGGCAACCCGGAGCTGGAGGATACGATTGTAGGGCCGATGATTTCCGAGAAGGCTGCGATGCGTGCGGAGGAATGGATTCAAGAGGCGGTGCAGCAGGGAGCCCGAGTGGCCTTTGGCGGAGTCCGTGAGGGAGCGCTATTGCATCCGACGATTCTTACGGAGGTTACCCCCGATATGAAGGTGGTATGTCAGGAAGTGTTTGCTCCAGTCATATGCATCGTTCCTTATGATGAGGTGGAAGAGGCCATGGAAGCTGCAAATCATTCCAGCTATGGCCTTCAAGCGGGTTTCTTCACATCCAGCCTGCAATTGGCCCTGAAAGCGGCTCAAAGGCTGGAGTTTGGCGGTGTCATCATTAACGACGCTTCCTCCTACCGGGCGGATATTATGCCTTATGGCGGGGTCAAGGATAGCGGGATCGGCAAAGAAGGACCCTATTATGCGGTTCAGGAAATGACGGAAGAGAGAATCGTCGTTATCGATATGGGTTAGGTATCAAGGAGGCGGACATGAAGAACTATTGGGATTTTTATTTGACGGAAAGAATCGTATTCGGAAACGGTTCGATTATGAGGCTGGATGCGGTTTTGAAAAGGCTGAAGGCCCAAAATCTTTTGCTTATAACAGACCGGGGGATCACAAAGAGCGGCCTGACAACGAAGGTCACCGGCCTCCTGCGGGACTGGGGATATCAACTGATCGTTTATGATAAGGCTGTACCCGAGCCTCCGGTCGAGAAGGCGGTCGAATGCTACGAGTTTGCCAAAGCTCAGATGAACATCGACGCGATTATCGGATTGGGCGGAGGCAGCAGTATTGATCTTGCCAAAGTCGTTGCCTTGCTGCTGGCGCAAGGGGGGCATCCGAGGGACTATTTTGGGGAAAATGCAATCGATCATCCCATTGCTCCCCTGATCGCTATTCCCACAACCGCGGGGACCGGCTCGGAGGTAACCTCCGTTGCCGTTGTAACCGATACGGAGAATAACATCAAGGTGGGGATTTCGAACAATTATTTACGTCCTTCCGTTGCTTTGCTGGACCCTGAATTGACGCTTGAGCTGCCTCCATACGTGAGCGCATGCTCAGGGATCGACGCTTTATCGCATGCGATAGAAGCCTATATGGCAAAGGACTTCAAGTATATTCAAGCAGAGGGCGAAATTTTATTTCAGGGCTCCAATCCCATCAGCGACACATTCGCTTTACAGGCGATCGAGCTGCTGTATCACAATCTGGTAACGGCTGTGCAGCAAGGAACAAATTTGGAAGCCAGATCAAACATGCTGTTAGGCAGTCTGTTTGCCGGGATCGCGTTCTCGAATGCGGGAACCGCTCTTGCTCATGCTCTGGCTTATCCAATAGGCGGAGCCGCCAAGTCGCCGCACGGGGAGATAACGGGATTGCTTCTTCCCTATGTGATGATGTTCAACGCCGAGGTGCAGGGCAAGAAAATGTCGCTTATAGCTGAAGCCTTCCATTTGAACTGCAGCCGGCTTGAGTCCAGGCAGCAATCCTTGCTGGTTGCTGACAAGGTGCACGAGCTGTTGAAATCGATTGGTCTTCCCACGAAGCTTTCGTCTATCGGGGTGAAGAATGAGAGCCTGCCCGGCATTGCGGAGAAAGCCCTGCAGATCGACAGGTTGATTCGGAATAATCCGCGTGTGCCAACGAAAGAAGGATTGATTGCGTTGCTGGAGGATGCTTATTAAATGGAAATCCGAAAGAAGATTGTGATTACGAGGAAACTGCCGGACCCAATCATTCAGGAACTCGACGAGAGAAATTACCGCATTCATATGTGGCCGTCCGAAGACGAGCCGATGCCCCACGACAAGATTGTGAGAGAAGCCGCTGAAGCGGATGCGCTCCTTACTAATGTTTCCGATCAAATTGACAAGCAGGTCCTGAGTGCCGGCGCAAAGCTTAAAATTGTCAGTACGATGGCGGTTGGTTATAACAATATCGATATTCAGGAAGCTTCAAAACGGGGGATTTATGTGGGGCATACGCCGGATGTATTGACAGAAGCCGTTGCAGATCTGACATTTGCCCTTCTCCTGGCAGTCTCCAGAAGAATCGTGGAAGGGATGGCGTTTATTGAGGCGGATCGCTGGAACAGCTGGGGGCCGATGCTGCTGACAGGGCAGGATGTCTGGGGCTCGACTTTGGGGATTATCGGTATGGGGCGTATCGGTGAGGCCGTCTCCCGAAGGGCGGCCGGTTTCGGCATGAATATCCTGTACTGCAATCGAAACCGGAAACCTCAAGCGGAGCAGCAGCTTGGCGTCGCTTATGCCGGGTTGGACGACCTGCTCACCAAATCGGATTTTGTTGTCATGGTGGCGCCCTCTACTCCGGCGACCCGCAGAATGTTGGGCGAAAGGGAATTCAATTTGATGAAGCCCAATGCTGTCTTGATCAATACGAGCAGGGGGGAGAACGTTGACGAAGCGGCATTGTTTCATGCTTTGAAAAACAAACGGATATGGGGGGCGGGACTGGATGTATTTGAACAGGAGCCCATCACATCCCGGCATCGTTTATTGGGTTTGGAGAACGTAACGCTGCTGCCTCATATCGGAAGCGCCACCATCGCAACCCGATTGAAAATGGCCGGCATTGCGATAGATAACATTAAGGCAGTTTTGTCTGGCGGCAAGCCGCCCCACTGCGTAAATGAATTTTAACGTATCCGTCTTACAACAAGCACCATGACAGGATGGCGGGGATTTTGGGAAAAGCTTCAACAACGGTGAAAGATCATGAGGGCAAGTCGTAAAGCCGGCCATTCTTTCTCCGCGATAATTGCCTGTAAAATATAGGTTATTGCTTCAGTCTCCCATAAATTCCGGGAGATTTTTTTTTGACCTTATAGCGAGAGAAAGGTACGGTCTATACAATTGATTGGCGGTGCGATATGGTTTGTATAGAGGCGGTTGGTTTGAATATGAAATCGAACGATTTCATGTTCAGCATCCGCCGTATGAGGATCCAGGTCAACAAGCAGAAGCAGTCACACAACGATCCATGATTGGAGTGGGAGCATGAACCTATGGAACAGGATGACTTCATTGTCGATATACCCCAAGCTGGTGCTGACCTTTCTGGTCATACTCAGCCCGATGTATCTGATCAGCTGGCGGATGAATGACGCCGGTTCGGGCACAGTGGAGAAGGAAATTACCCAGTCGCTGCTCTCGCGGACTTCCTTGTACGTGAACATGCTGGAATTCGACCTGAGCCGGGTGATCTCGCTGCTGCAGGAGTATGTCAATGACGAGGATCTGCTCAAGCTGTCCTCCTCCGCGGAGGTTATGTCCGAGATCGAGAAGATGCAGGCGCAGCTGGGCCTGAAGAAACGACTGGATATCCTCAAGCGCTCCAGCAAGTTCGTTGAAAATGCAAGCGCTTTTATTCCGTCGATGAACCGGACAGTATCGGCTAACGATAATATTTTCACCTCATTTAATGAGGATCAATTTCAATCACTCGCGAAGTCGACCAATCGTTTTGAGTCTCCATTCCTCGTGTGGCAGGACCGGATATTCATCAGCTTGCCTTATCCGGACCCGGCTGTCTCCAGCGATCAGAAGCCGGTGTTCCTGCTGACAGTGGAGATTTCCCGGAAGGAGCTGGCCGATGTCCTCAAGGAATTCACCAATGAAGGGGGCGGCGCTATCCTGGCCGGGGAGAGGATGTCCTGGACGGTCAGCGGAACACGCAATGAAGCCGATGCCGGCATGCTGGAGGAGGCGGGAATGAGTCATGCGGCAAGCGCCGCCCATGAAGCGGAGATCCGCGAGGTCACGCTGAAGGATGATCCGTATATGGTGGTTTCGAAGTCCTCCACGAGACTTGGGATGACGCTGTTCATGTATATTCCCAGCAAAAGCGTGACCGCATCGCTTGATTCCTACCGGTCCTGGTTCTCTGCCCTGTCCATTGCCTCGATATTTATTGTGCTGCTGTTCTCCTACAGCATCTATCTGATTATCCACCAGCCGCTCAAGAAACTGGTGCGGTCCTTCAGGCGGATTGAGCAGGGTCATTTCAATCTGGAAATGAATTATCCGCTCAAGGATGAATTCGGTTATTTATACGGGCAATTCAACGGGATGGTCAAGCGTCTGGATGTGCTGGTGCATGAGGTGTACGAGCAGCAGTACCGGGCGCGTACAGCCGAGCTGCGACATCTGCAATCGCAGATCAATCCGCATTTTCTATATAACAGCTATTTCATTTTGTACCGGATGGCCATGCTCAAGGACCATGACAATGTCATTTATTTTACCAAGCATCTCGGGGAGTATTTTGAATTCATTACACGCGACGGGGCGGATGAGGTTCCACTGGAGAACGAAATCAAGCATGCGCGCACCTATGCCGAAATTCAGTCCGTCCGCTTCGGGAACCGGATTCAAGTGGAATTCGATGAACTGCCGGAAGAAGCGGGAGCCGCTGCGGTCCCCCGTCTTATCCTGCAGCCTCTGATTGAGAACTGCTACAATCACGGGCTGGAGCACAAGCGCAAAGGCGGATGGATTCGTGTCCGCATCATCTGCTTGCCGGATAAGATCGTCATCATCGTCGAGGATAACGGGGGCACTATCGACGAGGAGAAGCTGCGCGAGCTTCAGAGCAAGCTGCATCAGGACGATCAGGCGCATGAGCATACGGGACTTCTGAACGTGCAT
Organism: Paenibacillus sp. JT31N17; assembly: GCF_056269255.1. Taxonomy (NCBI): domain Bacteria; kingdom Bacillati; phylum Bacillota; class Bacilli; order Caryophanales; family Paenibacillaceae; genus Paenibacillus; species Paenibacillus sp. JT31N17. The sequence continues at coordinate 217,516 of NZ_JBWDNP010000002.1, forward strand.
CGCCGCATCCAGATCAGATATGGCGGCCTCGGCGGATTGACGCTCGAGACAGGTGAAGAGAAAGGCCTGAAAGTAACCATGACTCTGCCGAGGGAAGGGGAAATGCCGGGATGATCAGACTGTTGATCGTGGACGATGAGCCATACACGGTAGACGGCTTATACGAAATGCTGGAAAATACCGCGGATCTGGAGCTTGAGCTTTATCGCGCCTATGCGCCGGAAGAAGCGGTGGAGTGGCTGACACGGACGAAGATGGATATTGTTTTGAGCGATATCCGCATGCCGGGTATGACAGGTCTGGAGCTGCAGAAGTGGGTGGTCAGCCAGTGGCCCCGCTGCAAAATTATTTTCCTTACCGGTATCCGCGAGCTGCAAACCGCCCAGGAGGCGATTCGGACAGGATCGGTCGATTATATTTTGAAAACCGAAGGCGACGAGGCGATTCTCCGCAGCATCCGCAAGGCGATGGAGGCTTTGAGGGAAGAGACGCGGAGCGACCAGTTCATGCTGCAGGCCAAGGAACAGATGCATAAAGCGCTCCCTCTGCTGCACAGGGAATGGTTCACCTCCCTGCTGGATCCTCATTTTAGCGGCAGCATTGTTCAGGCGAGAATGCAGGAGCTGGACATCCCGCTGTCCCTTGACCTGGAACTGATCCCTGTAATCGGGCGCATTGACCGTTCAGAGGAGAATGCCGATTCTCGGGATCAAATGCTGCTTTTGTACGCGATTCAAAATATTGCGGCCGAGTTTTTTGAAACAGCCGTTTTTTTCTCCGTAAATCTGGATGCCAATCATCTCGTGCTGCTGATCCAGCCCTCCGGCCATGAAACACATGAAGTCAAGGCATGCCATTCGGCGGCTCTCTGGAGGAAAACAGGCTCCTTCGTTCAGGGAACGCTGGAATCCGTCCAAGAAACCTGCCTTCGCCTGCTGGAACAGCCGGTATCCTTCATCAGCCCTGCGTACCCTGTAACATGGACGGGACTGTCCCGAGCGTACGCCAATATGAGGCATAAGCTGGTTCTTGGAATTGGAAACGGAGTTGGCATGCTGATGAGCGTAGATCCGCTGGATGAAGGAGGCGGCAGAGATCCGCTTCCTCCGGTCAGAATGATGATGGATAAGCTGGAGCGGCTGATGAACGAGGGGATGGAGGAACCGTTTATCGAATACCTGAAGGAGGTGCTGGGCCGGCCAACCAAATTCGCTGATTATGTGCAGGTCTATTATTCGGTAGCGGCCCTGCTGCTGGCCCAGCTGGAGTGGTTGAATCCCGGAGCCGACGGAAGCGATATCGACCTTGAAGGCTTATTCAATCTATCGACGCACTCTACCAGCGAGCAGGCCGCCCAAACCTTCCTGACGCTGTCCTTGTTGATTCTTGCCCGGCGCAGGGAGCTTCAGGATGAACGGACTTCACAGGTGATCAATAAGCTGCACCAGCATATCTGCCATCATCTGGATGGCGATCTGTCGCTGACGAAGCTTGCGGAGATCGTGTATTTGAATCCTACCTATCTGTCGGTCTTGTACAAACAATCGACGGGGAATAATCTTTCGGAGTATATTGCCCGGATCCGTCTGGAGAAAGCCAAGGAGCTTCTGGAGACGACGCCGCTGAAGATTCATGAGATTGCGGAGAAGGTCGGCTTCGAAACCGCAGGTTATTTTACACGTTTTTTCAAGAAGCGGCTGAATCTGACACCTCAGGAGTTCCGCGCCAAGACATGAACCAAACAGAAGATAACAAATCAGAACAGAGTGACATTTACGCATGTATGGCCTGCCCTTAAACTGGAAACATAGCAACCACACTAAATAGGGAGGTTCGAAAAAATGAGCAAGCCCACAAGATGGACGGCAATTCTGACGCTCGTATGTATTATGCTTTTTGTAACCGCTTGCAGCTCCGGCAACAATAAGGAAAGCTCCAATACAGCAGATGGAGGCAACCAGGCGACCGCAACGGATACGGAAACGAAGAATACGGATGGAACCGGCAATGCCGGCGCCAGCGAGCCGGAACCATACCTTGGGAAGTTTGATCCGCCTATCGAGATTTCTACAGTTCGGATCGTCAACGACACCTATAAATATCCCGCAGGCGATTCCATAGAGAGCAATGTTTGGACGAAAACGATCGAAGATAAGCTTGGCATCAAGGTTAAAAATCAATGGGTAGTCAGCGGTGACCAGGCGGGAGGACAGGGCGAGCAGAAAATGAATGTGTCCATTGCTTCGGGAGATCTTCCTGATTTTATCCCGGTAAGCTCCAAGCAGCTGCAGCAGCTGCAGGACGCGGGCGAATTGATGGATTTGACTGAGATCTATGAAAAATATGGCTCCCCTTTTCTCAAGGAAGTACTGAACCAGGACGGTCCTAACGCCCTGGCATCGGCTACATTTGACGGTAAATTGATGGCGATTCCAAGTACAGGCTCCTCGATGGACGGGGCGGCTATGGTATGGATCCGCAGCGATTGGCTGAAGGAGCTTAATCTGCCCGAGCCCAAAACGATGCAGGATATTCTGACCATCTCGGAAGCGTTCACCACGCAGGATCCGGATAAGAATGGGAAGGACGACACCTACGGCATTGCTCTAAACAAAGATCTGTACGGAGGCTTTGCCGATATCACCGGTTTTATGAACGCCTATCATGCTTACCCAAGAAGCTGGATTAAGGATGCGGAAGGCAGCATCGTATACGGCAGCATTCAGCCGGAGATGAAGACGGCGCTCGCCGCTTTGCAGGATCTTTACAAAAAAGGCCAGATCGACAAGGAATTCGGGGTCAAAGACGGCGGGAAAGAAGCGGAGCTGACGGCATCCGGCAAGCTGGGAATCGAGTTCGGAGGCATGTCGAATCCGCTGTGGCCGCTCGTTGACACCAAGAAGAATGACCCCACTGCAGAGTGGCAGTCATACGCCGTTCCATCCGCCGACGACAAGCCTGTGACCCCTCAGGTCGGCTTCGCGGTCGGCAAATATTATGCAGTTAAAAAGGACGCGAAAAATCCTGAAGCGCTGTTGAAAATGATGAACCTGTTTGTGGAAACCGGATGGGGAGAAACGACGACACCGGAGAATTATGCCGCACATTTCACAAGCGATGGCTTCGAATATCATAAATTCCCGCCATTCGTTGCCTGGCCTGCACGTAAAAATCTGGATATTCATCTTCATGTATCGGCAGCGCTTGACAGCAAAGACACATCTGCTCTTAATCCGGAGGAAACGGACAATTACGGTAAAATCGTTGCCTTCCTGAATGGCTCCAACGAGGATCCGCTTGGTTGGGCATACGACAAGGTTTTCGGCAAAACAGGCTCTTTCGTCATCATTAATGACTATGTCAATTCCGACAGATTGAAAATGACTGAATTCTACGGGGCGCCTACGCCGGCAATGGTACAGAAGGAATCCAATCTGCAAAAACGCGAGCTGGAGGTGTTTACCAAGATTATAATGGGAGATCCCATCGATAGTTTTGATAAATTTGTTGAAGATTGGAAGAAGCTTGGCGGTGACGAGATTACGGCCGAGGTGAACGAGTGGGCTAAAAACAAGTAATTGTCAGTCGGAATGAGGGGGAGAATACCGTCTTCCCCTCGTTCACGGCTTCCGCTGAATCACTTTTGGTTTCTATTAAATAACGTTGAGGAGGTGCCGTATGTCGCTGAAAAAATGGAGCGGACAGCTCCCGCTGCATCTCATGATCCTGCCGGGACTTATCCTCATTCTCATTTATCATTATGGTCCCATGTTCGGATTCATTATTGCCTTCGAGAATTTCGTGCCGGCCAAGGGGATTTTTGGCTCCAAATGGTCTGGGCTTGATAATTTCCGTTATGTCCTGGAAATGCCGGAGACGAAGCTGATCCTTCTGAACACCGTCTACATTGCCCTAATGAAGATCGTGGCAGGCCTTGTCGTACCGATTATTACCGCGCTTCTGCTCAATGAGGTCAAGAAGGAGTTTGTCAAACGCGGTGTACAGACGCTGATCTATTTGCCTCATTTCCTTTCCTGGATTATTCTTGGCGGGATTCTGATTGATATCCTGTCCCCGTCCAATGGGATCGTCAATCAATTCCTTGGCTTGTTCGGCATCGAGCCGATCTATTTTCTGGGCGATAATTCATGGTTCCGTTATGTGCTGGTGGCATCCGATGCCTGGAAGGAATTCGGGTTTAACACGATCGTGTATTTGGCAGCCTTGACGAGTATTAATCCGGCTCTCTATGAGGCGGCGATTGTCGATGGAGCCAACCGCTGGAAGCAAACGCTCAATGTTACGCTTCCGGGCATGGCGCCGATCATTATCCTTCTGCTCACGCTAAGTTTGGGAAATGTGCTGAATGCCGGATTCGATCAGGTGTTCAATTTATATAGTCCTCAGGTATACGAGACAGGGGACATTATCGATACCTTTGTTTACCGGATTGGCTTGATTGACGCCCAATATGGTGTGGCAACGGCGGTCGGCCTGTTCAAATCCATTGTGTCCATGGTCTTTATCTCACTCTCTTATTATATTGCGTACCGCTTTGCCAACTATCGTATCTTCTAGTTAAAGAAAGGAGCAGAAGCCATGGTAGAACATTATTCATTCAGCCGACGGATCTTTATCGGCTTCAACTATCTGTTTCTCTGCCTGCTTTCTGTCATATGCCTGCTGCCGCTGATTCATGTGCTGGCTGTATCCTTTAGCTCCAGCGGTGCGGCACAGGCGGGGTTCGTCAAGTTCTGGCCGGTGGAATTCACACTCAGTTCTTACGAGTTCGTCTTGAAGAAACCGGCTTTTTTCAATTCTATCCTAGTGACCCTTCAGCGGGTCGGTATCGGTGTCGTCGTCAATATGCTGCTTACCATCATGGTTGCCTATCCGCTTGCCAAGGATAACAGGAAATTTCCGCTGCGCACGTTCTACGCCTGGGTGTTTGTAGTGACCATCCTGTTCAGCGGGGGCCTGATTCCGCTGTATATGACGATCAAGTACACCGGCATCATGGATACGATCTGGGCGCTGGTGCTGCCCTCGGCGGTTCCTGTCTTTAACGTCATCCTGCTGCTCAATTTCTTCCGCGGACTGCCGAAGGAGCTGGAGGAGGCGGCGTTTATTGACGGGGCGGGACACTGGACGACGTTATGGCGGATATTCGTGCCCTTATCCCTGCCGGCGCTGGCTACCATTACGCTGTTTGCCACGGTCAATCATTGGAATTCCTGGTTCGACGGGCTGATCTTCATGAATTCTCCCGATCATTATCCGCTTCAGAGCTATTTGCAGACCGTTGTAATCAATCGCGACCTGTCCTTGGTATCATCCGCCGACATGGCTTCACTTGCTGAAGTGAACGACCGGACAGCCAAGGCCGCCCAGATATTCCTGGGGGCGCTGCCGATTCTCATTGTCTATCCGTTCCTGCAACGTTTCTTTATGAAGGGCATTGTATTGGGAAGCGTAAAGGAATAAGGGCGGCATGCCGAGTTCGCAGAGAAGTTCCTCTGAGCAATCCAGCGTTAAACACTTGAGTGTTCAATCTTGGAAATTCTAACTTGCAACAAAGAATCAAGCCAAAGAGTCAGGCTCCGGTTAAGGAGCCTGACTCTTTGGCTGCTATTCTCTGACATCTGAAAGCTATTCGTGAATTTGAACAAGCAGCTGGCCGAGTGTCTGCATGGCTTCCGCTTCCTGCTCGCCGTCAATCTCCAGGGTGACATCCTCCCCTGCGGCAATGCCCAGTGTCAGCATGCTGAGCGAGCTTTTGCCATTCACCTTCTTGCCTTTGTTGATGACCGTGATTTTGCAGGGAAAACCGCTTGCGGTCTGCACGAATGTCTTGGCCGGTCTTACATGGAAGCCGGTCGGATTCACGATGGTAAAGGTTTGAGTTTGCATCCTATTGTTTTCCTCCTTGCATATTCGCCTGAACGAAATCCTTCACTTCCTGCTGGCTGCCCATGGAGAGCGCCTGCTCGGCCAGCTGGCTCCAGGTGCCGAACGGGAGTCCGGCAACCAGTTCCCTTGTCGCAAGTATCGTGCCGGCGCTCATGCTGAATTCATGCAGCCCGAGTCCGAGCAGCAGCGGGACGGCCGCCGCGTCGCCGGCCATTTCTCCGCACATCCCGACCCATTTCCCTTCGCGCTTCGCGGCGCGGATAATCATCGCCACCAGCCGGAGAATGGAAGGGTGATGGGGTTGGTACAGATAGGAGACCGTCTCGTTCATCCGGTCGGCCGCCATCGTATATTGAATCAGATCATTGGTGCCGATGCTGAAGAAATCAACCTCCTTGGCGAACAGATCTGCCGCAATCGCCGCAGCCGGCACCTCGATCATCATACCGACTTCCAATTGCAAGTTTACCGGAATGCCTTCCGCAAGCAGTTTTTCCCGCTCCACGCGAAGCAGGCGTTTCGCTTCCCGCAGCTCCTCCGGCACGGCTATCATCGGAAACATTATCTTGAGATTTCCGTATGGGCTAGCGCGCAGCAGGGCGCGAAGCTGGGTACGGAACAGGCTTTCATTAGCCAGGCAGAAGCGCAGCGCCCGAAGGCCAAGAAACGGGTTGCTTTCCTTGGGCAGATTCAGGTAAGGGAGCTCCTTGTCTCCGCCGATGTCCAGCGTGCGGATAACAACGGGCTTGCCCTGCATTTTTTCAAGCACATATTTATAGCTGCTGAACTGTTCTTCTTCCGTAGGCAGAGAGCTGCGGCCCATATAAAGAAACTCGGTGCGAAACAATCCGATGGCCTCCGCTCCGTTGTCAATGGCTTTCTGCACATCCTGTATACTGCCGATATTGGCGGCAAGCTCTATATGATGCCCGTCGGAGGACACAGTCGGCTGATTCTTCAGTTTGCTCAGCTCAGCCGCTCTGGACTCGTATTCGGAACGTTTATCCTGATACCGCGTGAGCTCCTCCTCGCTTGGACCGATAATGGCTTCGCCCGCCAGGGCATCGATAATCATCTGCGTTCCGGTGGAGACCGCCATGATCTGCGCTCCCGCTCCGACAATAGCCGGAATATCGAGCGAGCGTGCCATGATGGCGGAGTGGGAAGTGCGGCTGCCGGCCTCCGTAATAAATCCTCTCACCATATCCGGATTGAGCTGGGCCGTATCCGAAGGGGTCAAGTCCCGGGCGATGAGGATGCAAGGCTCTGTAATGTCGGAGAGAGTCCGGGTGGAGCTGCCCCGCAGGATGTTGATGACCCGTCCGGTTACATCTTCAATATCGACTGCCCGGGCCTGCAGGAGCTCATCCTCCATCGCTTTGAGCGCCTGAATGAATGTCTGGGCGGTTTCATAAAGCGCATAAGGGGCGCTTGCGAGATCCGTCCGGATCTTGTCGATGGCAACATCGATCAAATCAGGATCCTCCAGCAGGAGCAGATGGCCCTCGAATATTTCGGCTTTCCCGCCTCCAAGCCGCTGCTCCGTCGATTCGCGAATCGCTTCAAGCTCTGTGCGCGCCTGCTGCAGGGCATGTTGGAAACGCTCTGTTTCCAGCTCTGCATCGGCAACTGTTTCAGGCTGCGGGATATACGCATCCGGTTGAAGCCTGAACGCAGGAGCAATGGCATAGCCGGGTGAAGCCGGGATGCCTGTTATTAATAAGCTCGGCATGTTGGCATACCCTCCTTTTTTAAGCTGGATCCTCTTGAAATATAAGATAGATAAAATATCTCCATACTTGCTCATTGAGGAAGAAACTAACTTTACCGCTAAAACACGGCTTCAGCCGTTTCTTCTTATCCTTATAGAATGTATAAGTTTCACTATTATCCATTAGAGAAGAAACTTACCTGCCCGTCAAAAGACGGCGGCGCCGTTTCTGCTTAATTCAACGCCTCATAGTGTCGCGCGATTTCCTGATGAACCGAATGGGTCTCAGGAATTCCGGTATAACTGGTGATTGTCGGATGCAGGCCATACCGGGCAATGGACTCCTGAAGCTGTACAGCCTCAGGATCTTCCTTATAATTGAACCTTAGGGCAGCGGCCGCAGCCCGCGCCAAATGGGCAACCTCCAGACCAAGCGCGTGGGCGGCCATTGCCGGACGTATAAGCCGGTCATCCGGCGACAGCTTGCGGACCGGGGAACGTCCCACACGTACAACCTCATCCATCAGATATGGATTGATGAACCGCTCCATTATGCTGCTGATATAATCCATATGCTCCTGCTCGTCGAAGCCGTATTTTCGGATCAGCATGGCGCCTGTCTCCTGCAATGTATTCCGGACTTCGGACTGAACGGCCTCATCCTTCATCGCTTGCTGAATTGTGGCGTAACCGCGCAGGTAACCGTGATAAGCGGCGCAGCAGTGGCCTGTGTTGACAGTAAACAGCTTGCGTTCGATATACGGCTCCAAATGCGAAACAAGGTGCATGCCTTCGATAACAGGGAAGCCTTCCAGGAGGGAAGAGCCGTCAACGACCCATTCATGAAAAGGCTCGACCGTAACCATCAGCGGATCGTCATGATGCTGAAGCGGGACGATCCGGTCGACAGCCGCATCGGGAAACCGGATAAAGCGGTCCGCTAGCTGCTGATATTCGGCTGACAGATGGCTGTACACATGGGCTTTGAGCTGCGTGCTCCCGCCTATGGCATTCTCGCAGGCAATGATATGCAGCGGGGCGGGAATGCTGCTCTGCAGGCGGAGCTCGATGCCTGAGGCTATCCCCGCGGCAATAGCTTTCAGAACCGGCAGCCCCACGGCCGTCGTCACCAGATCCGCCCCGGCTACGGCCCGCGTCACCTGATCGATGTCGTTTCCGTTAATGGCGGCAACCTGCCGTACGGTTGCCGCGTCCGAAGCGGCATTGGCAAGGATGACCTCATACTGCTTCCGCGCATTAAGCAGATTGACAAGGTTTTCGTTGACGTCGACGAAGCTTACGGCGAGCCCGGAACGGGACAGCAGCAGCCCGATAAAGCCTCTGCCGATATTGCCCGCGCCGAACTGGACCGCCTTCATGCTTCCATACCCTGCTCGAAGATGCGGAGCAGCTCATCCTTGTCAGCGGTTTGGAGAATGGTCTCAAGTGTGTCGTCATCAGATACAAGCTCGGCCACATGAGTCAGAATTTCGAGATGATCGTCGCCGGCGGCGGCAATTCCGATAATCAGATAGGCGGGTTCGCCTTCACCGAAGTCAATGCCGTCCGGAACAATGGCAATGGACATGCCGGTCGAGCGGATCAGACTCCTGGCATCATTGGTGCCATGGGGGATAGCAAGCCCCCCTCCAAGATAGGTGGACAGACTGTCCTCCCGTTCAATCATTTTGCCGATATATTCGGCAGGGACGTGCCCTGCATCAACGAGCATCTGGCCTACAACACGGATCGCCTCATATTTGTCCTTCACTTGAACATTTAATTTTACTTTGTCTCTCGATAAAATGCTCACAGGTCAATCACTCCATTCCATTTTGTTTTGCAGAAAAGCCTCGAGCTCATGGGAGAAAAATTGCTGTATGGACGCCTTGTCTCCCTGCTCCAGCAGATGAATCAGCTCGCTGGACAGGAGCATGCTGCTGATTTCACTCAGCACCTCCAGGCTGTCGGAGGACAGCTTCAAGGGCGCAAGCATCAGCAGAATCTGATGGACAGGCTTCTGATCATCCAGCAGCAGCGGCTGATCCAGCGTGAACAGGCAGAGCACAGGACGCGGAACAAATTCGTTTCTTGTATGGAATAAGGCCAGCTTCGTGTCGGGAATGATCTGGCTGCCATACGATTCCCTCTCCAGCAGCTGGTTTACAATCGGTTCAATACGGTCGATGGCATCTCTGCGCCGCAACCTGGCGCACAGACGGGTTAAGATGCCCTTCAGATGAAATTCATCCGGAGGAATATCCTCGCGATAGCACTCGAATTGATCCATAATGTACAGGATGATCGCCGAATAACGGCTCATCCGCCGCAGCCTCTCCAGCGCATCGCTGCTAAGGGAGCTCTCCTGTCTGACGGAGGGAAGACGGTTTAAGGTAATGGTCTGAATGTAGGTTCGCAGCTTAACCGCTTCCTCAGCCGTCAGCAGAGGGCTGAGCTTGATATAACGGTCCGGTTCAACCGGCAGATCGACGGTTGAAATAATCAGATCATACTGATCCTCCGGATATCGCGAAGCCTCGAACCAGGACGCGCGTCCGATCAGATCAATCTGGGGAAGCTCTTTATTGATTCTCACTTCCAGCAGCTTGGATGAACCGATTCCGCTGGTGCAGACGAGAAGGGCGCGGACATGCCGCGGAAACTGCTTCAATCTCTCCAGCGAAGCGCCGAAATGCATGACCAGAAAGCCGATTTCCTCATCGGGAACGGAAGGTTCGGCAACGGTGTCCTTGACCGCCTGCCTGACAATGAGAAACAGCTTCTCGTAATCCTTCTTGATCTGGGCTACCAGCGGATTCCGGATGGCGGTCCCTTCACGAAGACGCTGCAGGGCCGGTCCGGCATGACGGATCAGCCCGTCAAGCAGCGTGCGGTCCTGCATTAACTCTACCCCGAGCCTGTCTTCGACAATCCGGATCATCCGGACAATGGTGTCAGCCAGCTGCAAATTATCGGCCAGCAAAGGATTAATCACCTGCGGCTTGTTCCAGTCCGCGAGCTGCTGCCCGATATAGGCGGCTTCTTCCGGGAGTGTGATTCCCATCATATCCATGAACATGCGAAGCCTGGCCTGTTCTCCGCTGTCCGCGTCTTCCTTGGCCAAAGCCCCCGCTGCCTCAGCGGGGGAAATCGTTCTTCCCTTGCGGATCCGGGTCAAGCTGACCGACAAGGAGATAAGAAGCATCGTATAATCGGCCTCGGACAAGGTTGTCGGCCATTGATCCTCCAGCTGCCACAGGGCTTTCTCGACTTTGAAGAAACTATCCTCTCTTCCGATCATATTCAGCAGCTCGCCAGACAGCGGATCAGCAGGCTGCCCGCCGAACCGTCCGAATAATTCAGAATCGTCAAGCTGCTCCCTGGCGAGCCTTGCGATCGTTCCCCGGAGCGCAGCCTCCGGCCCGATAATTTGCACCCCGTATCCGCGCCGTCTGACCAGAGCGAGTCCCTGCTTGACGACCCAATCCTCGATTTCATCCAGATCGGCGGTGACGGTCGGAACGGCCACATGCAGATCATGGGCAAGCAGGAACAGCTTGACGGGTTCCGGGCTTTCCAGCAGCCAGCAAAGAATGAGCACCTTTCTTTCTCTTGCGGTGAAATGATCGGGATTCATCCTGGAGAGCTGCTGCTTGAAGGCTTGAAGTTTGTCCTGCTCCGCTTCAAGCTGGATGCCTGATCCGGATTTCTTAAGAAGAGAGATGCCGGCGTCCCTCAGGGCCTCCTCCACCTGAGCCAGCTCTCTGTGAATCGTCCGCGAGCTGACCTTGATGGCTTCGGCAATTTCGCCCGACGTCAGCTCGCCCTGCTTGTTAAGCAGCAATTCAATAATTTGTCGCTGTCTCTTGGATAGGTTCATCGGCATCAATCCTCGATCTATTAGGATACGCTCAGCCTGTTTACAAGCTCGTCATATTCAGGACTTTTCAAGAAATTGTCGATGGAAATATGCTCCGCTCCGGGAGCCTTCTGTCTGGCGCGGTCCGTCAGCGACCTGTGGGTGATGACGATGTCCGCATCGGCCGGGATTTCACTGATGGCGGTATTGGTCACCGTTACCGGAATCTCTGCGGCCTTGATTTTCTTGCGCAGTATAGACGCGCCCATCGCGCTTGAGCCCATGCCGGCATCGCAGGCGAACACGATTTTGGAAACATCCGCTTTTGCTTTGACAGCAGCTCCTGGAACCGGAGCGGCATTTGCGACTGCGGCTGCAGCGGTCCCTTTGGCTTCACTTTTCATTTGCTGCATTTTCTGCTGCGCAAGCTCCAGATCGCCTTCTTCTTCCGCTTTTCGGCTTGTTTTGAGCAGCAGCGAGGCAACCAGAAAAGAGACGACCGCAGCGGTCAGTATACCGCTGAGTGCAGCGAGCAATCCGCCCTTGGGCGCCATCGCAATGTAGGCGAATATACTGCCCGGGGATGGAGTGGCTACAAGTCCGGCATTGAAGATCGTGAAGGTGAAGCTGCCTGTAACCCCGCCTGCGATTACCGCAAGGATAAGCCGCGGGTTCATCAGAATATAAGGGAAATAAATTTCATGAATGCCGCCGAAGAAATGAATGATGGCCGCTCCCGGCGCAGACTGCTTCGTAAGGCCTTTTCCCACGAACCAGTAAGCAAGCAGAATGCCAAGACCGGGTCCCGGATTCGACTCCAGCATGAAAATGATCGATTTGCCCGTATTGGAAGCCTGCTCGAGCCCGATCGGCCCCAGCACGCCATGATTGATGGCATTGTTCAGAAACAGGATTTTGCCCGGCTCAATGAGAATATTGGCCAAGGGCAGCAGACCTGCATTAATCAGGCCCTCCACGCCGGAAGCCAGCAGTTGGCTTGCTTTCTCTACGACCGGACCTATGCCGGTGTAAGCTCCAAGAGCAAGCGCGCCTCCGATTATGCCGGCGGAGAAGTTGTTGACCAGCATTTCGAAGCCCGAGCGGATTTTGCCCTCCACGGATCTGTCGAAGGCCCTGAGGATCCAGGCGGACAAGGGGCCGACAATCATCGCTCCGATGAACATCGGAATATCCGAGCCTATGATAACCCCCATAGTGGCGATGGCTCCAATAACGCCTCCGCGCATGCCGTGGATCATTTGACCGCCTGTATATCCGATAAGAAGGGGCAGCAGGTAGGTGATCATGGGATCAACCAGCTTGCCGAGATATTCGTTGGGTATCCAGCCCGTCGGGATAAATAAAGCCGTAATCAAGCCCCAGGCGATAAAAGCGCCGATATTCGGCATAACCATCCCGCTGAGAAAACGCCCGAAACGCTGCACGGAAACTTTGACCCCGCCTGAGGATGCTTGCCGGCCAGTAAGTTGTTCAGACATCCTGTTAACCTCCCATAAAAAATTCCCCTCCTGTATAGTCTTTGATTAAAGGGGTTGAAATAATCGTAGAATAGAACGCTTCCAAGATCAATCAAAGGAAAAGGAGGTTTCGTCATGAATGCTGTTGACATCATTTGAACTTTGCGTCGACAGAAATGGGGGACCCGGGTCAACGCGCAATAAAACCGCCCCCGCTGCAAAGGGGCGGGGGCGGCGTATACTTATTCCAGATTGGCATGATTGCCAAACATTGAGGATGAGTCGAGCTTGCGATGATCCATCAAACGCAGGATCAGACCATCGAACAGCAGCAGAATGCTCTGCTCAAACAACGAGCCCATGGGCTGTACGGTAACTCCGCCTTCTCCCGTCCGATCCTTCGGGGAAGCGGGGATAGGAATCACGATATCCGCGAGCTTCCCGATGGAGGAAGCGGGGGAGATTGTCGCGAGGACGACCGTCGCCCCGATGCCTCCCGCCTTGCCGGCCATGGAGAGAAGGCTGCTCGTTTCTCCCGAGCCTGAGCCGATGATCAGCATGTCTTCTTTGGCGATGCCGGGCGTTATGGTTTCGCCAACTACATAAGCTTCAAGTCCGGCCTGCATCAGGCGCATGGCCAGCGCTTTCATCATCAGTCCGGACCGGCCGGCGCCGGCGACGAATATTTTCCTCGACGCGAGGATGCCTTCGGCCAGCTGTTCCACCGCATCCTCGGGAACGGCCCGGAGGCTGCGGGAGAGCTCTCCGATTATTTTGTCCGTGTACGAAGTAATCCCCATTGGACTAACCTTGTTTGATTAATTGCCGCATTTGGGAAGCAGCCGTCTGGATATTGTCATGTCCTGTAATACCGCCGCCTACTATGATCAGATCAGGCTTGGCCGCAATAACTTCCGGAAGCGTGGACAGTTTGATTCCTCCGGCTATGGCTGTTTTTGCGTTTTTGACGACGCGTTTGATCGCGGAGAGTTCCTCAAAAGAGTTTTTGCCCTCCGCCTGGGTATCGTAGCCTGAGTGGACACAGATATAATCTACGCCGAGCGCGTCAAGCTCCTTTGCCCGCTCTTCGATGTTTTTGATACTGATCATGTCCACCAGTATCTTCCTGTTTGTTTTGGCCGCTTCCTCTACGGCGCCTCGGATCGTGGAATCCTCAGCGACGCCAAGCACGGTCACGATGTCCGCCCCCGCTTCGACGGCTTTCATGACTTCATAACCGCCGGCATCCATAATTTTGAGATCCGCCAATACTTTCAAGTTGGGAAAAGCCTCCTTGATCGCTTTGACTGCATGCAAACCTTCATTAATAACGACAGGGGTTCCGATTTCAACAATGTCAATATAAGCTTCTACTTCTTTCACCAATGCTTTGGCTTCCGGGATATTCACCAGATCAAGCGCTAATTGCAATTCCAATTTGATCACTCCTATTCGATTTGTATTGATATGTTCAGATCCAAGGCTTATTCTATAGCTATCGTTTCTATTTAAGAAGTACGCACTTGCAAGTGGTGTAGTCACCACCAGTATACTATTGGCGTTCCTGCAGGGTTTGAGCAGGTAGGAAGAATTGGGAATTGCGGACAGAAAGGGGCAGCCGGTATGGCAAACGAGCTGAAGGAACGGATTAATCTCACAGAAATCAATTGCGAGAAGGAGCTGACGCTTGCGGTTATCGGCGGCAAATGGAAGCTGATTATTTTGTGGCATCTTGGTCTGGAAGGCACCAAACGCTTCAGCGAGCTAAAACGGCTTATTCCCTCCATCACCCAGAAGATGCTGACCAACCAGCTGCGCGAGCTGGAGGACGATCTATTGGTGCGCCGCAAGGTATATGCCGAAGTTCCGCCGCGTGTCGAATATACGTTGACCGATTATGGCGAGAGCCTGATGCCGATCCTGCGCATGATGTACAATTGGGGAAAAGATTACGGTGAAAAAGTAGTGTGGAAATAATCGGTACGCCCAAGTTTGAGGTTCTTCGACATATCCGGACGAAAAGCGCTCTGTACAAAGCAGGGCGCTATTTTTTCATAATTCTGTTTAAAGCATGAGCGCAGATGATTAAGTTGAAAATGGTACGGTTAACAATTATGATGAATAGTGATGACATCAAGATGACGATTTCACATAGCTTTGTAATGTGTGGAGCTGTACTCTGCCTTCAAAGGGGAATATGATGTGGGAATACTTCTTATGTTTGAAAACGCAGATGGGGAAAACGTGCTCGAAACCTTTTTGGAAGAAATACTTCCCTATATGATTGTGGTGAAAAATGGGAAGATTATCACAATAAATTCCGATGCTTCACGTTTATTTGGCTATGACAGGAACAAGCTTATTGGCATGGAGCTCCTTGAACTGATTCATCCCCGCGACAGACGGACCTATCTGATCGAAGAGGAAGAGGTCAAGGGTAATAAGAATAAAAATATTGTATGGCAGGCAAGGGGAATCAGACAGGATCATTCGATTTTTCCTCTGGAAATTCATGGGATGATGAAGCTGTTCCACGGGATTCATTTGTTTCTGATAACCGAAGTGGCGGATTTGACAGAGCGCCAGCAGATCGAGAAGGCCGACAAGCAGATTGAAGAACGGTTTCGGACTGTGTTCAATTATGCGGCCGCAGGCATCGCTCTGATTGATATTAATGGGCGTTTTCTGGAAGCGAATTATTCATTCTGCGATATATTGGGATATACGGAGTCCGAGCTTGCCGAGCTGCGGTTCCATGGCATCCTGCATCCGGATCACCTGGATGATCATCTTGACAATACGACACGGCTGCTGATTGCCGAAATCCCGTGGTATGAAATGGAAAGCCGGTTTATTCATAAATCGGGGCATGTGGTATGGGGCCTGTTGAATACGACAGTTGTCAGAGACGATCACAACAAGCCGCTTTATTATATTGTGCAATTTCAGGACATTACGACCAAGAAGGAAGCGGAGGAGCTCATACGCAAATCCGATAAGCTCATGGCCGTGGGGCAGCTGGCTGCGGGAGTCGCGCATGAGGTGCGCAATCCGCTTACCGTGCTGAAGGGCTTTACGCAGATGCTGCGGACGACGGATAAAAAAAACGAAAGCTACTATCAGCTGATGCTCTCGGAGGTGGATCGCATCGAATCCATTATCGGGGAGTTCCTGATGCTGGCCAAGCCGCAGGAAGTTGAATTCAAGATGAATGACATTGGCGTGATTTTGTCCAATATTATTATATTGATGGAAACAAACGCGGTTCTAAGCAATGTTCAGATTATCTCCAATCTGGGTAATGAGCAAATGTATCTGGAATGCGACGAAAATCAGCTCAAGCAGGCGCTTGCGAATATATTGCAAAATGCGATCGAGGCCATGCCCCAGGGCGGCCAGATCATCGTAACGGTCGAGCAGCTCGATGCGGATCATCTGATCATCGGCATCAGCGATCAGGGCTGCGGGATTTCCGAGGATCGGATTGCCCGGCTGGGAGAACCTTTCTACTCCAGCAAAGAGAAGGGTACAGGCCTTGGCCTTATGATCAGCTATCAGATCATCGAGAAGCATAACGGGCGCGTACGGGTGAACAGCAAGCTGAACGAAGGGACCACCTTCGAAATCATCCTGCCGCTGCATCAGGATGCGGAGCCTCCGGCGCTTCCCGAGCAGACTGGCCTGTGAAGCTCATGCCTTGGTATGACTGGATATATGCAGCATGGCATAAGCAAAGCAAAACCCTGACCGCCCTGGTCAGGGTTTTGCTTTGCTTGCTGTGGGTTCTCTATTTAATAGGAAACCTGCGTGAGCCGCCCTCATTCCCTCTACGGGGTGATTTTCTCAGGCTCCGGATAATCCACGCCCTTGGTATCGACGGTTACCTTTTTCATTTTAGGAGGAGTGACCGCGAGCTCGCTTCCATCGGTTGGGACGCTTACGATGGCGTCAACGGTCTCCAGACCTTTGGTCACTTTGCCGAAAGCGGCATAGGCGCCGTCCAGACCGGTGTTGGCATCCACCATAATGAAAAATTGCGAGCCTGCGGAATCCATATCCTGAGCCCGTGCCATCGAGATGACGCCGCGCTCATGAAGCAAACCGTTTTGTACGCCGTTCTGGCTGAATTCGCCCTTGATGCCGTAGCCGGGTCCGCCCGAGCCTCTGCCGTCCGGATCGCCGCCCTGGATCATGAACCCGGGAACGACGCGGTGGAAGGTCAGGCCGTCATAGAAGCCCTTTTTGACCAGAGAGACAAAGTTGTTGACCGTATTCGGCGCAGCCTTGGGATAAAGCTCGATCTCAATCGTTTTGCCGTCTTCCATTTCAATCGTGACTATGGGATCATCCTCAGAAGCAAATGAGTCAGCTGCGCCTCCGCTGTTCGTATTGCCCGCAGCGTCACCCGTCTCCGCAGGAGGCGTATTGGTGTTTCCTGACGTGTTTCCTGATGTGTTCCCCGAGGTATTGCCCGCCGTGTTTCCGCCGCTGTTGTCGGGCTTGGTTCCGCAGGCGGCTAATAACAGCGCCAGCGACATCAGCGAAATCACCAGGAGAGCTCTCAAAGATAGTTTCTTCCAATGTGCCTGGGGGCCGGATTGATCATGGTGAAGCTCCGGCGTGAAGCCTGTCCGATTCATTGCATGTTCCCTCTTTTCACTTATTTTCTGTTTCTATTCCTTCAAGCATCTGTGCTTTATTCGACAGGCGTATGTTGGAATCCTTTCCATTCCGGGCTCAAAATATGTGCATTTTATGGAATTTTCCGCATGGCTTGTTTGTACGCGGCTTTACATAGGCAGGACATAGCGGCAGCCCCTGAAGCATTGGCCTCAGGGGCTGCTATTCTAACGCATATGGCCTGATGCTCAGGCGCCTTTCGTTTTTCCTCGTTTGAAGAACGGCAGCGAGATGGAGAAGCGCTTGCAGTTTGCTTTCATTTTGCCGTGCTTGTCGAAATGCAGCGAAGCGTTAATTTCACCTCCCAGCACGATGATGATGCTCGACAGATACAGCCAGGTAAGCAAGACGATAATTCCGCCGATGCTTCCGTAGGTCTTCGTATAATTGCCGAAATTATTGACATAAAAGGAGAAGCATAAGGAGGTTATGATCCAGCCGAAGGTGGCAAACAACGCGCCCGGCACCACTTCGCGGAAATGCAGCCGCAGGTTGGGAGCAAACAGGTACAGGGAGGCGAAGACGACAGACATGATCACGATGGGGATGACGTATTGGGCGAATCCCCATACGGTATCGATGCTGCCTGGAAGCTGCGTCCATTTGTACAGCATATCCCCGATCACTCTACCGAAGATGAGCATGACCATGCTGAACAGGATGACAAGCGCCAATACAATCGTAAAAACGAGCGAATACGCTTTGACTTTCCAGAAGGGGCGCGTTTCCTCCACATCATAAGCTTTATTCAAAGCTTTCATGACGGCGCTTATGCCGTTGGATGCCGACCATAACGTAATAATCAACCCCACCGAAAGCAGAGACCCGTTGCTGGAAGCCTGAATCTCGATGAAGGCGTCGCTGATGGTGTTCGTCGAGAGCTCAGGCATGATCAGCTGGATTTGCTCGATTACATCCTGCAGGGTCAGATTGGCAAAGCTGAGAACAGCAATGATGAAGATCAGAAAAGGGAAGAACGAGAGAATCAGGTAGTATGTCAGCTGAGCTCCCAGCGCGGGAACCTCGTCATCCTGAAAGCGGCAGTACAGGTTCTGGGCAAAATCGATAAAGGATCTGCGTTTATACACGGTGCCGTCTGTTCGGGAATTGATCGAATTATCGGGGTATTGGAGAACAACATTTGACTTGGTCTTGGTTGTATCCGGCCCTACAAGTTTAGCCATTCCAGTCCGCCTCCTTCTGTTATTACATCTGTATTTACCCGTGGCTTTCCCCTGTTAACCCGTCCTACGTCTTATATTTATTCATGCACAAGGCCCGTCATCACGCATCGGTCAATCTTTTTTGACCTTATCGAATGGATAAGTTTTGCGCCTGTACAATTCTGTAAAGTTTGAGGGAACAAACTGACGCTATCGCCAAAGGACGGCGCCGCCGTTTCTTCTTGACGAATTTATACTTTCTTTAGAACTGGTTTACGAGCGGTTTAGGGTTGAGCGGTATTCTGTTTACAGGGAGCTTCGCTAAAGAAGCACCAGGGAGCTTCACCGAAGAGGCTTTCAAGAACAGGAGGAAATAAAGATGAATAAAAAAAAGAAATGGTTGTCCTTTGGAATTCCGTTAACGGCCGGTGCGGTTCTGCTGGTCGCCAGCGGCTTCACCGCAAGTGCAGGCTCGGCAGGCTATGATGCTTACAAGGAAGCGCTGAAGACCAATACCAATGTGAAGAGCGTCACAGCCGACGTGTCGGTTACGGTCAGCGACAACGGAGCGGAGAAGCTGCAGGCCAAGGCGAAGCTCAAGCTGGATAAAGACCAGGGCGGAGCCAGCGGCTCGCTGACATTGGGGGGAGCGGGCACGGAGCCGATCGCGGTGAATATGTATCATCAGAATGAGCAGATGATTGTCAAGAACAGCAAGGATGACGTGTATTACGTCATCGATCCGCAGGGAGCGCCGGAACATGCGCAGCGCAAATTTGGAAACCATGAACCGGGTGGAGACGGTTTTCCCAAGGAACTGGAAAATGTCATTGATACGCTGGTCGGCAATGTGAAGCAGCAGGTGGAGCTGGATGAGCAGGCGGATGGCATCAAGCACATCTCCCTGGATTTAACGGGAAGCCAAATTCCTGCGGCCGTCAATGCCATTGGTTCCTTGTTGATCAAACATGCGGGCAGCGGCGCTCAAGGCGAACATAATAATGAGGCGGGACCTGCGGATTCCATTCACCAGCAGCTGCTTGGCGGAGAATGGCAGCCGCAGCTTCCTGAACTGGCACAGGATGTCCGGATTGAAGCGGTCAGCCTGGATGCGCTTATCGGCAAGGATAACCGCATCCAGCATCAAACTGTACAAATCAAGGCGGCAGGCAAAGATGAAGCCAGTGCCGATCACACTGTAACGGTAACGCTGGATGCCGGACTCTCGGCTTACAACAGCACGTCACCCGAAGTAATCGATCTGGACAATAAACAAGTGGTAACGGTTGATCCGGCTGAAGAATGGGGCGGACAGCAATAATCATCAGAAAACAGCACCGGGCCGGACACAGCAATACCAGCTGAGCGTTGTCCGGCCGATTTTTCGCCAATTTTTCATAAAGGAGTGTGAATAATATGCGAACAGGCGCTTCTCCGGCTATTCTGGAGATCGATGGAGTAACGAAAATATATAAAAACGGCCGCGGCATACGCGATATCAGCTTCAAGCTGAATAAAGGCGACATTTTCGGCTTGTTCGGCCCCAATGGAGCGGGTAAGACGACCCTGCTGAAGATATTGACGGGTCTTTGCGCTGCGGATTCGGGAAGCGTGACGCTGTTTGGCAGCAGAATTACAGACCGGTTCGAGCTGGCGATGACGGGTACGGGCTGCGTAATCGAGACGGCGGACGCTTACGAATATATGAGCGGTCACGCCAATCTGAAGCAGGCGGCAAGGTTCTATAAAGATCTGCCGGCAAAGCGGATTGATGAGGTGCTGGAAATGGTCGGACTTACTCTCTACAAGGGAGAGAAGGTCAGCGGCTACTCGCTTGGCATGAAGCAGCGGCTGTCGCTTGCGGGAGCGCTGCTGTCCTCGCCGGGACTGGTCATTCTGGATGAACCGACGAATGGACTTGACGTGGAGGGCATCATTGATGTTCGCCGCATTATCAGATATCTGTCGGAAAGGGAAGGGACCGCTTTTCTGATCTCCAGCCATATGATGAACGAGATGGAGATGACCGTAAACCGCATCGGCATTATGAATGGCGGCAGGCTTATTCACGAGGGCGAGGCGGATGAGCTGCAGCAGCAGGGCGTCACCATGGAAGAATATTATCTGGCTGCGGTCGCAAAGAGCAAGGAAGGGGAATCTCATGCATAGTCTGACTGCAGGTATAATCAATGAGCTGGAAAAATGGTGGCTGCAGCGCAAAACGAAGTGGTTTCTGCTGTTTCTCGTCCTGATCCCGGTCCTGGCCGCATGGCTGGTCGCCCGCGTTCAAGGGAATGCAGGCATTTCCGCCATTGCAGGCAATGATTTTCCGCTGATCATGCTGGGGATATTGACTACTGTACTGCTGCCGCTTTATTTGTTCATGTGCGCAGCCGATTCCTTCACCTCCGAGACCGCCATGCGGACGTTGAAAATCACACTGGTCCGGCCGATTACCCGGACAAAAGTGTTCACAGCCAAGCTGCTGTCGCTGGCGCTTATTGTCGCGGCTGTGCTTGCCGGCGGCTGGGCGGCTTCCGCATTGTCCGGTCTGTTTCTTCCGGATGGCGGCGGCAGCACATGGGGAATAGCCAGGGGACTGGGCGCTTATTTCACCGCTTTCTTCCCGATGGCGGTAATAGCCATATTCGCGGCACTCGTCGCACAGTGGTTCAAAAGCAGCACAACGGCCATTGTCGTTTGTATCGCGGTTTATGCGGCATTGAAGGTGCTGCCGTTGTTCCTGCCTGAAGCTGCGGTATGGTCCCCCTTCGCCTACACCGACTGGCATGAGCTGTGGCTGCAGCCAAGTGTCCCGGTGCTGAGGCTCATGAATATATTCGTCTTTATCTCGGCGTACAGTATAATAGGATATACCGCCGGATTGTTCAGATTTACCGGCAAATCATTATAACAGGGGCGCTTGGCATGTCTATCCGCAAGAAATTACTGCTGTCTTATATCGCAATGGTCGTTGTGCCGATTATTGTCTTTGCCTTGACGGCTGTCATCCTGGTCACCCTGTTCTTGAACGATGCGCTGGGGATCAAACCGCTCAGCAGAATCATCGGGGATTTTGAGAATGTCAAGGAATTCCGCGAAGCGATGGACCGGAAAACGGAATGGACCTCGGGGCTTGCCTTCTTCGCCCGGCATGAGCCGGATCGTCTCGAAGACGCCGCTTTTCTGGAGAAAACGGAGAAGGAGCTGGACCCTCTTGATATCCGGCTGATTATCGCGGCAGGGGATAAAGTCCGGTATAGTTCACCGGCACTTGAAGACAGCAGCGCTGCCGCCCTGCCCAGGCTTGGGGAGTTTGATTCAAGCGGTGCTGGCGGTTATCATAGCGATACATTCAAATTAGACGGCATTGACTATACGGTTTTAAAATACGCTTTTACGCTTGGCGACGGTAGTCCCGGTGTCATGTATATTTTGGAGGAAGACCGACTTGCCGATCTTGCCCGGTTATTTTTTGTAATCGTGCTGCTGTTCGTGATCCTGATCGTCGGCTTGACCAACGGGCTGCTGACTTATCTGGTATCCCGCGGAATTCTGAGGCCGCTTAATGCGCTGAAGCATGCGGCGGAGCAGATCAAGGAAGGCAATCTGGACAATGAGCTGAAGGTAATCAGAAAAGACGAAATCGGCCAATTAAGCGCCACCTTCGAAGAGATGAGAAAACGGCTGAGAGCGTCGATTCATACGCAGCTGCAGGCTGAGGAGAACCGCAAGGAGCTGCTCTCCAACATCTCTCATGATCTTAAAACACCGATCACGGCCATTTCCGCCTGCGCCGAGGGGATGAGGGACGGCATAGCCGATACGCCGCAGAAGCAGGCCAAATATATTGAAATGATTCATTCCAAGGCGGCGCATCTGGATCGTCTGATCGATGAGCTGTTCCTGTACTCCAAGCTGGATCTGAGACGGCTGCCGTTTCATTTTGAGCAGACCGATATTAATGCTTACCTTCATGCCTTTGCGGATGAGCTTCATATGCATCCGCAGTACCGCGGGATCCGGATTATGTATGACCATACACAGGGCAAGCCGGTAATGGCTGTGGTGGACCGCGAGAAGCTGGGCAGAGTAATTGCCAATATTGCCGATAACAGCTTGAAGCATATGGACAAAGAGGAGAAAGAAATCCGTATTGAGCTGTTTGAGAACAAGCAATTGCGGGAAATTACGGTATCGATAAAGGATAACGGACGAGGCATCGAAGCCGCGGGTCTGCCCCATATTTTTGACCGCTTCTACCGTACGGATCTCTCCCGGAACAACGATACCGGGGGCAGCGGGCTGGGCCTTGCGATTGTGAAGCAGATCGTGGAGGAGCATGGAGGCCGGGTATGGGCGGAAAGCGTCCCGGGAGAGGGCACGACCATTTTGTTCACATTGACAACCCCGTGAGGGGTATAAGGGAGAGCATGATGAAAAGGATCTTGATCATTGAGGATGATTCTGTAATTGCCGAAGTGCAAAAGGATTATTTGGAGGCGAGCGGCTTCACCGTGGATATTGCAGCAACCGGCGATGCGGGCCTGGAGCAGGCGATGAAGGATAGCTTCGACATGATTATTCTGGATCTGATGCTCCCGGGTGTGAATGGGTTCGATATTTGCAAGGCTATTCGCCAGACGACCCATATTCCGATTCTGATGGTATCCGCCAAACGTGAGGAAGTGGATAAAATCAGAGGCTTCGGTCTGGGGGCGGACGATTATATTGTGAAGCCGTTCAGCGTTGGCGAGCTGGTCGCGCGGGTGAAGGCGCATCTGTCCCGCTTTGAGCGGCTGACTGGCAGCACCGGAACAGGGAGCAGTCCCAGGGATCAGATCCGGATCCGCGGCTTGTTCATCGACAAGCTTCCGCGGAAGGTATTTGTAGAGGACCGCGAAGCCCTGCTGACGACCAAAGAATATGATTTGCTGCTTTATTTGGCTACAAACCCGAACAGGGTGTTCACCAAGGAGGAGCTGTTCGAGCGGATCTGGGGACTCGACTCGATGGGGGATCTGCCTACCGTCACTGTTCATATCAGCAAGCTGAGAGAGAAAATCGAGCTGAACCCGTCCAAGCCCCAATATATCGAAACCGTATGGGGGGTAGGGTACCGCTTTAATTTATAAGGCTATCGTACTCTTCTTGCTATAGGGCTCATAAGCGCCTTAATCGGTCCCCACCGTGTCATGGTTAACGGCAATAATACCGTATTTCTGCGGCGAACCGGCGGTAGCGCCGAACCACATCTCGCCATTGCCAACCATGACGCCCTGATCATTGACGAACAGGCTGTCGGTCTTTTGATTGGCCAATGCTTTCTTTACAGATGCAGTCAGAATTGTGTCATATTTATTGATGAAATCCTCTTTGTTTTTGATAATTGTATTTGCTTTGGCCGTATTCAACCGCATGGGAAAAAGCACATAGTCCGCAACCTTCTCTTTATCTCCTCCGGCAACCGCCGATTTGATCTGATCGAAAATGGCCTCGAATGCTTCCGGGTCATCGATCCCTGCAGCAGCGTAAGGGTTATTGGCAGCGGCATTGGAACCGTCTTCCGGCTGATTGGCAGCGGGAGGTTCTGCTGTTGGCTGAGTCTTGTAATGATCATTCTCCGGGGCAGCTGCAGAATCCGGAAGCCCGCTGCCGCTCATGGGGGAGTTGGCACCGGAGCCTATATTGTAATTGGAACCGCAGCCCGGCATCAGGAAGAGGCAGAGGGCGAGGGTGCCGGAAATGGCGGAGGAATGCAGCCATGTGCGGAAGATTTGACGGGAATATGCTGTTCTGGTCATGGATATTCATCCTTTTCTGTAAGCTATAGTTTCTATCTTAACGCAAAATATGTCTGCAAGCATGAAGGGGGAGGACGGCGTTGCTTGGATTTTCTTTGACAAGCCAACTGCTTATGGCTACCATTAGTAATCATTTGACGCCTTTTGAAGGGGCGGTGAAGGAGCCGGATGCTATGCAGGCTATAACGTCTATTATGGTCCGTTCAACCGAAATTGATGTGAATGGACATGTGAATAATGCCAAATATCTGGAATATCTTGAATGGGGCAGAGAAGAATGGTATGAGCAGGCTGGGCTTCATTACGATGTTTTTCTGCAAATGGGCATCCAGACTGTAACGGTGAATATCAATATCAACTACCGGAAGGAATGCAGACAAGGCGACCAGCTGCGAATTTTAACAGTGCCCGAAAGAGCCGGCCGGACCAGCTATGTGTTGAGCCAGCAAATCCTGAACGGGCAGGATGAGCTGTGCGCCGATGCTCTTATCACCTGCGTCACCATGAATGCGGAAACCAGAACAAGCCGGGAGCTTCCGGAAGAGCTTCGCCGTTTATTTCCGGAATGAGGCCTCCAGCCTGATAAGAAGCTTTACAAGCGTGGAAGACCAGGCCGGCGTAAAGCCTGAGAGAGAGAGAGAGCATGATTGAAATCAAAGCTCGGCAATAATAATACGAATGGACCTGCTGGCGCGTGTGGCCGTGGAGGTTTTTTTGTTTTGCCGGACAGGGCTGGCAGCTGATATAAAACACTTTCAAAAAAGCGCTTTCTATACTATAATGCTAATAAACAAACCAAAACGAACATTATAGGAGGAAATAAGTAATGAAAACGGAAATGGATATTCGCCATGCCTCACACCCGGACGATGTTAAAAGGTATGATACGGAAGCGCTGAGGAAGCATTTCCTCATTGAGAACTTATTTGAATCCGGACATATTCATATGACTTATACCCATTATGACCGTTTAGTTATCGGTGGCGCGGTTCCCACGGAGCAGCCGCTAGCGCTTGAAGCCCCGCAAACGCTCAAGACCGAGTATTTCTTTGAGCGCCGCGAAGCGGGCTTCGTTAATCTCGGCGGACCCGCTGTCATCACCGTCGATGGGGAGAAGCATTCCCTGGCCCGGCTGGACGCTCTTTATGTAGGAAAAGGGACGAAAGAAGTCCTGCTTGCAAGCGAGAATGCCGCTGAACCGGCCAAGCTGTATTTCTGCTCCGCCAATGCCCACCATCAGCTGCCTGCAAGCAAAATGGCCATCGACAAGGCCACTCCCAATCATCTGGGTTCACTGGAAACATCGAATGAGCGTACGATCTATCAATTTATTCATGAGGGCGGCCTGCAGAGCTGCCAGCTGATGCTGGGCATTACGATTCTCAAGCCGGGCAGCATCTGGAACACCATGCCTGCGCATCTGCATGACCGGAGAATGGAAGCCTATCTGTATTTTGACCTGAATGCGGATGCCCGTGTGTTCCACATGATGGGGCAGGCGGCAGAGACGCGTCATATTGTGGTTGCCAATGAGCAGGGGGTTATTTCTCCACCCTGGTCGATTCATTCGGGCGCCGGCACCTCGAACTATTCCTTCATCTGGGCGATGACCGGGGAGAATTACACCTTTAAGGATATGGACATTGTGCAGATGAATACATTGAAGTAGGAGCCACTTGGAAGGAGCGTCAAATTCATGCTGGCCGCAACCAGACAACGAAAAATCATAGACGAGCTGCAGCAAAGCGGAGCGGTAAAGGTTGCAGAGCTCAGCGCATCACTGCATGTCACGGAGAAGACGATCCGCGATGATCTGGAGAAGCTTGAAGCCAAAGGGCTGCTCAAGAGAACGCATGGAGGCGCCGTTCCGCTTGAGCCCAGCGAAGAGAACATCTATCCGCTGGTATATCCGAACAACAAGCTGGAGAAGGCCAAGGAAGCCATTGCGGCTGCCGCGCTGAAGCAGATCGAGCCAGGCGGCATCATCGCTCTGGATGGCGGCAGCACGACGCTGGCGATGGCCAGGCGGCTTGAGAACAAGCCGCTCACGGTCGTTACGAACGATGTCATGATTATCCGCGAGCTCGCGCTGCGCGACCAGATCAGGCTTGTCGTTCCTGGGGGATACCGGCAGCATAATCTGCTGCTGCATCCGGAATCGCTGGAGTGGGTGAGCAAGATGAATATTCATAAATTTTTCCTGTCCACGACTGGGATTCATGAGGAATACGGCTTCAGTGTGTTTACGCCGGAGCTGGCGCCGATCAAGCGGATGTTCATCGAGGCTTCCAAGCGGGTGATCTGCGTTGCCGACCACAGCAAATTCGACAAGGGGGCGCTGTTCACCTTCGCCGCCCTGACGGAAGTGGAACGGATTATTACGGATGATGGGTTGGATAGCTCCATAATGGGCAAATATCAGGCTCTGCAGATAAATATTGAGCAGGCAGACAGGAGTGGGGATGAATGAGTACATTATTTGACTTGACCGGCAAATCCGCTATCGT
Organism: Paenibacillus sp. JT31N17; assembly: GCF_056269255.1. Classification (NCBI taxonomy): domain Bacteria; kingdom Bacillati; phylum Bacillota; class Bacilli; order Caryophanales; family Paenibacillaceae; genus Paenibacillus; species Paenibacillus sp. JT31N17. Next base: position 244,628 of record NZ_JBWDNP010000002.1, read on the forward strand.
CACCGGCGCATCCCGGGGAATTGGCAAAGCCATTGCACTGGCGCTGGCGGAAGCCGGGGCCGATGTGGCGCTTGTAACCAATCAGACCAATCCGGCCGATATTGTACAGGAAATTGCGGCATTGAACCGGAAATCCGTTGTCATCAAGGCGGATCTGTCGGACGAAAGCAGGCTGCCTGACGTCATAAGCCAAACGTTGGACGCCTTCGGCAAAATCGATATTCTGGTCAACAACTCCGGCATTATCCGGCGCACGCCGGCTGCCGATCATGCGGCTGCCGATTGGCATGATGTCATCAATGTGAATTTGAACGCGGTTTTCTTCCTCAGCCAGCTGGCCGGAAGGGAAATGATCCGGCAGGGTTCGGGAAAGATCATTAACATCGCCTCCATGCTCTCGTTCCAGGGAGGAATCAATGTGCCGGGCTATACAGCCAGCAAGCACGCCGTCGCGGGTGTGACGAAGGCCTTAGCCAATGAATGGGCCTCCAAAGGCGTGCAGGTAAATGCCATTGCCCCTGGCTATATCGCCACGGACAACACGGAGCAGCTGCGCCAGGACCCTGACCGCAGCAGACAGATTCTGGAGCGTATCCCTGCTGGTCGATGGGGCCGCGCCGAGGATCTGAAGGGGCCGGTTGTGCTGCTTGCTTCTGCCGCATCGGACTATATGAACGGCCATGTGATGTGCGTGGACGGCGGCTGGATGAACCGCTGAGTCTCCGGCTTACAGCTTAAGAGGCCGGAGAGCTGCGGGTCTCTCTCCCGCCGGTCAGCCAAAAGGGTGTCCTCCGAAATGCCGGAGGACACCCTTTATCTTTGAGACAGCAGTTAAATTTTCGAAGACATTCATTCGAACAGGAATCGCCCAATAAGCGAAACGGCATGCAGGAGGGGCGGCTAATGTCCTTTTTTCCGCACCTGCTTGTCATGGTCCTCCGCCCACTCCTTCGCCTGCGCGGTGGCGATGGAAATCGCCCGGCCCTCTTCATAACCGTCCTTCAGCAGGGCATTGGCGATCTCGATCGCTTTCTCCCGTACGGGAGCCATGAAGTTTTTCAGGGAATCGGGGTAATCCTCTTTGGTCCAAGGCATAAGGGTTCCTCCTTCCGGTCTAGGGTTGTCTCTTTATTTAGCCCTTTTTGCTCGGCGATAAACAGGCAAGTCCGGCAAAAATCGATTATCGGGCAGCTTTAAGGTAAAATGATTATGGACATGTACAAATTAAAAAGAAGGTGACGAGAATGGAATTCAGAACGGAAAAGGATTCGATGGGCGAGATTCAGGTTCCCGCGGACCGTTTATGGGGAGCGCAAACAGAGCGCAGCCTGAATAATTTCAAGATCGGTACGGAGAAAATGCCCGTTGAGCTGATAAACGCTTTTGCCTATTTGAAGAAAGGAGCCGCGCTCGTAAACAAGGAGCTTGGCAAGCTGGATGCAGCGAAGGCCTTGGCCATATCGGATGCCGCTGACGAAATTATTGCCGGCAAATGGAATGGGGAATTTCCTCTGGCGGTCTGGCAGACCGGCAGCGGCACACAGTCGAACATGAACGTCAATGAGGTGATTGCGCGCCGGGCCGGGCAGCTCCTGGCACAGCAGGATGCCGCTGGCGATGTGAAGATTCATCCTAATGACGATGTGAACCGTTCTCAGAGCTCCAACGACACTTTTCCGACGGCCATGCATCTTGCGGCGCTGATTACGGTGGAAGATACCGTGCTTCCCGCCATTGCCCGGCTCAAGGCAACCCTCCAAGCCAAAAGCGAGGCGTTCGCCGACGTGATCAAAATCGGGCGGACCCATCTGCAGGACGCGACGCCGCTGACGCTTGGCCAGGAAATAAGCGGTTGGGTGCGGATGCTGGAGAAGGGGGAACGCAATGTCAGAACCAGCAGCGAGGAGCTTCGCGAGCTGGCGATTGGCGGAACTGCGGTTGGCACCGGCTTGAATGCGGACCCGCGGTTCGGGGAGCTTGCCGCTCTGGAACTCAGCCGTCTCACCGGCAAGAAATTCAAGAGCGCTCCGAACAAATTCCATGCCCTGACCAGCCATGACGAGCTGGTATTTGTGCATGGCGCATTCAAGGCGCTGGCCGCGGATCTGATGAAGATCGCCAATGACGTGCGCTGGCTCGCAAGCGGTCCCCGCTGCGGAATCGGCGAAATCAGCATTCCCGAGAATGAGCCGGGCAGCTCGATCATGCCGGGTAAAGTCAACCCTACCCAGGCCGAAGCCTTGACCATGGTGGTATGCCAGGTCATGGGCAATGACGCGGCGATCGGCTTTGCCGCCAGCCAGGGCAATTTCGAGCTCAACGTGTTCAAGCCTGTTATTATCCACAACTTCCTGCAGTCCGCACGGCTGCTCGCAGACGCGATCCGTTCCTTCGATGAGCACTGCGCTGTGGGAATCGAGGCCAACCGCGACGCCATCGCCAACAATCTGAACAAATCGCTTATGCTGGTCACAGCCCTTAACCCGCATATCGGTTATGAGAATGCGGCGACCATCGCCAAGTCTGCGCACAAAGATGGGCTTACCCTGCGGGAAGCCGCTGTCCGCAGCGGTCTGATCACCGCCGAGAAGTTTGACGAGGTCGTCCGCGCTGAAGATATGATTTGATCATGAACCGGTTGATTAATGAAGGCAGAGCGCTTCTTTAAGGCTCTGCCTTTTTCGAGATAATTCAGAAAGTAGATTTCTGATCGTTTTGAGGAAGAAGCTAACTTTGCCTCCAGAGTACGGCGTCAGACGGTTCTTCTTATTCTGCAGCTTCAGACAGGATGCTTGCTTTATTGGAACAATGCACGCAGCGGCATGTGCAGGTTTCTTACATTCCTGCAAGCTTCGCGGCTTGATTGTAAGAAGAATCAATTCGCCGGATTTGCGCATCGTAGTATCATAGGTGCATAGCGGATAAAGCCGCTCCGATGCAAGGAGGTGAGCCACCATCCATTTCGCGCTTGACAATTATTTACTGCCTGTTCGATATGCGCTGATCAGCTTCCCTGTACTGGCATTCTTCTTTACACTGCCTTTTCTGATTGTGCAATACAGGAGATACGGCTATATTAATAAAATCCGTCTGGTTGTCCTTTACCTGCTGCTTTTGTACATGCTGACCGCGTTGTACCTGGTTATTTTGCCGCTTCCGGCAAACCGGCATATCTGCTCCGGAGCAGCAGGTCCGGCAGCGTCGTTCGTTCCTTTTCAATTCATCCGGGACATGCTGAGGGAGACGCAGGCTGCAGCCGGGATGCCGCTGACCTATTGGAGGCTGGTTACGGAGCGGGCCTTTTTGGAGGCGGCTTTGAATATTGTGCTGCTTGTTCCATTTGGACTGTTTCTGCGGTATTATTTTCGCCGTCAAGCCGCTGCTGCGCTGATTCTTTCTTTTACGCTGTCGCTTTTTTTCGAGATTACCCAGGTTACGGGCTTATATGGCATCTATGATTGTCCTTACCGTCTATTTGATGTGGATGACTTGATGCTGAATACGGCCGGCGGCATGCTCGGCTACAGCATTGCCCCGTTATTGACAAGATTTCTCCCGGATCTGTCCCGATTGGACGAAAATATCGATTTGGCGGCCAAGCAGGTGGGCTATATCCATCGATGGGTGGCGCTCCAGCTGGACGGGATTGTCTTGCTCCCGTTTCTGCTTGCATCTCTGCACAGCGGGAAGCCTGCGGTCACAATTTTACTTCTGCTTGCTTACTATATAATGATGCCTTTCCTTACAGGAGGACGGACAATTGGCAAATGGATGGTCCGGATACGGCTTCAAGGCAGAGGAGGCAGGCCTAGGCTGAGTGAATTGCTTGTCCGCTACGGTCTGCTGTACGCGCTGCTTGGCGGTATGAATGCGGTTATCATCAGCGGTGCCATAACGGACCGGGGCTGGCTTCCGACGCTTCTGTATATAGGGGCTGCCGTTGTAGTTGATATTGCGCTGGCGATCCATGTCCTGCTGAAAATGTTCAGGGGCGACAAACAGCTTTTTTACGAGAAATGGAGCGGCACCCGCCATGTTATCATGACAAATGGGCGACAGCGTTTCCCGCGAAAAGGAATCCTGACAGCCGGTTATTTTGGACAATTTGGCTTTGCGTTCATGATCATTTTCAAGTATCATGAATAGAAAAGACAAGCTACGCTAAAGGAGCCACATATGTATATGAATGCTAAAACAAATCATTGCAAAATCGTCGACTGTACCATTCGCGACGGCGGACTCGTTAATAACTGGGATTTCAGTGTCGAATTCGTTCAGCATCTGTATAATAGCTTGAATGAAGCGGGCGTTGATTATATGGAAGTTGGCTACAAAAACTCGCCCAAGCTGCTGAAAGGCGCGGAATCTGCGGGACCTTGGCGTTTTCTGGACGACGAATTCCTGCATAAGGTTATTCCTCAGAAGCTGAACACGAAGCTGTCGGCGCTTGTCGATATCGGCCGCGTGGACGAGAACGATATTTTGCCGCGCGAGCAAAGCATGCTTGATTTGATCCGCGTCGCCTGCTACATCCAGGATGTAGAAAAGGCGCTTGAACTGGTGAATGTGTTCCATGAACGCGGCTATGAGACAACGATTAACATTATGGCCCTTTCCAATGTTATGGAGAACCAGCTGCTCGAAGCTTTCGAGCTGATTGAAGCCAGCGTAGTAGACGTGGTTTACGTGGTTGATTCCTACGGCAGCCTGGATCCGAATGATTTCAGTTACCTGATTGAGAAATTTCAAAAGCATGTGCCAAGCAAACGCCTTGGCGTGCATACGCATAACAATATGCAGCTGGCCTTCGCGAACACGCTGATCTCCGCCGAGAAGGGCGTCGAGCTGCTTGACGCATCCGTCTACGGAATGGGCCGCGCGGCGGGCAACTGCCCGACAGAGCTGCTGGTTGCCCACTTGAAAAACGTTAAATACAATGTGCGTCCGGTACTGGATATGATCGAGAAATATATGATCCCGCTTCGCGAGAAGGAAGAGTGGGGTTATATTATTCCTTACATGATTACCGGCATGCTGGATGAGCATCCGCGCTCGGCAATGGCTCTGCGGGATTCGACCGACAAAGACAACGCCGTAGATTTCTACGACAAGCTGACGACGCCGGAAGTTCTGCACAGCAAATAAGCAGATTCCCGACGTCCCGGAAGCAATCAAGACCAGCGAGGGCTGTCCTGTCCGAATAGAGCGTATGTGGCAGCTCTGTTCGACGGGGCAGCCTTTTGCTGTAATGGGCGGTCTATAAATTGATGGACAGGGGGAGTAAAATGTCATTCGCCAAAATATCCACCCGTAAGATCTATGAGCAGATCGCCGATCAATTAAAGCAGTTTATTCTGGAGGGCGGATGGAAGAGCGGAGAGAAGCTCCCTTCCACGAAGGAGCTGTCGGAGCAATTCCAGGTGGGGCGCTCGACGATGCGGGAAGCGCTTAGCGCCCTCAGGGCGATGGGGCTCATTGATATCCGGCAGGGTGAGGGCTGTTACGTACGGACAGTGGAATCGGCCGATATCAAGATGCCAAGCTTTGATTCGCTGCTGCTGAGCAGGGAAGCGATCTTCGAGCTGATGGAGGCCCGTATTGCCCTGGAAGCGGCCAATGCGTCAATTGCCGCTAACCGCCGGACGGATGAGGATCTCGCCGCATTCCGGCAGCTGCTGCAATCGATGCAGGAGCATCTGGGCGACGAAGCATCAGGGGAAGCCGCCGATATCGAATTTCACCGGCTGCTGGCCAAAGCAACGCATAATTCGATTATGATGCGGCTGCTGGATACGATATCCTCGCAGATGGAAGCGGCCATCCGTGAAGCGCGGCGGATTCAGATCTATGGCAGCAGACAGGTCTCCGTTCAGCTCTGGGAGGAGCACGAGGCCATCTACAAGGCCATGGAGGATCGCGATCCGGCAGGAGCGGAGAAAGGGATGCGCACGCATCTTACCCATGTCGAGCGGGTGCTTCGCGCCTATCTGGGAGAAGATCCGGCAGATGATCAAGGATGAAGGCAATTGGGAAGCTCAAAGAGGTTAACGGGCTTAATAATTTTTCCTTTATTTTTATCCACATGTCTGATAAGCTGATATTAGAAAATAAAACGCATACAACGAGAGGGGACTCGTCTTCAGATGAAAGTATCCTTATTCATAACCTGTCTTGCCGACACGCTATACCCGGAAGTGGGGGAAAGCGTCGTTCGTGTGCTCAGCGATTACGGCTGCGAGGTTGATTTTCCCGAAGCCCAGCTGTGCTGCGGCCAGCCGGCCTTCAACAGCGGTTATCAGGACGAAGCGCGCGAGGTCGCGCGAGGCTTGATCCGGGCATTCGAGCACAGCGACTACGTGGTTTCGCCGTCCGGCTCCTGCACGGGAATGGTGCATCATTATTATCCGTACCTGTTCGAGAACGAACCGGAGTGGAAGGCGAAGGCGGCTGCTCTCGTGGAGAAGACCTATGAATTCTCGCAGTTCCTTGTCAGCGTGCTGGGCGTAACCGATGTCGGCGCTTCATTCCCGCATACGGTCACTTACCACCCGTCCTGTCATGCCATGCGATTGCTCGGCGTAAGCGAGGAACCGCTTCAGCTTATCGGCGCCGTTAAGGATATCGCCTTCACGGAGCTTCCGCGCAAGCAGGATTGCTGCGGGTTCGGCGGTACCTTCGCGGTCAAGATGGCCGACATGTCGGAGGCGATGGTGTGCGATAAAGCCGCCTGCGTATCCCAGACCGGCGCAGAGGTGCTGGTGGGTACGGATATGGGCTGCCTGATGAACATCGGAGGCCGGCTGAACAAGGAAGGCAAGCCTGTGCGGGTCATGCATCTGGCGCAGCTGCTGGACGAAGGGAGACGCGCATAATGAGTCGGACAACGGATCAATTGACTGAGGATCGGGAGAAGCCGCAATCACCTACCACCCCCGGCAAGGGGCATCATGAGCATGTGCTGTCGCCAATCGGGTCCGAGCTGAAGACGCGGACACGCGCAGCGCTCAAGGATGATTTTTTGCGCAAAGCCGTGGCTTTCACAACCGATAAGCTTCGCAACGGACGGCTGGGCGCCGCTGATGTATTAGGAGATTGGGAAGCATGGAGGGAACGCGGACGCGCTATCCGCGAGCATACGATTTCGCACCTGGATTATTATCTGGGCCAGTTCTCCGACAATGTCGTGAAGAACGGCGGCAACGTGTATTTCTGCAAGACCGGCGATGAGGCTGTCAGCACCTTCATGGATATTGCCAAGAGCCGTAATGCCAAGCTCGTTGCCAAAGGGAAATCGATGGTATCGGAAGAAATGCATTTGAATCACGCTCTTGAGGATGAAGGCATCGAAGCGATTGAGACGGATCTTGGCGAATATATATTGCAGCTGGCGAAGGAAACGCCTTCCCATCTGATTATTCCCGCCATTCATAAGAACAAGCAGCAGATTGCCAATCTGTTCGAGGCGGATTCCGGACGTCCCTTCGAGCCGGAAACGAAGATTTTGGCCCAATATGCCAAGAAGAAGCTGCGCAATTATTTCCTCGAGGCGGATATTGGCCTGACAGGCTGCAACTTCGGTGTAGCGGAGACAGGCTCGATCTCACTTGTTTCCAATGAGGGGAACGGACGGATGGTTACGACAATCCCGAAGGTGCATGTCGTGGTGATGGGGATGGAGCGTCTGGTGCCGAACTTCGAGGATCTCGAGGTGGTGCTCAATCTGCTGGCGCGTAGTGCGACCGGGCAGAAGCTGACCGCATATACGTCGATTCTGACAGGCAAGAAAGGACCGCATGATCTGGACGGTCCTGAGGAGCTGCATGTTATTATTCTGGACAACGGCCGCTCGGGCCAGCTGGGCGATCCCATCTTCCAGGATGTGCTGAACTGCATCCGCTGCGCAGCCTGCCTGAATGTATGCCCGGTCTACCGCAACGTCGGCGGACATACGTACGGGTCCGTTTACAGCGGCCCGATCGGCGCCGTTCTGACGCCGCTCCTGCAGCAGGATATGAAGGAAGCGGGAACTCTCGCCTATGCATCAAGCCTTTGCGGCGCTTGTTACGAAGCATGCCCGGTGAAGATTCCACTGCATGACATGCTGGTGCACCTCCGTCACCGCAAGGTGAAGATGAAGCTGACCGGACTGCCGGAGCGGGTGGCCTTCAAAGCATACGAAACGATGTTCGGCAATGTCACGCTTTTCAAGCTGGCGACCAAAGCCGGCTATTATCTACAGAAGCCGCTTGTCCGCAATGGCTTCATCAAGAGCGGGCCGCCGCCGTTGTCTGGCTGGACCCAGTCACGCTTCATGCCGATGCTGCCCAAGCAGAAATTCCGCGACAAATGGGCCGCGCTGCAGGCTGAGCTTGCCGCCAAAGCCAAGGCTGACTCGCAAAGCGGCAAAGCGCCGGTGAAGGCGGATGCTGCCGGAGCCCAAGCAAGAGCTGAAGCGATTCAGCAGAAAAACCGCAAAGGAGGCGGTAGCCATGGCGCCAACTAATGGTATAATGCATGGTAAAGAAGAGTTTATGAAGCGGATCGCCAATAATCTCGGGCGCAAGAGCCCGATGAGTACGCCGCCTGCGAAGCCGATCCGCGGCGTGCCCGATCACTATCGGGCAGTCGAGCTGACGGGGGAAGAGCGCCTGGATGCTTTTATCGCCAACTGGACGGCGCTGAGCGGCAAGGTTCTGCTCGTAGACGAAGCGGATGCGCCGCATACCATCGGCCAGTATTTGCTGCAGGTTTGCCAGGATCATGATATTACCCGCGCCGTGCGCTGGAATCATGACGGCCTGAATGCCCTTGGACTGGATGAGACGCTGCGCGGAGGGGGCATTGAATCCCTGATCTGGCGCGAAGGCGGTGAAGCTGATGTGAAGCCGCGCGACCTGCCGACCGGGCCCGACGGCAACTGGGCAAAACGCAGCGGGCTGCTGCAGGCAGCCGAACAAAGCCGCCTCGGGATTGTCTGGCCGGACAGCGTGATCGCCAATACCGGCACGCTCGCCTTGTTCAGCGAAGGCGGCAAAGGCCGTTCGGTCAGCCTGCTGACAGAGGTACTGTTCGCGGTCTTCCGGGCAGACCAGATTGTGACCCGCATGGGAGACACGTTCCAGCTCTTCCGTGCGCTTCATCCGGATGCGGCGGCGATGCCATCTTCCCTGAATCTGATCACGGGACCAAGCCGGAGCGCCGATATCGAGAACGATTTGACCATTGGCATACACGGGCCGGGCAGCGTGTACGCGATTATCATTCAATAAAGAGGAGCGATTATTTATGTCCAATCATGAACAATTGAAGCGCATTACCGATCGTATTCAGTCGCGTCAGGAGCCGCAAAAGCTTTCCCCCGCATCGGTGTGGGACCCGGCGCTGAGCGCTGAGATCGAGAGCCTGAATTTCACCACCCCGACGGCCCATGCGGCCGTGGACAAGGCGATGATTGCGCTGAAGGCGGGCCTTCATTTGTGCAATGACAGTTTGGACGAGTCGCATTCCTATTCGCAGGAAATAGAAGATGACAGTACGGGCAGCTACTGGCATGGCATCATGCACCGGATGGAAGGCGATTATTCGAATGCCAACTATTGGTTTCACCGCGCAGGGGCACATTTGTCGCAGGCGAATATACAGGTCAGGGTAAGCGATTATTTGCGGACCGACGTTGATCTGGAGAAGCTGCCGCAAGGAGCCGTGCGTGAGGCATTGCTGGCAATCAGGGACGCGCAGATCTGGCGGGCACAGGTGCTGACCGATGCCATCGCAGCCCAGGAGCGCGGCAGGGAGCAGGAAGAGACGCGAGCGGTGCTGGAAATGATCCAGCGGATTGAACTCTCGGAGCTGCTTGCTTTCACTGTGACAGCTGCAACCAAATAATAACCTCTTCACCTTAACCAGACGCAAAAGCCTTGGCTCATCCCTCATAAAGGGTTGGAGCCAAGGCTTTTTTAAATATCAGAAAATACATTAGATCTCTTACCCTTATCTGATACTTTTGAGGAAGAAACTAACTTTGCAGCCATAGAACGGCGAAGTTAGCTTCTTCTTAAATTTGAAATAAATCCGCTTTAGTCTGCTGCTTTTTCTGAGGGAAGAAAGCTTCTGCGCCCGCAGAGGGTCGGCGACAGCCGGTTCTTCATTCCTGCAGGATTATTCCGTGCGAACGCTGTGCGCTTTGGCTGCGTCACCGGATACGGCCGGTGCGGATTCGCGGCGCCGTCTATTGAACGGCCACCAGTTGGCTTCGCCGACGAGATTGGCCAGAGCGGGCACCACAAGTCCCATGAAGACCGTGGAATAAAGCACCAGACCGATCACGATGCCTGCCCCGATCTGCAGCAGCGTATTCACGCCGGAGAGCATCAGCGCGGCGAAGGTGCCGCCCATAATGACCGCTGCGGAAATAATGACGCCCCCGGTCGTGGACATGGCCCGGGACACCGCGTAAGCTATTCCGCCAGGGCGGTATTCTTCCTTGAAGCGCGCCATCAGGAAGATGCTGTAATCGACCCCGAGCGCAACGATGATGAGGAAGATAAAGAACGAAGCGCTCCAGGACAGGCCCGTCTGCCCAAGCAGCCGGACAAAGATGAATTCAACGATGCCCATCGTGACGAAATAGTTGAAGCCCAGCGAAAGCAGCACATAAAGCGGTGCAAGGAAGGAGCGGAGCAGAATCATCAGCAGGATGAAAATACCGAGCAGGACAAGCGTTCCTGTACGCGTGAAATCATTTTGCGAAATGCCCTTCAGCTCCTCGATCTGCGCAGAGGTGCCGCTTACCCGTATTTGCGGGTCGGCGATGGCGCTCTTAGCCAGACTCTGCCGCATGGTATCACGCAGACTGTCCACGGTAACAAGCGCTTCCTCCGAGTAAGGATTAACCGATAGGATCACGTCCACCTTTGTCGTCCTGCCGTCTTCGGACATGTAATAATCGAGCGACTGCTGAAGCTCGGGACTGTCCAGCGCTTCCTTGGGCAAATTCCAGCCGGGAATCTGGCTGCCGCTGATCATCGTCTGGGCATCCTTGACCTGCGTCAATCCCGCTGAGATGTCGGAAAGTCCCTTGGCGCCGTCATTTAGACCGGTTGTCAGCTCGCTTAAACCGCCCTTCAGCCTGGCGGCGCCATCGGCCGCCTGCGATTGTCCCTCTGCCAGCTGCCCAAGTCCGCCGGAGACGCCTGCGACACCGGGATTCAATTGGCTGAAGCCCTGCTGGATGGCTGAGGCTCCCTTGGTCAAATCCTTCAAGCCTCCGCTCAATCCCTGCTGCTTGCCGAGCAGCGCCTTCACATTGGCATCCTCTGCAAGCTCGGGATGCGCTTTAAGCAGCTTTTGAAGATCCCCGCTCATGGAATCGGCAAGCTTGGCGCTCTGCGATAACCCTCCAGCCATCTGATCGGAGCCCTTGGCTGTATCCCTCAAGCCGCCATAGATTTGGTCCAACCCTTCCTTGGCTTTGGTTGTCTGGGCCGCCATCGTGCGAAGTCCGCTCGCCAGCTTGCCGATATCGCCCTGGCCGTTTGTAATGGAGCCGCTTGCGCTCGTTAAGCCATCCGCAATCTTATCGACCCCGTTCTTCATATCATCCAGTGCTTCTGCAGCCTGGGTCAGCTGATTGGGTACGGTTAAGTCGGCGAGCTGCTCGCCGAGCGGCCGGATGGCGCTTCGCACCTCTTGAACACCCTCCAGCTGAGATAGGCCGGCACTCGCGGTTTCAATCGCAGCCAGCGCTTCCGGCGTCCGCATGGAGCCGGAAGAGGTAAGCACGATCGATACCGGGAATACCTCTCCGGAGCCGAATGCGTGCTCAACCTGGCGGAAGCCCTGCACCGAGCTGTGGCTGGGGTCGATTTCGGCGATATCGTCGAAGGAGCGTTTGCCCTCGAACAACAGCGTAACCGGCGCAAGCACAATAACTGTGACGAGCAGTACGGCTACCGGCCTCCGCGCGGCAAGGGATGCCATTGCAGTCCATAGCCTGGATTCGCCATGCCCCTGACCGCTCTTTACTTTCGATGGCCAGAACGTGGCGCTGCCGAAGATCATCAGCAGTGCGGGGGTCAAAGTGAGGCCCGCGATCAGTGTCACGGCTACCCCGATGGATACGCCCACTGCGGACTGATACAGCCCGAACTGGGCGAAGCCGATCAGGAAGAAGGCGACGAATACCGTACTGGCGGAGAAAGCCACCGTCCTGCCAACGGTCTTCATGGTGCGCACAAGCGCTTCGACTTTATCCCCGTCGTGGCTGAGCTCCTCGCGGAACCGCTGAATGAGAAGGATGCAATAATCCGTTCCGGCACCAAAAAGCACAGCAATAAGGAAGGATTCTGTGAAAGAGGAGACAGGCATTCCGTAATCGGTTGCCAGTGCCACCAGGCCGCGTGTGATCACAAGGGACATGCCGATGGTCAGCAGCGGAATGAATGGGGTCACGGGCGAGCGGAAGACGATGAACAGGATAATGAGCACCAGTCCTACGGTAAGAAGCTCCGTCTTCTTCAAGCCTTCCTCCGAGCTTTTCTGAAAGTCCTTGGCGATAGGAGCGCTGCCTGTGAGAGAAACCTGGCTTCCGGCAGGCGAGCCCTGCACTTTCCCGTTCAGCTTGTCTACGGCTTCCTGAGTGATGGTATCGTTCTCGACCCGGTCGAAGCCGACAATAAACATCTCTGTGGTTCCGTCTTTGCTGCGGAATTTAGTGGCGAGCTCAGGGGTATCGTAAGCCGACTGAACCGACTTGAACCCTTCCTTCCCGCTTAATTCGCGAAGCTCGGCGGCTTTCTTCTCGATCCAGGCCTGGTCGTCCTTGGTCAGGCCCGTTTCCCGTGAATAAACGACAATGGCACTGGACTTCGTCGTAGATTCCGGAGCAATCTGTTCCAGCATTTGTTTGGCCACTACCGATTCGGAATCCGCCGGTATGAATTTCTGTTCGGTCTTGCGCACGATCGACTGCAGGTCTGGCAGTCCGAGCATAGCGGCCACCGTTATGACCAGCCAAGCGATCAATACGATCCACTTCGCACGGGCCAGACTGCGGACAAAGCGTTCTGTCATTTTAGTTCCTCCCCATCTGTCTCACATTCAGTCTTATTCACTGATTCACTATCCATATGAATAGTTATAGCTGGTATTAAAAATAAAATCAATAATATTGTACTTACGGTCATAATTTTATTTCGTGAAATTTCTTTGAAAATAATAGGGTTTGTCTTTATTATTCATAATAGATTTTAGGAAAAAGGACGGATAAATGAACCGTTGGTCATAAATGTTTACGCTGTCAGGGCAAGTATGGTAAACTAAGGCTAGCATGTTGCTATCCAGAACACGAAGCGAGGAGAACCAGCTGACATGAATCGGGAACTAAAAAAGGAACAAACGCGAATACGGATACAGGATGCTGCATATTCGCTGTTTTCCGAGCAGGGCTACGAACATACGACCATAGAACAGGTTGCCAGGCTCGCAGGTGTCGCCAAGGGTACGTTCTTCAATTATTTTGCCTCCAAGGAGGATCTTATACATGAGCTGCAGGGTGTATTCGTCATGACGGAAATCGCGAAGCTGAAAGCGAAGCCAGGTCCGCTTATACCGCGCCTGAGAATGCTGATCTTTCAGATGGTCCAGCAATTCCCCCTTAATAAATCGTTGACGAGGGCGATGTTTCAAGCGGATTTGGCGGGAGGAGCCGCGCTGGTCAAGCACAACTGCATGGTGGAGGAGATGCTTGAGGTCATTGTTCCTACGATTGTTCTCGGTCAGGAAAGCGGGGAGCTGCGCCAGGATATGCCTGCCGCAATGATGGGGCAGCTTGCGCTGCAGACGTATTTTGGAACACTGGTCATGTGGTCCATGTCCGATGACGATGAGCCGATTGACGAGCAGATGGCGCTCACCTTCGATTTGTTTTTCAAGGGAATTGCAGGATAATTTCCTCCGACAGCAAAAGCCCCGCCGGTTTAGTGATTCATGCCGGCGGGGCCTTTGCTGCAAATAGAGGCTTGCATCTTATTTTTCTTCCTGGTGCTTATTATTCAAAGGATGAGGGAATGACGGTAAGGGGAACCTTTTCAAACAACGGACTGACCGATTCGCTCCGGTGAATACGGCCAATGGCTTCGCCAAACAGAGGCGCGACGGAGACAATTTTGATTTTGCTGGAGCAAGCTAGATTCGGATTCTCAACCGAGTCCGTTCCGATAACAAATTCGATCGGGCTTTCTTCCAGCTTGCGGACAGCCGCCTCGGTGAAGGCAAGATGGGAAAGGCAGGCGACGATGCGGGTGGCTCCCTTGATTTTCAGCCATTTGGCGAGCTCAATTAAAGTGCCTCCCGACAAGGAGAAGTCGTCCACGATCAAAGCGGTCTTGCCTTGAACATCCCCGATAATCTCCATCATTTCGGCTGCTTCGTTATGATCATGTCTCGTCTTGTCGCCGATTGCGATCGAAGTGCCAAGATTATTGGCAAATTTCCTGGCCTGCTTGGCAAAGCCGGCATCGGGAGAGACAACGACCATATCCTGCAGCTTCATCTGCTTTACAGCTTCGCACAGAACCGGCAGGGCAAACAGATGATCCACCGGCTTTTTGAAAAAGCCCTGAATCTGGTGGCTGTGCAGATCCATGGCCACCACCCGGTCGGCCCCCGCAAGCTCTATGGATTCCGCGCATACTCTTGCTCTTATCGAGACCCTCGGCTCATCCTTCTTGTCGCCTTTGGCATAGCTGAAATAGGGCATGATCACCGTCACGGAATTGGCGCTGGCGCGTTTGAACGCATCGATCCAGAACAAAATTTCCACAAATTCGTCATTGGGCTTTACACCGATGGATTGCACCAGATAGACATCCTTATCCCTGACGGTTTCACCAATTCGGACAAACGTGTTGCCGTCGGAGAAGGTCAGCGCTTCGGAATGGCCAAGCTCCACCCCCATATAGCGGCACATTTTTTGGGCAAAGGCTTGTCCTGAACTGCCGGCAAATATTTTTATTTCATTGTGATTCATAAGATTCCTCCGGGGTTTTAGGATATGAATGAGAAGACTGTCGATGATGTAAGGGGAAAATCAGTTCAGGCGGCGGCGCTGCTGTCAAAAACCGGGAAGTACGCCGTCACCGCGAATGGCCGCCGCATGATGCTTCGTATTGGGATGAAGATATCCGACGGCCTCGAAGGCCCGCCCTCCCAGGGTGACGCCGCTTAAATCCACACGAATATCCTCACTCTGCTCAAATTCGCGCAGTAGAGAGGTTTGGGTTATGCCATCGAGATCAATATACCACAGCCGGAATCCGGCTTCCGTGACAATAACAAGCTGTGCGGAGGTAAATACGAGTCTGGTTGATGCGCCATTGCGCGCAATAGTAAGTTCCGCCAGCATATAAGTCTCCAAGATGCTGCCTCCTTAAACCCTTATGATTCTTTTAGATGGCCTTTACCTTTTCTTTCAGAAGAAAACGCAGGCCACATACTTGGCCTTTACCTTTTCTTCTTATACTACAGGATAAATGTCGAAAAAAATACGTTTGTTTCGATATTTATACGCTCATTCCATAAATCATGGACTTAAAATTTTCACACTCCTGCTATCTTTGCAACAATTCCCAATCTGGAAACGTCGATTAGTTCAAAGCCATCCATAAATATACAAAGGTTGGTTTTCGAGGAAGTTCATCCAGTTGACAAGGGGGAAGTTGGGATGCTGAAGAAAACAGAGAATGCAGCTTTATCCGCAATGAGATTGCTGGGGATATTGGGCCTCTTCATTGGCGTATTGGTGCTCGGCGCCGCCTGTTCGTCCAATGAAAGCGATAGGAGCCGGAATGACAGTACGAACACAGCTTCATCAGCTGATCATTCGCAGGAGGGGAAGGAGTCTGCAGACGGTGATGCGGCAACGAACAGCATGTCCGAGCCGGCGGCGGGCGACCGCGCTGTGAGTTCCTCTGAAGAGCATTCAGACAGCAGCAGGCCGTTTGAAGAACCGGATCGGCGTCAAACACCTGAGCCCCAGGCGGGCATGCTGACCGCGGGCGAATGGAATGATCTTGACCGCTGGAGCGAGTGGGAGGAGCTTCTGGACACCTCTGAGGGCGCGGATAACCGCAGATACTGGTCTTTTTTTCAATTTGAACGATTGCAGGTAAAGGTAACCGGCGATGGCCGTCCGGTCCCGGATGCGGAAGTCGCCGTGATAGGCCATAACGGGCAATCCGTCTGGGAAGCCCGGACCGATGCGAACGGCACAACGTCCGTATTTGCCGATTTATTCGAGCAGCAGGGAAACCGGGCCAATTATCTGGTTGAAGTGAAGGCAGGGGGCCAAACGAAGCGTTTTGAAAATGTGGATATTCCCCGGAGCCGGAACAGCGCCCTTGAGATCAAGCTGGATCAGGGTGTGCCGGTCTCGAATGCGCTTGATCTGATGCTGGTTGTGGATACAACCGGTTCAATGGGCGATGAGCTGAATTATTTGAAAACCGAGCTGAAGGACGTCGTTCAGCAGGTCGAGGACGATAACGGGCAGCAGCTCGGAATAAGGGTCAGCACGAACTTTTACCGTGATGAAGGCGACGATTATGTCGTAAAGCCCTACCCGTTCACCGAGGATGTCGAGAAGGCCGTAAAGCAAATTTCGGAGCAGCGGGCAAATGGCGGCGGGGATTTTCCGGAAGCGGTGGACCAGGCGCTGGACAGCGCCATTAATGACCATGAGTGGAGCGAAGAGGCGCGGGCAAGGCTGCTGTTTCTAGTACTGGATGCGCCTCCTCATCACGACAGTTCCATTGTGAAGCGAATGCAGAAATTGGCGCAGGAGGCGGCAAGCCAAGGCATCCGGATCATACCCATTGCCTCCAGCGGCGTTGACGTGAACACGGAATATTTGATGCGTTTCATGGCCGTATCCACAGGAGGGACGTATATTTTTCTTACAGACCACAGCGGAATCGGGGGCGATCATCTGGAGCCGGCAGTGGGGGAGTATGAAGTCAAAGCGCTGAATAATCTGTTGGTGGACGTGATTAACCGATATTGTGAATCGGGTCAAAACAGCGGCAGCGAATGAAATAAGCATCCTCGATTGTAGTCGTTTGCCTCATGAAATGAGCAGCTGGAGGTGCATCGCCGATACAACGGACCGTGTAAACCTGTTCCTCTGTACTCACCTGGAGAATGACGTCAGGATCAAGCTTGCTGTATGCGTTATGATCAAGCTGCCCCTCCCAGACCGATAAGGGCAGGCCGCTGTGCCAGTCCCCGATTGAGCCGTAATAGCGGATCCGCCCGTTATCCAGCCAGATCACCTGGTCTGCCCAAGCCTCCCATTCATTAAGCTCATGCGTGGAGACGATAATCGTCTGGTTGCGGGCATGCGAGGCCATAAAACGGATGAACCGCAGCCTTTCCAGAGAATCAAGCGCATTGAGCGGCTCATCCAGAAAAATATAGGCAGGTGACCCAATCCACGCTTGTGCAAGTGCAATCCGCTGCCGGATGCCTTGTGCAAGCGTTTTGATTTTGCGGGTCTTATAGGGCGCGATATGAAAAGCATTCATCAAATAATCCAGATGACGCTCGTCCGCGCCTCCCTTGAGCTCTGCCAGATAATGCAGCAGCCTGGCGGCTTTCATCTCCTCGTAAAGCTCAATCCCGGTAGGCACAAATCCGATCATGGACCTTATAACGGGCAAATCCCGTTCAGCGGTCAGCCCGTCGTAGCGGATTTCACCGGCAGCAGGGAACTGGGCGGTAGCCAGCAGCTTCAGCAAAGAGGATTTCCCTGCGCCGTTGCGGCCGACCAGCAGCGTAATGCCAGGCTTAACGGCCAATCTGGGAATCCGCAGCTGGAAATCCGCACCGGCCGCGCGCCAGATGACTTGTTGGAGCTCCAGCATCTTGATTCCTCCTTTGATAAAGTAGAGTTCTCTGAGCAAATGAGCAGCTTCCGGCCGTCAATTCGGGAGCAGCCTCGTGCCGAAGCTGCGGCGATATGCAAGCACCAGCAGCAGCAGACCGGCAGCAAGCACAATCGCATGAAGGGCAACAAAGTGGTGGCTGAGCGTCTGATCGATTATGGGCATTGCACGCTGCTGGGCGCCATTCCATCCTGCCCAGAGGATAAACGAGCATGCGAATGCGGCCTTGAATCCTTTCCACATCAGCACATAAGCGGCTGCACCGCTGAGCAGCAGAAGAAGCGACAGCCATTGCAGCATGAAGGGCAGCATCGGAAAAGATGCTACATGAACATTCATGTAGATGGATCCGGCAATTCCAAAAATCAGATTGAGGCCGATGACAATCATCGTTCTTACCACAAGCAGCAGTGCCGGCGGATAAGGCGTGATGCTCTCGATCATCCGCATTTCCTTATTCCAGGAACGGAAGCTGTAGGCAAGAGAAGCCAGCAGAAGTGCGGGAAGGGCCAGTGTAAACATGCTTCCGGTCTTTTCCAGAGAGACATCATCGTGTGTGGGCAGAAGCCACAGCAGCATCACGAATACGACGAAGCTTGAGCCCCAGTAAACGCGGGAGTAGGAAGACAGCTGGGAACGCAGCAGCCGCAGCAGAGACGGTCGTTTGACAATGGGTTTCCCGCTGTGCGAGAAACGGGTATTCTCATAAGACTCCCGCAATTCATTGAAGGCGGGCTGCAGAGTCCGGATGAGCATGGCTGTATCATGGGACGAAATCGTGTTCGTCATGATTTGGGAAAGCGGCATCCGCATTTCTTCTTCCATCTGCTTTAATTCATCATCTTTTGGTGCGTTCATACCGTTGGCCTCCTTCATCGCTTTCTTCCCTGCCGGTCCGCCCTTGACCCAGCCGGGCCTTTAATTTCCGTAATCCGCTGTACAAATGAGTTTTGACTGAACCGAGCGGCAGACTGACAATATCGGCGATATCCTGCAGCTTCAAGTCCTGATAGAAACGCAGGGTGATAATCTCACGCTGCACCTCCGGGAGCGTCTGAAGCGAATGAAGCACTTCTTTTCTGGTCTCCTGGCGCTCCGCCAGTTCCACCACGGAAGGACTTGAATCACGCTGCTCGGGAGGATCGGCAAAGGGAAATTGATCGGTTTTGAATTGGGAGCTTTTCCAGTAATCGCGGCACATATTGAGAGCTACCCGGTAGAGCCAGGCCTGGACATTGTCCGGCGGTTTTTTAAGCTGAAGCTGCTTGATCAGCTTGAGAAAGGTTTCCTGTGCAAAGTCTTCCGCACGTTCCGCGTCACGAAGCTGCCGCTGCAAAAAACCGGATAACGGAGCATGATACCGATGCACAAGCGCTTCGAAGCTTGCCTGATTGCCAGTCAACATGCCCTGAAGCAATTCCTCATCCGTCATGACTCATTCACCTGCCTTTCTCCTCATTCCAGATACGAAGCCAATCATTCCACGTGATAAGGGGATACCGGAAAGGATTCCTGTCTATATCACTGTTGTAATAAGGCAGGTTGAGGAAGAGGTCCCTCACCTGCAGTCCCTGATGCAAAAACCGCAGCAGAACGCGCTTCACGAGATCAGCCTCGCCGTTTGAGAAGGCATCGTTAATCATGGCGGCCATCAGCCGGGACGGGGGAGAATCACCCATGATCTGGATGCTGAAGGCCGGATCCGTCCCGGAATAGGCTTCCTTCTGATCAAGGGATAGAATAGCCGAGCGGATCTCCTGCACAATCGAGTAGCTGCTCTCTGGATTCGGATAATCGTCCCAATTGTTTACATTCATATAGACCTCGGTATTATCGCCGAACAGGAGAGTGCTCATGATCTTCTCCAACCCGGAAGTTGTCAAGCTGCTGTATCGATTGGCTTGAATAAGGAACATATTGCCTTGAACAATACCGCTCGCATTAGCAAAGAAGGGAAACAGGCCGCCCATTGGAAAATATAAAACCTGCTTCAGATTGTCGAGCGGCATCCCTGACCAACTGGAATAATAGCTGCGCTTCTGATTCAACTGGCTCAGGAACAAGCGGCTGTCCTTTATGCTTCCCGGTGTTGTGATGACCGTTACTGGCTCACCCGGTATACGCACCTCTGTGAAGTCGCCGCCAAATATAAATGGAGCTTCGGCGGATTTTTGGACGAAATGCCGGACGTCCGGATTGTCATCCGGCGCTTGTGCTATCGATGCATAAATGGGTCCGGCAAATCCATGAAGCTTAATGTCAAAATTCGTACGCCAGCCAGTTATAACGTCCACACGGTCCGATATAAAGCTGCCATTTATCATTTTGAGCGTATCCCCGCCGGGAATCGGGAACCAGCCCAGATGGGCGGGCAGCAGCACATTGCGGCCTTGTACAAAAGCAAACCGCGTTTCAGTGCCCCCGTCCGCCCTCCATTCATTCAGAATGCCTCCGTAAGCGATCTCGATGACATGATCATCCCTGCCGCGCTCCAGCAGATTTTTGTCGAATGAGATCAAATCGCCATCACGCCTCCATCGGGCCGGATTGCCGTCCACCTTGAGGGATAGAACCTGAAGAAGAGGATCGAGCAGGAAGGAAATCTGTCCCTGATAATGAACAGCCACCTGCCTGGCCTGACCCGATGCAGGAATAAGCTGGCCATCCCTGGTCGGAAGTACAATTCGTGCCCTCATTTCAAGTGAATTATCAGAGTGACGGACTATATCCAGGGCCACGCTGCTGATTTGAAACTGGTAAGGGATATGCTGATTAATGTTGGCATCAGGCTTCGCGGCAGCATGCATGATGCGCTGCTGGTCATACCGCTTGGACCAAAGCTGGCTGTACGGAACATAAGCGGCAGCAGACAGGAGCAGACAAGCCATCATGATGATGAAGGGGGTTTTGGCCTTGTATACCGGCCTTTCCCGGGCAAAGAGCGCACCGGCGGCCGTCAGCATGAACAGACTGAATACCGCCCCAAAAATTCCAATCATCATGTATTCCCGGCTTATCAGCTCAAACGTCCAGATTTCATTGTTTGCATAACTGGAGATGCCCATGAGCTGGTTGAGACTGAAGACTTTCACAGGATACCAATGAAGGCCTTCCACCAGCAGGCTTGGTACGAACAGCGCACCGAACACCCACCCGCAGAACCCGATCGGCAGCGAGAAGCGCAGAGGCATGAGCGCCCCCAGAAGAATCCCAAGCGCAGTCCCTGCTGCGAATGACATCTCGTAAAAAAGCGAGTACCAGATTATCTCACGGAGAGCCGATGCCGAGGCAAGGTCATAATGCCAGGCTGCGGCTGCATAACTGGCTTGAATCAGCAGGGTGAATACGCTCATATAAACAAAACCTGCTGTCCACTTGCTGGCAATAATGACGCGATTGGTGACCGGCAATCCAAGACTCCATTCAAAGGAGGCATGGAGCGTATCCCGCCGGATAAGCAGCACGCCAAGCAGGATCGGAACGAGTGTGACGAACATCATGATGGTGCCATGTGCTTCTGCGGCCTTGAGATTAAGATTTAAGAGCTGATTCTGCCGCGAATTAAAGCATTGGAGCAGCATCCATACACCTGCTGCTGGAGGAAGCAGCAGCGGCCAGCGCCGCTTGTACAACAGCTGCAGTTCAAGCCGGATTTGCAGAACCAGCGACCTCATTGCCCATCCTCCGACGGCAAGCTTGATATCAGAGCCGTATAACCTTCCTCAATGGTCGGAGCAGCAGCAGAAGCGTACGGTGAAGGGGGCGTATCGCCAATCGCCCGGCAGTATATGCCGTCCTCTGTTTTCCGGGCGGTCATCAGCCATTCCAACGACATCGTCCGCCATTCATGCTCGGATGCTTCCCACTCCCACAGTTTGCCCTCGGCGAAACGGACGAGTCCGGCCAGCGGTCCTTCGTAATGCAGCTGGCCTTTACCCAGCACGATTACACTGCGGCAGCCCGCCGCCACATCATTGAGCACATGCGTGGAAAGCAGGACAGTGCTTCTGTGGGCGAGCTCTGCGAGTACATTGCGCAGCCGGATACGCTCCTCGGGATCAAGGCCTGCTGTCGGCTCATCTACAATAACTACCTGCGGGCTACTGATGAGCGCCTGGGCAATGCCGAGGCGCTTCACCATTCCGCTGGAGTAGGTCCGGGCGGCACGGTCAGCCTGCGCTTCCAAATGCACGGCTTGCAGCAGCCGGTCTACTTCAGCATCCTGCTCATGCCTGGTTCCGGTATTTTTCAGCCGGGCGACATGCCTCAGCAATTCCCGGGCGGTCAGCTGCGGGTACATTTGAAAGGTTTGCGGAACATAGCCGATCAGGCGTCTGGCGGATACTCCGCTGCGGACCGACACTCCCCGGATGGTGGCGTCTCCGGTTGACGGGACGAGCAGGCCGGCCAGCAGGCGCATAAGCGTCGATTTTCCGGCCCCGTTAGGGCCGAGAAGTCCATACAGGCCTTCGGTAAACTCCATGGATAACGGTTCAAGCGCCCAGCTTTTTTTATATTTTTTCCCTAAATGGTCGGCCGTTAGCATCGAAGCTCCTCCTCCTGCCCAATCGACGAATGCATGGCGTAAAAAGTTTTGGGATTGCCAGCGGCGAAAGGTGCTGGACAAGATGAACCTTTATAGTACAAACTATTATGGTATGGTTTATCCTAAAAAGCAGGCATTTGCTCCATTATAACAGGACAAGTCAAGTTTAAGCCGGGGGAAGCCAAGCACGCCCACCTAAGAAGCTGCATATCCGTCTAACCCGGCGTGGATTGAAAAGGGGGGATAATTGTGTATTGATTTTCTATGGATCCAATACATATTGCAATATAAGAAAGCCGGTGCTTTTTTCATGCTTTGCTTATATTTCAGCGCTTCCTGGCTTTTTTATGAAAGGGGTCACCATGTCGATAAACCGGGCCGAAAAAATAACCTTAGGCACAGCTCTTGCTGCCGTTATCAGCTTTATTCTTATACAACTTGTTCATGGTGAGCTGTATTACCAGATTCCGGACCATCTGAATTTGCTTGTCCATTCCATCATGGAGTTTATCAACTTCGCGATCAGCTTCACGATCCTGGTATTAGGGTGGCTGTTTTTCGTAAAATCATTATCGCGCCAGAGGTTGTTTACCGGGGCCCTGTTCAGTATCGTAGGCCTGTTCGATATGCTGCACGCTCTCACAATGGAAGGGATGCCTTTCTTTCATTATGTGGGAGATACGACATTGTCCCAGATTTATGCGGCTTCGGCGCAGTTAATCGGATCGGTCGGCCTGTTTGTTATTTTCCGGCGCAATGATGCCCCTATACCGGCCCTGATCAGGCGTCCGGTCGTTTTTTTCACGCTTGGCTTCGGCCTGCTCCTGGCCGTTCTTTTTTATTCTTTCACCAAGTGGACGGATATCGGCATGTTTTCCGGTACGTCGCTGGTTGTTGTGCAGGCCATGGTCGGGACGGTTGTTTTCGTTGCTTACAGCGCCAGCATCGGGATGATTCTCTACCGCAACCGCAACGAGCAGCCGCAAGCGCTTCTTACGATCATCCAGTCGCTTGTTTTCTTCCTGTTTGCCAACCTGCAGTTTTTCCTCAGCAAAAACCTCCATGACACCGATATGCTGGTGGGCCATATTTATAAGTTTGCCGGCTACTATTATCTTCTCAAGGGCATCTATTATGTAACCATTGAGGAGCCGTTCAAGGATCAGGAGCGTTCAGAGGCGCGTATCAATTATTTGGCTTATCATGACGAGCTGACAGGCTTGTCGAACCGGAGACTGCTGACGGAACGGTTGAATATCGAGATTGAGCGTGCGCAGCTCAGCAAGAATCGATTGGCGATACTGCTGCTGGACATTGACCGCTTCAAAACCATTAACGATGCGCTGGGCCATTCCTTTGGCGATCAGATGCTGCAGGCCGTGTCTGAGCGGCTGCGCGCGGCTGCGGCAATGCCGGAGCATGTGTTTCGGATGGGAGGAGATGAATTCGTCATCCTGCTGCCGGACCTGACTGAGAGCTTGGCGGCGGAGCAGCAGGCGCAGACGCTGATGGCGCTATTCAACCAGCCTTTCCTGCTGGACCAGGCTGAATATCATGTAACCATCAGTGTGGGCATTTCTTTTTATCCCCAGGATGGAAAAAGTGTGGACGTGCTGATGAAAAATGCCGACACGGCCATGTACAACGCCAAAATTCACCGGAATGAATTCTCCAGCTACATGCCGGATATGAATATGAAGGCTCATGACCGGCTGCGCCTGGAAAGCGATTTGCGCCGGGCGTTGGAGCAGGAGCAGTTCACTCTTGCCTATCAGCCGCTTGTCAATTTGGCTACGAATAAGGTCGTCGGAGTGGAGGCTTTGGTCAGATGGCTTCATCCGCAGCGCGGCCTGCTGCCGCCAGGGGAATTTATTCCGCTGACGGAAGAGAACGGCCTTATTCTGCAGCTGGGCGAGTGGGTGCTGCGTTCCGCGTGCTTGCAAAATAAAGCTTGGCAGGATGCGGGAATGCCGCCAATGATGATGTCGGTCAACCTGTCCATGCGCCAATTCCGCCAGCATCAGCTGGCTGAACGGATCAAATCGATTCTGGAGCAGACGGGTATGGCATCCCAGTATCTGGAGCTGGAGATTACGGAGAGCATGACCAGCGACGTGGAGTTCGCTACCGAGACGCTCACCAGCCTGAAGAAGCTGGGCGTGCAGATCAGCATTGACGACTTTGGAACGGGATACAGCTCTTTGGTTTATCTGAAACGGTTTCCGATAGACAAGCTGAAAATCGACCGTTCGTTCGTTAGCGATCTGACCAATGGCGGCAGCGACGCTGCAATTGTAACGACGATTACGTCCATGGCCAAGAACCTGAAGCTAAGAGTGACTGCTGAAGGGGTGGAGAACGACGAGCAGATCCGTCTCCTCCGGGAACGCCAATGCGAGGAAGCGCAGGGCTATTACTTCACCAAGCCAATTCCCGCAAGCTTGTTCGAGAACTGGTATCGTCACCGCAGCCAGACGGCTTGACTCTGAAAATCAATCACGAATTTGAAAACCTATTTCCAAACGAACAGGGCTGCCTGGTTGACCGGTGATTTCCCAGGTCATTCCAGGACAGCCCTGTTTGGTTTGTGATGTCCGCTAATCTGCTGTGAACCGGAGGATGCGCGCATGCCCTTAATGCCGCACGGAAACCATACATAGGATCCTGCCATGAGGTGGACATTCATTGGCTGCTCATTCTGCTGATGGCTCCTGCCGGCTTAGGGTTCAAATTGGTGCCGCTGTTTGCTTTATTGATTCTATCTTTGGGCCGGTACGAAGAGAGGATATTTGAGAATTCGGTCCAGTTCGTATGCCGCGATAAAGATTCCGGCACAGGAACAATGGCTTTGGATCTGGCCGTTGAGACCGAGAATATGACTGCGAAAGAAAAGAGCAGGCATACCGATGTATAGACGCCGACGCGCTTCATCCAGTGGATCGCAGAGGTTCCATCATCCCGGTGAATCCGTCTTCTGCGGGCATTTTGCCGCCAAATCAGCAGGGCGGCAGCACCTGCAAGCGCTGCGACCAGGATCATCAGCTCATTCTGAAACTGAACGGGCAGCGGATATAAAATCATTGACGCATGGATGATGGCGCCCACTGTCAAGGTCTGGATCGGAGCAACAAGCCTCGCCTGCGCCGCGCTGCGCCGTTTGGTCCGGTTGGCCGGGAGCTCCGGCTCATCCGCCTTCAGACGGATAATCTCCATCAGCTTGGGTCTGGAGTATATCGCACATGCCGTTAGCGGCATGGCTACCATCGGAACAAACAGCAGCGCTTTATCCCATACAAACCACCAGCTGTAGGTGGAGAAGAACAGGAATAAGGCGATCTGTCCGGAGGCGAGCAGTGCCAGCAGGGCCAGCAGCCCCAGACTCAGCTTCGCGCTGCGCTGCATGTCGGCAATGGTATGGCGAAAAGCAATGCTGCCGGTTCCATAACCCGCCAGCAGAGCAACGAGCAGATATACGATGGCGAGTATCGCATTGATACCCAATATAGATTCAGACATCATGAATTCCCCCGTTCTATTCTCTGCTTTAATCTTACAGGGGATAGAAACAATTGTTATCGTCCCATGGACCAGACTGTTGCTGGACTTTAGTCGAGCATGCCAGTCAGACCGCGAGCTTACTCTTGAGAAATGAGATAAAACACTTTAACGATGAGGTTTAGCGCTGCCGTATATTCGCGTTACTGTTGAGCTGAGCTGGACGTCGGAACAACCGGTTGAGCATAGTTAATGGTCCGGTCAGCATACTCTTGATTGTCTTGCTTGTCAATGTTTGGGTGTAGGCCTTCTGGTGCAGTCCGAGTTCGGCAATCATGTTGTGATTTTATGGATGATAAACCATATTAAAACCCCAAGCTTGTGTGAAGACGCTTGGGGTTGCTGTTTTATACCGTCATCACACTGGAAACTGACAGGCTTTCTACAGATCGCCCCAGTTGAGATTGGACGACTTGCTGTAATTGGTTACTTTCTGCTCGAAGAAGTCGGTTTTCATTCCGTTCATATTGCTGAAGCTTTCCACCCATCGCATCGGATGCTCGACAACCTCAGGGTAGAGAACTTCGAGTCCAAGCTTGCGCAGTCGTTCATTCGACAGGAAACGGATATATTGATCGATGATCTCGTTGGTGATACCGGCAATCTGATTATTGGTGATATACTGGCCCCACTCGATCTCATGCTCAACGGCAGTCTTCATCATCTGCCGCAGCTCTTCGATCAGTACAGGTGTGAACAACTCCGGATTTTCTCTGCGGACTTCGCGGAAAATCCCTTGGAATAATGCCAGATGGGTCAGCTCGTCACGCTGAATATATTTGATCTCGGAAACGGTTCCGAGCATTTTTCCTTGTCGACCCAGGGCATAGAAGAAGCTGAAGCCGCTGTAGAAATAGATGCCCTCGAGTATATAGTTGGCCATAATGGTCTTGATCAGGTTCTGGGAGGACGGGTTGGAAATGAAATTCTCATACAGATCGGTAATGAACCGGTTGCGTTTGAGCAGATGCTTGTCCTCGCGCCACAGATTGTAGATCTGGTCGCGTGCTTCAGCCGAACAGACGCTGTCCAGAATATAGGAATAGGATTGACTGTGGACAGCTTCCTGGAAGGTATGGACGGTCAGGCACAGATTCACCTCAGGCGCCGTTACATACTCATTGACGTTAGGCAGATTGGCTGTTTGCAGGGAGTCCAGGAAGATCAGGAAGCTGATAATTTTATCATAGCTGTTCCGCTCGGAAAGCGTTAAATTCTTATAATCCTTGGCATCCTGGGCAAGGGGAATTTCCTCGGGAATCCAGAAGTTGTTCATCATGGTACGGTACATCTTGGTCGCCCAGTCGTATTTCACATTATTCAATTCAATCAGGTTTGTGGTATTGCCGCCGATCATGCGGCGCTTGCCCCAGTCACGGTCGCCATCTTCGTTAAACAGCTTCTTTTTCTGCAAATCCATTGGCTTGCTGCCTCCTTTATTACTAAGAAACCTTGCCCGGCAAAATCAGTACTCAAGTCACCATTATTTGCCGGCATTGGACAACTCAAGGGTTGTGGGCAGGAAAGCTGCAGCGCTTTACGCGCTGCAGCTTTCGCAATCCTCTACTTCAAGGCTTTTATTGCGGCAATAGTAGACCGTTTTGAGACCATTCTCCCAAGCGGCCATGTATAGATCAAGGAATTCCTTCGCCGTGTATTCCGGCGTGATGTACAGATTGAACGATTGAGCCTGATCGATATGGCGCTGTCTGCGGCCCGCAGCCTTGATGCTCCAGTGCTGATCGATATGGTGCGCTTCCTTGTAGAACCAGAACGTCTCCTCATTGAGGTTAGGCGCTGTTTGCGGGATGACCGCGTTTTTCTTCTCCTCGACGAAGAATTTGCTGAATATCGGGTCAATACCAGCGGTTGAGCCGGCAATGAGCGATGTGGAAGCGGTTGGCGCAATGGCGAACATCCAGGCGTTGCGGACACCATGCTCGGCTATCTCCGCCCTTAGTTTCTGCCAGTCCGGACTATCGTAACCGCGGCGGTCGAAAAATTCTCCCGTTTGCCATTCGCTGCCTTCAAATACTTTATATGCGCCTTTCTCCTTGGCGATCTCCATGGATGCCTTGATGGCGCAATAATTAATCCACTCGTAGAGCTCATCGGCTTTCTCCAGATGCTCTTCGGATTCCCACGCGATTCCATTGAGCGCCAGCCACTGATGATAGCCGCTTGTACCAAGTCCGACAGCGCGGTACTTCTGATTGGTAATTTCCGCCTGTGGGATCGGGTAGTGGTTAATATCGATAACATTGTCCATCATCCGCATCTGGCAGGTGACAACCTCTTCGATTTCTTCACGCGACCGGGTGCGGCCGAGATTCAGGGAGGAGAGGTTGCACACGACGTAATCTCCGCTTTTGACCCTGGTCGTGATCATGCCGTCTTCATGCGTCGATGATTCGTATTCAGTAGGACTCATGTTCTGGCAAATTTCCGTACACAGGTTGGAGCAGTAGATTACGCCTTTATGCTTGTTCGGATTGGCGCGGTTAACCGCATCGCGGAAAAAGACGAACGGCGTGCCGGTCTCAAACGAGCTGGTCAAAATACGTTTCATGATGTCAATGGCAGGCACTTCATCGCGGGAAAGATTCGGATTGCTCACACATTCCTCATAACGGCTCTCCCACTCTTCGCCCCATGAATCCTCAAGCGACCAGCCCATCATGGAACGGACCTCATGCGGATCGAACAGATAGAAATTCTCGCGGTCCTTCACCTTGCGCATAAACAGATCGGGAATGCATACGCCGGGGAAAATATCATGCGCCTTCATCCGGTCGTCTCCGTTGTTTGTCTTGAGGTTAAGGAAGTCCAGAATGTCCTTGTGCCAGATATCCAGATAGACTGCTACCGCGCCGGAACGGACGCCCAGCTGGTCCACCGCAATTGCGGTATTGTTATAGTTCTTGATCCATGGCACAACTCCGCCGGCAACGCCCTTGAAGCCTCGGATATTGGAGCCGCGGCTGCGCACCTTGCCGATATAGATCCCCATGCCGCCGCCGAATTTGGATACCTGCGCGAAGCTGGAATCGACATTGTAAATCCCCCACAGGTTGTCCGGCACCGTATCGATGAAGCAGCTTGACAGCTGGTGGAACGGTTTGCGGGCATTGGCAAGCGTCGGAGTGGCCACTGTCATTTGCAGACGGCTGAGCACATCGTAAAACTTGCGGGCCCATGCAAGCTTGTCATCTTCTTTCATGGCCAGATGCATCGCGACTCCCATGAAGAGCTCCTGGGGAAGCTCAAGCACATCGCCGCTGAAGCTCTTGATCAGATAACGGTCGGCAAGCGTCTTGAGCCCGATATAATTGAACAAATAATCGCGCTCCGGCACGATGTAATTGCCCAATTCGCGGATTTCTTCGCGGGTGTAATGCTCAAGTATGTATTTTCCGTATAATCCCTTATCCGTCAGATAGGTAATCAGGGAGTAGAAATCCCCGTAGCCGAAGTAGCCATACTTGCGGTTGATTGCGGATTCTTTATAAAGATCGTACATCAGCAGCTTGGCTGCAACGTATTGCCAGTTCGGCTGTTCGATGCTTGTCTTCTCGACTGCCACCTGTGTAAGCGTACGTTGAATTTCCTTGGTGGTAATATTGTTGCGGAAATAAGGGAGCAGAGCGGTTTCGAGTTCCAGCGGATCGCAGTCACTGTATCCGACGCATGAGAAATCGATGACCTTTTTAAGCTTGGAGAAAATCAGTTCTTCTTTCTGGCCGTTCCTTTTAATAATATCCACGAGCGCAAGTCACTCCTTGTCGAAGGGCTTTGGTTACAACCCCTATATACACAATATGTTGATAATATTAAACAAAATTACACCAATATATTGTGGTTTGTCAAGGAATATGATTCGACAATAAGGGTTCCGAAACCTCTCCGAAACCGGCCTGAAAATGGATGAAAACGTACGGCTGCGCGTTTTTTTGGGCAACAAATTGAAGGATTTGGAAATGCAAAATAGTTGAACATTCTAAGCGGGCCAACATTTATCACCAAATGTTCAGATTTGCAGATTGGTGTTCGGCGGAATCGTTTAGTAAACTGGAAGTTAGATATTTTGTTGCCCAGCGAGAGGACGTGAGGTTGCCGGCCATGACAGAAACAAGACGCTCGATTACCACCATATGCAAATCCTTCTTCACCCTCCTTACTGTTTTTATGATGATAGCGGTTATGCTTCTTGGCATACCGGGGAAAGCAGAAGCCCATGCGGAGCTCGAACGAGCTTCGCCGGAAGCCAACACCCGGCTGGATGGAACCCCTGAGGATGTGGAGCTTACCTTTAATGAATCGATTGAGTCCCAGGTAGGGTCGCTTGAGGTTCTGGATTCCAGGTCCAATTCCGTAACCTCCAATGAACCTGTAACCAGCCAGGACCGTAAATCACTCAAGCTTCAGCTGCCGAAGCTTGGCGAGGGCGTATATACGGTTGCTTATCAAGTCATTTCAGCGGACGGGCATCCGATCAGCGGTTCCTATGTATTCATGATCGGTAATCCCCCGGAAGGCGTGGACGCTTCAGCTTTTGATCCGCATCAGGCTCTCGGGCACGAGGGACACAGCGCGTCCACGCAGCTGTCTACCGGACAGTTTATTCTTTACGCCGTCCGTATCGCTTATTATGCCGCCCTGCTGTTTGCTGTCGGCATGGCATTATGGTCAGTCCTGATACGCAAGCGCAGTACGCTGCTCGAGGAGACCATGAAGAAATGGGAGCAGCTGGCGATGCGCGCTTTGCTCGTCTCCGCTCTGCTCTATGTGTTTATTCACTCGCGCGAGATTCTTAAGGACTACCCGTCCAGCGAATACAGCCGCTTGTTCCTGTCCACTTCTATAGGGCATCTATGGATTGGGTTGCTGGTGCTTGCTGTGATTGGATTTGCCGTATTGCGGTTCAGCCGTCCCATCAAGGTGATTTGGGCGGCGGCCATTCTCGGTGTGGAGAGCTGGAGCGGGCATGCTGTGGTTTTCAAGCCGAAGCTGCTGACTGTGCTCCTCGATTTCATCCATCTGGCGGCAGCAGCCGTGTGGGCGGGGGGGCTTGTGCTGGTGCTTGCGCTCTGGTTCAGCGACCGCAAGGAGGCGGGGCGTTTCGCGCTGACCTTCTCCCGGGCCGCGCTTCTTTCCATTTCATTGCTCGTGCTCTCCGGCGTAGGGATGACACTGCTTTTTCTGCCATCATTAAAATATTTGTTTTATACATCTTGGGGTACTCTGCTGCTCATCAAGACAGGTGTTGTGCTGCTAGTCATCGTTACGGGGGGCATTCTTCATCTGCGAACGCGCAGAGGCGAGCTGCCCACCACCACGCTGCTGCGGGTCGATGCCGGTCTGATGGCCGTCATTATCGCAGTCGCCGCACTATTTACGTATGTCAGTCCGCTTCCTGCAAATGAGCCGGTCTATTATCACAAGATGGGCGAGGATATGCATCTGACGCTGCAGATCAATCCCAACAAGGCCGGCGTTAACCAGTTAATCGTAAGAGTCTGGCTGCCGGATAAGGTGGGGGAGCCCAAGTCGGTGCTGCTGCGCCTGCGATCAGCCGACCATGAAGAGCTGGGGCCGATCGATGTGCCTATACAGTCCTTTGTGGACAAGGAGCTGACTACCTTCGACGGCTATATCAAAACGTCCTATAAGGCCGAAGGGCCCTTCATTCCTTTTGCGGGCCGCTGGATCGCCGAGGTCCGTGTTATGGACAAGGAAGATAATGAAATCGTCAGAACGTACGAGTTCCGCAATTATTAAAGCCGATCGAGCCGGAGCTGCGATGGGGGGAAGGCGGAGGGGGAGCGGAAAATGACCAAGAAGGATATAAAGGAATCGGATATTGCGGAAAACAGCCCAACGGATACCGATGCCGGGAAGGTAAGCGGACAACATGAAGCGGGCTTGCCTTACAAGCGGATTAAATGGCTGATTCTCTGGATGCCAACCCTGACGATCGCAATGTGGGAATATTTCCGGCACACTCTCCTTCTTCCCTATCTGTCCATGGATTTGGGCAACTTACTGGCGCCGGTCATAGTTTTGACCGTTACGGCGACGCTCGGGCGCAAGCTGTTCCATATGCTGGAGCAGACGAGCGAATCGCTGCAGAAGGAGAAAATGGCCAAAGCCGCATTCATGGAGCGTGAACAGCTGGCACGTGAGCTCCATGACGGCATTTCCCAATCGCTTTTCCTGTTGTCGGTCAAGCTCGATAAGCTGGAGCACACGCAAGATCGGGAGCGTATCCAGGAAACCAAGGAGCAAATCAGGCAGACGGTAAGGCATGTCTATGAGGATGTTCGCCAGTCTATAGCAGGCTTGCGGAGCCAGCCGTCTATAACGGATGTCCAGTGGATGGAGTCCGTGTCTGCGATGGCGGAGGAGCTTCGGCTTGGAGGACTTGCCGTGAAGCTTGACTGGCAGCTGACCGAAAGTGCTTTGAGCAGCAAGGAAAAGGTAGAGCTGCTCGCAATCGTGCGCGAAGCGATGCTCAATGTCCGGAAGCATGCAGCTGCGACGCTGTTGATCGTACAGGCCAAGCCGACAGATGCGGCAGGGAAGACGGGCGGCTTTCACTGCTCGGTGGAGGATGACGGTATTGGTGCCTCCGAGAGCCAGCTCTATGCCAAGGGAAGATACGGCATCCGCATGATGCAGGACCGCGCAGCGGCTATGGGCTGGACCTTCAGAGTCAGCAGCAGCTTCGCATCGGCGGATATACTTCAGCACGGAACCCTGATCAAGGTGGAGAAGGAATAGGAACGGTGGAGGAAGGAGGATACCGGATGCCGGAATCGAAAAAAATACGTGTGCTGCTGGCCGATGACCATCCGCATGGCCGGGAAGGAATCCGCGATATTGTGAGCGCTGACGATTCGTTCGAAATTATCGGGGAAGCAGTGAATGGCGAACAGGCCGTTTTGCTTGCCGCAGAGCTCGGGCCCGATCTTGTTCTGATGGATATCAATATGCCGGTCATGAACGGCATGGAAGCGACGCAGTCCATCAAAACAATCGATCCGCGGATCAAGATTGTGATGGTTACCGTCTCGGACGACATAGCCGATTTGTTCGAAGCGATAAAGCGGGGCGCACAGGGCTACCTGCTCAAAAATCTCTCTCCCTCCGCCTGGATGGAATATTTGCGGGCGATCGTCATTGATGAAGTTCCTCTCTCCAAAGAGCTGGCATACAGACTGCTGCAGGAATTCAGCGGCGCTTCCGCAGCGGGCGGCCAAGAGCGGCCAAGATTGCCCGAAGACGCCGAAGGCACTGCAGGAATCATGAAATCGAGAGCGGGAGCGGCATCTAACAACTCAGCACGAGGACGCCAGGTTGAAGAACAGCAGGAGGCCATCGGGAAGCCGGACGGCAAAACGCCGCTGACAGTACGGGAGAGAGAAGTGCTCGAACGGGTTGCTTCCGGCAGCTCGAACCGCCAAATTGCCGAGGACTGCGGGATTTCTGAGAATACGGTGAAAAATCACCTCAAAAATATTTTGCAGAAGCTTCATCTTGACAATCGTGTACAGCTCACGCGCTATGCTATGGAGAAAGGGCTGCTGCCGCGCAGCGGCGATGTCATGGATTAATCACATTTGTATAGCCCTATCGAGTCATGCGTCTCCCCCGCCGCAACGATATAATAGGCAGGTATCAGGGGCCAATGCCGCTGAGATACGAAACCGATGAACTTGCCGAAGATGGATTAGGGGGATTACGAGAAGATGAGTATGAAGAAAAAATGGTCAACAGTTATTATGACAATGCTATCGCTGTTTTTGTTTGCCGGTATCGCCAGCGCCCATGTAACGGTACAGCCTGCCGAAACAACGCAGGGTACCTATGAAGTATTTACAGTTCGCGTTCCGAGCGAAGAGGAGAATGTGACGACCAAATCGGTTCAGGTCAAGGTGCCTGAGGGCGCAGCGGTAAGCCGTGTCCAACCCAAGCCGGGCTGGAAGGTCGAGCTTGAGAAAACGGCGGAGAATGCTATTACTTCCATTACATGGACGGCAGAGGGCGAAGGTCTGGCACAGACCGAGTTCGATGAATTCCGCATTCAGGGAAGAGTGGCCGAAGATGCCAAGGAGCTGGTGTGGAAAGCTTACCAAACCTACAGCGATAACACCGTAGTGGAATGGGTCGGCGCTGATGGCTCCGATCACCCTGCTTCTGTCACGACGGTATTGGCAGGTACGGCTGAAGGGGATGCTCACGGAGCGGCCGCGGCTGTGTCCAGTGATAATGCTGCGGTTCCGTCTGATTCCGACAGCAGCACAGATGTGGCAACCTTGTGGCTGGCGATAGCCGCGCTTGCAGTTTCGGTCATTGCGTTGATTTTCGTCCTGGCCAGACACAGAAAAGCTTAGGCTCACAGCCCGAAGTTGAATTTCATTGGGAACCAGGGGAGCGCGGCCTTGCGAAGAGGCCGCGCTTTGCTTATAATTAGTTGATCAGGTAAATGGATAGCTTTCTAAACGAAGCCATAAACATGATGCGATGATGGAGAAAAGTAAGCCGCGGTTCGCGCACAGGGAGAAGACGCCATGATTGAGAGCGTCTTTGCAGATCAAACGCCGCCCAAGTTCACTCCAGAGCAGACTGCTTGAACCGCGCACCTTTTTGGTGTTGCAGTAGGGAAGTCCGGGCCCGGCCCGTTAAAGCCGGTATGAGGGATTGCCATGCATGAATAGATGAAGGGCAATCCGAATTAGGGTGGTAACACGGTTCTTTCGTCCCTTACGGGGAGAGAGGGCCTTTTTTTGTTTTCTTAAAACGGATATATCGATCGACTATTATTGAAGGGAATGAGAGTAATGAAGGACAGATTGGAAGCCTTGCGTACGGAGGCGCTGCAGGAGCTGGGGCATGTCGCAAATCCACAGCAGCTGAATGACCTGCGGGTTAAATATTTGGGGAAAAAGGGTGCGCTAACCGAGATTTTACGGGGAATGGGCGGCCTGAGCGCTGAAGAGCGTCCCGTTATCGGACAGGTGGGCAATGATGTCCGCGCTGCGATCGAAGCTGTAATTGAGGAGAAGCAGGCTGTGTTCCAGCATGCGGAGACCGAGAACCGCCTTCGCGCGGAGACGATTGATGTTACGCTTCCCGGCAAACGTCTTCCGGCCGGCGCGGTGCATCCCTTGAATAAGGTCGCGCAGGAAATTGAAGACGTCTTTATCGGGATGGGCTATACGATCGCGGAAGGCCCTGAGGCGGAGACGGACTTCTATAATTTTGAAGCCTTGAATCTGCCCAAGGAACACCCGGCAAGGGATATGCAGGATTCGTTTTACGTTACGGATGAAATTCTGATGCGTACCCATACTTCGCCGGTGCAGATCCGGACGATGAAGGCGATGAACGGCAAGACGCCCGTTAAAGTGATATGTCCGGGCAAGGTGTACCGCCGCGACGACGATGACGCGACGCATTCGTTCCAATTTATTCAGATTGAAGGGCTCGTGATCGGACCTGACATCCGCATGAGTGACTTGAAGGGGACGCTGCTTCAGTTCGCGCAGCAGATGTTCGGCATGCAGACGCAGATCCGTCTGCGTCCCAGCTTCTTCCCGTTCACGGAGCCAAGCGCCGAGGTCGATGTGACCTGCGCCCAATGCGGCGGCCGCGGCTGCCGGATGTGCAAGCATACCGGTTGGCTGGAAATACTCGGCTGCGGAATGGTTCATCCGCGCGTTCTGGAAATGGGCGGCTACGATCCGGATGAAGTGAGCGGCTTTGCATTCGGAATGGGCGTCGAGCGTATTGCATTGCTGAAATATGAAATCGATGATATTCGTCATTTCTACACGAACGATCTGCGCTTCTTAAGCCAGTTTGTGCGAATGTAACGGGGGGTCAAACAGATGAACGTATCTTATAAATGGTTAAGTGAATATATCGATCTGTCGGGCTTCGACGGGGAACAGCTGGCAGAGCTCATGACACGCGGAGGCATCGAAATCGATGTTGTCGAGAAACGCAACAAAGGGGTGACCGGCGTAGTGGTCGGTCATGTGCTGACCCGCGAGAAGCACCCGGATGCGGATAAGCTGAGCGTATGCACGGTGGATGTCGGTCAAGGGGAACCGCTGCAGATTGTATGCGGCGCGAAGAATGTTGCAGCCGGGCAGCTTGTACCCGTGGCTGTGGTTGGAGCGAAGCTTCCAGGCGACTTTGCCATCAAACGGGCCAAGCTGCGCGGCGTGGAATCGCAGGGCATGATCTGTTCGGCGAAGGAGCTTGGCCTGAACGAGAAGCTGCTCCCCAAGGATCAGCAGGAAGGGATCATGGTGCTGCCTGAAGGAACGGCAGTCGGCAAATCCATACTGGATGTGCTTGCCATTGAAGATGAAGTGCTGGAGCTTGACCTGACGCCTAACCGTTCCGATTGTCTGAGCATGCTGGGCGTGGCTTATGAGGTCGGAGCGCTGACAGGAAGACCGGTTCAGCTGCCGGACACGAAGGTCAGCGATGCGGCGGAGGAAGCTTCCTCCCATATCACGGTGAACATTGAGGCGAAAGAGCACTGTACGCATTATGCCGCCAGGTACATCAAGGGCGTGAAGATCGGTCCGTCGCCGCAGTGGATGCAAAATCGTCTGATAGCAGCTGGCGTCCGGCCGATCAATAATGTGGTCGATATAACCAATTTCGTGATGCTGGAGTATGGCCAGCCGCTGCATGCTTTCGATGCCGACAAGGTGGAAAGCGGCAGCATTGTCGTACGCCTTGCCCGCGAAGGGGAAACCATTGTCACGCTCGATGATCAGGAGCGCAAGCTGGAGCCGCATATGCTGCTCATTACTGACGGGGAGCGCCCTCTTGCCCTTGCCGGCGTCATGGGAGGCGCATCCTCGGAGGTAACCGCCAGCACAGTCAATATTTTGCTGGAATCTGCCCGCTTCAACGGCGCAACCATCCGCAAAACCTCGCGTCAGGTAGGGCTCCGCTCGGAATCCAGCATCCGTTTCGAGAAGGGCGTGGATCATGCGCGTGTCATTCCCGCGCTCGACCGCGCTGCTTTGCTCATGGCGAAATATGCGCAAGGACTTGTGCTTGAAGGGATTGTCGAAGAGCTTGCCGAATCGCCGGACGAAGTAGTTGTCACGATGACGCTGGATAAGATCAACCGTTATCTGGGCACAGAACTTTCGAAGCTGGAGACCGAGATTATTTTTGGTCGTCTGCAGTTTCCGTTTGAGTTCGGGCCCAATGGCGTGTTCACGGTAAATGTGCCGTCCAGACGGGGAGATATTACCCGCGACGTGGATATTATTGAAGAAGTCGCGCGTCTGCACGGCTATGACGAAATCCCGACTACCGCGATCGAAGGCCCGTCCACTCCCGGCGCGCTGACCAAGCCGCAGGCCATCCGGCGTGAGCTGCGCAGGCGTCTGACCGATGCCGGATTGAATGAGGTTATGACCTATTCCTTCACGCATCCGGACCGGACGCGGCTGTTCCCTGCCCTCTCGGAGAAGGGCACCCAGCCGGTCAGATTGTCCTTGCCCATGAGTGAAGACCGGAGCGTGCTGCGGACCGCCCTGCTTCCGCAAATGCTGGAGGTGGCGGCATATAACCGCAACCGCAAGAACGACAATCTGGCGATCTTCGAAATCGGCAGCGTCTTCCATACCGATGAAGAGCTGCTGACACGCCTCCCACATGAGAAGCACCGCTTGGCTGTTCTTCTTACCGGCAGCCGGAATGAGGCAGGCTGGAATCAGAAGCCGGCAGCTGTGGATTTCTACGATGTGAAGGGTGTAATGGAAACCGTCACTCATATACTTGGCATTGGCGGGCTGATCCATTATGAGTCCGCACAGCCAGAGCATATGCACCCCGGGCGTACGGCAGCAATCGTGCTGACAACCGAGCGCGGACCCGAGACGATCGGGTACATCGGCCAGCTTCATCCAACGCTGCAGCATGAACATGATCTGGCAGATGTTTATGTGCTGGAGGTTGAGCTTGGTCCACTGTACGATGCGGCAGCATTCAAAATTGCATACAAGGTTCTCCCGCGCTTCCCTTCGATCGAGCGGGATATCGCCGTAGTGATCGACCGCGGGCTCCCGGCCGGCAGACTGCTTGAAGCTGCGCGCGATACCGCGGGCGAGCTGCTGGAGTCCGTGAATGTGTTCGATGTGTATACGGGCGAGAGGCTTGGAGCAGATAAGAAGAGCGTTGCCATCTCGCTGATTTACCGTCACGGCGAGCGAACGCTCACGGATGAAGAAGTAACGGATCTCCATCAGCGCGTTGTCACAAAATTAGAAGATTCTTTTGGGGCAGAATTGCGTAAATAGGCAGGAGATAAGCGAAGCCGCATCGAATTAGTTCATTGCGAACCGATATCGATGCGGCTTCGTCTGTTATTCGTTTGTTAAGCTTTGGTTAAGAAGAACGGCCAGCGGATGGATCGTGTCCGGGCAAACAACGGGTTTTGGACGAAAGGCATCGTGTGCAGCTTGTAAGGCAATAGATCGAATTGGTTTAGCTTACGCTTTCGAAGATCAGATGCTTCGAGAACTTTTTAGGAGGACATGCCCTCATGGACGCTGCCGAACGCGCACGTGTAACAGTTGACATATATGGAAATCAATTTAAATTTACCGGTCATACCAACCCTGAATATATCAAGCGGATAGCCGCTCTGGTTGATGAGAATATGCATAAATTGGCAAAAGGGTATCCAAGGCTGGATTTGCCCAAAATTGCCGTTCTTGTTGCTGTGCATATGGCGGAGGACGTTTTCCGGCTCAGCCGCGAGAACGAGCGCATGCAGGAAATCGAGGCGCGGCGGGACGCGGCGGTTGCCGAGCTTGAGGAAAACAAGCTGCTGCTTGATTCCGTAAGGGAGAAAGCGGCTGCAGAGCTCGCTGAAGCCGAGGCCGAGCTTGCCATGGCCCAGGAAATCGCCCACGAGGAATTGGAGCGGATAAGCTCCGTTCTGCAGGGTCGGCTGGAGCATGCCGCTCAGCAGGCCGATAAGGAGCTTGCCGCACAGCGTGACGCCCACCTGGAAGAGTTGAAGACGGAGAGGGAGATCGCCCGTCTGGAAGCGGAGCAGCTGCTCGCCGCGCATGACAGTGAGCTGACGAACATGCGGGAATCCGCACAGGCGGAGCTTGAACGCCTGCAAGAGAACCACACAATGGAAGCGGATCGGCAGCGCGAAGCTGCTAATCTCGAGCTTAATCATGTGAAGGAGTCGCTCAGCGCGGAGCTTGCGCTGGAGCGGGAGGCGCATGAGCAAGCGGCGGCTTTGGCGGCTGCTGAACTGGAACAGGAGCGGGCAGAGCTTGCACGGCAGCTGGAGAAAGCGCAGTCTGATGCCCGGGATGAGCTTGCGCTTGTCCATGCCATTCATGGCGAGGAGCTTGAGCGTGAGCGCGAAGCCGCGAGCAAGGAAGCACAACGAGCGGCTGCTGAATGGGGCGTGACGCTGGCGCGGCTGCACGCCGATCAGGCAGCGGCAGCAGAAGCGGCGCAAGCGGAGCTAGCACTTGCCCAGGCTGTACATGACGAGCAAC
Source organism: Paenibacillus sp. JT31N17 (assembly GCF_056269255.1). Taxonomy (NCBI): domain Bacteria; kingdom Bacillati; phylum Bacillota; class Bacilli; order Caryophanales; family Paenibacillaceae; genus Paenibacillus; species Paenibacillus sp. JT31N17. Next base: position 284,230 of record NZ_JBWDNP010000002.1, read on the forward strand.
TGGCGCAGCTGCGGGAGGAGCAGATAGCCGCAGGTGAAACAGCGCAGCTGGAATTTGCGCGGCTGCGCTCCGAGCTGCAGGCAGAGCTCGCGGAAGCCAAGGCAGCGGCTGAAGCCGAACTGGAGCGGGTGCGGCTTGCCTCGCGCGAACGCATTGAACGTTTGCGGGCGGATACCGACCGCGCAGCTGCTGCGGCAGCCCTGGCTGCTGAGGAGCAGCTGCGGCAGGTCCGTGAAGCGGCCGCTGCCGAATTGGAGCAGGAGCGCGCGGCTTCAGCCGCGGCATTAAGCGAGGAACGCGAAATTGGGCAAGCCATGCTGGAAGAGGCGGAGCGGACAGCGGCCGCAGCCGCAGCGGATGCCGCGGCTGGTCAGGCAAAGCTTGCGGAGGCGGAGCAGGCGTTTGCGGCTATGAAAGCGGAGCTTGAGGAGCAGTTGGCCGAGACGAGGGCATCGTCCCGGTTGGAAGTTGAACGTGAGCGGGCAGCCGCGGAGACGGAGCTGCGGGAAGAGCGGGAGCTCGCGCAGGCGATGATTGCGGAAGCGGAGCAAGCTGCTGCTGCGGCGAAAGCAGAGCTGGAGAAGCAGCTTGAGCAAGTGCGGGAAGCGGCTCGACTGGAGCTTGAGCGTGAGCGGTCAGCTGCCGAGGAAACCATTCGAGAAGAGCGCGAGTTCGCGCAGGCGATGGTGATGGAAGCAGAGCAGGCAGCGTCTGCGGTGAAACGAGAGCTTGCGGAAGCGGAGCAGGCTGCTGCGGCGGCAAAAGCAGAGCTGGAGAAGCAGCTTGAGCAAGTGCGGGAAGCGGCTCGTCTGGAGCTTGAGCGTGAGCGGTCAGCTGCCGAGGAAACCATTCGGGAAGAGCGCGAGCTGGCGCAAGCGATGATTGAGGAAGCAGAGCAGGCTGCGTCTGCGGTGAAACAGGAGCTAGCAGAAGCAGAGCAGGCTGCGTCTGCGGTGAAACAGGAGCTAGCAGAAGCGGCTCAGGCCGCAGCGATGGTGAAGGCGGAGCTGGAGAAGCAGTTGGCCGAAGCTAGAGAATCGTCGCGCCTGGAGCTTGAGCGTGAGCAAGCAGCTGCCGAGGAAAATATTCGGGAAGAACGCGAGTTGGCGCAAGCGATGATTGAGGAAGCGGAGCAGGCTGCGTCTGCGGTGAAACGGGAGCTAGCGGAAGCGGCTCAGGCCGCAGCGATGGTGAAGGCGGAGCTGGAGAAGCAGTTGGCCGAAGCTAGAGAATCGTCGCGCCTGGAGCTTGAGCGTGAGCATGCAGCTGCCGAGGAAAATATTCGGGAAGAACGCGAGTTGGCGCAAGCGATGATTGAGGAAGCGGAGCAGGCAGTGTCTGCGGTGAAACGGGAGCTTACGGAAGCAGAGCAGGTTTCAGCGGCAGTGAAAGCGGAGCTGGAAAAACAGCTGGCACAAGTGCGGGAAGCGGCTCGTCTGGAGCTTGAGCGTGAGCGTGCAGCTGCCGAGGAATCCATCCGGGAAGAGCGCGAATTGGCGCAGGCGATGGTTGAGGAAGCGGAGCAGGCTGCGTCAGCAGTGAAGGCGGAGCTGGAGAAGCAGTTGGCCGAGGCGAGAGGGTCGTCGCGACTGGAGCTTGAGCGTGAGCGTGCGGCGGCCGAGTCCGCGCTGCGGGATGAACGCGAGTTGGCGCAGGCGATGATTGAGGAAGCGGAGCAGGCAGCTGCGGCAGCAAGAGCAGAGCTGGAGGAGCAGCTGGTTCGAATCCGGGAAACAGCGCAGTCCAAGCTAGAACAAGAGCGGGCAGAGTCGGAGGAGACATTGCGAGCGGCAAACGAGTCAGCGCAGGCCAAGCTGGAAGAAGCAGAGCGAGCCGCTGCGGCCGCTCGTGCAGACCTCCTTGAGGAGCGTGAAACCTCTCAGGCAATGCTGGAGCAAGCGATTCGCGAAGGTGAAGAGCAAGCTGAGATTATCAGAGAGGAGCTTGTGTCCGAGCGTGAGAAGCTTGAACACAGGCTTACAGAGGAACTGGACCGTCTGGCGCTGGAGTGGCAGCAGGAACGTGAGCAGCTTACCGGCAAACTGGCGCAGGTACGTCGTGACTATAATGAAGCGCAAGCCGCAATATCCGAGCAGCAGCAGGAAGTGGAACGCCTTGCAATGCAGGCTGCTGAACGCGAGGAATCGCAGCGTACGACAGTAGATATTCTCGAGCGGGAAATGCTGGAGCGCGAGATCGGCTATGAAGAGCTGCAGCGCCAATTCGCCGAACTGCAGCAGCAGGATATCCGCCGCTCTCAAGCCCTGCAGCAGCAGGAGATGCAGCTCGCGGAGCTTCGTGACCAGCTGACCATAGCGCAGCATACAGCAGATGAGGCGGATAACCGGCTAGCCCAGCTGACTGAGCAGCAGGAGCTTCTGAAGGAAGAGCTTGAGAAACATAGCGCTCAGGAACAGGATCTTCGCCACAAACTGCAGACGGCAGAGGAACGTGCTGCCGAGATGATGAATGAAGCCAGAATGCAGATGGCAGAGGCCGAGCGCATCGCCGAGGAAACAGCAGCAGAGGCAAAGGAAAGAGAACGCATCGCTGTCTCTGAGCTTGAGCGTGCGAAGCAGGAAGCTGCCGCGCATGCAGAAGCGGAAGCCGGTCTGTACGAGCAGCTGCTCCAAAGTGAAGAGGAAACCAGTGAAGCCAGGCTCCGGATGCAGCAGCTGCTGGACAGAATCTCAGAGCTGGAGGCTCTGGCGTCGGAGACAAGCTTGTCCGGTATCGATTTGCAAGCCGAGCATGAGCGTCTGCAGATTGAACATGGGAAACTGAAGACAGAGTACTCCAAGCTGCAGACGGAATACAATGAATGGATTGAACTGATCGAGGAAAGCTAAAGCAAAAATGCCGAAGGGACGATTACGTCCTTCCGGCATTTTTCGGCTGAAACGGGTCAAACTATCTCGACAAAAAAGCTCCACGCTCTATTGTGTCAACAAGAGCATGGAGCGATTTTTCAATTCCAGGTTAATTCCGTTCATCTATTCGACTTTGATTTTGGCAACCATTTGGGTGTGGCCATTTCCGCATGGAATGTTGCAGTGAAGCTCATACTCGCCTGCATCCGCAATCGTTACATCCTGCGATTTGCCATTGGTCAGCTTAACATTCAGAGCTGGAATTTCTATGCCGTGAACCCCGTCTGCATCCAGGGTGATGGTAGTGGCTTCACCTTTTTTGATGGTGTAGACCTCTTTATCAAATTCCCAGTTGCTTGCCTTGATCAAGACTTCATTCGCAGCTGCTGCGCTTGTCTCTGTTGTGGCGCCGTTCTCAGGTGCGTTGTTATTGGCACTGTTGTTCGAACCGCAAGCGGTCATGATCAGCACAAGAACGGTAACTGCGGACACCAGCAATAATTTTTTCATCTAAGTAAACTCCCTCCATTTATTCTATAGGCCAACCATGCATATTCCATTATAACTGGAATAGTTGGAAATTGCAGTGTCAAACATATGAATGGCTGATGAACAAATGATGAACATTTCAAATATAATCACTGTAACCGTTAATTATCGCGGTTAGCAGTAATCCATTTCTATCCGGTCAGCAAAACCGGGTATAACGACGATCCGTCATACCCGGTTCCGTTGCCAGGAATTCCATAAGCTTTAAGCGTGCTGTTTATCGCGGTCCCGTCCTGCATCATACGGTGTGGCCACCGGAATGAACAAGTCGATGATCCCGATGACAAGAGCGGCCAGAATGGCACCCAGCCAGGTAACATCCACTCCGCCTACGATAAACTGGGCAATCCAGATGACAACGACACTGGCGATAAAGCCGACAATGCCGCGGCCGAATGGGGTAACCCGTTTGCCGAAGATGCCTTCGATAATCCAGCCAAGAGCTGCGATGACGAGCGCCAGCAGTAACGCGCTCCAAAATCCGCCGACACTGAACTGAGGCACGATGTAGCCAACAATCATCAGCACGATGGCTGAAACGACGAAACGAACGACATGACCCAGAAAATGCATGTGCAAACCTCCTCCGTGTTTTTAGCAATACTCCCGTACTCATCGATAATGAGCAATTTTCGGAAGTATAGTTTAACTTCATGGGATGCATCATTATTGTCTCCCGCTTTGCTGCTGTCATTCATGGCAGCATCCGTCATGGCATACGTTGTACGCATCGGCTATAATAAGAATCGAGGGGAGTTGTGCTCGTTTTGGACAATAAAATCTTACACACACTAGAATTTTCAAAAATAGTAAATAAATTATCGCAGCACGCATCGACCTCGCTCGGTAAAGCGGTGGCCGATGCCATTCGTCCGAGCTCCGATCTGGAAGCGGTCAAACTGACGCTTCAGGCTACGGATGAGGCGTATAAAGCGGACCGTCTGAAGGGCAATGCTCCCTTCGGCGGAATCGTAAACATTCGTCCGGCCTTGCTGCGCTCCATTATAGGTGGAACGCTGAACCCTGCCGAGCTGCTGGAAATCGCAGAGACGATACGCGGCTCGCGGCGGGTAAAGCGTCATGTCCTTCAGCTCCATGATGATGATCCGGTTCCCATGCTGGCCGATATGGCGCAGCAGCTGACCGAGCATAAGGTATTGGAAGATGCCATTCTCAATTGCATCGACGAACAGGCGGAGGTCATGGACAGCGCAAGTAATGAGCTTGCCGGCATCCGCAGAGAGCTGCGGGGCGGGGAGGCGCGGGTCCGTGAAAAACTGGAGCAAATGGTCCGTTCATCATCCGTGCAGAAGATGCTGCAGGACGCCATCGTAACTATTCGAAACGATCGGTACGTCATTCCCGTAAAACAAGAGTACCGCTCCCATTTTGGCGGTATCGTACATGACCAGTCGGGATCGGGAGCGACATTGTTTATCGAACCGGAAGCGATCGTTGCCATGAACAACAAGCTTCGTGAGCTGCGGTTATCCGAGACCCGCGAAATTGAGAAAATACTGCAAAAGCTGACCGCGCAAACAGCGGAATACGCAGAAGAGCTGCAGCTGGATCTGGAAGTGCTTGGCGCGCTTGATTTTGCTTTTGCCAAGGGAAGACTCGCCCACCAGATGGGGGCGACGCTGCCCCGCATGAACGACCGCGGTTATTTGAAGCTGCGCCGCGGCAGGCATCCGCTAATCGCCCGTGAGAATGTCGTCCCGACCGACGTGGAGCTCGGCAATTCGTATTCGACGATCATCGTCACAGGACCGAATACGGGAGGCAAGACCGTTTCGCTCAAGACAGTTGGGCTGCTCAGCCTGATGGCCATGTCCGGCATGTTCGTGCCCGCCGAAGACAACAGCCAGCTATGTGTATTTGACGCGATTTACGCCGATATCGGCGACGAGCAAAGCATTGAGCAAAATCTTAGCACGTTCTCCAGCCACCTGACCAACATCATTCGCATACTGGGCAATATGACCCCCAAGAGTCTGGTGCTGCTGGATGAGCTGGGTGCGGGAACCGATCCTGCGGAAGGCTCCGCTCTGGCGATTGCCATCCTGGAGCATATGCACAAGCTGGGCTGCCGGATCATTGCAACCACGCACTACAGCGAGCTTAAGGCATATGCCTATAACCGCAAAGGTATCATCAATGCGAGCATGGAGTTTGATGTACAGACGCTCAGCCCCACCTATCGTCTGTTGATCGGAGTGCCGGGACGAAGCAATGCGTTTGCTATCGCCGAGCGGTTGGGTCTTCAGCGGTCGATCATTGATGTGGCGCGCGGCGAGGTCAGTGAAGAGGATATGAGGGTCGAGAATATGATTGCCTCGCTGGAGGAGAACCGGCTGGCGGCCGAAGCCGAACGGAACTTGGCAGAGAGACTGCGCAAGGATCTGGAAGCTCAGCAGGCGAAGCATGAAGCGGAGCGCAGTAAATTTGACGAGCAGCGTGACAAGCTGCTTGCCAAGGCTCAAGAGGAAGCTCATGAGGCGATTGCCAAGGCAAGAAAGGAAGCCGAGCAAATTATCTCCGATTTGCGCAAGCTTGCCATGGAGGAAGGTGCGTCGGTCAAGGAGCATAAGCTGATTGAGGCGCGCCGCAAGCTGGATGACGCTGCTCCAGAGCTGAAAAAATCAAAATCCAACAAGCCAAAGAACGCTGCAAAGCCGCAGCGGATTGAACCCGGCGACGAGGTCATGGTTTACAGCCTGGGTCAGCGCGGCCATGTCATTGAGATCAACGGCAGCGATGCCCTGGTGCAGCTCGGCATTCTGAAGATGAAGGTGGCTACCGGCGATTTGGAGCTGGTGAAACGGGCTGAAACCGCCAAGACCCAGCAGCCTAAGCTTGCTGCAAGTCTCAAGCGGACCCGCGACGAGAATGTGCGTATGGAGCTTGACTTGCGCGGGGCAAATCTTGAAGAAGCGATTGTGGAGGTTGATCGTTTCCTGGATGAATCCTTCCTAGCCGGGCTTGGCCAGGTTTACATTATTCACGGCAAGGGAACCGGCGTTCTGCGAACGGGTATCAGTGAGTTTCTGCGCCGTCACAAGCATGTCAAGACTTACAGACTGGGCAATTACGGAGAGGGTGGAGTCGGCGTCACCGTCGCGGAAATGCGTTAATTCAGCTTCATGCCAACAAACAGTATGCGTTTCCTATTTTTTGGATAAAAGGGAGGCTCTTAATGGAAAACGAAATCGACACGCTGCTCAGCAATCCTTATGCGGCGTCACTTGCTTGCGTTTCAGTCGCCATTCTGGCACTGGTCGTTTTCCTTTATTTCTTTGAGTACGTAACCCGGTACAAATGCTGGCATGAAATTAAACAGGGGAACATGGCCGTCGCCATGGCAACGGGAGGCAAAATTTTCGGAATCTGCAATATATTCCGGTTCTCGATTCAAGCCAACGATACGGTGTATCTAAGTTTATTGTGGGGGACATTCGGCTTCCTGCTGCTTATCGTCGCTTATTTTCTGTTTGAATTCCTGACCCCCGTATTCCGGATCGATGACGAGATCAAGAAGGACAACCGGGCTGTCGGCTTTATTGCCATGATTATCTCGGTGTCCATCTCCTATATAATCGGCGCTACGCTTGCCTGATTGCCGATTGCGATCAGTACCAGACCAACAAACTTCGGAGAGGGCCTTAACGCTAATGAAATATTTATGGGGAACCTTATTTGCGCTTGCGTTGCTGTTTGTCGTACTTGGCGTATTTTATTTGACGAAATAAAAGGGTGGAGGAGAAAGGGATGGCGGAAGTTGAAAATACGGTATGTCCGTGGTGCCAGACGGAAATCGTCTGGGACGAAGAAATAGGGCCGGAGCGGCATTGCCCGCATTGCGAGAATGAGCTGTCCGGATACCGGACGCTGCAGATCGGCCTGGACGGGATTGAAGAAGACGAAGAGGAAGAGGAAGAGGAGATTGGGGAAGAAGAAGACTGGGAGGAGCGCAATGATCGTGCGAAGGCGAGCGGAATAAGCCTGGCGCCTGATTTGTCGGAGCTTCGCCATTACAACCGGGACCAGCTGGTGCTCAAAGAAGCAATGGACCGGCTGCTCGACGATCAGCTTGAAGCACCGGAGTGTCCGTCCTGCCGGGAATTCATGCTTGAGGCAGGGACCCAAACAATAACGGAAGCGCAGTTCAAGCCGCGGACTCCGGCAACCATGACGGAGCCGCTTCTGACGCCGCCGTTCCAGATTGTGTTGTACGTCTGTCCTTCCTGCTTTCACACCGAGCAGCGTCTTGGGGTTCAGGAGCAGGAACGGCTGATCCAGCTATTATCAAATGAGGTCGAGAACGGAAAATAATGGAAAGTTATTCATTCCGGCATGCATTGGAGCTTTTGAGGGTACCTTACGTCAGGTAAACGCTCAAAAAGCAAACATGCGGGAGGGATAGGTTTGGAGCATAGCAAGCATGCCGTCCGTTCAAGGGGGTCCGCTCCATCCGCCCCAGGCAAGCTGCGGACAGAATCCTTCACAGGAGACGGACGCTCCGGCAGCGGTCCGGCTTTGGACAAGCAGGCTGTGCTGCTTCTTGCGGTACAGGGGCTTATTGCGATTGCCACAGCCCTGTCGGGTACTTTCCTGCCTATTTACCTGTGGAAGGCAAGCCAATCGTTAGCGCTGATCGGGTGGTTTCATTTCACCTTGTATACGGTTAGCGGACTTACGTTCTGGATTGCCGGCAAATGGGTCAAGGAGCATAACAAGATGAACAGCCTCCGGCTGGGGATTGTATTGTCGGGGGTATTTTATTTTGTTATCCTTCTGCTTGGTACCCGGGCGGTTACATATGCAATCCCGCTTGGTGTGCTTGGAGGACTTGGGCAAGGATTTTTCTGGCTGGCCTACAATGTGGTTTATTTTGAAATCACGGAGCCGGCCAACCGGGACCGCTTCAACGGCTGGACAGGGCTGATTGCCTCCGGTGCAGGTATTGTCGTTCCCTGGATATCGGGATTTATTATTACGGCTTCTACGGGTAACCAGGGCTACAGTATAATCTATACCGCATCGGCCATCATATTTGGCATTGCCACGATTCTGAGTTTTTGGCTCAAAAAGAGAGAGGCTGCCGGCCGCTATGAATGGCTGTATGGCTTCAGGCAGCTCAAAACTCCCGGTGACCCTTGGCGCCGTGTTGCGCTTGCGATTATGGCGCAGGGCATACGTGACGGTGTATTTATGTTTCTTGTCGGGCTGCTGGTCTTTATGGCGACAAGAAATGAACAGAAGCTTGGCAGCTTCTCGCTGATCACTTCGCTGCTTGCCTTGATCAGCTTCTGGCTGATCGGCAGGCTGCTCAGGCCGCACTTGAGGAGCCGGGCGATGCTGTTTGGGGCTGCGGTGGTGACGGCGGCCATACTGCCGCTGTTTTGGCCGCAGCGCTATGAAACGCTGCTGATATTCGGGATTGGAACGGCGCTTTTTATGCCGCTTTTTATTATTCCCATGACATCGGTGGTCTTCGATTTGATCGGGCGCAATGAGGAAAGCGTCAAACGGCGGGAAGAATTCGTTGTCCTGCGGGAAACCTCCCTGACAATTGGACGCCTAGCTGGGATTGCCGCTTATTTGCTCGTACTGCCCCAGGCAAATTCCGCACCGCAGGCTATTCCTTGGCTCATGCTGATCATTGGCGCTTTTCCGTTAGTGTGCTGGTTCCTGGTACGGGGCTATGTGAACAGAAGTCCTGCCGGAAGGAAGGAACCGGTCTGACCAAGCGGATGGACAAATATCCGGGTGGCCTCGCATGGATCAGACGATGCTTTATTGGAGAAATAAGCAGAGCAAAAAGAGAAGCCCTGAAAAAGCGGGGCTTCTCTTTTTTTTTGGTAAGGTATATTTGCAGACTATACTTGCTTATCTTCCTCTTTGTGATCGGCAACGAGATCCTTTGCTGATGATTTGAACTCATGAAGTGTGCGTCCTACTGCACGCCCGAGCTCCGGCAGCTTGGTAGGGCCGAAAACAATCAAAACGACAACGAGAATCATCATAAGTCCGGGCAGTCCGATATTTTGCAGCATATGATCACTCCTCTATTTTTTAATCTTGATTGTAGCGCTTGGGATAGACGGCAACAGCTTCAATTTCAATGAGCCAATCAGCATTGACCAGGGCGGCGACTCCAAGTGTGGAGCGGGCCGGTTTAACTGGATTTTCCGGTGTGTTGAAAAATTGCGCATAGGCTTCGAACCAGCCGTCAAAATCAAATTTGCTTTCTTTCAGAGCATCCTGGGCGATGTATACGCGGAGATAGGCGACATCGGCAAGCGTCAGATCCTGCTCCTTCAACTGCTTTTCAATTTCCTTCAGAATGCCAATTCCCTGGGTCTTGGTATCTCCGTAACGTTCATACACGGTTTTCCCATCCTTGTTGAGCACAGGCGGTACAGTACCGCTTGTCGAAAAAGTGGCTGAACCGGCAGGGATGGCGACTGAGCTGGAGATGGAAGAAGTGGGGCTTCCGTAGTATTCCACTTCATTAATAGGCTCCTTCAAGTATCTGTTCGGGGTCTCGGGATCCCCCTGTGCGGCAAATGCGCTCACACAAAGAAAGCTGGATATGACGGCTGTGCCTATCAATAATTTGACTTTTTTCGGCAGGCTCAATAATATTCCTCCTTATGGTCTATTAGTCTTTCAGGACGCGCTGATGGATGTCCGTTACAACCGAACGGGCGGATTCAATCGCCCCGGCCTGCCAGGCCGTGATGTAGCTGATATGCTCCCCGGCAAGGTAGATTCGTCCGTCCGGCTTGCAAAGCGTAGGATAGTAGGTCTTCCGGTCGTCTCCGGAATAAGATACCCAGCCTCCGAGATTGTATTTTATTTTTTTCCAGTCGATCGAGAAGGATGTCTGGAACTCATCATAAAATTGCGGATGAATTTTGGCCCCCTGCATCATGGCATGCTTTTCGCGTTCCTGATAGGTCATTTTGCCCAGCTTGTCGGCGTTGGAGCCAAAGACATAGTAACCGAGCAGAATGCCTTTCTTGGAAAAATATTTCGTAGGCGGGTAGTACATTTGGGTGATATCCATATTGGTCAAGGTGTTGCCGCCGTAGATTTGCTCATCCTCTTCCCAGAAGCGGCGTTTGAACTGAAGCCCCATTTTCCCTGCGGAGGCATATCCGACGCTGGAAATCGCTTTGGCCATATTAGGCGAGAAGTCTGCCGGAATGCCCTTGAGGACAGACAAGGGGATTGTGCAGATGCAGAAATCGCCTGTTACTTCTCTGTCGACATTCTTCTGCAGATCCGTATAGACAATCCGCACTCCCGAGGAGGACTGGCGGATTTCTTTAACCTCCGCCTTGTATTTGATCTGGTGGCCTACCCTTTTCTCAAAGGCTTTGGAGATCATATCCATGCCTCCGACAGGGTGGAACATCATCATTTGCATATCATAGCTGTATTCGCTGCTGAAGAAATTTCCGAAGCCGGAATTGATGATCGCTTTCATGTCAAAAGGGTCTCTCAGCACCCCGGCGTCCAGTCTGCTTCCCGGTTCGTCCTTATAGCCGCCGCGTTCGGAGCCCCGGTAAAACAAATCCTCTTCAAGATTCCCTTCCGCCTTGAGATAGTTGACCAGTTTAATTTTCTCGTCTGCCGTAATCGGGAGATCAAGCGCTTTCTGATTAACGGCTTTCGCCATCATCTCGGAAACGTAACCTCTCATATCGGCTTTGGCAGCCCGTTTGCGGATCTTCTGGCCGGAAAGCGCGCCCACATTCTCGTTATAATAATAAGCGCTGTCATTCACGTTGTTGAAGGGCTCCATCTCCACGCCAAACTCACGGCAGTAATCCATGGTCACATGAAACTGCGGAATGCGCATTGGACCTGCGTTCAGGTACATGCCGTCATCGAACCGGGCGATCTGCTTGGAAGCGCCCACCTCAGCTTCTGTCGTGCCCTTCCTGACCGACCAGTTCCGTCCGCCCGCCCGTTCCCTGGCTTCAAGAATGGTAACGTCGTAGCCGGCTTTACCGAGCTCGTAAGCCGCTGTCATACCGCCGATACCGGCTCCGAGAATAATGACTTTCTTGCCATTGCGGTTGGTTGCCGTTAAATCGCCACTTCGGGGAGGCGTGAAATCTGCTGCTTTTACGGTTTCAGGCGAAAGCAGGCCGAGTGTTCCCATAACACTGAATACGGCCGCCGATCCTCCGACTTTTCCAACGGTCGTTAAGAACTGCCTGCGGGTAATTTCATTCGGTTTCTCTTTAGTCTCCACGGCGCGACATCTCCTTCTCAAAGTAGATTCAACCTTGCAAGGAAAATGTATCACACCGCTTGCCGTGGCGAATCAAAAAATGTTAGATTATCTAACATAAATTATTTTTTATGTGCAGCCCAAATTTAATAAATATTTATAATAGACTTGCAAAGATTTAAAGCGCTTGCTATAATCCGTCCCAACCCCCTTGATTAACGTCATGTTTCTTAACATTTAAGGTTATTTTACTTACTGAATTGATGTTGAAGCATTCAAACACCAAAGGAGGCTAAGCGTTATGGAAGAGAAAGTGATGTATATAGGTATGGTGTGTGAGCTTACAGGATTATCTGAAAGGCAGATCCGTTATTACGAGGAAAGAAAGCTGGTTTTTCCCGTTAGGACCAAAGGAGGAGTTCGAAAATATTCATTCGAGGACGTGGATAATATCCGTGAAATCAACCGGAATATAAAGGACGGTTTTCGGACATTTGAGCTGAAAGGCATGCTGAACAAACGTCTGCACGGAAGAGGCCAGGCATAATTCAAATTACGAAAGGGGAAACCGTGATGATTGAAGAAAAGAAGATGACCTTAATTGAACATCTTGCAGAGCTTCGAAAACGGATTATCGGGGTAATTGTCGTCCTATTTCTGACCATGATCGGGGGCTTGATCCTTTCGCCAAAAGTACTTCTCTATCTGAAAGGCATCCCGCCGGCTTCCGGAATTACATGGAATGTTTTCTCGCCGTGGGATGCGCTGCGTATCTATATGCAGGTTGCCTTCGTGATTTCGGCCGCCGTCACTCTCCCCTATATCCTGTACCAGCTCTGGAGCTTTATGAAAGTCGGGCTAAAGAAGGAGGAACAGGAGGCTACACTGCGCTACATTCCCTATTCCGTCCTATGTTTCCTGATTGGAATTGGATTCGCGTATTTTGTCGTATTTCCGATGAGTTTCAGTTTTACTTCCCGGATATCCGACCAGCTGGATCTTACCCAGACGTACGGCATCGCCCAATACTTCGGTTTCATGCTCAGCATCGTTATACCCATGTCCCTGGCTTTTGAACTGCCGGTTGTTATTATGTTTTTGACAAAAATCGGTGTGCTTACGCCCAAGGTATTGAACAGCATGCGCCGTTATGCCTACCTGGGACTTGTCATTTTAGCCAGTCTGATCTCACCGCCTGAACTCATTTCACATTTGATGGTCTTTATCCCTCTGGTTGTTCTTTATGAAATCAGCGTATGGCTGTCCCGTGTCGTCTATCGCAAGAAGACAAAAGTGCCGGCTATCGATGCAGCTGTAATGAACGGGTGATCCGGTGCGGATAACTCTGCTTCCTATCCATCCGGCAAATTGAGAGGATAGGCATAACGACCCGTTTATCCTGTATATAATGAAGCAAAAAATAAGGGGCTGCCGCGGCAGTCTCTTTTTCATGCGTCCTTGCTTTACTCTGTAATGACGAAACATATATATTCATTAGCTGCAGGGCGTTAGAGCCATTATAATTGAAGGTGGAACAACAAGAGTACGCTGATCAGGCGAGCAGCAGGATTGGAAGCTATGAGAAAGCGGTATTGAAAGCAATCAATCTGGGCGAGGATACAGATGCGACCGGAGCTGTTACAGGTGGATTAGCCGGTCTGATATACGGACTTGCCGGTATCCGCAAGAGCTGGATCATACAGCTGGCAAGGGTTGAAGAGATGGGCTTATGCGATCGGTTCGAAGTGGCCATAGAGCAAAGAAAGTGAAATTAGGGAGGATATAATGGGGCGTATTGTAAACAGCATAACGGAGCTTATCGGAGATACACCCGCAGTTTTTCTGCAGCGTTTGACGCGGCATGAAGACGCGGAGGTGATTGTAAAGCTGGAGAGATTCAACCCCAGCGGCAGCGTGAAGGACCGCGCGGCGTCTTCCTTGATTCTGGATGCCGAGCGAAGAGGCAAGATTCAGCCGGGGGATACGATTATTGAACCAACGAGCGGGAATACCGGAATAGGTCTGGCGATGAATGCCGCAGCCAAAGGCTACAACCTGATTCTGGTTATGCCCGACAATATGTCGCAGGAGAGAATCTCGCTGCTTAAGGCTTATGGTGCAAAAGTAGTTCTGACGCCGGCGGCGGAGCGGATGCCCGGCGCGATCCGCAAAGCAATGGAGCTGCAGGCTGAACGGCCAGGCAGCTATATTCCCAATCAATTCGAGAACCCTGCGAACCCCGATATTCACCGGGTAACAACGGCGCTGGAAATTATCGAACAAACGGAAGGCCGACTTGACGCTTTTATCGCCACTTCAGGAACAGGAGGCACAATAACCGGTACAGGCGAAGCCTTGAAGGCGGCCATTCCCGGTCTGCATATAGCTGTCGTCGAGCCATTGGGATCGCCAGTCCTGTCCGGCGGCCAGCCTGGGCCGCATAAGCTTGTGGGCACCAGTCCCGGCTTCGTCCCGGCTATTCTCAACACCTCCGTGTATGATGAAATTATCCGCGTGTCCGATGATGATGCCATCCGCACCATGCGCGATCTGGCCAGGCTGGAAGGACTGCTTCTGGGCCCGTCCTCCGGGGCGGCTGTCTGGGCAGCCATGCAGGTTGCCACCCGGATTGGAAAAGGCGGACGCGTGCTCTGCATGGCCCCGGACAGCGGCGAGCGTTATTTAAGTATGAAGCTATATTGAAAGAAGAAGATGAGGAACCATGGCGGTTTAATTTTTCCAGCTGCTCAAGGCTTCCCTGACAATAAGCCGTCTTTCATTGATGTAGTTCTTGAATACCTCCGGCTCTTCCTGAAAAGTGTGGAAGGGCCATTTTCTCGTGAAATCGTCTCTGATCGCTGGCGTCAGCTCCCCGTGCAGCTTCATCAGGACGGGCTCCAGCCGCTGTATGGTAAATTTATCAGCCAACAGCTGGTTCAGAATACGGCGATAAGCCTGCCGGCAGGAACGGTAGGATAATATTTTGCGCGTCAGGATGTTGTACCCTTTTACCCGGACCAGATCGCTGCCGCATAATTTGCCGTAGCAGTTTCTTCCCCATGTGCCCTCATAATCCCAGGGAATAATCCGGTACTTTCCGCTTGTTGCATGCTCATACAGGGCATAGTTCTGATCAAATCCGTCATAATTTCCGGTCAGCACGGCGCCGGCCAGCCACTTCAAGTAAAGTCCGATGTCGAGCCGCTTGACGAGATAGGAGCGGAGAGCCTCGCCGGCGGGGCGGTTAATCCGTCTAACGAAGCGGGTCAGGCGGACTGGTGTCTCTTTTGTCCCCTTCATCACGCGGTAACCGGAAAAAAGTGTAGATTTATGCTGATTCGTATCCGGGTCGATGAGACTGAAGTTGGCACTGTCATTAACCGCGTAGATGAGCGCCCTGGAGCCGATTTTCCGTTTTCTGAAGAAGGTCTGGTCCACGGCTTCGATATCCAGATAAACGCCGTGGGGCTGATCATTCCATTCCAGCCAGAAGTGACGGGTTGAGGGTGCCGGTACCTGGATGGAATTGAAAAAATGAAAGGAAAGGGCATTGCGCATCATCGACGGGTCGTCGAATTCAGCATTCCAATGCATGGTCTTATTATTACCATACCGCAGCTCGTAAGATTTTTTGGGATAATTGCGAGTATGGCCCCCGCGGAAGCGAAGCTGCGCCTCATAGGATTCTCCGTCCATTTCAAGTTTAACGGGAGCGAATTCATTGCTCCATACATCAGCCTGGAGCCTTGACAAGTCGTCCTCATTGATCGTTATTTTGCGGGTCGGCAGTCCTTCCCCGGACATTGGACCATCTCCTTAACCAAAAGATAAAGCCTATCGGTAAAGACGATAGGCTTTTTTATGATTCTTTACATTATGCAGGCATCAGCCTAATGGTCACTGCCGGTATGCCATGATTTACAAAGTCTGCAGGGTGAAAGGCTGCACCTTATTAGCGCTTTCCGCCGTGAGAACCTTGTGTACCCTTAGCCCCTCTGGAGCCTTGTGTACCCTTAGCCCCTCTGGAGCCTTGTGTACCCTTAGCCCCTCTGGAGCCTTGTGTACCTTGAGCCCCTCTGGAGCCTTGTGTACCTTGAGCCCCTCTGGAGCCCTGTGTACCTTGAGCGCCTCTGGAGCCCTGTGTACCCTGAGCGCCTCTGGAGCCCTGTGTGCCCTGAGCGCCTCTGGACCCCTTTGTTCCTCTGGAGCCCTGTGTGCCGCCAAGTCCACTGGAACGGTTCTCGCCTTGCGTGCCTTGAACATCGCCGGATCTGTGCTTGTTATCTTTTGTTACATTATCCTCGCCCTCTGCGCACGGAATACCATTGGTTTCTTCTTGCGTACTCGGCGCATCTTGATTCTTTGGACTGCATTTCGCTCCTTTCCATGACTTCTTTGATGTTTTTTTGCTGCGTTTATAACCTTTGCCATTTGTACCGCTCATGAATAATTTCCTCCTTATATCATATTTATACAGGCTATGAAAATTATCTATCTATCGCGCTAGGTTACAATCCAACTTGAACAAAATAGATATGAATCTATTTATTGTGCTGGGTTGCAATCCAACTTGAATAAAAATAGATATGAATCTAGTACCAGATTATTGCGAGATACATATAGATATATTACAAATTGCTTAACATGATGGATTTCATGGAGGCAAGTATTGGAGGGATGAAAGACGAAACGAGTCGGTTATACCGGATTGTCAGCAGCTGAAGTTTTTGAAGGTTGAACCTTGGAATTAGTCGCGAAGGAATGAAAAGTGCTCTGGTGTCCATTATCCGCAACTTTCGACTATGCGGCCTCGGATCTGATGATCGCCATTATTGCAGCTATTAGAAGAAAGAACTTGTCATCGATCAGCTTCCACCAGCTTCTCTTCTAATAGTTGAAAGTATCAAACCGCTTATAATCTATTCATTCATGGAGGGATTCTTCAATGGAACATATTCAAAAAGCAAGCCATAACAAAAAAACAGTTAGCTTAAGCAGCAATGCCAGTCCTGGCAGCAAAGGACATAAAAGCTATACAAGTAATGCATCCGATGCGTCTCCTTCAATGGGCGGCGGCAGCCACTATGACAACTATCTGAACAGCCTGATCGGCAAACAAATAAAAATTAACCGCGGCGGTCCTGAGTCTCTTGTCGGCAGACTGGTTGGGGTACAAAGCGATTATGTTGCCTTGTACGCTAAAGAAGGTACTGTGTATATCAATTCAAGTCACGTAAAAAGCATTACCGAGCTTGAAGGCAGCAAAAGCCAAGGAAGCTGGACGCCCAACTATATTGTCGCATCGGATTTTGTTGGCGTTTTACACAAAATGGTTAAATCCTTTGCTCAAGTAAACTGGGGCGGTCCTGAGAAAGTGGAAGGCTTCATAGCCGAAGTGGGAAATCAGTCGCTGCTCCTTGTTGTCAACGGACAAGATTTGATGCGTATCCCGCTCTACCATATCAAAACCGTTAAATCTTCCGGCAAATATGCCAGCAGCGGAAGCAAGGGCAACAAATCGGGAAGCGGCAGCAAATCCGGAGGAACTCAAGGAAGCGGAAGCGGCAGCAGCAAATCCGGAGGAACTCAAGGAAGCGGAAGCGGCGGCGGCAAATCCGGAGGAACTCAAGGAAGCGGAAGCGGCGGCAAATCCGGAGGAACTCAAGGAAGCGGAAGCGGCGGCAAATCCGGAGGAACCCAAGGAAGCGGAACTGGAGGCAGCCAGGGCAATAAATCCGGCAGCAAAAGAAACAGTACGGGAGGAAGCGGGAAGGGCAAATCCCGCAGCAATCAAGGAAGCAGAAACAGCAGCAGCAAAAAATCAGGAAAAAAAGGATAATTACCGCACGAGCAGCATCAATCGCGCCAATTGTGACCGTGAACCTTTCACAAAGTTTGGAAT
Source organism: Paenibacillus sp. JT31N17 (assembly GCF_056269255.1). Classification (NCBI taxonomy): domain Bacteria; kingdom Bacillati; phylum Bacillota; class Bacilli; order Caryophanales; family Paenibacillaceae; genus Paenibacillus; species Paenibacillus sp. JT31N17. Next base: position 301,799 of record NZ_JBWDNP010000002.1, read on the forward strand.
CAGGGCTGAGTTCATGCCGGTGCCGGCATATCAAGCCGGCGCTGGCAGCAGCTTTGCCAATGCAATTAAAATCTATCATTAACCGTTTTATATCAAATTCGCCTCAATAATATCTGGATGCAAATCTCAGGATGAAAGGAGGTTGTTCTCATTGAAAAGTCGTCATCCTTTATTAGACCAGTATGTTGAGCTTGACGTTTCCGGCGCTTCTCTACCTATAAAGGGAAAACTGATCGATTTGGGCCAAGACATATTAGTCGTGCACAATGGGAGACAATTTTTGTATATACCATTTGTTCATCTGCAGCAGATGCGGTTAATCGTTAATGAGTTTCAGGATATCGAAGTGCCGGAGCCTCATTTTGAGCAGCAAAATGATCTTATTTCATATCGAAAAGTATTGATGAACGCAAAAGGCATGTTTTCCGAACTGTATATTACCGGCCATCAGTCGATCCATGGCTATTTAACGAGTGTGATGAACGATTTCTTTGTTTTTTACTCGCCGGTTTATCATTCGGTCATGGTTTCCCTGAAGCATCTGAAATATTTGATACCATATAACCCCAATGTCACGCCGTATACCTTGACGCCGGAGCAGTTTCCGCTCAAGCCTTCTCCCATTACGCTGGCCCGTACGTTTGATCAGCAAATGAATAAACTGCTTGGTGAATTCGTCATCCTGGATCTCGGCGAGAACCCAAATAAAATCGGAGTCCTCAAAAGCATTGATCAGAGCATGATCGAGCTGTCGAACGCGGATGGCAAATCCATTTATCTGCATTTTGACCATGTAAAAACAATCCATCTTCCTTAATCCGGAAAGATTGAATTCTTCCTGAAAAGGAGGAATTCGGATACATATAAATTTCATACGGAGGACATAATACGGAAGGTTCAATGAATTGGAAAAAAGGAGGGAGTTTTCACATGATGCAGCCTATCTCATCCAAGGAAATGGAATATATCGTCGATTCCATATCCAATGAGGATCTATTGATGAAGCAATGCGCTGCTGTAGCCGTTGCTGCGCAGACCCAGGGAATCAAACAGGTATGTTCGCAAATGATATCGATGCACCATCAGAACACGCAGACATTAATGAATTCACTTCAGCAGCATCAGCAATTGGCACCAACACAGCCGCAAAATTAGAGGAACGGGAGGAATCCGATATGTATCAGCAGCAAAATATGCAAAATGGACAAGTTCAAATGCTCATGCCGGAAGAGGATATGGCTTATACCGTCCTTGCCGATCTGAAACGTGTGGTTCGGGAGTACGCGACAGCGGCAACAGAATCAAGCTGTCCGGAAATCCGGGGGATGTTCACCCATTTGCTGAATAATACGCTTCATATGCAGGGAGAATTGTTCAACGCAATGAAGCAGGCCAATATGTACAGCGTCTCATCGCCTGCGCTCCGTCAGGATCTGACCAAGCAGCTCCAGCAAAATCAGCAAACCCTGGTCAAGACGGAGCAGCATCTGCAAAAGCTTCAGCAAAGTCAGTCAAGCCAACAATCGCAGCAGCCTTCCGGACAGCACCAGGCTTATCAGCAGCAGCAGCAAATGCCGCAGCAAAACGGCCAGTATTATATGTAGCTTAAACAGCCCTTTGGGCCGTTTTTTTCGGAAGAGCCCCCTGATGGGGCTCTTTCCTGTTTGCAAGCCTCACATCTTTGCGCTTTGCAGGAAGCTTGGATTCGTTGTAATATATTCATTATAACTAATGACGCGAAGGCAGGACTGTCCACCCATTGTAGTCCTTTGGGAGGGCGGTACTGCCTGCGGTTGATTAATATTGCTTTGGGAGGGTATGACGATGAATGAGCGCAAGATGAAAATATTAGAGCTGCTAAAAGAAGATGCGCGCCGCAGTGCGGATCTGATCGCGACCATGCTGGATGAACCGGTGGCGGAAGTAAAGCAGGAGATCGCAGAAATGGAAGAAGACCATATCATCGTCAAATACGCGACAGTCGTCAACTGGAGCAAAGTGGAGGACGAGAAGGTAACGGCTTTGATTGAGGTGCAGATTACACCGGAACGCGGCCGCGGCTTCGAGGGCATCGCGGAGCGGATTTATTTATATCCCGAAGTGAAATCGGTCTATTTGATGTCAGGAGCGTATGACCTGCTGGTAGAGGTTCAAGGCAAGACGCTGAAAGACGTCGCATCCTTCGTTTCCAACAAGCTGTCACCCATTGACGCGGTTCTGTCCACCAAAACATTTTTTATTTTGAAGAAGTATAAACAGGATGGCATTATATTCGAAGAGCATGAAGACGATCACCGTCTTCTTATCTCACCGTAAAGGGTGACCGATCATGATAAAAGACGAAGAACTTCAGCAGAGCACCCCGACAAGCCGGACTTCCATGGCTGACTATCTGTCGCCGCAGGCACGGGTTATGAAGCCATCGGGAATCCGCCGATTTTTTGATTTGGCAAGCGGCCGCAAGGACATTATTACGCTTGGCGTGGGCGAGCCTGATTTTGTTACGCCATGGCATGTCCGCGAGGCCTGTGTGTACTCGCTGGAAATGGGCAAAACCCAGTATACCTCCAATGCCGGCACGCCGGAGCTGCGCGAGGAAATCGGTCATTATCTGAACCGTCAATTCGATGTTTCCTATGAACCTGGCAATGAAATACTGGTGACGGTAGGCGGAAGCGAAGCGATCGATCTGGCGCTGCGTGCGCTTATTGCTCCAGGGGATGAGATTCTTGTGCCTGAGCCTTGTTATATTTCCTATTCGCCGATCACCTCCCTGAGCGGAGGCGTACCGGTCGGAATTGAAACCTATGCCAAGGATCAGTTCAAACTGACGGCCGAGTCGCTGAAGGCTGTCATCACACCACGGTCCAAAGTACTTATTTTATGCTATCCCAGCAATCCGACGGGCGGTATCATGACCCGTGAAGACTGGCTGCCGATTGCAAAAGTGGTCGAGGAAAATGATCTGATCGTCATTTCGGATGAAATTTATGCGGAGCTTACGTACGGCACCAAGCATGTCAGCTTTGCCTCGCTTCCGGGCATGAAGGACCGGACTATTCTGGTCAGCGGCTTCTCCAAGGCGTTCGCCATGACCGGCTGGCGGATCGGATATGCCTGCGGGCACCGAGATCTTATAGCGGCTATGTTGAAAATTCACCAGTATACCGTCATGTGCGCACCTGTAATGGCTCAGGTCGCAGCTCTTGAAGCTCTCAAAAACGGACTGGAGGAAAAAGACCGCATGGTGGAGGCTTATAACCAGCGCCGCCGTCTCGTGGTTCACGGGTTCCGCGAAATCGGCCTGGAATGCCATGAGCCCCAAGGAGCGTTCTACGCCTTTCCTTCTATCAAGGCAACCGGACTCAGCTCCGAAGAGTTCGCCACCGCCCTGCTGCTTGAGCAAAGTGTTGCCGCCGTGCCCGGAGATGTGTTCGGACTCGGTGGGGAAGGCCATTTGCGCTGCTCCTATGCTACATCTGTCAGCCAACTGACTGAGGCGATTGAGCGGATAGGCAATTTTGTCCGCAAATATACGGCAGGATAAGTCCATTTTGGCCGCAAAAAATGATATTCATAATTGTAATTGTTTGTTATAATTTAGTAAAACTGCAAGGAACCTAGGAACAACGAAGAAGAATTAATGAACAAATTACATCTTCCGTTGCTATTTCCTTAAAGTATTGTGGGGTAAATTCCACGAAACAACAGCATTAGATCGACGACAAGGAGGGATGACAATGGCTTTTGCGGATTATGGCCTATCGTTCAATAATGAGCCGGGCACCGTGTCAGCTAGACAGTTGTCTTCCTCGATACAATCACTAGAAGCTGAGATTTATGCGCTCCGAACGAAGATGGAGCAATCCTATACGGAAGAAACGACATTTAATTCCGATATCGTGATTGATCTCAGCCGGAAGCTGGATTTGAAGATTAATGAGTATATGCATGTCATGAGAAAAAAGTCGAAATCATCATAATGCGGATTCTCTTACCCGGGAAGCCCCTGACGAGGGCTTCTTTTATTTTTTTTATAGTCTTATTTATGCTATATTTGACGTAGATATTCGATGTGGAGGGATTATGTTGCTGCGTTTGCCGACAAGATTTCGAGCTTTATTTGCAGGTTTTGCGTTACTGGTATTATGTATGACTCTTTCGGGCTGCGGATCCAATGCCGATCTGACTGTATTTATTATGCCCAAGGAATATTTGCCGGATGGTGTGGCTGCCAAGGTCGAGGAGCAGCTCAAAGCCAAATTTGGCGAAGAGAAGACGATTGAAGTAAACGCTTCTCCGATGTACAACGAACAGAAGCTGATTGTGGAGATTGCTGCCGGAGGAAACGGAATTCTGATCCTTCCCAAGGATACCTTAATGAGTATGATTACTCAGGGCCCGGCGATTCAGCTGGACAAGTGGTTTGACGCTTCCGCCTATCCGGAAGGTGTGCTCGAGAGCGATCTCGGCGATTCGAAGAATCCGAAGCTCGTCAAGGGTTTGTTCGCGATTCCCGTCGAAAAGACGATATTCAAGGATGCGGGCTATAACGAACCCAATATGCTGATGATTATTCCGGCAAATGCGCCGGATCAGGATTTATCCATTGAAGTCATGAAGGAGCTCGTCAAGCCATGAGATTATATACCCGAACGGGAGACGATGGGCAAACGTCGGTAAAGGGCGGACGTGTCCGCAAGGATGATGAACGTGTTGAAGCTTACGGTACGATTGATGAGCTGAACTCATTCGTTGGCCAGGCGGCGGCTGTCGCAGCGGCAGCAGGCGGGCTGGATGAGCTGGTGGTGCAGCTGGCCCAGATCCAGCAGGAATTATTCGATTGCGGTTCTGATCTTGCTTTTGCCGATCCTAAGAGCCGCCAGATGAAAATGGATGCGGAACCGGCGGTTAGACTTGAGGGGTGGATAGACGCTCATGTGGAGGCGGCTCCGGAAGTGACCCGCTTTATTCTGCCGGGAGGAAGTGAAGTATCGGCCCTGCTGCATGTTTGCCGGACCGTATGCCGCAGAGCGGAGCGCCGCGTCGTTACATTGTCGGCGGAGCGTCCCGTCAATCCCGAGGCACAGAAATATATCAACCGGCTCTCTGATTATTTCTTCGCAGCTGCCCGTTTTGCCAATGCCAGACTGGGTGTTCCCGATACGGAGTATGTGCGCAGCGCCGAAGTATTCCGCAAAAAGAAATGAGCGGCCTCTATTATGACCCGCTGGTGCTTGAGATATCCGCCGAAGATGAGGGCAGGATGGTCCGGACGGTGCTTGAGAAGCGTCTGGGCGTCTCCCGCAAGCTGATGTCGCGGCTGAAGCTGACGGAGCAGGGGCTGACCCTGAACGGGAAACGCGTGTTTACGAATGAGCGGGTCAAGCAGGGCGATTGTCTGGCAGTGCGTATGGAACAGGAGCAATCCGATGATATATTGCCTGAGCCGATGCCCCTCGATATTGTATACGAAGACCGCGAGCTGCTGATTGTGAACAAGCTTCCTGGAATCATCGTTCATCCCACGCACGGACATTACACGGGTACGCTCGCCAACGGGGTTGTCCATCACTGGCTGCAGAGGGGAGAAACGGTCCGTTTCAGACCGATCCATCGGCTGGATGAGGAAACCTCAGGGCTTGTGGCAATCGCCAAGAACCCCTATATCCATCAGCAGTTGTCGGAGCAGATGCAGGCTGGCGAGATCGACAAGCGCTACCGGGCGTTTGTCTATAACTCTCCGGATCCGGCGTCAGGAACGGTGGATGCCCCGATTGACCGCAATCCCGAAGAACCTCATCTGCGCGTGGTTATTCCAGGCGGGTATGCTTCGATTACCCATTACGAGACCGAAGCTGTTTATCGGAGCGGAGGCGCAGCGAAGATCAAGCTGAAGCTTGAGACAGGACGTACGCACCAAATTCGGGTACATATGAAGCATATCGGCTGTCCGCTTATCGGCGACAAGCTCTATGGTTATGCATCGTCCAGTAGAAGCAGCGGCGGTTCAGCCGAGCTGGAAGCAGCTGTGGAGCGTCAGGCGCTTCATGCGGCAACGCTCGGCTTTACCCACCCCATGACACATAAATATATGGAGTTTGAAGCAGCTCTTCCGCAGGATTTGCAGCAGCTGGAGAAGCTGCTTCTTGCCGGTCCGCGGATAAAATGAGGATTTTGGCTTTAACGAAAGGAAGCTTTCTATGAAGAAATTGACATTTTATGGTTATCCCAAATGCGGTACCTGCCGCGATGCCGTTAAATCGCTGAGTGGCAAAGGCTATGAGCTGGATTCGCATAATTTGTTCGAACAGGCGCCTTCCGCTGAAGAACTGACAGTGCTGATCGGGCGGAGCGGACTTGAGGTGAAGAAATTTTTTAATACCTCGGGAGAGGCTTATAAAGAATTGAATCTGAAAGATAAGCTCCCCACTTTATCAGATAAGGAAAAAATAGACCTGCTGGCTTCCAATGGCAGATTAATCAAAAGGCCGGTCGTAACAGACGGCATAAAGGTAACGGTAGGTTTCAAGGACGACGACTATGATCGTGTCTGGGGTAGTTGACAACGTTGGAGGGAACTGGCTGGTGACGAAGAAACGGCAGGCCGAGCGGCTGTCCATGCTGGGTTCTTCCATATTCGCAGAGGTGGGACATTGGAAGAGCAAGGCGCGTGAACAGGGGCTTGATGTAATCGATTTAAGTATTGGCAGTCCGGACCTGCCTCCTTCGCAGCGGGTTCGGCAGGTATTAAGCGAGGCTGTGCTCAGAGACGGGGCCTATCAATATCCGGGATCGAGAGGAAGCGCAGCTTTTCTGGAGCAGGCGGCAGATTGGCTGGCATTCCGTTTCGGCATCTCGGTTGATCCCAAAACCGAGTTGCTCTCTCTTATGGGCTCGCAGGACGGTCTTGGCCATCTGGCGCTCGCTCTGTGCAATTCGGGCGACATCGCGTTGGTGCCGGACCCGGGCTACCCCGTTTACGCTGCAGGGCTCGCCCTGGCGGGAGTAACACCGTACCAAATGCCGCTGCATGCAGAGAACGGCTATCTTCCGGATCTGGCTTCGATACCGGTTGAGGTGCTGGCCAAAACCAAATTCATGCTGCTGAACTATCCCGGCAATCCGGTATCGGCTGTAACCGATTTGTCCTTTTTTGCCGCGGCGGTCGCGTTCGCCAAGCGGCATCAGATTCTGATCGTTCATGATCTGGCTTATTCCGAAATAGCCTTCGACGGCTACAAGCCGCCCAGCATACTGCAGGTGGAGGGTGCCCGCGAGGTTGCGGTCGAATTTCATTCCTTATCCAAAAGCTTCAACATGGCAGGCTGCCGGATCGGTTTTCTGGCAGGAAACAGGGAAGCGGTGGGCGCTCTGGGAGCGCTTAAGGCGAATATCGACTATGGCGTATTTCTGCCGGTGCAGGAGGCTGGAATTGCCGCTTTGCAGCAGGATATGGAGGGAGCAATCCCGTCGGTAGGCGCTGTCTATGAAGAGCGGCGGGATGCGTTTCTGGATGCTTTGCGCGAAGAAGGCTGGGAGGTAGCGAAGCCTAAAGCGACAATGTTCGTCTGGGCCCAGCTGCCTACGATGCGCTGGAATCTGGCTGATCCGTGGGACTCCCGGAGCATTTCCCGGGAAATGCTAAGCCGCTGCGGCGTGGCTGTTATTCCCGGCGACGCGTTTGGCGCACAAGGGGAAGGATTTATTCGCATTGCGCTTGTGGAGAGCAGGCAGCGTCTTGTTGAAGCGGCGCGCCGTATAGGTCATTTTATTCGGGGAGAGTAAACGGAGCGGACGAAGGGAGCGGGTGGATGAATATGAGTGTTTACGATCAAATGGCAATGTTTGAGGACCTGGAGAGCCAGGATACCAAGGAGAATAGTGAGAACAAGCTGCTGCTTGTCGATGGAATGGCGTTGCTGTTCCGCGCTTTTTTTGCCAATTCCTATGGAGGAACCGTAAGGCGAACGAGCAGCGGCGTTCCGGTTAATGCCATTTACGGGTTTGTGAAGTATTTTATGGACGCCGTGCAGCGCTTCAAGCCAACGCATGTCGTATGCTGTTGGGATATGGGCAGTCAAACCTTCCGTACCTCTCAATATGACGGCTACAAGGCCAACCGGCCCTCCGCGCCGGAGGATCTGATTCCCCAGTTCGATCTGGTGAAGGATGTTGTTGCAAGCTTTGGCGTTCCCAATGTCGGCATTGCCGGCTATGAAGCGGATGACTGCATCGGGACGCTGGCCAAACGCCACAGCGGAGATGCGCATGTCTACGTACTTTCAGGAGATCATGATTTGCTGCAGCTGGTGGATGAGCGGATATCGGTTGTCATAATGAAAAAAGGCCAAGGCAACTATGCGGTATACACACCCGAGTTCCTGCTGGAAGAACGGCAGCTTACATCGGAGCAGGTGATTTGTGTTAAAGGACTGATGGGGGATACGAGCGATAATTATCCCGGGGTGCGCGGAATTGGGGAGAAAACAGCCCATAAGCTCATTCAGGAATATGGTTCCGTCGATGGCATACTGGAGAACCTGGACAGCTTATCCAAGACGGTTCGCGCCAAGATCGAAGCCGATCTGGAGATGCTTCATCTCTCAAGGGAATTGGCCCGTATCCGCCTTGATGTACCGGTGGAGCTGGAATTTGATTTATGCGGCTGGGAAATTGACCGGCAGCGAAAGCGGGTCGTTGGCAAATTCGAAGAGCTTGAATTCAAAAGCCTGATGGCACTCATAAGCTAAGCATTATTCATATATAAGTCAGCGGACGATAGAGATTCCTTCACTTAAGGAATCTTTTTTTTCTGCAAGGAATCTTTAAGCAGATATTCATATTCGAAGTTCCTTGTCCGACAATTGTATAAGGTGATACCTATTAGGATGAGGAAGGGATTGGGGCAAGGTGCACAAAGGCAGAAAGCAGTATAAAAGAATGTACAGGCACAATTGGAGGACCGCCGGTCTTGGCGTCATGATGGTAGCGGCAGCTCTGGGAGGACCATTGACGGAAACGGCAGCGGCCATATCCGGCAATGGTTTCAATCAATCAGGACTAAACCGGACAGCGTCGTTTATGGCGCAGGCTGCTGTCCCTGATCAGCCGCAGGGCAGGGTAACGCTCGCTTATCCGAAGGCTGCGGTTGAACTTGCGGCAGGCACCCGTCTGTTCCTCGGCACTAGGCTTACAGTTTCCAAAGAGGTTGCATTGACTTATCAAACAGGCAATCCGGCGGTAGCCAAGGTGAATGCGGCAGGGGTAATTACAGCGGTAGGAGCGGGCAGGACGACACTGACAATTAACGTGGTCTCCACAGGCTATAGCGGTCAGCTTAAGCTGCCGGTTCATGTCTCCACCGCGCAGCCGCCTAAGCTTGCATTCCAGCCTAAGCTGGAATCGCGCAAAGTATCGGCCGGAGGCAAATCATTCTCCATAAGCACGGTCACGATTCCGAAAGGTATGCCGGTGACAGCGGGTATTGCAAGCCGAAGCGTCGGCTCTGTCCAGCCGCTTGCGTCAATTGCCAAGACCTACAATGCCGATATCGCGATTAACGGGACTTTCTTTGACGCATACAGCGGTGTTCCCGATCCTTACGGCAACCTGATCCGTGATGGACTGCCGGAGCATATTGGCAATCTTGGGACAACGATCGGGTTCAAATGGGATGGAAGCGCGGTGATGGATTCGCTGCGGATCAAGATTTTCGGGGAGGTTGAGGGCAGCGGGCGCACGAGCGGCTGGTATGCTTATTTTATCAACCGCAAACCGACTTCCGGATCGGCAGCTACGTTATTCACGCCCGCACGCGGAGCCAGGCTGGGATTTGCTGCTGTAGTGGCTGTTATTGTACAGAATGGCAAAGTAAACCGTATTGCATACGGGGAAAATGCCGCGATACCCAAAGATGGATATATTCTTGTATTTATGGGCGCAGAGAAAGGGCAGGCTGCCAAATTTAAAGTGGGCGATAAGGTGAATTATAGAGTCGAGTATCAGGATATGGACGGCAAGAAGCTGGACTGGAGCCAGGTGCAGACGGCTGTAGGTGCTGGACCAAGACTTGTGAAGGACGGGAAAGTATCTCTGAATGCCGCAGAGGAAGGTTTCCGGGATCCGAAAATCATCAGCGGCGGCGGGGCAAGGAGCGGCATTGCCATCCGCAAAGACGGATCGGTCATAATCGCTACCGTATCGGGGGCGACCATGAAGCAGTGGGCGCAGATCATGATTCAACTGGGCGCCCAGCAGGCCATGAATCTCGACGGCGGCGCCTCATCGGGTCTGTGGTACAAAGGCAGGACAGTGACTGCGCCGGGGCGCGAGCTCAGTAATGCTCTTTTGTTCGGAGAGCATCTTAAATGGTAGGTTAGCTGGCTTGAAATTTTATACGTCTTGTATTTCCCAAAAAAAAGCCGGGACCCTTAAAAGAGGGTCCCGGTTCTTCTATATGGTTCAGGGCTCGTCCTGAACATCCGGCACGGCAGGAGCGGCATCGTCGTCTCCGGGATACTCTCGATCCATACCTGCGTGCAGCTCGCGATTCTCGTAACTGAAACGGTTTGAGGGCCGCTGATCGATGCGCCACGGCGTGCTTTTGCCCAGTGACCGGGCGATCAGGTCAGAGCCGTAAGGCCCCTCGGGGAATTCTTCTGCTGTGAGGTCATTGCGCTGGGATTCAACCGTGGACAAATCCGCGCTCGGCTGACGATTTTCCTTCTCGAATCCACTGCTCATGGTGATTCCCTCCCGATGTAACACTTGTTTAATACCCCATTAGTGTGTCCGGATCAGTCGGTAAAATTCACACTTCCAACAACAAGCTCAAGAAATTGGCTGAGATCGCCGGCTTCTTCCTCGGTAAGCTTGAATACATGCTCCAGATAACCTTCCTGTTCCAGGTCATCCGAGCCCATAATTGCAGTGCGGCCGCTCTGCAGGTCCGTCACCAGTTTCTTGCCGTAGAAACGGCTTGTCGACATAATGGCAAGATCAAAACGTTTATAATTCGGTGTTATGAAAGTAACAAAACGCGTGGATGTATCTTCTGTCATATCAGACATAAAATCATAATCAGGCAGCAGCATTTAGAAAAACCTCCTTCACTATAGGACCTTTACCGTTCAACTGGTGTCCTTTGTGTGCTCGCTATATCATAGCATCCGATGAGTCAGCGGGGCAATATGGAATGGGAACTGATATCCATGCCGGCTGAATGTCCGCGGCGAAATCTGGAGAGAACTGCCTATTGCAAGAAGACTCGCACATATGCTATGCTTTGAACAATCAAATCGTTGCAACGTGAGGAAGCACCTCTTCAGCCCTAACAGGCAGGAGAGGTGCTTTTTTTTTGTGCCAGTACGGCGTTCGCGATTGATGATCAATCTAATGGAGGTCTGTCGTATGCAAATCGTTTTTTTAAACACTTTTGAGAAATTGGAAGAGAGCGGCCTGAGCTCGCAAGCCCAGCTGTCCATTTGTGAGCAGGAGGGGATATGGTCGGTTATGTGGACAGATGACGAAGCAAAGGAGCCGGATGGTCCGGCTGTCTGGTTCGAGGGAGGTTCCTGGGAGGAAATGATGACAGCTTTTCGTCATGGGGTTGCTGTCCAGATGGGAAAAGGCTTCATACCAATCATTGACGGCTTGCTTGATGATCGTCAGGCTGCTCCAGGCAAGAGCAGTCTGATTGCGATGCTGCAGTGTTACGGGGAAATCAATGCCAACAGCGAATTGTTTGATCTGCTCCGCGAGTGGCGCCGGTCCAGGGCAATTGCCGATAAGAAATCGGCTTATTTGATCGCCACCAACAGGATGCTCTGGATGATCAGCGCATTCGTCCCTCATCAGCTGGACGAGCTGGCCCAAATTCCCGGTTGGGGAGAAAGCAAGCAGGCCGCGTTTGGCGAAGAGATTATTGGGATCACGAGAACTTTTGAGCAAACGGCCGTTTTTCCATTGGAATGGGTTGCGGATTCATTGGATCAGAAGGTGTATACCCAATGGCTGTATAAGCAAAAGGAGAATAAATTCAAGACGCAAATGGACAGGCAAAATGAGAAGCATCTTCTGCTGAGAGGAATTGCGGAAGGAAAAACATTGGATCAGATGCAGGCTGAGCTTGAGCTGCCCCGACGTGATTTAATGGAGCGGATCGAAAAGCTGGAAACGGAAGGCTATGATATTGAACCGTTGATTGAGCGCGAGCTGGAGCATGTGCCGCAGTCCGAGCAGCAGCTGGTATGGGATGCTCTGCTCAGTGAGGGCGACCGTTATTTGAAGCCGGTTTTATTCAAGGTTTATGGGGAAGATACTGTTAAAGGCAAACCGGTGGATCTTCTCTATGACCGTTTACGCTTGATAAGGCTGCGCTACCGCCGTATTAAGGAAGAGGCGATATAAAAAGTTTCCGGAAGACTGACAGAGCAGGTAGTATGAAGCAGACTATACGGGATCATGTCTTGCCGGCCTGTGATTCCGGCCATATTGGATCTGCGTGCAGGATGGAGGCGCCGCTGTCGCAGGGAAGTCCCGTTTCGTAGGAGCGGCTTCCGATGAGAGCGGCAGTTTCTTCGCGGAGCGGACAGGATTGGAACAACCCGTCGTCATGTTGAGGCTGCTTCGTCATCCGCTGAACCTCCCGCAGCCATTGGATAACAGTGGCTGTTATCTGCTTGGCCTCCTCCATGGCATGATCCCACATATCCCATATGCTGTCTGTATTCGTCCGATTGCCGTCGGTAGGATCCAGCCAGGGACGATGGGACTCGTTCAGGATATCAAGGGGAGGCAGGTTTCGTTTATAGACAAGGGGTTCAATCTTGCGGAAGGTAAGCATGGTGCGGATTCCGGTGGGATCATAGAAGAGACGCTGCGCACGAATCATGTCCCGCATCGCAGAAGTCCAGTTATGACGTCTGATATGCGGCGCAAGCTCCGGATAATGGACGGCGGCTACTTGTTCGAAGGCATCGACGATGACATCGGGCAGTTGGCCTTCATTGTTGATTTCCCGCCAAACGGGGGTATTCCATGTTTCAATGCCAAGGAGCTTGCGGACAATGAGCGTGTCCATCATGACCTCAAATCGCTGATGGTCCCACTTGCGGAAGCCGGAACGGCTGAATACATAGGGATGCATATTGCAGTCGAGAATATGATGCAGCACGAATCCCAGTGCATAGACCAGAGCATCATCATACCCGGCATCCTCTGCCGTTTGGGTGCTAACCGCATCAAGCAAATCCATGATAACCGGTCCGCAGTGGCGGTTATGCATTTCGTTGCCGAGCAGATTCATGAGTTTCTCCTGCTGCCAAGGAAGAAAATGATGGTAAAATAAGAAATCCGGTCCCTGGCAGCCCATATTGAACATCCGTTTCCGGGAAGGCGAGGCGATCAGCGCTTCTTCACCGATTGATTCCAATACTTTCTGCCCAAATATGAAATGCGTCCATACATTCGGCATAATATTCCTCCCTGGGACTATCGTTCGACAAAATATTACATAATTTATGAAAATGGGTATGGGAGTAGTATACTTGTCCTAATTAATTTAGTATAATACTAGATAAAGTAAGACAAATGAATCTAGTCGAAAAGGGGCGCTACTTCACGATGAAGGCTGAATATATTAATCCCTTCTTGGAATCCGCAATTATTGTCATCGAACAAGTTGCCCAGATCCGTCCTGCAGCCGGGCAGCTGGGGATTAAGGACGTTAAGTTCGTTGAGAATTACATCTGGATTCAAATCGGCCTTAATGGTCAAATGACAGGCGATATTGTATTCGGCTTAAGTGAAGAGGTTGCCATGAAAATGATCTCGGCGATGATGGGCGGCTATGTAATATCGGAAATTGACGAGATGGGCAAAAGCGCAATATCTGAGCTGGGCAACATGATAAGCGGCAATGCGAGCACCATGCTGTATAACCAGGGTGTCCGGGTGGATATTACCCCTCCTAAAGTCTTGCATTCGGCGCAGGCGGCTGGATTCAAGGCCCAGAAAGCTCTCACAATCCCTCTTATTATGGAAGGAATTGGCGAACTGGACATACAGGTCCTAATTGCATCGTAACATGTTTTAAGCTCCTGCGGGAGCTTTTTTGTTGCATAAATATATCAAAAGATCCAGATGCGACTTGTTTTTTTTGCCTAAATGCCCAGCTTGAAGTAAACTGAAGTTCGGGTGATGAACGTTGATTCGTAATAAGGTTGTTATAATTACCGGAGGAACAAGCGGTATAGGTGCTGAGACGGCTAAAAAGCTGGCTAAGCGCGGGGCGATTCCAGTTATAACCGGACGTCATGAAAGCCGTTTGAAGGAAACATCGGCCGCACTTGATGGCAGGCATGGATGCTACCGGATGGATGTTACGGATAATAATGAGATTCAGCAGGTCATCCGGCGTATATATGAGGAGTTTGGCACCATTGATGTGCTTCTTAACAATGCAGGCTTCGGCCTGTTCGAGACTTTCGCCGAAGCGGAAGTGGAGCGCTTCGAAAGCATGATGGATACCAATTATATGGGTACGGTAAGATGCGCAAAAGCTGTACTGCCCTATATGCGTCATCAGGGTTTTGGCCATATTATCAATGTGGCCTCCATGGCTGGTAAAATAAGCACGCCAAAAGCTTCGGGCTATGCGGCCACGAAGCATGCTGTGCTGGGGCTGACGAATGCTATGCGGGCTGAGCTGGCACCAATGGGCATTACGGTATCGGCCGTCAATCCCGGTCCGATCGACACGCCTTTTTTGCAGGCTGCTGATCCGGGAGGGACTTATTTCAACAACGTACGGCGCTTTATGATGACTCCGCAGCAGGTGGCAGATGCAATTGTAAAGATTATCGAGCGGAAGACGCTTGAAGTGGATTTGCCATTATCCGCTGCGATCGGTATCCGCTTGTACGGTTTGTTTCCGCGTCTGGCGGATCGTGTTGCCGGGCGCTGGCTCAACCGGAAATAGAAGTGCTTATTATAGAAGGAATGAGGGACATGATGAACGGAACATGGGAATCTTTTGAGCTGAATCCGCTGCTTGTGGCAGCGCTCGCAGCGAATCATATTGAATCACCGACGGCCGTGCAGGAAGCAGCTATTCCGCTGCTGCTTGAAGGCCGCGATGTATCGGCGAAGTCGCAAACGGGGACGGGAAAGACATTGGCCTATATGCTGCCTGCCCTGCAGCGGGTAGATACGGAAAATTCCGGCGTGCAGGTTATGGTGCTCGCGCCTACGCAGGAATTGGCCATGCAGATATTCCGGGTTGCAGAGCATTACGGGGAGCCGCTTGGCATCAAGGCACAGCAGCTCATTGGAGGCGCTGCGATGCAGCGTCAAGTGGACAAGCTCAGGCTGCATCCGCATATTGTCGTGGGTACGCCGGGCCGGATTCATGAAATTATGGCTGCAGGCAAGCTGAAGCTTCATAATATTAAATTGGTCGTGATCGATGAAGCGGATCAGGTGTTTAATCTGGGATCGACCAGAGAGGTAGAGACCCTTCTGAAGGCGATGAAGCGCGACCGGCAGATTGCGTTCTTCTCGGCAACGCGCCCGGTGGAGATGGAGAAGGTGGAAGCAAGATGGATGCGTGAGCCGGAGCGGGTTGATGCCACGGGAAACAGCCAGGCGCTTGAAAATGTAAACCATTATTTTCTTGTCTGCGACAAGAGGGACAAGGTAGACACGGCGAGACGTCTCATTCGCATGCTGGAGCCCAAAACAGCGCTTCTGTTCATTAATGAAACGGATGAAATTGCCAACTATGAGGCTAAATTCGGTTATGAAGGCTTCCAGATTGAAACGCTCTACGGAGATTCGGACAAGCAGCGGAGAGCCGGTACGCTACAGCGATTTCGCGAAGGCCGCATCCAGTTGATGCTGGCAACGGATATTGCGGCACGGGGACTTGATATTGTGGATTTGCCGCTCGTGGTTCATCTGGACCCTGCTCTTGATGCGGATCATTATGTTCACCGGTCCGGCCGGACAGGCCGGATGGGCAAGCCGGGAACTGTAGTATCCATTGTCACAACGCAGCAGCTGTTTATAATGGATAAGTTCCGCAAGCAGCTGGGCATTGATTTGCGGGAGAAGGTTATGTACCGCGGCAAGCTGGTCGACCTGGGAGACAATGGGGCAGTCCGCGGCAGCAAATCGTATGGCAGGCAGCTGGACGAAGCGGCTGCGGCCCAGAAGCGGGCAGGTCGCGAGCCCATGAAGAAAACGCTGCAAAGGGCTGGAGGCTCTGCCGATACAACAAAAGATAGCGCAAACGCACCGGAGAATGAGAGTCAGTCATCTGCGGACAAGCCGAAACAAGCTGTGAATGGGCATCAGCAGGAGCAGCTTGCTGCCACGGCGAGCTCTAGGCCGGCAGTGGAAAGTCTGCCCCGGATTGCATCGAGAAAGCCGCAGGCAGGTGGTGCAGAGCTGTCTCGCCGTGCAGTAAGTTCATCTTCGGATGGAGCAGCCGAGCTTGAGCCAAGAACGGACAGGGCATCAGCAGGAGCAGGCGAGCGAAAGCCGCTTGGCAGGCCTGCCAAGCCTTTATCTTCGAAGAACGCAGCAGCGAAGGGTAAAGGCGGCAAAAAGCAAGGCAAGGGAAAAGCGGAGAAAACCATTCAACCGGTCAAATCGAAGAAAGAGATTGAGCATGACCGCAAGAATAAAGGGGCTCCCAAGTGGCTGAAGGCGAAACGGGAAAACGGGCAAGCTTAAAATCAGAAAATAAGGGATACAAAAAAAGAGCAGCGTACGGACCGCTGCTCTTTTTTCTGCGGCCTACCGGGTGATCGAAATAGATGAAGTGATCATGTTGATTGCAACTAATGAGGCTGATTGCTGATTTGCAGACGAAGCGTCTCAGGTCTTCACATAGTGGGTAATAGACCATATGCCTGCTATTGCAGGTTCTTCTTATCACTCGAGAGGGGAAGTGGTCCTTATGATGGAGCATGCGAAGAGGGTAGCTTTCTTATTGGCTAATGACTTTGAAGATTCCGAGATGAAAAACCCTTATGAAGCTATAGTTAAAAATGGCCATGAAGCGGTCATCATCAGTCTGGAAAAAGGTGCGGAGCTGACCGGTAAAAACGGAACGGTCACCTACACGTCGCATCTGTCAGCAGATGAAGCCGATGCGGCTGATTATGATGCAGTCATCATACCGGGAGGCAAATCACCTTCCCATCTGATCGACAGCGAGCCGGTCATCGAGTTTATCAAGCAAATGGACAAAGACCACAAGGTCATTGCGGCGATTTGTCATGGCCCGCAGCTTCTGGTAAGGGCGAAGCTTCTGGAGGGCAGGAATATTACCGCCTATCCGGAGCTGCATGAAGAAATAAATGATGCAGGCGGCCGTTTTATTGACAACGCGGTGGTAGTGGATGAGAATCTGATTACCTCGCGAACGCCGGAGGATGAACCGTATTTTATTGAAGAAACCATCAAGATGCTGGGCGTCGCCGCATATTAAGGCGTCCCGGTTTTAAAAAAAGCGCTGATCTCTCCATCCGGGGAGGTCAGCGCTTTTGTTGCGCAAGCGTGCTTCTGCCAAGGCCGGGGCTAGATCTGCTGCTCTCTATATACTGCTGGTGACATGCCAAACTGTCGGCGGAAAATACGATAAAAATAGGAGTAGCTGCCGAATCCGCAGGTCTCGGCAATTTGTTCGAGCGGCATGGTGCTGAATTTCATCCGCTCCATCGCCATGGATAAGCGTACATCCTGGGTATACTGAATAATGGTAACGCCGAAGCATTCCTTGAATAAATGAACCGTGCGGGAAACGCTAAGCCCGACATGGCTGGCGACATCCTGAATAAGAAAAGGCCCACCGGCCTGTTCGTCGATGAAATTTTTCATGCGTGTGGCGATAAAGGATTTGCCGTGAAGCACGGACTGTGTGGCGACGGCGCGGTCCAGCCCCAGGCATAAGGAGCGCAGCAAATAATCGGCCATTTCCCGGTCTTCCTGCTCAAACCGCCGCTTCTCAAGGACAAGCGCCCTCCATATGGACAACAGCCGCTCATCGGAAACGATTTTCGTCTTCTGCGGGCGTTCCTTCCTGGCCCACCATTCGTCCAGCCACGGTCCGTTGCAAATGACGAAATAATCGCCGCTTGACGCCTGCGGTTTATCGGCTTCGGTTGTTTGGCTTCCGGCCACGATGTTAAGCTCATAGGGATCTCCGGGCTTGAACAGCAGCAGATCACCGGCCTCAATCCGCTCCATACGGCCATTTACCAGCGCCTCGCAGGAGCCTTCAGTCTGAAGGCGGAACAGATAGGTGGTCAGGCCTTCGGAATATTCGACCTGGAACGGATGCGAATGATAGGAATAGCTGCAAAGCATCACATCATTATACATAACGGCTAACCTCATTTAGTAGCATTATTGTTCATGTCATAAGTATATTCTACATCTCCTTGCGGAAGCTTTTCCACTATAATGATTGTCAGATCGGTAAACAGAAGAAGGAGGATGGCAAATATGAAAATCGGCTTGCAATTATATACGCTGCGCGACGTTATGGCTTCGGATTTTAACGGAACGCTGCGTCAGGTTGCCGAAATGGGATATGAAGGCGTAGAATTCGCCGGTTATGGAGGCGCTTCCGCCGAAGATATGCGCGATCTGCTGAAGGAGCTGGGCATTGAGGCTTTCGGAAGTCATGTCAGCCTGCAGCGTCTGACGGAGAATCTGGAAGAAGAAATAGCTTTTTTGAAAACAGTGGGGGCAAGCTATGTAATTTGTCCATACCTTTCGGCGGATCTGCTTAGCGGCGGCGAAGCGTTCTGGCAGGATCTGTTCAAGAAGTTTGCCGCTATCGGCAAGCGTTTGAAAGAGGAAGGCCTGGAATTTGCTTATCATAATCATGATTTTGAATTCGCCAGCAAAATCGATGGCGAGTTCGTGTTCGATGCCATGTACAGCCATGTTGATGCCGATCTGCTGAAGGTCGAGATGGATATCGGCTGGGTGCAGTATGCGAAGCAGGACCCGCTTGCTTATATCGCGAAGTACAAAGGCAGACTGCCGCTCCTGCACTTGAAGGATTTCCGCAAGAGTGAAGGCAAGTCGATTGACACCGTCGAGCTGGGACAAGGCGATCTGGCCCTTAACGACATCATCGCAGCAGCCAAGCAGGCTGATGTGGAATGGCTTATAGTCGAGCAGGACACTTGTGCGAACCCGCCGCTGGAATCGGTGCAAACCAGCATGAACTGGTTGAAGGAAAACGGTTATAAAGCGTAAGCCCAAATAAACATTCACATTCATGAAAGAGGAGAGTTGTTCATATTATGAGTAAAATCAGAGTGGCAGTCGTTGGCTGCGGATCTATCGCCGAGAAAAGGCATATCATCGAATATGCGCCAAACCCGAATGTGGAGCTTGTTGCATTCTGTGATCCCGTAACGGAGCGTGCGCAGAAATATGCCGACCAATACGGCGCCAAAGCGTTTGCCAACTATGAGGACATGCTTGCCGAGATCAAACCGGACGCAGTAAGCGTTTGTACGCCTAACTACCTGCATGCCACAGTAGCAATTGCGGCGGCCAATGCCGGCGCTCACGTACTGGTTGAGAAGCCGATGGCTGTCACCGACGAGGAAGCTGCAGCAATGATTGATGCAGCCAGCCAAAATAACGTGTTTTTGATGGTGGGACATAATCAACGGTTGATGCCGCCACATGTGAAAGCGAAGGAACTGCTGGAGACTGCAGGACTCGGACGCGTTTTGACTTTCCGCACCTCGTTCGGACATCCTGGACCGGAATTCTGGAGCATCGACGGCCCCGGCAGCTGGTTCTTCCGCAAGGAAGAGGCCATTATGGGCGCGATGGGCGATCTTGGCGTGCACAAGTCTGACCTGATCCGCTATTTGCTGGACGACGAGGTCGCTCAGGTGACCGCGTTCATCGGAACCCTGGACAAGAAGAATACGAAAGTGGATGACAACGCCACGGTGCTGCTTCGTATGAAAAGCGGCGCAATCGGTACGCTGGTTGCCAGCTGGACGTACTATAAAGGCGAAGACAACAGCACGGTGCTGTGGTGCGAGAATGGCGTTATCAAGATCGGAACCGACCCAGAGGATCAAATTATTCTGGAGCTGCGGGACGGCACGGTTGAGCGTTATAAAGTCGGCGCGATCTCGACGAATGAAAAG
Source organism: Paenibacillus sp. JT31N17 (assembly GCF_056269255.1). Taxonomy (NCBI): domain Bacteria; kingdom Bacillati; phylum Bacillota; class Bacilli; order Caryophanales; family Paenibacillaceae; genus Paenibacillus; species Paenibacillus sp. JT31N17. The sequence goes on from NZ_JBWDNP010000002.1 coordinate 321,997, forward strand.
CAGGAGACAAGCGGAGTTATCGAGGCTTTCGTTGAAAGCATCGTGACGAATACGCCGCCGGTAATCTCCGGTGAAGAAGGCCGCAAGTCGCTGGCTGTCATTTTGGCCGCTTTTGAGTCGCAAGCCAATGGTACGGTGGTCAGTTTGTAGGTTTTACTTTTTAACAGCTTGATTTCAAGTGCAAGGGATTAAGGATAAGGGACTTATGCGTAAAAGCTAAGAGCAAAAGCTAAGAACAAAAGCTAAGAGCAAAAGCTAAGAGCAAAAGCTAAGAGCAAAAGCTAAGAGCAAAAGCTAAGAACAAAAGCTAAGAACAAAAGCTAAGAACAAAAGCCATGAACGAAGCTAAGAGCAAAGGCACGCTGCGCGTTCGGATCATTCTTACGATCGCTGTTGTCCCCGGATTTCCTGATTGTATAAAACACTCAGCTGTAGAAATCCGGAGACAAAGGCGACCACTATCGTTTCTCCAGAACGATTCCGCCCGCTCCGCGCTAAATATACTGCAAGTGCCAAGTGCCAAGTGCAAGTGCCAAGTGCAAGTGCAAGTGCAAGTGCAAGGGCAAGGGCAAGGGCAAGTGCCAATTGCAAAAGCATAAAACCTGCAACTTTTTTTTGGGGTTGCAGATGAGCCAGGCTCCGGTTATTTATCGGAGCCCGGCTTTTTTTTGACTTTTTGAAGTTATCACACACTTTCTTGTGGAGCAGAAGAAAGCCCCCGTATTTGGACGAGGGCCGGATTTTTCATATGATTGGCTTAAGCGAGGGATTGGATATAGTTATCGAAACCTTTGAAGAAGAGGGAGCCTACTGTTGCTCCTGGGTCCTGGTGACCGATCGAGCGTTCGAGATAACGCCCTGCTCTGCCGTGCCGGGATTGCATGTCGATGGTCGCCTGCGTTCCCTTTGCGGCAGCTTCATAGGCTGAACTGATGGCTTCCTTCAGCGATTTTCCATCCCGCTGGGCCGACTCAATCGCTTCCACCGCTGGAAAGATCGAATCCAGAATGGTTTTATCGCCTACTTTGGCTTTGCCGCGTTCCATCAAGCCCTCCGCCATCGCCCGGGTCAGGGTTGAGAGATCCTCGACACTCAATTCCGTTTTGCCTTGGACGGCTTTGCCACCGCGAATCAGCGCAGTGGCCATTAAGGTCCCCATCGTCGAGGCAACGGTTTCACCCATGACCATGGCGCTTCTCATCAACAGTACACCTGCATTCTCCTCCTGGATGTTGGGCAGGTTATCAACGACCGCCCGGAATCCTTTGGACATGGTGAGCCCGATATCCCCGTCTCCCAGCGCGCCGTCAAGTTTGCATAAGTATTCTTTGTTTTCGTCCATCAATTTGCCAATTTCCCGCAATATATTGCGGATGTCTTCCAAATTCAGTGTGTTTTTCATGAGATTTTCCTCCTTGAATCATAAAAGGGCAGGCGAATCATTTAATTTTGAATGCGGAACGGTGTGGTGAACGGGAATTTGAGCAGCTCGCGGAATTCATCATCGACGCGCAAAATCGATAGGGACATCCCTGCCATCTCCAGAGAGGTGGCATATTCGCCAATATATTGGCTGTAGATCGTAATATCTCTTTGCTTCAACAATTGATGAACGGCCCGGTAGACAATATACAATTCCTCGAGGGGAGTGGCGCCCAGACCGTTGATGAGAACGGAAACGCTGCCGCCTTTTTCAACCGGCATATCGTCCAGGATGGAGGCTACAAGGGTCTCCGCCACGGAATCGGCCGTTCTCATCTCACCGCGGTGAATGCCCGGCTCGCCATGGATTCCCATACCGATTTCCATTTCTCCGTCCCCAATTTCAAAAGTGGGACGGCCTACCGCCGGCAGGATGCACGGCGTCATGGCAACGCCCATCGTTCGCACATTGTCGTTGGCCTTCTCGGCAACCCGTTTGACCTCCTCCAGGCTGCCGCCCAGCTCTGCTTTGGCTGCTGCCAGCTTGTACAGATAGAACATCCCGGCAACGCCGCGGCGCTGTTCTTCATGCCCCTTCGGCATCGACGCCACATCATCCGTAGCGACGACCCGCTCAACCTGAATGCCCTCAAGATCCGCCAATTCCATAGCCATATCAAAATTCATGACATCGCCGCCGTAGTTGCCGTAGATATAGAGAACACCTTTTCCGCCGTTAATTGCACGGGTGACATCAAGCATTTGCTGCGAGCTCGGTGAGGCGAAAATATCGCCGACTGCAACGCCGTCGAGCATTCCTTTGCCGACGTAACCGAGAAACAGGGGCAAATGTCCGGAGCCGCCGCCTGTCGCAATCCCTACTTTGCCTTCGACCGGAGCTTCAGCCCGGACAAGAGCGCGGTTGTCGCTGCGGACACTCCTCAACTGGTCGGAATGGGCCAGCAGCAGCCCTTCCAGCATCTCCACCGCCACGTTCTCAGGGTCGTTGATCAATTTTTTCATGACTGCTTTTTGTTCGCTCATGAATATAACCTCCGTTTATTTAGTCAATGAAACGTTTCACTGGATTTATAAAAAAACTTCCGGAGCTCTCTTCATCAGGAGTGACTATGAGAACCGCAGGAAGTTCCAATGAACAGCCGGGGCGCTACGATAAATTCCTTCGGTTGGTTATAGCGCATTTTATTTTCGATTCGTTCAAAAAGAACTTCGGCAGCGATTTTGCCGACCTCGTAGAAGTCTTCCTTGGCTGCCGTTAAAGTCGGTCTGAGAATCCCGTAGGGATCAATATCGCCAAAGCCTGCGACCGCAACGTCCCCGGGCACTTTAATATCCATGCTCCATAAGGCTTGAATTGTACCGGCCAGCGACAGCCGATTCGTGGCATAGATGCCCTCCGGAAGACCGGAACTCCCCAGATGACTGCTCACTGCACCGGAAATAGATTCAATGTCCGTGCCTGCCTCAAGGAATATCTGCAATTCCGGGTCAAGACCCAGCTGCCCGATCGCTTGGCGGATGCCTTGGTGCCGCTCATGTTCCACATGGTCCTGAAGCGGCCCATGGATGAACAGCAGACGGCGGCAGCCATGGATGTACAGATGCTGCACAAGCGAGAAGGAAGAATGGATATTCTCATGGATAACGGAATAAAACCGGTTGTACTTCACTTTCCGTTCCACGGTCATGATGGGAATGGAGCTTGGCAGCTGGAGCTCATCCAGTTCGGCTCCCGTGGGAATCGCGATGATTCCATCGACCCTTTTTTCCTGAAGCCACTGGAACGCTTTCATCTCTTGTTCAGAATCATTATTGTGGGAGCAAATAATAAGATTGTAGCTTTTATTTCTGGCCACGTCCTCGATTGACTTCATCATCTTCGTGATGGAAGGATTGGAAATGTCGTCGACGATGAGACCCAGCAGATGCGTTTTGGACTGCTTCAAGCTTCTGGCGACGGCATTGGGCTGATAGTTGAGCAGAGTTATGGCAAGCAGAACCCGTTCTCTGATTTTGTCGCTTACATAACCCGACTTGTTAATGAGTTTGGATACAGTTCCGACAGAAACGCCCGCCGCCGCCGCTACATCTTTAATCGTTGCGGATATAAGCCACCATTCCCTCTTCTCAAAACATTTATAAAGCAAGCCTAGAGGGATTTCTCCCGGTCAGAAAAGCGTTAGAAACGTGCAGAAGATCGCAGTCCGAAAAGCCGGGACCCGGAATCATCATAAAATGAAACGTTTCACTCGTTAAATATAATGGATGTAATGCGAGGGAGTCAACAGCAAATTGTTATCGTTTTCGGCCTCCGTCATGGAACGATGCAACGCACCGGCAGCTTCGATAATATAAGAAAGTGTTAACTTAGCCCTGAAGCTTTCGCTTGACTGGAGCATCGGGACGGGTTTGGTTCACATGGATAACATGGAGGTAAGTAAGGCAACTTCTTTTCAGTTCTTGTAATCGCTTACCCGCTTTTCTATAATTAAAAATATGATTTGTTTATCCGTCAAGAAGCAGCGGCTAACGCCGTCCTCTGGGGGGCAACAACTTTCTTCCCTCAGAATATAAGCAAATGGTTTTATACTTTCTTATATTTTAAATAAAGGAGATGATGTTCTTGAAGTACAGGACGCTCGGAAAAACGGAGCTTAAGGTATCGGTCGTTGGCGTGGGAACCTGGCAGTTCGGAGGCGCATGGGGTAAGGACTTTACCCAGGACGAGGTGGATGCCATTCTGGACAAAGCCCAGGAGGTCGGCATCAATCTGCTCGATACGGCGGAATGCTACGGGCATCATCTGTCGGAGAGCTTCATCGGCAATTACGTGGAACGCAGAGGCAGCCGCGATAAGTGGATTATTGCGACCAAGTTCGGGCACAGCGCTCTGGATAAAAATAATTCCTCCTACTGGGCGGCCGATGAAGTCCGCACTCAGCTGGAGGAATCCCTGAAGTCGCTGCGGACCGACTATATCGATCTGTACCAGTTCCACTCGGGACCGGATTCGGTGTTCGACAACGACGAGCTGTGGACGATGCTGGACAAGCAGGTGCAGGCCGGCAAAATACGCAACCTTGGCATCTCGATCGGCAGCAACGATAATTTGCACCAGACGGCCGCAGCCTCGAAGGTCAACGCAAAAGCCATCCAGGTGGTCTATAATCGTCTGGATACGACTCCGGAGAATCGTGTATTCCCTGCCTGTATCGAGCAAGATCTGGGCGTACTTGCGCGGGTTCCGCTCGCAAGCGGTTATCTGAGCGGCAAATACAAGCCGGGAGCCTTATTTGCAGCTAACGACGTGCGCTCGAACCATGACAAGGAGCTAACCGCGACCAGGCTGCGCCGGGTGGAGGAAATCAGCAGAACAGAGGTTCCCGCAAACGTCAATATGGCGGAATGGGCCTTGGCCTGGTGTCTGAAGCATCCGGCCGTGACTTGCGTTATCCCCGGATGCAAAAGTCCTGAGCAGGTGGAGACCAACGCCAGAGCGGCAAGCCTTGATCTGGTCGCCGATAATCATCCGCAGAGCGTGAGCTAATGCGTTGACTGGTCTTAAACGAGAAAGCCCGACACCGATTATTCATCGGGGCCGGGCTTTTTGCCCTTATAAATGCCGGTAAGGTCTGGATGAAAAAAACTGCTGTGCCGCCAGAGAACATCAGGTTTCCTCCCGAACTGTCAGAGAATGTATCTTATCCTTTTTCTGATAGTTTTATGGTAAGAAACTAACTGTGCCGCCAAGATGGCTTCAGTCGATTCTTCTTAACTTAATCTGATGGGATGTATTTGTTTCACTCCTGTAAATTTCTATAAGTTCCAAGGAAACGAACTGCACCGGCAAGGGGACGACGACAGCCGTTTCTCTTGTTAGGGCAAAAGGAGGGGGATGACCTGGCGTGCCCAGCTCCCGCTGTGATCTGCCCGGAGCGCCTGCCAGCCCATGGCCAAGGCCTGCTGCAGGTTGTCCTGCTGATCATCGACATAAAGCGCCGGACTGCCGGGCGTCAGATGAGAGGCGGCTTGCGCAAAGATGGCGGGACCCGGCTTGGAGGAGCCGAATTCGCTTGATATCGTCAGGCTCGTCAGACAATACCTGACATGTGAGAGAACTGGCAGCAGCCATTCAGCCCGATGATTGCTGAGCAGATGAATATCGAAGAATTTACTCCAATACGGTATCAGCTGCAAGGCGGGCAAGGGCTGTAAATTCGCGATGAGGAGCTCACGCGCCCGATCCTCCCGCAGAGCGGGAAATTGAACCTGCAGCCAGTTCCAAAAAAAAGCTTCCTCAGCTTTTCCATTCCATAAATCCTCACGCATACTCCGCTTATAGCTCTCAACCAGCTGATCGTGAGAGACTGCTGCTTCAGCGGCCAACTGCTGCCATAACAAGGGGGAAAGATTAGTAACAAGTACGCCTCCCGCATCCAGAATAAGCTGAGGTCTTGCCGGCATAGCCTGGCTCCTTTCTAAGTCCGTCGTACCGCGAGAAGCTCTCTCGCCTGCGCAGTACGGCGCAGTATTTAAGATGGTCGACTTTAATAGACCGGTGATGAACGGGCTATGCATGCGCAGCCTGGTTTTTTCACCAGGCTTTTAAATAATCGAAAGCTTGTATTTTTCCCTGGTTGTATAATAGGCCGCATGTACGACAATATCCCGTAAGGAACAAGATAGTTGAGCCTATCTCATGCTATTCCTGTTCTTCTGCACAAGCCCTGGTCGATTCACGGACAATCAGTTCGGCAGGAAGCACGATTTTGCGCCGCTCCTGCATGGGATTGGCCATCACGGACAGCAGCAGCCGGGCTGCTTCCTGGCCGATCAGCTTGTCCTGCTGGATGACCACAGTAGGGGGAACAGACCACATGTCGCCATACTCCACATCATCGAAGAAGGCTAGGGATAACTGCTCCGGTATTGCGATACCCAGTCTGGCGGCCGTTCTCATCACCTCATAGCCGGTCCCGGAATTCTCGGCGAAGATGGCCGTCGTCTCCCGATGCGTATCCAGGAAGGCTTCGATCCCGGCCGCAGCCGCTCCTGTTAACCGGTGGCTGTGAGGGGAGGGCAGCCCGTTATCGAACAGGGCCTTCTCATATCCGTTCATCCGCTCCTCTACGCTCGTCGTCCCGCTTTTTCCGGTTGCGATATAAGCGATGCGGCGATGCCCCATACGAATAAGATGCATTGTCGCTTCATAGGCACCTCCGCTGTGGTCGGAGTATACGCAATTTGCGGCGATTCCCGGCATGTCACGGTCGATCAGGACAAGGGGAAAACGCGACAAGGTCAGCTGAACCAGCTCCTCGTTATAATGCTCGCCGTCCACCGGGAAGACGATCAGGCCTTTTACGCCCAGCCGTACCGCCTGCCGAATCCGTTCTCTCTCCGTTTCCTGGGAGTCATTCGTTTTGAAAAACAGCAGGTTGTAACCCGCTTGTACGAGCACCTCCTCGATCCCGCCAAGGATATGGGCAGTAAAGGCGTTCTGCAAACGGGGCATCAAATAGGCGATCGTTTTTCGGGTACCGGCAGGTGCGTCAGCATCGCTGCCTTCACCGGTATAAATCGGCTTTTCCCCGATACCAGGGGCGGACAGAAAGGTTCCCTTCCCTTGAATGCGGTAAATCAAGCCTTCCTTGACAAGCTGTTGGAGCGCATTTTTGACGGTAATACGGCTCACATTAAACGTGGCGGCCAGCTCATGCTCCGTCGGCAGCCGGTCGTCCTTGTTCCAGACCCCCAGCCGGATCTGCTCCAGAACGAAGGAACGAAGCTGAATATATAAAGGGATGCGTTTTTCGGATTGGGTCAAGCGATTCATCTCCAGCCTGAATTTATATAACAAATATACAAGTATACACGGTGTTTGTAAATGTTTAAAAATCCGTTTCAAAGCTATACTGCGCAAGGAAAATAAAACGATTGACGAGGAAATAACAGAGTGATAAGTTAGATTAGAATCAATAGACCATTTATTATTTGTATATTTGTTATATAAAAGGAGAGTGTATATGTCTGATTCTGCTAAAACGGTTCATGTAATCTCCCATTCCCATTGGGACCGCGAATGGTATATGCCTTATGAGAAGCATCACGTGCGCTTGATCGAGCTGATGGATACGCTGCTGGAACTGATGGAGAGAGATCCCGAATTCCGCAGCTTTCATCTGGATGGGCAGACGATAATTCTTGAGGATTATTTGCAGGTCAGGCCGGAAATGAAGGAACGGCTGGAGCATTTTATCCGCAATGGTCAAATCCAGATCGGTCCCTGGTATATTCTTCAGGATGAATTCCTGACCAGCAGCGAGGCGAATATCCGTAATCTGCTGATTGGTCTTCAGGATGCCAGCCTGTATGACAAGGTATCCAAGGTCGGCTATTTTCCCGATTCGTTCGGCAATATGGGGCAGGCTCCGCAAATTCTTCGCCAGGCGGGAATTGATACCGCGATATTCGGCAGGGGCGTGAAGCCGACCGGCTTCAATAATGAATCCTCGGGCAGCTACTCCTCGACGTTCTCGGAAATGCACTGGGAATCGCCGGACGGCTCGAAGGTGCTCGGTATTTTATTTGCCAACTGGTATCATAACGGCATGGAAATCCCTACGGATCCCGAAGAAGCGGAGCTCTATTGGAAAAGAAAGCTGAACGACGCGGAGCAATTCGCATCAACCCCGCATTTGCTGTTCATGAACGGCTGCGACCATCAGCCCGTGCAGACGGACCTGTCTGCGGCACTGAACACGGCACGCAGAATTCAGCCTGATGTGAACTTTGTCCACTCCAACTTCGATGACTATATCGCCAGTGTCAAAGCTGCGATTCCGGATGACCTGGCCGTTATTCAGGGCGAGCTGCGGAGCCAGCAGACTGATGGCTGGTTTACGCTTGCGAATACCGCATCCGCCCGCGTTTATATCAAGCAGGAGAACCAGCGCGGCCAGACGATGCTGGAGAAGGTGGCGGAACCGCTGGCTGCGCTCGCCGCGCTGACCGGCAAGCCTTACCCGCATCATCTGTTCACTTATGCGTGGAAGACTTTGATGCAGAATCACCCGCATGACAGTATCTGCGGCTGCAGCGTCGATGAAGTGCACCGCGAGATGATGACCCGGTTCGCCAAGAGCTACCGGGTGGCGGAGGAAATCGCCGAGGAAAGCATGAAGGCGATTATTTCCGGGATTAATACGGCGGATGCCTTTGACGGCAAGGACGCGGTTCCTTTTGTGCTGTTCAATACGACCGGCTGGCAGCGGAGCGGCGTCGTTCATACCAAAGTCGATATTCAGCGGCTGCCAATGGGCTCGAAGGACAGAGAAGCTCTGATCGATGAATTGAAGCGGATAAATTTGAACGATTACAAGGTCATTGATGGTAAAGGACTTTCCGTACCTGCCAGCATCGAGGATTTGGGCGTCACCTTCGGCTATGATTTGCCCAAGGATAAGTTCCGCCAGCCCTACATGGCCCGCTCGGTGCGGATTACGCTTCATGCAGATGCCGTGCCGGCGCTCGGATACCGTACCTATGCGCTCGCTTATGCGCAAGGTGGAGCAGGGTCCGCGGGTTCTTCTGCGGCTGCCGAAGCCGGAGCGGAAGACTCGCGCACGATGGAAAATGAATTTCTGGCCGCGAGCATTCAAGAAGACGGCACCCTTCATGTTGTCGACAAGCGCAATGGACGTGTGTATAAGGATTTGGGCGCTTTCGACAACACGGGAGATATCGGCAATGAATATATTTACAAGCAGCCCGAGGGCGAACAGACGCTGACTACCTTCGGCCATCCGGCTGTGATCTCGCTTCATGAGAAAACGGAATTTCACACCAGCTACGAAATTGTTCATGAATGGGAAATTCCGGCGGGAGCGGATGAGAGACTGGCTCAGGAAATGGCTGAATTCGTTCCTTTTCTGCAGCGCAAGGCACAGCGCTCTGACAAGACGGTTATCCTGCGATTGAGCACGCTGGTTACGCTGGAGCAGGGTAATCCTTTTGTCCGCTTCCATACGCGCTTTGACAATCAGGCTACGGACCACCGTCTGCGTGTATTGTTCCCTTCTGATGTTGATGCGTCCGTTCACCAGGTTGACTCCATCTTCGAAGTGGCTGTCCGCGAGCTTCAGCCGGCAGAGGAATGGCTCAATCCAAGCAATGCCCAGCATCAGCAGGCGTTCGTGAACGTAAGCGACGGGAATGGCGGCATAACCGTTGCCAATCTGGGTCTGAACGAATACGAAGTTCTGCGCGACGGACGCAATACGATCGCTGTTACCCTGCTGCGCGCCGTTGGCGAGCTGGGGGATTGGGGGGTGTTCCCGACGCCGGAAGCGCAGTGTATCGGCGAGCATTCCGCCGAGTATCTGTTCATCCCCCATGAAGGCGGAGAGGGACGAGAGAAATCCTTTGCGATGGCCTATCAGGAGCAGGTGCCGTGGATGTCGGTTCAGACTGCACAGCAGGAGGGAACATTGCCTGCGGAACACCAGTTTGTGGAATGGTCAGGGGCGAATATGGCGCTGTCGACGGTGAAGATTGCCAAAGCGACGGGCGATCTGATTCTGCGCTGGTTTAATACGACGAATCAGCCGACCGAACTCTCATGGAGCAGCAGCCAGGCTGCCCGCTGGTATAAAAGCAATGTGATTGAAGAGGCGGTAGAGCCTCTGCCGGAAAGCGGGAGCCCGCTTCCGGTCGGCCGGGCGGAAATCGTAACGGTAGGCGGATCATTGAACGGATAATAGACGCAGTATAGGCTGCTAATAGAGGCTGTCGGGGCCGCATTCATGAAATGCGGGCCTGGCGGCCTCTTGGTTGTTGCTTGTTCTAATGTTACAATGCAAGGAGAATCGGCTGTCGCCGCTCTAGGCGGCGCAGGTAAAGGGAGAATGATCATGAAGGCTGTCTACGCAGGGAGCTTTGATCCTATTACACTTGGGCATGTATCTGTCATTGAACGTGCGTTTAAACTATTCAAAACGATACATATCGTAGTCGCGAACAACCGCTCGAAGAGTCATTTGTTCTCCCTGGAGCAGCGGACGGAGCTCGTGCAAAGCTCCATTCCGGAGTCGTATGCGGCACGGACGGTCATTGCCCCTTACGAAGGGATTGTGGCCGATTATATCAATGCCCACGGAATCGGCGCGGTGATCAGGGGAATCCGCAACGCAACGGATCTGGAGTACGAGCTCCAGCTGGAGCAGTATATCCGCAATACGACGGAAGCGGAAACGGTCTATTTATCCCCTTATACGCAGCATATGCAGACCAACAGCTCACTTGTCCGGATGTTTTTTCAATCGGGCAAGCATGAGCTCGCAAGCAACTATATGGCGCAGGATGCTTACAATCTCGCATTGCTTTATGAATTGGGAGGGAAAAGAAAATGAAAATAACGGTACTTGGACCTTGGGGCGCGTACCCCAAAGCCGGAGAAGCGACAGCCGGTTATTTGCTGGAACATGAGGGGCATTCCCTTCTGATTGACTGCGGCAGCGGCGTACTGGCGCAGGTGCAGCGTTATATCCCGCTGAACAGGCTGGATGCGGTTATAATCTCGCATAAGCATCACGATCATGTTGCCGATTTGGGCTGCTTGCAGTATGCCTGCCTGATCGATACCGATCTGGGCAACCGGAGCAAGCCGCTGCCTGTTTATTTTGCCGCGGAGGCGGATAAGGACCTGACTTATCCACCGATGATGGGCACGGAGATCCACCGGATCGAAGCGGGAGAGAAGCTGAGCTTGCTCGGACTTGATTTCACCTTCTTCAAAACCTTTCATGAGGCTTATTGTGTGGGCATGATTATCAATATTGGGGACCGCAAGCTGGTGTATACCGCGGATACCTATTATGATGAATCGTTGATCGCGCATTGTGCGGAGGCCGATGTGCTGATCGCGGAAACCTCCTTCCACAAGGAGATCGCAGACGCCCGTAAATACGGCCATATGAACAGCGAAGAGGTCGGAAGACTGGCCAATCAGGCGCGTGTCAAAAGCATTGTTCTGACTCATCTGCCGCATTTTGGGCCTATCGATCAGCTTGCCGCGGAGGTTGCCGAGAACTATGAAGGACCGATCGGGACAGCCTTCTGCGGCATGGAGATTCTATTGTAAAATTCATAGATTCGTTAAGCCAATGATCATAGAGAAGCCCCGGTCGCATCGCGCCGGGGCTTCTAGGCTATTGCTTCTTTTATTCGAAAAACAGGAAGTTCGTCGGGAGCGCCCGCAGTGCCCCATCCGAAGGATGGTTCACTACTCTGCCGTTGAAGACCAGCGAGGAAGAACCGCCGCCGTCCAGATTATATCCGTCAATGGCGCCGAAACGGGACAGCAGAATTTGCATCTCCGCAAGCGTCGCACCCGAGCTGCCATTCTCATTGCGGCCATCGACGACGAGGAAGAGCAGCTGATTATCCTTATAATTGGCGATGGCCGTGCGGGGAGCGCGCAGCGGACTGCTTTTCCATTTGTCCGGGATTGTCTGCGTAATCCCGTTCTTCAGCAGCACAGGCACGAAAGAGGCGCCGAACTTCGGCTTCTCCTTGTCGAGCTGCGATTTATCCGCGTATTTGCCGCCGATCAGCTCCATTTGTTCGTTCAGGCCAACGAAGAACAAGTCCTTGTAGGTCGGCTGGAATCCGCTCAGATACTCTCCGTTGATGACCGTTGTGCTTAGCGGATAGCGTTTGCCCCGGTCGTCCGCAAAGCCGCCTGCATTTACGCCGGCAACCGCCTTATAGCGCCTGACCGCAGACAGGGTGGTTTCAGCGCTGCCATACTTGTCCTGACCGAGCACCATCTTCATGCCTTTGTCCGTCTTGAGCTTGACCTTAAGCGCATAGCCGCTGAAATTCTGCGCATGCACGGCGAACAGCTGGGCCTGCAAATTATCGGATTGGATGGTTTGCATCGGAGTGCCGATTTTTCTTGTAATGCGTCTATCATATATTTTAGCCGGACGGCCCACCTGGGCGGATGCCGTCTTGACGATGCTGTTCATGCTCGCATTGGTAGCTTGATAAAGCGCGATTGATTTTTTCAGCGTTTGGGCCGTCGCAGTGGCTGTCTTCTTGGCTAGATCCAGATCGCCCAGAAGCTGGCCGGTCTGCTTCGTAATCGCGGGAACGGCTGCGGAATCCTTGGGATAAGCGGTGCCGGGCAGCGAAATCGACATATTGGAATACAGCAGCCATATAAAAAGGCCGATAAAAGGCGCGCATGTCAGCAGACAGAAACGGTTGAATTGTTTAATGGTCATGGTCATTTCAAGACATCCAGACTTTTTTTCAGCTCGTCCAGCTCTTTCTTGACCTCGCTCATTTGCGTATACAGCTTGTTGCTGTTATCCGTCTTGTTGCTGGCATTATCCTTGGTGAATTCCAGAAGCTCGTTAAGGGCGTCCACTTTGCCTTGAACCTTGGTGATTTGACCGGAGAAATCCGTCTGAAGCTGCTTAATCCGGTTCTGGTAATCGGTCTGCATGGCGGAGATTTGCCGGGCGGTCTGCTGGCTGATCTCCAGGGTCATCTGTTCTTTGATCTGGTCGGTATACCAGACGGCTCCGGTGACGCCGCCGGCTATCAGGATGATCCATACCGATACAAAAAGCAGAAATGTCGATCTTCTTTTGCGCGGTACCGACTGCTCTTGCCGGTTGTATGTAGTTGTCTGGATGTCGGTATTCATTACATCAATCTCCTCTTAATCTTCTTTCCATAGAATAGAGACGCTGGCAGGGCAGGGAAAAGTTGCATGTTTTTTTGAAAGGCGTTAGCGGATTCTTCTTACGAATCTATATTTTAGCATAAAAAAGATAGCAGGGCAGGGAAGCGGGACCGTTTTTCGGATGATTTAACAAAAACGTCATAAAAGAGTAAGAGAAAGGGAGCTTTTATTTTCAATTATTTTTTCATAACACTCTTAATATATTAAATGTTTGAAGTTCATAGATAATATGCTATACTCAAAAAAAAGCTACAGGAGGTCAAATGATGCTGCAATTTGAAGTGGACAAAGAATACCCGAGGCCGCAGTTTTATCGTCAATCCTGGATGAGTCTGAACGGAGTTTGGGAGTTCCGTTTCGACGATGAATCCGAAGGGGAGCGTGCGGGCTGGCATAAGGATGTTCCGGGTGACCGCCGAATTATTGTTCCTTTTACGTATGAGACGAAGGCAAGCGGAATCGGCGAGGAGAAGTTTCATCCTGTCGTATGGTATGAACGCGATCTGGAGATTCCGGGGGAGTGGGCCGGGAAGCGGATCAGGCTGAACTTTCAGGCTTCCGACTATCTGACGAAGGTGTGGGTCAATGGGACGGCAGTTGGCCGGCATGAAGGCGGTTACACGGCTTTTTCCTTCGATATTACAGAAGCATTGAGAGAAGAAGGCGCCAATAAGCTGACCGTCCGCGTCGAGGACAGCAACAGCTGCAATAATCCCCGCGGCAAGCAGCGGTGGGTACCGGAGAATTTTGGCTGCTGGTATGTGCAGACGACCGGAATTTGGCAGAGTGTCTGGCTGGAGGCCGTGGAGCCGCAGTATATCGATTCGGTGAAGATGACGCCGGATGCCGACAAAGGGACAATAAAATTTGAGTATGATGTGCGCGGCAGCGAGACGGCGGATAGCCTGAGCCTGAAAACAAGGGTCACCTTCAAGGGTGCCTTCATCCGCGAGCTGCAGCAGACAGTCGACCGTGCCCAGACGAGCGTGGAGATGGATCTGCTGAGCGAAAATGTCGGGGAATGGAAATCGGCGCATCTGTGGTCGCCCGAGCGTCCCAATCTGTATGAGGTCGAATTCACCCTGCTCCGAAACGGCGCACCGGTGGATCATGTGCAGTCATACTTCGGCGTCCGCAAAATATCGATTCAGAATGCCCAGGTGCTGCTCAACGGAACGCCGCTCTATCAGCGTCTGCTTCTGGACCAGGGCTATTGGAAGGATTCGCATCTGACGGCGCCTTCAGCCGACGCGCTGATCGAGGATATCGACAAAGCGATGGCCTTCGGCTACAATGGCGTGCGCAAGCACCAGAAGGTGGAGGATGCAAGGTTCCATTACTGGTGTGACCGGAAAGGTCTGCTCGTCTGGTCGGAAATGCCGGCTGCTTACGAGTTCAACGACGACGCTGTGCAGCGTTTTACCCGGGAATGGATGGACGCGGTGCGCCAGAATTATAATCATCCAAGCATCGTCACATGGGTGCCGTTCAACGAATCATGGGGCGTCGGCAGCATTGCCAGCGACTACAAACAACAGCAGTTCACCGTGGCGATTTATCATCTGACCAAAGCATTCGACGCCATGCGCCCGGTTATCGTCAATGACGGATGGGAGCATACGGTGTCGGACATTATTACCCTTCACGATTATGAGGAGCGGGGGGAAGCATTCGCGGCCTGGTACGCGGACAAGGATGCGATTTTTGACAAAGCGTTCAACAGAAGCAAATTCGCCATGGCCGGGGACTATGCCTACAAAGGCCAGCCCATCCTGATCAGCGAATATGGCGGGATTGCCTTCAATTCGGAGGAAGGCTGGGGCTACGGCAACCAGGTGAAGACGGAGGAGCAGTTTATCGAGCGCTTCCGCAGCATTACAACGGCGATCAAGCAGCTGCCTTATGCATGCGGCTTCTGCTATACCCAGATCACCGACGTTCAGCAGGAGGTTAACGGCTTGATGAATATCGATCGGGAGCCAAAAATTGATCCGCAAATTATAAAAGCCATCAATCTTGCCTAAGAAATAACCGGATGCTTCTTGGCCAGTCCGCCGTCATAAACTTATGACGGCGGACTGGCTTTTTGAACGATCAGAATCTATAAAAATTCTTATCCTTTTTCAGATATTTTTATGAGCTGAAACTGACTTTACCGCCAAAGGGACAGTGTCAGCCTTTTTCTCTTAACTGGCAGTGTCATGGGCATTCGCCTTAATTGCAGGTGGGGCGTTTCTTCTGCGGAGGGGTAAGTGTAAGAAAAGATACAGATGCAAAAGCTGGAAGGAGGATTTGTTATGGGTGGAGAATTGACACTGGCGCAAGAGTTCGTCTTAATGGCTGTCCAGGTTCAGCCGAACAACAGAAGCCGTCTGTACCGTTCCTACTTGCAGATCTATTCCATTGGCGGAGCAATTATTGAAATGCTGCTGGACGGCCACATTACCTGGAATAAAAGGGAACAGCTGATTGAGGAAACGCCGTGTGCCTGCCAGTGCAGCGGTAAATCGCAGATTCTGGAGCTGATCCGGAGTACCCGGAAGCTCAAGACGATGAGAGCCTGGATGAGCTATTTTGCTTACCGGACCAAAATCCGCGAGAATACGTTCGAGAAGCTTGTAGAGCCTTTATTGATAGACGGGCAGCTCCGTGAGGAGAAGATCAAAGTGATGCTGATCTTTACTTCCAGACGTTATATCGTAAGCTCTCCCGGCAAAGATGCGATTATCCGCCGGCTCAGATCGGAGCTGCTGGAGAATGGAGAGGTCGATGAGCAGACCGCAGCCCTTGCCATGCTTCTGGATGTCAGCAAGCAGCTGAGGAGATTTTTCTCCGAATACGAGCAAATGGAGCTGAGCAGGAAGCTTGAGAACCTGCATAACGAGCAGAGCGGCAACTGGAGAGCCATTGAGCAGATAAAAAAAGCGATCCGGGACATGGAGGCAACCTCCGCGGCTATTATTACAACCACTTCTTCCGCTTGATGAAGACAGAGGGCTCTTGAATGGTTATCGTGAATGATAATAATGGCATCCGGGCGGATCCCCTGGCGGATTTCGCTTGGATGTTATTTTTCGGTATAATAGCTATTGAGGTGAGTAGTGATGGAACCGGTGTTGCATGTACAACATTTAACAGGCGGATATAGTCCGCGAAAGCCTGTGCTGCATGATCTTTCCTTTGAGGTGCGCCCCGGGGAAATGATTGGCCTGATCGGGCTCAATGGTGCTGGTAAAAGCACAGCTATCAAGCATATTCTGGGGCTGATGCAGCCGCATAAGGGCGAGGTCCGCATTCAGGGCCATACGCTTGCGGAGCAGCCGGAGCATTACCGCAGCGCGCTTGCTTTTGTCCCGGAGACGCCGCTGCTGTTTGACGAATTGACGGTGGAGGAGCATTTGCGTCTGACCGGAATGGCTTACGGGATGGAGGAATCCATCTTTAAGGAACGTACGGAAAGTCTGCTGGATGATTTCTACATGACGGGCAAAAGGCGCGCATTCGCCGCGCATTTGTCCAAGGGAATGCGCCAGAAGGTCATGATTATGAACGCCTTGCTGGCCCGTCCGCCGCTCTATATCATCGATGAGCCCTTTCTGGGGCTGGATCCGCTCGGCATCCGTTCCCTGCTGGATCAGCTGGTCGAGGTCACCCGGCAGGGATCTTCGGTATTTATGAGCTCGCATATTTTGTCTACGGTCGAGAGCTACTGCCATCGGTTTATCGTCCTCCATCAAGGGAGAATTATTGCCCAGGGGACGCTTGCGGACGTTTGTGCGGCGGCAGGTCTGGCGAGGGGCGGCGAATCGCTGGAGGAAGCTTTCTACCGGCTTGTCGCGGATGGGGGATCCCATGGACCGGTCAGTTGAGACATTGTGGAGCACGCGTGCGCGCGCTTTTTGGAAAGAGTCGATGCCATACATAAGCTCTATGGTCCAGAGCGGCGTGCCGCTGGTGACCTCGTTTCTGCTCATTGCCGGCTTTGCCGGCTACACCACGCTGATTCACCAGGTGAGCCTATCTTTCCCTTTTGCATGGGTCGGCGTGATTGCGCTGACGCCTGTTGTGTGCTGGAATCCTTTGCGGACGTGGCTGCGGGAAGCCGATACAGTGTTTCTTGTGCCCCGCGAAGCGCAGATGGGCCGCTATCTCAGGCGATCTTTCCTGTATAACGGAATTACAGGGCTGATCGGGGCGGCCGTCGTTTGCCTGGTGTACAGCCTCCTTTATGTGAAAGGTCCGGGCCTGCTTGTCTGGCAGCTGCTGTTGCTTGCGGTTCTTGTCATGAAGCTGCTGAATGCGAGAGCGGCCTGGAGAGAGCGGCAGCTTGCATGGATTGGCGCAAGGCGCGGCATGCGGGTACTGCGGTGGATTGTCACGGCGGTGGGTTTGGCCGTATTACTGAAGGCTGAGCCCTGGCTGGGAGCTGTCTATATGATCGCGGCTGCTGGTGTAATGGCTTTGATCTACCGCGGATTGCGAAGCTATCCGATGCCCTGGCTTACGCTAATCGCGGATGAGAATGCCACGCGGCGGCGGTTCAATACGTTCTTCAGCGCTTTTGCGGATGTGCCGGCAGAGAATGCCCAGGTATCCGCGAGGAGGTACATGTCATGGCTTCCGGCGCGGCTGACTTTCAGCAAGAAGAACGCCTTCGCTTATTTATATGCGCATACCCTCATCCGTACCGAGCTTGGTTCCATCGTGCTGAGGCTGACTGTTTTCGGCATCTTCGCCAGTTTTCTTGCCGCTAATTCGGCGCTATGGTCGGGCTGGGGTTCTGCCGGTGTGTGTCTCCTGCTGCTGTGGCTTGCGGGCATACAGCTCAGTTCGCTCGTGCAGTCGCACCGCCATTCCGTCTGGCGCCATCTTTATCCGCTGCCGGATGAATCGCGTTTGTCGGCGCTGATCAAGGTGGACCGTACCGGATTGCTGCTGTGCGGGGCGCTGATCTGGCTGCCGCAGGCGATACTTCTGCCCATTCGCGGATATCCGATTCCAGCCGCAGCTGCGGTTCTGCTCATAATCCTGTATGTGTTTGGCTTGCGGAAGGCCCGCACGAAGCGCAGCTTTTTGGGCGAATCTGATGATTGACCGCTCTTGCTTCTATATAAAAAAAGCAGGACCGGTCTCCCGGTCCTGCTTGCAGGATAGTGCTGTTTATTTGCTGGCTACGGCAATGTCCTGTACCGCTTTATAGATGGTATCAAACAGTTCCTCCAGGTCCGGCTGCTCAATGCAGGAGAAGGCAACGCGTAAATCCGTTTCTCCAAGCGCGATTGTGCCCACGCCGTATTCGTCCAGCAGCCGGGTCCGCACTGACTCGGCGCTTATGCCGGTCAGCTTGAGGCACATAAAGTATCCGGAATTAAACGGATAGTAAGACCACACATTGCCATAGCGTCCGCTGTCGAGCAGCTCCTTCACGCGGTTGGCACGGCCTTTCATGATGGCAGCCTTCTCGGCCTTCTGCACATCGAATTCCGGCGACTGCAGCGCACGCAGCACGAAGGTTTGCGATGGATGCGGGCCGCTAGAAATCGTCGCGCGGATGATTCCCAGCGTCTTTTGTTCCAAAGCCGCAAGCAGAGCTGCCGATTGGGATGCGTACGTAATGAACCCTACGCGGAAGCCCCATACATATTCTTCCTTCGTTGCCCCGTCCACTTTAACAGCCAGCACTCGCGGGTGCAGATCGGATAATTGGCCGAACAGCGATTCGTGCATGGAGTCTTCGAAGAAGAGTCCGAAGTAGGCATCGTCCGTCACCACGACAACGTTAACGCCCGCCTCGGCGGCATCGCGGATCGCAGCGACAATTTCTGCGCCTTCCGCAGCGCCTGGCGTATAGCCGGTCGGATTGTTCGGGAAATTCAGGACAACGATCGCTTTGCCTTTGTTCTTCTGATCCAGCAGCGCTTGCCTTAGCCCCTCGCTGTTGAACCGGTCCTGTTCATTATATAGAGGATATTCCACCATAACCGCTCCGCGGCGGATACCGAAGGTCAATTCGTAGTTCTCCCAGTTTTTGTCCGGAATAATAACCGCGTCGCCGGGATCCGCGAACAGGTCAGCGACAATACTCAGGCCATGAGTAAGGGCGTTTGTCACGATTGGATTGCTGAAGGATTTGTTTGCAAGCGACGGATTCTCCACCACCATCTTGTTTCTCCATGCCGTGCGCAGCTCGGGCTTGCCTGCGGGGGGAGCATATTCATAAATGTCCTTCGGATTATACGCGGACAATGTGTCTTGGATCACCTTCAAATGCATCGGCTGTCCGCCTTCAATGGCGATGCCGATCGTTGCATTGAATTTCTTCGCCTTCGCTTTTGCTTCGGCCGACTGGCTCAAAATGCCTTCCTTTGGAAAATAAATCGCTTTGCCAAGTGAGGACAGCATTGCATAAATGTTAACATTTTCTCGCTCAATCGTCTCATTCAACTGCTGGGCAAGTGGGTTCATGGAATTCATTCATCCTTCCAAAATAGATCATTCAACCGTTCAAGGGGCAACGGAAGTCTTTTAGCTGATATTATATCACTTTTAAGCTGTGGTAGGCCATCATGAACACGATTTTTTTGCGCCGGGTTGCGAAGCGTTTTTGCGCTGGTGTATGATGACAACGGTATGCCTTATTGCTGCTGTACTTGTTCGCCTAGGAGGAGTTTGTATGCTGCATTGTAATGCCTCGTCCTTCGTGCTGCTGCCCTCATTTGCCAAGATCGTCTGCGAGCCCGGCTGGAAATGGCAGAAACGCGAGAGGCCTATTCCCAATTTTGATTTGTTCTATATATGGAGCGGCCAAGGGGAACTGGAATTGAACGGAAAAACCTATCCC
This sequence comes from Paenibacillus sp. JT31N17, assembly GCF_056269255.1. NCBI lineage: Bacteria > Bacillati > Bacillota > Bacilli > Caryophanales > Paenibacillaceae > Paenibacillus > Paenibacillus sp. JT31N17. The sequence goes on from NZ_JBWDNP010000002.1 coordinate 342,036, forward strand.
ATCTCCAAAGGCAGCTGTTTTCTGTTCCGCCCCGGAGATTATACGAGCGCTACGCATAACCCGCAAATGCCGCTCGTTCTGACCTATATTCATTTTGCCGTCAAGGAATCCGTCGATATCATTCCGCAGTCGTACCGGGTGCTGAATGAAACGGTTGATTTTGAGCATATGCTTTCCCGTTATGTCAGGCTCTTCCTGGTCAAGACTTACGCGGCGGAGGAAGAGGCCCAGCTTATTCTCAAGCAGCTGATGATTCATCTGCTGCGCGAGGATCGCGAGGGACCGGTTGAGCGCAAAGCCAGCAACCAATTGACGGAAGCGATTCACGAGATCGCCAATTATGTCAGGCAAAATCCCGGGATTGCCCATCGCGTTGAGGACTTGGCGCAGCGCGCGCAGCTGTCCCCGCGGTATTTCTCCATCAAGTTTAAAGAAATGATCGGCTCCTCGGTGCAATCCTATATGATCCGGACCCGAATTGAGCGGGCCCAGCATCTGCTTATGCACGCTGGAATGAATGTGACGGAGGTGGCCGACGCGCTGGGGTACCGGGATATTTTCTTTTTCAGCCGTCAGTTCAAACAATATACCGGGAAAAATCCCTCCGAAATCCGGTAAGGTCGGCGATATGCGAAACAAACAAGGCTTCATCTGCAGTTATGCTGCGGATGAAGCCTTGTTTGTTTGCTGATCAGCATTAGGGTTAAGTCCGGCAGGCCGTATATGCCCTAGTCCCCCGTATGATGAGGACAGTAGCGCCGCATCAGCTCGATCGTTTCGGCATCCATCGGCAGCCCGCGTTTCTGCAGCCCCTCCGTCAGCGCTTCGCGGTCGTTGGATTTGAGGTTTTGGCCGAATTTGAATTTCCCTACCACCTTCGAAGCATCAATACGGACCAGGGAGACGCCTTTCAGGCGGGGGATATAATCGTTATCGCGGGCATCGATTGTTTTATACCCGCCCTCAGGCTGAAGCTTGCGCATAAGAGCCTCCAGCACCTCCGCTTTCTCCTGAAGATCGTTAACGACAACGGCTTGGCCGTCAATGCGGACGGATTTGAAATAGGAGGTTGCCGGACAGGCCATGAGGGGATCCGAGAAATAAGAAGGGATGACGGCAAATTCCTTGGCAACTGCGAAGGTAACGGAGGCCTCCTTCTTCAGATTGCTCATCTTCTCGCCGGCCCGGCTGCCGTGAAAATACAGACTCCCGTTGTGGTATACGTAATTAAGCGGTGTGACGCAGGGCGAACCGTCCGGATCGACGGTACCCAGAAATCCGAAGCTCATTTCATGCAAAAAGCTGTCCAGCTCCTCCTGGTTAACCTGATCGTTCATTTCAAATTCCTGTCGACGCATGGGATACCCCTTTCGTTCTTCCCTATATGCTTAAAATCCTGTTATCGCCTATGGCGGCGCTACTCGTTTCTTCCAGACCAGCGTACTGCACTTATTGACAATTAAAAAGATCCAATTTAGAGTGATTTTAATATACCACTTGGCTGGGAGCTGAATAAGGTGGACCTGCGGATTGCGTACGACCGCTACTATAGGGAATTGGGAAAGAAAACGGAAGCCCTCTATCAGGCGCTTCGGGAAGCCATTATTGCCGGATCGCTGGCCGAGGGCTTGCGGCTGCCATCGAGCCGCAAGCTTGCGGAGCTGTATGGGTTGTCGCGGGGGGCAGTCAATCTGGCTTACGATACGCTGCTTGCCGAGGGATATGTGAGGACAGAAGCCGGAAGCGGCACGTTCGCTGCCTATCGTTCTTCTTCTGCGCCGGATTTGTCCGGATCAGGCCATGTGCGGGGAGAGCAGGCGGCGAATATTCCGCTTTCGGAGTGGGCGCAGCGGCTTGTGCGGGATGCAGCTGCCAGAGCCGAGAGGGAAGAGAAGCCCCGCTGGGAGAGAACCCGTCCAAATGGTCAGCAGGAGGCAAGCGGACAGGAGACTGGGGAACGAATACAGGCCGGGGATTGGGCAATGTTTCGGGGAGAGCCTGACCCTCCCATGATCGACTTTGGCATTGGTCAAGTGGACCCGGAGCTCTTTCCCGTTGCGGAATGGCGAGCTTCATTATATGCGGAGGTCCGTGAAATGACGGGGGATTGGCCCAATCCTGCCGTACCGGTAGAAGGCTATTTGCCGCTGCGCGAGGCTATTGTTCAGGAGCTGAGGAGGGAAAGAGGCATTCATGCATCCGTTTCGCAGGTATTTCTGACCAGCGGCTCCGCACAGGCGATCACCCTGCTGAGCATGCTGCTTGTTACTCCGGGAACGCCGGTAGTCCTCGAGAATCCCGGTTATTCCGGGATGGCATTGGCTGTCCGCGCAGCCAGCGGCGTCATTATTCCCGCAGCGGTCGATGACCAGGGGATCCAGCCTGACGACTGGCCGGCCAAGCTGCTGTTCGTTACGCCGACGCGGCATTTTCCAAGCGGCGCCGTCCTGTCTGCTGAGCGGAGAAAGAAGCTGCTGGACTGGGCGGTGAAACAGCAGGCCGTCATTATTGAGGATGACTACGACAGCGAGCTTCGCTGGGGCGGACGTCCCACCGAACCGCTGAAGGCGTTGGATCGGAAGGGGTGTGTGGTTTATGTCGGCACCTTCTCCAAGACGATGTTCAACGACCTGAGGATCGGTTATGTCGTGGTGCCGGAATCGCTTGCGGAACCGTTCCGTCTGGCAAAAGCGTTAATCGAGCCGCGGCCTGCCGGACTGACGGAACAGAGGGCGCTCGCGAACTTTATGAACAGCGGCAGCTATGCCAGACATCTGCGAAGGATGAAGCGCGTATGCGGGAGAAGGCTGATCCGGCTGCGCGAGCAGATGAACGGAAGGCTTGACCGCTGGTTCCGGATTGTTCCTGTCGATGCGGGGCTGCATCTGTACGCAGAGTGGCGGGGCGAAGGGCGTGACTATGAGCGCTTCAGAGAGGCCTGCGAAGACGCGGGGGTGCGTTTCACGGATGACAGCAGCCTATGGCTGAACGCGCCGCAGGGCCGGGCGGGCATGTTCGGCTTTGCCCATTTGCCGGAGGAACTGCTCGATTTGGGAGTTCGGCGAATGGAGCAGGCCGCGAGTGTGCTGTAAGGGCTTGAGCTTGGGACTTGCCGGATTGTTATGGGGTGGACGAGAAGCGTCCGGTACAGGGCAATGCGGATGAAGCATAACATGGGTGGCAGGGTAGCCGATTGAAAAAAGCGTCATGCGGGTTGGCAGCGATCATCGGAATGATTCTGTCAGGCGCAGGACGCTTTGTTAACTTCCGCTTATGCTATGGTCTGCTACTTTTCCAACAGGACGCCAAGCTTTTCGCCGACTTTTACCTTAAGGCCTGCCTGCAAATCGTCACGGGGTGTGAAGGTATCCTCTTCGGTCAGGAGAACGACGGTTGAGCCGAACTCGAAGTAAGCAAGCTCTTCCCCCTTCTCCACTTTATTGTGGAGAGGCTCTACATATTTAATGCTGCTGACATTCATGGCCCCCACTTTGACGACCGCCGTTTCAGTGTGAGCATGGCGGATATACGTGATCAGCCGTTCGTTGCGGCTCAGTACCCTGCGCATATTGCGCAGGCCGAAGTCGTTGACGGGATATACTTTTCCGGGGACATGCTCCCTTTCAACAATGGTGCCCCCCACAGGGGTATGAATCCGATGATAGTCGGTAGGGCTCAAGTAAAGCACAATATAGTAGCCGTTCTTGTAATTCTCCACCCGGGGGGAACGGTTCAGCAGCTCTTCTACCGTGTAATCCTGGCCTTTGACATTGAGAATCGTGCCAGCCTTGATCGGCCCGCATCCCGTGATCAAAGCATCGACCGGACTGACAACGGCATCCGTGTCCGCATGGACAATACGCATGCCAGGCTTTAATCTTCTGGTGAAAAATTCATTGAGCGTGCTGTATTCATCAAGCCTTTTCTCGGCTTCTTCTACGCGGATCCCATACATGCGGGCAAATCTGGGAATAAAGCGCCGGCTTGCGGGCGACTGGGCAAATCGACCGGTTAATCGCGAAATCCATTTGCGCGAGCTCAGCTCGGTCATCGATCGAAGCAGCCATTGGGTCATGCCGGAAATTCACGTCCTCTCTCACTTGCACTTACTATAAAATAGCAGAAAGGCTAAGCGTTTGCCTAGCCTTTTATGATCGTTCTTTCGGACTCTTCGGATATTAGTTTGACATATCCCCTCTTATTTATCAACAGCGGACGCTTGCGGGCAGGTTTAAGGCTTGCCATTGTTGCAAATGCTGGCTAATGAGGTGAAAGCTGATGGTGATTTTAATCCCGGTAGGTCTGGTTATTGGAGGCTGCCTGCTGTACGGTTTGAGCGAGTGGAAGCGCGGGCTGGAAAAGACGATCGATGCGATCGCATTGATAGCTTATATGGGATTCTTCTCTCTGACCGCGGCAAGCGCGGTACGGACGTATTTGGATGATACGGTATTCATGACGCAGGTACATGAGTTTCTGCAGGATCCGGTTTTTCACGCCTGCGGCGCTTATCTGGGACCCTACGGATTAAGTCTGCTTATTGAGAAGCTGCTGCGCCGATAGGCCGCTTCATCAGTCATGTCCCTAAATGGGACAATGCCGGGTTCACGGAAGGTGCGAGAAACGTATGCTGAACTATTGGAAAATCAAAGTTGAGGCTTCTTAAGAGAGGAGCTGATTGTCAGGATGAGAAGCCCCAAAATCGCATTTGTAACTCCGGGTACATTTCCGCTGCCATCACCGAACAGCAGCTCGGTTGAACGTGTTGTCGAGAAGCTTGTGCCGCTGGTCGGAACGTCAGTGCAGGCACGAATTTATGGTCGGAGCAGCCTGAACCTGCCCCGTTTGGGGAGTTTCAACGGCGTAATGTGCGAACGGTTCCCGGCGGTCAATAAAGGACATTATGCACAGCGGGTCGGACAGTCGATCAGGCGGTTCAAGCCGGATATTACCGAGGTTGAGAACCGTCCGGGATTGGTGCTGAAGCTCAAGAGGCTCCGGCCATCCGGCCGGTATTGGCTCCATCTTCATTCGTCGACCTTTATCGGGCACAAGGCGATCCGGCCATCCATGCTTTTTCGCAGCTTCCAGACGGTGGATAAGATTCTTGTGAACAGCGAATATTTGCGTGAGGTGGTGGCAGCCCGTGTGCCGGCTTATGCGCATAAGCTGAGAGTCATCTATCCGGGAGTGGATACGGAACGCTTCCAGTCCCAGTTCACCCTGAACGGTGCCTTTCACCGGAACCAGCTGCGCACCGCGCGGGGATGGAACGGACGCAGCGTGATTCTGTTCATGGGGCGGCTAATCCCAATGAAGGGTGTCCATCATCTGCTGCGGATGATGCCGGAACTCGTTCGGCAGCACCCTTCCGCACTGCTGGTCATTGTGGGCGGGGCTTTCTATGGGTCGACCAGGCAAACTTCTTATGTACGGGATCTTCATCGAATGGGCAAGCACCTGCGGGGGCATGTGCAATTTATCCCTTATGTTCCTTACTCGGAGGTTCCGGACTGGTTTCTGAGTGCGGATGTAGCTGTTGTGCCTTCCGGCAGCCGCGAGGCATTTGGTCTCGTGAATGTGGAGGCAATGTCCTGCGGCCTGCCGGTGGTGGCGACCAGGGCGGGAGGCATAAAGGAAATTATCGAGGATGGCGTCACTGGCTTTCTTGTGGAGCCGTCAGAGGTGGAGCAGCAGATGCGCGACAGACTGCTTACGCTGCTTCGCAATGACCATTTGAGAATGGCGATGGGGGTCAGGAGCAGGGATCGGGTCGAGCAGCATTTCACATGGCGCCATTCCGCGGCACGTTGGCTGGAATTGCTGAATGAGAGCGAATACTGATGAATTTTGTACTTGTCAAATGCCGGGCATATCGGTATTATAGAAAATAATAAAGTGATCGGTGTATAGTATGCACGAGCAGGAAGCACCTGCTTGCAAGCTGTTTTTAAGCTTGCAGGCGGGTGCTTTTTTATTGTCTTTTTTTGTCTCAGGGATTGGAAAAATGTCGTCGGATGATAGGGGAAGGTGGTAGAATGTGCTAAAGATTGGATTATGTTGGATTGAAGAGAGACTGATAATCCAATGAAAATCATAGGATGATACAAGAGGGAGAGATGTATATGAAAAAGTTTGTAATTGCGTTGACTTGTCTTGCAGTGGTATTTTCCGGAATCAGTTTTTCTTCTTCGAAGGCTTTCGCTGCCTCCAAAAGCGCTGAAATCAGTTTCAAAAAGGACATGCCCATAAAAGTGCTTTATAATGCGCGGCAGATTCCGCTGGACGGAGTAAAGGCTGAAATAAAAAACAATACGGTATTTATCCCGTTGAGGGCTGTTTCTGATGGACTTGGTGCAAATGTGAATGCTGTCAAAAAAAAAATTACGATTTCCAAGGGTACTGTTACGATCACTCTCACAATAGGATCGGCAACGGCTGCGGTTGGTGGAAAAAAAGTGAGTTTTGGAACTGCGTCTTATATATCCAACAACCGTACGATGGTGCCAGTCCGCTTTATAAGTGAAACATTTAAAGAGACAGTTCAGTGGGACAGCCTGTCTCAATTTGTGTGGATCGGGAGTATGGATATACCCAAAATTGAAGATATTACTGAATTGGAGAATTCTGATAATTATAAAGAGTACTTTGGGGGGTATGAAGATAGATTAGTAGGTTATGACGGTAAGCGGCGAGATATCCGGGTGCTGGAGGAATCTGACTTACCCGTAATTATCGACGAAGTAGCCTATTATAGAATGGATTTGACTGAAAACCAGAAAAATGAGAAATATGTTGTGTGGCAATCTAGCTTTAGCGCTAATATAGGAGGGTCATTTTACATGCTGTCTGATAAGGAAGCTGTAAGGAGGAGATATGAGCAGTCTGTGTTTAGGGAGAGACTCGATAAAACTCATAAAAATTTATATATGCCAATTGTACAATCGTCTTATGATCAAAGGGCTGGTCATAAATACCCTGAATCCTATTCTATTAAAACGCCAGTTTATATAGGTATTGCGAATGATGATTATTTAGCTGTCATAAAAAATCCATGGAGACAATAAATGACATTCTTTAGACGATTAACCTTTACAGTATTGATTTTATCTATTTTGTTGGGGCTTATCCCGATTATTCCGTCAAACACATCCGAAGCTGCTCTACCGACACCGACCAATTCCATTCAACCGGTCTATGATACAACTACACATAAATGGTACGGTGTAGCTTTCTTTTCTTATGATATTTGGTCTGAGAACGATGGAACTTTTCCTGAAGGCAAAGGGTTAAATGATTATGTGGATATAGGTTGGAATTATTCGTTCACTTTTGCCGGGAGGTCTATCAGAGATGTTGATGTCTATAAGTTCGATATAGTAAATTCAAAACACAAATTTTATTTTGACCAAACGAGACCTGGAGATTCTTATGATAGATACTCAGACAGGATAAGTAAGGATATAACTAGTGCAAAATCAACGGCTAAAAAAGGTAACGGAACAAGTACAATAGATTTCAGAGTAGAAATAAACGCCCAACTAGATTCCGAAATTTTAATGGATCTACGTGCAGAGGACCCTACAAGTTGTTCCGGTTGCGGACCAAAAGTACAAGGATACAGGTTTTACTTCCCTGTACTCCTAGAATTCGAACTAGATGGCCAATTGGTAGTCAATCATTACAAAACAGATGGAACAAATCTGAATACAATATTTCCCCAAAAGTTTTATGACATGGTTGCAGGGCAAACCTACCCTAAAGTAGACCCTGAAACGAATGCGTCTTACAAGTACGTGGGATACAAAAAAAGTACGACGGGGGATGCGCCAACGGGGAGTATAATAAACGGGAAATTACCGCCGTTTACGTATGATGCCTTGTTTGATACCTACACTTTGAATTTATATTATGATGCAGTTACTGTTCCCACAGATGGGAAAGCCATCATTAAACACTTCGATGAGAACGGAAATAGTTTGGATTCCGTCTTTAACGACCGGGAGCAACCTTTAGAAAAAACAAAGCCATATAGCTTTACGCATACGGATAAACCTGGATATACCTATAAAGGGTACAAGATAACGACAAGTGGGACACCACCCTCATCGGGATTACCTACGATAGGAGAATATAATTTAGGTACATATGACGGAAGTTTTGGAACCTTATTTCTTTATTATTACTATAAGGTTGATTCTGTAGCTGGGGAAGTAAAAGTAAGGCATATGGTGAAAACAAGCTCTTCGGGGCCATACAGCCTAGCAGGAGAAACAACCGTACCAATAGCGACGCTACCAAACAATTCCTCTCATAACCCGGTTAGCAGCTATGGAACGATAGTCGGCAGCAACGTGTCTTACGTAAGTTATTCCAATACGGTAACCCCAAAAACGGGATCAGCTCAAGTAAGCTTAACGTCTACCCAAACCAGAGCGTATGTCTCATTTTTTTATCAAAAAAATCAATCGATAACCGGCGATTTCGACGTCATCCCTACGACGATATCCTACCGGGACAGCTTTACGCTGCATCCCAGGGATTTCGAGCTGCATGGCTGCACATACATATCGCATTCTTTCAAAATCGAACGGGGCATAACGTGGATAGGGCCTGATGTGTATGGGCAAACCACGGACTCCGTCTATACGTATAGCACCTATCCTTCGATTATTGGGGTAGGCACACATAATGTCTCTATGAAAATTAAAACAAGCTGCGGCGAGCAATGGGTGGGACCCAAAACATTGACGGTAACAGGACCATCCCTCAACAATCCGCCAGAATTCACGATTGCTTTTGTAGATCCGGCACGGCCTACCGTTCCCGTACATGAAGCAATCGAAGGTGCGGTTCTAAACCTTGTGGTTATTCAGGATCCATCTGTTCCTACACCAACCGACCCGGATGGGGATAACCTGTACTTTGATGAGTTTTTTTTCGCGTCCAGCGATTCGCAATGGATCCAATCATTGCCGGGAAAGTACACACCCGTCCCGTGGGGCATGTACAGCATCAAAATGGATACGAGCGGCGTTCATAATATCAGCGCTCAGATCCACGATGTGTGGGGATTGTCGGCCCAGGCATCCACCTATATTCAAGTCAGACCGGTAAATCCGATACCTGTAGCCAGATGTCCGGCAACCGTCATCGAGAATCACGCGGTTCCGGCTTCTGCCTTCGATGCCAGCGGCAGCTATAGTCCCGTATCGGGAAGATCGATCAATCATGGCCGGGATGAGTGGACCAACAAGCTCACTTCCTACACGAACGGAACGGACCATGATATTACCGTTCAAGTGTCCTTGCATGTGTACGATACCAAAGGGCTCAAATCTTTAAACCAGTCCACCTGTACGATTATAGTTAAACCCGATCTGCCCCCGGTGGCTAAGCTCGATGTGCCGCCGCTTGGGATACGGAACGAGCCTACAGTCATTCTTAATAAGTCGTACAGTCCCGATGGCGATGAAATTGTCAAAGCAGAGTATCAGTACAAATACGATGCGAGAAACAACGGCTTTGCTGACGATAGCTGGCAGACGGTTACCGGACGCCTGGACAAGCTCACGATCAATCCGGACAAGGTGGGCAAGTATCTCTTTTACGTTAAGGTGACCGAGGAATTTGGCCGGTGGGGAGATACTCTGGGGACTGCACAGACATTACTGACGCTGGATATTGTGAATAATGCGCCGGAGGTTTCGTTTGAGGTTGAAGGGAAGAATCCTCAGCCGGATTTGAATCCTTCCACTACCATTCGCCCGGAAGTGATGATCAACTGGCCGGTCTATATCACCAACGATACAAAGGAGGTATACAACAAGAATTACTTATGGCAAGCGGTCGGCGGCAGCCTTGTAAGTGGAGAAGGCCGAAACTTTGGCGGCTCACGGACCTACACATACTCGGAGACGAGCAACTTCGACACCTTCCTGAAGACCTTTGATATGAACAATAATGGATTCGGGAATAATCGTCTTTCACCCTGGCGAGCTGCAACCCGTTTTAATACCGGTATGACGGACCTTCTCATTAACAAAAACGGGACGCATGTACAGTTCGATCATGGGACATCCCAAATCAGGTCAAACAAAAAACTTCTTTATTTTGATGAAAAGCAATACTTGAATGGAAAAGTCATCACGACTCTCTATGCGTTGGACCCTAAGAAAGTTTCTCCGCAAGAATCGTATATGGACAGCAGCAATTTTAATTTGCTCTACCGTTACACCAATGGTTCCCCTTACGTTTTTACGAAGACCTTGCCGGGAACCTACTTATTAGACAAATGGGAATTGGCTGATCAGTATATTTATATCCAGAATAACGATACATTTACCGTGCTGAATGCAAGAACAGGTGCAGAAGTGGCAACGAAAAATGCAGCTGATATGGGACTGAGTAATACGGTCAACGGAGTCAGCAACTGGACCATAAGCCATGCCAACGGAAACAAAATTATGGTCCGCCGGGACAATAATAGTAATCAAAATACAACGTGGACCACCCAATGGAGAGAAGTTGGCCCGGATCTGTCGGTTGCTGAAAAACCTGACTGGCTGATACCGGCTTCGCGTTCTTCCATTCAGGAGCTAAACTTGGTTTACAAAGTATTATTGCCGATCTATACCGATCCTGCAGGAGCCTTATATACGTATCAAGGCTATGCCTCAACAGGCCCCAGCAATACTTATTTCCGCGACATGAGCGTCACAAAGTACAATCCGGATATGAGCTTAGCCTGGAGACAATACTTGACGGCTGCAGGAGAGCCCGGCTATACCGGCCAAGATATCAATGGAGGCGGCAGCAGTATCACGCGCTATAGCGGATTTGCCATGAACCCCTTCAATAATGAAATAACCGCGAGCAATTACGAATATCCCAATACGTACTTCACCGTCTTGAATGCAAGTGACGGCACACCAAAGAGTCGAATGGCTCAGAACGGCATGACAATACCAACCTATCGATTTGGAACGGATGGCGATACCCCCTACACCATGGATTGGAACGGGAACTATATAGCAGGTGCCAATAAATCCATGACTGCAGACGGGTATACAACCGATTTTGAGATCGATAAAGGGATGGGTGATTGCGGAACGAAGCCAGTCAACATTTACGATCAAAACGGCGCACTGATTGTCCAAAACGGTTCAGGGTGCAACTGGGGTAATGGCGGTCAGATCATGGGGGAATATTTTGGAGATGGAGCGTTCTTCTATGTTCAATATGAATCCGCCAGGGATCAACCTTCATTAGGCGTTGCGATAGGCACGCCCACCACCACGCCGCTTGTTAAAAAGACGTTTACGAACGGTCAATATGTATCTGACCTTTCACTCAACGATGTGGAGATGAAGTTCAGCTTCCGAATGGAGGACATAGACTACGACCGGGAGATGGCCGGCTTCTCCTTCCGGATGCAGGATACACGAAACCGGTACGCGGTGGAAACCGATGGCCATGTGTTCAATCTGGTGAAATACGTGAACGGCGCACCGACAATGCTGAAAGCAGGCTCGTATCCGTTTGAATCAAACAAAAGCTATGCCCTGAGGATCAAGACGGTCGGCAGTCAGATCGATGTGTTCCTCAATAATATCCCGATTCTGACCGTGGCGGATGGCAGCTATGCAGAAGGGCGTTTTGGCTATTTCAGCGACAAAGCCTATGTCGTGTTCAGCGCCTTCACGTACAAAGCGATCCAGAATAAAATTGAATGGTCGGACAGCTACGCGATATGGGATGCAGGCACAGCCACGGCGGAGGCCGCTTACCATAACATTCAGTTTCTGGATCCGGAGGGCGATCCCAAGGCGGGCTCCTACCAGTGGAGCATTCAGCATACGCCGCGTTTCATCAACAATCAGGGCGTGTCGGCCATGAACGGTCAAACCTTCAGCTCCGAGCGGCTGACCTTCGATAAGGTAGGGGATTACATCGTTACGCTGCGGGCGAAGGACGATCCGCACCCGAGCTATCTCTATTCGGATATGACCTTTGACGAATACCGTAAAAACTCGAATCCGTTTGCGAAAAGAGTGACCGTTCACCGCAGGCCGGTCTCTCAGTTTATGGCCGTTCCTGCAGCTGACGGCAAACTGATCTGGACCGACAGCAGCTATGACCCGGACCGGTATGCCAGTCCTGACAATTACTCAACTGAACCGTCCACCATTGATTACCGGGCCACCCGGGGAATCCTGGAGAAGAAGTTCTACTACGCCACCCCGTCGGGGAGCATTGTCTACGAAAAGCTTGTAACTCCGCAGGAACGGGGTTTATATGAAATTGGCATGGCTGTGAAGGACGAATATGGCGCATGGTCGGATTACACCGTTGTATCCCTGGATATCTCCACCATACCGACACCCAATACGCCGCCGGTTCCCGGATTCACGACGAGCTATGTGAATACTTTCCGCAACGTTCCGGTTGTTATGAATTCTGCGGCCTATGACGCCGAGGATGGCGGACGGGAGAACCTGCCGCATGCGTACTACATTCGCAATATGACAACTGGCGATGGGGAATTATTGCAGAGCACGTCACGGACATTCTGGAGCAAGGTGTTCAACACACTCGGCACCTTCAATATCCGTCAGGTCGTGCAGGATTCGGCAGGAGCCGAGGCGCAGTACAACGGGCAGGTCACGATATACAACCAGATACCGCAAGCCCGGATCATAGTGCCTGAAAGCACGGATCAGAATAATCCGGCGAAGCTAACGGAATTCCGGCCGGCGTTTCAATGGAATTATGCGGATGCTGACGGAGATTTGCAAACCCGATACCAGCTTCAGATTTTCAAATATGGCGGAGAGCTGTATCGGGATACGGATATCAAGCCGGGCCGGGAACTCTCTTGGCGGCCAACTGTCGACCTGCCTGAGCATGTGTACATGTATGTCGTAGTCCGTGTGTATGACGGCTATGACTGGAGCAATTGGAGCGATCCGAAATACTTCTATATCGAAACGAACCGGCCGCCTGCAGCCGATTTTGACTGGACCCCCAAACCGGTGTATGAAGGGGATTCGATCCGGATTGGCCATACCATTGACGATCCCGACCTGGATACTTTACAGGTTATCTATATTGTCAAGGATCCGGAGGGAGGCTCACAAACCTTCAGCTCCTTTCTCAATAGTCCCTATGGTCACACCGGGCCAGGTTTTAGAGGAGACAAGGCAGGGATCTATAAGGTCGAGCTTACGGTCCAGGACGGCGAAGCGCCGCCGGTATTGGTGCGCAAGGACATACCGGTGCTGCCGCTTGACGTCAAGGGTCAGGTGCTTCATACGGATTTGTGGGACCAGCGCCGGAGAGAATACAATATGAATCAAAACGGCGATGCAGACAGCCCGCGCGGTTATGAGGTCTTTTGGGCAGGTGAGAAGTTTTTGCTGCATGCCCAAACGACCGATACGGTAACAACTACCCAAGCGGATACTGTTGAGGTGACGATGAACGGCTTCACGACCCATCTGGATACCGCGAACGCACGGCGGACCAGCTGGAGCGGGAGTATGTGGGATGAGAGCTTCGAGAAGCTGGAGGATGGACCGCTGACGTTTACGTTCACCTCTACTTACAACAACGGGACCATGAAGACAGACTACGTAACCGTCACGGTTGCAGGCAATGTGCAGCAGACGGTTGGCATTCATCGAAGAAATTGAACATTATAAGTTGACTCCGTGTGCGTTCACGCGATATAGTCGTACTAGGAAATCCACTAGGGGCGCCCGCATGGGCTGAGATAAAGCGCTGATCGCTTTGGTCCCTTTGAACCTGATCTGGGTTATGCCAGCGTAGGAAAGTGGGCTTGTCTGTGCGATTATGGGCTGGATCTATGCTGTTGTCTTTTCGCATAGACGGGATGCCTCACTTATTCGGATAATGAAGCATGGTCTTCATGCTCCGGATGGAAATTGCCGCATTCAAACCGCTCCCATGCCGGAGCGGTTTTTTTAACTTTATAGAATTTATAAGCTTCACTCCTATAAATTTCTATACGGTCCAAGGGAAGAAATTTGCTCAGCCGCAAAGGACGGCAGAACGGATTCTTCCTGGTTCGCTCCAGCATGATAGTGTGTCAAGGAATGCTGTCGGTGAACGGGCTGAAGCCTGCTCATACCGGGAACTAATAGGACAGGGAACTGCCTGCCCTTTGCTCGTTCCAATTTTTCCGCACCGTCTATGCCGCTGTCCTTGCGAGCCTCCTAGGGGATTATCCAAATTACCTTGGGAGGTTTTTTGATATGACGATCATGGCTGGAGCATTGCCGGGCAGTCGCAAAGTGTATGTGCAAGGAAGCCGTTCGGATGTGCGGGTGCCGATGCGGGAGATTGAACTGTCGCCAAGTATCAGTAGAAGTGGCGAGGTACAGATAAACGAACCGGTTCGGGTATATGATTCCAGCGGTCCGTACACGGATTCCGCTTATCGGGCCGATGTGCGGAACGGTCTGCCGGCGCTTCGCCGGTCATGGATTGAAGATCGGGGAGATGTGGAGCGCTATGAAGGGCGTGTGATTCAGCCGCTTGATAACGGTTTCCACTCGGAGAAAGCGGCAGGCAGCCAGGGAGCAGAACCGTACCCGGCTTTAAACCACACACCGCTAAGAGCTGTCCGCGGCCGCAATGTGACCCAATTATTTTATGCCCGCAGGGGAATCATTACGCCGGAGATGGCGTTTATTGCTGTTCGTGAAGGGGTGGAGGCAGAGCTTGTGCGAAGCGAGGTAGCGGCAGGAAGAGCTATTATACCGGCGAATATCAATCATCCCGAAAGCGAACCGATGATTATCGGGCGCCGCTTCCACGTCAAGATCAATGCCAACATCGGTAATTCAGCCGTTGCTTCGTCCATCGAGGAGGAAGTGGAGAAAATGACATGGGCTACCCGCTGGGGCGCCGATACGGTCATGGATCTCTCCACGGGCAGGAACATTCATACAACCCGCGAATGGATCGTGCGAAACTCGCCGGTTCCGGTCGGCACAGTGCCTATCTACCAGGCGTTGGAAAAGGTGAACGGAAAGGCGGAGGATTTGAGCTGGGAGGTGTACCGCGATACTCTGATCGAGCAGGCCGAGCAAGGGGTTGATTATTTTACCATTCATGCGGGTGTGCTGCTGCGGTACATCCCGCTTACGGCCAAGCGGGTAACAGGGATTGTTTCGCGGGGCGGGTCGATTATGGCGGCATGGTGCCTGGCGCATCAACGCGAGAATTTTCTGTATACGCACTTTGAAGAAATTTGCGAAATTTTGAAACAGTATGATGTTTCATTCTCTCTTGGCGACGGGCTGCGTCCGGGCTCCATTGCAGATGCCAATGACGAGGCTCAATTCGGGGAGCTGGATACTCTTGGCGAGCTGGCTCAAGCTGCATGGAAGCATGACGTGCAGGTGATGATAGAAGGCCCCGGCCATGTACCGATGCATCTGATCCAGGAGAATATGGAGCGTCAATTGAAGGTGTGCCGGGAGGCGCCGTTCTATACATTGGGTCCGCTGACGACGGATATTGCTCCCGGCTACGACCATATCACTTCGGCTATCGGGGCGGCGATGATAGGCTGGCTTGGTACGGCGATGCTCTGTTATGTCACACCGAAGGAGCATCTGGGACTTCCCAATAAAGAGGATGTGAAGGAAGGCGTGATTGCGTACAAGATCGCGGCGCATGCCGCTGATCTGGCGAAGGGGCATGCGAACGCGCAAATACGGGACCATGCGCTTTCCAAAGCGAGGTTCGATTTTCGCTGGCGCGATCAGTTTCATCTCTCGCTTGATCCGGAACGGGCGATGTCCTATCACGATGAGACGCTTCCTGCAGATGCGGCCAAATCGGCCCATTTTTGCTCGATGTGCGGTCCGAAGTTTTGCAGCATGCGAATCACACAGGACATCCGCGAGCAGGCTGTTCGGGACTTGGAAGGAGAAGATAATGCAAATCGGACAGGATTTGAAGCACAGCTTTAGTAGGCGGTGTTCCTTCTTTTTGCGATGCTGATTGACTTCGTCCAAAACGGCATGCAGACCGCCCCGCCACCCCTGTCATGCCGCCTATAGACGCGCCGGGCGGCTTCAGTTTAAGTTAAAGCGGCTGGTAAAATATTGAACGATAGCGTTATAATAATGAACAATCGCTCTTGAGAAAGGATGCTGCTGTCCATGCCCGTCACCTCGCATCTTCTTCGACTAGAAACTCCGATTGATCATCAGATCTGGGAGGAGACGTACGGCAATCCCGAGCTGTATCAATGGTTTCTGGAACATAAACGATAAGCAGGTCAGTGCCGCCGGAATCAGTTCCGGCGGTCTTTGTCTACCGGTTCCGTACATCTTTGACATGCAGACATTCACCCTATTGCAATAAAGACGGAGAAAGCCGTTTCTGGCAGGAAGGTTTATAATGAGCAGACAACCACAATAAGGATGGTGGAAAACCATGATTACACACTATGCGGGGCTTCAGCTGAACACGGTATCGATTCCAAGCGCAAGGCAGTATTATCATGAACGTCTGCTGCTGCCTATTGTGGAAGAATCCGAGAGCCGCATTGAATTCCGGATCACGGAGCACTGTACGATTGTATTTCAGGAGGCATATGAGCCTGTTGCTCCGGCGCATCTGGCGTTTGAAGTTCCGTTCTCGGAATTCGACGCTCTTGTCGCCTTCCTGAGGAGTCGGCAGGTCATGATCGAGAAATGGCCGGATGGCAGAGAAGTGGATCATTTTGGAACGGGACAAAATATTTACTTTCGCGATGGGGATGGAAATTTGCTCGAACTGATTGCCCATCCTTATATCAAGGAGGATATCGTAGCCCCCTCCGGCGCTCTTCGTGTTCTTTATATGCGCGAGGTCGGATTTCCCGTCGAACATGTGAAGGCATTCCGGGAGCGGCTGCAGGACATGTTTGATTTTAAGCTGGATAAAGTCTACGATAATTTCACTTTTGCCATCGGAGGAACGGCTCATTTCGTGCTGACCGCCAAGCAGCGGCGATGGATTCCGATCTCCATGCTTGCGCTGCCTCCCCGAATGCTAGTAACATTGGGAGTCTCGGACGAAAGTTACATCCAGGTGGTGCGCAGCCGTCTGAGGGAGGAAGAAATGGTTTCCGCCAATGATAGAGAGCTTCATATGATCATCAATGATTACCAACTGTGCCTGCGGGTTGCAACAGGCTTCGGGAAGAATCTGCCGGCGCTTCTTCATTTGCCGCTGTCTATAAAGGATTAACGAGAAACGATAGAGGGACTGTCTATGATAACCAAAGAGGATTTTTTTAAGCGCAAGGCAAAGGAAACGGGCGTCAAGCTGAATGAGATTCAGCGGCAGGCGGTCCTTCAAACCGAAGGCGCGCTGCTGCTGCTTGCTTCTCCCGGCTCCGGGAAAACGACTACCGTCATCATGAAGATCGGCTATCTGATCCAGCAGAAAGGGATCGCTCCGTCGCGCATTAAGGCGGTCACGTTCAGCAGGGCGTCGGCGCTGGATATGAAGGAGCGGTTCAAGCGGTTTTTCCCGGAGCTTGCGCCAGTCGATTTCTCTACCATTCACAGTCTCGCATTTGAGATTGTCCGGGAGCATTTTCAGCAGACCCGAACCGCTTATCTTATTATCGAGGGCAATCAGGAAGGCAGGGAACAGGGCGGAGAGGATTTTGACCCCCATCAGCTGCATAAGAAGCTGATTCTGCGCAATCTGTATCAGTCGATTGCCGGCAATACGATAACGGAGGATCAAATGGAAGAGCTGACTACCTATATCAGCTACATCAAAAATAGAATGATTCCCAGCGACAAATGGGCACAGGTGCCCTGTGAGGTGAAGCAGGCCGATCGTATTCTGATTGCCTACGAGGAGTTCAAGCGCTCCGGCTCCGGCAAGCTCCTGCTGGATTTTGACGATATGCTGACGACGGCTAACGAAGTGTTGAAGATGAACCGGGAGCTGCTGCATAAATATCAGCAAAGATACGATGTCCTGCTGACGGACGAAAGCCAGGATACCTCGCTTGTTCAGCATGCCATTATCGAGGAATTGGCAAGAGAGCATGGCAATATATGCGTGGTAGCCGACGACGACCAGTCGATTTACAGCTGGAGGGGCGCAGAGCCTTCTTATTTGCTGCATTTCAAAGACGTTTATCCGAATGCCGTGATCCTGTACATGGAGCAAAATTACCGGTCTTCACGGGATATTGTGGATATCGCAAGCGGCTTCATCAAACGGAACAAGAACCGCTATGACAAAAATATGTTTACGGACAATGAAGCGCATGAGCCGATCGCGATCCGCAATTTTACCGATTATAATCATCAATCCAAATATGTGGTGGAGCATATCCAGCAGCTTACTGATCTTCGCGAGGTGGCGGTGCTTTACCGGAACAGCTCCTCCTCCATCATGCTGATGAATGAATGCGAACGGGCCGGAGTGCCCTTTTATATGAAGGATTCGGACAACCGGTTTTTCTCCCACTGGATCGTCAAGGACATGCTGAATATCATGCGGATGTCTTATACGGACAAGCGCTACGATCTTCTGGAACAGGTGTACACGAAGCTTAACGGCTATATTACGAAGCATCAGATGGGCGTGCTGCGGGAGATTCAGAATAATGAGTCGGTTTTCGACAATTTGCTGAGCTATGTGGATCTCCAGGAATATCAGCGCAAGCCGATTCTGGAATGCAAGGAAACGCTGCAGCAGATGAAGGGCATGCCGCCGCTTGAAGCAATCCGCGTGATCCGCACCAAGCTGGGTTACGATAAGGCGATTGACAAGATGGTGGAGCGGCTCGGCTTCAGGAAGGATTATTTGATCGGCAATTTGAACACGCTGGAAGAGATCGCGAGCACGCTTGGGAGCATGGAGGACTTTGCCAAAAGGCTCAAGCATCTGGAGGCGGTGATGAAAGCTTCCAGCTTCAACAAGAATCAAAATGCCGTGACCTTCTCTACCTTCCACAGCGCCAAAGGACTTGAGTTCAAGGTTGTCTATATGATCGATCTGGTCATGGGGGTCATCCCCTCCGCCGAGGATATCAAGCAGCAAGCGGAAGGCAATACCGGGCCGATGGAAGAAGCCGTCCGGTTGTTCTATGTCGGCATGACGAGGGCCAAGCGGCATCTGGAGCTGATTACCTACAAGTACCGGGACGGGGTGAAGATGGACGAGTCGTTGTTCGTCGGCGAGGTTCGTACGCTTCAGAATCCGGCCAAGCTGACGGTGAGGACCGAGGAGCCGCAGTCTCCGGCGGACCCCAATGCGCTCAGAGAGCGGAAGGAGCTGGTGATCGGCAGGCTGGTCGAGCACCGGGTATTTGGCCGCGGAGAAATAATGAAGCTGACGGATGAGCGCGTCCATATTGAGTTTGGAACAGGCGTCAAGGCATTATCGCTCCAGACCTGTCTGGATAAAGGAATCTTGACGCCGGCATTGTAGAAGATGCCTGAAGTTTTATGACACCGGCGAAGTCGCTGCTTCAATTCTGGCTCAAATAAAAACAGGCATAGGTTGACACTGATAATCATTATCAACTAATATAGAGGTAATCCTTTACATATTAAAAAGAGGCAAGGAGCTGAAAGTATCCATGTTGCCCGATTCCTATATAAACAGGCAGCCTTTCCCGCTGCATTTCTCCTCGGTCAAGGTGCGCAGCGACCGGACCGTCGTAGCGGCATCGCCCGGGCAGGGGATTTACCTGAAACCCGCGAACGAAGATTGGCGCCTTCTCTCGGACGGCCTTCCGGAAGATACGACGGTTAACCGGCTGCAGATGTCCGGGGGCGTCACCTATGCCTGCACGAATAAAGGGTTGTACCGGCTTAAGCTCAAGCAGTGGGAATACGAGGAAGTCGGTCATCCCTGCTATCAGTATAAAGAAGAATGGGGTTACGGCTTCGCAGCTACCCAGTCCGGCCTTTATTATAAGTCGTCGGATAAGTGGAAAGAATCCGCCTACGGCCATTCAATTGTCTATGATTTTTTATTTACCCCGCAGTATTTATATATCGGGCTCGACCATGGCATCAGCATGTATGACCGGATGACGGACCGCTGGGCCGATTTCGAGCTTGGCTTTGGAGTCACAGCGCTGGCTGCCAACCGGGATAATCTGTTTGGCGCCACCGAGAAGGGTGAGCTGGTTGTGAGCAATGGCCGCGGGGGATTCAGCACGGTTAAGTTTCCCGATATTTTTATTTTCTCGGTCATATCCAGGCAATCTTATGTTTATGTCTGTACGGACCGGGGGCTTTACCGTATTGGCCGTCTGGGAGAGCGATTAACGCTTTACTCGGTCAGACCGGGAGTGCCGGTTACCGATATTGACTGGCTGGGGACGGAGCTGTATATGGCGACGCTCTCCAAAGGTGTTCAAATGATGCAAACCTAGGGGCCAGTGCTGGCCGCCATAGAATAGGACACGGGAAATTTGGAATTTGTGAACGAGCGGCGCGCCTGAACCTGGGCGTTAGCCGTTTTTTTGTTTGAAGGCGACAGCCGGTTCTTCCTGTTTTTGCGATTTTATAACCTGATTTCTGCTGCTTTTGGCTGATAATGTCTCCGATCAAGTGACCTGCCTATGGGTGAATGCATATGATACCTATGACATTTCAGGTGGAAGAAGGAGAGGGCTATGGCTAAGAACAGCAAGGGAAAGAGTCCCAAGGGACGAAAACCGTTATTTTATGTTGATAATCCGAACACTTCGGAATTGAAATGGATCGAAAAATTGAGGAAAAACAAGCCGCGTACGCCAGAGGAGCCAGAGAAGAAAATTGTTAAGGTCAATGCTATGGCCGTGGAGGAACTGGAAGCCGGGACGGCAGATGGTCCGGTACCGGCTGGAACAAGTGAAACCGCAGCAGAGGAGCAGCGACCCGTCCTGGAGCCGTCTCCTGAACCGGGAATTGCCGTAGAGCAGGAGCAGCAGGCAGCCGATACAGGGGGCCAGCCGGCACCGGCAGCGGTGGCGGATATCCCGGGACCGGCTCCCAAAGAGGCAGACAAAGCCAAAGACGCAGAGGTCACCGCGGCCGTGGAGGCTAAGGAGGCCAGCCTGGCCGTTATACTAAGCAAGGAGGAGCGGGTGGAAGAGAAGCGGCTTCCGGATTCCTCCACTCCCTTCATCTTTACCGACGATCTTGCCGATGAGGCAATCACCACGGATAAGCTTGCACCCGGAGCTGTTGAAGCAACCCGGATAAAACCGGGCGCTGTTCATACGCAATCGATTGCGGATTTTGCCGTCGAAAGCATTAAAATTGCCGATGGGGCGATTATAGGCTCCAAGATCGCTCCGGAATCCATCTTGAGCGATCATCTCACACGCAATGCCATATCCGGCTCCAAAATACGGGATCGTTCCATCACCGGTGAAAAATTACGTGACGGCAGCGTAACCTCTGTAAAACTGGGGGACCGGACAATCAGTGCCGACAAGCTGGCGGAAGGATCCATCGAGGCTAAGCATCTGAAGCCGTTCGTCATTACAACCGAGCTTCTGGATGATCAATCCGTAACGTCAAGCAAGCTTAGAAGCGGAGCCATCCGGACGGAGAGCATAGCGAACGATGCCATTCATACATCCAAAATAGCCGATGGGTCCGTTACCCGATCCAAGCTTCGCGACCAGGCGGTTACCAGTGAGAAAATCGCGTTAGGCGCCGTTGAATCGGCGCATCTCAAGCCTGGGCTGCTGCTCGCTGAACATGTAGCGGCAGGTGTATTGCTGGGAAAGCATCTGGCCCCGGGAGAAATCGACGCAAACCACATAGCCGAAGGCGCGGTGGAAACCAAACAACTGGGGCAAGGAGCCGTAACCGAGCAGGCAATCGCGCCAAGCGCGGTGGGACCGCTCCAACTGCAGGAAGGCGCCGTAAGCGCCGTCCACATCGGGGACAATGAGGTCGGTTCACAGCATATTGCTGATTTGGCGGTGACGTCTCCGAAAATTGCCGATATGTCCATTTCCACTATAAAGCTGGTCGATCATTCAATAACAGCATCCAAGCTCGCCGATCAAAGCATTACTGCCCCCAAATTATCGGATGATGCCGTTCATGGCCGTCATCTCGGGCGCTCAAGTGTCAGCTCGGATAAAATCGCAACGGGCAGTATTGAGGAGCATCATCTGTCAGCCAATACGGTTGGAGGCAAGCAGCTTATTGAGGGAAGTGTGGCCTCGGCGCACTTGGCGGATGGCTCGGTGACGAAGCAGAAGCTGGCGGCCAAGGCCGTTCAGCATAGCCATATCAGCAATGAGGCAGTAAGCGGAGAGCATCTGGCTGCCGGCTCGGTAAGCGGGAGCAAGCTGGCCGCAGCCAGTGTCAGCGGCGGGAAAATTGCCGATCTGGCGGTGGATACCCGGCATCTGAACGATGAGTCGGTCAGCTTCGACAAGATCGCGCCGGAGGCTGTCCGCGCTCATCATATGTCGCAGAGCTCTGTATCGGAAGAAGCGATTTCGGCAGGGGCGGTTGGCTCGGCTCATCTGCAGCCCGGATTAATACGGGCGGAGCATATGTCGGAGCAATCCGTTGCCGCTGAAGCTCTGCGGGATGGCGCGGTCATTTCAACGAAGCTTGCCGGCGGATCGGTGTCGGGTAAGCATCTTGCCGCCGGGTCCGTATTCTCGCATCATCTGGCCGATCATGTGGTGAACGCGCTCAAGCTTTCTCCCGAGAGTGTTTCGACGGATAAACTGACGGATGGGGCAGTGACATCGGCGAAGCTCGCGGACAACAGCGTCACGGCAGCAAAGCTGGCGCCGCATGCATTGACCGGTGAGAAGATTACCCTGCAATCCATCGGCAGCGCCCATCTCGTCCCGGGGCTTATCGGAGCCGAGCATATCAGCACGGGGGCCGTGCAGGATTTTCATCTGGGAAAAGCCATTATTGCCAGCGATACGCTTGCTGAAGGCGCAGTAACCGGTAAAAAGCTGGCTGCCGGGGCGGTTGAAAGCGATCATCTGTCCAACGAAGCGATAAGAAGCAGGCATTTGGCTGAGGAGTCCGTGCTTGGCGTTCATCTGGGCAACGAAAGTGTTCGTGAGCGTCATCTTGGCAAAGATGCGGTGACGGAGGAGAAGCTGGCCGCGGGAAGCGTCGGAAGCCATCATTTGCAGGACGGCGTTGTCAGTTCACAGGCTTTGAAGGAAGGGGCGGTGCTCAGCCGACATGTGGGGAAAGGCGCTATTGAATCCGTTCATCTGGCAGGTTCGCTTATCGGAAGCACGCATCTGAAGAAAGGCAGCATCAAGCAGCAGCATCTGGCTCCTCAAGCCGTAGGAATGGATCAGCTGGCTGATGGTGCGGTAAGCGCGGATAAACTGGCTCTTGTATCGGTTAATAGTGAGCATATCCAGTTGGAGAGCATTGCCGGCAAGCATTTGAAGGCAGAGTCCATTCAGGGCTATCATTTGCGGAAAGGGTCCATCACGCAAAGTCATCTGTCTTCGGAGCTGTTATCCTTCGAAAAGGCGCCTGATGGCATTCTGCCTGGCAGTAAAATCAAGCTCGGGACGATCGGCTCCGCTCATCTGGAGAAAGGCAGCATTGCAACGGAGCATCTGACGGCTGATGCTGTCGGCAGAGAAGCACTGAAAGACGGTGCGGTGACGGGAGCAAAGCTGGCAGCAGAAGCAGTGGGCACCGATGCGTTGATAAATGGCGCAGTGACGGGAGCAAAGCTGGCAGCAGGAGCAGTGGGCACCGATGTGCTGACAGATGGCGCAGTGACGGGAGCAAAGCTGGCAGCAGGAGCAGTGGGCACCGATGCGCTGGTGGATGGCACGGTGACCGAAGCGAAGCTGGCAGTGAAGGCAGTTGGCACCGACAAGCTGATAGACGGTGCGGTGACGGGAGTGAAGCTGGCAGCAGGAGCAGTGGGCACCGATGCGCTGATTGATGGCGCGGTGACAGGAGTGAAGCTGGCAGCAGGAGCAGTAGGCACCGAAGCGCTTGTGGATGGTGCGGTGACGGGAGTGAAGCTGGCAGCAGAAGCAGTGCGCACTGATACGCTTGTGGATGGTGCGGTGACCGAAGCGAAGCTGGCAGTGAAGGCAGTTGGCACCGACAAACTGATAGACGGTGCGGTGACAGGAGCGAAGCTGGCAGCAGGAGCAGTGGGCACCGATGCGCTGGTAGACGGTGCGGTGACGGAAGCGAAGCTGGCAGCAGAAGCAGTCGGTACCTATTCGCTGGTGGATGGTTCGGTGACGGGAGCAAAGCTGGCTGCAGAAGCAGTGGGTACCTATTCACTGGTGGATGGCGCAGTGACAGGAGTGAAGCTGGCTGCAAAAGCAGTAGGCACCAAAGCGCTGATAGATGGCGCGGTGACGGGAGCAAAACTGGCAGCAGGAGCAATTGGCACCGAAGCGCTGACAGATGGTGCGGTGACGGGAGCGAAGCTGGCCGCAGGAGCAATTGGCACCGATGCGTTGACAGATGGTGCGGTGACGGGAGCGAAGCTGGCCGCGAAGGCAGTGGGCACCGAGGCGCTGGTGGATGGTACGGTGACTGAAGCGAAGCTGGCCGCGAAGGCAGTAGGCACCGGCAAGCTGATAGACGGTGCGGTGACGGGCGCGAAGCTGGCCGCAAAGGCAGTGGGCTCCGATGCGCTGGTAGACGGCGCGGTGACGGGCGTGAAGCTGGCGGCAAAGGCAGTGGGCTCCGACAAGCTGATAGACGGCGCGGTGACGGGCGTGAAGCTGGCGGCAAAGGCAGTGGGCACCGATGTGTTGAGAGACGGTGCGGTGACGGAAGCGAAGCTCGCGGAAGGCGCAGTTACCGCGACAAAGCTGGCAGCGGGATCGGTGACGAACGAGAAGTTTGCTCCCGAGGCTGTCATTACGGAAGCATTGGCAGCAGGAGCAGTCACAAACGCGAAGCTGGCGGCTGAAGCGGTTGGTCAGGAACAGCTGCAAGCAGGCGCGGTGACGGAAGCGAAGCTCGCGGAAGGCGCAGTTACCGCGACAAAGCTGGCAGCGGGATCGGTGACGAACGAGAAGCTTGCTCCCGAGGCTGTCATTACGGAAGCACTGGCAGCAGGAGCAGTCACAAACGCGAAGCTGGCGGCTGAAGCGGTCGGTCAGGAACAGCTGCAAGCAGGCGCAGTGACGGAAGCGAAGCTCGCGGAAGGCGCAGTTACCGCGACAAAGCTGGCAGCGGGATCGGTGACGAACGAGAAGCTAGCTCCCGGGGCTGTCATTACGGAAGCATTGGCAGCAGGAGCAGTCACAAGCGAGAAGCTGGCGGCTGAAGCGGTCGGTCAGGAACAGCTGCAAGCAGGCGCGGTGACGGAAGCGAAGCTCGCGGAAGGCGCAGTTACCGCGACAAAGCTGGCAGCGGGATCGGTGACAAGCGAGAAGCTGGCTCCCGAGGCTGTCATTACGGAAGCACTGGCAACAGGGGCAGTTACAAGCGAGAAGCTGGCGGCTGAAGCGGTCGGTCAGGAACAGCTGCAAGCAGGCGCAGTGACGGAAGCGAAGCTCGCGGAAGGCGCAGTTACCTCGACAAAGCTGGCAGCGGGATCGGTGACGAACGAGAAGCTGGCTCCCGGGGCTGTCATTACGGAAGCACTGGCAGCAGGAGCAGTTACAAGCGAGAAGCTGGCGGCTGAAGCGGTCGGTCAGGAACAGCTGCAAGCAGGCGCAGTTACCGCGACAAAGCTGGCAGCGGGATCGGTAACGAACGAGAAGCTGGCTCCCGGGGCTGTCACTACGGAAGCACTGGCAGCAGGAGCAGTTACAAGCGAGAAGCTGGCGGCTGAAGCGGTCGGTCAGGAACAGCTGCAAGCAGGAGCCGTAACACTGGGTAAAATCGCGCCTGGATCCATTACAACGGCAAATATTATTGCCGGCTCCATTGAAAGCGACCTGCTGTGCGACGAGGCCGTGACAGGGGATAAAGTTGCGCCCGGGACGCTTACTGTGAAGCATTTCGCTCCGGATGTGTTGGCATCCCTGATCCCGGATGTGAATCCCTCAGCCTCCGAACAGCTTCCAGCCGAGCAGGTCAGTCCGGCAATCTGTCAGCAATTCGGATTGATTCCTTACAATTTTGCAGGGCAGGGCGAGCAGTTGGAGCTGACCGTTACATTCGACCAACCGTTCGCAAGCGATGTCTACGTTCTGGTTGCTACGGCCGATCAGCTGTCCTGCTATGCGACAATAAAATCAAAAAAGGCTGACAGCGCAGAACTGACTGTCGTGCGCACGCGAATCTCCCCCGAGCCCGTCGGATTCATCAATTGGATTGCCATAGGCAGCAAATAGTTCCAATATCCGATGCCAGGATCGCGATCATCCGATTATGATGCTCCTTCTTACCGTGTCAAAGATATAAAATTTTTGATTAAAGAAGTCCGACACTTACAAATAAACGGGTGTCGGACTTTTCCATGCCGGCTGCGGTTGAGGACTTGTCCGGCTTTCTCCAAATCAGACCTGAAAGGCCGGTGTCTCACGTACAACAGCCGTGCCTCTTGACCTTACGCGTCCATACAATAAGTTGTAAAAGGACTGTCTTTGTCTTGCATCCACGAACAAAGCGCAATTGACGAAGAGGTGATCAGAATCAGGAATCCTTTTTGGGTTAGCAAAGACATGCAATACCGCGCAGCTGTGGTGAATATAGGCAATCAGCCTTCAAGGAAGAACCCGGGTTCCCGATTAATATCGCCGGCAATGTCCATGGAAATGGATACTGTTCAATTGAAGCGGGTCTCCTTGCATTCCAGCCGGAATGGGAAAGCAGGAACACAGGCCACCCGTCCCGCACGCAAGGTAAAGGTGAAGGTAAAGGCAAAGATCGCGGGAAGGCGTCCCGCTACAGGCACTGCGCCAGCCGGGGGGAAGAAGCCGTCCGGGTCCGGCGCGGTCAGGACTGCCGCCAAGCGCAGAGCGTCGGGTTACGCCGGGTTCCGTAAGATTCCGACCAAGAGCAGGACAACGAAGTTTCGGCCACGTCCCGCAGGATTGTCCAAGCGCAGCCGAAGCTTGCAGCGCAGCAGGGCAGCCTTGAAGCCTGTGGATCGCCATCCGGAAAGTATAGAACCATTTACACCGATTGAAGGAAGCGCCAATTCAATTGTTACCCGTGCGGCTGCCGGGGCGGAACCGGTCGTCTCCGTTATTATTCCGGTCATGAATGAACGCCGCTCAATTGCCCGTGTGATTCAGGAGGCAAAACGAACTCATCCCCAGGTGGAGATCATTGTGGTTGCGAATGGATCGACGGATGGTTCGGCCGCAATAGCCCGGCGTAATGGAGCCCATGTGATCGAATTCTCTGAGCCGCTGGGTCATGATGTAGGACGCGGTGTAGGAGCGTCTGCCGCAAAGGGGCGGGTGCTGCTCTTTATCGACGGGGATATGGTCATTAGCAGTGCGGCGCTCAAGCCGTACATTCACGCAGTTCTGGATGGAGGCGTTGACGTGGCGCTCAACGATTATTCCGGCCCAATCCGCAAACAGGTCGTCCACAGCGTTGTTCTTGCCAAACATGCGCTTAATTCCCTGCTGGGAAGACCGGAGCTGAGAGGAACCTCGATGACAGCGGTGCCTCATGCGATAAGCCGGCATGCTCTTGAAGTGATTGGCGCAGATTCGCTGTCAGTCCCCCCATTAGCGCATGCCAAAGCGGTGCAGCTTGGGCTTACCGTCCGCGCCGTACATCCTGTTAACGTGGGGAAACTGAATCTGCAACGTACGCGCCGGGAAAGACTTAATCCGCTAGAGCATCTGATTGTCGGAGATCATCTGGAGGCTATTGATTGGCTGATGCGGCAGACGGACAGCTTTGGCGGCTTCACGCTCTGGCAGCAAAATCGGGAGAAGGCAAGGTGAGTATATGCGAAAGGCGAAACCGGCAGCAGCCGGAATCAAACGCAAGCCCTCCTTTCGGAAGATTCGTACCCGTTCATCCCCGGGAGGTAGGAGACGCGCACGCGGCGCAAAGCCAGTAAAACGGTCCTCAGCCAATCAAGGCGCCTCCTATACCGCTGGCTTGCGCGATGCTGCTTTGCTGCGGGAAGCAGGAGCCATCCCGCAATCCGATGAGCTGAGGCTGAGACTGAACGAGAGCTGGTCGCGCCGACACCGGCTGAATGGCAGCTTGAGCAAAAGCCTGCTGCTGCAGGGAAAAGCGTATGCGGATGGATATATGGATGGACTCCGTTTAAACAGGCAGAGCTGGCTGCCCGTACCGCTGCAGGGCTCAGCTGCTGCAGTCGTCCTTGTCGGAAGAGGGATGGCAGCCGAGCCTGCATCGCTGCAGGAGCTGATTCGTTTGCCGCTGCAGGAAATCATTGTTGTGCTTGAGGATGCGGCTGGAGGCGATTATCACACGCTCAGCCAAATGCCGGGCATCACCATTGTGCATGCAGGAACGATGCTCGAACGCGATATGGGGCGCTCCATAGGCGCCAGGCTGCTGCGGACGGATTCCATCCTGTTCTGCGACGGCCATGTTCCGATACCGGCTGAGCGTCTGGCGCCTCTTCTAGCGGCAGTGGATAGCGGCGCCGATGTTGCGCTCAGCGATACATCCGATTCTCTGGGTTTATTCCGGGATTGGGATGAGCTGTCGCGCGTGAAGGCTTTCGTCAACCTGTCATTGGGCCGTCCGGATTTGCTGGCCAATTCCAATCAGGAGCTGCCATGCGCCTGGTCGGCAAAAGCGCTGAGACTGGTTGGAGAGGCCTCGCTCGCGCTGCCGCCGGTTGCCCAGCAAGCCGCAATCCATCACCGTCTGAATATTGCAGTCTGCCGCAATGTAAGCAAGGGCAGGGCCGGCAGCGGGAACAGACGCGCTGATGGTCTTCACGCAGCGAATAAACATGACGCATACGCGCATCTTGCCGCATTGAAGGCGGCTATGGCTCTGAACGGGAACCGGCTGCTTCATCCCGACCGGTCCAGACGCCGCGGGGCGGTTGGAGGTGCAGGCTGATGAAGCTTACGAGCATTGTGATACCGACTTATAACGGACTTGAGCTGGTCCAGCAGGCGGTGGCGTCCATCCGTTCTTATACTAGCCAGCAGGATACTCCTTACGAGATTATTATCGTGGATAATGGTTCAACCGACGGTACGAGTGGGTGGTGTCTCCAGGAGCAGCTCGCCTTTATCTCCTTACCCCGCAACACCGGTTTCCCTATGGCCTGCAATAAGGGGCTTCGGTTTGCGCGCGGCGATTGCCTGATGCTGCTGAACAATGACATAACCGTTTCGCACGGCTGGCTGGCAGCTTTGCTGCAGGCGCTTAACAGCGACGGGAACATCGGCATCGTCGGTCCCGTGACGAATTATGCCAGCGGGAAGCAGCAGGTGGATTACCCTTTTCACTCCATGAACGAGTTCCATCGCGTCGCCAAGGAAGTGCTGACCCAGACAGGCGAGCAAGTGCAGCCTGTTCATCGGCTTGTGGGCTTTTGCATGCTGTTCGGGCGCGCGCTTTACGAGCGTATCGGCGAGCTGGACGAGAGATTTTCGCCAGGCCATTACGAGGACGATGACTATTGCTTTCGGGCCCGGATGAGCGGGTACAGCTTATTGATGTGCCGGAATGTGTTTGTTCACCACCAGGGCAGCGCAAGCTTCAAGCGGGGCGACAGCATGGAGCTGCAGCGGCTTGTCGAACAAAATCGGCAGCGATTCATCGACAAGTGGCAGGTCGATCCCGGCATATTTATCTAGCTTGTGAATGCTTACGATGTCGGTTTTTCTTACGAAAAACGGGCGTATGCTTACGAAGCAGCGTTTTCTTACAAAAACGCTTTAGGAGGTCATAATTTTGAGAGCTGTTATCTTGGCTGGCGGAACGGGAACGCGGCTTTTTCCGCTGACCAAACTGATGAATAAACATTTGCTGCCGGTTGGCAGGCTTCCGATGATATGCTACAGCCTGATCAAATTGAGAGAAGCGGGCATAACCGATATTCTGCTCGTCACAGGACGCGAGGCGGCGGGAATGTTTACAGATTTCTTGGGCAGCGGGCGTGATTACGGGATATCCCTGACCTATCGCATTCAGGAGCAGGCGGGCGGGATCGCCCAGGCGCTGGAGCTTGCACAGCCATTTGTCGGCAGCGAAGACAAATTCCTGGTCCTGCTCGGCGACAATTTGTTCGAGGAGCCGCTAAAGCCCCATCTGGAGGCCTTCGCGAAGCAGTCAGAAGGCGCGATGGTGCTGCTCAAGCAGGTTCCGGATCCGGAGCGTTACGGCGTCCCTGTCTTTGATGCGAAAGGCAGGATTGAACGAATCGAAGAAAAGCCGGAACAGCCGCAAACCGACTTTTGCGTGACGGGCATTTACTTATTTGATGCATCCGTATTTACATTAATCCATGAGCAGGCGCCTTCTCAGCGGGGCGAGCTGGAAATCACGGATGTGAACAACGCTTATGCAAGCAAAGGCATGCTTCGGCATAGCCGGATGAACGGCTGGTGGACCGATGCCGGAACCTTCGAGTCCCTGCAGGAAGCGTCAATCAAGCTTATGGGAACTGTACCATGAGCGGTGGCGGCCGGGCAGGAAAGCCCCTCCTGAACAAGACAACGGGTCCGGTCCGTCAGGATCGCCGGGTGCCGGTTTCGGCGGCTGAGAGCGTACATCGTCCGGTGAAAGCTCCAAGAACGGGGAAGCAGCCGGCTTCAGGCTCGGGAGCAGGCCGTCCCCGCATTCGCGGCCGGGCCATCAAGAAAAGCTCTGCATCCAGGAAGCGGACAAGATTGGGGATTCGTACCCGTTCCAAACGCCTGAATCGAAGAACGGCGGGATTGCCCGGCCAGAAGGATCAATTCGGGAAGCATACGCCGGAGGACGTCCCGGAGACTGCCGAGCAGGCATATAACAGAGGATTTGAAAGCGGCCAGTATGATGGCGGAGAGAAGTGGCTGGAGAATGCAGTGCCGCAAAATATGCTCCTTCCGGATGTCACACTGCAGGAGGTCATAGCTTTAGGGGTCGAACAGCTGAAACCGCAGTGCCATCGGCTGATGGATGTGCATGAGGTATTCGAGCAGATGATGCAGGCTTTGGCGTCGAACTCGCCTTGTGCGGTTGTACGGCTTGGAGACGGAGAACTGCTGGCCCTGTCGCAGGACGTGGTTTACAACGCCAGGATTGTCAAGCAGGAAGGGGAATTTCTCCCCTACGCAGGCGTTCAGCCGCCCGATATAGGCGCGCGTGACCAGCTGGCCCAGGCTATCCGGCATGCGCAGATCGTCGGCGTCCCGTTATCGCGGCGAAAACATTTTCAACCGCTGCTTTATCCGGTTATGCGCGGTCACGGTATTGATCCTGGCGCATTGCGGATGACCCATTCCACGATTAATTACGGCTTGTATCAGGCCGGACTGCTGACCCGTCTGCTGACAGGGCAAAGACTGCTTGTTATTGGCAACGCCGCCCCCGAACTCGCGGAGACGCTGACCCGTCACGGACTGCTGGTTTCGGGCATGATCAGCCCGGTTAAAGGGTTTGCCGATATTGACCGGGTGATGGATGAGGCGCATCATGCCGTTTTTGATCTTGCTCTGGTTTCGGCAGGGATTCCGGCAGTTGTTTTATGCTGGCGAATTGCAGCGGAGCAGGGCAAGGTGGCGCTGGATTTTGGACATATGGCCGATGCCATCATCAAAGGGAAAGTGACGCTTTGAAAAACGGGAGTGACGTAGGCTGATGATTCGGAAGAGACGGCATACGCAGATGTACAGGCGGAGGGCGGGCAGAAGATCCGCCAAACGCAGTCTGCGCGGGTATCCGGAAGGTCACAAAGCCGGATACGAGCAAGGCTTGCGCTCGGGACTCGATAGCTTCAAATCGCTGTTCGAGGGAACAAGCATTATAATTCCCAGCTACAATCAAGTGGAGTATTTGAAGAAGTGCATCGAGAGTATTGGCGAGCACACCGATCTGCCTTTTGAAATCATTGTGGTTGACAATGCATCGGAGGACGGAACAGCGGAATTTCTGCGGAAAACGGACAGCGCGGTCCGTTACCGGGTTCTGGAGTCGAACCGGGGGTTCGCCGGCGCCGTTAATATCGGCATGATGATGGCGAAGGGGACAACGATGCTGCTCCTTAACAACGATACGATTGTTACCGAGCGCTGGTTGAGCAACATGCTCAAGTGTCTCGACAGCGATCCGAAAATCGGGATGGTCGGTCCGGTAACCAATTATATAAGCGGTGACCAGCGTATTGAGGTGCCTTATTTGCATGTTAGCGACATGCCCCGTTTCGCACAGCATTATAACGTTTCCGATCCTGGAAAATGGCAGTTCACAGACCGCTTGACCGGATTCTGCCTGCTGTTTCGCCGCGAGCTGTGGGAGCGGACCGGGTTTCTGGACGAAGGATTTGAGATCGGAAACTTCGAGGACGACGACTACAATATCCGCGTTCGTCTGCAGGGATATTCGCTTGTAATCGCACGCGATACCTTCATTCATCATTACGGCAGTGTCAGCATGAAGGGCCTTGGGGAGAATTTGGCCAAAATCAATAATCACAATATGCAGTTCTATATGGAGAAGTGGGGAAATCCCCATGATCTTGTTCATCAAGTGAGAGAAATGCTGCCCCTTCATCGGGAACGTACAGGATTGGCGGTACAGCAGCCAGTGGGTGAAAAAGCCTTTTTCCCGCAGCAGGTCGTTGCCCGCGGAGTCAGTGAAACGCTGTACTGGATCGAACGGGGAGTGCGTAGACCGGTCGCGGGCGAACTTGCTTTGCCGATTACCCGTCTGTCCCAGGTGGATCTCCTGCGCTGGCCCATAGGCGAGGGAATATCCGCGCAAGAGGTGGAAGCCCGCTGGCATGGTTATTTCGACGCAGAGGAGCCGTTCCCGGACGGCCTGACATTCAAGGCAGCGGACGGATGGATTTATGTGGTGGAAGAGGGATCCTTGCGCAGGGTGGTCAGTATGGCAGCGGCGGAAGCATGGGGGCTGGCATTGAAGCCGCAGCAGCAGCTGCCGGCTGCCCATGAGCTTGAGCAGCTGACGAAGGGCTTGCCTGTCATTGCCCCGGCGCGGGTAGCTCCGCATCTGTAACGTTTTACATGGGAAGAGCGATATTCATGGCAGTATCATGCTCGAATTATGAGCATATGCTGTAGGGAGTGGAGGGACAGCGAAATATGCAGCATATTGTAACGGAAATGATTGAGCATATGTCCCGTTCCCACGATCAGATGGCGCGCGTCATGGAGGCAGAGCGGCATGTGGTGGTGCGGATGGCGCAGATCGTGCATGCGCTGCCGGATCAGCATCCGAATTTCGGCGGGGTGAGCGAGCTGATGGAGCAATCCCAATCAGTGAGCAAGAGCATTGTTGCTTATTTGAACAGTATTGCCGAACTTCAGGAAACGATGGCTGCAACCTTGACAACCGTTATGAAGGAACTGGGCGGCGAGGATGAGGAATAAGGGCGGAGCCAAAGGAGAGTGCGGGCTTTGAGTCGTGAAACGGCGTATGCGCGAATGCTCGATGCCTCCGCCAAGATGCAGTGGAATGTGGCGATGATTCTTGAAGCAAAAGCGGTCGAAGCGGAGAAGGTGCGAAGCTGGCTGTGCAATCACGTCACGCCCGATGCATTTACGGAGCAGGAAGAGCAGTTGAAGGAAACCTTGCTTGTACATGAGCAGCTTATCGAAGTGATTGACGGTCTGACGAAGCTGAATCAAGGCATGGCGAATGTCTTGAAGGCCGCGCTGCGTCACGATCAGGATAGCGGCGGCGGATTTGGCGGCGGATTTGGCGGGGGCTTCGATATTGGAGACAGGGACTGATGAGTCTCCTTCAAAAAGAATGGGAGGCCCGGCTTGAGCTGATCCGTTCCATTGCGAACAGTCAACAGGCAATTGCCCGTATATTGGATAGTGTTGCGGGTATTTCCGAGTATTCTCCCGGAATGGCGAAGTCCATTTCCGAAAATATGCGATCACTTACCGCCATGCAGCTGTCCATTGCCGAGACTGTGGGTCTTGTCCGGCTGCGGCGGCCGAAGCAGGGGAAACCTGGCAGGCCTTGGCTGCGGGAAGGTCTGCTGCCAGGAGCAGCCGGCAATCCGGATCAAAGCTAGGCTGACATGAAACGGGAGGAGAAAGATGTGAGCATACCAGCACGTAAGAATAAGCTGAGGCAGGCTGCGGCAGGCAGGCCCGGAAAGCAGCGGGCTCCGCGTAAGGGGATGGCCGGCAAGCTCAAGAAACGGTCTGTTGCCCGAAGCGGAACAGCTATCAAACCGAAGAAAAAGTCTCTCAGGCAGACGGGAAAAGGAATTAACCGCAGAAGGACGCGCAGACGGACTGCTCCTGCAGGTAAGAACGCGTTCAACGCATCTTACGACCAGTCCTATAACGAAGGCTATAGCGCCGGATTTGCCAAAGGATTCGAGGATGGACATCAGCTTGCCTACGAGCAGCAGCCATAGACTAACGCATATGGCTTCCGATTCGCGGTTGAAGAAGAATTGCCCTGCACCTTGTTGAACAAGGGCAGGGCAATTTGCGTGTCGGGGTGCCGGGAAACAGGCTGTTGAAGGGATTAACAGGCTGAATTTTGCTATAATCAGATAAAGAACTCAGGAAAAGGGATAGAAGCCTTGATAGAATCAGAGGATTATAAGCGCTTTAAGAAGGCCATACAAGATCTTCCCCCGAAAAACAGCTACAGCCGCGAGGATTTGCTCATCGAGGGCTTATTGTTCGACCGGCATGGGGATATCGAGATCTATTATGCGCCCCATAATGAACTCATAAATCCATCGGCAGGCATTGTTATTGCAGGGATTACTCCCGGCTGGCGGCAGATGGAGATTGCCTACCGGACATTGAAGCAGGCGTTCGGGCAGGGATTTACGGAGGAAGAGGCGTTCAGTCATGCGAAGGCGGCCGCCAGATTCGCGGGCTCCATGCGCAGGAACCTGCTTCAAATGCTGAGAGACCTTGGACTTCACCATTATGCGGGACTTCCCGATGTGGAATCGCTGTTTGCTCCGGGATGTCAGCTCCTCCATACCACCTCGGTGCTACGGTATCCTGTGTTCGTACAGGGCAGGAACTATACCGGCCATCAGCCTCCGCTCATGACGTCAGCATACCTGCGGCCGTATGCGCTCCAATTCATCGGGGAGGAAATCCTGCAGCTCAATCGGCAGCGGCCCCTGTTTATTCCTTTGGGACGGACAGTCGAAGAACTGTTCCGCTCTGTCGTAAACAGCGGGCTGATTGGGGAAGGGCAATGCCTGTGGGGATTTCCACACCCTTCTGGGGCGAATGGCCATCGGTATCAACAATTCCGGCAGGCCCGCGACGGCGTGCTCGACATTATTTCCAGATACTTCGCAGCGCGGTAGAGACATATGGAACAACATCGATTGACTCCATCCTCAAGGATTAGCGTTCAATCAGCTGTTCTCTGCGGGGGCCGACGGATATATAGCGGACCGGTACGCCAATCAAGTGCTCCAGGTAGAGGACGTAATTCTGCGCCTGCAGGGGAAGCCGGTCAAACTCGCGAATGGAGGATATATCCGATTTCCAGCCAGGCAGCGTTTCAAGAACAGGCTTTGCCTGTTCAAGCCTTGCCGACACAGGGAAACGGGTTGTCTGCGTGCCCTCTATTTCGTATGCGGCGCATACCGGAATGTCATCGAGGAAACCGAGCACATCCAGATTGGTGAGCGCGGCTTCCGTTGCCCCTTGCAGCATGCAGCCGTAACGGGTCGCTACCGCGTCGAACCATCCCATTCGTCTGGGCCGTCCGGTGTTGACTCCGTACTCTCCCGCGTCGCCGCCCCGCTGCCGCAGCTCATGGGCAATCTGCCCGTCAATTTCCGCTGTGAAAGGTCCTTCGCCTACGGAGCTGGAATAAGCTTTCGTGACGGCTGCGATCCGCGTTATCGCATGCGGCGGCAAACCGGCGCCTACTGAAGCATAGCCGGCTAACGTAGAGGATGATGTGGAATATGGATAGATGCCGTGATCCGGATCGCGAAGAGCCCCGAGCTGGCCCTCTGCGACAATCGTCTCTCCTTGGGAAACTGCGCGATGAAGCAGCTCTGTCGTGTCGCATACATATGGCCGGAGCTTTTCCCCGAGCCTGATTAAATCCTCCAGCATATCCGCCGCTCTCAGCTGCGGTTCCCGATACAGATGCTCCAGAAGAACATTTTTGGGTGTGAGCGCAGCTTCCAGTCTGCCCATCAGCCTGCCGCGATGAAATAAATCCGCCGTCTGGATGCCCAGCTTTGCCGCTTTATCCGCATAGAACGGCGCAATTCCGGACCGGGTGGACCCGAATTTACGGTCGCCCAGCCGCTGCTCTTCCAATTCGTCGAGTTGTTTATGGTAGGGAAGCACAATCTGCGCACGGTCGGAAATACGCAGGTTGGGCTCCGGAACGCCTCTTGCTGTCAAAGCTTCCAGCTCCCGGAACAGATCGGAGATATTGAGCGCCACCCCCGGACCAATGACATTGGTGACCGTGTCATAAAACACGCCGGAGGGGAGCATGCGCAGCGCGAATTTGCCGTATTTGTTAATAATGGTATGTCCTGCATTGCTGCCCCCCTGATAGCGGACCACATAGCGCGCTTCTGCCGCAAGCGCATCGGTCATTTTCCCCTTGCCTTCGTCGCCCCAATTGGCACCGACCACCGCCGTAACACTCATATACCCACATCCTTCTAAGAGATTTGCTTTCTATCCCTATTGTAAGTTGAGTTATACTATTAATAAAATTAATATTAATAATATCTGATATAAGGATGGATAATGGGATGATACAAAATCTGGAATGGTATCGCGTGTTTTATTTCACGGCAAAGACAGGCAGCTTGTCCAAGGCGGCGGCAGAATTGTTCATCACCCAGCCGGCGGTTACCCAGACGATCAAACAGCTGGAAGCGCAGCTGGGCGGCCAGCTCTTCTTTCGGACCTCGAGGGGCGTTAAACTTACGGCTGAGGGAGAGGCATTGTACCAATATATCGCCCAGGCCTACAATTTCATCCAGAACGGCGAACGGAGAATTGCCGGTATGCATCAGCTTGCGGAAGGCGAAATCAAAATCGGGGCCGGAGATACGCTGTGCAAGCATGTTCTGCTGCCGCATCTGGCGGCTTTCCATGAAGCGTACCCATCCATTAAAATTCAGGTCACCAACCGGACGACGGCTGAGACGATGACACTGTTGAAGCAGGGGGAAATCGATCTGGGCATTGTGAATATGCCGGCGTCGGACAAGGCGGTGGAAGTCCGGGAATTGATGCGGATTGAGGACTGCTTTATAGCAGGAGAGGCGTTCAGGCATTTAGCGGCGAGACCGATGGCCTGGGAGGAGTTGATGGAGTACCCGCTCATGCTGCTGGAGAAGGGGAGCGCAACCAGGAGCTATCTGGATCACTTTGCGGAGCGGCAGGGGAGGCAGGTCATACCGGAGATTGAGCTTGGGAGCGTCGATTTGTTAGTGGAGTTTGCCAGAAGGGGACTTGGAATCGCATATGTTGTCAAAACGTTCATCACCGGCGAGCTGCACACAGGCCAGCTTCATGAGATCCAGCTGAAAAAACCGATTCCTCCAAGAGGAATCGGCCTTGCGACCTTGAAGGATGTGCCGCTCACCGCTGCTGCCGTGACTTTCATCCAGCGCATTCAAATGGCTCAGCCGGTTGAGGGAGCCTGACAGTCGCCATTACTGAAATCCTTTTTTGGCCCCATTGGAGAGGACGGGAAGCAGCCTGATTTCACTGGTCATGGTGGAATTGCAGATGGGGCATGCCGGCTCTTCGCCGAACGAGAAATTATCTCTCATCCAACAGGAGCATTCTTCGTTTGTGCATGTCCATATCGACGTTTGTTCCTCGGGAATAGGCTCCACTATCTTCTTAGAGAAATGAATAATCGTACCCTCCTCTAGATTGAAAATTCCCTTATAATATGTGTTTCGCCTTCCATAATTATACTATGTTTGCAATCAGGTGTTATGAACGGTACTTGCCGCCGTCATAACGCCTTTTTCTGCTTGGAGTAAACATCTATCCGCTAACGTCTGGCAGGTCATACGCCAATTTTACAGCGGCGGAGGACAAGTGACCATGAGCCTTGCGGGTCAGCCGCATATATATGATGGTAGTTCCCACAGAAACAAGGCAGGAGCGTGCGTCATGTATACGAAGAAACAAGTCAAGTCCCGGCATGCCCATAAGGGTTACGCCGACGGCTACAGGCAGGGATTGAGGGATGGCGCCTGTGAGTCGCTTGCAAGCCATATTCAGCCGCCTTCCCCGATTAAGCATGATGTGCGAGTCCTCTATATACCGCAAGGCTTCGAATCCATCGACCAGGGAATTATCGAAGCGCTCAGCTTAACCGTCCGCGAGCTGCATGTATCAGAACCGGGGCGAATGGCGGAACAGGCCGCTCTGCTGAGGCCGGATTGGATGTTTGTGTTAAATGGCATGCACGTGTTTCCGGATGATCATCTGGAGCAGGTCGCTGCCGTCAGGGAGCTTGGGGTGCGAACC
This sequence comes from Paenibacillus sp. JT31N17, assembly GCF_056269255.1. Lineage (NCBI taxonomy): Bacteria > Bacillati > Bacillota > Bacilli > Caryophanales > Paenibacillaceae > Paenibacillus > Paenibacillus sp. JT31N17. The sequence continues at coordinate 380,620 of NZ_JBWDNP010000002.1, forward strand.
TTGATCTGGTTCGCGGACGATCCTTACATGACGGCGGACACGATTCTGATCGCTCCCCGTTATGATGTTGTGCTGACCCATGAGCTCAGTACCGTCGAAATTTACCGGCAGCTGGGATGTCCCAGCGTTCATTATATGCCGCTGGCAGTGTATGCGGGGTGGTTCAAGCCGCAGCAGGTAGAGGATAAATACCGCAGCGACATCTGTTTTATCGGGCAGGCCTTCTGGAACCGGGTGGAGACCTTCGACGCCATCGCGCCTTTTTTGAGCAAACAGCGCGTGTTCATTGCGGGCGGCCTGTGGTCCCGGCTGAAGAACTATGACCGCTTGAAGCATGTTATTCGCATGGGCTGGCTGCCGGTAGAGGAGTCGATCCGTTACTACAACGGCGCCAAGATCGTCATCAACCTTCATCGTACGACCGTTTCAGGCTCCGACAACAAAAACTCGCTTAATCTGCCAGGACGGTCCATTAACCCCCGCACCTATGAAATTTCTGCTTGCGGGACGCTGCAGCTGACAGATTTGCGCGAGGATCTGCCGCGCTACTATAACCCCGGCAGCGAAATTGAGACATTTGCAAATCCGGAAGAGCTGCATACTAAGCTGGCTTATTATTTAACCCATGAAGACCAGCGGCGTGAAGTTGCGCTGCGGGGGCTGCGCAGGACTCTTGTGGAGCACACATTTGTTTCGCGCATTCAGCAGCTTGCGGCGACGCTGCAATGGTAAATACAACAAGCGCATATGCGTGGAGAGAGGAGTGAAGCAGGTGGCGGCTTCTTTTCGCAAAAGGAGAAACGACCGGAAAAGCTTGCTGATTCAAGATAAAGTCCGCAGGGGGAAAAACCTGCTGATACAAGATAAAGCCCGCAGGGAGAGGGCCTTCAGGCAAGGCTTTGATCATGGCTATTGGTTCGGACAATGCGAGTCGGTATTAAAGCGGACGGAACGCGTAATCGGGGTAAGGCCTATTCATGTCCTGTTCGTTGCAACGGGTAAAGGCTTTCCGTACTCGCCGCTGGATGAAGCGATCGCGAATACTTTAAGATCCATGGTCGGCCAATTATCCGTTACCAATTCCACAGAACCGGTATCCGATATCGCCAAGCAGCTGAGACCTGATCTCGTTATTGTGCTGGATGGGCTGCAGTTCAATGTATACCATGCGGATGAGATGCGCCGTGCCGGCATCCGGACGGCAATCTGGTTCACGGATGATCCTTATTACACCGACATTACCGGACCCTTGTCCCTCCATTTCGATGAAGTATTTACATTGGAGCTGAACTGCGTGGAGATGTACCGCAATCTCGGCTGCCCACGCGTGTATTATTTGCCGCTTGGGGCTTACCCGGCGGAATTCAGACCGCGCAATCCGAAGCTCACTCAACGTCATGAGATTTGCTTCGTAGGTTCGGCTTATGTGAACCGGCTAGCCTTTTTTGATCAGATTACCCGGTATTTGGCCACCAAGGATACCCTGATCTCCGGCATTTGGTGGGAAAGATTGAAGGATTTTAAACTCATGTCCAAACATATCGAGCTTGGACGCTGGATGGGTCCCGGCGAAACAGCGGACACCTATAACGGAGCGAAGATCGTTATTAATATGCACCGCGCGCATGATGACGAGACATTCAATAACAACAGCGCTGCAGTGACAGCCGTTTCACCCAATCCGCGGACCTTCGAAATATCGGCCTGCGCTGCACTGCAGCTTACCGATATCCGGAGCGATCTGGGTTCCTTCTATACGCCAGGGGTCGACATTGTGACCTATTCTTCCCCGCAGGAGATGGTGGACAAGATTGAATATTATTTGCACCACGAGGATGAACGCCGGGAAATCGCCATACGCGGGATGTATCGGACAATGACTGAGCATACGTACGTGCATCGCCTCGATATGATGCTGGGGATCCTGTTCCCGGATCCTCCCCCGGCAAATGAAGGATTTGTCGGCGACCTGACAACATTGTAAGCTTCGCAAGTAACGGATGGGCGCTTGCTCATTAAGGACAAATTCGGATGGGGAAACGGTCATATTTGTGCGTATGGAATGGGTCTAAGTGTCGTGCCGATTGAAAGGCCCCCTAAATATATTGTAGAACCAAGGTTCGATGGGTTGAAGGAGGTGAACACGTATTCGTTCCGCGGAACGGGTACGGCAATCGCGCGTGAAACATACAAAACCAAAAATGCTGATCTTCTCGCATATTTGCAGCCAGCAATATGTGACCGGAGCAGAGAAGCTCCTCATATTCATGATACGCGAACTGCTTCCGAGCTACGCGTGCACGCTGGTTGTACCGGTAGACGGGGTCATTGCGCAGCAGGCCAGATCGCTTGGCATACCGGTGGTAGTCCAGGATGTTCCGCTGGTCGTTTCGCTCTATTTGGCCCTTCCTCATTTTCAGGGGGATATCCGGATGGAACAGCAGGGAGGAGCATGGCAGGAGCTGTTCAGCCTTATCAACCGCGAGCGGCCTGATATCGTTCTGACCAATACATGTGTTCACGCCCTTCCTGCAATGGCCGCCAAATTCCTGGGAATTCCTGTGGTCTGGACGATTATGGAGGCGATGCGGCAGACGCCGGATACTCCTGCGGCCGCAGCCGTAATCGGGCAATATTCCGATTGCATCGTCGGTATATCCGAGACCGCGCTCGCTCCGCTGCGGACGGCCGAGATGCTGCCAAAATCAAAACTCATCCCGCCTTCCTGGCAGCATTCCGAGCTTGCCGAGGATACCTGGCGCGGACATCGCATGAGCCGCCGCAGGCAGCTTGGCATTGCAGATGATCAAAGGCTGGTCGGTTATATCTCGTCTTCCATCTTCTCGGCCAAAGGACTTGAGCACTTTGTGCTTATGGCGGTGGCGGTGGCGCAGCGTTTCGGAAAGGCGGTATTTCTGATTGTCGGCAATCCGGTGGACACCGATTATTTCGAACAATGTCTGAACCTTGCCCGGGAACAAAATGTGATAGACCGATTCAGATGGATCCGTTTCGAGGAGCAGATCGAAACGATTTATCCCGCAATGGATGTGCTTGTTGTGCCAAGCATGACTCCGGAAGGCTTCGGAATGACAGCTTTGGAAGGAATGGTGTTCGGCAAGCCGGTTGTGGTGTACGGCTCCGGCGGATTGGCTGAAATCGCCAATGCCACAGGCAATAGCCGCTATATTGTCGAGACCGGCAATGTGGATGGATTGTTCCAGAAGGTCAGCGGCCTGCTCGGCGACGAAATGGAGCGTGCGGTCGTCGGGGAGCGCAACGCCAGAATGGCGGTATCGGCTTTTGGCATAGCCGCGTACAGGGAGCGGATCCGTAAGCTTATTGACTTGCTCGCCGGGTTTTCACCGGTGAAGAAACAGGTTGTAATGGGAACGGCGGGAACGGTTTATTTGCTTGAGGACGGCATCCTGCGGCCCTTTGCTTCGGAAGAGGCCTTCCTTCAGGAGGGTTACCGGTTTGAAGAGGTGAAAAAGGTGCCGGATGCCATGCTTGCGGCACTTCCGCATGGAATGTCCATCGGCCGCAGCAGCAAAAAGGCATCGACTGTCACCCGCAAAAGGAAAACCGGAAGGCGCAGGAGAGGGCGGCGAAGAAAGCTGCTCCCGGGAAGAAGAAGCTCTGCTGCAAAAAGGCGCAGGCATGCCGCCCGCAGAACGCGCACCGTGGGTCCGCAGCGCCGCCGAAAATCCGCTGCGGGCATAACAAGGTCGCGCAGGCGGCACTGAAGCGTTGGACAGGGGAAAGGGAAGGTGAATCACAGAATGCGCGTTGTAACGGTTTTGGGCACGCGCCCGGAAATTATACGTCTAAGCCTTATTATTCAAAAGCTGGACGCGCTGGCTGAGGAGCATGTGCTCGTGCATACGGGACAGAACTTCTCTCCCTCGCTCAGCGATATTTTCTTCAAAGAGCTTGGACTCAGGCAGCCGGATTACAGGCTGAGTCAAAGCATGCTCTCCTTGGGCAGGCAGCTAGCCGTCATGTTCGGGGAGATCGAAGGCATTCTGAATGCGCACCGGCCTGATGTGGTGCTGCTGCTTGGCGATACGAACAGCGCATTATGCGCCGTCATGGCCGAGCGGATGGGAATACCTGTTGTACACATGGAAGCGGGCAACCGCTGTTATGACTTGTCGGTACCGGAAGAGAAGAACCGGAAGATTATCGACGCCGTGTCCACGATCAATATGCCTTACACCTCATACAGCAAAGGCAATTTGCTGCGCGAAGGGTTCCCTGCCGGGCGGATCGTGCTGACAGGCAATCCGATTCACGAGGTGATCAGCCATTATATGCCGCAGATCGGGGCCAGCGATGTATTGGAGCGGCTTGGTCTTGCGCCGGGCGGCTATATGCTGGTAACGGCGCATCGTGCCGAGAACGTGGATTCCCCGGAGCGGCTAGCGGGCATTCTGGACGGCTTGAACCGTATCGCCAGGCGGTTCGACAAGCGGCTGATATGCAGCGTTCATCCGCGGACGCGCTCGCGTATTGATGAGGGAGATGAACGAATGGCGATGGATGAGCGTGTCGAATTCTTTGAGCCTTTCGGATTCTTCGATTTTGTTCAGCTGGAACGGCATGCGGCCTGTGCGATAACGGACAGCGGGACCGTGCAGGAGGAATGCTGTCTGTTCCATGTGCCGACGGTCACCATCCGTCAGACGACCGAGCGGCCCGAAACCGTAGATTGCGGCAGCAATGTGGTCTGCGGCCTGAAAGCTGCGCGGATGGAAGAAGCGGTGGTGGTTATGACCGCCCTGCCGCCAAAATGGCAGTGTCCGGATGGCTATCTGGCGGATGACGTGTCCGATAAAGTGGTCAAATTTGTACTTGGAGGGAAATGGGATGTTCACTAATCAGCGGATCCTGGTAACCGGGGGGACCGGGTCGTGGGGATACGAGCTGATCCGTCAGCTTCTTCTGCAAGAGCCAAAGCAAATTATCATTTTTTCCCGCAACGAATCAAGTCAGGTGGCGATGAGCCGCGCCTTCGACGATTCCAGATTAAGCTTCTGCATCGGTGATATCCGGGATAAAGAAGCCTTATCCCGCGCGTGTGAAGAGGTGGATTATGTTTATCATCTGGCCGCGCTCAAGCATGTGCCCGTTTGCGAGGATCAGCCCTATGAAGCGCTCAAAACCAACGTGATCGGCACGCAAAATGTCATTGAAGCGGCGATCGCAAGCAAGGTCAAGCGCGTCATTTATATTTCAACCGATAAAGCCGCCAATCCTTCCAATTTCTACGGAATGACCAAGGCAATCGGCGAGAAGCTGATCGTGTATGCCAATCTGCTCCGCTCGGATACGACATTCGTCTGCGTGCGCGGCGGCAATGTGCTCGGCACGAACGGCAGCGTGGTGCATCTGTTTATGAATCAAATCAAGACCGGCCATCAGGTCCGGATTACCGACAAGAGGATGACCCGTTTCTTTCTTACTCTGGAGGATGCCATCAAGCTGTTGTTCAAAGCTTCCAGGGAAAGTTTGGGAGGCGAAATATTCGTGATGACCATGCCGACATGCCGGATCGTCGATTTGGCGGCAGTGCTGATGGATGCGATCGGGATCCAGGCTGATATCATTGAAACCGGCATTCGCCCGGGCGAGAAAATTCACGAAATTCTGCTGACAGAGCACGAAAGCACGACGACGGTTACCTATGACACCGCCTATTTGGTCATACTCCCCACTATAGATATTCCGGGACTCAGGGAGCATTACAGCAAATATGTGCCGGTCAAATTCAACAGCTTCAGCTCCAGCCAATCGTTGATGAGCCTGGATGAAATCCGTACCATGCTGGTGCGTGGAGGTTTTCTGCCATGAAGCTGCTGATTGTCGGCGGGCATGGAATGGCCGGGCATATGCTGGTCCGATACTTCCGTATGGAGCGCGGGTTCGAGGTCGTCTATACGGCCCGATCTCCAATCCATGGAGATGAAGGCATTTTCCTTGATGCTCAAGATGGCGAAGCCGTTGCTGCCGTCATCCGCAAGCAGCGTCCGGATGTCATTATCAACGCCGTCGGCATTCTCAACCAGGATGCGGAAGACCATCCCCTTACGGCTTATACCGTGAACGGCCTGCTGCCGCACTGGCTGGGACATCTGGCGGATGAAACGGATGCCCGGCTGATTCATATCAGCTCGGATTGTGTATTCAGCGGCAGAAGCGGCGGATACCGGGAATCGGACATAACGGACGGCACGAGCGTGTACGCCCGGAGCAAAGCGCTTGGCGAATTAGAGCACTCGCGGCATCTGACGATCCGTACTTCTATTATCGGACCGGAGATCAGAGCAAATGGAATCGGCCTGCTGCAGTGGTTTTTGCAGCAGGAAGGAACCGTCAGCGGCTATGCCCGCGTAATGTGGAACGGGGTTACCACCCTGGAGCTGGCCAAGGCAATCAGCTACGCGATTGCCCGGCCGTCTATCGGCGGTCTCATCCATTTGACGGCTGGCGAGACGGTAAGCAAGCTGACCCTGCTGAAGCTGTTTCGCGAATACTTCAACCGGGAGCGTCTGACGATCCTGCCTGATGACGAGATTACGATCGACAGGACGCTTGTAAGCACAAGAGAGGATTGGCGGTACGAAGCGCCGCGTTTTGCCGTGATGATTGCGGAGCTGGCAGAATGGATGGCAGAGAATTGAGCCGCCCGCGTTTACTTATAACGGGCGCGGGCGGATTCTGCGGGGAGCACGCCTGCCGCTATTTTGCTTCCACCGGCTGGGAGGTGACAGCGCTTGTCCGCCAGCTTCCTCTGGGCGGCGGCCCCCGCTGGCTTGATGATGTTGATAAGGTTCTGTCAGGCGATCTGTCGCTGCCCGAGGAGGCGAACGCTGCCATGGCCGCGGCGCAGCCTCAATATGTCCTGCATATGGCTGGCAAGAATGCTGTAGGGCCTTCCTGGAGCGATCCCTGCGATACGCTTGCGAACAATGTGATGGGAACCGTCAATCTGCTGGAAGCGCTCAGGCGGATCGACAGGGGCAGCCTGAACTGCCGCGTTCTTGTGGTGGGATCGATGCTTCGCTTCCCGCTGCCAGCCGGGGGGGAAGCACCTGAGCCACCCCACCCGTACAGCTTGAGCAAGACGCTGCAGGTATTGACGGCGCGGAGCTGGTCGGCATTATACGGAATGGATATCGTTGTCGCGGAGCCGTCGAATCTGATCGGACCGGGCAGGTCCGCCGGCTTGTGCTCGCTGCTTGCCCGCTACACCGCGGCGGTCGAACAGGCTGCTGCCGGCAGCAGCGCAAGGCCCCAGCCGATGAGACTGTCATCCCGCAGCGAAACCCGCGACCTGCTGGATGTCCGCGATGCCATGAGCGCTTACGAGCTGCTGCTTCGCCATGGCGGCAAAGGCGGCATCTATCCTGTCGCCTCCGGAGTCATGCGGACGCTGGGGGAGCTTGCGGACATCTTCACATCGCTCGCGTCATATCCGCTGGAATTTGCCGTCGGCGATTCGGCGGCGCAGTCGCCTCCGCCTGCAGACTGCAGCGCGATCCGGTCGCTTGGCTGGTCGCCTGTAATTCCGCTTGTGCAATCGCTGGAGGATGCTCTTGAAGACGCACGGCGGGCAGCAGGCTAATAAGCAAGCAATCCTGAGCGGCGGTCAAATAACCCGTCGTTTCTTCTTGACTATCTATGAAATAAATATTAAAAGGACAGACCGGATAACCAGACTTCAAGAAAAACGGAGGGGTTGAATTTGGAAATCAAACGGCCGAAAGTAACCATCGTGATTCCTTTTTATAACGATCCGTATGTGGGGGAAGCCATCGACAGCGCTCTGGCTCAGAGCTATGCCAATCTGGAAATTATCGTGGTCGATGACGGCTCCACGCTGCACCAGGATAAGGTAGCCCCCTATCTGAACCGAATCTACTATCTGGGAAAAGCAAACGGAGGAACCGCCAGCGCGCTTAATCACGGCTTTCATTATGCAACCGGTGAATATATCGCCTGGCTCAGCTCGGATGACCGGTTTCATTCCGGCAAAGTGGAGAAACAGCTGGATGCGATGATCAGGAGCGGTGCCTTGATTGGCCATACGGGCTTCAACCAGATGGACGCTGCAGGCAGCTTGACGAGGACTTCAATCATTCCGCCGGGATACGAGTCGGGAGAATTGTACCGCGCTTTGCGAAAAAGCAACCCCGTTAACGGCTCTACCGTCATGATGCATCAATCGTTATTCCGCCTGATAGGGAAGTTCGACGAATCGCTTCCGTATACCCATGATCTGGATTACTGGTTCCGGGTGCTGCTGACGGGTATTCCGCTGCATTTGACCCCTGAAGCGCTGTTGGATTACCGTATGCATGAGGCCATGGGCACGGTGCGTCATAGCGCGGCTATCGCAAGGGAAGTGGAAGCTGCCTATGAGAAATACGGGAAACGCTGGGAACTGTATCTGACACAGCTTGGCTATATAACGTCCAATACCGATGCGCGCTCTGAGAGTAAGCGTTCCCGCAGAATCAGCAGATAATGAGGCTCCGATGAGAAAACCTGAATATGCTCAAAAGATCAATATTGACATGGTATGTGAGTATCCCCTATTATTGACCTATCTGATAGGTAGAAGGGTAAGTGAAACACATGGCTGTTCATAAAATTCAAAAGATTCTCGTGCACGAACAGGTATCGCAGGAGATTCAAAACTATATTCACGACGAGAAGCTCAAGGAGGGAGATAAACTGCCTTCCGTCACGGAAATGACCCAAATGTTCGGCGTAGGCAGATCTTCCATGCGCGAAGCGCTCCGTTACCTGGAGGCGATGGAAATTATCCGCGTCGAGAACGGCAAGGGAATATTCGTACTGGAAGTGGATACATTCCGGTTCTCGGGCAAGGTGAAGGTCGAGCGGGAGAAGCAGTCGCTGCTCGCCATTCTTGAAGTGCGGAAAGCACTGGAGGGCAAAGCTGTCGAGCTTGCTTCGCAGCGGATTACTGCGGGCAGGGTGAAGGAAGTACGAAGATGTCTCGAGGAATACCGCAGGCTCAAGGAGAGTGGGGAGGACACGTCGAAGGTGGATCTGACCTTTCACCGGCACATTATCAAGGCAGCCAATAATCCGATTCTGGAGACCGTGCTGAATTCCGTTTCCGAGCTGTATGAGAAATTTTTCAATGATCCGCTGGGCGACAAGCAGCTGTTCGACGCCACGTACGAATTTCATTTTACGATGTTTGATGCGATTGCCTCCCATGATACGGAAACTGCTATGGAAGAATTCAACAAACTTATGAACGCCATCGAAATTATTATAAAACAGTTTAAAAGCACGGAAGCATAAAGCAGGCATTCAGCACTATTCATTTTTTGATTCGACAGCATTCGATTCATTTTTACAAATTGTATAAATTTGATTGACAATTCAAAACAATCCCATTTATAATCAACCTATCAGACAGGATGACTGTATGATACATGTGTTGGGGAGGGGTCGTGTAGAATGAAGAAGACCAGAAAAGGCTTTGCATTGCTGATTGCTTTCATTCTTGTAGCCGGCGTGTTAAGCGCTTGCGGAAGCAAGAACGAGAACAGCGGGAATGGAAACGCAGGTGCCGCTAATGGCGGAGAAAAAGTCAAATTGCGCATGATCGAAAGCTTGACAAGTCCTAAACGTACCGAATTACTTAACGCCATGATCGGCAAGTTCGAGGATGCTAATCCTAACATTTCTGTTGAATTGATCTCTCCACCGCTTGACCAGGCTGACAACAAGATCAGAACGATGCTTGCAGCCAAAGAAGATATCGATATCCTTGAAGTGCGGGATCTCAATATTGCCGAGTATGTGAATAATGATTATATCGCTCCATTGAACGAATATGCGGACGCGTGGTCGGATTATGCAACAGTCGGCGCCGTTCCAAAATCGCTTGGCTCATTGGGAGACAAGCTGTACTTCGTACCGAACGGCTTGTATGAAAGACAGATGTACTACCGTGCAGACTGGTTTAAAGAAGCTGGACTGGAGGCTCCAAAAACCTGGCAGGAGCTGTATGAAACCAGCAAGAAGCTTACGGATGCTTCCAAGAACCGCTACGGCTTCTCCTTCCGTGGAGGCCCTGGTTCCAACGGAAACAGCGACGCCATGGTCCTTACTTACAATGCGGACAACGTGAATCTGGAGGATTCGATGTTCCTGAAAGACGGTTCATCCATCTTCTCCTCGCCTGCAGCCAAAGACGCGATGGACTTGTATGTGAAGCTGTATAAAGAAGCTTCTCCTCCGGATTCCATCAACTGGGGCTTCCAGGAGCAGGTTCAATCCTTTACTTCCGGTGTAACCGCTATCCTTCTTCAAGATCCGGACGTTATCCAGTCCCTGCAGGAAAAAATGGAGGAAGGCACCTGGGCAACTGCCCCAATGCCAACCGGCCCTTCCGGCAAAGCGTTGATCGCAGCAGGCGGAGCGGGCTGGGGGATTGCATCCTTCTCCGAGCATAAGGAAGAAGCCTGGAAGCTGATTGCCTTCCTGTCGAGTCCGGAGCAAAACACCGCTTTCTCCAAGGACTACGGCTTGATTCCGATTCACACTAGCGCAACGGAAGACGAGTTCTTCAAAACAGGACCATACAAAACGCTGATCGACGCCAGCAACATGCCAGAAACGTTCGTGAACTACAAGCCGGCGTTCCAATATCCGGGAACCGGCCAATGGTCACAGGTCAGCATGGAAAGCCAGCAATCGCTGCTGCTTGGCCAAGCTAACGTTGAAGATACGCTTAAGAAGTGGAACGACTTCTGGGTTGACCAGAAATCCAAGTTGAAATAAAGACGCTTAACAGGTAAATAAATACTATACAAAAGGTAATGGGCGGCCGCACGCATAAGCCGTCCATTACGCTTTTATCCAAGGTGGTGCGCCTGTTGAAAAATCAGAAAATGTTCATCGGACTCAGTCTTCTGCCAGCGCTGGTGCTGGTCCTGGTATTTACGTATTACCCTTTTATCAAAGGGATTATTATGGCCTTCCAGGATTATAAACTCTTCGACCTTCGAAACATCAAATTCGTCGGGTTCGACAATTTTACCGCAGCTTTTAAAGACCCTAAATTTCTGACCGCTTTATCCAACAGCGCTTATTGGGTCGGATTCTCGCTGGTATTCCAGTTTCTGTTCGGATTGCTGCTGGCGATGGTGCTGCGCAAGCCGTTTCGCGGACGGGGAGTATATCAGGGATTCGTCTTCTACTCATGGGCGCTTTCGGGATTTCTTATCGGGCTGATCTGGAAATGGATGTTCAACTCGCAGCTTGGCGTTATCAATGATATCCTGCTCCGTCTTGGCATCATTGATGTTCGCATCGGGTTTCTGTCGGATCCGAATTGGGCGCTGTTCTCGGTAATTGTCGTCAATATCTGGTATGGTATCGCCTTCTTTGCCATTATGCTGCTGGCTGCTTTGCAATCGGTGCCATCGGAGCTGTATGAAGCGGCGGATATGGACGGGGCCAATGCCTCGCGCAAATTTTTCAACGTGACGCTGCCTTATATTTTCCCGACGATCATTACCACGACGCTGCTCAGAGCAATCTGGATTTTCAATGATCCGGCCATTATTTATGGAATGACGAACGGCGGACCTGCGGGCTCGACGCATATTTTATCCTCGTTCATGCTGGACAAAATCATTTACGGCGGAGATTACGGGGCGGCATCGGCTGTCGGCGTCATCATGATTGTGCTCCTGCTCATGTATACGATATTTTATCTTTCCGTGACGAGGTCTGAGAAAGTGGGGGATTTTTGATGAAATCTCGTGTGCTTCTGATATCCAAAATCCTGTTCCTGGCGCTTAACTTTCTCGTCATGGTATTTCCGCTGTACTGGATCGTCATTACCTCTCTGAAGCCGCAAAAGGATATTTTCTCGTTCCCGCTGCGGTATTGGCCCAAGGAACTGACCTTTAGCAACTATGCGAATATTTTCAAAATCTCCAAATTTCACATTTACATGGGCAACAGCCTGCTGATTGCAGTGTCCGCCGCAGTCGTTGTCCTGATTATCGCGATTCTCAGCGCTTATGTTATGGCCCGCTTTCGCTTTCGCGGACACAAGCAGATCATGCTTGGCTTCTTCCTGACGCAAATGCTGCCGGGCTTTGTCGCTCTGGCGCCGTTGTATCTCCTGATGAGCCGGCTGGATCTGATCAACAACCGCATTTCGCTCGTGCTCATGTACACGGTATCCTTGATCCCGTTCTCCACCATTCTGCTGCGCGGGTTTTTCCAGCGGATTCCATCCAGCCTGGAGGAAGCGGCCATGATCGACGGCTGTTCAAGGCTCTCAGCCTTATTCCGCATTATTATTCCTGTCATGCTGCCGGGAATCGCTTCAACGTTTATTTTCGCTTTCGTACAGAACTGGAATGAGCTGTTTATGGCGGTGATGTTTATTGACACCGATGCGCTCAAGACGCTTCCTGTGGCGATGAATTCCTTTGTTTTGAAATATGATGTGGATTGGGGCTCCATGTCCGCGGGTACCGTTCTGTCGGTTATCCCGACAATCCTGCTGTTCGCTGTAGCTCAGCGGTTTATTGTAGAAGGCTTGACACAAGGAGCGGAAAAAGGGTGAGTCATTCAATGGGAGAATCAACTGCAGACACCGAAACAAAAAAGGTGAGCGAGTATACCCGGGTTGTTTATGATCCGATTGACACCAGACATTATGGCGCCATCCACACCCCGATCTACCAGAACAGCCTGTTTGCCTTTGAAAATTACGATCAGTTCGACCAGGCCTTCCAGGATCTGCAGGCCATTCCCGTCTACTCCCGCGGTCATAATCCGACTGTGCGGTATCTGGAGCATAAAATTGCCGATCTGGAAGAAGCGGAAGAGGCCAAGTGCTTCTCGTCGGGGATGGCAGCCATAACGGCGGCGATTTTGTCCACTGTCAGTCAAGGTGATCATATTATATGCGTGAATCAGGTGTACGGTCCGACGCGCGAATTTCTGGGCGGGTATCTGCAGAAGTTCGGCATTGAGACAACCTTCGTGGACGGAAGCCGTATCGAGGCGTGGGAAGAAGCGGTACGTCCCAATACGAGAATGTTTTATCTGGAAAGTCCGACGACGCAGCTGTTTCAGCTCCAGGACATCCGGGCATGCACGACACTGGCCAAGAGTATCGGTGCCTTGACAATCATTGACAATACATGGGCTACGCCGGTGTTCCAAAAGCCGCTTCAGCTCGGCGTGGACCTCTCGGTGCATTCGATATCGAAATATATCGGCGGGCACAGCGACTGTATCGGCGGCGTGGTGATCGGATCGGCGGCTATAATCAAGGCCTTGTTTAATAAAGAATACATGCTGTTCGGCGGCATCATGACGCCGCAAACGGCAGCGCTTGTATCCAAAGGGCTGCGGACCCTGCCGCTGCGTCTGAGAAGGCATGAAGCCAGCGCGCTGAAGGTAGCCGCTTTTATGCAAACCTTGCCCTTTGTGGTCAAAGTGAATCATCCGGGGCTGGAATCCCATCCCCAGCATCAGCTGGCTATGACCCAGATGTCCGGAAGCACAAGTCTCTTTTCTTTTGAATCCACAATGGAGCTCAGCCGGATCAAGGAATGGGCGAACCGCTTGAAATATTTCAAAATCGCGGTAAGCTGGGGCGGATTCGAAAGTCTTGTAACGGTGAACAAGCTGAATTCTGCTCCGGCGGACAGTCCGCGTGTCGTTGTCCGGATTTATATCGGACTGGAGGAGCCGGAGGACTTGATGGCGGATATCGAATCGGCCTGGAAGCAGGTCGAGGCGCTTGAATTGCCATAACCCGGTCATCGGGATCAAATGTTATGAAGCTTGCTGAACAGAGCAAAGCAAAACACCCCGCATCGAGCATCGAGCTGCGGGGTGTTTTGCTTTTTTCCAGGACTATCGCTCCGTGCTGCCGCAACCTTCTGATTATCCTATCCCGGAAGCGACGCAACCAGGGCATTCATCCTGCCAGCGTAAAGCTGGCTGACATGGGTTGCTTCCTTGACTATGGTGTCAAAGTGCTTCACAGTGCCCATTTGCGGATGCTGCCGGTAGATTGTTAATCTTTCGTTGATGAAATGAAAGTCTATCCCCGATAATATGATTCTGATCCACAAATCGTAATCATGGGTGTAGGGAAGCGATTCATTAAACCAGCCGATGGATTGAATCAGATCCCTGGTCATCATGATCGTACAGCCGTTGACGGGGCAGCCATGGCGAAGCTCAGAGATAAAGGCCTTGGCAGAGGCGTATTTGGCCGATGCCGCCATCGCCGTGATAACCCCATTCTCGTTCATCAGATCGTAGTCCGTATGGCTGATCTGCGCGTTTGTCCGCTCCATGTAATGGACCTGCCTGGCTATCTTGTCAGGGCTGAAACGGTCATCCGAGCTGAGCCAGGCCACATACTTGCCGCTTGCCATTCTCATGCCGTAATTGAGCGCGCTCGCAGTCCCGCCATTTGCTTTGCCCAAATAATGTATGCGGGATTGGAAAGGGGCAAGCAGGTGCTGATGCAGGGTTGATCCGTCATCCACGACGATAATTTCGATGTTGGGATAGGTCTGGTACAAGGCGCTCATCACGGCCTGGTCAATATAAGGATCATTATAGAAAGGTATAATGATAGATACTTTCGGAGTCATTATCTCTCACCTCACATCCTTTTTTCTTCCCAGTATATGAGGACAGGGTATATGCAGGCACGGCAATTGGCGGCATGCATTCGACCATATTGCGTCTTATGCATGCATACGGTCTGGAGCGGCCCGGACATCGGGGCAGCCTCAGTTGTATGCGCGAAGCCCAAGTGCAACCAATATATTCACCATATCTGCGGCGTAACGGGCCAATGAGAAATGGCTGCGGATATGCTGCTGGGCCTGCTCGCGCATATGCTCGGTATGGGCGCGGTTTTTCATCATCAGTCCGGCTTCCCTTACGCCGTCCTCAACCGTTCGCGACATGAAAAATTTTCCTGTGCGGTTGTGCTCAATAAAAGTCCGGACGCCATCAGAATCAGTGGACAGCACGGGGCAGCGGCAGCTCATGGCTTCCGCAACGGCATATCCGAAGCCCTCAATGAAGGAGGTGGAAATCACCATCCCTCCGGAATCTCCGATAGCGGATAAATAAAGAGGCATATGATCATGGGGAACATTGGACCGCACAACAAGGTTAGGCGCCAGATGAAGCTCATGTACCAGATTGTTGAAAGCATCCCGCTCTCCCGGTTCGAAAATAAAAGCATCCTCGAACATCCATATTTGGAGGAGAGGGTTTTTCATCTTGAGAGCTGCGGCGATAGAGAGGAAGAGCCGCCAGTTCTTGTTGGCTTCAAGCCGGCCAATCCAGCCCACGACAGGCGCCCCGGAAGGGTTCAGCCACGGCGCATGCTGGTACGTAAAGCGATCGGTATCTATCATATTTTGCACATAGAATCTTGGAATGTCGGACAGATGGGCTTGAAAAAGCTCCATAAGGTGTGAAGTGGGGGGGCTGATAGCGGCCTGTGCGTACAATCGGATGAAAAGGGAAGCAAAAGCAAGCGTACCGCTTGCTTGCTCGCGGGTGCCAAGGCCCTGCGCTTCATACAGCAGCGCTCCCGTATAGCCAAGCCCTCTGATCCTCTGCAGCATCAAATGATCGCAGGTAACAACGATTGCGTTGTAATTCCCTGCTGCAAGAACGTTGCGGATTTCATTGTCGTCATTTGTAATGAAATGTGAGACCTCTGCCATGTTTTGCCGTCCGGCGCCATCCCACAAATAGAGGGCATGAGCCTCTATTCCAACCATCCGCAAAGCTCTGCAGCGAAGCCGGTTAAGAGTCTCAATTCCTCCGCTTGGCACATAATAGGTAAACAGCAGCTTCATCTATCATTCCTCCTTCGTTATTCCATCCCGCAGCATCTATATGTTCCATAGTATGTCTGAAACAGCGCCTCTGGTATGGTTCCTTGTCCTGTCATGGCAATTGACAGGACATGAATAACGATCGGGTGGGGAAACAGCCGCTTACGGGCAGGCAAGAATTACAGGCTCCATTCAAGAAGGACGGCCGCTTCGGTCAACCCGCCGCCAAAACCATAAAGCAGACAGAGATCTCCTTTATTTATACGACCGTCGCGGATGGCCAAATCAAGCGCAAGCGGTATGGATGCGGCGGAGGTGTTGCCGAACAGCTCCATGCTTGCCAAGGTTTTCTCAAGCGGTATGCCCGTTCGCTCGCAGACGGATTCCACGATGCGCATGTTGGCGCTGTGGGGAACGAACCAGTCAATCTCTTTCGTTGTCCGGCCGTTGTTCTCCAGCAAAGCGGTTATTCCTTTGGGCACCTGGGTTACTGCCCATTTATACACCTCGCGGCCATCCTGAACAATTTTGCCAGAGGTCTGAATAGGATGCCCATCAATATCGGCAGAGAGGCTTGAGCGATATAAATGATGACCGCTTGCTCCGCTGGTAGCGGTATAGGAGCCAAGCAGCGTGCCATCCTCGGTCCATTCCAGCAGCGCAGCGCCGGCCCCGTCGCCAAACAGGATGCAGGTGGAACGGTCGGTGTAATCGGTAGCTTTGGATAAGGCATCCGCTCCGATAATGAGTATTTTACGGTGAACGCCTGTCAGCAGCAGTCCGTTGGCCAGCTGAAGCGCGGCGACGAAGCCGGCGCATGCGGCCTGAATATCCAGCGCACCGCATGAACGGATGCCGAATTTGGCCTGAACTCTGGCAGCCATGCTGGGGAAGAACGTATCCGGGGTGGAAGTTGCCACGATGATGTAATCCACATCCTCCAGGTTCACCGCATAACGGGCTTGCATATTGGCGACAGCAGCGTAGCACAAGTCGCTGCAGTATTCATCCTCGGCCGATATGCGCCGCTCCCTGATGCCGGTGCGTTGGACAATCCACTCGTCGCTTGTATCCACGAGCTTCTCCATATCGTTGTTCGTGAGTATCCGATCGGGTACATAAACGCCAAAAGCGGTAAGCTTGGTCTGTGATTTAAGGGAGGAAAGCGTCATTTTATCGACTCCTTGATATCAGGTATTAGTACCAGGTTCTAATTTATACTTTAACTTAAAAGCAATGGTGCTGTCAATGAAGGTAAGGTACACTATTTATACGACAAAATTCGTCAATTTACGGCATGAGAACGGAGGAAGGTGGGTGGGCAATGGAAAACCGGAGGTTCATTTGGTCATGGAGAAACAATTTGCGCTTTCCAAATCCCGCATATGGGAAATTCTCTCTAATACGAATCGTATAAACCGGGCAATCGGGCTCGATCCGGTCATCCGCGGAGAGCTGCGCGATCGCCGTTCCATAAGCCGGGCAATGAAATCAACCGCGCTGCGTTTGCTGCCTATGGAATGGCAGGAATATCCATTTGAATGGAAGGAACGCCATTGGTATGAGGTCTACCGTCATTATTTGCGGGGGCCAATGAAAACATTCCGTTCCGGCATTCAGCTCAGTGAAGCGGATAACGGCGGGGATGGAGAGCCGCTTACTAATGTGAAGCTGTACTCTACAGTTACTACCGCTAATTGG
Source organism: Paenibacillus sp. JT31N17 (assembly GCF_056269255.1). Lineage (NCBI taxonomy): Bacteria > Bacillati > Bacillota > Bacilli > Caryophanales > Paenibacillaceae > Paenibacillus > Paenibacillus sp. JT31N17. The sequence continues at coordinate 398,217 of NZ_JBWDNP010000002.1, forward strand.
GCCATGTACCCGCCTGTGAGGCTGCTCGCCAGCCAATCGATGAAGAAGACCTTTCAATATATTGAAGGAGCAATTACGGCTGATTCTTACACACGAGTCCCCAGCCTTCCTGCTATAGGCAAAGCGCCGCATGCGCCAGGCGTGAATGCGCAACGACTATCCGAGCTGATGGAGCGGCTTGGTACCCTGGGTCTTAAGCAGACTCTGCTGCAGGAGCTTGAAATGCTTGTCCTGAACGGACATGAGGACGATACAGCGGATATCCGGCCCTTTGTTCTGGCCGCCAAGTGGAAAGCAGAACGCAATGATGTGCTGAAGCTCCTGCTCCATGCGACTACGCAGGGCATGTTCAATATGGAGTGGCGGCTCATTTGCCCCAATTGCCGCGTTGCTGAAACAGGGGCTGACCGGCTTTCCGCAATTCATGAACGGTATCACTGCGAATGGTGCGGAATCGATTACGAGGCTATGTTCGACCGTTATGTTGAGCTCTGCTTCTCCGTACATCCGGAAATCCGGCGTTCCGCGCGGGCTGTCTATTGCATAGGGGCTCCGGCTTTCTCGCCCCATATCTTCACGCAGCGTCTGATAGGTTCCGGAGAACATACGGACTTGGAGCTGCCTGAACAAGCCATTGACTGGAGAATACGCATTCTGCGCAGCAATGAATGGATTCATTTGAAGCTTGATTCCGCTACGCAAGAACAGCATGACAAGGATAGCCACCCAGTAACGGAGGTCACTATAAATGAACAGGGCTGGGCACAGGAGAATGCCGCCGGTTATTGTGGCGGCGGCATCCGGATCGCAAATGAACGCGATCATGAGGTGATTGTCGTTATTGAACGCGAAGGCTGGGATGATCTCGTGGCGACAGCTTCTTATGTGACCCTGCTGCCCGAATTTCGCAGCCTGTTCTCTTCGGATGTGCTTGCGCCCGGACAGCAAGCGGGAATTTCCAGCCTTACTGTCCTGTTTACCGATCTTTGCGGCTCCACGGCTTATTATGAACGGGTTGGCGACGCCAGCGCGTATGGATATGTCAGGCAAATGTTCGACTTCTTGTCGGAGACGGTCGAGCTTCATGGAGGGGCGGTTGTCAAAACCATCGGGGACGCCGTTATGGCTGTATTTGACCGGACGGAGGACGGCATGTCAGCTGCTCTGGATATCCAGCGGTCCTGGCAGTCAGAAGATGGATTGGACCTTCGCATAGGGCTCCATCACGGTCCGGCGGTGGCGGTCGGCATGAACGGGCGAAATGATTATTTTGGGCGGACAGTCAATATGGCGGCCCGGATTCAGGCCTTGGGCAATCCTGGGGAAATCCTGCTTGAAGCCAATTTGCACAACCAGCTTTTCCGGCGGATTGAGATTGCTGCGGATTCCTACAGCTCACATTCCTTTATTGCCGCACTGAAGGGAATGAAGGAGCCGGTTCAGCTGGTTCGCGTCCAGCCTCACCACAGGAGTATATCCGGTTGATCTTAAAAAGTTACCAGCATAGTGCCTCCCCGTTCGGCGAACGCTATAAGCGGGCCGCAACATAAGTTACGAAACGGAGGATGGCATATGCAGCGCAAATGGATCATGCTCATGGCAGTGGCTGCAACAACAATGCTCGCCGGCTGTTCGGACAAGCACGGAGAGCTTGGAAACAAGAACATCCGGCAAAACAGTATTACCTACGACATGAATGGCAACCGTATCATGAATAAGCGCTTCGCCAACGATCAGATGAATGAAATGAATCGTATGGACGGCCGAAGGCTCAACAGCAATAATATCATTGGCGCCCATAAAAATTACCGCCTGGAAATGAGCAGCGACATCGCGGCCCGGATCGCTGCCATGGAAGAGGTGGACAAATCGTTTGTGATGCTGACGGATAACAACGCTTATGTTGCCGTAACCTTGAAGGATTCCTCAACTCATACGCAGCACGGCACCGTCATGGAAAAAAATCTGCCCAAGGGCAGAACCGCCCAAAGCTATATGCGGCCTCTGGCGCATACCAGACCGGAACATCACGGCAAGGAATTGGCGAATGGCTTGAAGCAGAAGGTAGCCCATAAAGTAAAACAGATAGCGCCTCAAATCGAGCATGTATATGTGTCGGCCTCACCGGATTTCGTTCACCGCATGAGCTCCTATTCGGAAGATGTGAAATCCGGCCATCCCATTCAGGCCTTTATTACCGAATTCAACGCCATGGTTGACCGCGTGTTTCCTGTCCGGCCCAAACCATAAATTTCTCCGATTGTAACTGACAACAATCTCTGTCGGCAGCCTGCCGCATGGGTTGTTGTTTTTGTTTTACCGGTCGAAGGATATTCATGTTATTCCCTGATGATTGGAACAGCATTCTGTGAATCCGTGAATCCAACAATTTTTAATTCTCTTGTGCATCGATGCTGTTAATCCGTTACCAATGAGGAACAAAACTGGCTGAGGCTGGTTCCCATTTTGTTTTTGAACATGCGTCCAAAAGTATGAACATCGGCATAACCGACGGCGCAGGCAATCTCGCTGATCGACATCTTGGTTTGCAGCGCAAGCTCCTTGGCGCGCTCAATCCGGACACGGCTTAAATATTCGAACGGCGTCACACCAAATGCGGAGCGAAACTTGAGAATGATGTAATTGCGGCTTAGACCGGACAGCTCTTCCAGCTCATGATGCGTAATCTCGCGGTTATAATGGGCAGCAATAAAATTGCGGATCAACACCATTTTGGTTTTGATTTTCTGCTGGCCTTCCGTCCTCGTTTCCCGGTCTTCTTTCCAATTGGACAAGTCCGAGAGAAGCTCCATAAGAAGACCCTGACACTGCGAATGATGCGTAAGTCCAGGCTGATGATAGTGGGTGATAAGCTGCGTCAGCTTCTTCTCGATCGCTTGACCGTGGAAATTGCCGAGCAGCCGATTCTCCCCGAGGAGCTGTTCGAGGGGGTACTCCGTATCGCCAAAATGAAACAGGATGGAAAGGCAAATATAAGGCTCCCCGGGAAGCTTCCTCAGCTCATGCAGCTGATAGGGGGAATGATAAATCAAATCGCCGCGCCGCGTTATAATCGTATGGCCTTCAATCTCATATTCCGCCATTCCGTCCACGACGTATTGAAACTGATAATTGCTGAGCCTCCGCGGCGGAATCCCCCAATCAGCCGGAGAATGAAACAGATGGGCAAGTGTAATATAGGGCGGGAAAAAATACATCCCGGCCGCATGCTCGGGCAGGGAATGAACGAAAACGGGAGCCGGTGCATCAGACATCATAATCCCTCCATCAGAATAATGGCAGCGCTGTCAACCTGATTGTCATTATAAAAGCTTTTGTGTGATATCGGCAACCTTATTGTTACTTTAAGCTAAATACATCACCTGCCGCATCTCTTATACTACAGGTAAACCATTACCTGATGCCACAAAAGGAGAGAGCGAGCATGAACACGTCAAATATGGAAATGCCGATCGCGGATGCACAGCTTCAGGACAGCATTAATGAGGAACAGGCGAAGTTTTTCCTGGATAACGGCTTCCTTGTTATTCGTCATGTTCTGGTGGATGAAGAGCTTCGGATCGTCCAATCCGAGATGGCCAAGCTGTATGACAAAGGGGTGGCCGGTGTCAGCGGGGATCCCGACTATATGTATGGTACGGGAGTGAAATCAGGCCAACCGATTCTCAAACGTGTTGAATATGTGATTGACAAGAGCGATCCCATGAAGGCGCTGCTGGGTCATCCTTTTATTCTCCGTTCCGTAGAGAAGCTGCAGGGGCCCAATTTCATTCCCACCTGGGATTCGATGGTGCTGAAGGCGCCGGATGAGGGTGTCATTGTTCCCTGGCACCGGGATGCGGCTGTTCCGGATGGATGCGAGGACAAGCGGCCGATTTTTAATGTGGATTTTTATTTGGACGAAGCCGATTTGCAGACCTGTCTCTGGGTGATTCCCGGCAGCAGCAGCTGGTCTCCGGAAGCTTCGGATGAACGCTGCAGACGTCCGGGCTTTTCCACCGAGGATGCCATCCCCGTGCCGATGCAGCCTGGCGATGTGATTTTTCATAATATTCTTGTTTTGCATGGCTCTCCGGATGGGGACGGCAATCCGCTCCGGCGCACGGTTTATTATGAATTCCGTCCAGGCGAAATTGAAGCGGGCTTCGGTCCGCACACGCTGGAATACCTGGCGCTCAAGCAGAATGTGCTGTATGACTGCATCGAGCGCCGCAAGCATACCGCTTATGCCTCCGGGGAGAAACCGTTTGACTACAAGCCGACCGGCGGCTTTGCAATCAGGAAAAAAACCACGCCGCTGCAGTACCGCTACCCCCACGAAACGTACTGGCGGCGCTAGGCAGGATGGGCTTGAGTGAACGATAATGAGTAGAAAAAAAAGGCTGCGAGCAACGTTCGCAGCCTTTTCCTTTTGCATACCGCCCAATTTTGGGAACGACCGCACCACTGCATGCGCCTCTTCATATTATAAGTTGACTGTATCCCTTAACCTTGTTAAACCATAAAAACCCGAGCAAGGAGGGGTGACAAAAATTGAAGGGCAGCGACCAGAAAAGCAAGTTTCTCCTAACTCATCGTGAACGAGAGGTTTTTGAATTATTGGTTCAGGACAAAACGACCAGAGATATCGCGCAGCAATTATTTATAAGTGAGAAGACTGTGCGGAATCATATTTCTAACGTTATGCAAAAATTGAACGTTAAAGGTCGTTCGCAAGCGGTTGTCGAGCTAATCAAGCTTGGGGAATTAATTATTTGACCTTTTCCTCGCTAACCTTGCAAAGCCTTCTCGTCTTAGCTTTCCTAATTGGAAGCTAATGCGTGAAGGTTTTTTGACGGGAACATGGCTTCTTTATTTATAAATGGAGTAAAAATAGCTACCTGTTTTTCCGATATATGGATTAAGACGGAAAAAAAGGGGAGAAAATAATGGCTCGTCGTAAAAGCTGGATGATAGTGCAGGAGATTACGTCAAGAGGGCTTATGGGGTTATTGGTAGCGGTAGCCTTTTTGCTGACGTACAGCACCACGAAATCAATTGTTTATGCTGCGGTCGCGGCTGGATTCATAGTGGTTTGTTTTATCATCGTACATATGTTTATGCGCAGGCGGAAGGAAGAGAACGCTGCCGGTATGGATATTGCGGATATTAGCATTATGGAGGGCACTCAGTTTGAGCAGTATCTTGGCTATTTGTTCAAAGCCCAAGGCTACAGCGTCGAGGTTATTCAAGCTCCAAGCGATGAGGGCACGGTTCTGATTATCGCCAAGGGAGGCAGGAAAATCGTTGTACAGGCTAAACGTCACACCAGTAATATCGGGATTAAAACGATTCAGGAGGCGCAGGCGGCCATTGCTCATTATGGAGTTGCGGAGGCATGGGTAGTTACGGATAGCGGCTTCACGGAAGCGGCCGATACATTGGCCAAATCAAATGCAGTCAGGCTTATACCGCGCGAGCAGCTGATGGAGATGATCCTTGAGCTGAATCCGGAGGCAGGGATTCCTTCAAAATAAGCGGCATAGTCCCTGCTGCGGCTGCTGATATAAAATAAAACAACCCCCGCGCTTGGCAAGGGGCTGCTGCCCATGTTTATTCCTGATCAAGGCCGTTTGCGGGGGCCGGCCCCTCTTGTTCGTAAGCGATAAGGATGATGTCTTCGCCTGTGCTGCTGGAAAGCTCGCTTTCATATTGCTGCAGCTTCTTTACTGCCTCCGGCGTAAGCTGCGCTGTTTTGTAATCCATTTACTTCTTCCTCCCAAATATTCAATCTTCCCTCTAGTATGTCCGAATGGCCACATTAAATAACTGCGGCCTCCAAGGCTTTCCCCTCAGGGCCGGATGGTCACTCGCGTTCGCAGCGGCACGATTTGCGCCAGGGAAACGACGTCCTCGTTGTACATCCGGATACAGCCTCGGGAAACCTCGCGTCCGATGGAGGAAGGATCATTATTCCCGTGAATGCCATAATGAGGCTTCGACAACCCCATCCAGAAAGCGCCGAACGGGCCGCCGGGATCGGGTTGTTTATTGATGATCGTATACTCTCCAGTTGGCGTTTTCGTCAGCATTTTGCCGATGCCTACAGGATATTCGTTCACTACGATATTGCCGTCAAGCAGATACAGCTTCCTGTCCGACAGATCGACAATGATGCGGTACAGAGGCATTTGTATTTCCTCCTTTGCCACCATCTTATGTGCTTCTCCGGCTGACGGCACAAGACAAAGGCCCAAGCTCCGCCATCTCGGCGGCACCGGGCCTTAAGCGCAATATTGGTGCTCCCGCAGATAAGAAAACGGTGCTTATTGGCAAGCTGCTGCAGAAGCGCTCAGTAAGGCCCGGCCTCGCGCCCCTCCTGCTGCGACAGCTTGACGGCCTGATCCGGATCGGTTTGTCCGCTGGCAATTTTGCGGTCTCCGGCCTGTTTCAAGCCTTCGGAGACACGGCGGCCGTATTCGGTATCCGCTTCTGTCAAATTACCGATCATCCGGTCCCGGATATCGCTGTTGCATTTCAAGAACGCATCGACCAGATTGGCAATCAGCTCGTCCTGCTCCCAGGCTTCGAAGGAACGAAAGGTTTCGCCGGCCTGGCTGAAATTGTTCGTGCGTTCAATCGGCTGGCGCACCAGGCTGGCCTCATAGCGCGGCTCATGATCCCGCCCGGGTTTCGCTGCTTCCTGCAGCCCGCCCATACCGGAAGGCTCATAGTTGACATGCGGATTTTGCCCCGGAGCCCGGTCCATATAAATTTGCATCTGGCCTCCGGATTGATTGGTGGCTACCTGTGCTTTTGGCGCGTTGACCGGCAGCTGCAAATAGTTGGTTCCCACCCGGTGGCGCTGGGTATCGGAATAGGAGAACGTCCTGCCTTGAAGCAGCTTGTCGTCCGAGAAGTCAAGGCCGTCAACCAATACCCCCGTGCCGAAGGCAGCCTGCTCCACCTCCATGAAATAATCCTTGGGATTGCGGTTGAGCGTCATTTTTCCTACCGGGAGAAATGGAAATTGATCGGTTGGCCACAGCTTGGTCGGGTCCAGAGGATCAAAATCGAGCTCGGGATGCTCGCCGTCGCTCATAATTTGCACGCACAGCTCCCATTCGGGATAGTCACCGCGTTCAATCGCTTCATAGAGATCCAGCGTGGCATGGTTGAAATTAAGCGCCTGGATGGCGTTGGCCTCCTGCTGCAGCAGGTTTTTGATTCCCTGCTTCAGGGGTTCCCAGTGATATTTGACAAGCACAGCATCTCCGTTCTGGTTGACCCATTTGTATGTATTGACGCCAGAGCCCTGCATTTGCCGGTAATTAGCCGGAATTCCCCAGGGCGAGAAGAGGAAGGTAATCATATGCGTGGCTTCCGGGCTGAGCGAGACAAAATCGAAGAAACGCTCCATATCCTGCACATTCGTAACGGGATCAGGCTTGAAGGCATGTACCATGTCGGGAAATTTAAGCGGATCGCGGATAAAGAAAATCTTCAGATTGTTGCCAACCAAATCCCAGTTGCCGTCCTCGGTATAAAATTTTACGGCAAATCCGCGCGGGTCGCGCAATGTTTCCGGCGAGTGGGTGCCGTGAATAACCGTAGAAAAACGCACGAAGACCGGGGTTTGTTTCCCTGCTTCCTGAAACAGCTTCGCCCTCGTATAAGTGGAGACTGGCTCATCGCCCGCTTTGCCATAAGCCTCAAAAACGCCATGGGCTCCTGCGCCGCGCGCATGTACGACGCGTTCAGGTATGCGTTCCCGGTCAAAATGCGTCGTTTTTTCGAGAAAATGATAATTCTCAAGCGTGCTTGGTCCCCGGTTTCCCACCGTTCTTATATTCTGATTATCCGTCACGGGATGACCTTGCCGGGTCGTCAGTGTCGGAGGAGACGCTGATTCGTCATGATTGTTGCTGTTCTTATCCACATCCAAACCACCTTTCTGTCTTTAAAAGCATGCCTATTATTCCCTAAACAGGAAGGAGCATTCTTACAGAAATGAAGCCTGCAGGCAGAGAACCTTGCAGGCGCTGCAAAGCGGGTGCGGGCTTTGTTTTTGCTGTTTTTTAAAATTAATATTGTGTATTAAAAAAGATATATGATACATTAATGATTGAATAAGATGTCTTATTCGATAGGGAGTGATTTTCATTACATTGTCTGAACGACAAATGGAGATTGTCAAATTAGTGAAACTGCATGCCCCGATCACGGGCGATCAACTGGCGGAAATGATGGGGACAGGCAAGCCCACGCTGCGTGCCGATCTCTCCCTCCTCGTCATGCTGCGGCTGCTGGAGGCGAAGCCGAAGGTGGGGTATTTCCTTGGCGATGCGGGGGCAGGCAGGGAGCAGGCTCTTAAACGATGGGAAGGCGTGCTGGTCAAGGATGTTCAGGGGATGCCGGTTAATGTTGCGGAGACGGCTTCCGTGCATGATGCGGTGATCAGCCTGTTTATGGGCAATGCGGAAGCGCTGACCGTGGTCGATGACCAGCAGCGTTTTGTCGGTGTGGTCACGGCGCGGGATTTGCTCAAGATTACACTGGGAAACAGCAATCCGGCTGCAATTCCGGTCAGTATGGCTATGAACAGGCTGCCTGCCATTGCCGCATTGAAACCGGATCAGCCGCTGCTTGAGGCCGTGAACAAAATGCTTATCCATGAGCTTGACGGTCTTCCTGTTGTGACCGGGGAGGACAGCTATTCCCGCCGCGGAGAGGTAACCGGATGGATCAGCAAAACCAACATCCTTCGTTGGATGACGGAATAACATGCACTTGCAGCCAGGATTGGGGGACGCAGCAGTTGGATAATCTGGAGAACAAGCCCCATCGCATTTACATATGTTCGGATGCGGTAGGCGAGACCGCTGAAGCGGTCGTCAATGCGACTATGAGGCAATTTGCCAGCGAGCAGGTCAAATTAAAGCGGTTCAGCCATATCAAGACGGAGGATGAAATCGCCGGGATCGTGGAAGAAGCATCGATCGGCCAAGGCTTCATCGCCTATACGCTTGTCCAGCCGGAGCTGCGCGAAGCCATGAAGGAAGAGGCGCTGCGCAGAAGTGTCCGGGCTATCGATGTTCTGGGGCCTATGATGCAGGCCTTCATAGATACGTTCAATGATTCGCCCAAGCGCAAGCCCGGCCTTCTGCATACGCTTGATGACGATTATTTCCGCAGAATTGAAGCCATTGAGTTCGCGGTCAAGTACGATGACGGCAAAGACATGCGGGGTCTGCTGCTCGCTCAGGTTGTATTGATCGGGGTTTCCCGCACATCGAAGACGCCGTTGAGCATCTATTTGGCCCATAAAGGCGTCCGGGTTGCGAATTTGCCGCTGCTTCCGGAAGTCAAGGTGCCGCCTGAGCTGAAGGAAGGGAATAAGCTGATAGTCGGGCTGACTATGAGTCCGGATCAGCTGAGCGGCATTCGAACGGAACGGCTCAAGGCGATGGGCCTTCCTTTCTCGGCGCAGTATGCTTCCTTGGAGCGCATTCATGCAGAGCTGCGATATGCGGATATGATTATGCAGTCGCTTCGCTGCCCGGTCATTGACGTGACGGAGAAGGCCATTGAGGAAACGGCGGGAACGATCATCGGCTGGCTGCAGGAAATGGTCTGACAAATTAGAAAGCGAGCTTGGGGAGAGGGGATAGAAGCATGGAACGCGAATTAGCGCTGGAGATTGTCAGGGTTACGGAGCTTGCCGCATTGGCGGCAGCCCCTTGGATGGGCCGGGGAGACAAGCATCATGCCGATGAGGCGGCCACCAATGCCATGCGCGGCATGCTGGATTCCGTTTCGATCCGGGGTACCGTGGTGATTGGCGAGGGCGAGATGGACGAGGCGCCGATGCTGTATATCGGTGAGTCGGTCGGCAGCCTGCAGGGGCCAGAGGTTGATGTGGCTGTCGATCCATTGGAAGGAACGGAGCTTGTCGCCAAAGGGCTGAATAACGCGCTCGCGGTTATCGCGGTGGCGCCGAAGGGACATCTGCTGCATGCCCCGGATATGTATATGGAGAAGCTCGCGGTCGGTCCCTCGCTGGCCGGGAAGCTGAGCATCGACGATCCGATCCGCACGACCGTAGAGAAAGCTGCCCTTGCACTGAATAAGCAGGTTTCGGATTTGACGGTTATTCTGCTCGACCGTGAGCGTCATGGATCATTAATCCAAACATTGAGGCAAGTAGGCGTCCGGATCAAATTATTGTCTGATGGCGATGTTGTTGGAGCCATTGCTCCTGCTTTTGCCGAGACCGGTATTGACCTGTACGTGGGCTCTGGAGGCGCTCCGGAGGGTGTGCTTGCCGCTGCCGCGCTCAAATGTCTGGGCGGGGAAATTCAAGGGAGATTGATGCCCGAGAATGAGGAGCAGGCCCGGCGCTGTATCGAGATGGGCTTATCCGATCCCCGCAAGCTGCTGCGGATGGATGATATGATCGGCACGGGCGATGTTATTTTTGCCGCGACGGGCGTTACGCCCGGCGAATTTTTAAGCGGCGTGCGGATGCTGCCCGATCAGCGGGCGGAAACCCATTCCATCGTCATGCGCGCCAAGACGCGGACGATCCGTTATATCAAATCTCTGCATTACCTGCCTAATAAGCCGCTTTTGGCAAATTTAAAGCATTAAATCAACTAAATTGGAGAAAGCCCGCTATTGAAGCACTTAACCCAAGCGCAAGGAAGGTACTCCTTCGGCGCTTGGGTCTTTTGCATGGAGATATCGACAACTATAGTAGGGCGGACGACAATTTCTATTACTGGTGGCAGGCCCACGTTATCCATGTGCTGGCAGACGGTTACGAACGAACGCGCGATGCAGTTTACGCCCGGCGGATCCAGGACCTCAGCAGAAGCCTTCGCGCCTATAACGGCGGTTCCTTCCTTCATCATTATTATGATGATATGGAGTGGATGGCCCTTGCGCTGCTGCGCGCATACAAGATTACCGGAAGTGAGGAATATATGAGCAGCGTGATGGAGCTGTGGACAGATATCAAGACAGCTTGGAACAGTCATTGCGGGGGCGGGATGGCTTGGAAGAAAGACCAGACCGATTATAAAAACACCCCTGTCAATGCGCCTGCCGCGATTCTTGCCGCCCGCCTGTATGGAATGCTCCATGAAGAGGAATATTTAGAATGGGCAAAACGCATTCACGATTGGAATAAAGAAAATCTGGTTGATCCTGCCACAGGCTTTGTATGGGATGGAATGAACAGACGGGGCGACGGTCAAATCGACTATGATTGGGAATTCACTTACTGCCAAGGGATATTCCTGGGAGCCGGACTGGAGCTTTACCGCAGCACGGGTGACGGGCCTATGCAATTGACGCGAAGCGGACAGCCCAAGCCTGCTTGAACCGCTTATGCGACCCGGACACGATGATGCTTCCGGATGAAGGCATTGACGATAGCGGTCTGTTCAAAGGCATTCTGATCCGGTATTTGGTGCAGCTGCACCAGCAATTCCCGGAGAACGCACGGATTCAAGAGGTAATTCTGGTCAATGCCAGGCGGTTATGGGATGAAGGACTGGACAAGGAGCTCGATCTGTGCGGGCCGTCGTGGGAGAAGAAGCCGCAGGTGCCTGTTCAGCTGAGCTCCAGCTCAGCGGCATAATGCTTCTGGAGGGGGCAGCCATCGTTCAGGGTATGAGACGCTAAGCCGTGAGTATGTTCAAATAACGCGAAGCCATTCAAGGAGGCGAGTTCTAATGTCCGAACACAATCATGCCGCTTTTAAAGACGGTGAAGTACGTGCCGAGATGATCCCTGACGTACTGAACCGGATCGACAAGAATGAAAAGGAGAAAATCCTTCAGGATTTCGATGAATTCCGTTCCTATCTGGCGAGCCGCATTCATATGGCGGAAGTGATGGGATTGAATGAAGAACAAATCGCAGTGGCGGCGCAGAAGATTGCAGACTATCTGGCCGGACACGAGCATCCGCATAATGCGGAGGAGCAGCTGCTGCAGGAGCTGTGGAAAGTCGGGCGTGAGGACGAGCGGCATATGCTGGCTCATATGCTTGTCCGCCTGGCTCATTCAGACGGGCATTTGCAATAGAGGCAGGTCCGTCACCAGTTTATCGCGCAAGCAGATAACCGGCCGCCTCTGTCTGGACGCTTAAGCAAAAGAAACAAAGAACACCCGGACCGCCTGAGCATTTCAGGAATCCGGGTGTTTGCGCTTAAAATATCGACCAATCGAAGGTCTCCGACATCGTCTCCAGCAAATGAACGCCGCCTGTGCTGTTCCCCTTTCCGCCCAGGGCAGGTCCAATAATCCCGATGCCGAGCTTGCCGGGGACAAGGGCGAGGATGCCCCCGGACACGCCGCTTTTGGCGGGAATTCCCGCACGGATGGCGAATTCGCCGGAGGCGTTGTACATCCCGCAGGTAATCATGAATGTCTTGGCAACTTGCACGTAACGGCGGGGGACCAGCTGGATGCCTGTCAGCGGATCTGTTCCTCCGCAGGCGAGCAGAAGCGCCATCCGCGCAAGCTGGGCGCACGTGATTTCAACAGCGCAGTGCTTGAAGTAAACATCAAGCACCTCCTCGACATCGGTCGCCGCGTCGAGCACCTCGTTATCCTTCAGGAAGTAGGCCAGCGAACGGTTGCGGTGTGCCGAGGCGGACTCCGAACGGTACACTGCCTCATTATATGCAAGCTCGGCGCCTCCGGCCGCCTCGCGCAGAAACTGCATGATACGCCCTGTCCTGGCTTCCGGCGTAGCCCCATGGATAAGCGAGGTCACGGCGATAGCGCCTGCATTGATCAAGGGGTTGAAGGGCTTTCCCGGTTCTACCAGCTCAAGCTTCAGCATAGAGTTGAAGTCATCGCCGGTCGGCTCCATGCCAACCTTGGCAAACACGCCTTCCTCGCCATTGTCCATGAAAGCGAGAAGAAGAGTAAATACCTTCGAGATGCTCTGCATGGTAAAGGGAAGGTCCGCGTCGCCAGCCGTCGCCGTTTCCCCATCAGGCCCCATGGCAACAATGCCGAGCGCGTCCCCCGGAGCCTTCGCCAGCTCGGGAATATAATGGGCTACTTGTCCCTTTTCCGCATAGATGCGGCTTGCTTCAATCCAGTCCGGAAGCTGTAGACGCAGCTGTTCCATCATTGCCTTCACTTTCCCCTCTGCTTATCGTTTTCCACTCCAGTTTAAGTCCCGCGGCGAGCAAGAAGCAAGCCAAGAGCTTGAAGAAACGGGAAATTTGTGCTACCTCCTGCATAAACATTAGTGTACAATGATGGAAGAATTTCGAACCTATTTTTAGCAGGAGGAGCTATGTTCAAAATATTAGGCTTTATATTTCTGTGGCGGCTGCTCGGCAACCCGTTTCTCGCTCTTCTTGTGCTGCTCATTATCCTATATGCCCTGGACCGCCGGTATGTCGGCCTTTTTCCCAGCTTTGTGAAACCGCTGAAGCGGCGCGGAGCCATCAGGCGGCTGCGTCAGCAGGTAAATATGAATCCCAATGATGTGCCTGCCAAGCATGAGCTGGCCAGGCTGTTAATTGAAAGGAAACAGTATAAGGAAGCCAAGGAGTGGCTGATGCCGCTGCAGGATGCGTTGGAGAATTCAGCGGAGTTCTGGGACGATCTGGGTACATGTCTGGCCCATCTTTCCGAACCGGAGGCAGCGGAGGCGGCGATCGGCAATGCCTTGTCGATCAATCCGAGGGTGAAGTACGGTACGCCTTACCTGACGCTTGCCGCTCTGCATGCCAGAGCCAATCCGGAAGCGGCGATCCGTCATCTGGAGTCGTTCCGCGCGATCCAATCCTCCTCCTGCGAAGCGTATTATCGTTTGGCGCTGCTTTACGACGATCTGGGCCGCAAGGAAGAGGCAGCCAAAGCGCTGCAGGAATGCAAGACGATCTATCGCATGCTGCCGCGCTACAAGAAGCGTCAGGAGCGCAAATGGGTGCTGCGTGCCTCCTTCAAGAAAATCAAATAACCGTACTGGAAAATCGGGGAGTCAGATAAATGCGTCGAAACATCTGGTTATTGGCGATCCTCCTAATTGCTGTTCTTCTTGGCATCAACAACACGATTTATTATTTTACCAGCAAAAACACCCTGGAAGATCGCCTGCGCCATGAGCTGAACGAAGTTGCCCGGCAGATTCAACTGTCCATCGAGCTCTCGCGCACGGGAGCGGAGAAGTACCAGGAGCAGATCGGGCGCGAGCTCCGCGCTGCCTCAATCGCCACCCAGTTTGCTTTGAATCCGGATATTGACAAAGTAACCAATGCCCAGCTCGTCGAGCTCAAAAAAAGGCTGGATATGGCTGATATTACACTGCTTGAGCGTACCCGGGACAACATCGTGCTGTCCAGGTCCTCCAATCCCAATCAGATCGGCTACAAAACGAATACCTGGAAGCCATGGTATGAGGCGTTCAATCAATTATTTGATTACAAGCAGGTTACCGTGCCGTGGGGGCAATCCCTGACAAATTTCTGGACAGGCCCTTTTGAGTTTTCCACGACCGACACGAGCAATATTAATAAATGGGGCTATTACTACGACGGGGGGACCAACTATATCATTGATCCCTTTATCAGCTACGAGAGCAGGCAGCGTGCTTATGATGAAGCTACGGGAGTCAATCAGCTTATCGCCCGCACGCTCAGGGGGAGCGGCTCCCTGCTTGAAATAGCGGTTATCAACCCGCAGACCTTCTCATCCGGGGAAGTTACAACGGTGACCAATAACGGGGATACGCTCAAGCATATGACGCAGAATCCCATTATTAACGGTTCGTATGCCTTCCGGCACAGCGGGGACCAGCTTAATGTCAATCAGGCCAATGAATCCAGCCAAACGGTATGGGTCAATGGCATCATTAATGACAAACATGTTATTAAAGCGTTCATTCCGGTCGATATTGATAAGGTGGCCAGCATGCTGGATGAGAACGGCCTGCCGATCAACCGTTATGTGCTGGCGCTTGTTGCCGATTATCAGCCCATTCAGGATTCGCTGGACAAGCAATTTTTCAATATTGGGCTAATAGTGTTAACGGTGACGCTGCTTAGCCTGATCATTGTCTATCTGACGGTATCCGGATACCGCAAATCGCAGGACAGGCTCGTCCGCCAAACCCAGGAAACGTACGTGGAGGATATTAATCAGCTGTTTCATTCAATCCGGGCGCAGCGGCATGATTTTATGAATCATGTTCAAATGATCCAATCGCTGGCCCAGTTGAACCGGATTGATGATCTCAGAAGCTATGCGGCTGATTTGACTGGCGAAATACATGAAATGAATGATATTCTAAATATCGGCAATCCGGCCATAGCCGCGCTGATCCGATCCAAAATATCGCAGGCGGAGCCGCTCAAAATTCGTCTGGAGACCGGTTTCAGCGACATCAGCAAGCTTCCGCTCGGCTTAAAATCGCTGGATTTGACAAGAATGCTTGGTAATTTAATCGACAACGCCTTTGATGAGGCAGGCCGTTACCCCGAGGATCAGCGGCTCGTCAGGATCATGATGTATGAGAAGGAAGGCTGTATGGAGTTTGCCGTCAGCAACCCGTGCCGCGATGCCGGAAGCCTGCAGGCTAAACCCTTGTTCCAGCCCGGCTACAGCAATAAAGGCGCGGGCCATTCCGGTCTTGGTCTGGCAATTGTGAAGTCGATTGCAGAGCAATACAGCGGTCATGTCCGCATTTCCTTCGATGAGCCGGACATCGTAACGTTCATCATCAGAATTCCCTATTGATTTACACAATTTATATAAAACTTAAGGAGGCAGCAAAAATGCCGGATATGCTGGTTAAGCTGTATGAATTGCCTGAAGGGGAATCACCCGCCGAGTATACGGAGCGTACGGGCGTTACCATAAGGAGGGCGCTTGCGCCAGAGCTGCTGACCATCGCGGAATGGGTCGAGAAGCATTTCAGCAAGTCATGGAGAAGTGAGTGCATGGTGGCGATATCACAGGCGCCGGTGAGCTGCTATATTGCCGTCAAGGACGGGCAGTTGCTAGGCTTCGCTTGTTATGATGCCACCTGCAAGGGTTTTTTTGGTCCTACCGGCGTGGATGAGCAGATGCGCGGTCTTGGCATCGGCAAGCAGCTGTTTCTCGAAACGCTGCGGGGCATGCGCGAAGCGGGCTACGGATACGGCGTTATCGGAGGAGCGGGTCCGGTCGAGTTCTATGCGAAAGTAGTTGGCGCAACCGTCATCGAAGGCTCGGTGCCGGGAATTTATAAAGGCATGCTCAGAAGTTAATACCCGCTGGATAGAACGGAACTCATAAGCATTATTGGCTCTTTACCCGGACGGTTCCGTTCGTGTAAAGGGCTTTTTTGTCAAACGGACGAGCATTCGTGCAGAAAACATGCTTGGCCGCAAGAGGTTGGCGTCAGTCGTTTCTTGTTTGGATGTGGTATAATGAGTGGATGCGTAAAAAGCGAACGGAGGGACGCGGAATGAGCGGATTTTTTCAGCTTGACGAGCAAAGGCTGCATGCGTTTGAATCAAAGCTTGCCGACGTCATGCCTGTTCCCAATCTGGAGAAGGGCTGGGATTTCTACCGCCGTGAAAAGGTGCTCAACGTTCAGGTCATGGACGGCTCGGCGATATATGGAGCTGTGCGCGACACGGATATTTATGCCGTTACCCTGGACGCCGACGACATTAGCTTTAGTACCTGTACCTGTTCCTACAAGGGGTACTGTCAACATATGGCTGCCGTTTATTACGCTTATTGCGAATTTGCCGGAGAGAGCGCCGAAGGGGCTCATAACCGGCTGCTATACGGAGGAGAACTGGTGTCTGTTGATCCTTCCAAGACAGAAAATACTCAAAAACCGGCAGATGCAACTGCTGTACGGCCGGAGGAATGGTTAGGGCAGATGGAGCGCCTGCACGGGGATGTATGGCGGCAGTGCCGGCATTCGCTTCATCCGCTGCAGGCTGTGCTGTCCTCCCTGAAGGGATTGTCCAAGACATGGGAGGAAGGGCTTCGCCGTCTTCACTGGATGCATGCGATCGTATTTGTCATTGAACTGGCGGAGAAAGCTTACTCGGCAACGGACAGCTATAACCGCTATTACTATGAGATGGCATTCGCCCGTATGACCGAGCCTTGGGTGAATCACTATCACGAACTGGCGGGGGAGCTTGAGCCCGGAGCTATGACGGAAGAGGAGCAGGCTGCCCTGCAGAGCCTGCTCGGTATCTTTCACAAGCGTGACATGGACCGCGAGCAGCAGCTGCACCGGTGGGAAATGCTTTATTTTTCCTTATGGGCGAAGCTGGTGGCTTTTCCCGAATGGAGAAGCAGGGAACAGCAGTGGCTTGACGGCGGACGGGCCGGCGGCGATGGACGCCAGGGCACCTTTTATCCCATGGCGCTGGCTTTTCTGGCTTTTGCAGAGGACCGTGACGAGCAGGCTATCTCGCTGCTGGAAGATACCGCATTCAACCGGACGGCGCTGCTCGCATGCGACTGCGCGCTGCAGCGTCTGGAAGACCATGATTGGCTGAAGCTTGAGGCGTGGCTGGGTTATTTGAACAAAGGGCTGCAGATCGAGCGCAAATCCAGAGCCTTTGGCCCCTTTCTGACCATGTGCCGCGTGGCTGACATCAATGAGCCGGGCAATCCGGTCTGGCAGCAGTATCTGATCGCATTTCTGCCTTATTCCTATTCTGCACTGACAGACCATTGGCTGGAGAAGCAGCAGTTTACGGATTGGGCGGATTTGCAGCTTCTTCTGGGCATTGAGCCGGATGAGATTGATGTGCAGGTCATGCGCGAGATTGCCAAGGCGGCGCCCGGCGCGCTTATTCCTCTATACCATCAGTCTATCGATACTTCCATACGTGCCCGCAACAGGCAGGGCTATAAACAGGCTGTCAAAATGATGAAGAAGCTCGAGCGGCTCTACAAATCCGAGAAGAAGCAGGAAATGTGGAGCCGGTATGTCAACGGAATTGTTCACAAGCATCAACGGCTCCGTGCACTGCAGGAAGAGCTCTGGAGGGGAAAAATCATCACATGAGAGGCTACACGGGCGCGGAAACGATTAAAGTGGACGGGTTTTGGAAGGACGGCGAAGGAATAACGCTTGCTGCGGGCCATGCTGCGGGAATAACATTGCGGCTGCGCCATCTGCTTTTTGCCTGGCATGAAGCATCCTGGTACGGCGCGGATATTGATGAGCGCATCGACGAACGTTCAAAACAGACGCAGCTGCCGCTCACGCCGCTGATTGCGATGGATTATCTGTCCTCGCCTGAGCCTGTAAGGCTGCTGCGGGTGGAGTGGACATCAAGAGCCAGGACGCTGATGGACCTTGCCGGGCTTCTGCGCCAGGCACTGTTGGAAGGCTGGTACGGACCGGACTGGTCGCGCTGGACGACTGAGCTCAGAGCGTGGAGGCTGGAGCTGCCGGCTTCAGCGGAAGCGGCAGCTGGACGGCTGGCAGAGCTCCGTCAGCAGCTGGAGGCACAAGGGGATTATGGCACTGACCGGCGCTGGCTGAGCCAGATTGTGGAAGAGCTGATCGGAAGCCATGCGGATGTGGCTTCCAGCTGGAAGGAGACCGCTGCAGAAGCCGGGGAAAGCGCGCTCGTCATGAAAGCGGCCGATGAGGAAGATTGGCTTGTCTCCATCGGATTGAAGCAGGACAATATGCCGTTTCGAACGGCGCTTCAGCTGCTTGAGCCGGATGACACGGCGGGCTGGAGGCTTCGTCCTGCCGTACAGGGCCGCTCTGAAGGCAGCAGCTGGATGACGCTGGAGCGAATCATGCCGGAAGAGCAGCAGCAGGGAAGCAGTCATGAGGCGCAGGCTGCGGAGGGCTCGGGCAGCTTCGACCGGCAGCCCCTGCGGTTTGCCCTTCCGGACGAAGCCCCGTCAGAGTGGCGGATGTACATGGAGCAGCGGCTGCGCAAGGAAGAGGCGAAGTGGGCGGCAGCGCTGCCGGAATGGCTGGAATCTGCTTCTCCGGCTGGAGAAGGTGAGGCTGTTTCTCCCGGTAAGGTTGCCGAAACGGCTTCTGCCCGGGATGAGGACACTGTCGAAGGGTTCATCAAGACGGAGCTTAGCGACAATGAAGCCTGGCTGTTTCTGGAACAGGCCAGCGTCAAGCTGCTGGCAATAGGCTGCTCCGTGCTGCTTCCCGGCTGGTGGGAAGCAGTGCGCAGCCGCAAGCTGCGGCTGAAGGCGAAGGTGAAATCCTCGGTCGGTTCTTCGGAGCAGTCGATGTTCGGACTGCAGCAGATTGTTGATTTTGACTGGAAGCTTGCGGTCGGCAATGTCGATATGAGCGAAGCGGAATTCATGCAGCTTGCCCAGGATAACAGGCGGTTGATGCGCATTGGCGGGGAATGGGTCCATCTGGATCCGGATGACGTGGAGCGGCTGCGCAAATGGCTGCGCAAAAGCGGGGGCAGAACCGATTTCACAATGCGCGATGTGCTGGAAATGCATTTGCGCGGCGGGACGGAGCTTGAGCCGCAGCGTGAGGATGAGGATGCGCTGGAGGCAGAGGTTGAGCTGAATGAGCATTTGGCGGCATGGATCGGCAAGCTGAGCGAATCGTCAGAGCTTCCCCTGGTGGAGAAGCCTGCCGCTTTCCATGGCGAGCTGCGGCATTACCAGCTTCAGGGGGTTTCCTGGCTAGCTTTCCTGCGGAAATTCGGAATCGGCGGCTGTCTGGCGGATGATATGGGACTTGGCAAAACGATTCAGTTCACCGCATATCTGCAGCATGTAATGGAGCATGAGGGGCTTGGCCCCTCGCTTCTGATCTGTCCGACCTCCGTTATCGGCAACTGGGAGAAGGAGCTGGAACGGTTCGCTCCCTCGCTTCGCCTGCATGTTCATTACGGGCCAAGACGGTTAAGAGGCGAAGAATTCGCTGCTGCTGCGGCCGATTCCGATCTGGTTATCAGCTCCTATGCGCTGGCGCCCATAGACGAAGATGATCTGGGTGCGGTCAATTGGGATGTAATCTGTCTGGACGAGGCGCAAAATATTAAAAATTATTACACCAAGCAATCCACCGCGATCCGGGGGCTGCGTGCGAACCACCGCATTGCGCTGACAGGCACGCCGATGGAAAACAGGCTGACGGAGCTCTGGTCGATCTATGATTTTACCAATCCCGGTTATCTGGGCAGTCTGGGAGAATTCCGCAGGGCCGTCGTGCTGCCCATTGAACGGGAGCGGGATCCTGCGCTTATCGCCGAGCTGCAGCGCTGGGTCAATCCTTTCATGCTCCGCCGGGTCAAGAAGGACCCCGCCATACAGCTGGCGCTGCCTGAGAAGAACGAGATGCAAACCTATCTGCAGCTGACTGTGGAGCAGGGCGCATTGTATGAGAATATCGTATCCGAGCTGCTCGGCAAGCTGGAATCCCTTGGCGCCATGCAGCGGCGCGGGCTTATTCTCTCAACGCTGACCCGTCTGAAGCAGGTTTGCGATCATCCCAATCTGCTCATCAAGGAGGACGGGGCATTGTCCCCCGCGGCGTGGGATCCGGAACGGTCCAACAAGGTGCTACGGCTGCTTGAAATGACGGAGGAAATCGCCGCCGAAGGGGAGCGCTGCCTCATATTCACGCAGTATGTGGAGATGGGGGCTATGCTGAAGCGGCTGCTTGAAGAGCGGCTGGGTGTGCCGACTCCTTATCTTTATGGGGGCGTGCCCAAGGCCGGACGCGATGCGATGATCGCCGACTTCCAGGATGAGAAGACCCCGGGCTGCGCATTCGTATTGTCGCTGAAGGCGGGAGGGATCGGACTTAATCTGACCGCTGCCAATCATGTCTTCCATTTCGACCGCTGGTGGAATCCTGCGGTTGAGAATCAGGCGACCGACCGCGCATTCCGCATAGGCCAGACGCGCAATGTGCAGGTGCATAAATTTGTCACGCTCGGCACGCTGGAAGAGCGGATAGACGATATGATTACGCGCAAGCAGGTGCTCAACGACCAGGTCGTGGGGCAATCCGAGAACTGGATTACGGAGCTGTCCACCGACGAGCTGCGCGATCTGTTTTCCTTAAGGAAGCATAAATTGAAGGGCTAGTCACTGAAAGCGGGGTGCGCGGAAGGCATGGCAGAACAGCCAGACAATGGGAAGCAAGAGCTTCCTGGAGACGAACAAGCTGCAGCTATGGAGAGATCGCTGGAAGATGAAGCCAAAAAGCGGCGGAGCCGCACGCCTGGATCGCTCCATGCCGGCGATGAGCCTGGCGAAGAGCCTCCGCAATCAGCGGATGAGACGGAGGAGCAGATTGGGCCGGCTGAAGCATCGCCGCACTGGAAATCCTTCTACCGGTCAGTCAGCAGGGCCGTGGCAGACATGCGGCCGAAGCCATAGAGGGCTCGGCCTATTGTATGAAGGGCTGTCTTGGTTATTGGAAATCAAATCATAATGCGAGCAGCCTCTTAATTCCGGACGCTTCCAGCGGCGAAATGACAAGGCTGCTCGTGATTTCCGTTAACAGTCCGCCGACTATACCCGAGGGAACCAACTGAACTTAAAGTGCGTACTTTCTATTTAAAGCGTTATCATCTATCATTTAGAATGAATCTATTTGCGAGGGAGAGATGATATTCGTTATGAAGTACACGTATTTAGGACGATCGGGATTAAAGGTCAGCCGGCTTTGCCTTGGAACGATGAACTTTGGCGTGGAGACAGACGAGAAGGAATCGTTTCGCATAATGGACGCAGCGCTGGACGCTGGAATTAATTTTTTTGACACTGCCAACGGGTATGGCGGAAGCGGACATCAGGGCCGTACCGAGGAAATTATCGGGAAATGGTTCAGCCAGGGCGGAGGCCGCCGCGAGCATACCGTTCTCGCTACGAAAGTATATGGCAATATGGGCGATAAAAGCGACGGACCTAATGATGAACGGGGATTATCGGCTTACAAAATCCGCCGTCACCTGGAGGGCTCGCTGCGCCGTCTGCAAACCGACCATGTTGAGTTATATCAAATGCACCATGTTGACCGCAATGTCAGCTGGGAAGAGCTGTGGGGCGCTTTTGAAACAGCCGTTTCGCAAGGGAAAATCGGCTATGTCGGCTCAAGCAACTTTGCCGGTTGGGATATAGCCGTTGCTCAAGGCGAAGCCAAGGCGAGAGGGATTCTCGGTCTGGTCTCCGAGCAGCATAAATACAATCTGCTGTGCCGTCTGCCGGAGCTTGAAGTGCTTCCGGCATCGAAAAGCCTTGGACTTGGCGTGATTCCATGGAGTCCGCTGGATGGCGGCTTGCTGGCGGGCAACGCGTTGCGCGGCGGTGGTGGAAACCGAAGCGGCAATATGGAGCGCTTCGAGAAGTTCCGTCCCCAGCTGGAAGCCTACAAAGGCTTCTGCGATGAGCTTGGCGAGCGCGAGGATGTCGTTTCCCTGGCCTGGCTGCTGGCAAATCCGGCAGTTGCCGCACCGATCACGGGCGTGCGCACGCTGGAGCAGTTCGAACGGACGCTCCGCGCAGTCGAGCTTGAGCTGGATGAATCGGCATTGAAGCGGATCGATGAGATATTCCCGGGACCTGGCGGCGATGCGCCGAAGGCCTACGCCTGGTAATTGAATAGTTAATCGAGCCCGGCCCGCAGGAGGTTGCCTCCTGCGGGCCGTTTTATGTGTTGAGAAGCAAAAGGTTAACTTTATAGATGAGTACCTATGCCGCATGATATATTGTACAATGATTTCAAAATTGCTCAGCTAAAATATGCCGGGAAAGACATGTGCTTAACCTCCGGATCAGACGGACTCTTGTTATTTCCACTGGATCCTTGAGCGACAGCCATATTACATATCTGGGGGAGGAGGTGCCGGAATGAAAAAGGGTTTTGCGGTTTATGCGGGCGCTGCCTTGTTGATCGTTCTTGTTCTGTCAGGCTGCGGCACTGGCAAGGAAGCATCGAACGCCCAGGTTGAAGCCAATCCCTCGGTTCAGACAATCAAGCTTTCGCTACGGCATACGCAAATCAAGGAGACAAGCAAGGTGCGGCTGAGGATCTTTCAGGATGTGGTCGCCAAGACCGAACGGGAGAATCCCGGGCTTCATTTTGAGCTGGAGGGCATCGACGAGGTCGTGAACCGGGATCAGAAGCTGAAGGGGGAAATGGCTGTCGGCAATCCACCGGACATATTCGAGGTGTTCGGGGGTGCTGATCTTCATCTCTATGTAAAAGCCAACCGTATGCTGGATCTGACTCCGATCCTCATGGAGCTGGGTATAGCCTCCAAGTTCTCCAGCCTGGATGAATTCACGGTCGATGGCCGGGTCTACGGCCTGCCCTTCGGAGGCTACAGCGAAGGCATTTTTTATAACAAGAAAATCTTTGCCGAACTGGGCTTGTCGATCCCAACGACATGGAATGATTTGATTGCAACAGCCGATACATTAAAAGCAAAAGGCTTGACCCCGTTCGCACTGGCTGCGAAGGATCCCTGGGCGGCCGGGATGATGTGGAACACGATCATGGAGCGGAACGTCGGGATTGATGGATTCGAAAAGCTGCTCACCGGTGAAGCCAGGTGGACCGATCCCGATTTTGTCCGGGGCTTTGAGGATTATGCGCAGCTTGTCAACAACGATTATTTCACCGACGGCTCGCTGGGGCTTCCCTACGCAGAGCAAAGCTCCAGATTCCTCAAAGGGGAAGCGGCTATGATATTTACGGGCACGTGGGATGTGAACCGTTTCACCGGAGCGGAAGCGGGCGATTTGGACGGCAGCATCGGCTATTTTGCTTTTCCGGCGGTCGAAGGCGGCAAGGGGGATCAAACCTCTATTAATGCCAGCTACTCCAACGGCTTCGGGTTCTCGGCGAATCTGAGCAGCGGCCAGAAGGAGATGGTGAAGGCGTTTATCAAAAATTTCTACACCGAAGAGGTACAGAAGCGCACGTTGCTCGAAGATAAGCTGCTGCCCTCCATGAAGCTTTCGGATTTGTCCGGTGTAGACCCGCTGATCTCGGAGGTGCTGAAGGCCATGGTGAATGCCAGCTCATCCTGGAGAGCCTTCGACGCGATTTTACAACCCGGCGTCAGCGCGGATATCGGGGTAGGCCTGCAGGAGCTGATCGGTCAAGTGAAAAGTCCGGAAGACGTGGCCCAGCAGCTCCAGACCGCGCAGGACAAAGCCAATCACCCCTGATTTATCGAAAAGTGTCAAATATTACCCGGGAAATCATGGAAGCGCCAGATAGAATCGGAATTAAAGGAGCCTGCCTGCGATGAATTTGCGGCCCAAGCTGCTGCTTGCTTTTATCGGATTGATTGTTGTTCCGCTGGTCGCTCTGGGAATTGCCTCCTTCGTCAATTCGGAGCGTCTCCTGGAGAAGAAATACAGCGAGCAAACGGAAATTACATTGAAGGCAGTCGGGGGCAATATCCGATATTTTTTCAAGGAGCTTGACCAACTGACGGATTCAAGCGTCACCAGCTCCTATGTGCAGGATGCGCTCCGCAGCTCGCTTGATCCAAGGGGAGATGCCAGCAGTCTTATTGCAATCGGGCAATATGAAAAGTCGCTTGGGCGGATTTTGTTTCAGAATCCGGCACTCAGCATGATCTTGCTGTATGGCAAGGACGGCTCGATTTTCAAATCCTCGCGCAATGATCCGACAAATTTCCGCCCGATTTCCTATGAGCTGCTGCAGAGCCACCCCATCTACAAGGATGTGATGAAGAAGAACGGCCTTCCTGTCTGGATCGGTCCATATGAGCAGCAGGAGCTGACGGGCAGTGATCTTTCTTTGTTCACTCAGATGCGGCTGGTCAAAGACTACGAAACCTTGAATGACCGGGGGATTATGATCACACAGGTCAAAACCAATGAAATTGACAGCATGCTTCAGGATTTCGCGCTGCCAAGCGAGGAGCAGACCAAGACGCGTTACCTGATTGTGAACCGGGACGGCCTGGTCATGCTGGACAGCCTTCATGCTCTGGAAGGCAAGCAGGCGGATTCGCAGACGACTCTCAAGCTGCAGGGAACAGAGCGTTATGCCAGCCAGCGGTCATCCTTTGGCGATGAGGATTCTCTGGTCTCGGCTTACAATCTGGATCGCAATGGTTGGGTATTGGTATCCGTGAAATCATGGCAGTCCCTGACCAGCGAGAATATCAGATTCGTGCAGTGGATCGGCGGCATTACCCTGCTGTGCCTGGTCTCGGCGGTGCTGTTCAATATTTTCTTCGTCAGCCGGGTAGCCAAGGCAATTATTCGGGTTGTCCGCAAGATGCGGCTGGTGGAGCAGGGTATGCTCGATATCCGAGTACCGGCCGCCGGCCGCGATGAAACGGTACTGCTGGCACGCAGCTTCAACAGCATGGTGGAGACGATCAGCCGTTTGCTGCGTGAGGTGCGGACTGAGCAGGAGAGGAAACAGCGGGCGGAGATGATGCTGATGCAGGCACAGATCAAGCCGCATTTTCTGTTCAACACCCTGGAATCGATCAACGCAATGGCCGCTCAGAATGAAGGAGCCAAGATTATGCAGATGGTCCGCAGACTCAGCAATCTGCTTCGTACAAGCATGCATCAATCGGAGGTTATTGCCGTCCGGCAGGAGGTTGAGCATGTGCGAAGCTATCTGGAAATTCAGACATACAGATTCGAGGAGTTATTCACCTATAACCTGGATGTTGAGGAGGAAGTGCTGGATTACGAGGTGCTCAAGCTGACTCTGCAGCCGCTGGTGGAAAACTGCATTCAGCATGGTTTTGAAGGACTTGAAGGGGTCGGTTTAATTGCGATTGCCGCAAGGCTCAGGGAAGGCGCCGTGGAGTTCGAGATTAAGGATAACGGAATCGGCATGAATGAAGCGGCGCTCAGACGCTTGGGCGGCGAGGAACAGGAGAACCCAGGTCTGGCCGATGCTGCCGAGCTCGGCGAGCGGCGCGGACTTGGGCTGCGGAATGTAGCCGACCGTCTGCGAATCCATTACGGCCCGGCATACGGGCTGCGCATATGCAGTCAGGAAGGGTACGGCACAGTTATCCGTATCCGGATACCGCGAAGCAGAGGTGATGAGATGTGAACGGAAAAGTTCTTCTGGTGGATGACGAGCGCCATATTACCCGCAATCTGGAGAAGGTTATCCCTTGGGAAACGCTGGGCCTGAAGATTGCCGGCACGGCGAGGAACGGAGTAGAAGCGCTTAAACAGCTGCAGGCGGAGCCTGTCGATCTCGTCCTGTGCGATATCCGCATGCCTGTTATGGACGGGCTTGAGCTGATCCGCCATATCAGGGAACAGGGGATGAACTGCGATATTATTATGCTGTCGGGTTATCAGGATTTTGCGTATACCCGTACCGCCATGCAGTTCGGGGTCAAGGATTATGTGCTGAAGCCGATCCCCTACGACGAGCTGACGGAAGTTATTGCCCGCGTCATGGCCGGACAGCGCGGCAAACGGCTGCAGGTGAAGGAAGAAGAACAGGGGCTGGGCTCCGAAGCGGCGGGGTCTTCCGATAAGCGGAAGCAGACGCAGCGATTGATGATTGAGGCCCGCGCCTATATGGACCTGCATTTGTTCCGTGACCTGAGTGTCGAAGAGGCGGCTACCCATGCAGGACTTTCCTGCTCGCATTTCAGCCTGCTGTTCAAGCAGACTTATGGCGAAACCTTTATTGAATACGTGACGCGCCAGCGTATGGAGAAAGCCAAGTCGATGCTTGTGCATTCCCCCAAAAGCGTTGCCCAAATCGCCAAGGAAGTGGGTTATGCCGAGCGGCGTTATTTTACGAAGGTATTTATGAGATACACCGGGGAGAATCCGACGGAATTCCGCCTGAATCATCCCGGAGGCTAGGGGGACGGACGAAGGATCATAATAAAATAAAAAGCCGGCTTCACAGGGAAGTCGGCTGATAGTCAGGCTTGAAATTTATTGTTAGGAATTTGGTGGATATTATTGATTGAAAAAGGCGTTTGTGATACAATATCGGTTATGGTATCATAATAAACTCATGTAGATTTATGATAGCACTTTATCAATTCTCTGTCAAGCGCGAAAAAGTGCTCGGAGCGGCCGCAAAATGGTTTCCATAGAGAGGGAGCTGGATTATGGAGAACGATTATCTAAAGCAATCAGATACGGATCTTACGCTTGAACAGACGAAGGAACTATTGATCGAGCAAGGCAAGAAGGGCTCTTCGCTCAGCGACAAGACGATTATTGAGAAGCTCGCTCCTTTTGACCAGGACACGCAGGATATCGATGATTTTTTTGAACAGCTGTCCGAGCTGGGGATTGAAGTGGAGCATGAAGCCATCGACGATGCGCCGAAGGAGCCGGGCGACCGGGATCTGGACGAGCTGAATTACGGCGATGACCTGACACTGCCTCCCGGCATCAAGATCAATGATTCCGTCCGCATGTATTTAAAGGAAATCGGTCGTGTTCCGCTGCTCTCGGCGCTTGATGAGGTGGACCTGGCGAAAAGAATCAACCTTGGAGATGAAGAAGCAAAGCGCAGACTGGCGGAAGCGAATTTGCGTCTTGTTGTCAGTATAGCGCGAAGATATGTAGGGCGTGGCATGCTGTTCCTTGATTTGATCCAGGAAGGCAATATGGGTCTGATCAAGGCAGTGGACAAGTTCGATTATACAAAAGGCTTCAAGTTCAGCACTTATGCCACCTGGTGGATTAGACAGGCCATTACCCGCTCCATTGCGGATCAGGCCAGAACGATTCGGATTCCTGTTCATATGGTGGAGACGATCAACAAATATGTACGCATCTCCAGACAGCTGCTTCAGGAGCTCGGACGTGAGCCTTTCCCCGAGGAAATTGCCAAGGAAATGGAGCTGACACCGGAGAAGGTCCGCGATATCATGAAAATATCGCAGGAGCCGGTATCGCTTGAAACTCCTATTGGCGAAGAAAATGATTCCAATCTGGGCGACTTTATTGAGGATCAGGATGCGCCCGCCCCAGCGGATGCCGCTGCCTTTGAACTGCTGAAGGATCAGCTGAAGGATGTGCTCGACACGCTCTCGGAGCGCGAGGAAAACGTGCTTCGCCTGCGGTTCGGGATCGATGACGGGCGTACGCGGACCCTTGAAGAGGTAGGCAAAGTGTTCGGCGTGACCCGCGAGCGTATTCGTCAGATTGAAGCGAAGGCGCTGCGCAAGCTCAGGCATCCGAGCCGGAGCAAACGGCTGAAGGAATTTCTGGATTAGCTTACGGGAGCGTGCTTTCTGGTTTATCATTAGCCTGAGGGAGGGAATCGTATGGAAGCAGGTTTTGTCATACGTTGTCTGAATTGCGGCGAGGAATATAAAGTGACTCCCGGCAAGCGTGCATTCCGGAACGAGCGGATCGTGTTTGGCACCGATAATTACGGCGCTGACCAGATCTCCTGCGAATGCGGCAATGCTATTGAAGAGCACAGCAAATATGAAGGTGAATCCTTTGAAGGCGAGTTCCTGGTGGAGTGGCGGGATAACTCGAAGTAAGAAGGGTATTTTATAGTTTTGCGAACTAAAAAGTTGTTCCCAGGCCATTTTAATGGCTGGGGACAACTTTTTTATTTTTGTTGATGGACGGGGGCAGTGTCTTCCGTTATGATATAATCAAAGTGTTGGATTAATTAAAATTATGGCAGGGGGCTATAAGCGGATATGGCGATCCCATCTTCACAGAGGCAGCTAAAGCGGATCAATGAATCCATTGTCCTACACGCCATAAGGCAGCAGGCCCCCATTTCCAGGGCTGCGCTTGTGGACTATACCGGCCTAAGCCCACAGACACTTACCAATGTTGTCCGCCGCTTTATGGAGGAGGGGCTGCTGAAGGAGACAGGTACGGCAGGGACCGGAGGGCGCGGGCGAAACCGGGTGCAGCTGGAGCTTCGCGCCGAAGGAGCTTATGCCATCGGGTTTTGCATGGAGCGTGACAGCTTGTCCAAGGCGCTGGTCGATCTCCGGGGTCATGTGATCCATTATGAATGCGAGCCGATTCCTGCGCAGGAATCTCCAATGCAAACGATGGACCGTATGACCGCTTATGCGTCGTCCATCCTGAAAGGGGCCGAATATGCTTCCATCCGCGACAAAATAGTCGGGGTTGGAATCGGCACGCCCGGTCCGATCGACTACGTCCACGGAGAAGTGGTATCACCTCCTGATTATGAAGCCTGGTCCCGTATTCCGATCCGGGACCATCTGCACGGGGAGCTTGGCTGTCCGGTCGTGATCGACAACAGCTCCACGGTAGCGGCCATCGGCGAGCATTGGGCGGGGAGATGGGGGACGGATTCTTTTTTGTATGCGTATTGGGGGATGGGGATTGGCGGCGGTCTGGTTGCCGGCGATGAAATATATCGGGGGCAGAGCGGGAATGCCGTTGAGCTGGGCCATATTATCGTAGAGAGCAATGGGCGGCCATGCCTATGCGGCGGATATGGCTGTCTGGAGGCCTATGCTTCGATACCTGCTCTGCTGCGTGAGGCTTCGGCCTACGGTGATTTTCCGGATATACGCCAGCTAGTCCAAGCGGCAAAGCCGGGCACCGTGTTCATGGAAATCGTAAGCCGCGCTGCCGGATATATGGCACAGGCCATGGTCACAGCGGTCAATCTGCTTGATGTGGATTTAATCGTGCTGGGCGGGGATCATTTTCACCTGGCAGAGGAGATTTTTCTGCCGGTCTTGAGGGAGAGGGTGGAGGCGCAGCCGCTTCGCGCCAGAGTTGCTCAAGTGCGCATCGGTGTTTCTGCCCTGAAGCAGGAGGCCGGAGCGATTGGAGCAGCTTCGCTAGTGTTCCACGAGCTGCTGCTTTAGCCAACGAAAAAAGAGAGGATGATAAAAGATGAGTCTTCTTGCCGGAATCGACATCGGAGGAACCAAATGTGCGGTCAGTCTGGGACAGGAGCGCATGGGCGGAATTGATATCATCGCCAAGAAGCGTTTTGCAACCCCTCCAAGTCCTGAGCTTGCTCTTGCGCGCATCGAAGAAGCGTTGAGGCAGCTGCTGGCGGAAATGGCGGGCACCTATGAAGAAGAAGGCCATAATAATAGGCAGGCTCTTGCAGGTATCGGAATCAGCTGCGGCGGGCCGCTGGACAGCAGGCGGGGGATCATATTGTCTCCCCCTAATTTGCCTGGATGGGATGGCATTGAGGTCGTGGACTATTTTTCCAGACGGTTTCAGGTTCCTGCAGGATTGCAAAACGATGCCAATGCTTGCGCCGTTGCGGAATGGAAATGGGGTGCGGGCAGGGGGCTCGAGAATGTTATTTTTCTGACCTTCGGGACGGGGATGGGCTCAGGTCTGATCCTGAACGGCCGTCTGTACTCGGGAACCAATGACATGGCCGGTGAAGTCGGGCATATGCGGATTGAAGACGAGGGGCCGGTCGGTTACGGAAAAACAGGCTCGTTCGAGGGCTTCTGCAGCGGAGGCGGCATTGCCCGGCTTGCTCAGGCGAAAGCCGTCGAAGCCCATGCAAGGGGAGAGCGTCCGGCATATTGTCCGCAAGCGTCGGATCTGGCCGGGGTAACAGCGGAGCGTGTCGGCCTGTCGGCGCGGCAGGGCGATCCGCTTGCGGTCGAGGTGTTCCGCCTGGTGGGCAGCAAGCTTGGAAAAGGCCTGTCCCTGCTGATTGATGTTTTGAATCCGCAGCTGATTGTCATAGGCAGCATCTATGCGCGCCAGCAGGTGCTGCTGGATGAGACGCTCTTCGAGGTGCTGAAGGCAGAGACGCTGCCGTATTCCCTGGATGTATGCCGCATCGTTCCGGCTGCGCTTGGCGAGCAGATCGGAGATTATGCCAGCTTGTCCGTAGCCGCTTATCAACTGGAACAACTAAGAGAGGGGTAAACCTAATGGTAATCAAACCTGTATTTTCTGCTTTAACGTCAAAATATCCCGAGCTTGACAGCTGCCTGTCCGATATAGGGAAGGCTTATGAGCTGCTGGAAGGCAGCTACAGCATGGGCGGCCAGGTGCTTGTGTGCGGCAATGGCGGGAGTGCTTCCGACAGTGAGCATATAGTCGGGGAGCTGATGAAGGGGTTTATGCAGAAGCGGCCGGTTCCGGCGGCTTTTCGTGAGGAGGTCGGGGCTTTATTCCCGGGCGAGGAAGCAGAGATTTGCGATAATCTGCAGGGCGCTCTCCCCGCAATTTCGCTGGTCAGCCATACGGCGCTGATGACTGCCTTCATGAATGATGTTTCGGCGGATATGGTGTTTGCCCAGCAGGTTTACGGCTATGGCAGACCCGGTGACGCTCTGATCGGTCTGAGCACCTCCGGCAATTCCCGCAACGTGATCCGCGCTCTTCAAGTTGCCAAAGCCAAAGGGATGAAGACGATCGGTCTGACGGGGAGAACAGGCGGAAGAATGAAAGAGCTGTGCGATGCGGTCATTTGTGTGCCATGGGACAGCACCCCCGATATTCAGGAGCGGCATCTGCCCATCTACCACGCCTTATGCATCGCACTGGAGGATCGGTTTTTCAGCCTGTACTCAGAATGAGCAAAAGGGGCGTCAGCTTCTGTTGAAGCCCTTCTCATAAGCGGCGATAACGGTATCGGACCAATTATTCCACTCTGCATCGATGGTGCACTTCTCCGGACGCGCCTCAAACCATTCGACCGAGCGGCGGATGCCTTCGGCAAACGACAGCTTGGCGTTAAACTCCGGCACAAGGCGCTTGATTTTGCTGTTGTCGAAGACGCTGCTGACAGCTTTGTCGCCCAGCAGGCCGCCGATCAGGTCGGGGGAGTAGGTGCACAGAAAATCGGACGAGATATGGACGGCAGACAGCTCCGCTCCGGCAGCCGCGGCGATGGATGCATACAGCTGATTCCAGCTGATGACCTCATCCGATGTAATATGGAAGGCTTCGCCAATGGCTTCGGGATGCCCCAGCAGTCCCAGGAAGCCTACGGCGAAGTCCGTGTTATGCGTCATGGTCCAGAGCGAGGTTCCGTCTCCGTGAATGATGATTTTTTTGCCTTGCCGCATACGGTCCACCAGGGACCATGGATGCTGCCAGCTGCTTATAGAAGCGGGAATCATCGTATTGCCATACGTAAAGGAAGGCCTGACAATCGTATAAGGGAAGCCGCTTTCCTCATGTTCCGCAGCCAGCAATTCCTCGCAGGCGATTTTATCCCGGGAATACTGCCAATACGGGTTGGAGAGCGGAGTTTCTTCCGTGATGATATAGTGCTCGGGCGGCTTCTGGTAAGCGGATGCCGAGCTGATATAGACATACTGGGCGGTTCTCCCCTTGAAAAGCTTGATGCTGGTCTGAACCTGGTCCGGGGTGTAGGAAATCCAGTCGACAACGCTGTCGAACTGATGCTCCGCAAGCAGCGATGCCGCCGCATCCGGATCGCGGATGTCGCCCTGGATGACCTTAGCTCCTTCGGGCACCAGCTCATCGCGCTTGCCGCGGTTGAACAAATACAGGTCATGACCCCGTTCAATAGCCAGTCTGGAGACCGCCTCGCTGATAATGCCCGTTCCACCGATAAACAATACCTTCATCTTCACATTCTCCTCTCTGTTATCCAGAAGGTATTCCCCGTTTCTGCTCCCAAACCCTTCTTTTCCGATCAACTTTTGCTTCCGTTTTCATTCATCGGCCGAGAGCTCGTCCAGCGTCTTGCTGAAGCTTGGCGCCATATGGGTCAGGAACCAGTCGATCTCCGGCATTCTCAGGAGGGCCAGAGACTGCTCGATCTGGCCCTTGGCAACGGCAAACTCCCGGTTGCCGGAGGACAGCTCGGACAAACATTTGATATAGGCGTCGAGCAAATCGGCCGCCTTGAGAATCTTCAGCAGCTCGCGCTCCTGCCCGGCGCCCGGCTGGGGCAAGCCGTCAGTGCTGTCGGGCTCTGCGCCTGCTTCTCCGGCGTCTGCCGCCATCGAAGTCACATGCGCCGCTTTGCCACTGACGAGCGGCGCATAGGCCGGCTGCAGCGCCTGGGGAACCATGCCGAGCAGCCTCTCGGCAGCCATGGCCTCAAGCTCGCGGAAATTCGCGAGCATCCTCGGGTTGTGATGCTTGACCGGCGTAGGGATATCGCCGGTGAACACTTCAGTGGCGTCGTGGAAAAGCGCCATCGACGCCGCTCTGTCCGCATTCAGCTTGCGCCCGAATATGCGGTTGCCGATCTCGCACAGCATGTGGGCGAGCAGGGCGACATGGTACGAATGCTCGGCTACATTTTCACGCGTCGTATTGCGCATGAGGCTCCAGCGCTCGATATATTGCAGACGGTACATATAGGCGATGAAATGACTGTCCATAGCTTGGTTACACTCCTTGAGAAACGATATGCTGCCATAGGTTGTATATGTTATTATATAGCTAAAAAACATACGCGACCAGTGAGAGGAGACAGCACTCATTTATGCATCAGTTCGAAGAAAGCGTCTATAAACTTGTTGTGGAAACCTCAACCAATCTTCCCGGAGATGTGCGCAAGGTCATTCAGGCGGCCCAGGAGGCCGAGGACCGCGCTACACGGGCCGGCTTATCCCTTTCCACCATCGCAACCAATATCGAGATGGCCGAAGCCAATGTTTCGCCTATCTGCCAGGATACCGGCATGCCGACCTTTATCGTTCATACGCCTGTCGGAGCCAATCAAATCATCATGAAGCAGCAGATCAAAAACGCTATTGCCCGCGCCACCAAGGACGGCAAGCTGCGGACGAATTCCGTCGATTCCCTGACCGGCGCGAATACGGGAGATAATCTCGGTCCGGGTACGCCCGTTATCCATTTCGAGCAGTGGGAGAAGGACGATATCGATGTCCGTCTGATTCTCAAGGGCGGCGGCTGCGAAAACAAAAACATTCAATACAGTCTGCCCGCTGAGCTCGAAGGACTGGGCAAGGCGGGACGCGATCTGGACGGCATCCGCAAATGCGTCATGCATGCGGTGTATCAGGCACAGGGCCAAGGCTGCAGCGCCGGTTTCATCGGCGTCGGGATCGGCGGCGACCGCACAACGGGCTACGAGCTGGCCAAGCAGCAGCTGTTCCGCCACGTTGACGATATGAACCCCGATCCGGAGCTCCGCAAGCTGGAGCATTATGTGATGGAGAATGCCAACAAGCTGGGGATCGGCACAATGGGCTTCGGCGGCCAAGTAACATTGCTCGGCTGCAAAGCGGGCGTCATGAACCGGCTTCCAGCCAGCTTCTTTGTCTCCGTGGCCTACAACTGCTGGGCGTACCGACGCCAGGGCGTGCTGCTGAGCGCAGATTCCGGCGAAATCAAGGAATGGATCTATCCAAGCGGTTCGGATACCCCGATGGTATCGCAGGCGGCAGATGCCGCTGCCGAGGCGGTAACGGGGCAGGAGGAGCGCCGCGAGGTCGTCCTGAATACGCCTTTTACGGAAGAACAGATGCGCAGTCTGAAGGTCGGCGACATCGTCATCATCAATGGCGAAATGCACACAGGCCGTGATGCGATGCATAAATATCTGATGGATCACGACGCGCCGATTGATTTGAACGGTGCGGTTATTTATCACTGCGGTCCGGTTATGCTAAAGGATGAGGAAGGCTGGCATGTGAAAGCTGCCGGACCGACAACGAGCATCCGCGAGGAGCCGTATCAAGGTGAAATTATCAAGAAATTCGGCATCCGCGCGGTCATCGGCAAGGGCGGAATGGGTCCCAGGACGCTCGCCGCTTTGCAGGAGCATGGAGCAGTTTACTTGAATGCCATCGGCGGAGCGGCTCAATATTACGCGGAATGCTTCAAGCAGGTGAACGGCGTTGATCATATGGAATTCGGCATACCGGAAGCGATGTGGCATTTGAAAACAGAGGGCTTCGCCGCAATCGTCACGATGGATGCGCACGGCAACAGCCTGCACGCGGATGTCGAACAGGATTCCTTTGCCAAGCTGGCACAGTTTAAAGAACCGGTTTTTGTATAAAATATAAGCAATCATAATTCTCATGTTTAAACCGGATATTTACCTGATCCCTGGATGCAGATCCGAGGGATTTCTTTTTCCCCAAGCACAGGGCTTTGTGTTATTTACAAAAGCTTAACAATAGAACACTTGGCATGGGAGCTTCCGTACAGGTACGATGAAGCTTGGAAGAAAAGCTTGGGGGTATAACGGGATGAATAGCTTTCGCACAAGGCTGACCATAATAATGATTACACTGATCGGCCTTTCGGTATTGGCTGCCGGTCTCTTTATGGGCAAAACCTTTAAGAATAACCATCTGGATGCGCTGCAGGATAATATGGTGCGAGAGATGAGAATTATTTTGGATCAAATGGAGTGGCGCGACGGGACGCCGGAGGAGCTGTATGACTACTATACGCAGGAAGCCCAGCGGCTGAAGAAGATCACGGATTCGCGGGTTACCTTCATCAACGGCAGCGGCGTGGTGCTGGGCGATTCCGATCATGATCCCGAGACCATGGACAACCATCTGCAGCGGGCCGAAGTACAGGAAGCGGAGAAGTCCGGCGTCGGCAGATCGATACGCCGCAGCGATACGATTGATCAAAATCTGCTGTACGTGGCCATGCTTGTCGATCCGAAACGGCCGGATGCGGGTATAATCCGTCTGTCGCTCAGCCTCAAGGAGGTCGATGAGAGCATCACGCGGATCTGGACCACACTGCTCGTTGGTCTGCTTATTCTGTTCGTAGTGGCGGTATTTATCAGCTTCCGTGTGGCCAGAGGGCTTACAAGGCCGCTGGAGCAGATTACCCGCGTCTCCAAGCGGATCAAAAACCTGGATTACCGGGCAAGAGTATCCGTGAAGGGCAATGACGAAATCGGGGAGCTTGGAATGGCTATCAATGCCATGGCTGATGGCCTGCAGGTACAGATGGAACGTATTCATCAGAACGAAAGCCAACTGGCAAGCGTGCTTGACAATATGATTGACGGCGTTATGATGATCGACCGGGATGGGAGCATTGTGCTGATGAACCGCTGCGCCGAGGAGATGCTGGGCATCTCCTCGAAGGAGCTGGTCGGGCGGCATTATCTGGAGGCGAAGCAGCAGTATGAGCTGCTGCAAATTATCCAGGACGGACTTGAACGCAAAGAGCATCTGCGCGAGGAAATTACATTTTATTTTCCCGAAGAGCGTTTGCTTGATCTCAATCTCGTTCCGATCTTTCAGGATGAAGAGTTCGGCGGCGTGCTGCTGGTGCTTCAGGATGTGTCGGCCATCCGGCGGCTGGAGCGGATGCGCAGCGAGTTTGTCGCCAATGTTTCGCATGAGCTGAAGACGCCGATTACGGCGGTGAAAGGGTTCGCCGAGACGCTTCTTGGCGGAGCGGTGGACGATCCGGAGACGGCTCGCTCCTTTCTGCAAATTATTTTTGACGAGAGCGACCGCCTGAACCGTTTGATCGGCGATATTCTGGAGCTCTCGAAGATTGAGTCGCGCCGTATTCCGCTGCAGTTCTCGCCTGTGGAGCTCTCGTCCTTTATCGACAAATCCATCAAGCTGATGTCCGCTGAGGCCGCCCGCAAGCATATTGTCGTTTCTCTGAAAGCGGAGCCTGGAATCTACGCGGAGGCTGACGAGGACAGGCTGCGACAAATCATCATGAATTTGCTGGCCAATGGAATCAGTTATACGCCGGAAGGCGGGCATGTGACGATTGTCGTCAGACCGGTAGCGGGTACCAGATATGTATCCGACGGGGAAGACTACGATCATATCCGCATTTCTATTTCGGATTCGGGCATCGGTATTCCCAAGAAGGATCTGCCGCGCATCTTCGAGCGCTTCTACCGTGTGGATAAGGCAAGATCACGCGGGTCGGGCGGAACAGGTCTTGGCTTGTCGATCGTCAAGCATCTGGTGGAGCTGCATAAAGGCTCCATAACCGTAGAAAGTACCGTTGGTGTCGGCTCGACCTTCACGATCGTCCTGCCGGTGCTGCAGTGACCTCCAGTTAACAAGGCTGGACGATTCTTCTCCATGAATGATATGATTAAGATATATAAGAAAGTGGAATCGCGCGTGGAGTCATGCGCGGAGGCTGGGGGTCTACATGTCGCAAAGAGTGCTGGTCATTGAAGACGAACCGACACTGGCGAGATTGCTCTCCTACAATTTAACGCAGGAAGGGTATGACACGACAGTTATCGATCATGGTGCAGAGGGTTTGCAAGTCGCGCTGCAGCGTTCGTTTGAACTGATTATTCTGGATATTATGTTACCGGGGATGAATGGATTTGAGATCTTAACGAGGCTGCGTCAAAGCGGCAACCGGACACCTGTTATTGTGCTGACGGCACGCAACGCCGAGGAAGAGGTTGTTCAGGGGCTCAAGCATGGCGCTGATGATTATATGACCAAGCCGTTTGGCGTTGCGGAGCTTCTGGCGCGGGTCTCGGCCGTGCTTCGCCGGACCAGTCAGGAAGAAGGCAAGCCAAGCGAGACGACAGGCAAGGTCATTACGGCGGGCGATTTGTCCATCTATCCGGAGCGGTACGAGGTTGTGCTGGGCGGGGATTCCATCCCGCTGCGTCCGAAGGAGTTCGAAGTGCTGCTGTATCTGGTGCAGCGGCCGGGTATGGTCATCACGCGCGATGATCTGATGAACGTCGTGTGGGGCTTTGATTATATCGGCGGCCAGCGCACGGTGGATGTGCATGTCAGCTCCCTGCGCAAGAAGCTGGAGCTTGGGCAGCAGTCGGTTCAGATTGAATCCATCCGCGGCGTCGGCTACAAGCTTGTAATGCCAAAAAAGCTCGGATCATCGAAATAATCGGTGATCCGGGCTTTTTTCTGCCTTATAGCCTTATAGTGAATAATGTCCCTTGGAAGAAATCAACTTTGCCGCCAGAGCATGGCGAATGGCACTTCTTCTCTTCTTGGCGTTTATCCCCGGTTCCAGGCGAGCATCCGCTTCTGAAACTGCTTGGGCGAGCAGTCGTTGTATTTCTTGAACATTTTATAGAAATGGGCCATATTGGGCATCCCAATATGGTCGCCTACCTCGGAAATGCTCAGATCCTTGGTCAGCAGTATCCGCTCGGCCCATTTGATCTTGCGGTAATTGACATACTCGGTAAAGGACAGGCCAATGGCCTTCTTAAAGAACTTCACGAAATAGTAGTAGCTCATATTGGCCATCTTGCTGACTTCTTCCACCTGGATGCGGTCCGTGAGGTGATCCTCAACAAAATCCAGCACGTTGCGAAGGCGCGCCCGGTCAAAATCCTCGCGTTCGGCGAGCATTTTTTTCGTGTCGCTGCGGATGAGCAGCAGCAGCAGTTTTTTGATAATCATGCTGACGGCCAGTTCGTAGCCGGTCTGCTTGAACGTCACTTCCTTAAGGATCGCCCGGATGCAGTCCGCCGCCTCCCTGTTGGCCTGCTCGTTCTCCTGGAAAATGTAATTCGCCCGGCTGAGCGGATTCTTCGTCTCGGAGAAAAAACGCATATAGGGCATTGTGCTGTGATCAAAAAATTGCTCAATGTCGAATTGGAGCACATTATAATTCAGCGGGACTCCCAGGCTGCGGTCGCGGTGCAGCTGGCTGGAGCCGATAATGGCCACATCGCCCGCTTCGAGGCGTACCAATTCATCATCTATATAAACATCCAGAACACCCTCGTTGACAAGAAGCAGTTCAATCTCCCGATGATAATGCCAGTTTATGGTGAAATCATGATTTCGCTGGGACTGATACACCCGAATCGACAAAAGAGGGTTTTCATAGTCTACTTTTTCGTTATAAACTTCCACGCTACCATCCCTTCGACGACAAAATCACATAAAAGCAGCGCCATTCCGAAGCTGGTTTTTTGTAGTCGGAATCGTCTATACTTATTCTAGTGTTTGTTGTGTCATGAAACAAGCAGCATGCAATAAAAAATATATGAAGTTCACATTATGGAGGTAGAATCAATGTCGAAGTTACGTATTGGCATCATCGGCTGCGGAGGTATCGCAAACGGTAAGCATTTGCCAAGTCTTG
This sequence comes from Paenibacillus sp. JT31N17, assembly GCF_056269255.1. Taxonomy (NCBI): domain Bacteria; kingdom Bacillati; phylum Bacillota; class Bacilli; order Caryophanales; family Paenibacillaceae; genus Paenibacillus; species Paenibacillus sp. JT31N17. The sequence continues at coordinate 437,201 of NZ_JBWDNP010000002.1, forward strand.
CAAAGGTACAGGATGCAGAAATTGTCGCATTCTGCGATATCGTAGTTGATCGTGCAGAAAACGCCAAAGAGAAATACGGCAGCTCTGAGTCAAAAGTATACAGCAACTATCATGAATTGCTCAGCGATTCCTCGATCGATGCCGTTCATGTGTGTACGCCGAATGATTCCCATGCGGAAATTTCGATCGCCGCTATGGAAGCCGGCAAGCACGTATTGTGCGAGAAGCCAATGGCGAAGAAAGCTTCAGACGCCCGTCTCATGCTGGAAACCTCGCAGCGTACAGGCAAGAAGCTGAGCATTGGCTACAACAACCGTTTCCGTACCGACAGCCGCTACCTGAAACAGCTGTGTGCGGATGGCGAGCTTGGCGAAATTTATTATGCGCGTGCGCATGCCATTCGTCGTCGCGCCGTTCCAACATGGGGCGTGTTCCTCGACGAAGAGAAGCAAGGCGGCGGTCCGCTGATCGATATCGGTACGCATGCTCTTGATCTGGTGCTGTGGATGATGGACAACTACAAGCCTAAGGCTGTTCTTGGCCGTACTTATCACAAGCTGTCCCAAACCGAGAATGCGGCTAACGCTTGGGGCCCTTGGGATCCTGCAAAATTCACCGTTGAAGATTCGGCATTTGCCATGATCACAATGGAGAACGGCGCATCAATCGTGATCGAAGCCAGCTGGGCGCTTAACACGCTTGATATCGATGAAGCGAAAGTTTCGCTTTCCGGTACCAAAGCAGGTGCGGACATGAAGAACGGTCTGCGCATCAACGGCGAGAAAAACAGCCGTCTGTATGTCAACGATATCGAACTGAACAGCGGCGGCGTCGCTTTCTACGATGGCGCAAGCGAAGAGCCTTCCGTGCTGGAAATGCACACATGGGTAGATGCTATCCTGAACGATAAAGATGTACTGGTTAAACCGGAACAGGCATTGGTCGTTTCCGAAGTTCTTGAAGCCATCTACGAGTCGGCACGCACCGGCAAAGCCGTTTATTTCGACTAAGTTTATTGCAGCAGCATGCCAGGAATCACAGGTTAGGCAAGCATGGCTGTGAACCAGCCGGATTTTCCGGATTTGTGAAGTAAATCAAAAAGAGCTGAACCGTTATTTCTTAACGGCTCAGCTCTTTTTTCATATGCTGCACATTGCTTGAAGGAGCTTCTTCCTGGACTGATTTGATCAGTGATAAAGGGCTGCATTCCTCGTTATGGGCAAAGTCAGCGTTTCTTGCGCTTGGCAATTTCCCCGCTTACGACAAAACCAAGCTCTTCATTATCAAACACCATTAAAATATGAAGCAGGGCATCATCATCGACCACAGGGGCCTCTTCCTTCGGGAGGGACAAGGAGACGGCCTGGTTCAAAGCCTCGTTAGCCGCTTGACTCGGATAGGCGCGTATGTATAATTCCACAGGATCAAGATCATGATTGATGCACCATTGGGCGAAGGCGTCCACCATCATCTGTTCATCCCGCTGATAGTTCGCTGCAACCCATTCTTCTATTTCTTTGCTGTTCATGAGCACACTCTCCTAGTGAAACAGATGATCCCATTATAACGAAAGCAGCGGCCAATCCACAATTGCTTTTGACCTTCCATAGAAACAGGACTCTATCCGCTGCCATGAGCTGGTAAAGAGTCCTGTATGGCTGCTATGCGAAAATCACTGATCTGGTTGTTTCGGCTTTCTCCCGAACAGCCAGAAGATAAATACGATCGCGAAGGCTACAACAAGAAAAGGGGCGACGAATATCAAAAAATCCTCCATATGATTCCCTCCTAAAGTTTTACGGAGTAAAAACTGCATCGACAGCATAGGCTAAGTTTCACACTTTTTTTATTTTCCCCGTTTGCCCTGAACGTACTTGGCATCGAACAGGAACAGCCGCATGAGCAGGTAGAGGGATGGAATCAGCAGCAGCAGACCAAGAATAAATACGGCTATCAGAGCAAGGGCCATGGGCTCGCTTGTGAAATTATCATAGATGGTTAAGTAAGGATACAATATATAAGGTAAATGCGCTGCTCCGTAGCCGAAGAATGCGAACCCAAACTGCAGCATGACGAAGATAAAGGAAAGTCCCAATCTTTTGCGTGTATATAACAGGTAGACGGCGATCAGAAAACAGGCGAAAGACAGGACAAACATCCAGGCATAGGACTGCATCTGCCGGAAATGCTCTGGGTTGTGATTACGGATTGCGAAGAATACAAGCAGGCTGCTTAATATGGTCGGTCCGCTCCAGGCGAGCGCATACTTGCGCACCACTTCAAAAGCATTGCGGTCATTCGCACGATTGGCATAGTAGCTGAGGAACATCGCCGAGATGTACAGCACGCTTACCAGAGCCAGCAGAACGACAGTCCAGGAGTAGCTGCTGGTGAGCAGCCTGCTGAACAGGAAGCTGACCTTGCCATTGGCATCGACTGCGATGTAGCCGCCCTCGGAAATGGTCATGACGGTAGATAATGCCGCCGGTATAAGCAGGCCGCTTGCTCCGTAAAGCATGACATAGAAGCGGTTATTCTTCTTGGAGCCGTAAGCGCTGAAGGCATAGTAAGCGCCGCGGACAGCCAGCAGAACAATCGCAACGCTCCCGGGAACCAGCAAGGCGGTTCCGTAATAATAAGCGGTGTCCGGGAAGAAGCCGACGATGCCGACGAAGAAGAAGACGAGAAAGACGTTGGTTACTTCCCACACCGGCGACAAGTACCGTTCAATGATATTTTGGATCAGATGGCGTTTACCCGTAATCGTGCTGTAATAGCTGAAGAATCCGGCGCCGAAGTCGATGGAGGCCACAATGAGATAGCCGAACAGAAAGACCCAGAGTACGGATATGCCAAGCACTTCATAGCTCATTGTCCATCCCCCTCCTCAATCCCTCTGGCTTTCATTTCATCTTCCACATGATTGCTTTTGAACATCTTGATCAGCACGCGCACGGAGGTGAAGCCGAGCACGGCGTACAAGGCGGTGAACACGATCAGCATCGTATCCACATGATCCGAGGTTGTGGCGCCTTCGGAGGTCTTCATGATGCCATGCAGGATCCATGGCTGGCGTCCGACCTCTGCGAATATCCAGCCATGCTCGATCGTCAGCATCGAGACCGGGGCGGCAAGCACGATGGCGCGCAGCAGCCATTTGTTCGTGTAAGCAAGATGGCGTTTGCGCCACAGCACCAGCATGAATACAACCGAGATCAGAACCATCAAGGCGACAAAGCCCATTTTGATATCAAACAGATAATGGATCCACAGCGGCGGCTCCTCATCATCGGGAATATCGTTAAGTCCCGTAACTTCCGCGTTAGGCAGTCCATGAGCCAATATACTGAGGGCATAGGGGATTTTCAGCCCGTATTTAATGTTATTATTTGCATCCAGGATACCGCCTAGCACAAGGGGGGCCTGCGAAGAGGTTTCAAAATGCCATTCCATGGCGGCCAGCTTCTCCGGCTGGTAGTTCGCCAGGTATTTACCGGATAAATCGCCAATGACTGCGCTGCCGATAAGGAAAACAAAGGCGGATACCATCGTCATCTTCAGCGCTTTTTTGTGATAGACGTGGTTGCGGCCCTTCAGCAGCGAAAAAGCGGCAATGGCGGCAAGGGCGAAGGCGTATGTCGTGTAAGCAGTGATCAGGACATGCGAGACTTTGGTCGGCATAGCCGGGCTCAACATTGCCCCGAACGGCGAAATATCGGTAATCGCGCCATCTACGACCGTTACGCCGGCTGGCGCATTCATGAACGCATTGACGACCGTAATGAAGAACGCCGATGCGGATGATCCGATCACAACAGGCACGAGCAGCCAGAAGTGAACCATTTTATTCTTGAAGCGGTCCCAGGTGTACAGGTAGATTCCAAGAAAAATCGCTTCGAAGAAGAAAGCGAAGGTCTCCATAAACAGCGGCAGTGCGATGGATTGGCCGGCCACGCGCATGAAGCTGGGCCAAAGCAGGCTGAGCTGCAGTCCGATAGCTGTTCCCGTCACAACGCCGACTGCCACGGTGATGACGAATCCGCGTGCCCAACGTCTGGCCAGGAGCAGGTAGTGAGCGTCATTGCGTCTGATACCGATCCACTCCGCGAGTGCGATCATAAGCGGCACCCCGACGCCGATCGTCGCATAAATAATGTGAAAAGCGAGGGTGAATGATGTTAGTATTCGGCTGTACATGACCGGATCGTATCCGCTAAGCAGCATGGTTGAATCCCTCCTGTTGATAATGAAATAAAATGAATAATATTGCAGCCCTATATTCAATTTCGGTTTAAAATATCCGCCGGGATAAAGCGAGCAGCATAATGAACGCCACAGCGATGCATAGTATGATTAAGCGTTTCTCCTGCTTTGCTATTCGTTCGCCCGGTTTATTCTGATCCTTGTCAACCATGGGTATCCCTTCTTCCTTAGTGATCCAATTGACTTATATTTATAGTATAAGCTGATTTGTGATTATTTTCACAATGAATTGTGACCAGCGGTTGACTAATTGTTGTCAAAGTGTTGAATGAAGGTTGTGTGTGGTGTCATAAGCGTCTGCTTCCGCCTAGCGGTTGTAGGGAAAGAACTCGCTAAGAGTTACCGTGTCAGTCCGGATTCGACCGTCGAAAATCGACTGCATAAACCATGAACCAAATATTATAGAGATTGAGGGTCATCCTAGTCATGAAGACAGTAACGGGTTCGATACAGTCTTTCGGAATAAAAGTTTATAATTTCAACTGACTTGTTTAGGAGATCCGGCAAATCTCACGTTATGCTGGCTATACGCTGAAAAACGGTTGACATCATACGGAAAATATATTATCTTAAATTAAAGATATTTAAATTAAAGATTAAAGGAGGCGGATATCGGGGCCAACACAATTGGATATAGAACTCGAAACATCACTTAAGCTATTCGTGCATCCAGGTATGACACGAATGAAGACTTTAATCTTAGATGAAAAGCACGAAACTATTGATACGCTGAAGAGATTGGGTAAATGGGCCCAAAGCGGGCAGCAGAGTCAATTTTCGCCATATATCTTAAAAATAAGATAATGAACATAAAAATAAATGATTTTAATCCGCAACCAATAATTCGAATCATATAGGAGTGATTAATGATGTCGTTACAAACAACAGGAATTCACCATATTACGGCTTTTGCAAGAAATCCACAGGAGAACGTCGATTTTTACGCAGGCATTCTTGGTCTTCGGCTTGTGAAGAAAACCATTAACTTCGACGCGCCGGAGGTGTATCATTTATACTTCGGCAACAAGGCCGGCAGCCCTGGCACAATCATCACCTTCTTCCCGTGGCCCACTTCCCGGAAGGGACGGGTTGGCGGCGGACAAGTAGGGATTACCACTTTTGTTGTTCCGGTAGGCGCACTCAGCTTCTGGGAAGATCGGCTTGAGCGCTTTGGCATCTCGGTGACGAAGGCTTCCAGATTCTCCGAGCAGTATCTTCAGTTCGCGGATAAGGAAGGACTTCGGCTGGAAATCGTGGAACGGGCGGAAGGAGCGAATAGCGAATGGTCATTCGGCGGGGTTCCCACCGATAAAGCGATCAAAGGATTTGGCGGAGCCGTCCTCTTTAGTATCGACCCGGCAAAAACAATGGACGCCCTGGAGCATATTCTTGGCATGAAGAAAGTCGGTGAGGATCAAGGTTATGCGCGTTTTCAAACATCAGCTGATATTGGAAACCTCATCGACGTGGCGGTAACCAATATGGAGTCGGGAGCCGGCGGCGCCGGTACAGTACACCATATTGCTTGGCGGGCCAAGGATTTTGACGAGCATGTACAATGGCAAAACCATGTGCTTCAATCCGGTTACCAACCGACTGAAATTAAAGACCGTCAGTATTTCAATGCGATTTATTTCCGGGAAGCCGGAGGGATCCTGTTCGAGATCGCTACGGATCCACCGGGATTTTCCAGAGATGAGGATGCAGAATTTCTGGGAGAGAAATTGATGCTGCCATCCTGGTTCGAACCCCGCCGCGCGCAGCTCGAAGCGAAGCTGCATCCGATCCAAGTCCGTGAACTGGAGGAGGGCAGGCAATGAAGGGAATGAGAGGAGAATCTTATTTTCCGAAAAAAACAGCTTTACGTTTTTTCTGAACCAGGGCAGCATATCCGTATATTATGTTTATCGGGAGGAACGATATGATTTCTATAGATCCGGAAGTGCAAAGCGACAGGGATAATTATAAGCTCCTCATCGGCAGCGTCGTTCCGCGCCCGATTGCATTCGTTACCACGCTGTCGCAGCAAGGGATATTGAATGGCGCGCCATTCAGCTACTTTTCAATCGTTTCCAGCAGTCCTCCGCTTTTATCCTTATCGGTGCAGCGCAGGAATGGCGAGATGAAGGATACGGCACGAAACGCCATTACAACGGGCGAGCTTGTTGTTCACATCGTTGACGAGGCCAATGTCGAATATATTAATCAGACCGCAGCAACTTTGCCTCCTGACGAAAGTGAAGTGGTGCTTGCAGGGCTAACGCCGAGCGATAGTGAAGCGGTTAAGGTTCCGGGGATTGCAGAGTCAAAGTTTCGGATGGAATGTGTTCTTGAACATGCTATTGAACTTGGAGGGACGGAAGAAACACCGGGTTGTGACCTGCTGATCGCGCGCGTGGTCCGTTTTCGGATCTCGGAAGATATTCTGCAAGACGGGAGAATAGATGCGGCGAAGCTGGCGCCCGTCAGCCGTATGGCAGGAAATTTCTATGCGGCCTTGGGCAGAATATTTACCCTTGAGCGCCCGGGATAACTGGCACGAAACGCTTATGTGGGTCAAATGCCCGTTATTCAGTGTTACAAACTCGCTTCGGCAATATGCCAGGGTCGATGCAACAAGTCGTCGATACTACGGAAGGACTCTGGTTCGGAGGACAAGCTTGCTAATTAAGTTGTGAGTACCAAGACATCCGCTCAGCTGGCGCAGAAATGGCCATATCTTCTGACCGGCTGATAGCGGATGTTTAAATTCAAAGGGTTATTGGAGGAGAAACAATGATGGCACTTGATAGGAGAATGAAGAAGGTCGGATTGATAGTAGGCAGTTTAAGAGAAAACTCGTTCAACCGCATGATTGCTGCTGCTATACCCGAGTTGGATGACTCGATCGTCTACGAGTCGATATCCATAGCGGATCTCCCCTTGTACAACGAAGATACAGATCATGGAGACGGCCCTGAGCCCGTCCAACGCTTCCGCGAAGCGATTAAGCGGGTCGACGGTATCATTATTGTTAGCCCTGAGTACAATTCGGGTATTCCCGGTGTCTTGAAAAACGCTCTGGACTGGGCTTCGACTCCGACCAAAACCGCCGCTCTGCGCAGAAAGCCGGTCGGGCTGGTAGGCGCAACTCCAGGGGTCAAAGGTACGATCCTGTCGCAGCAGCAGATCAGACAGACGCTGGAGGCGACTCAAGCATTTGTGCTTCCTTTTCAAAAGATGTACATTTCGCAAGTAATGGATAAGGTGGATCTGGAACGGCGCCTATTGACCGACGAAGCTACCCGCAAGTATCTGAAGCGCTACGTACAGCAATTCATCCTTTGGATCGATCAAGTTCCTTCTTTGGATTAAGGGAGAAGGACAAGTGGACGATGCAATGCGATATTATTCCGGCGAGTAACCGATCGGGCAACAGGGTAAATTACCAGAGATGAGCAGATACTGCTCAACAAATCAAACGCAGGAGGACCTTCAACTATGAACCTTCGTAAAGCCGCACTAGCCGTAATACTCTCCAGTCTTGTACTCACATCCGGGTTAGCCGCTCATGCTGACGCCCAAGAAGCGTCAGAGACGATGCGGCAAGCGAGCGCGGAAGATGCGGTAAGGGCGCTGAGGACGCTAAACAGCTTCTATAAGCCGGCGCTGAATGGCCGGTTCCCCGGCTCGGTGAACGGGCTGAAAATAGGAGTAAGCACCCGTCGGACCGTCATTGGCAAGATCGGCCAGCCGGACAAGCCGAGAACGAACGCGGATGCGTTCGACATGTATCATGCGGAGATGGGGCACCCTGGTTACGCCATCGCCTACAAGCTGAACAGGATTCGCGAAATGCGCTACTTCGGGACCAATATTGAACGGCAGACGAATATTGGAGGCATAACGAAGCGATTGCTTTTCAGGCAGTGGGGCGCGCCTTCCAACTCGGTCATCATCCGGAACGGATCCTTGGTGCAGCAGAAAATCACCTATTACCGAGGCAAATACAAACTCGCGTTTATTTTCAACACCAGTACGAATCTCGATCATATCAACCTGCTCAAGCGCTGAACGGGGATCTGACGTCACACCATACAGACTCGTCGTTTGAAAAGACGAGTCTGTACCTGAAAAAACGGGCAAAAAAGGCTGTATTAACCGGTTTGAATGCTGCAGCGTTGTCAACGAACAGAGGACAACTAATCACCGGACACATTGCTGATAAGTCTGAAGCAAAAAACCACTGTCAAGGGACAAAGAACATCAAAGAACATATATCTTAACGGAGCCGCGTAAATCGCGGCTTTTTGTTTTAACGGCATATATTCTAGTCTGAAGCGCAGGACAAAAATATATATCGCTATCCAAAGCGCGCCTAATGATTTTTCCGGTACGCCTTCGGAGACATGCCGTAAGCTTTGGTAAACTGGCGGGTAAAATAGTTGCTGTCGTTGAATCCGCTATTATACGAGATTTCCGAAATGGGAAGATTGGTCTTCTTAAGCAATGTACAGGCGTGTTCTAGACGAAGCTGGTGAAGATAGGCGAAGGGCGTCGTTTGGTAATAGAATTGGAAAATCCGGTTCAAATGTCTGACCGAGATATTGGATTCGGCTGCGATTTGTTCGCGTGAGAGTTGTTCCAGATAGTGATCCTCTATAAAGGAAATGGCATTTGCCAAATGCATCAGGTTGCTCTGAATCCCTTGCCGCTCCTGGTTCTCGTACTGCCTCGACAAATAGACGACGAGTTCCATAAACCTGGCGCGCAGCATCGTCTGATAGCCCTGCAGCCTGTTCTCGAATTCCTCGATCATGACGGCAACGAGGGACGTAACATATTCCAGATTCGAAAGCGGCAGGCTCAGTTTGCTATTGAAATGCTGAATATTGCGGTAAAACGGTTCCAAAACGAAAAGTGCCTGATAACCATTGGATGTTCTCAGGTCAGGACCAGCCGACCTTAAAAACTCCGGACGGTACATAATGTTACAAATCCGAAAATCATGCGGATTCTTGTACGCATGGGAGGCCAGACCGTCAATGACAAAAACATCCCCTTTTTTGATAAAAGATTCTTCCGTATTTACGATATGCGTGGCGTTTCCGTGCAAAACAATGACGAGTTCAGAGAAATCGGCATAGATCAGTTCTTCAATGCGCTGCGCAATACGCTTGCGATGAGCTTCATGGGGCTGGTTGCGGGCTTTACGGTTCCGATTGTTTTCGCCGTTCTCTTGAATGAAGTGAGGCTCTCTTTTTTAAAGCGATTCGTACAAACCGTCTCGTATCTGCCGCACTTTGTTTCTTGGGTGGTCGTGGCAGGTATTGTTACGAAAATGCTTTCAACGGACAATGGCGTCGTCAATCAGATTCTGGTCGGCTTGCACTTCATCCATGAGCCCATCCAGTTCACGGCGAAGGAGAATCTGTTCTGGTACCTGGTCACCAGCGCGGACATGTGGAAAGAAACCGGCTGGAACGCGATCATCTACCTGGCGGCGATTGCCGGTATCGGTCCCGAGCTGTACGAAGCGGCACGGGTTGACGGAGCAAGCCGGGTACGGCAGATTTGGCATATCACGCTGCCGGGGATCCGTTCCACAATCATCATTTTGCTTATCATGTCCATCGGTCACCTATTTAGCATCGGATTCGAGAAGCAGTTCCTCCTTGGCAACAACCTTGTGAAGGAGAAGTCGGAAGTGCTCGATCTGTATGCCCTTAATTACGGCCTCGGCATGGGACGTTATTCGTTCGGTACGGCGATCAACATTTTCAACTCCGTCGTCAGCTTGATTCTGCTCTTTGTGGCCAACGGCATTTTCAAAAAGGTCACCAAAGAAAGCATAATGTAAGGAGGGTTTCGGATTGGAAAAACATACAAGAATACATGCTTCGATGCCGGATCGCGTCTTCGATGTCGTCGTCTATCTTGTCGTCATTTTAGTAGCCGTTTGTACGCTCTACCCGTTCCTGAACGTGCTGGCCATTTCGCTGAACGATTCAACCGACACGGTGAGGGGAGGCATCACGGTTATCCCCCGTCATATCACGCTTGAGAACTATTCGCTGATCTTCTCGTTTGACGGGCTTCTTACCGGCTTTAAAATATCGGTTCTGCGGACAGTGGTCGGAACCGTGATGGGTCTCATCAGTTCGTCTATGCTGGCCTACGTGCTCAGCCGTGCGGATTTTCAGGGACGCAAATTCATATCGGTTTTCCTTGCGCTTACGATGTACATTTCGGGAGGCCTCATTCCTTTCTACATTCTGATGAGGGATATGCATCTTCTGGGCACTTTCGCGGTTTACGTGCTGCCGGGACTTGTAGGCGCATTCAACGTATTTGTCATCCGCTCGTTCATTGACGGGCTTCCCTATGCGCTGCAGGAATCGGCGAAAATGGACGGGGCCAACGATTTCACGATCTATTGGCGCGTCGTACTGCCGCTGACGACCCCGGCGCTCGCCACGATCGCGCTGTTTCTGGCGGTCGGCCAATGGAATTCCTGGTTCGACACGTATTTGTACAACGGCTCGAAGGAGCATCTGACTACGCTGCAGTACGAGCTGATGAAGGTTCTGCAGAGCACGCAGGTTGGCAGCAACGGCAATGTGAACGGAATGAACATGAACCAGGTCATGAACCAAATCTCGCCCGAATCTGTCAAGATGGCCATTACGATCATCGTCACGTTGCCGATACTGGCCGTCTATCCGTTCGTGCAGAGATATTTCGTCACCGGCATGACCCTTGGCGCTGTTAAAAGCTAGCCGGACGCACCAACGACTGACAGCGGCAGGGCAGCCTGATCAGATATGCATATCCAGAAGCTTAAATAGGGGGTATTACAATGGGAAATTTGAAACAAATTGCAGGGTTAGGCATGGCGCTGACGCTCTCGCTTGGCCTGCTGGCAGGATGCGGAGGGAATAACGGCAGCAGCGGAAGCAGCGCGGCCGGCGCCGACGGAGCAAACGATACGTCTCCGGTCACCTTCTCGTTCTTCAGCAGCGATCCGAACCCGAACTGGCAGGACATGCAGGATGAGGTCAGTAAAGAAATCACGAAGGCGACGGGCGTAACGCTGGATGCCGAGTTCGCGGTCGGCGATCCGTCACAGAAGGTGGCGCTGATCGCAACCAGCGGCGATTACCCCGATCTGATCAGTCCCAAGGGAGATCTGAACAAACTGGTCGACGCGGGAGCCATGCTCGATCTTACTGATCTGATCGACAAGTATGCCCCGAACCTCAAAAAGCTGTTCGGCGACCAAATGAAACGCTTGCGCTACAGCAACGACGATGAGTCGATCTACGTCATCCCCACCTATTCGGCCATCGACGGGGTTACCTTCGTTGCGGGAAGCGGATTCGAGCTTCAGCACGGCGCCGTGAAGGAAGCGGGCTACCCGCAGGTCAAGACGCTGCAGGATTACGAGAACGTCATTCAATCCTATATCGACAAGCATCCGACCGATAAAGACGGGAACAAGAATATCGGCCTGGCCCTCAGCGCGGATGATTGGCGGACGTCCATCTCAGTGACGAATCCGGCTGCCGAAACGACCGGTAAATCGGGAGACGGCGAATATTACATCGATCCGAAAACCAACGAAGCGACGTATCACTACCGCACCGAAGGGGAAAAGGATTATTTCAAATGGCTGAACCATATGTTTAACATCGGTCTGCTCGATAAGGAAAGCTTTGTCCAGAAGTACGATCAATATTTGTCCAAGATTGCTTCGGGACGGGTGGTCGGACTTATCGACGTGGATTGGGACTATGCGGACGGCGAGAAGGCGCTTAAGACCGCGGGCAAGCTTGATCAAACCTATGGGCATTACTCGGTCATGCTGAACGATAGCTATAAGGACAACCGGTTCCAATCGACAGGCTTCATGGCCGGATGGGGCGTAGGGATCTCCACGAATTGCAAAGATCCGATCCGCGCCATCAAATTTCTGGACTTCCTCGCCTCCGAGCAAGGGCAGGTTCTCAACAACTGGGGCATCGAAGGCAAGGAATACACTATGCAAGGCGGCAAGCGTGTCGTGCCGCAGGACGTTCAACAGCGTATTACGAACGATAATACGGCTTTCAGCAAGGAAACCGGAATCGGCTTCTATACCAATCTGGGCGCTCATTACGGCGACGGCGTGAAGGATTCGACCGGCAACTATTACACGAAGAATTTCCCGGAACAAATCGTCGACGCTTATACGGCCGCCGACAAGGAAACGCTCAAAGCATACGGCGCGACGACCTGGATGGACATGTTTCCGAACGAGAAGGACTTCCCGGTAAAAGCGTGGGGCGCAGCGTGGAATATAGCCGTACCCGGCGATGATGACGTTACGATTCTGGCGAGCAAGATGCAGGACATCACGTGGAAAAGAATCCCGCAAGCCGTTATGGCGAAGCCGGAGGACTTCGATAAAATTTGGGATGCGTATCAGCAGGAGCTGATCGATGCCGGCGTCGAGAAAATGGAAAAGGGCTTTACGAAATTCGTTCAGGATCGCGTTAAGCTTTGGAACGAGTAGCGGACCTGGCATACCTTCGGCCATGTAATATACGATCAGCGAGTAGCATTAATACGTAAAGCTAAGGAGAGCCTAGTATGAATTATCGCAATCCCGTCATCAGCGGCTTTCATCCAGACCCCAGTGTCTGCAGAGTCGGCGAGGACTATTATTTGGTAACCAGCTCGTTCGAATATTTTCCGGGCGTCCCGTTGTTTCACAGTAAGGATTTGGTGAACTGGGAGCAGATTGGCCATGTCCTGACACGGCCGGAACAATTGGATCTGCGAAAGGCCTGGAGTTCGGGCGGGATTTACGCGCCGACGATCCGATATCACAATGGGGTTTTCTACGTGACCACCACGAATGTTTCGGAAGGCGGCAACTTTTTTGTATTCACGGACGATCCGCGTGGCTCCTGGTCCGATCCCATCCATGTGGATCAACAGGGGATCGACCCGGATATGTTCTTTGACGAGGACGGCTCGGTCTACTACACGACTTCCCATGATGCTGCCGGGCAGGGCGCTTACCAAAGCCGAATCGATCCGAGGACGGGGGCGCGGTTGTCCGATATTACCTGCGTGTGGAACGGGACGGGCGGCCAATATCCGGAAGCTCCGCATATCTATCGCGTCGGCGAGTGGTATTATCTCATGATTTCGGAGGGAGGCACGGAATACGGCCACATGGTCACGGTGGCGAGAGGCAGGAGACCGGACGGTCCGTTCGAGAGCTGTCCGTATAATCCGATCTTATCCCATCGAAGCCTGCTGAAACCGATTCATGCGACGGGGCATGCCGACTTGGTTCAAACGCCGGACGGCAGCTGGTGGGCGCTATTCCTTGGAGTGCGGCCGATCGGGTATCCTATGCAGCATAATCTCGGTCGGGAAACGTTCCTTGCACCGGTCACTTGGACGGAGGATGGCTGGCCGATCATCGGGGACAACGGAACGGTCTCCGAAACCATGCCGGCGGGCGGGCTTCCGCTGCAACCGGTTCACGTTCCCGCGGCGAGAGACGAATTCGATGGTGCTGCTCTTGCTCCATGCTGGAATTTCCTGCGTTCGCCGGACCCGGAGAATTGGTCGCTCTCGGCGCATAGCGGCAGCTTGACGCTGTACGGATCCCCGGTCACGCTGAATGAAATTGGGACAGTGGCCTTTGTCGGCAGAAGGCAGCAGCATTTTGCATGCCGTACAGACGCGCACCTGACGTTTGTGCCGCAGCGCGACGATGAAGAAGCGGGTATCACCGTGTTTATGAATGAACGTTTCCATTACGAGATTGCGTTAACGCGGATCGCGGGCGAGCGCAAGCTTATATTCCGCAGAAGGCTGGGGACGCTGTGGAAGGTCGAGAACGAAGTGCCATGGTCGGCAGATTCGGTCGTACTGACCGTTCAAGCGGACAAAATGCACTACAAGTTCGGTTATTCCGGCAGCGGGGAAGAGCCGGCTCAGATTGGTCTCGGGGAATGCGGGCTGCTGGGCACGGAAGTGGCAGGCGGCTTTACAGGTGTATTTATCGCCATGTACGCGACGGGCAACGGCACTCGCTCCGCCTCGCCCGCGCATTTTGACTGGTTCGAGTATCAAGTCTCCGAGTAGATCGTAGATGATGGCAGACGTAATTTTCTGTATGATGGATCCGAGGAGCGTGATACGATGACAACCGATAAGAGCTGCCCGTATTGGAATCCCGACCTGCCGGTTGAGGACCGCGTGAACGACCTGATCGGACGACTGACGCTGGAGGAGAAGATCGGGCTCATGCCGCAGTACCAGATTGCGGTTAACCGGCTGGGCGTGCAGGCGTACAAACACGGCACGGAAGCGGCTCACGGCATGGCTTGGCTGGGAGAGGCAACGAGCTATCCACAGCCGATCGGCCTCGCCTGTACATGGGACAAGGAATTGCTTAAGCGAATCGGGGGTGCGATCGGCGACGAGGCCCGCGGCTTCTACAGGAAGAATCCGTCTCATAATGGCCTGACGCTGTGGGCGCCAACGGTCGACATGGAGCGAGACCCGAGGTGGGGGCGGACGGAGGAAGCGTACGGCGAGGATCCGGTGCTGGCCGGCAAACTGACCGCTGCGCTCACGCAAGGCATCCAGGGCGACCATCCGTTTTACTTGAAGGCCGTTGCCACGCTTAAGCACTTTATCGGCAACAATAACGAGGCGGGAAGAGGCGACGCATCCGTCAGCCTCGATCCGCGCAATCTGCGCGAGTATTATTTGAAGGCGTTTGAAATCCCGTTCAAGGAAGGCGGCGCCCAGTCGATGATGACGGCCTACAATGCGATCAACGGCGTACCGGCGAATCTCAGCCGGGATGTGATCGACATCGTCAAGCACGAGTGGGGGATGAACGGCTTTGTCGTCAGCGACGCGTTCGATGTGACGGGCACCGTGCGGGATCACCATTACGTGGAGACGCTGAAGGAGGCGGTGGCCCGCTCCATCCGGGATGGCGGCATCGACAGTATTACGGACGAAGCTGCCGTGGTCACGGAAGCGATTCGCGAGGCTCTCGCGGACAGTCTTCTAACGGAAAACGACCTGGATACCGCCCTTCGGAACACGTTCCGCGTCCGGTTCAGGCTAGGGGAATTCGACCCGGCGGAACGAAATCCCTATGCTGCAATCGACGAGTCGGCGATCCTCCGTCCGGCGCATGCGGAGCTGGCAAGGGAGGCTGCGCAGAAGGCCGTCGTGCTGCTCAAGAACGACAGCCGGACGCTGCCGCTGCAGGCAGACAAGCTGAGCAAGATTGCCGTCATCGGCCCGCTTGCCGATGTCGTGTACCCCGACTGGTACAGCGGCACGCTGCCTTATGCGGTTACGCCGCTGGAGGGAATACGCGAGCGGCTGGCATCTTCCGGGGCCAGAGCCGAAACCGCACACGCGAGCGGCACTCATCGCGTGCGCCTGAAGGCGGTTCGTACGGGAAGGTATGTCCGGCTTGGCAACGATGAGAAGGCCGGGCTCGCAGCGGACGCGCTGCGCGCGGAAGAAGGCGACGTGTTCGGGATAACGGATTGGGGCTGGGGCAGCCATACGTTGATTGCGGAGCGGACTGGCTGCTATCTGACGACGGACGACAAAACCGTACAGGCGTCGGCTAACCGGATTTGGGAGTGGTTTACGAAGGAAGTGTTCCAGTTTCGGATGACTGACCGTCATGGTGCGATCACGACCATTTCGACCTGGAACGGGATGCCCGTAACGGTTGACGAGGAGACGGGCGCGCTTCTCGTCGGTGACGGCCGTGCGGCAGAGACTGCAAATGCCATCAACGTCGGCGGCACGGCGGATGTCGGCGGATCGGACACTGACATGCGGGCCGACATGTTCGAGCTCGAATACGTATCAAACGGTGTGGATGCGGCTGTTGAAGCGGCTCGCGGCGCCGATGCGGCGATCGTGGTAGTCGGCAATCATCCCTTGATCAATGGCAAGGAGACGATGGACCGGCCCGACATTACGCTGGCAGATTCGCAGGAAAAGCTGGCCCTTGCGGTGCTTGCGGCGAACCCGAACACGATTGTAGTGGTCGTCGGCAGTTATCCGTTTGCCCTGAACGCTTTGCAGGAGAGGGTACCGGCGATCCTGTATACGTCGCATGCCGGCCAGGAACTCGGCCATGCCGTAGCGGACGTGCTGTTCGGCGACGTCAATCCGGCGGGCCGGGTAAACATGACATGGTACAAGTCCATAGACCAGCTGCCGCCTTTCATGGACTACGACATCATCCAGGGCGGACGCACATACCAATATTTCGAAGGAGAGCCGCTGTATCCGTTCGGACACGGTCTCTCGTACAGCGAGTTCCATTATGAAGCCCTGCAGCTGTCTGTGAACCGGGTCGAGGCAGGAACGAACACGGACATCGGGGTTGCCTGCCGCGTGACGAACGCAAGCGGACGCGCGGGTGAAGAGGTCGTGCAGCTTTATATACGGGCAGGGGCTTCCCGGGTCAAGCGCCCGAGTCTTCAGCTGGCGGACTTCAAACGGATCGTACTGGCCCCGGGCGAGACGGCGGAGGTGATGTTCCGTCTGCCGCTTGAATCGATGGCAATCTGGGATGTGACGCGCGAGCGATTCTGCATCGAGAGCGGGGAGTACACGGTCCTGCTTGGCTCTTCCTCCGGCGATCTGCGGCTGGAAGGCCGTCTGGCAGTCGCTGGGGAGACGATCCCGCCGCGCGATCTCAAGCAAGTGACCCGGGCCGTGAACTACGATGCGTATCAAGGGATCCATCTCGGGGAATGCGTCGAGAGCGGCAGCGCCGCCGTCGTAAGCGGCAAGGCGGGCTGGCTCGCGTTTCACGACGTTGAGCTCGGTGCAGGTCTCTCAGCGATCGAGATGCGGGTAACCGCCACGGAGAAAGCGATTGTCGAGGTTCGGTTGGACGGACCGGACGGACTGCTCGCCGGCAAGTGCGAGATTCCGGCGGGCGGCGGGCAGGACTGGCGGAGCGTCTCCTGCGGGCTGACGGGAGCCACCGGCCGGCGCGATGTGTACCTCGTCCTGGATGGGCCGGCGTCACTTGGTTGGTTCCGAATGCTGGCCGATTGACGACTTAGTTTTTGGTCCATTTCTATCGTGAGGATTGGTTCACACCTACATAACGAGTACCTTTAACAAAGCGGGCTCGTTAAGGTGAAGGCATGCACGGAGACAGCCCGGGCTTCTTTTTGTGGTAGAATGCCTCTCTCTTTGCGAAGGTACTGCGTCATGGTTTCGAGTTCGTATTTACGAATCATAAAATGTATCAGTTCAAAGCGCTCGGGGGCTGCCGGTGATTCTGCCGGTCCTCTCGAGTGCTTTGCGCTTTTTATAGAAAAAACGTTCTCTGCCTCTCCCGATCATGTCCGGGTCAAATCCTGCTTCTCCGAAGATTTCCAAACACGTTTTGCCGGGCTGCAAGCTACTACCGAAGCTAACTTAAATACCGGCAATGGACGGCGCTCCAAGCATAATTTGAGATAGAAATTTCGATCCCAATAGTGGTGCAACGAGAGCAGAGCAGCGCTTGCTGTCCTCAGAGCGTTGGATATCAATCCAGAAGTGGATATTTCTTGAAGCGTCAGATCGCGAGAAAAAGCCGAATGGCTGCGGCTCTTTTTTCTTATTTTTCGATACCGGTTCGATGCGAAGGGGTTTCTGCGTGTTATGCCCGAACGCTTTGATCGAATTTTGCCCGCAAGCGGTTGGTGTCTTCTCTAGGCGGATACCCGAACATGCGGACATATTCGCGGCTAAACTGCGATGCGCTTTCATAGCCGAGCCGGAAAGCCACGTCGGCTGCATCCGCTGACTCGGATAATAAGAGATGCCGCGCTTCCTGCAAGCGCAGCCGTTTTTGAAACTGGATGGGGCTCATAGCGGTCACCTCTTTGAAGTGCCGGTGAAACGTAGAGATACCCATGCCTGCAGTCTCTGCAAGCTCTTCAATTCGCAATGATTTATCGAAGTTGGCGATAATGAATTCGATTGCGTCCCTAATTCGATAGGTACTGCTTCCTTCTATCGCGATTTGGGCCAACGCCGCGCCATACTGCCCTTGCAGCAGCTTGTACAGGATTTCCTTGGTGTAGATGGGAGCCAGGTACGGAATGTCGTGAGGCTGTTCCACCAGCCGGAACAATCGCAGTAACGCATCCAAGATCGAGGATTCGATCTGGCCGACGAACATTGCCCGGGCAGCATTTTCTTTCTGGGCGAATTGAATGTCGGCGTCCTGCAATACCTCTAAAAGTTGATTCTGCGTCATTTCCATTCTCAAACTCAAGTATGGGGCATCGGAAGAAGCTTGGATGATCTGGCCGACTGCCGGCAATTTCATGGATGAAATTAAATAGTCGGAAGGACCGTATTCGAATCGCTCTTGCGCCAGAAAGATCTCTTTCGAACCTTGGGCAATGAAACAGAAGGAGGGTTTGTAAATGCTGTGGATCGGCTCGGTCACGTTAGAACGGCGAATAATAAATAAAGAAGGGATCGCGGTTTCAAAAACCCCGTCCTGACCGGAATGCTTTTCGATTAAGTTGGCGACCTCATTCCGCTGTCGTTCAGTTGGATTAGACATCAGATTCCTCCACCTCGGTTCTATTTTCGTTTAATTATAAGGCAACCTTCGTTCATGCGTAAGTAGCAGCGAGAGAATAAGGCAATGATTTGCAACAAAAGGGATAACGGTTTCCTGTTCAATTGCCGCATAATAAAAAGGGTATCAAAAGCGCAACATTAAAAAAAACAGAACAATGAGAGAGGAATGTTCAAATGTTTTCAAAATGTCTAATCAAATGTGTTCAAGAAATATGCTTGTGATTACGGGTGCCTCAAAGCACGGTCATTCCTATCGCATACAGATGTTCATAGATTAGATTAAATCAATATACAAATCACAATAAAAAATCGGAGGATTTTATATGCAAAAAGTCATTTTGAACAATGGTGTTGAGATGCCTGTACTCGGTTTTGGTGTTTTTCAGATTTCGGATCAAAATGAGTGTGACCAGAGCGTTTATGAAGCTATTATGGCGGGCTATCGACTGATTGATACAGCCGCCTCTTATCTGAATGAAGAAGCGGTTGGCAGAGCGATCAAACGCAGTGGCGTATCAAGAGAGGAACTATTCATCACAACAAAGCTTTGGGTCCAGGATACTGGTTATGAGCGCACCAAAAATGCATTTGAAAAATCCCTAAAAAGATTGCAGTTGGATTATTTGGATTTGTATTTAATCCATCAGCCATATGGAGATCTGTTTGGTTCTTGGCGCGCTATGGAGGAGTTATATCGTGAAGGGAAGGTCCGTGCAATTGGCGTAAGTAATTTTCATGAGGACCGGCTGATCGATCTGATTATCCATAATGAAGTTGTTCCTGCCGTAAACCAGGTTGAAACACACCCTTTTAACCAACAAATTGAAAATGCAAATTTCATGAAAGAGAATAAAGTTCAGATCGAATCCTGGGCGCCTTTTGCTGAAGGGAAAAATAACTTGTTCCAGAATGAGATGTTGGTATCCATAGCTGAGAAGGTTAATAAATCCGTTGCCCAGGTGGTCTTGCGTTGGTTGACACAAAGAGAAATCGTTGTGATTCCAAAGTCTGTTCGTAAGGAAAGAATGATCGAGAACTTCAATATTTTTGATTTTGAATTAAGCCAAGAGGATATGGAGTCCATTGCTGCGTTAGATACGAAACAAAGCTTGTTCTTTTCACATCGCGACCCTGAAATGGTGAAATGGCTCGGTACTCGTAAACTTGATATCTAATTTTCTAAGGGGCGAATAAACTCAGAAAAATTTACATCCGATAACGTTGTGATTGGCCTGCACATTAAGATCAGTGAGAGAAGGGATTATCAAATGTTAAATTCACAGGAATTGACGCCTGCACAAAAACGGCTCGGCGATTTTGCACCGAAAATGGTGCAGCTTACTGATGACGTTTTGTTCGGTGACGTGTGGGCCCGCACAGAACTTTCACCGCGTGATCGAAGCCTGATCACGGTTGCATGTCTACTCACGTCGGGAAACACGGTACAGCTAAAATCCCATTTGGATTTAGCCAAGCAAAACGGACTTTCAGAAGAAGAACTGGTTGAAGCGATGACTCATTTGGCGTTTTACGCCGGTTGGCCAAAAGCGATGTCTGCGATCATGGTTGCAAAAGAACTTTTCAACACATGATTGATCGAGTGTTTGGAGAGGAGTCAATCAAATGGAAATACGTTCGTTGGGACAAACGGGATTAAAAGTAACGAATCTAGGTGTCGGCACGATGACATTCGGACAACAAGCGGACAAACGAACCTCCTATGAGATACTCGATAAGGCATTTACTGCCGGTGTGAATTTCATCGACACTGCAGATGTGTACCCCATCGGGAGGCAATCGGTTGAATTAGCTGGTACAACCGAGTTAATTATCGGGGAATGGTTGCAAGGAAAACGAGACAAAATGGTTCTCGCAACCAAGTGTTTCGGTTTGATGGGCACTGGTCCTAATAATCAGGGATTGAGTAGGAAGCACATCATGACTGCCGTCGAGGACAGTCTTCGTCGTCTGAAAACGGACTATATCGACCTTTATCAAGCACACCAATTTGACCCGAACACACCAATAGATGAAACGCTGCGTGCGTTTGACGATCTCGTTGAAAAAGGAAAAGTCCGATACATCGGCGTATCCAACTGGCGCGCTTGGCAAGTGGCGAAGGCAAATGGAATTGCCGACAGAAAAAATTACACCCGTATAGTAAGTGTTCAGCCGCGCTACAATTTATTATTTCGAATGATTGAGGATGACTTGATTCCGATGGCACTCGACGAAGGAATTGGCATCATATGCTACAACCCGCTAGCGGGCGGTATGTTAACGGGACGCTATAATAGAAGCTCTAAGATCGAAGGGGGAACCCGTTTCGGACTCGGGAACAGCGCAGGTTCGTTTTATCAGCAGCGCTACTGGCAAGAGGCAACGTTCGGCGCTGTTGATTTGTACCAATCTTGGTGCCAAGAGCACAACTTTGATCCAGTTACGGCGGCTGTGCGCTGGGTTATACAACAGCAGGGAATAACATCCGCTATCATGGGTGCGAGTCGTCCAGAGCAATTGGACATGAGTCTGCGTGCTGCAGATATGGATGCATTAAAGGAAGAGGAATTGGCGTGGCTCGATGGGCTTTGGTTTTCATTGCCTCGTCGTCGTGAGTTTAGTTAAGATCGGCTCCGGTTCCTGGGAAATATAAAAACAACGATAGGAAGAGTAAGCATTTCTCTTGCTATATCTTTTGCTATATTGAACAACCGAATGAAGCAGCCAGGAGGTCATTATGAAGATGCTTAGCGGAATCGGCTGTACTGAGGATGAGGCATTATTTTCGAGTCACTCCATCAGAAGCGTTGTCGAAGAGGTGGTAGTCGATGGAGAAAAGTTGATTCGTATTCATACAGCTTGGCGGTTAGAGAATGGTTCAATCCTGGTCTATGAGTATTCGTCCAGAAACCATCCCACAAGCAGTTTTTGCTTATATGACACTCTGGATGAATATAACGAATTATGCGATGATCTTTATTGGGTTAAGAAGAATGAATGGAATGATGATTAATTAAAGAGGGACCTCTCCATCCTGCAGTAGGGCAGAAAACAGATTTACACATCTCGTTTTTCACTTTATTTTATTTGCTTGCTGTTAGCTTAGAGTTAACTCCAAGCAGTAAACTTTTCATGTAACATATTAATAACCAGAGGAGTGTAGTGCTTGATGGATTATGTAAAACTCGGAAATACCGGATTGGACGTATCGCGGCTTTGTCTTGGGTGTATGGGCTTTGGCGATGCAGCGCGCTGGACTCACCCGTGGGTACAAAATGAGGAGCAAAGTCGTCAGGTTATTAAGAAGGCACTCGATCTTGGCATCAATTTTTTCGATACGGCAAACGTATATTCGGCTGGGACAAGCGAGGAATATGTTGGACGCACTCTGAAGGATTGCGCGAATCGGGATGAAATTGTCATCGCGACAAAGGTGCATTTCCGCATGCACGAAGGTCCGAATGGAGCAGGGCTTTCCCGTAAGGCTATTATGAGCGAGATTGATAAGAGCTTGAAGCGACTGGGGACCGACTATGTGGATTTGTATCAAATTCACCGCTGGGACTATAGTACCCCAATCGAAGAAACGATGGAAGCGCTTCATGATGTCGTGAGAGCGGGAAAGGCCAGATATATCGGCGCTTCCGCCATGTTCGCGTGGCAGTTCCAGAAAGCACTGCATGTTGCTGAGAGCCACGGATGGACCCGGTTCGTGTCGATGCAAAATCATTATAACCTCATCTATCGGGAGGAGGAACGCGAAATGATGCAGCTCTGCAAGGCGGAAGGAGTCGGCGTTATTCCATATAGCCCGCTTGCATCCGGCCGCTTGACGCGCGATTTGGCGGAGACAACGCACCGTTCTGAAACCGATAAGGTGCAGAAGTCGAAATACGATGCATTTGCAGACGCGGATCGTGCGATCGTGGAGCAGGTTGCGGCGATTGCGGAGCAGCGCGGCGTCTCCCGGGTGCAAGTAGCGCTTGCCTGGCTGCTGCAAAAGGCACCAGTTACCGCACCTATCATCGGTGCCACGAAAGAATCACATCTCGAGAGCGCGGTCTCTGCGCTAAAGGTCAAGCTAACCCCGGAAGAGATTGCGTCACTGGAGGAGCCGTATGTACCCCATGCCGTAGTAGGTGCGCTTTAATAATTTTCACCGGGTAAGCGCACTGGGAAGGCAACGAGTTGAACCTGGCATGGTGATGATCCATTGCAGAAGGCAGTGAGAGGTTTGGACTTTCGCGCGATACACTTTTATAGCATCTTTCATAAGAGAGTAATGGATCCGGATGCTTCATGCGTGGCATATGCACCTGCAGCCCGGTCTGATTAGACCCATATGCCTTGTCCTCCTGAAACGCAAATCAATTAATATTAACCCAACGGATAATGGAATAAGGGAACTGCGCGAGACGGTTCAACTGCCGAAAGCAGAGAACAGACTACATGATAAATGTCTTTGGAACAGCCTATTTTGGGGCTTATCCGTTCAGATTAGAGATACCAAGCTTATCGGCTCGAACGGATTGGTAAAATCGAGGTTTTTTAAACGATATACGCATCGCCACAAAGAGCCCTTCCCAGGGTTCTTTGTGGCGATGCGTATTGGAGTACAAAGTTTCGTATCCGATGCCGATTCCAGTTAGCGTTTCGGTATTACGGAACTACATAGGTTGCAAACAAAGGTCTTTCGGTTCCGGGCGTCGACTCCGCCGTGCCGAGCTATCTTTGAGACGTGGACCGGCTGAGCCAATCCTCGAAACGCGTCGGGGTGATGCGCGGGTTTTCGCCCGGGACTAGAGATTGATCGTTCAACGCTGCACCGAAGTATCGCGCGTTGTCGTCTGCGATCACCTGACGTGTGTCCTGCGTCGCGCTCAGGAATTGACGGACGAGTTCGTCGAGACGCATCCGTTCTGGACCAGCGACCTCAACAACGCCGTTCACTGGCGCCCCGAGTGTAAAGTCGACCAGCGCGACAGCAACGTCATCCGAACCGATGGGCTGCACAAATACAGACGGCAAGCGAACGCTTTGCCCTTCGGTGGCTGTATAGGCGATGCTGTTGACGAACTCGAAGAACTGTGTCGCACGAACGATTGTATAGGGAATATTTGAAGCCTTGATCAAATCTTCCTGGGCCATCTTCGCGCGGAAATAACCGCTCTGGAGAAGTCGGTCGGTGCCGACGACCGAGAGCGCAACGTGATGTCTCACTCCGGCGGCCGCTTCAGCGGCAAAGAGGTTTCGGCCTGACGTCTCGAAGAACTCCATAACTGCCTTGTCCTCGAACGAAGGCGAATTCGCCACGTCGACGACAACCTGGGCACCGCTAAGCGCTTCAGCCAGCCCCTCGCCAGTGATGGTGTTGACGCCCAGGGAAGGTGATGCCGCCACTACCTCATGGCCAAGGCCATGAAGGTTGTTTACGAGCTTTGTTCCAATAAGCCCACTTCCGCCAATAACCACAATTTTCATGTCGATCCTCCTAGTTAGCAGCCCGTAAGCCGGAGCTCGTGATGTTTAAATCTGCTATTGCAAGAGATCAGCTCAGTCCTGCTTTAGTTAATCCAAATGCCGCGTCAGCCGAACCCGGCACATTCTTGAAGGCGATGTTTATGCGGTTCCAGGCATTGATCGCCATGACCGAGAAGGTCAGGTCGGAGATTTCTTTTTCTGACAACTGCTCGCGAACGCGGTTATAGACATCGTCAGGCACACCGTGCTCGGGCAGTTTGGTCAGGATCTCGGTCCATGCCAGCGCGGCCCGTTCGCGGGGAATAAAAAGAGTCGATTCCCGCCAAATCGGGAGGTGATAGAGACGAAGCTCGCTCTCGCCATGGATCTTGGCCTGTTTGACATGCATGTCCAGGCAGAATCCGCACCCATTGATCTGCGAAGCCCTGATATGAACAAGATCGAGAATCTTCTCTTCAATTGCGCTATTGTTTTCGGCGTTGCTGAATTCCATCAGCTTTTTGAAAAGTTCCGGCGATTGCTGCATATAGTTTAGACGTTGTGTCATTGTATTGTACCTCTCTTTACTGTTTTAGTTTTCGTGATAAGACCAGTCTTCTTCGTATTCTTAGCTCATGCAGGCAGTAGTAATGAACGATCATAGAGCCACTGCTAAATTCATGGTGCTGTCACCTCCATCGCGATTGGCCATCGTACATATAACGACGCTGCGATTCATTCTGTGACAACGGAGCAGACGCTGCCAATTTGAAACCGGTCAGATTATGTTTGATGCTTTACGGCGCTGCCGCAAACTGCCGATCATCCATAAAATCAAGGGAATGACAATGTAGACGAAGGGGTAAAAGTAGCCGATCAGATAAAAATTCTTAAGCGTATACGACATCCGGATATGGTGCGTGCTGTAGATCACGAACATCAGCCAGATAAAAGTCGTCAGAAAGGCGATAAGCTTCCAATTCTTGAAGCCGGTCCATTCGGATAACCCGTAGCTAAGGATGAACAAGCACACCGATAATTTAATAAAGGCGCCAAACAGCCAAAGCGGGATGTAAAAAGCATCGATATTCTGAACGAAATTGAGGATGGATACATACTTCGTGAGAGAGTATACAGGAGCCACCAATTGAGCGGCCATGTTTGGCCCGACTACGAACAGAAGCACCAGTGTGGTTAGTACGCCCCATACCATAGCAACCGCCGTTCCCCACAGAATCGCATGCGAGGCGGTTTTCTTGTTCTCGGCGAAAAAGAACAGCATGAGAATGATCGAAGGATCTATCATATAGTTGAACGAATATAAAGTGCCCTTAAGAATGTGAAACCAGCCCGAGTCTGCGTAGATAGGCAAAATTCTCTTCATATCCATATCATGGGGATTCAGGAACAGCTGCGCGAATAACATGAAGACGAAAATGGGGCCAATGATCTCGGCGCAGCGGCTAATAGCCGTTATCCCCCCTCTATATACGGCATAAGCAACGAGAAACAACAAACACACTAAGATGAAGACCATCGGTGTGTTATGGAGCATAACCAAATTTTGAAATTCTACTGTTCCTTTTGCGATGATGTTCATCTGCATGAACCAAAGGAGGAAATAAACCACGACGATTATTTTACCGAGCACGGTACCTAAAAGATCTTTCACGAAATTTATTAAGGTTTTGTCCTTATTTTGCATGCATACACGGAGCATAATCCAGGTTGCGCCCATCATGATCAAGCCCCCAAGCAGAATGGAAATCCAACAGTCCTGTCGTGATTCCTCCGCGGCTAACCGGATGGGAAGGTAGGAAAACACGATCATGGAGGAGATGCTGATCAGCCAGAACATCTGATAACCGCTTACTTTCATCCTTCGTAGCCACTCCCTGCCGTTATTCATTTTAGCGGCGCGCCGCTCACTCCAATAGAGCGCAGCTGAATATCTGCCTTGACGGTAACGTCGATTTTCTTGAAATTTTCGTCCCAGTCGTCTTTTTGCGAATTCCACCAGTAAGGGTATTTGCGGTGGAGGTGCTCGCCGATGCCGAATACATCAGAACCCCATTGTTTGATCTTATCCATCGTAAGCTGGAATTCCTTTTGGAGCTGCTTGTTAACGTGCTTCTGGACCGCAATCATGTTATTTACCTCAGACATGTCAAGCGGGGTCGTGTTTTCAAGAAGATAAGCTTCCGCCTTAACGGTTAATATAATGCGCATGGGATCATTGCCGCGAACGGATTGAATTCGCCGTTTAAGATGGGTTAATCGAAATGACAAGACGCCCCTGCCGTCCTTCCATGGAATGGTTGCCCCTTGGGAAGTCCCTTTCCCCGTCATCCAGGCGGCTCCGGAGCCTTCGGCATCGTCCAGTAGTCCTGTGACTTTCAGCTTCTTGTTCAAGACGGCGAAACCGGACAGCACGGCGATCGGACCCGGTTCTTTCGTACCCGTCTTGATATTTTCAATTTGGAGGATTGGCACCAGGGGCCTGATCCCTTCAGAAAGGCTGTCGATGATGAACTGCCTCGAAGAGTAGCTGTTCATCCCGTTGATCTGCAGTTCTTTTCCGGCCGCAATGCTGGAGAGATGCTCCATAGGGGGCTTAAGCATAAGGAAATCCCTGGCGCGGCCTCCTTTAATCAGAATGGTAATATCTCTTAGATTGTTCGCGGGGTCCCTGTTCAATTTATCGAATAACTCGCTTACGTCGTGCTTGTTGAAATACTCTTCGCTTATTGCGATCAGAATACGATGAGTCGTCATTATTCTGCGGGACAGTTTTTTCTGGATTTTCTGAAAGGCTTCGAAAACATCCCTGCCTGTGGCCGATACGACGATGAAGTTACCCGGGCTGCCGGAGCTTCCTCCCTGGAACGGGCCGCTCTTCTGGGAGGGGATTACGATCTGATGACTGACTTCGATCCCGCCGTCGTCTGTATGATCGATCGCGGTCCCCATGACGAAAGCCAATTGATTCGGTTCGATAATATCCGTGCAGCCGGAGGACGACAATAGGAGGATGAGAGAGACGCACAACAGGAAAACGAATCGGTTCATCTCTGACGCCCTTTCTTATTCCGGCCGTTCTTGATCCAGAAGGGATAGCGGATAAACAGGTCTTTAATCCGTTTGCCGTCGAAAGGGGCAACAGGGCTCAAATACGGCGTACCGAAGGATTCAAGCATGACCAGATTGATCAGCAGGAAGATAATGCCGAACGCAAAGCCGACGAAGCCGAGCAAACCGGTAATGAACAATATGAGGTAGCGGATAATGCGAAAGGGAAGGGTGGCGCTGTATCTCGGAATCGTGTAAGACGCGATACCCGTCAAGGAAATGACGATAATGATCGGCGTCGATATGATGCCGGCTTCGACTGCGGCTTGTCCAATGACCAGTGCTCCGATGATGCTGACAACCGGCCCGAGCTGATTGGGCAGATGGACGCCGGCTTCCTGCAGGGCATCGAAAATGAACATCATGATGAATACCTCGATGAAGGTCGGAAACGGCGAGCTTTCCCTGGCTGTCGCGATACCGATCATGAGGTCGCTTGGAATCATCTCCGGATGAAAGGTCGAAAGCGCGACGTAGACAGCGGGCAAGGCAAATGAAATGAAGGTCATGACGTAGCGGATCAGCCGGGTCAGAATGACGAATACGAACCTCTCGAAATAGTCGTCTGCCGATTGAAGTCCTGACCAGAGGGTGATGGGAAGAATGAGGGCAAAGGGGGTTCCGTTCGTGATGAGAGCCACCTTCCCCTCCAATAATGATGCGGTCACGATATCCGGCCGCTCGGTATTCTGGATTTGCGGGAAGATGGAGAAGGAGCTGTTCTCAAGCCATTCTTCGATATAGGCGGAATCGATTACGCCATCCAACTCGATTTTCCCAAGCTTATCTCTTACTTCCGACAATACTTTCTCATCCGCAAGTCCTTTTATGTAGGTTAGAACAACTTCGGTTTGTGTGTATTTGCCTATGGTCTGCGATTCCATTTTCAGATGAGGGTGAATAATTCTGCGTCTGATCAACGACGTGTTCGTCTGGATATTCTCGACGAAGCCTTCCTTGGAGCCGCGCAAGGTCGATTCCTTCTTCGGCTCTTCAATGCTTCTTGTCTCATAGTCTTGAATCTGAGCGATGAGCGCGGATGCTTCGCCGTCCACCAGTATCCCCAGGCTGCCCTGCAGGATATATTTAACCAGATCCTCGAGGGAATCGGCCGTTTTTACATTGGATAATGGTAGCCATTCGCGTCGGAACATCTCGGAGAGCGTCTGCAGCCGATCGATACCTTGAGGCAAGCCGTTGAAAATAAGGGGCTTCAGAACATTATCCTCTATGCTTTGCATCCGAGTCATTCCATCCAGATAAACAAGTAAAAGTACGGTTTCATCTCTTAACTTAAAAGAACGCAGTACAATGTCATAACAATGATTGAATTGCTCTCTGAGATAGGCTTCATTCATTGCGAGACTACTGTTTATGGTGCTCATGGATGATCCTCCCAGTGGATAAATATAACTTGTTGAATATTATGGACAAAGCGGAACGCACGTATGCAGGCTGCGGTTCACCCCTTAATCCTTCACAAGGGATACATATTAACAATAAAAAGGGAAATGTTATGTTTAGCATGCTTCCGGAGGCGAAACTATCTAGCCTGCAATTGTCA
The DNA here is from genome assembly GCF_056269255.1 of Paenibacillus sp. JT31N17. Taxonomy (NCBI): domain Bacteria; kingdom Bacillati; phylum Bacillota; class Bacilli; order Caryophanales; family Paenibacillaceae; genus Paenibacillus; species Paenibacillus sp. JT31N17. Next base: position 466,248 of record NZ_JBWDNP010000002.1, read on the forward strand.
CAAAACAGTCCCTTATCTCGTTTAATTATTAGGGCGAACTATGCGAAAAATTAAAGTGAGTTATAAGTCTGGTTAATAACAGGCGGAGCAGGCGGAAATATTCTGTAGAAGCGTAAGCGTTCGCCTTTGTACCGCGAATTTAACAGTTAAAGGGTTCCAAAATCAAAAAATTCAGTGGTCCAACAGCGATCGGAAGGCGTTTCCGCATGCGCAGCCAGATTTTTTCACCGGACTTTAAGAAGATGGGGAAGGAAGTGGATGGATGCAGGAGCTGTATAAGCAGTATAAAGGGCTGTTGTTTAAGCTCGCCTATCAACTGACCGGATCGGTTTCCGATGCGGAGGATGTTGTTCAGGACGTTTTTCTAAAAGCATATGATGTACCGCCGGAGAGGCTGACTGAACCGAAAGCTTATCTTTGCAAAATGGTCACGAATCGCTGTCGGGATCTATATAAATCGGCACGAAAGAAACGGGAGGAATATTTTGGAGAGTGGCTTCCGGAGCCTTTTCTTAGTTCGGATGATGATTTTATGGAATCGGTCGTCCGCGACGATCTCTTGTCTTATGCCATGCTTGTTATGCTGGAGCGGCTTACGCCATCGGAGCGGGTTGTTTTTGTCCTCCGTGAGGCGCTTGGCTTTGATTATCACGAGATTGCCGAGCTTATTGAAAAAAGCGATGCAAATTGCCGCAAGCTGTTCAGCCGTGCGAGTGCCAAGATGGGGATTGTTTCCGAAGAGCCCGTCCATCCCGAAGCGGCAACCGAGGAGTGGGTTCACGGCTTCCTCGCAGCTCTCAAACAGGGTAATATGAATCAAGTCTTATCTATGCTTGATCCGGACGTTGTATTTGTCTCCGATGGAGGAGGCAAAGTGCACGCCGCTGCCGATCCGATTGAAAAGCGTGATCCTGTTGCGGCTTTTCTTCTCGGTCCGGTACGCCAGGCTTCTATCATTGGAGGCGAAGCGGTTATGGATATGGGGCAAATTAATGGACAACCCGCCATTATTATTCGTTCAAGTGATGGCATTCATACGGTAGGGATGCTTCACGTCGAGGGGAATTTGATTCGCAATATATACTTTGTCCGAAACCCCGATAAACTGAAGCATGTAGGAAAATGAAGCTATCTGCAATATTGCAGCTGATTCGAACAAGGTTGAAACTGGCAGCGGCAGACTGGGACGATTTCGTCCCGATCTGCCGCTGTTTTCATGTAAACGCCGCGGGCCGACCCTTCGCTTTCATGGGATAATTGACGATGAGAACCATTATCAATTACTATGAATAGTGTAACATCCGAATAGGGATCGTTATTGGGGCTAAAGCTGATGGTCCCGGACGGCAGGAATAGACAGGAGCAGTGAATTTCTTATGAGGGAGACAGCACTTGACCAGGATGTCGCCAGTTCTCTTGATTGCATATGGTTAAAGCTGAGCGGGATCGAACGGATTACCGAAAAAGAGAAGAAGATCGGGGCCGGGTCCAAACCAAACGACAATTATCTGTTCATTACCTCAAGAGGCAGCCGCGGCGGCATCGTGATTGACGGCTGCTATTGCTCGCTGCGGCCGGGCTCGGTGTTTATATGCTCGTCCGGGCAACGGGTGGAATGGATCGATAAAGAGCCGGACGACGGCATTTATGTGCTGCATTTTATGATGGGACAAATCCGTGAACCGTTAAAGGAAACGACAACAGGCGGGGCGAGTGTCTGTCAGCCGCTGCGGATCCTGGGCGAGTATAATATCGTGCCTGCAGCCTCCGTCCTCGATAAGTGCCAAATCATCGAGCGGGGCTGGAGCAGCGGGAGTGTGCCGGATCGTCTATACAGCGATGCCGCATTTTTTGAGCTGCTGGGCATGACCTTGAACAGTATGCTTCAGAAGGAGATTGAAGGGCTGGGACGTGCGAGACGGGAGTTGGAAACACGTTTTACCGAAACCATTCCTGTTGATCAATTGGCCGAGCTGGCGGGGATGAGCCGTTATCATTTTATGCGTTCATTCAAAGAAAAGTATGGAAAAAGCGTCGTTGATTACGCCACAGAGCTGCGTATGAACGAGGCGAAGCGATTGATGGCAGAGAAGAACAAGCTTTCGCTTCGCGCCATAGCGGAGCGGGCAGGCTATCATAACGCCACCTATTTCAGCCGTCTGTTCAAGAAACAGGTGGGCCTTGCGCCTGTGGTTTATTTGCGGAACCGGGCCTGGAAAGTGGCCGCTTACAGCTGGGCCAATATCGGTCAATTGCTTCCCCTGCAAATTATTCCGCACGCGGCGCCGATTGACCAGTACTGGAATGATTATTACCGAAAAAAATATCAAGCCGATGTCACGGTTCTTCTAAGCCACGATTACGAATTCAACCGGGAGGCGCTGCGCCGCTCTCCCCCGGACTGTATTGTCGCACTGGACTACATTATGCCGGCAGGAGAGAGGAAAAGACTCGAGGAAATTGCCCCTGTACTGCTTATTCCCTGGGAAGGGACTGACTGGCGCGGGCATTTGCGGGTTGCTGCGGATTTTACGAACAAATCGAGTGAAGCAGAGATCTGGCTTTCCCGATACGATGAGAAGGCGGAAAGGGCCAGAAAGGCGATACCCGCCGCCTTAAGAGAGCGGGATACCCTTGTTCTGAAGGTGTCGGGCAGTCAATTATTGATCGTAGGCCGCCGCGCCGGGACCGTCCTTTATGATGATCTGCATTTCAGGATTCCCCTGCCGCTGAAAGAAGGCAACAGCTGGCTGCGCGCGATTACGATAATGGAATTGGGAGCGTGTGCGCCGGCGAATATTGTGATCAGTGTAAACGGCGATGCGGTATCGCAGGCTACGTGGATGGAATTGCGGCAGACAGATGTGTGGCGAAGCCTGCCAGCCGTAAGCGGGAATGCGGTGTTCCATCTGCCAGGCTTCCCGTGGTTTGAGTTTCCGTGGGGGGAATATTCCGCGTTTAGCCACGGGCGAATGCTGGCTGAAATGGCATCCGGCGCTTTGAGGGCAATAATGGGTGAGCCAAGCTGAGAACTTGATGCTTGAAGCTTGAAGAAGCCAATCGGACGTATGGGACGAAGCTGCTGCGGGACTGACCGGCAGTTGCACAATTGTGCGATTTAGGATGACAAAGTAAGCACGGACGTTTATTCACAAACAGGAGAAGATGATCTATACTTTATTTGATAATGATTATCAATATCAAATGAAGGGGATTATTGAATTGAGAACAGGAAACCGCCAGAGCAACATTAGGATATGGAATAGTCGGGGGAAGGCTGCATATGGTTCAATTCTGCTGCTGCTTGCTGTTATGCTGGCCGCTTGCGGAAACGGCAATACCAATCAAACATCGGGCGGACTGCCCTCTTCCGGGACAAGCGGGGCTCAGGAGCAGACAGGCAACGCTGCGCCAGCGGACAAGCCTGCAGAGAGTGTGCTCAAGACGGTTCAGCATGTTTACGGGGAGTCGGAAATTCCGTCGCACCCTGAACGCATTGTAAGCATCGGACTGGAGGACATGCTGCTGTCGCTGGAGGTGCCTTTGGTGCAGGCGAATGGCATGGAAGGATATTATTTATCCGAGCAGCTGCAAAAGCAGAACATTCCGGTTATTTATGCTGGCGGAGCGCTTAATTACGAAGCCATATTGGCTGCGCAGCCGGATTTGATTATCGCTGCCAATGGTTTTGCCGATCAGGCCGCATACGAGAAGCTTTCCCAAATTGCGCCTACAATTGCCTATGACCGCGATCAATGGAAAATCTCTATCGTGGAAATTGGCAAAGCGCTTGACCGGGATGACAAAGCGAAAGCGGTCATTCAAGCGTATGCTGATAAATTAAAGCAGGCGCGGGAAACGATTGTTCAAGCCGTCGGAGCGGACAAGACGGTTGCGCTGGTTCGGCCTTCCGAGAAGGAGGCACAGCTGTTCTTTCCGGATTTTGCATACGGGAGCGTGCTGTATAATGACCTGGGCTTGGCTCCGGCGTCAAGCGTCGTGGACCTTCAGAAAACAACGAAGGATACATGGGGCATCTCATTGTCGCTGGAGAAGCTGCCCGAGTTGACGGCCGATTATTTATTCATCACCGCAGGAGGGTCTTTGTCTTTGGCGGACGACTTTCAAAAGGCGCTGGATACCATAACGGAAGTGGAGAATCTGCAGGTGTGGAAAGCGATCCCTGCCGTGAAGCAAAACCATGTATACAAATTATCCGCGAGATACTGGATGCTCAGCGGTCCTATCGCCGACAGCATGAAAATCGACGATGTGACAGCCGCGGTCAGGGGCAAGCAATAACGGGACATTTGCATCTTTAACAAGACAGGCCAAGGCCGAGAAGACACTGTGTTGGATAGGTCCAGCCATATGGACGAGCTGCCATGCTGTTTGCTGATCCATTATTGTCATCATAGGAAAGTAGGAAAAAAAACCATGAACCTGAATCGCAAATTCATCCCAACGATAGCATTGACTATACTGCTAACCATGCTGCTGGCCGCTTGCGGCGCGAATTCGACCGAAGAATCATCCGGCTCAAGCCCGGAGTCCGCCTCCACGTCCGAGGGCAGCGGACAGGCATCAACGACTGCCGCTTCGCCGTTGGCAGAGACGCAAACCCGGGTGTTCCGTGATTATGAAGGACGTGAAGTCACGATCCCGACTCACCCGCAGCGGATACTTGTCAATCAGTTTATGGGGCATCTGCTGGCTGTCGGAGTTAAGCCGATAGGGGCGACCTCCAATCAATTGAGTCAATTCGAGGATTCGTCGTTCTTGAAACCGCTGGGGCTGTCCGCTGGAGTGGAAGACTTGGGCAACACGCTATCCTTGGAGAGAGCGCTCAGCCTGAATCCGGATTTGATCATTCTGCAGCAAAACGCCGTTGATGATCTTAAAAATTACGATGAATACTCCAAAATTGCTCCTACCGTCGTTTTAAGCTATGGCTCCAAAACGATGTTCGAGCAATTGAGGGAAATTGCCGATATCGCGGGAGTGCCGGAGAAAGCGGAAGAGTGGATCGCACAGTACGAGGAGAAAGCCGCGCAATACCGTGAACAGTTGGCCGGCGTGATCGGTCCGGATGTGACCTTTACGGTGATGGAGGCGTGGCCGAAGTCGGAAATTATGATTTTTGGAAACCTTTTTGGCCGGGGGACCTTCAGCCTCTATAATTCGCTGCAGCTGAAAGCACCGGCGAAGGTGCAGGAGGCGGTTATGGACAAGGAGCCGTCCTATCTGAAGGTGTCGCTTGAAACGCTGCCTGATTATATTGGCGATTATGTCTTTTTGTCCGTGTACGATTGGCAGGACGGCGATAACGCCGGGCTTGAAGCTGATTTCAAAAATGCGCCGGTTTGGCGCAGCTTGCCAGCCGTCACCGAAGACCGGATCATCCAGGTCAATGTCAATGACTTTCTCCCCGGGGATCCCCTGTCTATCGAGAAACAAATGGAGGCGCAGGTTCAACTGCTCCTGGAAAAATTCCAGAAAAAGAAATGAGAGGCCGGCCTGCATAAACATGATACATTAAAAGTCGCGGAAATCGCGGCTTTTTTAATCCTATAGAATGCATACGTTTCACATTTATCCATTTCTATATGGTCCGGGGGAAGAAACTTGCTGCGCCGCCAAAGGACGGGGGCAGCCGTTTCTTCTCGAATGTTGTAATAAGCTTCTGGTTGTCGGGCGATCAAGAACCTGACGCTCCTGCTTCGTCGGCAATCATAATTTCCACCTTCGTTCCGCCCGGTGTCCCGCTGAAGAAGCGTACTCGCACTCGAGATCCATATACCAGAACCAGCCTGCGGCATACATTATAGATCCCGGTGTGCTGTTTAAAGTAGGGAGAGGCTCCGTCGACACCCTGTTCGAGTAATTGTCTGATCATATCCAGCACTTTGGGGTCCATGCCGATCCCCGTATTGAGAATCAGGAACCGTATGGCAGATCCCATCCGCTCGATGGTGATCTTCAGTTCGAACTCCCCTTCGGACAAGGCCGGGCTCCAGCCGTATTTTAACGCATTTTCCACAAACGGTTGAATGCTGAGCCGCATGATTGGCAGATCCAGCAGCGAGGGATCTATGTCCCATTCCGTCTTGATCGACAGCCCGTTGCGGTGGCGGTGTATGTTAAGGAAATCCCGGATAAAGGCCATTTCTTCGCTTAAAGGTGCCCAGCCTGCGTCGTTGCGGACATTGTAGCGCATCATTCTCGACACGCTCTGAACCATGTCGCTCACGGCGTTTCCATTGTTAAGGATGGCGTACGACTCGATGGTCTCCAGCATGTTGAAGAAAAAATGCGGGTTGGTCTGCGCCTGCAGCTGAAGCACCTCTTTCTCCCTTTCCTTCAGCTGTGCCTGATAAACCTCGCGCTCCATCTGTTCCAATTCAACCAGCATTTGATTGTAGGTTTTCACCAGAAAGCTGATTTCATCTTTGCCTGCGGGCTGGGCCACCGGCTCATATTTGCCCCGGGACAAATTGCGCATGCCGCCGACCAGCCTGTCCATCGGTTTCAGGACAATTCGCATGGTCGGAAAAGCGATTAAGCAGCAGAGCAGGAGCGCGGAAACCGCGATAAGCAGAGTCCATTGAAGCGACTGCCTCACGCCGCTTGTGATCGCATCCAGCGGCGTGACCCAAATCAGCTTCCAATCGCCGAAGTCCAGATCCTCCAGAACGGCCTGATAGGATACATGCTGTGAAGTTAGCGTAAATTCCGGGTCCGACGGATTGTTACGCGCAACGGCTCCGCGTAAATGCTCCAGCAGTTTTTCATCCATCTGCTGGTTGGTTACGGTCGCTCCACTGAGCGGATGGTACAGCAGAATTTGCCCGTCTTTATCGGGAGAGGCGCCTTTCATCAATTGCCGGAAATAGTCTGCGCGTATGTCTGCAATCAACCAGGCGTAGATTTGCCCATTCGATAAGTCGATAACCGGACGGATGATCGAAAGGCTCTCTTCCTGCTGGCCCAGCACATAGCCGGTCGTATGGGCGGTACTCAGCACGGTCTTGCGAACCTCGGAAATGTGTGCGAAAAAAGGATCGTTTTCAAAAGGATAGATATAATTCATACTTCTCTGATAAGATTGGTAGAGTATCTTTCCGTGCAAATCCATATAGAGAACACCGAGCAGCTCTTTATGCGATTGCATGAAGCTTTGCAGGAGGGGCCTGAACTCAAGGGCATAGCGGGCTTGCGAAACCATGTCGGCTTTGGGCGTTCTTATAAATTTCTGAAAATTAAGATCGATCAGCAAAGGATCGAGCGCCTGGCTGATGTCGCCGGTATATTGGGAAATGTTTTCTGCTACCAGCTGCGTGTACTGGGAGGTTATGTCGGCGGAATGATTCATGCTTGAGCGTATCATCGTCTCATACCACCCGTAGCTGGCCAGAAGAATCGGCAAAATCGAGATGGGAATGAGCACGCCGAGCAGCTTGAATTTCAGGGAAAGACGGAATTTAATTTTATGAAGCTTCAGAATGGGATGCATAGCTCTCTTGACCTCCGACTAAAACGATTGTATTACTATGGATAATGTAATTGTACATGATTTTTCAGCGAAAGAAGGGTCTTTCATGAGAATTTGCGTGGTTGATGACGAGAAACAGGTTCGGGAAGGCATTATTCATAAGCTTCGGGACTGCCATCCCTACGCAGAGGTGTTCGATGTCGGGTTTGGACAAAGCGCGCTGGACAAGATATTCGCCGTGCAGCCTGATCTTCTGTTTGTCGATATCCGCATGCCGGAGCTGGATGGACTGGCGATCTTGCAGGCGGTGAAACGCTTCAGACCACGAACGGAAGTCATTATGCTGACAGGGTACGAGGACTTCGAATATGCGCGGGCCGCGCTCCAGGGGGGCGCTCTCGATTATATGCTCAAACCGGCTGACCGGGGGCAGATGAGGCGGCTGGCCAGTCAGGTATACGAAAGTATGTTTGGACGATTTGCGGAACAGCTTGGCCGGCTGCTGAGGCAATCTGCCTGGTCAGCTGCGGTTTCTCCTGTTTTTCATGGGGGCAATCTTTCGCTCTGGTTCGATGAGCGTGTCGGCAAAACCATACAATTCCGCGAGTCGGCAAGAGGCGGTGAAGCTGCCGGTCCATGCGGGGGGGGATTCCCTATCGGGACGATTGCCTTCGAGTTTGGCGAGGCGGTTATCATCCCAGCGGCATCTAATCCGTCAGGAGCTGTCTTCTATCGGGCGGAGGAATTCCCGGATATATGGTCGGATGAATATTCCAGCTGGGAGACGAAGATTTTCTTTGGCGTACAGCCGGATCTGGGGGAAAGTCCTGTGAAGGAGGTGTCTCCGGAAGCAAACCAGGCGCGTCGGCAGATTCTGTATGCGGTGAAGGAAGCAAACCTGGAGCAGCTGGAGCGATCGGCCGATTTATGGCTGAATGCCCTGGAGGGTCTTCGAGTCGAGCTGTTAAGGCGGGAATGCGCGAAGCTGCTGTCTTTGCTGGACGAAGGCCTGCTGGGAGAAGCGGCGGAAACGCAATTTGCGGGACCGGTCCGGGATCGGGCGGCTGACATAGCGGGCAAGCGAGCCTGGCCTGAGCTGCGGGCCTGGCTGCGCGGGACGCTGCTGGAATATCTGCCCCCGGGCAAGAAGGCGGAGAGCGGATCACGGCCTGCCACATGGGAGGAGATCATTCGTCTGCTGGAGGACGGGGAAAGCCCGGACTTGTCGCTTGAGGAAGCGGCTGCCCGCGCAGGCATTCATCCCGTTACGTTCAGCAGACTGTTCAAGCAGCGCATCGGCGTTAATTTTGTCCGCTATATGGTGGATCGGCGGATGAACAGGGCGAGTTTCCTGCTGCTGAACCGGAACGATTCCGTGGCGGCAGTAGCTGCGGCTGTCGGATATGCGGATTTGCGGCATTTCAGCCATTTGTTCAAACGGGCTTTTGGCATGACGCCGGGAGAATACCGCAAGCATCACGGCAGTACCGGCAAGCCTCGCTAAAAACTTCACCTGCAGCGCTAAATAATTCCCGATGTTATCAGCCCTTGCATGCCTCTATAATCATAGGAGGAAGATGAAACGGAAGACGTAGACCCGTACGGCTACTAAACCTAGTTAATTGATCAGAAAAGTAAGCTATCGCTTGGCGACTGGACTACCGGAGAAGCGGAAGATGAATACAAAATTTCAGCAAGGGAGAATATCATCATGAAGAAAACCGCCTTCGTTATCCTGGCATCGGTTGCTGCCATTATTCTGCTTCTGACGGGCTGTGCTTCCAATAATACCGGGCAGTCCGGGTCCGGTGCATCCGCCGTGAACGACCCGGGAGCGAAAGATCCTGTCACGATTACCTATTGGAGCCGCTGGCCCGAATCCAAGCAGGCGATTGAACAGACGATCGCTGAATTTGAGAAGGATTATCCCAATATTCACGTGGATTTTCCAGATATCGTCTCATCACAGTATACAACTCAACTGCAGGCTGCGATTTCCAGCAACAGTCTGCCCGATATATTCGCCAATTCTACATCTGTGCCGATTGATCAATTGAACCGTCTCGGACTCATCCACAATCTCGATGATGTGCTTACGGAGGAACGGAAGCAGCAGTTCTATGAGGGGACCTGGACGGAAGGCTATACGACGCTGGACGGCAGCGTCTACGCTCTGCCGCATTTCACCCCGCGCCGATACTCGCACATGCTCTACTATAACAAAGACGTATTGACACAAGCGGGACTGACGGAGAACGACGTTCCGAAATCATGGGAGGATCTGGAGAAGGTCGGCGAGAGGATCAAGCAGGCCGGGAGCGATGTTTACCCGCTGATTCTCGGAATCAAGACGGACTGGCTTGTCACTGGATATGTCGGCCAGATGGCGACCGCGATCAAGCCGGAGGTTGTGCCGAACGACGGCTTCAATCTGCAGGCGGGACAATATGAATTTGACTCTCCGGGCTATGTGGAGTCGATCGAATTCCTCAAGAAGCTGCAGGATGAGAAGCTCCTTCACCCGAACAGCCTGGTCATCGATTACCGCGAAGCCTCCAGCTTGTTCGCCGCTGGCAAAGCCGCGTTCATCATCGACGGCACGTTCTTGTCCTCGGAGCTTCAGCAGAACAACAAATTTAACAATTTTGGCGTAGCTCCACTGCCGACCAAAGACGGCGAACCCTCCTATTATGCATTCCAGGGGGAGACGAAGGCTACGCTGCATGTCAGCCAAAGTACGAAGCACTATGAGGAAGCCAAGCTGTTTCTGAATTACTATATGGACCATTTCTATGTAAACCAGCTGAAGCTTGGTGTGGAGGGTTCGCCGATTATCGAACAGAACAAGACGACCCAGGTCGACAATCCGCAGTTTCTCCAGGCGCAGGACATTCAAGACAAGGCGTTTATCTTGTCGCCCCATCCTTATACGCGCAATAAAGCGGCCGTGCAGGTCAATACGGAACTGAACGGCAAGAAGCCAAAAGAGAATGTCGGCAAAATTGTCGAAGGTTATCTGACAGGCCAGATTACGGATGTGAAGAGCCAGCTTGCGCAGCTTAGCGCGGGTTATAACCAGTCTTTGAAGGAATCGATCCAGAAAGTGAATCAATCCGGGCAGAAGATAGGAGAACAGGACTATCAATTCCCGAATTGGACGCCGTTCACACCGTATACAAGCGATCAATACAGCACTCTGCCCAAGTAAGCGAAACTTGCCGGCAGCCGAAGAAGCCTAGTGAAAGAGGGGCTGGCGGATCGCCGGCTTTCTTTGAGGGAAGAAGAAACGTACCCTGCCGCCAGAAGCGGTGAAGGCGTTTCTTCTTATCCTCCGCACAATAATATGCTGTTACGCCGTAACAAAGGGGTTGTAAAACCATATGTCCACAACGGCTGATGCGAATATTCCAAGAGCCGAGGCCGCTCCGGGTCGTTCCTTCTCCTCGATTCCACGCCGGAAAAGGGTACGGTATTTATGGGCGTATCTGTTTATTTTACCGCAGCTGGTGTTCTTTTCAGCGTTTACGATATATCCCATCGTGATGAGCTATGTGTATTCTTTTTACGAGTGGAGCGGTATCGGCCCTCTGGAAAATTTTGTCGCATGGGATAATTTTACGAAGCTGCTCCGGGATTCCTCATTCTGGAATGCTTTCCGTAACAGCCTGATTTATATTGGCGCGACAACGGCGATTTTACTGCCGGCATCGCTGCTGCTGGCTTTGGCCCTCAATAAAGCTGTGTTCCGGGGCAAGGTATTTTACCGTACGGTCTACTTCCTTCCTGTCGTTACCGCGGCATCCACGGTCGGCATTATCATGAAATTTATTTTTGGCAATGAGAATGCGCTGGTCAATGAGCTGCTGCTGCGCCTGGGGCTTCTATCGGAGCCTGTCCCCTGGCTGGGTCAAGCCGGAACGGCGATGGGCGTGCTAATTCTTGTCGGTTCATGGAAATTTTTCGGCATGGTGATGGTTTACTGGCTGGCTGGCCTGCAGTCGCTGCCCGGCGAGGTGTTCGAGGCGGCAAGGATCGACGGGGCCAGGAGCGATCAGGTGCTGCGTTATATCACGCTGCCTCTGCTGAAGCCGGTAGCCGCCGTCGTGTTGCTGCTTACCGTCGTGAACAGCATGCATGTGTTCGACCTGGTAAAGACGCTGACCGCAGGCGGGCCATTCTACGCAACAGAGACGGTGGATCTGTATATCTACGACTATGCCTTTAATACGAGCGGCTTTCCCCAGATCGGGTATGCTTCCTCGGCAGGCATCGTGTTCGGGTTGATGATCTTCCTGCTGACCCTGCTGCTCGGCTGGCTGGCTAACGCGGCCAGGGACAGCAGCGGCAAGCTGCTCAGCGGACCGGAAGGAGACGGATGATGAGACGAACTGCATTCAAGCATGGACCGAATCTGCTGCTGCATCTGCTGCTGCTTGCGCTGGGCGTCTTATGGGTCTATCCTTTTGTATGGATGATCTTCTCCTCATTGAAGACGAATACCGAATATATCGCCTCAGGCATCAAGCTGCTGCCGGAGGCGGCACAGTGGGACAATTTTGCGCGCGCCTGGCGGGTCGGCCATTTCTCCACTTATTTTGCCAATTCGGCAGTTATTACGGCTTCAACGGTTATTATTGTCGTCGTGCTGTCGGCCCTGACTGGATATGCGCTTGGACGGGTCCGTTTCCCGGGCAGCCGGTTCCTGATACTGGCTTTCACGGTAACGATGTTCATTCCGAAGGGCTACACGATTATTCCGATCTATCAGATCATCAAGCATCTAGGCTTGCTGAATACGATGCCCGGCGTCATTCTGGCCGAGTCGTCCGGCGCCCATGTACTCTTCATTCTGCTGTATGCGGCGCATTTCCGGGCGCTTCCCAAGGAGCTGGAGGAATCGGCGGAGATCGATGGGAGCGGGTTCTTCCGGACCTTCTGGCAGATCATGCTTCCCCTCTCCAAGCCGATCATCTCCACAACGGTAATCATGCAGTTTATCTGGACGTGGAACTCCTTCTTCGTCCCGCTGATATTCACGTTGAACAAGCCGGAGCTGCGGACGCTGGCCGTCGGCATGTTCTCCTTCACGGGAGAAAATACCGTCGATTGGACAGGAATGGCTGCAGGGGCTGCGATCTCGCTGATACCGGTTATCCTCGTGTTCATTGTATTCCAGCGTTATTTCATCAACGGCATTGCCGGTTCGGTCAAAGGTTGAACCGGATCAGGACCAAGCGACCCCAAAATCCTATAAATCCGAGGAGGAAACGAATATGCCTGCAAAGCCGCATATTGTCATCTTCAATCCTGATCAATGGCGGGCCGATGTCATGGGCCATCTTGGCAACATAGCCGCGGTCACGCCGAATCTGGACCGGCTGGTTCAGACCGATGCGGTGTCCTTCCGCAACGCTTTCTGCCAGAATCCCGTTTGCACGCCAAGCAGATGCTCGTTCATGAGCGGCTGGTATCCTCATGTCGGCGGTCACCGCACCATGTTCCATATGATGCAGGAAGACGAGCCGGTACTGCTGAAGAGTCTTAAGGACGAGGGCTATACCGTGTGGTGGGGCGGCAAAAATGATCTTGTTCCGGCCGAGAACGGGTTCGAGGCTTACTGCGATATCAAGTATCAGCCGGAGAAGAAGCCGCGGCCGGAGACAAATCTGCATTTCTCCGACGGGTGGCGCGGCGATCCCGGGAGTGATAATTACTACTCGTTTTATGCCGGTAAGCTGGAGAAGGCGCCGGACGAGGAGGCGTATTACGATGGCGATTGGGCGAATGTACTCGGGGCCATCGACTTTATCCGAAATGCCCCGCAGGATAAGCCGCTCTGCATTTATTTGCCGCTGCTGTATCCGCACCCGCCTTATGGCGTCGAAGAGCCCTGGTTCAGCCTGATCGACCGCGACAAGCTGCCGAAGCGGACGCCCGCGCCGGATTGGGAGAAGAAGCCCAGTCTGCTAAAGGGTATTTTCGAGCGGCAGAAGCTGCAGGGGTGGACAGAGGATCGCTGGCAGGAGCTGCGCGCCACTTATTACGGTATGTGCGCGCGGGTGGATCATCAATTCGGAATGCTGCTTGATGCGCTCAAGGAGACGGGGATCTACGATGATACGGCAGTGTTCTTCTTCTCCGACCATGGTGATTTTACGGGCGATTACGGACTGGTTGAAAAAACGCAGAACACGTTCGAGGATTGTCTCACCAATGTCCCCTTTGTCATTAAGCCGCCTAAAGGAGTGGAAATCCAGCCCCGCGTCAGCGAGGCGCTGGTTGAGTTGATCGATTTTCCCGCAACGGTTGAAGCACTGGCCGGATTGACGCCAAAGCACACCCATTTCGGGCGTTCGCTGCTGCCGGTGCTTGCAGGAGAGAAGGACGAGCACCGCGATGCGGTGTTCACCGAAGGGGGGCGGCTGTTTGGCGAGACGCAGGCGATGGAGCTGGAGAGCACATCGATGGGAACGTCTTCCGGTCTGTATTGGCCCCGTGTCGGACTGCAGCAGCTTGAGGGTCCCGAGCATACGAAAGCTGTGATGTGCCGGACGCGCGACTATAAATATGTGAGACGCCATTATGAACGCGATGAGCTGTATGATCTGAAGCGCGATCCCATGGAGACGGACAACCGGATTGACGATCCCGATTTACAGGAGACAGCAGCCTTTCTCAAGGAGAGGCTGCTCACATTCTATCTGGAAACGGCCGATGTCGTTCCGCTAAAGACCAATAAGCGGAGCTGAGAATTTTCCAAAATTACAGATAAATTTTCACGCCGCCCATGGCTTGTCTGCATTTTCCGCCAGGAGATGTGACGATGGACCGCAAGAACAACCGCAATGATCGTGTCCAGATTATAATCTTACGCGAAGCAGCACTAAAATATCGCCAAAAAGCCGGCAGACAGACACTCTGGTTAAGTGTCTTCTGCCGGCCTCTTTTCATTCCTCCTGCTAATCCCGCACTTTGCCCGGGTTCCTTTATTCGCCGCACTACTTGTTGGCGTGCCGGAAATCCTCATCCCATTTGTACTTCTCATTATAAATGCTCATAACCTCTTCATATAAAGGACTGGGGCTCGCGTGCGGGCTGCTCTGGATGATCCGGTAAAGCCGCAGAAAACGGTCCCTGGGGAGCCTGCGCGCATAGCGCTGCACCAAATACGGATAAAGCGTGATGTACCGCTTCATTCTGACCGCGGCGCCGGCAACACCGGTGAGGATGCTCTCGCCATGCTCCATCTTCAGAATCTGGGCCTCATGCAGTAAAATATACCTGAACGTATTTTCTTTCAGGAGGTCCCTCCTGATTTTCGCAAGCTCGCCAATATATTCAACAAGATCGGGGTTGTAATGGTCCATCAAGAGCGGGTCCAGCATAAGGTCCATATCCTTGCGCAATACGAACGATTGAAGCAGCAATATTTGCTCGGCCCGCAGCTGGTCGGTGTGAACGAGCGCCCCGATTTCACGCAGCATTTCATAGGCAAGCGGTTTATCGCCGCTGTGAAACACCTTGATGGCCGACTCCCGGTCATGAACAAGGCCGGCAAAGAGGCTATAGGCCTCTTTATGAAATAATTGTTCCAGCTGCCAGAGCAGAAGGGCAGGGGCCGACCGTCTCTGGATTGTCCAGAGTACAGCGAGCAGCAGCAGCCCTCCTGCAGCGAGCAGACCGCTCTGCATCATGGATTCGCTCATCGTCAAGCCGGCGAGCATGATGATCAGTATAATGATTCGCACGCTCCAGATCGAGCGCTGCAGCATCGCGGCAGCTCTCTTCTCGACGCTTTGCAGGGCCGTTTTGCCGCATGCCGGGCATTCTGCGTCTCCCAGAACGGTAAAATAATTGCAGCGGCGGCATATTTTAAGCTTAGAATAAGGATAGCGTGTTTTAATATAAGGGTTAAGTCGTACCGGAAGCTTCTTCATCATTCGCGGTCACGCTGCCCGCTGCTTCTCAGGATGGAAAAGACAAGCTTGCTCAACTGCTCGGGAGACGGGGCTTTTCTCACGCGCGAACGGTAGATAAGGGCTTTGATTACGACAAAAAGAAACAAAAGTCCAAGGCAGGCGTATGTAACCATGTGTTGTTCCTCTCATACAGTAAAAGTGATTTCCTGGAATCTATCAGGTATACTTATTTTGATAGTATATCATTATACTGGGAGTAGATACTAACCGTTACTAATGAACTAGATTGCGAGACCTATTCGCGCTAACGCAAAGGAGTACATTTATATGAGTCCAATCAAACGTTTTTCACGCCGTCTTATTATGGTCTCGGCTGTTCTGCTGATGCTGCCGCTGGGCAGCCTGTCGACGGTCCATGCGGCGCAGGGCGCTTCTCAAATCGACGCGGTGCTGGTGCTCGATGTAAGCAATTCGATGAGCGCGAGCGATCCGGGCAAAATCGGCAACGAAGCGATGAAGATGTTCATCGACATGCTGTCGGCGCAGGGCGATCAGGTTGGAATCGTTGCCTATACCGACAAGATCCAGCGCGAGAAAGCTTTACTGGAAATTCAATCGTCAGAAGATAAAGAGAGCTTGAAGGGCTTTATCGACCAACTGGACCGCGGCGCCTATACGGACGTATCCGTCGGAGTCAAGGAAGCCATGCAGATTCTGGATGATGGAGCCGACCCCGGTCATGAGCCGATGATTATATTGCTTGCCGACGGCAATAACGATTTTGATGATAATTCCGGCCGAACGCAGGCCCAGTCCGATGCGGATATGCAGAAAGCCGTCAAAGAAGCGAACGACAGCGGCGTACCGGTTTATACGATCGGATTGAACGCCGACGGGAAGTTAAACAAGGAAGCGTTGGCCAAGATAGCGGATCAAACCGGCGGCAAGTCGTTCTCAACCGATTCGGCGGATGATCTGCCGCAAATATTAAGCGAAATTTTCGCCAGCCATCTCGATTTGAATGTCGTTCCGGTCGATTCGTTTACCGCTGACGGGAGCTACCAGAACGTGAAGATTTCCGTTCCCAACGCGAATGTGCTGGAAGCGAACATTTCCATTATGTCCGCCCAGCCGGTTGAGGCGAAGCTGGTCGACCCTTCCGGCAAAGCCATCGCGATTCCTTCGGATAACGTCCTGCAGTCAAAATCGAAAAGCTATTCCTTAATCAAGCTGCTGAAGCCGTCCGAGGGCGACTGGACGCTGCAGGTTAAGGGGGTTAATCGCGATAAAATCGACATTAATCTTATCTTCAATTATGATTTGAGCCTGGCGATAGACCCGCTTGCTTCGACTACCTATTCAAAGGGCGATGAGGTGCCATTCAACTCTTACCTGGTCAGCGGCGGACAAAAACTGGAGGATCAGGCACAATATAGCAACATGAAGGCAGTTTTACTCGTTAAAGACGTAGACACCGGCAAGTCCGAGGAAATCCCGATGGACAATGCGGGCGATCATTTCGAAGGCACCTACAAAATCGCCGACGAGCATGACTATGAAATCAAGGTAAGGGCCGAGGAGGAAAGCTTCTTCCGGGAGACCGATACGGTTGCCATTACGGCCAAAGAGGGGGCAGCGGGACAAACGAACCCGGCCAAGCCGGCAGATGAGGCCAACAAGCCATTCCCCTTGATACCTGTCATAGCAGGTGTCATCGGTTTGGCGGTTTTGCTTGCGGCTGCTTATTACGTGCTGCGGCTCTTGAAGCAGGCGAACCGCGGCTTTGTCGGACAGCTCGTCATTGAAATCCGGGATGAGAATACAGGCGACAAAACATCGCCGCAGTACAAGAAGCTGTCAGCCTTCAAGGGCAAGCTGCTGCTCCACCAGCTGCTGCAGCTGGCGCCTGAATTGAAGGAAACCGACAAGGTGGTTTTCAAACCGGGCAGCAATGACCGCATCGTGCTGCATAACGCCTCCTCCTGCACAATTGAGAAATCGGGCAGGGCCGTCGATGCGGACCGCGCATTGGAAATGAAAAGCGGCGACCGCATTACGGTGACGCTGACGCAGGTGGACAAAACGATATTCATCGAATATCTCGTATAAATAGAGCCCAGGAGGTAGTAAAGAATGAAACCAATCGTAAGAGAGCATATACAGCAGCTTGACGTTTCGCTCGGCGGGGGCATTGTCAGCGAGAAAATCCGGGTAGATACGATCGATAACCCGATTTTGATTATTGGACTCGGCGGTACCGGCATCGATGCGCTGCTGCGCCTGAAATATCAGATTAACCGCCGCTTCAAGCTGCCGGAGGATCCGGTTTCCAAGCGAAAACGCGATAAGCCCGATAATGTGGAATTTCTTGCCTTCGAAACGAATGAACAGGACCGCAATAAAAAGTATAAGGGGATCGGACTCGATCCCATTAACGAATTCGTGCTGCTCTCCAATGCGGAAGTTGGGGGACTGCTGCAAAACCGCAGTATTCTGGAGCCGTACATAACCGACTGGCTGTCGCCGGAGCTGAGCATTACCGACGGGATGAACGGCGCGGCGGGCGTACGCCAGGCCGGACGGCTGCTGCTGTTTACGAAGATCAACCAGGTCGTGCAGAGCATCGACAAGAAAATCAAGACGCTGTCCGTCGGCACGAACAAGAAGCTGATGGTTTTTCTGCTTACAGGCTTGTCCGGCGGAACGGGCAGCGGCTGCTTCCTGGATATTTCATATATCGTCAGAGGAATTATTGAGCGCGACCACGGTGCTGCCGGCATTGACAGGGTCAACACACTTGGATATTTGTTTACGCCGGACATTAATCTTGCCAATAAAAGCCTGAGCGACCATACGCGCGAGTACATTAAGAAGAACGGTTATGCCGCGTTGAAGGAATTGGACTACTGGATGAATGTGGACAGCCGCGGAGAACGGTTCAAGCAGCAGTACGGCAATATTCTGACCGTCAATTCGCCGCTCCCGCCCTTTAATCTCTGCCATCTCATCTCTGCCACCAACGCGGAGGGCAAGCTGCTGGAGAATGCCTACGATTACTGCATGAACGTGACGGCGGAGAATATTACGAACTTTATCTCCAGCGAGGAAAAGCAGTCCGGCGAAGAATTCGCCATTCATGACTATATCAGCAACATCCGGACGAACATCGCCCAAATGAACAAGATGTACCCCGCTAATTACGATTACAACATCATCGGAGCTTCATCGGCGGTGCTGCCAATCGAGGAAATGACGACCTATTTGGCCTACCGGCTCTTCAATAAAATGGACAAAATGTTCGAGAAGGCGCCAAGCCAGGATGACGTGGAGAAATTTGCCCGCAAGCTTGGAATCGATCTGGATACGATGATGAAGACATTCGATTCGCGTGTGCCGGAGCCGCTGCCGGGATTCGAGAACAGCGAGCGTCTAAGCTACAGCAACGTGATCAAAATGCAAGCCGTGAACATGGATACCGAGCTGGAGCAGAACTTCCTGGCCCGCGCGCGCGAGGAATACATCAAAGCCAAGAAACAGCTTCCGGGCGAAATCGTCGGGCAATTTACCGATCAAATCCGCCGTACCTTCCTTCACCCGGAGCAGGGACCGTTCTACGTATCCCGTCTTCTGTACACCGAGAAAGGCTTTTGCCTGCTGAAGATGCTGCTTTCCTATATTGAGACGCTTCGCGAAGGGCTGTCGCGGCTTCCCCGGGAGATTGAAGCGGCCAGAGAGCAGGCGGAGGAGCGCATGGGCGATGCGAAGAGCGCGTTCGTGTCCAAGGACAAGAAGAAGAACAATTATATTGAAGCGAAAATCAACGAGTACTGGCTGCATGCCGATGTCGAGCGCATGGAGCAGCTGATAGAATTTTATGAGGATCTGCACCAGCTGTTGAATAACGAGAACAACCGGATTTACAACGTGTTTACGGAAATTTTAAATGTGCTTAATTCGATCTTTGCCAAGAACGGCGACATTCTCACCAACGGGGAAGAGCAGGCCGACCATAAAGGGAATAAAACCTATTATTGGAATATCGTCGGCGTGCCGGACATTTCCGATGTGATCAGCCGCTTGATGGACAAGAAGGACGGGGACGACCTGATCCGCGACTTTACGCAGGAGCTGCTGGATCATTCGAATCTGTGGGTGAAAGAGCAGGAGATCGATATCGTCAGCTCGATCTCGGAATTTCTGACCGATAAATTCGGCGACCTCATTACAAAATCGATGGAAGAATTCCTCGTCATGAAATATGGAAACGATGAATCGATCGAGAAATTTGTCGAGCGCCATATCGCGAGCAAGCTGGATGAGGAAGCTGTGCCGGTATTCCACTTAAGCAACAGCTCGGGCAATCTGCATGTGCCGTCATGGGGCTTCGTGTCGGTGCCGCTGCAGGCGCCGAGCATTTTGCGGGGGATCCGGAACTATCAGAACAACTCCATCGGCAAATCGCACTTCACGATCAAGGAAAGCGAAGTCAAAAACCGGATTTTCTGGCTGAATACGAGAAATGGCGTGCCGCTGTTCGTTTATACGCCGCTTAAGGTATATGAGGAAAGCTATGAACGGACCATTCTGGACAAGGAGGGCATCGGACGCCATCTGGTGCAGACCGACCGGGTCAACTGGACGTATCTGCCGTCGCCGATTCCCGAGAAATCCTGGGGGGATACGTACGTCAATCCGCGCGTGAGAAGCTATAATGCAAGGGTGCGGGCCGAGTTTGCCAAAGCGGAGGGCTACCGCATCATTGAGGAGAAGGGCATCGACAACAACACAAGCAGCCGATACTCCGTCCGTTTCACGAAGCCTTTTCAGCTGGTAGATGCGTTGAAACCATTTAATATGCTGCTGGATGCGGCAAAGCCGAATCTGGGTGAGGTCAAACGCGCGCTGAACGAGCTGAACCGCCTGCTGTCCGAGGGGCTGGAGCCCGAAGCGGCAAAGGATATATTCGGAAGCTTCACGGAGGAGCTTGCGCAGGAAAATCTGATCCGTTCGCCGGAGCTGCTGGGACGGGTGCGCGAGGAATTGGCGAAGTATGAGTCCATTTCGGTTAAGGCGAAGGAGCTTGAGCAGCTGCTTCATCAGCATCAGGATGAGGAAAAATGGCTCGATCAGTTTATCGAGGCGCTGTATACGGAGACGATCATCAGGAAGGGCGCGCTTTATGTATACGACCGCGAGCCCGAGGAAGAAGCCTGGGCGCCTTTCGCTAATTTAATGAAGAGCAGCAGCTATGTCGAGCATGAGGTGTTCGAAAGCTTCCGTCAGCTTGATGAGAAGAACCGCAGCACGCTTATGCGCAAGGCGGCGCGCCGTGTAACGGAACTCACGGCAACGGAGGATACATCAAAGCTGCTGGCCAAGCTTGAGGAGCTGCTGGGCACATTCCTTGACGCGCGCGAGCGTCTCGAATATGAGAAGGTGGAGCTTGCGAACGGCGAAGAGATGCACAGGTTCTATAAGGAAATGACGACAAAGCTTAATGAAATCCGCAGAAAGCTGAAATAGCGATGAGAGCCCTGCTGGATCGATTCGCAGCCGACTACTCGGCCGCCGAGCAGCAGCTCAGCGGCCTTGAGGATGATCAGAGCAGCATTTACTACCCTACCGTATTTCTATATATCGGCGATGAGGCGGGGCATGCGATTGAACCGATGATCCGCTCGAACAAGCTGAAGTGGGATAACAATGCCGGCGTTATTTACTTCCATGTTTCATCAGGCTGGACGAATGACAGCATCGGGGCGGAGAATGACTCCGCATCAGCATACCGTGAAGCTGATCATGGCCGATCCGCCCCCAAGGTTATGCGGGTGGCCTTATCCGGATTAGCGGCGGGTGATCGGGATAACCGGACCAAGCGCAAGGATTTCGGAGCCGCTTTTCATGAGGCCGGGCGTCATCTGGACGATCTCAACCGGGCGCTGCGGCAGGTTAGCGATACGATCGCGGATTACGGCCGCTTGTACGCCTCCTTCGACCGCCTTCATCTTGCCGTTATTACCAGAGTGGATGATCCGCTAAACGTGCTTGTTCCGGAAATATCGCTGCTTGCGCAGTCGATTTTCTTGCAGCTGTTCAAATCGGTGCAAATGGATTTGTACGCATTGATTAGCGAGCGGGAGCAATCGGAGACGTTCGGCTATGCCAGCGCGGCGGGAATCAGCTTCCTGCGGGAGCTCGAAGGGATGCAGCGGCCGGATTACGCATACTCCGCGCGGCTGCAGGTGACCGGCGACGGCTTGACAATCCCGGTTATTCACAAGCCGTCTCCGCTGTTTGATCTTGTTTATGTGTTATCCGACCGCAACGAGCGGGGCATTTCGACCTTTAATGGAATGCAGGATAACTATGAGATCATCTGCCATATGCTGCTGCTGAAAAACAGAAAAAGAAGGGATGCGCAGGTCCAGTCTCATGACGCAAGCTACAATAATTCGTCCTTCAGGAACAGCCTGATGGCCGAATCGGGGAGACAGGGCTTCGTCTCGGCGGGACTGGCCAAGGTCAAGCGTCCCAATTATTCGATTGCCTTAAATGTGCTGTACCACTTTCTCAAGCAAATCATGGTGCGGCTGCAGAGCGCGCCTGATCCAGGCATGAAGGAGAAGCTGGCATTGTTCGGACTGGATGCGGCTGCGATAGAGACGCGGATGTCCGGCCTCGTTCCAGACGAGGATCAGCTCGCCGATATGACGGGACTCCTGACGAGCGGCATCCGGTACGATCAGCTGCGGCGCATGTCGCTGCGCGAGGCCGAGGAGGCTTTGTTCGGGGACGGCTGCGCGGACTTCTTCCGCAAGCATTTCACCCGGCCGGCCGAAGAGCGCATCGGGTTAATAAAGGCCGGGGAAGAGCTGCGGCGCGCCGTTAGCCGCAATATGCAGGAGCATCCGCAGATCAGCTTCTTTCAGGTGTCCGAATGGACCGACGAGAAGAATGAGACCGGCAGTGTGCTTGAGGCGGTTCGCGCCCGGCAGCGCGATTTGGTCCGGGAAATCGATCTTGCCCGGGAGGAGCTTGACCGCACCCGCGAAATACGTGCCCAGGATTTGAAATTTCAACGGCTTCCCTTCATGGACAAACATAATTTACGTGCCTTTATACATGTTTTTTTCGATACGGTCTACCGTTTGCGGTGGCAGCTGCTGCGGTTGGAGACAGAGCTGGCCTTGTACCGGAAGTTATCAGGCGAGCTGGAGCGTCTGCACGAGGAATACCGCAGCCGTGTTGTTCGAATGGCCGCACTGGAAGCAGAGTTTCATGCGGCGGCGCAGCAAAGCATCCAATTGGCGGATGATTATATCGGGCAGAATATTTTCGATTATTACGAGCGGGTAACCGGCAGCGTCATGCAAGATATCGAAGAGAAGCGCGGCGCAGGGGCATTCTTCGAGGAGCGGCTCGTGGGCCGTGTAATGGAGCTTCTGGATCAGGGAGAACACGCGTTTATAGAGCGGTTGACCGGTATATGCCGCAGGCACATCCTGACCGCCGAGCCCTTTGCCCAGACCTTCGAGGAGGAGCTGCTGCAGCGGGCGAACGTATCTGTTGCCTATCATAATCAGCAGGCTGTATCGAGGGATGAGCTGTTCCACCGGCTGTACCGGACGCTGGAGGATAACGCGGCGATTCATATCCGTCTGCTTGATTATACGCATGAGCATCGCTATGAGGAGAAATATTTGTTCGGAGACCGGGAGAGCGAATTTATCCGTTACGCTCTTGGCGTGGACGAAACGTCACGGATCTACAAGCTGGGCTGTGTGCACGAGAAGCGCAGCAGCGGGGTGGAAAAATTAAATATTATGGGCGGCTTTCATTTGGAAGATTTGATGTATTATCGAAACGGCAAGGTGTATTATGAAGCCTATTTGCAGAATGGGTATGAATTTCACACGCTTGATCCGTCTCTTCTGCCTGAGCTCCGCTGACCGGTATATATCGATAATCGCAGTCCACTAGCAAGTGAAAGGATGCTGTCATCATGCAACGAAAAATAAATATGCTTCTCCTGTTGTTCAGCATAATCGGCGGCGCAATCGGATTCGCGTTCGGTGAAGTGATACTGGGGGCGCTGCTGGAGAGCTGGCCGCGCTTTATCGTCATTGGCCTCTACTTTGGCGTTCTGGCCTTGTGCATCGGCCTGGCCTGCCTGCTTGCGGAAATGGTCACGCCCCGGTTGAACGGATCTTCCTGGCGGCAGCGCTATACCGGCTTATCCTGGAAGCTGCTCGTCCCGGCTACCCTTATTCTGCTGTTTGCTGTCGGCGGCCTGCTTCAGCTGCTTTACGGGCTGCAATTCGGCGGCGTGAAGCAGGTGAAGGATATTGTGCTGGTCGTCGACAATTCGGGAAGCATGCTGGAGACCGATCCGGACAACGAGCGGTATGCGGCAGCGAAGCAGCTGATCAACAATATGGACAGCGATAACCGCGTGGCTGTAGTCGCCTTCAGCAATACCGCTGAATTGATCCAGCCCTTTGTCAGTCTGGGCACGCAGGACGAGAAGAATTCGGTGAATGCCGTAATCGATTCGCTCAAGCCAACTGACGGAGGAACGGATTTCAGCCTTGCGCTGAAGGAGGCAATGAAGACAATCGAGGGCAAGGAAAATGCCAGACGCGGCACGATGGTCATTCTGCTGTCTGACGGCTTCAGCGAATCCAATATCGACCAGCAGCTTGCGGCCTATCAAGAGCAGCAGATTGCCGTCAATACGGTGGGTCTCAGCGTTGTTGATGCCAGAGGCTCGGCATTGCTGCAGCAAATAGCCGACTCCACCGGCGGCAGCTATTACGATGTATCGGAAGCAAGCGGACTCGCTCTCGTATTCCAAAATATATACGATAAAATCGATAACCGGACGCTGCTGACAGAACGGACCGATACAATGGCGGATAATACGTTCTATACGCTGCTGCGTATTTTGTCGCTGGGCATTGTTGGAGCAGCCGTAGGAGTCTCGCTGGGACTTGTGTTCGACAACCGCTTCCTTGCGGTAAGCTTCGGCAGCGGGGGTCTCGCCGGCGGCTTGCTGGCCGGCTTTATTCTGGATAACGGCTTGTCCGGTCAGGCGTTCACGGACGGTTTCTGGCGGTTCATCGCTGCGCTTGTGCTGGCGGCCATCATCGGTTTATTTACACTCGTTGTTCCGGTGAGCGAGAATAACGGCACCAAGCCGCGGGGCGGCGGACGAAAAGGCAGCCGCCGCGACATTCCCGCCGCGGGCATGGGCGGACGGACGAAGGACAGCCGCAGCCATGGATTTTAATTGATGCGGGAGGCGGAATAGATGCAGTTTACCGATGCGAAGGAAGGTTCTCCGGTCATCAGCGGCTTGACCCGCACAGTCGAGGAGGACCGCTTCACGCTGCGCTGGATTTGGCCGCGGGACATCGATGCGGTTTACATCCGGAAGACCCCTGCCGAGCAGGCGGAATCCGCAGCCGGGGATACAGGAAACGTAAAGCTGTACACGAGGGCGGAATATAAAGCGAACAACGGCTATCACAGCCGCCTGGAAGGCATCGGGCGTTATGTCCTTACGGTATTTGCCTGCCGGGAGGGGAGCGGCGGCCCGCAGCTTATCCGGCAGCCTGACGGCGGGAACAGTATCGAAATCAGTACCGGCAAGGCTAAAATTTATTATTCGCTCTTGGATAAAGGCGGTTTTTTGAGAAAATTCAAAACGATTCAAATTCAGGTGACGACCGAAGTTCCGATCGCGAAGGACGTGCTCTGCTACGTCAAGAAGCAGGGCGGTTACCCCGCAAATAAAGAGGATGGGCTGCTGTATCCTTTTGTCGGGCCGTTCCCGGCGGGAAAGACTATCCTGCCTCCCGTTGAGGTGGGCAAACAGGATTTTATCCGGTTGTTTTTCACCGATGGCCGGACCTACGGGCAAATGTACGAATTGATTTCAGTGTAAAGGAGGAAAAAGCGCATGGGTATTTTCGATCTTTTCAAAAAAAAGCCGGAGGCGAAGGCGCGGCCGTTGTTCTATGATATCGTCTGCCCCTACTGCTTCAGCAAGTTCACGCCGGAGGAGGTCGTATTCCGCGCTGCCCATTCCCGTGAGGACGATGAAGATTATGCCCTTGGAGAAGACGAGGAGCTGAACAAATACCGCGAGCGCTTCGGCCTTGATTCCGTGCATGACATGGAAGCGGTGCTTCGTCCGCAGGACGTGCCTGAAGAGCATCGGATTTACTCCAATCACGTGCTTACCGGAATCAATGACCGTTACGGCGAGCTGACGCGCAGAAGGCTTTGCCCGAGATGCCATAATGAGCTTCCGGTGACCGCCGGCAAAGCGCCAAGCAATATTATTTCCATTATAGGCGCTTCCCAGGTGGGGAAATCGGTTTATATGACCGCCTTGATCCATACACTGCAGAACACGACGGCGGACCACTTCAACGCGGCCTGCATGCCGCTCAACGCGGAGATCAGCCGCAAGTTCCGCACCTATTACGAGGAGCCGCTATTCGAGCGCGGCGATCTGCTTGCATCCACCCAGAAGGAGAAGATGCAGGAGCCGTTTATCTTTCAGTTCGTCTTCAAGGACGAGGAGAAGCCGCCGCTTACGCTCGTATTTTTTGATGTGGCGGGCGAGGGAATGGTCGAACAGGATTACCTCGGTCTGCACGGTCAGCATATCAAGAACTCGGCGGGCATCCTGCTGATGGTCGATCCGCTGCAAATCCGTTCGATCCGCGAGAAGATCAGAATGAATCTGGGCGATAAGCCCGGAGAATGGGTCTCCCAATACGATGAGCCGCGCGACGTCGTGCTGACGATGTTCGGCGATTTTATAGCTTATCAGGAAAATAACAAAACGGATATTCCGACAGCCGTCGTGCTGACGAAGAGCGACATGCTTCATTCCCTTAAGGATGAGGATGGCGAATATATTAAATCGAACAGCAATGTTTTTAATAATATGGTGCACCGCAATTATTTCAATCTGACTGAATTCGAGAATATTGACGGCGAAATCCGCCGTTTCATTGAGAAGGTCGATCGCCCGTTCAAGGGCACGATGGACGTTTATTTCAAGGATACGGCTTATTATGCGGTATCCGCTCTGGGCAGCAATCCCGTGGACCAGAAGCTGCAAACCGTCGTGAGTCCCATCCGGGTCGACGAACCCTTCATTTGGCTGCTTTATAAGCTGAACTATATTGAGGGGAGAAGAGAATAGTGCGCGATTCTACGCCCGGCAGGATGATCCAGCAGCAGATGTATGCAAGGGAAAGACGCGGTATTTTCAGATCCACGGAAGGCTATGACACGATTGCCAAATCGGACGGCCTGGACCCTTCATTTATCAAAAAGGTGCTCCACCCGCTCTGCGTATACGATGCGCCTACCGAACTGGCAGCGCGCGGCGAGAAGGATGATGCCGCATATCCCGAGACGGTGCATTTGCTGCATCTGGAGAATGGCGACGTTCTGCTTGGGAGAAGTGTCTACAGGGCAGCGGATTTCACCGGACTTCGCAGCGCGTTCTTTACGCATAACTACATCATACCAAAGGGTCATGGCACGGACTCGGCTGGTGAATATGAGGACTGGCTGCAAGCATCCTTTGCCGATCATTATGATATCGATAGCGGTACGGAGATTCCGGAGCTCGCCAGACTGCCAGTTCAGGCGCCGGCTGCGGGCAGAACGTCCTATCGTTCCCTATTGGCGCGGCTTAACATTGGCGAGACGCCATTCAAGCAGCTTCTGTATGCGGTAATGGCCGCGGTCGGCGGCAAGAAGAAGGTGTATGTTGCGCTTGATGTGCCGATCAAGCAGCTGCCGGACCTGGCCAAGCAGCTGCTTGGGCAGCTTTATGCGAGCTTGCCCTACGCCTACCGCAGGCAGCTTGGTTTTATCACCTATGCGAAAGAGCCGAAAAGCCGGAAATCGGTGCATCTTACGTTTGTGGAGCAGGGAAGCCTGCGCCTGGGGGACCGGAGCATCGAGAAGGATTATATATTGGATTTCGCCAGCGGCAGGCTGATGAATGTCGATCTGGACGGTACGGATCAGCCGTACCTGGACTTCGCCTGGGACAATTTGGATCGCCTTGAGCGCGCGGACAGCTTCTATCAATTTGCCGAGCAGATGCTCGAAGGCATGGAGCCGGAACGCCAAACCGCAGCGGCCAGCTATCATGAGCTGTGCGTCATTTATCAAATTGAGGAAGGCAGCGAATCGCTGTATGAAACGCATAAAGCAGCTGTGCTGCACGGCTTGCTCGATTATCTGCAGCCAACCGGCTCGCTGGATTCCAAGATGCGGCTGAATGATTTGTTCCTGTCCTGCTTTGACTATGAGTTTGACCGGGTACGGCAAGGACAGGTTCCGGAGCCTTTCATAGTGGATGTCTTTAAGGATTACTATCGGATCGACGGCAAATCTATCGAAAGCAAGCTGGTCTCATTCATCATCCTGGCACTCAACAATGCGAATATGCAGAACGAACTGGAAGCAGCCGCCTCCTTCTATGCGGCCGTGGAAAGCCATTCTGCCTTAAGCAAGGCGTTCTTCGCAAAGCTGCTGACTGATGCGAGATTAGCGGGCAGTCTGTTCATTCCTTTTCTGGAGATAAAGCTTCAGGCTGCGGCGGGAGCAAAAAGCGTGCTTGAGCTGGTCGGGCAGTGGGGAAGCGTTCATCCGGGACTTTTTGGCTATGAGCCGTTCCATGCGCTGGTCCGCCAGCAGTTGACCGACAGGCTGGCTGAAGAGGGCCATTCAATACCGGCGGCAAACAGGACGTTCGGGCAGCTGCGCGGGCTGACTGGGGAAGAATGGCCAGGAGTCGGGAAGCAGCCGTCTTCACAGGAAGGCGTTGGTCTGGTTCAGGAGCTGGAGCTTGCCGTCTATCGCGCGATGCTCAGTGAGCTTGACCTGGACAAGCTCACCGAAGATCAGCTTGCGTCAGCAGAATTCCTTGAGTTCCAGGGTCAGCTGCAGCGCTGGAACGGACAGCTGCAGGATCCCCGGCAGAAATCCGCAGCCGCTGGACTGCTCGCGGTTTATGAATGGTTCACACGGCCGGAGCCGACAGCGGCATTATTCGACCGGCTGTCCCCGGCAGAGATCGACCGTGTGCAGCAGGCAGGACGCCGGCTGTTGGCAGCTCATCTGGGGCCAGCTGAGTTTCCGCGTCTTGTGCTGGCATTTCTGCGCAGTCCGGACATGGAAACGGTGGATTATGCGGGGCTGATCGATTATTTGCAGCGGAACGCTCCGAACAGGGAGCTGGTATACCGTTTCTTCCAATGGTCGGAGAATCATCCGGATTTCATGAGATCCAGAGGCTTTGTGCCTTCTTACTCGAGTGCTATCGTCGGTTACTTTACGAAGCTTGACCGGAATGCTTTCAAAAAGCGGGCGAATCGGAAGCAGCTTTTCGACATGGCGGGAGCATCCCTCACTGCCGTGTATAAACAGGCTGAACGGGGGCTTGCCTCGCCTCTTGGCAAATTTTTTCGGCGGAGCCGGAAAACGACGATGATTACAACTATTCTGGCTTTAGGTATTATTCTGGTTGCCGCCGGCTTCATCCTTTCATTAACCGGCAAGGGCGATTCGAACCAGGAGGCTGCCAATTTGCCTGAGGTGCAGCCTCCGGATGAGACGGACATCGTCCAGCCGGATACGCTTGTATACGCAGAGCAAACGGCAGCAGCCGAGGGGCAGGCCGCATCGACCTCCCTTGTGTTCTTGTTCAAGGACGCAGCAGTCTGCACCCAATTTAAGCCGGGTTCATTAACCATACAGTCACCGGGTGTTGAAGCGGTTGAATATACGGAGCTTGCCATTACTCCTGCTTGCGGCACAGATGCCGCGAATGATAGCACGGACGCTAGCCAAGATGGCACGGATGCTAATCAAGCCGATGATCCGGCAGTGACGGAGTCCACGAATCCAGATGCGGATCTGCCTGTGGAATCTCCCGATTCAGATGCCGGTACTGAGGCTGACGCGGGCAGTAACGACAAGACTGACACTCCGGCTGACGGTGCTGCTGGATCGGAGGTCAATGCAGAAGCCGGCTCTCAGCCAGAGAACGGCAGCAATGCCACGACTGGGCAAGAAGGCTATCCCAATCGGGTTGTTGTTCGCCTTGGCAAGCAGGCCGATATTCCGGCTGACAGCATGATTCGGGTGGGAGAAGTGGAATACGAGCTTTCCGTGCTGAATGATACTAATCAATAAAAAACGCCTATTTCCGGATGGAACTTGCTCCATGAGACATGAGGATCCATTATCAAGAAGAGAAGCAGATTGAGCGGATGATATCGGGGAAGAAAGCAGTATTAAGAGAATACCAGCCAACCGGCTGCGCGGAATTGGGCTTTTCCACTTCAAGGTCAAATGCACAATCATGACGGATAATCCCCACATACAATGTAAGCATTCAACAGGAAAGAGGTCGGGGCCTCACAAGATGTCATTGGAAGCCTGCGAATGCAAACGTGTTGGGGGATAACCGGCAATTGCTAAAATACGAAAAAAACTGCGGCGTTTGCTCCCGGAATCCAGCCGGCGAACGATCGTCGCAATTTTTTTGAAAATATAGGGAGGTTAGACGGCGAAGACCGTTTCCTCTTGTACTAAAATAAAAAAGCCTCACATCAGGAATCAATGCAAGGCTCTGATGCTTTATTATCGGTTTTTGCTGCGATTCTTGACCTGTTTATGGTATTGAGCCGCAGCTGCATGTGGCCGGTGCTGGGATTTTCCTTTCCCGGTACCGGCATTTTTTTGAGTGCGGTTTGATATCGTGGCTGTCGGTCCCATGAAGGAGTTGAACATTTTAAACATCGGTCCTATCTGCGAGAAAAAACCAAACATCTGTTGAAATTTCCCCATCATGGACATGATCCCGTCAAGACCGCCCGCTCGATTCTGGGCTTGGGCGGCAAATACCGGAGCAGATGGGGATTGTGGCGCAGCCGACTGATCGAGGGCATTCGAAGGTCCGCCCTGGGTCGGCAGAAAAGCTTTGGTTTTGGCTTTTTTGCTTCTTTGCACTTCAATCACTTCCTTTTAACATGATTAGTTTTACTTTCGTTAATCCCTTAATAAGGACGATCATGACAAGATATGCCGGGAGCCGGCAATCGGTATGGTTGATTAACTACCTGGGCGTAAATATGGTCCTTCGCCATGGTATGTTCGCCGGTTGTTTTGACGGCCCGTTATATGGGGGAATCAACGGGAGGGATTGGCATAAGGTGTGTCGATTCGCCCTTGCGGCGCATAATATATAGCAAAAAACGAATACTTGCGAGGGATTGGAATGAATTTTAATCCGAATCAGCTTTTCGATTGGAGCAAGTTCCTCCAGTCCTTTACTGGAGAAGAATCTATATTTTCCGCCTCGAATAACAACGATAAGGTCGAAGCCTATATGGAACAGGTCGGGGAAAAAATCCAGTCAATGGTAACCAAGTCGTTTCCCATGAGCGCGCAACCGGCACAGAAGGCCAAAGTATTCGAGACCCATAAATCCGTTTTCGTCCGCTGGAAGGTTCCCAAGAAAGTCGATCCCTTCAAAATCCGGATCCATGTCAACAACCAGCGGGTTCGTTTATCGAATATAGCCAATCACAAAAATTTTTCCATTCAGCTTCCATCACAGGTAACAACACGAGGCTGCCATGCCAGAATTCATAAAGGCATTCTTGAAATCCGCTTGCCTAAATCCTTAAAGCGATTAAAGGAAAAAGAGATCTTTATTTACGATTTGTAGGCTGAAATCCCTTATGAACCTTCCTACCATCCAAACATACAAATCTAGCAATATACAATCCTTCCTATCAGGGCTTGCATAAAGTAGATGATAGACAGGAAGACGAGCTGCAGGCATCGATCAAGCTGCGCTTCTTATCCTGGACTAACGTCTTCATAAGGGAGGTTTTACAGATGGCAGTGAGCAGAGAGCAGGTCAAGAAGCTTTGCGGAAAACAGGTCTACGCCTTGAAAAAAGACGGTTCGATGGTTTCCGGCAAGCTGGTTCAGATCAAGGGAAACCGCTTGATTATTGCACAGGAAAAAGGCAAAAACGTAAAAACAAAAGCGTTTCTTCCACTAGTGCTGTTTGATTTACTGGCAATCGGCACGGAACCCTTTGGTTTTGGGGGCGGATTTGGCTTTGGTCCGTTTGGCGGATTCGGGGACCCCTTCTTTTTCTAAAAAATGGCGGCTGTTCTCTCGGGCAGTATGAAGTGCGGGAGGCGGCTGCCGCTTCTTTCCGGCAGATAAGAAGGCCCAAGATGAGACTCGCCGCGAACTGGTATAATCAACATACATAAATCTAATAATGCTTGAATGACTATTTATTCCACATTGCATACCAGGGGGAACACTCGAATCTATGGCTACCTATCAATTTAATCCGGCTTCTCCGACGGAATCCCCGCCCCGGCTGCATCTTCTATTCTGGGGCAAGGAGGATTGCCTGCCGGGGCATGCGGCGGGACCGGGAACACGGGATGTCTACAAGATCCATTTTGTTCATAAGGGCAAAGGAATTGTACGCCGGGGAGCCAATACGTTTGAGCTTGCGGCCGGGCAGGCTTTTCTCATTTATCCCCATGTCGTCTATTATTATGAAGCGGATGCCGATGATCCCTGGACGTATTCCTGGATTGGTTTTCAGGGAACGGACGTTCCCGGGCTGCTGGACCGGACGCAGCTCTCCGATCTGCAGCCGGTATTTGTCATGGATAACAAGATCATGCCCGTGCTGTACGATCAACTAACAGCAGCAGACTCTGCTAGTCCCGCCTTCGATTTGAGACTGATGTCCGTATTCTATGAGTTCCTGGCTGCCTTGCTGGAATCCAGCGGGACTGAAGGCGCGCTCTCCACCCTCTCAGGCAGACAGGAGGAGTACGTTCAGCAGACGCTGGAGTTTCTGCACAGCCATTACAGCGAGGACATTTCGCTCGCCAGCCATGCGGACAGGCTGGGGCTCAACCGCAAATATTTGAGCGCGATATTCAAGAAGGCGCTGGACATACCGCCACGTGAATATCTGCTGCATTACAGGATGGAAAGAGCCTGCGAGATGCTTCTTGCCGGCAAACTGACGGTTGGTGAGGTTTCCCGGTCTGTAGGGTATCAGGATCCGCTGCTTTTCTCCCGCATGTTCAGGAAAGTGAAGGGAATCCCGCCGAGAAGATACCGGGAAGAATATAAGACAATCGGATATTAATCCATATAAGGCTTCCATTGCGTTATAGGCCAAGCCTCCTCTAATCCTTACAATATAGTAGAGAATACAAAAGGAGTGATTCATGTGGTTTATCAGGCGGATGCCAAGCGTTATGAAAAAATGACATATCGGAGAAGCGGAAGGAGCGGTCTTAAGCTCCCTGCCATCTCACTTGGGCTTTGGCATAATTTCGGCGGCATTGACAAGATAGAGAATGGAAGGCAAATGGTAAGAAGAGCTTTTGATCTGGGTATTACTCATTTCGATCTTGCGAATAATTACGGTCCTCCCGCCGGCTCTGCCGAGGAGAGCTTCGGAAAGATTCTGAAGGATGATCTCAAACCCTACCGCGATGAAATCATCATCTCTACCAAAGCGGGCTATTACATGTGGCCCGGACCCTATGGAGAGTGGGGCTCCAAGAAAAATCTGGTCGCCAGTCTCGATCAGAGCCTGACCAGGATGGGACTTGATTATGTGGATATTTATTACCATCACCGTCCCGATCCCGATACGCCGCTTGAGGAGACAATGTCGGCGCTTGATCTGATTGTCCGTCAGGGCAAAGCGCTTTATGTCGGCCTTTCCAACTATTCACCGGAAATGACGCTTGCCGCCTCCCGAATTCTGAAAGGGCTCGGCACGCCCTGCCTGATCCATCAGCCGCAGTATTCCATGCTGGCCAGAAATCCGGAGCACGGGCTGCTTGATGTTCTGGAAGCGGAGGGTATCGGCTCAATCGCCTTCTCCCCGCTCAGCAAAGGGATATTGACTGACCGGTATTTGAACGGGATTGCTGCTGATTCCAGAGCTGCCGGGCCGAGTGTGTTCATGAGTCCGAACGATCTGACTGAAGCTGTACTGGGGAAAGTGGCCAGGTTGAACGAGCTGGCTGCCGGGCGCGGCCAAAAGCTTTCCCAGATGGCCTTGGCCTGGACGCTTCGCGGCGGCAAAGTCACCTCCGCTTTAATTGGAGCGAGCAAGGTGAGTCAAATCGAGGATGCCGTGGGGACTGTGGGCAATCTATCCTTCACGGATGAGGAGCTTGCGCGGATCGAGCAAATTTTGGCCGAATAGTCTGGTTCCTTTGAAGCTTTCTTTCTCATGTTTTTCGGCGGGCAAGGTTTAAACCGTCCCTCCATCGGTGAAGCTGTTAGAAGCTGAAGCAGAACGGGAAGCGAGTGACACCGATGATGGAACCCAACGAAACCCAAGACGCGAATGAGAAGCTGAGCGACATTCTTGAACAAAATTTGTTTAACATTAAACGTGAAATTGGAAACAGCTTTGATATCAAGATCCGAACCTTTCAAAAACGGCTGTCGGACGGCTCCATGCTCCACGCCGGCGTTGTTTATACGGAAGGGATATCGGCCCTGCAATCAAAGATCAGCGATCTGTTCAGCGAAACCGAAACTGCAGGGAGTCTCTGTCTGCAGCCTTCTGAATGCATGGATGCCATGAAGCAAAGCATACTCACCGATGCCAATATTATCGATATTTTCAGCCTCGGGGAGCTCTTTCATTATCTGCTGGCGGGTTACTGCATCGTGATGCTGGACGGGACGCACAGAGCGCTCGCCGTCGACACGGTTGATGTTAAAGCCCGTCCGGTAGAGGAGCCGAGCGTTCAATCGGTCGTTCGAGGACCGCGCGAAGGCTTTAGCGAAGTGCTTAGCTGGAATACGGCCATGCTGCGCAGGAAAATCAAAAGCCGCAATCTATGGATGGAATCCCGCGTACTCGGGCGGGAAACGCAAACGACTATTGTGGTTGCCTATGTGAAAGGGATCGTCAATGACGATGTGCTTGAAGAAGTAAGGAAGAGGCTCGACCGTATCGATATCGACGCCATTCTGGAAAGCAATTATATCGAGGAATTCATACAGGACAAGCAGTTAACTTCTTTTCCGACCGTATTCAACTCGGAGCGGCCGGACGTCGTTGCGGCTCAGCTGCTGGAGGGAAAGGTGGCCATTCTGGTGGATGGCACCCCTTTTGCGCTGGTCGTGCCGGCGCTGTTTGTCCAGTTCTTTCAATCGCCAGAGGATTATTATCAAAGGGCGGATTTTGCCACCTTGATCCGGATTCTCCGGTTTCTTTCGTTCCATCTGACCATGCTGACCCCTTCCATCTACATCGCGCTTACAACCTTCCAGCAAGAGCTGCTGCCTACGACACTGATTTTTAATTTGGCAAGCCAGCGCGAGGGCGTGCCCTTCCCCGCTTTTCTGGAAGCTCTCATTATGGAAGTTACCTTCGAAATATTGCGGGAAGCGAGTGTCCGGATGCCCAAAACAGTCGGACAATCGATATCAATCGTCGGAACGCTCGTTATTGGCCAGGCTGCTGTCGATGCAGGACTGGTTACGGCAGGGATGGTTATCGTCGTATCGATCACCGCCATTTCCAACTTTGTCATGCCTGCGTTTAATATGGGGATAGCTGCGCGGATTCTGCGTTTTGCCCTGATGGCGCTCGGAGCCACGTTCGGTCTATTCGGCGTGTTTCTCGGGATTATTCTCATTACGGTGCGATTATGCAATCTCAAGTCATTCGGCGTGCCCTACATGTCTCCGATGGCTCCCATTCATTTTAAAGATCAGAAGGACAGCCTGTTCCGGTTGCCTCTTCCCTGGATGATGCTGCGCCCTGGAAGCATGAAGACAAAGAATCGTGTGCGGCAAAAGCATTATGCTGACGGGCCGGAGAGCGAGTCATGACGCTGCGGCATGTGTGGAAGCTGGCGGCGGTTTCATGTCTGGTGCTTGTGCTTTCTGGCTGCTGGAGCCGGCATGAGCTCAATGAGCTGGCGATTGTTGTCGGGATCGGGATAGACAAGGAGGGCGAGGATTACAAAGTATCGGTTCAGGTTGTTAATCCAGGCCAGGTGTCAACGCGCTACGGGATGTCAAACATCCTGAAGCCTATCGTTACTTATGCCAATACGGGCCAAACGGTGCCGGAAGCGATTCGCAAAATATCGCTGCTGTCCTCCAAGCGCTTGTACTTTGCCCACTTGCGGATGGTTGTGTTCGGGGAGACATTGGCTCGTCAAGGCATCCATAGGTCCATCGATTATATATCCCGCAATCCCGAGATGCGCAATGACTTTTTTCTAGTAGTGGCTAAAAAATCGACACCCGAAGAAATACTGAGCACCTTCAGCTCCATGGATCCGATACCGGCTAACAATATATATATGAAGCTGAGCAATTCCGATAATCTATGGGCCGCAACAGGCCAAATTTCACTTGACCGCCTGTTGATGGACTTGATGACAACCGGCAAGAATCCGACTATGACCGCTATAAAAATCGCCGGCGATAAAGGAATGGGCTTCAGACAGATGAACAATAACAGCAT
The DNA here is from genome assembly GCF_056269255.1 of Paenibacillus sp. JT31N17. Classification (NCBI taxonomy): domain Bacteria; kingdom Bacillati; phylum Bacillota; class Bacilli; order Caryophanales; family Paenibacillaceae; genus Paenibacillus; species Paenibacillus sp. JT31N17. Next base: position 502,267 of record NZ_JBWDNP010000002.1, read on the forward strand.
CAGGCCTGCAGCTGTTCTGGAATACGAGGGAATGGCCGCTTTTAATGGGGAACGGATGGTAGGCTGGCTGGATGAAGACCAGACAAAGGCACTCAACTATTTGCAGGATTCCGTTCATCAGACGCTTGGTGTTGTTCAATGCCCGGATGGCGGTTATGCTTCGCTTGATATAACGCATTCCAGGACGACAATCAAGGTGGGACGCGAAGGCCAACTGCCTGTCATTGACGCAACGGTCCGGCTTCAGCTGGACGTATCCGATGTGGAATGCCAATTGGATATGAGCAAAGTGGAGACGATTGATATATTCCGCAAGGCGGGAGAAGAGAAAGTTGTTGAGCTGCTGAAAAAGGGAGTGGAGTATGCCCAGAAGAAGCTTCGCTCGGATATATTCGGTTTTGGCCAGGAGGTTCATCGCCAGCAGCCTGCCATGTGGCACCGGATCAAGGATTGGAATACCGTATTTCCCGACATTAAAGTACATATCCATTCCATTGTTGAATTGAGGAAGATCGGAAGCACCGCTCAACCCATTCAAGAGGAAAAGAGGAAGTAAAAATGGCAGCGGGTAGCATATTTGGGATTTTTCTGGTGGCTTGCGTGATTTCTATTTTTGAAATCAGGCTCATCCGGAAGAAGGGAGGCAAGCTGGAAGTAACGGTTTTCATCGTGCTTTTGTCTGCCGCCTGCGGCTTGTTCATTGCCCAGAAGCTCCATGTGCCGATTCCTAATCCATTGGTCGGGATTGAAGCCTTGTTCAAGTGGGCGGGGCATTGAAATGAAAGCAATCGGATCGAGGGAGGGGTACCATGATTGGAAGCGAGCGTATAAGCATTCGGGCATTTACGATATTAACGTTCTTTTTCATGATCGGCACTTCGATTCTGATTGCGCCTAACGGACTGGCTCTCGCCGCCAAGCAGGATGCATGGCTGGCTGCCATTGCCGGGATTGCCATCAATCTGGTCCTTGTCTGGCTGTATGCTGTTCTGGGAGAACGCCACTCCGGCCAAACATTGGTCGAGTACAGCCAGACACTGCTCGGTAAATGGGCAGGGAAGCTGGTCGGGCTGCTGTTCACGCTGTTCTGCTATCTGCTTGCCGCATTAATGCTCGGAGATATGGGGTACTTCATGAGCTCGCAGATTATGACCGAAACGCCGATCGAAGCGCTGCAGATATTGTTTGTGGTTTGCATTGTGCTGGTCGTGCGCCAGGGCTTTACCGGATATTCGCGCGCATCCGAAATCCTGTTTATATGGGTTGTCCTCCTGTTAATATTGTTTACCGCTCCGCTTTTGCCCATATTTGACTCTGACCGCCTGAGGCCGGTGCTGGAATTTGGCCTGATGCCCATTCTTGACGGAGGGAGCCATTTTTTTGCGTTTCAGGAGATGGCGGTGCTGCTCATGGTTTATCCGTTTGTCGCTTCGGGCAAGGGACGGAAAAATGCGTTTGCGATTGGCACGGCGCTGGGCGGATTTGTCTTGATCCTTACTACCCTTGGCAGCATAGGCGTGCTGGGAGACGCCTTAACGGCGAACAACCTCTATCCGGTCTACACGCTGGCCAAGAACATCAAATTCGGCCGGTTTATCGAGCGTATCGAGGGCTTGATGATTTTTATCTGGGTTTGCTCGATTTTTTTGAAAATTACGCTTGTTTTCCATTCCAGCATAATCGGCTTCTCCCAGGTGACCGGCATCGGGGACAGGAGGGTATTTTTGTGGCCGCTGGCGATCGGGATGATTGTGCTGTCGCTCGCCTGTTATACGAACATCATCTATGTGGAATACTTTCTAATCACTTATTGGTCCGCTTTCGCTACAGTGTTTCTGGTCGCTGTACCCGCCCTGCTGCTGCTGGTCTCCCTGATCCGGAAGAAGAAGGCATTGTAGGTGCTTGCCAGCGGTTGTTCCTGTGGTAATATGGGTATATGCCATCGGGAAAATCTAAGGAGGCGCAAGCATGAAGATCAAAATGAGTGACCTGCCGGGCATCGGCAAACGAATATCCATGACGACAGCGAATGACGATCAGGTTGTCCTGATTGTTCATCATACCGGTTTGCGGGAGCTTTATTTTTTTGACGAGGACGAAGAGGAATGCAGGACGGGCTTCTCCTTGACAGCGGATGAAACGAGAGAGCTCGGGGCTCAATTGCTCGGGGCGACTTATCAGCCGGTGGATCTGGACCAAATGAGAATGTTCAAAAATAAAATCATGATCGAGTGGGTGGAGGTTGGTCCGAACTCCGCGCTTGCCGGCAAACCGATCAGGGAATCCAAAATCCGTACCAAAACCGGTGCTTCTATAACCGGGGTTGTGCGCGGTGATGAGGTGGTCGCCGTGCCGGATGCGGATTTCATCATACAAGCCGGAGACACGCTTATGATGCTGGGAAGCAATGAACAGATCGCAAAGCTGGCTCAGGTGTGCAAAGGTCTGGGGGGACTCTAGCCGATGGAGCATTTGCCCCAGCTTCTGGGAGCGGGTATCCTTCTCCTCTCCTTATACCTGGCTGCAATTTCCGGAGCCCGATTCCGGGTTCCGGGTATTATTCTTTATATCCTGGTCGGGATATTAGCCGGAGTCTGGCTGCGCGATTCCCATCTGCTTCATTCGGCGGGTGAGTTTGGCATCGTCCTGCTATTTTTTCTGCTGGGTCTGGAGTTTTCCTATGGGCGGTTGAAGTCGATTGCGGGGAAGGTCTGGCCGGCCGGAACGCTTGATGCTGCCCTTAATCTGCTTGTTACAATTGGCATCTGCTTTGCTTTCGGATTGGAGCTTGTACCTTCCCTGCTGATCGGCGGTGTGGTATTTGCTACCAGTTCAACCGTAACAGCCAAGCTGATGCAGAGCACCAAGCGGATGGCGAACGCAGAGTCGGAATTTATGCTTGCCCTGCTCATATTCGAGGATCTGGTTGCGCCTCTTTTTGTCGCGCTGCTCATCGGAATTGTGGAGGGACAGGATCTTTCGCCGGCTTTTTTCCTGCTGGTGCTGGGCAAAGTCGCGCTGCTTGCGGCAGGAGCCATTCTTATCGGAAGATTTGTGTTCTCCAGGCTGCATGATTTCTTCGACCGGATATTCTCGGAGGATTATTATATTGTCCTGACAGTCGGATTGGCTTTGACTTACGGCGGTCTTGCCGTTTATTTGGGTCTGTCTGAAGTGCTTGGAGCTTTCCTGGCGGGGATGATGCTGTCCGGCGTACGGAAAACGGAAGATATCGAAACCAAAATACTGCCGGTGCGCGACCTGCTGCTGCCCTTGTTTTTTGTATACTTCGGCACAACGGTGTCACTAGGCGAGCAAATTCCATACATAGGTTTGTTTATTACACTGCTTTTATGGTCGATGGCGGCCAAAATCATCACGGGTTATTACGGCGGAAAGTGGTATGGCCTTTCGAAGAAAGCCTCTCTGCGGGCCGGACTGTCTCTGACAACCCGGGGAGAATTCTCGGTCGTAATCGCCAGTCTCGCGGCCGGCTCCATCAAGCTGCTGTCCGGCTTGTTCGTTCTGGTCTCAGTTGTCCTGGGGATTGCTTTGTTCCAGCTCGCCCCGTGGCTTACCCGGAAGCTGCTTGGCAAACCTGCCGGATCGAAGGTGCGCGCAGGGACGAAATGATGTCAGGGTCTGCTGGCAAAGGGAGGCTGGAAACTGCGTCAGCTTTATGAGCAGAAGCACGACCCAATCCGGCAAACCTTTTATGATAGGGCTGACAGAAGGACTGCTTCATTTTGGAGAAAACGTCTTCTTCGGACGTTAAAGCGCTTAACCTTGCCTATTTTGCAAGACTACTCAACTTTTGACTGGAACGAGCCGAAATATAGGGTGAGTTTAATCAGTCAACTGGGGGAGTATCATCATGAAGAGCCAAACGTCGAGGCGGGGCTTCACAATCAGGTCAATACGCGCAAAATTATTCGCAGTCATCCTCATCCTCTCCATCGTCCCATTAGCAGGATCCGCCGTTTTTTTCACCAATTATCTGCTTGGCATCACCAAATCCGAGAGCAAGGAAGTCCAGCACGAAATCGCTACGCTGAATATCGACAGAATCGACGACTGGATGCAGTTGAAGATATCGTCGATGCAGGAGCTGCTGAAGGTTCATCCCGAATTCGCAGCAGGCAAGCCCGCACAGCTGCTGCCCTTGTTGAAAATCCTGGATGAAAGCGATAATCAGGTCAGCGGCTTTAATCTGATTGATCTCAAAGGCAATGCCATCGGCGTTGACAATGTCTCGATCAGCGTTGCCGACCGGGAATATTTCAAGAAGGTGCTGGAAACGAAGCAGCCGGTCATTTCGGATATGATCGTCAGTAAAAAAACAGGCGCTTATGTGCTTCCGATTGCCGTTCCGATCCTGGATGATTCGGGGAATGTGAACGGGATGCTCTCGGCCTCGGTGTCCCCCGAGACAATTACAGCCTTGACCGATAGCATCAAAATAGGGGAAACGGGTACCGGCTTTATCATTTCGGGGCTTGGTGAGTATTATACAAATGCCGACACAACGCGGATCGGCAAAAAAATTACCGGGTTCGAGACAAGCCCAAGCGCGCTGAAGGCGTTCGCAGCCGTTCAGGGAAACAGCAGCGGGAGCATCACATACAAGGATAACAACGGAAAAGAAATGTTAACCTATTATGACAGTATTCCCAATACCTCCTGGAAGCTGATCGTATCTGCGCCGACAAGCGAGCTGTACGCAGCGGCAGCCAAAGCGCAGACGATTGCGATCATCGTGGTGGCGGCGGTTCTGCTTTTGATCGTGCTGGTCTCGATTTATATTACCAGAATCATTGTCAGGCCGCTGTTGAACATATCGGCTGCGATGAAGAAAGTGGCGGAAGGCAATCTGAACGAAAGGGTTGACACCCGCTCCAAGGACGAAATTGGCGACATGAGCCGGAATATCAACGCCATGATCGATACGCTTGCGGGGATCGTCATGAAAATCAATCATACGATCAATCAGGTGACGTTGGCTTCGGAGGAGCTTCTGGAATCGGCCGAGCAGTCCTCCAAAGCAGCCGCCTATATCGCAGCATCCATCCAGGAGGTGGCAAGCGGGGCTCAGACGCAGCTGGAAGGCGCAGAGCAATCCTCTATCGCCATGGAGGAAATGGCAGTGGGCATCCAGCGTATAGCCGAATCATCGGGAAGCATCTCCGAGCAGACCGGCAATGTGACGGATGAGGTGGAGAAGGGGTATGATCAGATCGATTCCGCCATCCATCAAATGAATGTAATCGGCACGGCAGCGGATCAGGCCGCCTCTGTAATCACCCAGTTCAACAAGCATTCCGAGGAAATCGGCAACATCGTGGATGTGATATCGGATATTTCCAACCAGACGGCCTTGCTTTCATTGAATGCATCTATTGAAGCCGCAAGGGCGGGAGAACAAGGCAGAGGCTTTGCTGTCGTGGCGAACGAAGTCAAGAAGCTGGCCGAGCAGACGAAGGATTCGGTATCCAGCATAGTGGCACTGATTGAGCTCATTCAGCAATCCTCCACCCAGGCGGTGGATTCCATGGAGAAGAACGTAACGGAAATCAGCGGCGGAATAACGAAGATGCAGCATGTTGGCGAGGCTTTTGCCACAATCCGTTCCTCTGTCCGCCAGGTGTCGGAGCAAATGCAGGAGGTTTCCGCGACGACCGAGCAAATTTCTGCGGGGACGGAGCAAATTACCGCTTCCATTGACGGTATGGTTAGCATAGCCAAAGTCGCAACGGATAATTCCCAGACCGTGGCCAGCTCGTCGGAGGAGCAGTCCGCGATTATGGACAGCATTACCTCATCGGCCCAATCGCTTAACCGGATGATGCGGGAGCTTAAGGAACTGGTCAAAGTATTTCAAACATAGATCAAATTAATCTGCAGGGAACCATCACCCCCGGAGCTTAAATGAATGCCTGACCGGGCATTTCATTTCGGTTTCCGGGTTTTTTTAATAGGATGAAAGGTTAAAATTACGCCATATTTTTCTCCCTTTCTGAGGGAAAATAACCAGCTGCTCCGCCAGCGGACGGCGACCGCCCGTTTCTTCTTGCTTTAGCGGAAACGCATCCGGAACTCCTTGGGCTTGAACCCGGTATAGCGGCTGAAGCAGCGGATAAAGTAAGGGAAGGAGCCGAAACCCGTCTCCTCGGCGATTTTGCCAATGGCATGATTGCTGTGGATGAGCATGCGTTTGGCCTGTTCGATTCTGTGGCGGGTTACATATTCCAGCGGTGTGCAGCCGAAGGCCTTCTTCATGCAGACGGCGATATAATTAGCGTGAAAATGAAGCTCCTCCGACATCCGCTTGTAGCCGAGGGGCTCCTTGTAATGCCGCCTGAGGAATGCTGCCGCCTCGTCGGCAATGGCCAGATAAGGGCTGGCGGCGGACATGCCGCTCTCCTCCTGAAGCTGCAGAAGAAGCTCCTGAAACAGCTGCTGCTGAGTCCACCTTGCAGAGACAGACGGCTGGATCTGATGCAGTCGGAGCTGCCTGATCCGGTCGGTCATCGCTTCGGGATCAAGCAGCTTCCCGAACCTCGGGAGATAGAAGACGAACGATTCCGTCTGCATATCTGAATAGTCCTGCTGCGGGGGAGTGAACGGCTGCGGCTCCTTCTCCCCGCTCCATGAACCGAATGTCTGAAAGTGAAGCCAATAGAAGCGCGTTTCCTCCTCACAAGGCGTTGTCGTCCGGTGGGCGCGATCCGGGCGGAGAAGGACGAAATGCCCTGCTGAAACGGAATAGACTTCTCCCGCTTCTTCCAGATGAAGGCATCCTCCGGTCACGACCAGCAGGTCGAATACGCCAATGCCCGAGCGGCTCGGGTGCCTGCCACCGATCGGATAGGTGTCTTCGCCGCAGACGATAAAATGCGGCATGGGTGGAGAGATGAATTGGAGCATGGCAAGCATCTCCCTTCTTAAATGAGCTTCTTCTATAATAAGCTCTTACCGCTGTTCACGCAAAAGAAAGGCACTCCTTATGATGTTGTGATTGGATAAAAACCGGTTTTATTCGGATATCTGAATTTCGTGCCATACATGTTATATTCGAGCAGGAATGCATAAGCGGGAGGGGAAATGGCAATGAACCTGAGGACGGCTTTTGAAGCGCTGCCGCTCGGACGTATCAAACCTGCCGGTTGGCTGCGGAATCAGCTGCGGATTCAAGCGGACGGCTTTACGGGACATCTGGATGAGCAGTGGACCGATGTCGGTACTGACAACGGCTGGCTCGGCGGCAAGGGCGAGAGCTGGGAACGGGGACCTTATTACGTTGATGGGCTGCTGCCCTTGGCTTACCTCTTGGAGGATGAACAATTGATTGCCAAGGCGAACCGTTGGGTAGAGTGGTCGCTTGCCAGCCAGAAGGAAGACGGCTCATTCGGGCCGGAACGCATTGAAACGGTCAATAATGATGTGAACAAGAGACAGGACTGGTGGCATTACATGATCATGCTGAAGGTCATGACCCAGCATGCCGAAGCTGCCGGGGACACGCGGATCATACCGTTCCTCACGTCTTTCTTCAAATATGTTCACTCGACGATTGCAGAGAACCCGCTTCAGGGATGGGCAGAGGCCCGCGGTGCGGAAATGCTGCTTAGTATTCAATGGCTGTACAAAAGAACAAACGACGCTTTCCTGCTTGAGCTGGCCCGGCAGGTAGCGGGGCAGACGATAGACTGGACGGAGGTATTTCACGATTTTCCGTTCTGGCGCAAGGTGGAGGAATGGGATTGGAAAACCCATGTCGTCAACGTGGCGATGGGGATCAAAACACCCGGTGTGTTGTATGAACTCAGCGGTGAGCCTCTGGAGCGGGAGGCCGTGCACCGCGGCATTGACAGCCTGATGACCTATCATGGACAAGCGCATGGCATGTTCTCCGGCGATGAATGGCTCTCCGGCACCCACCCGAGTCAGGGCGTCGAGCTTTGCGCCGTTGTGGAGTACATGTTCTCGATGGAGCAGCTGACGCGCATATTCGGTGAAGGAAGATTCGGTGACATTCTGGAGAAGGTCGCATTTAATGCCCTGCCTGCAGCGATTTCCGGAGACTGGACTTCACATCAATATGATCAGCAGGTGAACCAGATTGTCTGCAATATCGCACCGCGCAGCTGGAGCAACGGACCCGATGCCAACCTGTTTGGTCTGACTCCGCATTTCGGCTGCTGTACGGCCAATATGCATCAGGGCTGGCCCAAGCTGGCATCCCATTTATGGATGCTGGACGGCAAAGGCGGATTGGCGGCTGTATCCTATGCGCCTTGTACAATCAGCACGCAGGTAGGGGAAGGGGTTGAAGCGAAGCTGGAAGTCAGCGGGGATTATCCATTCCGGGATGAGGTCGCCATCATGATTACCCTTGCGCAGCCGGAGCGCTTTGCGATTTCATTTCGCATACCGGAATGGTGCATGTCGCCGGTCCTGACGGTGAACGGTGAACCTGTGGTCCTTCAGTCTGTGAACGGATATGCGAGAGTAGAGCGCGAGTGGGGGGATCAGGACAGACTTCTCCTGCATCTGCCCATGGAGGTCAAGACAGTATCGCGTAATTTGTACGCGTTCAGCGTGGAACGCGGACCACTGGTGTATGCACTTCCGATCCAGGAGAACTGGCAGCTGCTCACCAGACGCGAGATGTTTCACGATTGGGAGATTTACCCGGGTTCGGCATGGAAATACGGTCTTCTCTCCGATACGGATTATAAAGTAAGCTTGGCGGATATTCCTTACCAGCCCTTCGATGCGGCGAACGCGCCCGTTCGGTTGAAGGCAACCGGCCAGCTTGTCCGCGAATGGAAGATGGAGGGCAACAGCGCCGGAACGCCGCCGCTTCATCCGGATACGGAGGGACAACCGCTGAAGGAGCTTGCTCTTGTTCCATACGGCAGCGCAAAGCTGCGGATCGGGGAATTTCCCCTTATCGGCAAGCGCAAGCCAGGAACGCGCTGACAGGATTTTATGGGAAAAAATGAACGCTGCCGCCAGCGGACGGCAGAGCCGTTTATTCTTGACCAGTTCCGTTTAATATATGAAAATAAAGTCTTTTCAGAAGAAAAAAGGCGCACTTATGGTCAAAGGTTTGGTATAATAAGAGAGTAAGACGAATGGATGACAAGAAGGAGGCTGGCCCATATGGCACGATATTTGTTCGCTTTTGAAGTGAAATCGTCCGGTAAAAAAGGTGAATTCAGCTGGTCTGCTGAAACAGAAGAGGAAGCGCGCGCGAAAGTGCTGCTCAAAATCGCCGATTTCGAATTTTCGGAGGTTGAGGATATCCAGCTTGGCGACTTGCTTGAAGTACGGACAACGACCGGAGATCAATATTATGAATGCGAAGGCTGCAGCGCTTAAATATAACGCTGCCTTCCTTCCATTAGTTGATAGGATGGGAACATATCCGCCTTACCTGAGACACGCAAAATAAAACCGGCCCAATGTCCAACGACACGGGGCCGGTTTTATTTTGCAGATTAGCGCAAGGAAAGGACAAGAGGATCAGATCATCCGGCTCCACTGCCGGTATTTGCCCGGCGGCAGACCGGTATGCTCTTTGAACCATTTGGTAAACGCATGAATGGAGGCGGCACTGAGCCGGTCGGCAAGCCGGGCGAGAGGTTCATCGGAATGAATGAGCGCATGCTTGGCAAGCGCAAGCTTCTCCTTCATAAAATAATCATAAGGCGCAAGGCCCGTCTCCCTGCGGAAAACCCGGCTGATATAATCGGGATGGTAGGAGGTCCATGTTTCGAGCCAGCCCCTGTCATATTTATCCTCGGCATGCCGATGCAGGTTCTCGGCGACGAGACGGACGATTGGACTGCCGGTGGCACGGCCCAGATGGGGAAGCTGCTCCCCCTGCTTGATGGAGATGATCAGCTCCAGAAACAATGATCTCAGCAGGAGGGGGATATAATCATAATCCATCCGGTAAAGCTCCACGATTCTGGCAAACCGCGGTTCAATACGATCCAGATGAAGCGACTGCTTATCCCCGAACATCAGGGAATCCTCTTCCTTGTCGCTTTTAATCATCATGGTATTTGGTATTGGCGCAGGGGATTCGTCTGAATCCACTTCAATGACCGATATCGCTTTGACGCCCCCGCGGGCAGGCAGCGGCGCCTGCCAGGAGAAATGGATGCCGTACAGAATGAACGGATCCTGCCGGTCGGCTGTAAAGGTATGGACAACATGGGGCCCATAATAAAATAAATCCCCTGGCTTCGCCTCGTACGCTGCGGATTGAATAAGGGCTTGCCCCTGCCCGGAAACGACCAGAATAAACTGATAATCCGCGATATACCGCGGACCGAATGAGCCTCCTGGATCGCCTGTATACAGATTGGCATACGAAACGACAGGCGTCAGCTCGTTCCACTGCAGGCATGCGGCCTTCAATTCCACATCCGGTACCCCCTTCGATATAAAAGTCGGCAAACGTTAAAAATCCGTCTGAGCAAAACAAATACAACCCCATGTAACTAGCATATAGTGTAAGTAAGAAATCGGCAATGAACAATTATCTGTTCGAAAGGGGTACCTCTATGAGCGAAAACAACCCGCTTCAGGACACGGCTTTGATGCCGGCAACCCGTAAATTTGAGGATGCGACACCCCTTCTGGAGCAGCCCGTGAAGCTGCTGGAGAAGGCGAAGGAAAAGGGATATCTGTTTTTCAAAGGTTTTTTTGCCAGAGAGAGCATTCTGAATGTCCGCAGAGCCATTCTGCAGATTCTGCAGGAGCAGGGACTGCTGGATCCCGGCCATCCGCTGATGAGCGGTTATGCCGACCAGGCCGCGCTTGACCGGTTGAGCGAGGAGGATGCGAACTGGAACGGCGTCGGCGTGCCGTACGAGGTTTATCTTGCCGTGCAGAAGCTGGAGAGCTTCCATGCCCTGACCCATGAGCCGAAGCTGCTCTCTCTGTACGAGGTATTGTTCGGCGCCAGAGTGATTCCGCATCCGCGCAATATCGCAAGGGTTATGCTGCCGCACCGGTTTGCGCATGCAACGCCGCCGCATCAGGATTTTCTGCACATCCAGGGCGATTATGACACCTGGACGTGCTGGATCCCGCTGGGCGACGTGCCAAGGGAGCTCGGCGGCTTGTCCATTCTCGAAGGCAGCCACAAGGCCGGCCTGCTTGGAGTGACCGGCAATCCAGGGGCGGGAGGCCTGGAGTCGATTCTTTGCGGCATGGGCTGTGAATGGGCAGAGGGCGATTATGAGACCGGCGACTTCGTTACCTTCCACAGCCTGACGGTTCATAAGGCGCTGCCCAATAAGCAGCCCGGCCGCGTAAGGCTGTCCTGCGATTACCGGTTTCAGTCCGTCGAGAATCCGATTGAGCGTGCCTCGCTCCTGCCCCATGGTCCCTTCAGCTGGGATGAGCTGTATGAGGGCTGGGAGCGCAAGGAGCTGCAGTATTACTGGAAGCAGGAGCAGTTCGAGTATACTTCGTTCGACGAGTCGATACGCTGGCAGAAGGATAAGATTTGTTAGCTCTGCCTTAAGGTGAACGCCGCTTCTGTGATTGAATCGCGGGGCGGTGTTTTGCTTGTGTTGGTTTCTGTCTGATATTCGTGGACGAAGGGAAACATGAGCTGTAAGCCCGAACCGGTTGGGAAGCAATGAAGACTGCTTGCGGCATCAGGCACGCGGCTCCAGGGACTTATCGTCTCATAAATGGACGTGAACGGCCATTATTATTTAGGACTATGTAATCAACAAACGGTCAAATTTAGTTCCTGCGAACCTTGGGTCTTAAAGTTTAAAATTGGTATAGTATGGTTAATTTGTTTTTGTGCTGCGTATTTATGACGGGGCTGCGGCATGGGGATTTTCTTATTACATACAGTTGAGAAGGGATGATGGCTGGTGAACAAGAAACGTTTGATGAACAACACAGCTCGTCTGGCGCTTGCGGTTAGCCTTGTTTTTGGAGCTTCGCTCGTGACCAAGGCGGAAACGACCCATGCCGACGATATGGGCTGCTACGGCTGGTTCGATTTCGTCTACAAATCGACGGGAGATTTGAATTTTGCCAATTATCATTTTATGGTCTGCCGCGGCGAAGCCGTCGCTCCGAAGCTGCATAAGGCTGGCGAGCTGATACCGGTCAATCCGATTATCCCAGGTCCGGGCGTTTCCCTTGAACCGCTCAATCCAGCCGGCCCGCTTGTGCCGATTGCGCCAATCGGCGGCCCTGTATTGCCCATTCGCGGCGGATTCACACCCAGAATTGCACCTTGATCAACGTTTTATAAAGGAAAGGAGTGGAGGACCGGCATCAAGCCAGTCCCCACTCCTTTTTAGCTTCCGCTATCGTTTTGAGCGGCGCTTCCAGAGCGGTCTCATGCGCAGTGGGCTTTTTGCCGATCCAGCGTCCGTCGACCGGCTCGCTTGCCAGCTGGTACCTTGTATCGCAGCTGATACGGATCCGGTCGGTCACATTGACGGTGGAGCTGTGCATCGTGAACATGCCGAAGAAAATTGCATCCCCCGCTTCAAAATCGCTTGTAGCCCAGCGTCCGCCATATTTCTCGATAAGCTCCAGCGGATCCCGGGAGAATGAGCCCTCCGTTCTGTCGCGGTCGACATCCATCTGCCCATAAGTATTGCGGACATGCTCCCAGCGGTGCGAGCCGAGCAGAATCGCAAGCGTGCCCATCTCGATCGGGGTATCGCCGACAGGAGTCCACAGCGTATACAGATTAGGCGTTCCCCTGCCCATATAGACGATATCGTAATGAGCGTCGGTTGAGCCGCCGGTTGCGATGGCGCGGAGCCATTTGTAATCATAGGTGGATGCCGCTCCGCCAAGATAATTTGTGAAGAAATTCATCACCCGGGGTGAATTGACCAGTTCCAGGAAGGCCGGTTTGTCCGTATTTGTGCCCCCGAGGAAGGCGCTTTTGTTATCGGGGCCGACAAGTCCAGCCTCCGGATCGGCATCGGGCGCCAGCCTGCCGCTCTGATGTAGCTGATTCAGAATTTCGGAACGGGCCTGCAGCACCTGATTGCGGTCATGAAACCCCCGAATAAATATATATCCGTCCTCTTCCATCCTGGCCTGCAAAGCCGCCGCATCCTCGCGGATATCGCTGGATTCGCGCAGCGCCGTCAAATACGGGCCTTCCATTTCCAGCTGATGCACTCCCATGCTTACCTTCATTTGATCATCTCCTTTGTCTTCAAGATATCAAAACTGGCAGCTCCTTTCCCATGTCTGAATGTTGGATCAATTTGTATATTTGTGTTATAAGAGGGATAGCTGATTACGAGCAAGAAGTCCGAAACGGAGTGAGAATATGGCGCTGCCCAACATCGATCGTTATATGGTTCCCAAGCATATGAGCGACTTGTATATGAGTTATTACGGGAGCCAGTCCTGTCCTCCGGGATGGCTCTATGGGCCGGCAATGCGGGATCATTATTTATATGTCCTGGTCATGAACGGGCGTGGGCTGTACCGGGTAAGAGACAGGGATTATCCGCTTGCGGCGGGTCAGGCCTTCGTGCTGTTCCCGGGGGAGCTTGCGATGTACCGGGCGGATGACCTGGAGCCGTGGGAATATACATGGTTCGGGTTTAACGGGGAGCTGGTGAACGTCTTCCTGACGCAGGCAGGGATCGATGTTGATCATCCGGTGATCACGCATCTGCAGCCCGACCGGCTTCATCGCCTGTTTGGAGAGCTGTTCGGTTATGAGGGCGGGGATGAGCGGCGGGATGAGCTTTTCTATACCGGATGCCTGAGCGGCATGCTGGCGGAAATTTGCCGGGGCGAGAATCGGGACGGCAGATCGGGGGTGAGAGGACAGGGTGAGCAGTATATCCTGCAGGCCCGGAGCTTCATTCAGCAGCATTATGACAAAAACATCCAGATTCAGGATGTCGCCTCCTACGTAGGACTGGATCGCAGCTATTTGTCCAAGCTGTTCAAGACCAGAACCGGCATTTCGCCTTACGAATATGTGATGAGCCTGCGATTGTCCAAAGGCAAGCAGCTTCTGCAGGAGACGGATCTGCCGATCGAGCATATTGCCCTATTGCTGGGCTTCAAGGATACCTTCCATTTCTCCAGCTTCTTCAAACGGAAAACCGGGCAAGCCCCGCTGCATTACCGTCAGAGGCAGTGGAGCAAGGAATAGCCGCATAAGAAAGCTCAAGTTACAGTTGAGCGGTGATTCCGGTCGTCTGTCCAGGGGCTTGACCGGGTTCGGAGCGGAAGCCGCAACAATTGCGGTGGTGAGCTGTCCCTTGCCTATCCGTTCAGCCGTTTCCAGCAGGAGCTGAACGCGGTTGAAGAGCATTCAAACGCCGGTATTCACTCGGTGTGAAGCCTGTTTTCTTTTTGAAAATGATCAGAAAATATTTCATGTCCTGGTAGCCGACCTGCTGGACGATTTCCTGGACGCTTTGTCTGGTAAGGGCCAGCAGACTGCAGCTTTTCTCGATCCTTTTATTCTGGACATAGCTCGTGAAGGTGCAGCCCAGCTGGCTTTTGAACAGCCGGTGAAAATGCCTTTCGCTCATTCTGCAGGCCTCTGCCAGCTGACGGGCGGTGAGGGGTTCCGCAAAATGTAGATCCATATACTGTACGGCCATATCCAGAGAGTCGTTCGTCCCCCTGGCGAGGTCAGCCGAATGGCCTTCTCCCTGAAGATGACGCTCCAGCATGACGGCGAGCTCAAGAAACAGACTGTAGAGCCTGGCGATATATCCCGGTCTGCGCTGCATGTATTCGCGGTAAGCCAGCTGAAACCAGGCTCCAATCTGCCCGTCATGATCCCGGAGCCGATGCCATATTGAACCGCCGCCGGGATGAATCCGCAGCAGCTGCATGGCACCGGCAAGCGAACCGACACCGGGAAAAGAAGCCAGCTCCTCCGCCAGTCGCTCCGGCTTGAATATGCAGTTGTACACGATAAGCGGGTGGTTCGGCTGCGGGCTTGTGGGGCGGAACACATGCGAAACTCCAATAGGGAGGATGAACAGATCGTTCTTGGCTACCTGCATGACATCTTCCTCCACGTAATGAAAGCCCGAGCCTTCATCGATATAGGCCAGCTCCATAAAGTCATGCTGATGCAGCTGCAGCCGGAACGACTCGTTCACGCGGTTGAAGAAGAAGGGCAGGGCATCCTCCTCAAATAAGGTCCACGGCGTCAAATCAATCGGGGTTTGCACCATATGGGGTCACTCCTCAAGGGATGTAATAGATAAGCTCGTCCTGTTTTCAAGCTCATGTCATTATACCCCCGTGAATATGGCAGGAACAACCGTATTTATTCTGATTCAATCGCTTACAATGGACGAGAGGAATGACGGGCTTCCGTGAAGACCGGAGATGGATATCGCCGGAGCGGGGGAAGCTGGTTTACGTAAGCGCGGTCAGACTTTCTGACCGGGATTCTTGGCAGCTTTCATGAGGAAAGGTTGGGAGAAGGATGAGCAAGGAATGGTCTGCCCAGTGGATATGGGGAGGGGAGGAGGAGAGCCCGCGCAATGAATGGCGCTGCTTCCGCCGCAATTTCGAGGTCCCGGAAGATCCCGGTGAAACGGAGCTGCGCATCAGCGCCGATTCCCGGTATGTGCTGTATATTAACGGTGCCCAGGTTGGCCGCGGACCTGTCCGCTCATGGCCCAAGGAACAGTTTTATGACACTTATGAGGTTGGTCATCTGCTCAAAGCCGGCAGGTCCAATACGATTGCCGTGCTTGTTATGCATTTTGGCGTAGCCAATTTTTATTATATCAGAGGGCGCGGCGGCTTGATTGCCGAGCTCGGGAGCAGGCAGACAGACCGTGCAGGCGGATTGATCGTGGCGACGGATGACTCGTGGAAAACCTCGCGGCTGGAGGCGCAGGATCCCCGCTCTCCCCGGATGGCATGCCAGCAGGGGTTTGCCGATATTTACGATGCCCGCAAATGGGATGAGAGCTGGAACCAGAACGGCTTCGACGATGCGGACTGGGCCTCTGTCTATTCCATCGGCGCGGTCGGCAGCGGTCCGTGGAAATCGCTTGTGCCGCGGGATATTCCGTTTCTGACGGAAGAGAAGATGATGCCTTCCCGGATCGAATCGTTCCAATGGGTGAAGATGCCCGCCTGGACAGGCGCGTTTGATCTGAGGGCCGCATTTATGCCCGGCACGGTGGATCATGCCGACAATTCGGCCTACAGCGGCTATCTGGCGACCCTTCTGACCCTGGAGCGAAGCGCCAAGGTCACGATTGGGTTTGCCGGCGGTCTGCGCACGGAGAATGTTTTTGTGGACGGCATCCGCTGCGGGGACTGGTATGGCGTACTGCCCGAGAGATTCAGCGATTTGCAGCTGGATGCGGGCGAGCATCTGCTGCTGATCGATATCTCCGCAAGCGATCATGGCGGCAGCTATCATATCGCGGTGGACAGCGCAGAATTCTTCGAGCTCCGCTCGCCGATCAGCGGCGGGAGCGCCGGGGAGACGCCTTTTGCGATGATCGGTCCGTTCGATACGGTCGTCAATGTGACGTATAAGGGCGTCCGCCGCCTGGATCTGGAGCAGCCGCAGTATCAGGCTGCCGCCGGAATCAGGAATAAGAAGGATATGGATGCCTTCCGGGATTGGATCAGGCCGCTGCCTGCCGCCTATTACAACGAGCAGGATGTGCTGGGAGCCAATATGTGGCGGACAGACGTCATCCGCGGCAATGTGACGGCGCAGCTGGAGCAGGGCATTATCGCTTCACCGGAGCCGGGACTGGTTCCTGTATCCGCAGATGGATACGACAGCGAGCTTGTGATCGATTTCGGCAAGGAATGGTCAGGCTTTATCGGCTTTGAGGTGGAGGCGGAGGAAGGCGCCGTCATTGATCTCTACGGACTGGAATATATGAACGGCGATTACCGTCAGCATACCTATGGACTGGATAACACGATCCGGTACACTTGCCGGGAAGGCCGCCAGCAGTATTTGTCGCCGGTACGCCGGGGCTTCCGGTATCTGATTCTAACCGTGAGGGGAGCCGCCAAGCCGGTTAAGCTGTATGATGTATATGTTAATCAGAGCAACTATCCGGTAACGGAAGCGGGCGCATTCCAAAGCTCCGATCCGCTGCTGAACCAGATTTGGGAAATCAGCCGCCATACGACGCGGCTGTGCATGGAAGACACCTTCGTGGATTGTCCCGCATATGAGCAGGTATTCTGGGTGGGAGACAGCCGCAATGAGGCGCTGGTCAATTTCTATGTCTACGGAAGCCTGGATATCGTCAAGCGCTGCCTGAATCTGGTGCCCGGCTCAGCCGACATTACGCCGCTTTATCTCGATCAGGTGCCAAGCGCATGGAACAGCGTTATCCCGAACTGGACCTTCTTCTGGGCGATCGCCTGCGCGGAGTATGTCGAGCATACCGGAGACCGTGCATACGCGGCTGAGATTTGGCCGGCTGTGCGCCATACGCTGGAACATTATTTGACCCACATCGACGATTCGGGATTGCTGAATATCAAGGGCTGGAACCTGCTGGACTGGGCTCCTATGGATCAACCGGATGAAGGCATTGTCACCCATCAGAATATGTTTCTCTATAAGACACTGCGCAAAGCGGACGGGCTTGCGGCAGCGGCGGGTGAAGCAGGCTCCGCATTCCCGGGTGCGGCGGATTCGCTTCTTGCGGCGATTAACGAACAGCTGTGGGATGAAGGGCAGCAGGCCTATCTGGATTGTATTCATACGGACGGAAGACGCTCGGATATTTTCAGCATGCAGACCCAGGTCGTCGCCTCTCTGTGCCGCATCGCCGAAGGGGAGCGGAAGGAACGGGTCGCAGCTTATCTCGTGCAGCCGCCGAAGTCTTTCGTTCAGATCGGCAGTCCGTTCATGTCCTTCTTCTATTACGAAGCGCTGGCGCAGGAGGGGCATTACGGACTGATGCTGGAGGATATCCGCGCCAACTATGGCCAAATGATCGAGCATGGCGCTACGACCTGCTGGGAGATGTATCCGAACTTTGCCGAGAACCGCGCTTCAGCGGATATGCTGACACGCAGCCACTGCCATGCCTGGTCGGCGGCTCCCGGTTACTTCCTCGGCGAAAGCATCCTCGGCGTGAAGCGGGTGGAGGACGGCTGGCGCCGCGCGGCAATCGCGCCCCAGCCATGCGGCTTAAGCTGGGCCAAAGGCAAGGTCCCTCTGCCGCAGGGCGGACGGATTGAAGTTGAATGGCATGTGGAAGGAAATCTCATGAAGCTGAGCGTTTCCGCGCCGGAGGATGTCGAACTGGATATCTTGATTCCCGAGGGACTCACCGGCGAGGTTCACATCGTCAAAACCCCGGAGAACGGTTCTCTGACTCTCATATAAATTCATATGGTCTGACCACAGTCATTCCACCCTTAAGACGCGCGCCTGAGAGGGCGTGCGTTATCTTTTACTCTTTCAGCATATTAAACTCCGGCCTCTGTTCCTGCGGCCGGAGTTTTTGCTGTTCCGGGCCTCCAATGATTAACGGGAGCGGGAGCGGAGGGGCCAAATATCAAAAGAAATACATGCGTACAACTTTGTACCGTTCATAGATCGGAAGATCGTCTCCCCCATAGTCGGCCAAACGTTCTCGCCGGACTTCCGAATATAGACGACCCCAGCCAAATAATAGGCAACGTTCAGCTTATTTTGCGCTATTTTTGTTTAATTTGGGATAGAGGGCAAATGCTATCATTACCTATTTACTGCCGGGCTGAGGGCGGGAAGGACGATTTCGCTTATGGAGATTTTTCTGCTTGTCTTGTTTTTGCTGGGTCTGATCGCTTTATCCAATATGATCAACCGCTTGGTCTTCTTCATCCCGGTTCCATTAATTCAGATCGCGCTTGGCATGATAGTTGCGGTCATCCCTTTCGGATTCGAGATACCGCTGAGCCCTGACCTGTTCTTCGTGCTGTTTGTCGCACCGCTCTTATTCAATGACGGAAAACGGATACCGCGCGATGAACTGTGGAATATGCGGGCTCCCATCCTGCTGCTTGCGCTGGGGCTCGTGTTTGCCACGATGCTGGTGGGCGGGCATGTCATTCACTGGCTGATCCCGTCCATTCCGATGCCGGCGGCCTATGCGCTTGCAGCGATTTTGTCTCCGACGGATGCGGTGTCCGTCAGCGCGATTTCCGGACGGATCAAGCTGCCCAAAAGTATTATGCGGCTGCTTGAGGGAGAGGCGCTGATGAATGACGCTTCAGGGCTGGTTGCTTTCAAATTCGCCATTGCCGCCATGGTTACGGGCTCGTTCTCCCTGGGGGAAGCCGCCGCAAGCTTCCTGCTGATTGCGCTTGGGGGACTGCTGTGCGGTGCTGCGGCGGCTTTTCTCATTATCCGTTTTCGGGTATTTCTGCGCCGTTACGGGATTGAAGACATCACCATGCATATGCTCCTCCAGATCCTGACCCCTTTCGCGATCTATCTGATTGCCGAAGAAATTCATGTGTCGGGAGTGCTGGCGGTTGTGGCGGGGGGAATTGTCCACGCGATTGAGAGGGACCGCTCGGAGTCGCTGACGATGAAGCTGCAGTTCGTATCGGCCAGCACCTGGTCGGTTATTCTGTTTATCCTGAACGGGCTGGTTTTTGTTATTCTGGGTCTGCAAATACCAAGCGTGCTTGCTGCGATTTTCAAGGATAAAGCCTTTAATAATGTTCAGGTTATGGGCTATATTGTCGTCATTTCCCTTACCTTGATCGTGCTTCGTTTTCTGTGGGTTTATCTGTTCAGTGCGCTGGTTAACCGCGAGCAGAATGGCCGGAGGTTCAAGGCTGCCTTGTTAACCTCCTTGTCCGGCGTCCGCGGCGCGATTACGCTTGCAGGCGCATTCTCGATCCCGCTGTTTCTTGACGACGGAACGCTGTTTCCCGAACGGTCGCTCATTATTTTCCTAAGCGCAGGCGTTATCTTGTTCACGCTGATTGTCGCGAGCTTCATACTGCCGCTGATCCCTATGGAGAAGACGCCGCAGCAGAAGGGGCAGCAGAGCCAGGAAGAGCGGTTGAAGCAAGCCAAAATTCAAATTATGAACGCAGCTGTCAGCGCCATCAAGGAATCCATGCAGGAGGATAATAAGGCGGCGGCGATGACCGTTATTACGGATTACCGGAGACAGCTTCTGCATATCCGCTCGGAAGGGTCGAGCACCAAGGAAGGGGCTGAGGTCCGCGCAATGACCAAGCGTCTCCATCTTTATGCGCTTGCAGTGGAGCGGGAGACCGTGAAGCGGCTTTTCGAACAGGGGGAAATCCACCCTGGAGCCGTGCGGCGTGTTCAATTCATGCTTAACCAAACGGAGCTGATGCTCACCAACCGGGTTAAATATGCGGCTGTGCTGACGGTTGTCGTTGCAAGAAAACTGATCGTGAAGCTGATGGGCCATGCAAAAGAAGCGCTCACGGACGAGGATATACGGACATTGACAGAAGTCAAAAAGCAGGCTGCCGAAGCCGCTGTCGCCGCTGTTGAAGAAATGACGGATAAAAATAATAAGTCTGCCGCGCTCGCGGTCATCTCCCACTATCATGAGATGATTGAGCGTTTGAACAGCGGCATGCATGGTCGGAAGAAAACGCATCAGGCCGCTCTGGATGTGAAGGGGATTCACATCATGGCGATTCAGACCGAACGCGATGAAATTCAGAGTCTTTACGAGAAAGGGGAGATCACGCACGGCATGGCCAATAAATTGCGGATGTTCAGCAATTTTCGCGAAGCCTCCTTCTTCGAGGAAGAGGAGTTCGCCTGATGATCTGATACCCGGACCAGCCGCCGCGTAATAAGAGAAACCAGGATTGTGAATAATAGGATGGCTTGCCTCTTTATGCCGATTCAGCATCCAAAAGGAGAATCCTATGAAAAGCAATCTCGCCTGGTTCATTTCGGAGTGGAAATCCGTTCTCAGATCGCCCATGCTGTGTGTATCGCTTATCGGCGTCATGTTCATTCCCGTGCTGTACAGCGGGATGTATTTGTGGGCGTTCTGGGACCCTTACGCCCATATTGAGAAAATTCCGGTTGCCGTCGTCAATGAAGACCATCCCGTCGATTATGAAGGCACAACCTATGCGATCGGCAATGATTTGACCGATGAGCTGAAGAAGGATCATGCTTTCGACTGGGCATTCATCAGCCGGGAGCAGGCCGAGCAGGGGCTGCGCAGCAATGATTATTATTTCAGCATTATGATTCCGGAGGATTTCTCGAAGCGGGCCACGACGCTGACGGCCAATCAGCCCACCCCCCTCGAGCTCACAGTAGTAAGCAATGAAGGGCTTAATTATTCCGTATTCAAAATCGGCCAGTCCGGCGTGGAGAAGATTCGCCTCGAGCTGTCGAATCAGCTGAGCGAAAACTATGCTGCGACGATATTTCAGCAGCTTGAGCAGCTGAAGAACGGGCTGCAGCAGGCGAGCGGAGGAGCAGCCGGTCTTGGCGACGGCCTGAAGCAGCTGTCTGCCGGCACCTCGCAGCTGCTCGGCAGTGTCAAGGGACAGCAGGATGCGGTCAGCAAGCTGGATGAAGGCGGAGCCAGCCTGAAGGAGTCAGCGTCGAAGCTCGCAGCAGCCTCCCGGCAGCTGCAGACAGGAGCAGCGGAAATTGCCCGGGGCATGGCGCCCTTCGGCAAGGGCTTGTCCACGGCCGCGGCAGGGGGCAAGAAGCTGGAACAAGCCGTAGGCCAGCTTGCTTCGGGGATGCAGGGGATCAATACGCTGCTGAAGCAGTTCATCAGCGGGCATCCTGATCTGGCCGCTGATGAGAACATGGTCAAGCTGTCCGCAGCGGCGGCGAAAACATCGGCCGGGCTTGATCCGCTGGTGAAAGGCTTGAAGAGCCTGAATGCGGGCGTTGAGGAGCTAAGCGGCAAAGAGGGGCAGCTGGCAGCGGGAACCGCCCAAATCAGCGGAAAGCTCAGGGAGCTTTCCAAAGGGGCGTCTGATCTGAGCAAGGGAGCGCAATCTGTATCGGCAGGCATTCATGAGATCAGGGAAGGGTGGGACGGACTGATTGGCGGACTTGAGAAGCTCTCTGAAGGAGAAGCGAAGCTGATAGAGGGCAGCAGCCAGCTCGGCTCTTCCTTAAGCCAAGGCGCGGATCAATTAAGCCGGCTTCATGCCTCGCAGCCGCTGTATGAAATGATGGCGAATCCCGTCAGGCTGAAGGAGGAATCGATTAACAAGCTGCCCAATTACGGGACAGGCATGGCGCCTTTTTTTCTCTCCATCAGCCTTTATGTGGGAGCGCTGCTGCTCAGTACGGTTTTCCCTCTGCGGACGCCGGCTTCTCCTGCGCCTTCGGGATTTATCTGGGGCTTGACCAAATACAGCTTTCTCGCGGTTGTTTCTATCGTTCAGGTGCTGCTGATGAGTCTGATTATCATCCATGCAGTCGGACTGCACCCGCTGAGCCAGCCGTACTTTGTGCTTTTCGGGCTGCTGGCTAGCTTCGTGTTCATGGCATTGATTCAGCTGCTGGTGACCGCGGGTGATAATGTGGGGAGATTCGTGGCCGTCATTCTGCTCGTGCTCCAGCTGACGGCTACCTCGGGAACGTTTCCTGTCGAGCTGGGACCGCAAATCCTGCAGCGCATTCATGCTTTTCTGCCGGTATCGTATACGGTTGACGGATTCCGCAATATCATATCAACCGGCGATTACGGACTGGTGAGGGTGGACTCGCTGAGTTTATTATGCTTCGGGGCGGGAGCTCTGGTGGTTACGATTATTCTGCTCTCCCTGTTCAGCAGGGGAACACCCGCTGAAGGGAAATAATCTGCCGCCCGTGCATTCATTCTTGATACTCTGTGCTGGCAAGCCGTGAGAACAACAAGCCTGTCAGCGGGGGATCTGCGCTTTGATTGCCATTCCCGATAGAAAAGATTTGCGGGTCATGCTATCTTAATAAAGCGGGATTCATGAAATGTCCGACAATATCTCCGGGAGGTAAGTCCATCCATGCCTTTGTCATTTCCAATGCTTACGAATGAAGAGCGGGTTCGCCGTCTGGAACCGCCCAAGCGGACAGTAAGAGCTGTCCTCGATACGGATACGTATAACGAAATCGATGATCAGTTCGCGGTTGTTTATGCGTTGTTGTCTCCGGAACGTCTGAAAATGGAAGCGTTTTACGCAGCGCCCTTCCACAATGAGCTGTCCGATGGCCCGAGGGACGGCATGGAGAAAAGCTACAAGGAGTTAACGAAAATTCTGGGGTTGATGAACAGCGGGATCCCGGCTTATCCCGGATCGGACCGTTACTTATCCGGACCGGAAACGCCGGTGGAGAGCGAGGCCGCCCGCAATCTCGTAGAGCGCGCCATGGCTTCATCGGAGGACGATCCCCTCTATGTGCTTTCGATCGGCGCAATTACCAACGTCGCCTCAGCCATCTTGATGGAGCCGGAGATCATCCGCAAAATCGTTGTGGTATGGCTGGGAGGGCATTCTTTTCAGTGGAATGATACCAGGGAGTTTAATTTAATTCAGGATATTCATGCCTCACGGACGATCATGGACTGCGGCGTGCCGCTGGTGTTGATTCCGTGTATGGGCGTAACAACCCATCTGCTTACCACCCTCTCGGAAGTACGGGATTATGTGAAGGACCAAGGTGAAATCGGCCATTATTTATATGAGGTCTATCGGGATTGCATAACGGATCATAAAGGCTCGTCAAGGGTCATCTGGGATATTTCCACCGTGGCCTTCATGAATAATGAGAACTGGACGCCAAGCTCGCTTGTTCCAAGTCCCCATATTTCGGAGGATTTCCGGTGGGGCATGGATTCGTCAAGGCATCTCATCCGTTATGTGAACCATATTCATCGCGATCCGGTTTTCAAGGATTTATTCGCCAAGCTTCAGACAAGAGGACAATAAATCATCCGCGAGAGCGGCTGGCTGCTTGGCAATTCTTCCATCAGTACGAGCATCTGTTTCAGCCTGAACAGCACCTCCCGGCCGTTTCATAGGTCGGGAGGTGCTGTTTTTCGGGAATGTTAATGGTACAATACATCTAAATGTTGTTAAATTGTCCTTCCCGGAGGAGAAAATGAATTTATTATTCGAGCCTGTTTCACTGAATGGCATGTCTTTGCTGTGGGGTCATAAATCCTACTCGGACAGCAATTTCCGCGGGTTTTATCATTGGCATCAATGCTGTGAAATGCTGTTTGTCCATGAAGGCCAGGGAACCGTAATCGTGGAACAACAGACCTATGAAATCAAGCGGGGCATGCTGTTTTTCTTCCAGCCCTTTCAGCTTCACAAGGTGTATGCGAGCGTGAGCGCAGAGCGTCCTTATGTCCGCTCGATAATGCATTTCGATCCGGTTCGGATATCGGCGGGGCTGCAGGCATTCCCCGAACGTCAAAGCCTGTTCAATCTGTTGTGGCAGGGACAGACCAACCGCCAGGCGTATGATTTGAACGGGAATTTTGAATATATGAGCGGTATTTGCGATTTTTACGAGAGAGCGCACAGGATCGGAAAAGGAGAGAATGAGGAAGAAATCACGCTGCTGATGCTGCAGCTGTTGTCCTGCATTCAGGCAGCCGGCAGCGGCAGTCCGGATGAAGCATTCATGAACATCGCGCCAAGGCCGCTCAAATATTCAGAAGCGGTAATGCAGCGGCTGGAGAGCAGCTATGCGGAGGAATTCGATCTGGAGCAGTTGGCGAGGCAGCTGCATCTCTCCAAGTATTACGTTTCCCGTGTGTTCAGACAGGAGACCGGCAGCAACATAACGGATTATTTGACCGCCAGAAGAATCAAGCAGGCCTGCCGGTTGCTGCAAACCACGTCACTGCCCATCGACCGGATCGGCAGCGAGGTTGGCTTGCCGAACGTTTCTTATTTCATCCAGCTGTTCAAGAAAGTCGTCGGCGTCACACCGCTGAAATTCAGGAACAAGAGCTGAGTTGATATTCATAATAAGCTGCTCTAATCCCCATGAATCCGCCGATGCCGTGGGACGTAAGTGAATTGCCAAAATGTCCTTCTTCCGCTAGGATAAGAAACAGAGATGGATTCATAGGCTGACAGATTCCAAATACATACAGATCGGATGAGTGATGATGAAAAAAATCAAGCTTTTGCAACAGGTAGCGCAAGAACGTGTCGTCGCCGTTCTCAGAGGCGAATCCCCTGACGAAGTCATCGAAATGGCGAATCAATGCATTGCCGGCGGCATCAAGGTCATTGAAATCACGATGACAGTGCCGTTCGCGCTTAAGGCGATTGAGAAGCTGGCAATGTCGTATTCCAGCGATACGAAGGACCCGTCGAAATTCGCGATTATCGGGGTGGGCACGGCGCTTGACCCGGAAACCGCAAGGGCTGCCATTCTGAGCGGCGCCGAATTTGTGGTAGGGCCATCGCTGAATCCGGCTACGGTTACCTTATGCAACCGCTACCGTGTACCGGTTATGCCCGGCTGTATGACCATCAAGGAAATCCAGGAGGCACTGGAGCTGGGCGTGGATATCGTCAAGCTGTTCCCGGGCAACCTCTACTCGCCGGCCATGATCAAGGCGATCAAAGGTCCGGTTCCGCAAGCGAATATCATGCCGACAGGCGGCGTATCGCTTGACAATCTGGGCGACTGGATCAAAGCAGGCGCGGTGGCCGTCGGAATCGGCTCGGATCTCACAAGCGAAGCGGTGAAAAGCGGTAATTATGATCTGATCGCAAGCCGCGCAGGCCAATACATCGAAGCTTACCGCAATGCGAAGAACGCGGGATAATTCTTTTTTTAAATATCAGTCAGAAAGTATAAAATGTGGCTTCTGCTTTTCCGATATGTTTGGGAAAGAAACTAACTTTGCCCCCAAAAGACGGCGAAGCCGCTTCTACATGCTTGCTCTTGCTTCAAACCTGAAACTTCTTGTTTAAATAAGGGAGCGGCGGATTCGATCTGCTGCTCCCTTATTTTGTTCGCCTTTACAGCATTCACAGGGTTCACACCTTATAAGGGAGGAAACCAACTTTGCCCTAAAGACGGCTGCAGCCGTTTCTTTCCGGCTTGACGCGATGCGCCAGGTGGAGCCGACATTGGAATAAGGCTGCTTTTATTGTAAACTAAAAAAGATTAGCGACGGCAGAGGTGGAATAGACGCGGATGTTCATATATACACATTTATATACAATAATTACCATGCTTAATATTCCTCTTGCCATTACGGTCATATTCCTGGAGCGCCGCAATATCGGGGTGACATGGGCGTGGCTGATGGTTCTGCTGTTCTTGCCGGTGGTCGGATTCGCCGTCTATTTATTGTTCGGTCAGAACCTCAGCAAGCAGAAGCTATACAATATCAACAGGCGCAGCCGTATCATGATGGCGGCTCTGATTGAGAACCAGCGCAAGGATTTTCGGGAAAATCATATCACATTCACCGATCCCGCCATGGCGGATTACCGGGGTATGATCTACATGAACCTGTCCAGCGGCTATGCGCTGTATTCGCAGAACAACAGCGTGGATATCTTCACGAACGGAACCGATAAATTCGAGTGCCTGTTCAAAGAAATCGAACAAGCCCGGGAGAGCATCCACATGATGTATTACATCGTACAGAACGACGCTCTTGCCAGGCGCATGGCGGAAGCCCTCACCCGCAAAGCCAAAGAGGGCGTTCAGGTACGTTTCTTGTATGACGATATCGGAAGCTACCATCTCCCGCGGCATTTCTTCGACGAGCTGAAGCAGGCGGGGGGCCAGGTCTCGGCGTTTTTCCCGTCAAAGATCCCCTATTTGAACTTCCGGGTGAATTACCGCAATCACCGGAAGCTCGTAATCATTGACGGCGTCATCGGGTACATCGGCGGATTCAATATTGGCGACGAATATTTGGGTATTGACCAGCGCTTCGGCTTCTGGCGGGATACCCATCTGCGGTTGATAGGCAATTCCGTTCAGCAGATGCAGTCGCAATTTTTGCTGGACTGGAATCTGGCTTCTCCCTATATCGTCACCGGATCCGAGCCCGGTATGTTTAAAGAGGCGGAGGCATGCGGAACCGTCGGCATCCAGATTGTTTCGAGCGGCCCCAACCAGACGTTGGAGCAGATCAAGAACGCGTATATTAAGATGATCAATTCCGCGAGAAAGAGCATTTATATCCAGACGCCGTATTTCATTCCCGATGAAAGCCTGCTGGACGCACTCAAAATGGCGGTTCTGTCAGGCATTGACGTCCGGATGATGATTCCCAGCAAGCCGGATCACAAAATGGTCTATCTGGCCTCCTTCTCTTACCTTGGCGATTTGATGGAGCAGGGGATGAAATGTTATCTTTATGAGAAGGGATTTATGCATGCCAAGACGATTGTCGTGGACGGCAATATAGCCTCGGTCGGCACGGCGAATGTGGATATCCGCAGCTTCAAGCTCAATTTTGAAGTCAACGCCGTTATCTATGACACGGGTACGGCAACCCGGTTGAAGGAGATTTTCGAAGCAGATATGCTCGACAGCAGGGAACTGACCTACGAGGAATACAAGAAGAGGCCGTTGTTTCAACGGTTTAAGGAATCCTGCACACGATTGCTGTCCCCTATATTATAAAAAAGAGCAGGAAGCAGACAGGAGCTTGATCATCATGATGGAGAAGAAAATGGTAATGGAATGGGCAAGGCTGCTCATGAATTATAAATTCGCCTTGGACGAAGTGGAAACCAAGCTGACGATATTGAATGAGGAACTGCAATTTGTGCAGCATTATAACCCGATCGAGCATTTGAAAACGCGGATCAAGACGCCCGAGAGCATCTCCGAGAAGCTGCTGCGCAAGGGTCTGGAAGTGACGACAGCGAATGCGATTGCCCATATCCGGGATATCGCCGGGGTCAGAGTGACCTGTTCTTTTTCGGCCGATGTCTACCATGTGTATGAAATGATCAGCAGGCAAAGCGATGTTCAGGTTCTGGAGGTCAAGGATTATATCCAGAACCCCAAGCCCAACGGCTATCAGAGTCTGCATGTTATTATCCAGATTCCGGTATTTTTGTCCGACCGCATCGAGCATGTGAATGTGGAAATCCAGCTCCGTACGGTGGCCATGGATTTTTGGGCCAGTCTGGAGCATAAAATTTATTATCAATTCCATGAGGATATGCCGGAGTCGATCCGTGAACAGCTGAAGGATACCGCTCATATGATTGCCAGTCTGGACCAGCGGATGATGGGGCTGAACGAGGAAGTCAAGCGGCTGGCGAATCCTTTATCCGGACTGCTCCGGTCGTAAACCGTGCTTTTTGCGGAATTCTGAAGGCGTACACCTCATGGTTTGACGGAAGACCTTGATAAAGTAGCTGAGATTGTCAAAGCCGACATCCATCGCAATGGCGGAGATCTTCTTATCGGAAGCGGACAAGTATTCCCCGGCCTTCCTGATCCGGTAGGCATTCAAATACTCAATCGGCGTCGAGCGCGTCATGGACTTGAAGAAGCGGTTGAACTGGCCTTCGCTCATCGGGATCTGGTCAGCCAGCTCGCGCAGGCGGATCGAACGATGGTAGTGATTATGCATGTAGACGATAACAGTCTTCAGACGGTCGACACGGGTGGCATCGGAATGGAGGGCCTCGCTGCGGTCGCATGCCCGGCCTTCAACCCCGGACAGCTCGCCGAGCATGAGCATCAGCAGCGCCTTGATCCGGATTTCAAATCCGGGCTGCCTTTTGTGATAAGCGTCGATAATCGTATGAAGATGGACAAGCAGACCTTTCTCCCAACCGGATGCAGGAAGAATCCGGCGGGGGAAGGTTTTTTTGCGTTCCAGCAGCGGGGAAATATAATCCTTCTGAACGGCATCGAAGCTGCCGCTTTCCAGCCACCCGGCGTCAAAAACAATGGCGGTCATCCGGCATGGCGTATCGCCGAGTACGTCCAATGCGGCATGAATGTCTCCGCCATCGATAAACACGGCCTCGCCGGCCTTCACCGTAAAATACTCGGTGTCCACCTGGAACAGCACCTCGCCCTCCAGCACCAGGAGAAACTCGGTTTCCTCATGCCAATGGCAGTCAAAGCCTTTCCCGCCGGGCATGTATTGGTTCTCATATACACCCAGAGGCAGCATCGTATCGCCGTGCAGCCGGTTCTCCTTAAGCAGAGGCCGTATGATTTGATCCATAGCAAACAGCTCCTTGACGGAAAATGGGATCTTTGGATTAGTTTTGAGTCTATATGCGCATGATAATGTCGTAATTGTGTTATAAAAAGTCGTGATTCTATTAGTTTTGTCTATTTAATATCAGTATAATGCGACTATGCAGGATTTTAAAGTGTAAATTCAATGACCCTTGAAAGGAATGAGACTTAAGGTGAAATTTACAGACGGCAATTGGATGATTCGCGAGGGGTACCAGGTGCTTGGCGCTGTGCAAGCGCATGCAATCGACCAGGAGGATAACAGACTGACCGCTTATGTGTCCCCGCGGCCGATCGTGAACCGTTCCAGCATGCTCGATACGATGCTGCTGACGGTACGTTTTCATTCCCCGCTTCCGGGGGTAGTCGGAGTTAAGCTGATCCATCATGAGGGAGTTGCTGCCCGCGGTCCGGAATTTGAGCTGTCAGAGCAGACCGGCTCGCATGTGACGATCGAGGAGAACGACGAGGCTGTGCTGCTGAAGAGCGGCGGACTTACGGTGCGGATCAGCAAGGGAACCGAATGGGGTGTGGATTTCTATAGAGGCTCGCAGCGCATTACAGGGACCAGGCAGAAATCGATGGCCTATATTACGGATCCGGCCAAGCAGGCGTTCATGCGCGAGGAGC
Source organism: Paenibacillus sp. JT31N17 (assembly GCF_056269255.1). Classification (NCBI taxonomy): domain Bacteria; kingdom Bacillati; phylum Bacillota; class Bacilli; order Caryophanales; family Paenibacillaceae; genus Paenibacillus; species Paenibacillus sp. JT31N17. The sequence goes on from NZ_JBWDNP010000002.1 coordinate 532,106, forward strand.
TGGATTTAGGCGTAGGGGAATATGTATACGGACTTGGCGAGCGCTTCACGCCGTTTGTGAAAAACGGTCAAATCGTCGACATCTGGAACAAGGACGGCGGTACCAGCTCGGAGCAATCCTACAAGAACATTCCCTTCTATGTATCGAGCAAAGGCTATGGAGTGTTCGTCAATCATCCGGAGTTGGTCTCTTTCGAGGTCGCGTCCGAGAAGGTCAAGAAGGTACAGTTCAGCGTGACCGGCGAGTCGCTGGAGTATTTCGTAATTGACGGTCCTACGATCAAGGACGTTCTTGGCAAATACACCGATTTGACCGGGAAACCGGCGCTTCCTCCGGCCTGGACGTTCGGCCTGTGGCTGACGACCTCCTTCACGACGAACTATGACGAGGCGACGGTGAACAGCTTTGTCGAGGGAATGGCCGAGCGCGATCTGCCGCTTCACGTCTTCCACTTCGATTGCTTCTGGATGCGCGAATTCCATTGGACGGATTTCAAATGGGATGAGCGGGTATTCCCCGATCCGGTGGGGATGCTGAAGCGGCTGAGAGAGAAAGGGCTTAAAATATGCGTATGGATCAATCCCTATATCGCCCAGCGTTCCCGGCTGTTTGAAGAAGGCAGGCAGAACGGCTATCTGGTGAAAAAAGCAAACGGCGACGTGTGGCAGTGGGATATGTGGCAGCCGGGCATGGCTCTTGTCGACTTTACGAACCCTGCAGCCTGCAAATGGTATGCCGGTTATCTGGAAGAGCTGGTCGATATGGGCGTAGACAGCTTCAAGACCGACTTCGGCGAAAGAATCCCGACAGACGTCGTGTACCATGACGGGTCGGATCCCGTTAAGATGCATAATTACTATACCTACCTTTACAATAAAGTGGTCTTCGAAGTGCTGGAGAACAAGCTCGGCAAGCAGGAAGCGGCGGTATTCGCCCGCTCGGCAACGGTTGGCGGACAGAAATTCCCTGTTCACTGGGGCGGGGACTGCTATGCGGATTATGAATCCATGGCAGAGAGTCTGCGCGGCGGCCTGTCGCTCGGAATGTCGGGCTTCGGCTTCTGGAGCCATGATATCGGCGGCTTCGAGAATACGGCGCCGCATCATATCTTCAAGCGTTGGCTGGCCTTCGGCTTATTGTCAAGCCACAGCCGCCTGCATGGCAGCAAATCGTACCGGGTGCCTTGGGCCTACGATGAAGAGGCAGTCGATGTGACGCGTTTCTTTACGAAGCTGAAATGCCGCCTGATGCCTTATCTGTTCAACACGGCCGGACAAGCGGCTGAGCTGGGCCTCCCCTCCATGCGGGCGATGGTGCTTGAATTTCCGGAGGATCCGGCAACGGAAACGCTGGACCGCCAGTATATGCTCGGCGATTCCATTCTGGTCGCGCCGGTGTTCCATGAACAAGGCGATGTTTCCTATTATCTGCCGCAAGGCACCTGGACCCATCTGCTTACCGGAGAGACCGTACAAGGAGGCTCATGGCGGAAGGAAAACTACAATTTCTTCAGCCTGCCGCTGTTTGTGCGCCAGAATTCCATCGTTGCGCTGGGGGCCAATGACCGGCGTCCGGACTATGATTTTGCAGACGGGGTCGAGCTTTCCCTGTATAATCTGGAGGATGGGCATACGGCGAGCACCGTGGTCCGCAGCATCAAAGGCGAGCCGGAGCTTGGCATAAGCGCAGGCCGCCAGGGAACAACCATACAGGTCGATGCCGAAGGCAGCGGCAAACCGTTCCGCTTCTCCCTGCAAGGGGGAGCAGCCATTGTTTCGGCTGAGGGGCATTCGGGAATTTCGATCGACGGAAACACCGTATCCATTCCTGCCGGATCGCCGAAGGTGAGCTTCAAACTTACGATTCAATAAGCCAGTGGCGCCAGCTGTAAACGGTAGATACCCCCTTATCTCACATGGAAGCTGTCTGTGAGGTGAGGGGGTTCTTTGCGCGGGCAGGAAAAATGTCTAATTATGAACTGAAAAAATGGAAAATTTTTAATAGTTTTTATCAAACTCCACTCGTTTAAAATGAAGAAAGCGTTTATTGCTAAAGCGCTTCCACAAGAAGGCCGGTTATAAACTGGCCAGAGCTGGCGGAAACAGTCCGTGCAGCATCCGAAGAAGAAAGGAGCCAGGCCCAGTGTTTCGGATCATCATTCGCGGAATTAACGATTTAAAGCTGAGAACCAAGCTGATCCTCTCCTTCATTGTTGTGGTATTCATCCCCGTCATGATTGTCGGGTTGTTCCTGACCAATGAGCTGCGGCATCAGGCGCTGGATAATGCGCTGGAGCAAACAGCTGTGAATGTGGACCGGGTCAAGAAACGGACCTCGGAGGTGATTAACGCCGCTTATGATATTTCTTACCGTCTTTCCAATGACAGCCGGTTGGCCCGTCTGGCGGCTACGGAATACGAGACGGTCTATGATGTGGTCAAGGCCTATATGGATTATCCCGATATCAAGGAATATATCAGCCTGTACAAGGAAATTTCCAACATCCGCATCTATCTGGACAATCCTACGCTGCTGGATAATTGGGAGTTTATTCAACCCAGCGAGTCCATTATTAATTCCGGCTGGTATCAATCCGCCATGAGCAGCAGCGGCCTGATCGGCTGGAATTATATCGAGGACGAACGGGACGGCAAGAAATATTTGAGCCTGATCCGCAAGATTGATTTCCGCGACGAGATGAGCAGCGCCGTGCTGGTCATCAACGTCAACTCCCGGATGCTCGATGCGATTTTGAACCAGGAAACCTTCGAGACCATGATTGTCGATGAGAACAACAATATTATATCGTCCAACCGGCCGGGCCGGGTAGGCAAGGATCTGTCGGAGATCGATTTTGACCGGAATATCGTGAACAAGCAAAGCGGCACTTATAATGCAGTGGTCAATGAACAATCGTCCAAAATCCGGATTGAAACCCTTATTCCTCTTTCCAGCTTGAATGGTATCCGGATTTTGTCGGTATTTTCGGTCAAAACCATCGTGAAGGATGCCAACCAGATTATCATTCTGGCGACCATTGTTATTTTCATCAGCCTGATTGTTGCTATTGTCCTGATCTATGGCTTCTCCAATCTTCTCTCCAAGCGCATGCTGCGTTTAAGCAAGCATATTACGAAGGTGGCTACGGGAAATCTCGATGTGACGCTTGCGATCGACGGCAAGGATGAGATCGGCCAGCTGTCCAGGCAGTTCAATGCGATGGTCGGGAGTATCAACGTCCTGCTCGCCGAGGTTCAGGAATCCAATCTGCAGAAGACCCAGCTTGTTACCAGGCAGAATGAAATCAAATTCAAAATGCTGGCGAGCCAGATTAATCCGCATTTTCTCTTCAACGCCCTGGAGTCGATCCGGATGAAAGCCCATATCAAGGGCGAGAAGGAGATAGCCAAGGTCGTCAGGCTGCTCGGGAGAATGATGAGGAAGAATCTGGAGGCGGGAAGCAAAGAAGTGACTTTGCGAAGCGAAATCGAGGTCGTCCGCTGCTATCTGGATATTCAGAAATTCCGCTACGAGAGCCGGCTGGGCTATGAGCTTGTGATCGATCCTCTGACTGAGCAGCTGCATATTCTCCCGCTCATTATCCAGCCGCTTGTTGAGAACGCTGTCATTCATGGACTGGAGAACAAGCAGGAGGGCGGATACGTGCGGATCAAGGCTGAGCTGATGGATAAATGGATGCGTATCGAAGTGTCGGATAACGGGGAGGGAATGGATAAGGAGAGGCTTGATTTTGTGCTGCGCTCCCTTGAGGAGCAGGAGGACGAAGCCAATAACCGGATCGGTCTGCGGAATGTGCATATGAGACTTCAGCTCTCTTACGGGAGGGAGCATGGACTTGTGATCACTAGCAGCCCGGATAGCGGGACGAAGATAAGTTTTACAATTCCGACAGGAGGCGGTAAACATGTACAAAGTGCTGATAGCTGACGATGAGCCTACGATTCGTGAAGGGCTGCGGACGCTTATTGAATGGGAGATGTACGGTTATGAGGTCGTGGATACCGCTGCAAACGGTCAAGAGGCGCTCCAGAAGGCTGCCGATCATTCGCCTGATCTGATTATTGCGGATATCCGGATGCCAGGGATGAGCGGTCTGGAGCTGGTGGAGGCGCTCCGGAAGAACGGCTCCACTCTTCATGTCCTTATTCTGAGCGGATACGCCGACTTCGATTATGCCAAGAAAGCCATCTCCCTGCAGATTGATGGTTACATGTTAAAGCCCGTCGATGAGGATGAGCTGATCGAGTATTTGGAGGTGCTCCGGATGACGCTCGAACGGGAGAAACAGGACAAACAGAAGACGGCCGCGTTCAGCGGCTTGTCCAGAGAATTAATCGTGCAATCCCTGCTTGCGCCGGGAGGCTCGCCGGTTAACGCTTATAGCGAGGAGGAGATTCTGGCTGCGGGATTGCTGTGGGATTGCTATGAGATAATATTGATCAAGTTTCAAGCAATGGAGCAGGCGCCTGAACCAAGAGCTTCCGCGCTTCTGAAAAGCACGTTATGCGAATTGTACGAACAATCGGGCAGAGGCGTCGTTTTTTCCATGGAGCCGTATGTGGGTCTGCTGCTGAATGGTGATCTGCATAATGAGCATACACGTCATCATATTCACACTGAAATCGCTGCAGTCGCGGCGCGGCAGAGTATGGAATTTATCGCTGCCTCTGGCGGCTGCGTAAGGAGTCTGACGGACATTGGCGCTTCCTGCGGGGAGGTTATGCGGCTCATGAACCAGCGCTTTTATTACGCTGAGGATCTGATTGCGGCTCCCGGAGATATCCCAGCCAGCCTCCCGGCATCAGGCGGTTCCGATAACGAGCCGATGCCTGACTATTCCGCTGTCGCCGATAAAATCTATTTCGCGATCGATGTCGGCAACCGTATGTCCGTAGCCCAGCTGGTTTCGGAAGCAGCAGACCGAATGCTTGCCGTGGGATGCCCGGAGCCCAAGATCAAATCCGGCTTTGTCCAAATCATTACGGAGACGCTCGCCAAACTCGCACGGAATCATTCCGCCAATCCGTCCGTGAGTCAGGACCATTCCGCAGGTATTCTCGATATCTACCGGCAGATGACCTGCAGCTCGCTTGTGCGGCATGTAACCGGCTATCTGCAAACGCTCATTAACGAGCAGCCAGGCGGAGGGATTGACAAGCAGATGAGGAAAATGATCGACCTGATCCAGCGGAATTACCATGAGAATCTGAAGCTCGAAACGCTGGCTGAGGTGTTCAATTATAACAGTGCTTACCTGGGCAAGCTGTTCAAAAATGTAACCGGCGAATACTTTAATACCTACCTCGACAAAGTCAGGATCGAGAAGGCCAAAGAGTTCCTGGACAGCGGCTTGAAGGTCTATCAGGTGGCAGAGAAGGTCGGCTATACGAACGTCGATTATTTTCACAGCAAATTCCGCAAGTACGAAGGTTCTTCGCCTTCCGCTTACCGCAAGAAGTAGGCGGAGCAGGTGGAAATAGTCTGTAGAAGCGTAAGCGTTCGCCTTTGTACCCCGAATTTATCGGATAAAGGGTTCCAAAATAAAAATTCGGGTACAACAGCGATCTCGACAAGTGACAAGCGATAGACATGCTTGCAGCACTTGCGAGTATCGGAAGATGTTTCCACATGCGCAGCCAGTCTTTTTCTAAATAAAAGAACGTATAAAATTTCTCCATACTTTGCTTCTATTTCGGTGGGAAGAAACTTACTGTGCCGCCAAAAGGACGGCCTCAGCCGTTTCTTCTTGACGGACGTTCAAAGCGCTGATTTTTATATGATTTTCGCTTGAATTGGTCGGGTATTGCGGGCATCGCATTTCCATTATCATAAGGACATACAGCAAGGAGGGAAATACATGGCAGCGGTTACAACCGAAATGAAAGCCCCTGCGAAGCATGGCAGAAAACGATTCTGGAGCGTTTTTTTCCAGCAGCGGTATCTGTATCTCATGTCGCTTCCTTTTATCGCATGGGTATTCGTGTTCAGCTATCTGCCCCTGTGGGGCTGGACGATGGCATTCCAGAAATTCAAGCCGGGGCGAAGCTTCTTCGATCAGGAGTGGGTGGGGCTTCAGTACTTCAAGGAACTATTTCACGATCCGCAATTTTACCAGGTGCTCCGCAACACGCTGGCCATGAGTACGATGGGACTGGTCGCCGGCTTCACGGTACCGATCATCTTCGCGATCGTGCTGAACGAAGTGAAAGCGATGGCCGTCAAGCGTTTTGTGCAAACGGTTTCGTACCTTCCGCATTTCGTGTCCTGGGTCGTCGTCGCAGGTATCGTAACGAAGATGCTGGCAACCGACGGCGCCGTCAACGGGCTGCTTATGAGTCTGAACATCATCGATCAGCCGATCCAGTATATGGCGAAGGGCAATTTGTTCTGGTATATCGTAACCGGCTCGGATGTCTGGAAAGAGATGGGCTGGAACACGATCATCTATCTGGCCGCCATTGCCGGCATTGGGCCCGAGCTGTATGAAGCGGCGAAGGTAGACGGTGCGAACCGGATCCAGCAGATATGGAATATTACGCTTCCGGGCATCCGCTCTACGATCATCATTCTGCTGATCATCTCCATCGGCCACCTGGTCAGCATCGGCTTCGAGAAGCAATTCCTGCTCGGCAATCCGCTTGTCAGCGACTATTCGCAGGTGCTTGACCTCTACGCGCTGAACTACGGGCTTGGCATGGGACGGTTCTCCTTCGGTACAGCGATCAATATTTTCAACTCTCTGATCAGCATCATCCTGCTGCTTGTCGCAAACGGCATATTCAAAAAAGTAACCAAAGAAAGTATTTTCTAGGAGGGATGCCGCATGGCTTCGCGCAAATGGTCCTCCGGGGCATCCTGGCCGGACAGAACCTTTGACCTGCTTGTCTATCTCATTCTGGCGGTCGTTACGATTGTAACGCTGTATCCGTTCCTGAATGTGCTGGCGATATCGCTTAACGATTCCACCGACAGCGTGCGCGGCGGACTCACCATTTATCCCCGGGTGTTTACGCTGAAGAACTACGAGACGATTTTTGCCTTTGGCGGGCTGATTACCGGGCTGAAAATCTCCATTCTCCGAACGGTTATCGGGACGATTCTGGGGCTTGTCAGCGCTTCGATGCTGGCCTTCACGATCAGCCGCATTGATTTTCAGGGACGCAGATTCGTTTCGGCTTTCCTCGCAATGACGATGTATATATCTGGCGGGCTGATTCCGTTCTACATTCTGATTCGCGACCTGCATATGATCGGCACCTTCGCCGTCTACGTGCTTCCCGGACTTGTGAGCGCATTCAACGTCTTCATCATCCGTTCCTTCATCGATGGCATTCCTTATGCGCTGCAGGAGTCGGCGAAGCTGGACGGGGCGAACGACTGGACGATCTTCTGGCGTGTCATCCTGCCGCTGACCAAGCCGGCGCTGGCGACGATCGCGCTGTTCCTGGCGGTGGGACAATGGAACTCCTGGTTCGATACCTATCTGTTCAACGGCTCGAAGGAACACTTGACTACCCTGCAGTTTGAACTGATGAAGGTGCTGCAGAGCACGACGACCAACGCCGATTCCTTCCGCGGCCGCAACATGACCGAGGTCATGCGCCAAATCTCGCCTGAATCGGTGAAGATGGCCATTACGATCGTCGTGACCGTTCCCATTCTGGTCGTCTATCCGTTCCTGCAGAAGTATTTTGTAAAAGGCATGACGCTCGGCGCGGTCAAGAGCTGAGCGCAGCTGATAAACCGGTATAGACAGATAATCTGTTCATTACGATATTTCTTTACTACAAATTGGGAGGGTTTTTACGCATGATGAACACAAGATCCAAAGCGGCGGCGCTGCTCATGACATTCGCGCTCTCCGTCGGCCTGCTGGCCGGCTGCTCCAGCAACAATAATGGCGAGAACAGCAAGGCTGCGAACAACACCGGCACGGCGAATACGAGCACGAACGCCGGTGCGGAAACAGAAGACTTGTCCCCGGTCACATTCAGCTTTTTCGCCGAGGATCCGAATCCCAACTGGAACAACATGCAGGATGAAGTGTCCAAGGAAATTACGAAGAAAACAGGCGTTACCCTCGATGCGGAATTTGCCGTAGGCGATCCGGCCCAGAAGGTTGCGCTCATGGCGGCAAGCGGTCAATATCCGGACATCATTTCGGCCAAAGGCGATATCGGCAAGCTCGTCGATGCCGGCGGCGTCATCGATCTGACCGACTTGATCAACAAATATGCGCCCAATATCAAGAGAGTGCTAGGTCCTTACCTCAGCCGGGCCAAATATACAACTGAGGATCAGTCCATCTACGCCATTCCGACCTGGGCAGCCGTTGATGAACAGCGATTCGTGGCCGGTGGAGGCTTCGAGCTTCAGCATCGCGTCGTGAAGGAAGCGGGTTACCCGCAGATTCGTACCGTACAGGATTATGAGAAGGCGATCAAGGATTATCTGGCCAAGCATCCGACGGACGAGAATGGCAACAAGAACATCGGAGTATCGCTGAATGCGGATGACTGGCATATACAAATCTCCGTTACCAACCCGGCCGTTGCCACAACCGGCGGATCCGATGACGGCGAATACTGGGTCGATCAGGACACATTTGAAGCCAAGTACCACTTTCGCCGTCCGGAAGAAAAGGAATATTTCCGCTGGCTGAACCATATGAACGCCGAAGGGCTGCTTGACCCGGAAAGCTTTGTGCAAAAGTATGACCAGTACAAAGCCAAGGTCGCTTCCGGCCGCGTACTCGGCTTGATCGACCAGGACTGGGATTACAACGACGGCCAGCAGGCTCTGAAGTCAGCCGGCAAGTTGGACCAGACATACGGTCATTATCCGGTGACCCTGAGCGAAGATTTCAAGGAAACGTCATTCTGGCCAACCGGTTTCATGGGCGGCTACGGGATCTCGATTTCAAGCACGGCGAAGGATCCGGTGCGCATCATCAAGTTCCTGGATTTCCTCGCATCCGATGAAGGCCAGATTCTCAACAACTGGGGGATTGAAGGCAAGCATTATGTCATGGAGGACGGCAAGCGCGTCGTACCGCAGGAAGTGCAGGACCGCATCAATAACGACAACACGGCATTCACAAAAGAAACCGGTATCGGCTTCTATTGGAACATGATGGTGCACTATGGCGACGGCGCGAAGGATTCAACCGGCAACTACTATACCAAGAACAATCCGGAGATGATCCCGACCGGCTACAGCGATGTGGAAAAAGAAACGCTCAAAGCGTATGATGCTACAATTTGGAAGGATCTATTCCCCAAAGAAGACGAGTTCAAGGTGAAGGCATACGGCGCAGCCTGGAATATCCAGATCCCGGGCGAGGATGAAGTAGCCGTTCTCGGCAACAAGATGAAGGACATCACCTGGAAGCGCGTTCCGGAGGCGATCCTGGCGAAGCCGGAGAACTTCGATAAAGTCTGGGAGGCGTACCAGCAGGATCTGATCAAAGCGGGCGTTGAGAAAATGGAAAAAGGATATACGAAATACGTGCAGGACCGCGTTGCATTGTGGAGTGCCGATTCCGGCCAATAAACGATGTCATTCGATAAGCCGCCCTCGTCATAGTTGGGGCGGCTTTTCTTATATAGGCCATAACCCGATTCCACCTGAATGAAAACAGGTATGGATCGGGTTATTTTTGTTTATGCGTACGCCGGTATTCTCTTGGCGTGACGCCGGTATGCTTGCGGAACATTTTATTGAAGAAGCTGACATCGTTGAAGCCGGTTTCGAGCGCGATATCCAGCACCTTGGTGTCCGTATCGAGCAGAAGCGCGGAGGCGTGGCGGATCTGCACCTCGTGCTTGTAGTCCATGAGACTCTGTCCGGTGGCTTCCTTGAATTTGGCGGTGAATGAGGAGACGCTCATCCCGCAAATCCGGCTCAGCTGGATTAGGGTCAGGGGCTGACGGTAATTCAGCTCGACAAAATTGCGGATCGACAGGATCCGCTCCCGGTCGCTGAGTGTATGGCGCTCTGTGCTCCGGTTCTCTTGATGATAGCGGCTGAGCCAGACCAGACATTCGATCCAGCGTGTCTTGATAATGAGCTGGGAGCCGTCGCGCTCCTGCTCATATTCCTCGTAGATAGTCTGCAGATGGCCCTGGAACTGCAGCTTCTGCGCAGCCTGCAGCGGATGGTAAGGGATAAACGACTGGCTTTTCCGCAGGAAGGGCATCAGATAGAAAAAATCGATAAAGGCGGGAATTTCCTGAAGCGCCTCGAGCTCCTTTTGCAGGAAAGCCGTATCGAACAACACATTATAGACAAGGGTATCTTCGTCGGCCGATCCCAGATAACTGTGGTATACATTCGGCTCCAGAATGAACACATCCCCCGTGGCCAGCCGGTATTGATGACCGGACATTTCGTGAAAGGCGCTCCCCTCAACAACAAACACCAGTTCGACGAAATCATGCGTGTGGGAAGGAATCGGCTCATTCCTGCGAATGACGGCGCGGTCGATATAGAACGGAAAACGGCTGTCCTTGAAATAATTGCTGCCTGTATAGGTTGTCATGTCCTCTTGTCCCCTTTTTGGCAGATCGACCTGGTTTTGTCGCTCATCCTCCAAGATTATGGTTCTATAATAGCTTAAATTAAGAGTAAGACAAATAACTTTCGAAGCAAAGGGAGACGAGCGCATGTTAAAAAAGAAAATCAAGCTGACGGAAGATCAAATTAAATTTTACCGGGACAATGGTTTCGTTCAGGTTGACAATATGCTGTCCCGTAAAGAGCTGAATGAGCTGCGCGAGCATCTGAACGAGGCGATGGGCCAAAAGACGGGAAATTCGGTGCAGACGGCTCAGAAGGAAGGGGCTTATTTCAAAGTCTTGAATCAGCGTGTGAACACCTGGCGCGATCATGGCGGCATGGCCCGGTTCGTGCTCTCGGAGCGTTTTGCCGACGCTGCCAAGCAGCTTACAGGCGCAAGCGGCATTCGGCTGTTCCATGACCATGCCCTGTTCAAAATGCCTCAGGATTCCAAACCGACTCCCTGGCATCAGGATGCCCCATACTGGCCCATGAATGAGCAGACCGGCATGTCGATTTGGATTGCGCTTGACGATGTGGATGAAAATAACGGCTGTATGATGTTCGTTCCGAAGTCGCAAAAAATCAAGAACCTCAAGCATGTGGACCTGGTTTCGCCGCATGATATTTTCGAAGACTCGGGCGCGTCGGAAGTGGACCGCAACACGGCGGCTATCGTCCGGATGAAAGCAGGCAGCTGCACCTTTCATAACGGCCTCACCTTCCATTATGCCCATGCGAATCAAACGGATCAGCCGCGCCGCGCTCTGGCCATTATCTATATGGAAGATGGAACAACCTACAGCGGCGCCCGCCATGTCTGCACGGACGGACAATCACTGGAGCCGGGAGACCCGCTGCGGGGAGGATTATTTCCGAAGCTTGCGTAAGCGTTCTCTTTCTCCGAAAATATAAATGCCCTGTTCGTTCCGAGGAACGATTACGGGCTTTTTTTCGTTGATAATGCTGTAGATTTAAGACCTTTCCCGGTTGTTCGTAACGGGAATGAAAGCGCTAATCTTATATATTCAGAAGTAGTTTTATATTTCCACGCCGGAGGAATTGGTCTATACTAGGGGCAAATCCATTAAGGCAGGTGTAAACGTATACATGACTACAAAAAAACTTAGATGGGGTATTCTTGGAACAGCCGGAATCGCGAAACGTTCGGTCATTCCCGGGATCCAGCAATCGCAGACCGGCGAAGCGGCGGCTATTGCCAGCCGCAACCTGGAGAAATCCCGGGAAACAGCAGCGCAGCTTAATATTCCGACTGCCTACGGCAGCTATGAAGATCTATTATCGGATGGCAGCATTGACGCCATTTATATACCGCTTCCGAATCATCTCCATATGGAATGGTCCATTCGGGCGATGGAAGCAGGCAAGCACGTACTCTGCGAGAAACCGATTGCGCTGAATGCCGAAGAAGCGCAGAGAATGGCAGACACAGCAAGCCGGACAGGCGTGCATCTGGCCGAAGCCTTCATGTACCGCCATCATCCGCGTTATGAACGGCTCAAAGAAATTATCGGCTCCGGAGAAATAGGCGACGTCCGCGGCATTCATGCTGCATTTACCTTCAATAATGCCGGGGACAAGGGCAATGTCCGCTACCGCAGGGAATGGGGAGGCGGATCGCTTTACGATATCGGCTGCTATCCCATCAGCGTGGCGCGTCTGATTCTGGGAGCGGAACCGGAAGCCGCAACTGTGCATGCCTTGATTTCACCCGAGCACGATGAAGTCGATATGATGGCTTCCGGTCTCCTGGAGTTCCCCGGCAGTGTAGCGCTGACGTTTAGCAGCGGCATGTGGGCCGCTTTCCGGAATCCTCTTGAAATTCTGGGATCAGACGGCTGGATTGAAGTGCCGGGGGCCTTTGTGGGGGATCAGCACTTCATCGTTCATACGAAGGACGGAGTGCGCGAAGAGAAGCCGCAGGAGCTGAATGCGTTCGCGCTGGAAATCGACGATTTTGCCCGCACCGTATGGGGCGAGCAGACGGCCCGGTTCACACCGGATGATGCGGTTGCCAATATGAAAGTGCTGGATGCCTGCCTGAAATCGGCCTATTCGCGCGAGCGCGTGCTAATTTAATATTAATTCATCTTAATAAATTTTAATAAATCATGTATAATAGAGGAGGATGTTTACCAGATGAAAAAAATCGACCTGCCCGGACTTAAGCAAGGCGTGACCCAGTTGATCATGGGATCGGATTATTTTGCACCGGATGTTTATGAGCTTGTCAGCACGAATCTTGATGCGTTTACTGCAATTGGCGGCAACACGATTGACACGGCTTATGGCTACTCCGGAGGCAAGAGCGAGCAGGCTATTGGCATGTGGGTGGAGGAGCGCGGCAACCGCGACCAGATCAATATCTGGACGAAGGGCGCGCATCCGAACAAGGATGGCCCGCGGGTGAACAAAGCAGCGATTCATGAAGAGCTGATGATCAGCCTGGAGCGTCTGCGCACGGATTATGTCGACCTGTATGCGCTTCACCGCGATGATCCGAACATTCCTGTCGGGCACATTATTGAGGCGTTGAACGAGCATGTGGAAGCGGGACGGATCCTGGCGTTCGGCGGGTCCAACTGGACGACGGCCAGACTGGATGAAGCGAACCGTTATGCGGCTGAACACGGCCTGCGGGGCTTCGAATTCAGCAGTCCGAACCTCAGTCTGGCCAAAGCGCAGGAAGCATATTGGAAGGATTGCATCAGCGTTGACGAAGAAATGCTGGCCTGGCATGAACGCGGCGGAATGCCGCTGTTCTCCTGGTCCTCGCAAGCCAGAGGCTTCTTCACGGGCCGATTTACGCCGGAGGATCGTTCTGACGCCGACCTGGTGCGCGTATTTTATAATGATGACAACTGGAAACGTTACTACCGTGCCGAAGAGCTTGGAAGGAAGAAAGGCTTCTCTACGATTCAAATCGCGCTTGCCTACGTGCTGAATCAATCATTTGCGACGGGCGCCATCGTGGGTCCGCGAAATGAAGCAGAGCTGAAATCCTGTTTGGAGGCAACGACTATCTCTCTGACACTGGAGGAAGTGAAGTGGCTGGATCTGAGAACGAATTAATCGAGCTTTGGCCCGGAGGCGCTCCACGCGCCGAGGGAAGCACGGAAGAAGACCGTCCGGCGCTTACCACCTATCTGGTGGAAGGCAAGGGAAGCGGCGCAGTTATTGTGGTTCCGGGCGGCGGATATGGCATGCGGGCCAATCATGAAGGTGAACCGATCGCTTTGTGGCTTAACTCCATTGGCATTTCGGCTTTCGTTCTGCGTTACCGCGTAGCGCCTTACCGTTACCCAAGCGCACTCACGGATATACAGCGCGCTGTCCGTTATGTCAGGCATCGTGCTTCCGGATGGGGAATTGATACGGGCAAGATCGGCGTACTCGGTTTCTCGGCCGGGGGACATCTCACGGCAACGGCCGGAACCCTGTTCGACCGGGGAGAAGCCGATGCGGATGATCCGGTGGACCGGCAGTCCAGCAGACCGGATCTGCTCGTCCTGTGTTATCCGGTTATCACGATGCAGCCGCCGTATTCCAACGAAGGTTCGAAGAAAAATTTGCTCGGTTCCGAGCCGGAAGAGCATCTGGTCCAATTGATGAGCATGGAGCAGCAAGTGACGGAGGATACGCCGCCAACCTTCCTGTGGCATACCTCCGATGACGCCGGTGTTCCCGTGGAAAACTCGCTGATGTTCGCTTCGGCTCTCAGCCGCGCCGGTGTACCGTTTGATCTGCATGTGTATGAGCATGGACGTCATGGTCTGGGACTTGCCGAGGAAGATAAGCACGTCGCCTCATGGACCTCCGTGTGCGAGCTGTGGCTCAAGCGATACGAATTTCATAAATAAAGCTAGCATCCCCTTTCCTTAAAGCCAACCGGATGAATACATCCGGAAGCTTTCAGGTTGGGGATTTTCTGCCTGCATGCAAAAAGGCAAATGGGTTTTTCAGCTTGACTAGAGAGCGCTCTGCAGCGCAAGCATTAAACGTTTTACTCGGCATTCAGTATGGTTAATAGGAATGTACGTCTTTTCGGGGGTGTGATTTTCTTTTGAAGCCGCAACGGTTGCTGTTTAACTATATTCGGACGAATTGGGGTTTGTATGCAATTGCCGTCGCCTCTATCATGACAGGAAACATTATTCAGTCGTTTTATCCCAAAATCATCGGGAATTTCACGGATCAGCTGAAGCTTGGAGATATTACCCGTACTGCTATTATCGATTACAGCTTGCTGCTGCTGGGTGTCGGGTTAAGCTTTGGCCTGCTGGCGGGCATTGGACAATATATGATTATGCGGCTTGGGCGCCGCTTTGAATTCTATACCCGGAACCGCTTGTTCGTTCATTTCATGACGCTCAGCGAAAGCTATTATTCCAAGCACGGAGTCGGCAAATGGCTGAGCTACGTCATCAACGATGTGACGGCCGTTCGGGAATCGATCTCCATGGGGATCAATCAGACAACGAATGCGACGATGCTCATTATTTCAGCCATTTTTATGATGCTGATCAGTGACATTCCGTATTATCTGATTCTCGCCTGTGTGCTTCCCCTGCTCATTATTCCCTGGATTGTGACCCGTTTCGGTCCCGTCATCCGGGGCCGCTCGCTCAAGGTTCAGGAGTCCCTTGGCAAAATGACCGAGTCGGCGGAGGAGCAGTTCGGCGGGATCCGCGTGACGAAGAAATTTGCGGTGGAGCCGATTATGATCGGCCGTTTCGCTCAGACGGTAGACAATATCCGCGATAATCAGCTGCATCTTGTACGGGTATCCTCGCTGTTTCAGGCGCTTATTCCGTTTCTGGGCGCGCTGTCGTTTATTGTGACGATCATGTACGGCGGGTACTTGACGATTAACAACACGATTTCACTGGGGAGCTTCGTCGCATTGACGCTGTACATCCGGATGATGGTGAACCCGCTGCAGCAAATCGGCAACGTGATCAATACGATGCAGCGCTCGAGGGCATCCTTGACGCGCATCAATGATCTGCTTTCCGTAGAATCGGAGATCCAGGATGCAATCGATGCGAAGTCAGCGGATTTGAGGCATACGGGAGTCGCAATCCGTCATCTCTCCTACACTTATCCGGGGGCATCCAAAGAAACGCTGCATGACATCGACCTTAAGGTGGAGCCGGGCAAGACGCTGGGCATTATCGGGAAGACGGGGAGCGGCAAGACGACACTGATGAAGCTGCTTCTGCGGGTCTACGATTCGCCGGAGGGTACGATTCTCTTTGACGACATGGATATTCACGAACTGACGATTGAGAGCCTGCGCAGCCAGATTGCTTATGTACCGCAGGACGGGTTCCTGTTCAGTACGACCATTCGCGATAATATCGCGTTCTTCCGCCGGGAATCCGGCTTTGAGCATGTCGAGAAGGCAGCCAAGCAAGCCCAGATCTATGACAGCATCGCAGCGTTTCCCGACAAGTTCGAGACCAAGCTGGGGGAACGGGGCATCACGCTGTCCGGGGGTCAGCGGCAGCGCACGAGCCTGGCCCGGGGAATTATCAAAAATGCGCCGCTGCTCATACTGGACGACAGCGTAAGCGCGGTGGATGCGGTGACGGAGACGAGTATTGTAAACTCCATCCGCAAGGAACGCAAAAGCAAAACGACCATCCTGATTGCGCACCGGATCAGTGCGATCAAGCATGCGGATGAAATCGTCGTGCTGAGCGAAGGACGGATTGTCCAGCGGGGTACGCACCAGGAATTATTGAAGCAGCAGGGCCTGTACGCTGAGCTGTATACCATTCAGGAGGAGGGAAGCCGGCATGTCGACCATATCCGTTAAGCAGGAGCGGCAGAAAGCATCCCCCCGGGATGAAGCTAAAAATGAGCAAAAAGGAAAAACGGGCTTCCGCGCCTTGTATGCCTATGTGAAACCGCATCGTCTTGCTTTTTCCCTGATGTTTATATGCACGCTGCTGGCGATTGCGGCTGATCTGTTTCAGCCTTATTTAATGAAGATTGCCATTGATGACCATTTGATGGTCGGCAAAACCGATTACGGAACATTAGTCATGATCGGCGGCATTTATTTTGCCCTGTCCATCGGCGGCCTGGTATTTACTTATTTGCAGAATAATCTGCTGCAGTTTGCCGGCCAAAGCATCGTCGCCCGCATTCGCAAGGAGCTGTTCGAGCATATTTCCAGGCTGTCCATCCCGTTCTTCGACCGTACACCGGCGGGGAGCCTGATCACCCATGTGTCGAGCGACACGGAAACCTTGAATCAATTCTTCACCCAGGTCGTGCTGAGCGTTTTCCGCGATGGCCTGACCTTGATCTTCATATTGGTGCTGATGTACCAGCTGGATGTCGAGCTTACGCTGTACTGCATGATTTTGCTGCCGATTATCGCTTTCATCGCCATAGCGTTCCGCTCTTATATGCGCAAGACATACCAGCTGTCCAGAACGCAGCTTTCCAGACTGGTTGCCTTTGTGGCGGAGAATCTGGCCGGTATGGGCATCATCCAGGCATTTCACCAGGAGAAGGAGCAGGGCAAACAGTTTACCGGCCGCAACGAGTCGTACCTGAAAGCGAATTTGCGGGAAATCCGCACCAATGTTCTGTTTAACCGGTCCTTCGATATTTTGGGCAATATCTCGATTGCCTTCGTTACGTGGCTCGGCGGAATGGCTGTCTTTGATCATAAAATCGAGTTCGGCGTGCTGTATGCGTTTATTACGTATATCCGCCAGTTCTTTCAACCGATCAACGCGATAACGCAGCAGTGGAATACGCTGCAATCCACATCGGTTGCCGTCAACCGGATCTGGACGATTTTCTCCATTTCCCCTGAAGTCAAAGACAGCAAAAGAGTAACCGATGTAAGCCTGGCGGATGTCAAAGGCCGCATCGATTTCAACCGGATCACCTTCGGCTACAAGCAGGACACACCTGTTATCCGCGACCTGGATCTTCATATCACGCCAGGCGAAATGATCGGAATCGTCGGAACGACGGGTGCCGGTAAAAGTACGCTGATCAGCCTGCTCTGCCGGTTTTATGACACGCAAGAGGGCAGTGTGCTGATCGACGGAACGGATATCCGGGACATTCCCCAGGAGAAGCTTCACCGGATCGTCGGACTTGTCCAGCAGGAGCCGTATCTGTATTCCGGAAGCATCGTCGATAATGTGCGCATGTTTGACGAAACGATTTCCCGGGAAGAGGTTATCGAGGCCTGCAAGTTTGTTGGTGCGGAGCAGCTGATTTCCGAGAAAAAAGAAGGCTACGACACGCGGCTGTCGGAGCGGGGAAGCGGGCTTTCCGCAGGGGAGCGGCAGCTGATCTCGTTCGCGCGCATCATTGTGTTCAAGCCGAAGGTGCTGATTCTGGATGAAGCGACGGCGAATCTGGATTCTCAGACCGAGCAGCTGATCCAATCCGCTCTGGAGGCTGTGTCCGAGGGACGCACCACGCTGGTTATCGCGCATCGGCTCTCCACCATCATGCATGCGGACCGGATTCTGGTTATGCGCGATGGCGAGGTTGTGGAGGAAGGCACCCACGAGCAGCTGCTCAGCCGTAAAGGATATTACGAGGAGCTGTACCTGCATTCGCAGGGGAAACAGATTACGGCATAGCGGGCGGATTACGCGCCGCCAAAAGAATGGCGACAGCCGTTTCTTCTTGCGGGACTGGGAACCACAAAAGGCAGCCTTCTCCACAGGCTGCCTTTATGGTACTCTTATTGATATATAATGAAGTAATAATTGGCCTGGCATTCATTATTCATATTAAAGGAGCGATTAATTACACATGAGCGAAGCAGCTGCATACAAGGGTGAATATCAAGGCGAGAAAGCAGTATGGCTGAAGAGCGGAAGCTATGAAGCGGCAATCCTGCCGGAAATCGGCGGGAATCTGATTGCTTTTCGCGATACAGCAAACGGTTACAACTTCCTTCACGAGCCTACAGCGGACGAGATGGAATCGTTTAAGGCAAGGCCGATTATCCATGGCATTCCGGTGCTGTTTCCGCCGAACAGGTTCGAAGACGGCAAGTTCCCTTGGAATGGCAAGACCTATACCTTCCCTGTGAATGAAGAGAAGACCGGCAATCATCTGCATGGCTTCGTACATAGCGAGACCTGGGATGTGGAGGAGTTCGGGCAAACCGGACAAGAGAGCTTCGTTACCGTAGCGCTCAAGGTAGATGAGCAGCATGCGGTGTACAAATTCCTGCCTCATCTGTTTACCATCAAGCTCAAGTATACGCTCAGCTCTGCCGGCTTATCGCAGCATATCCTGATCCGCAATGACGGAGCGGATGTGATGCCATGCCTGTTCGCCTTCCATACGGCAGTAAATGCCCCATTCGCGGCTGGAAGCTCGGCGGCCGATTACCGGGTGAAGCTGACGATCGGAAGCCGCTGGGAAATGAGCGAGCGGATGCTGCCTACGGGTGAATTTCTGCCGCTGACTGCGGAGGAAGAGCAGCTCAAGGGCGAAGGCGTTTATCCATTCTTCACGGAATTGGACAATCACTACACGGCGGTGCCGCAGAACGGGCGCAACCGGATGGAGCTCACCGATACCAAGCTTGGCCGCACCTTGGTCTATGATGTGGGAACCTCTTATAAGCAGTGGATGATCTGGAACAACTTCGCGACCGAAGGCTTCTTCTGTCCGGAGCCGCAGATTAATCTGGTCAATGCGCCGAATGTCGATCTTCCCGCGGACGAAATCGGTTTGTTCAGTCTGGCTCCGGGCGAGATCTGGGAGGAAACCGGAAGACTATATCTGAAGTAGTTAGAAGTTGATATATGTAATGTGGAAAAATCCGCTTATTCAGCAGGCAGACGGGCATCAAGCCGCCGTTGGTCCCGCTGCGATAAGCGGTTTTTTTGATATATAAGCAAGTATAAAATTCCATCATACTTTGCTTATATTTCTGTGGGAAGAAACTTGCCGCGCCGCCAAAGGACGGCGACAGCCGTTTCTTCTTGATATATCGGCAAGTATAAGAATTCCTCGATGCTTTGCTTCTATTTCTGAGCGAAGAATCCTACTTGCCCGTCAAAGGACGGCGAAGCCGGTTTTCTTCACTTAATCCTGTTTATTAACTATTGACCTTAAGTTAAGCAAGGTGTATGATTCTAAAAATTAACTAAAAATAGAT
Source organism: Paenibacillus sp. JT31N17 (assembly GCF_056269255.1). Taxonomy (NCBI): domain Bacteria; kingdom Bacillati; phylum Bacillota; class Bacilli; order Caryophanales; family Paenibacillaceae; genus Paenibacillus; species Paenibacillus sp. JT31N17. The sequence goes on from NZ_JBWDNP010000002.1 coordinate 551,865, forward strand.
GAGGAGTGGGAAGAGAGTGGCTTTCTATTATACTGAACCGTCCCGGACGTTCAATGAGTTCTTGTTAATCCCCAATTTGACGACAAAGGACTGCACGCCGGCCAATGTCGAGCTGAAGACGCCAATCACCAAATTCAATAAAGGCGAACAACCTGATATTTCTCTCAACATACCGTTCTCATCCGCGGTCATGCAGTCGGTTTCGGATCATAATATGGCGATTGCATTGGCGCGCTGCGGCGGTATTTCCTTTATCTTTGGTTCCCAATCCGTTGAAGATCAGGCAGCCATGGTACGAAAAGTCAAGGAATACAAGGCGGGCTTCGTGGTCAGCCGCTCAAACCTGACACCCGAGCACACGCTCAAGGATGTGCTGGAACTGAAGGAGAAAACCGGTCATTCGACCGTAGCGATCACCGGCGACGGTACACCAAACGGAAAGCTGCTTGGCATCGTGACCAGCAGAGATTACCGGATAAGCCGCGATACATTGGACAAGCGCATCAAGGATTTCATGACGCCCTTCTCGTCGCTTATTTACGGCAAGTCCAGCTTAACCTTGCCTGAAGCCAATGATTTGATCTGGGAGCATAAACTGAACTGTCTGCCCATCGTGGATGAGCAGCAGAATCTGTGCTACCTCGTGTTCCGCAAGGATTACGATGCGCATAAAGGCAATCCGCTGGAGCTGCTCGATGGCAACAAAAGCTATATCGTCGGGGCAGGCATCAATTCGAAGGATTATGAAGAAAGGGTGCCGGCACTGGTCGCTGCGGGAGTCGATATTCTCGTTATTGACGCTTCGGACGGGTACAGCGAATGGCAGCGCGATACGCTGCAATACGTCAAATCCAACTTCAATGTCAAGATCGGCGCAGGGAATGTCGTTGACCGTGAAGGCTTCCTCTATCTGGTGGAATCCGGCGCGGACTTTGTTAAAGTCGGGATCGGCGGCGGCGCCATCTGCATTACCCGCGAACAAAAAGGGATCGGACGCGGTCAGGCATCGGCGCTGATCGAGGTCGCGGAAGCAAGAGAAGAGTACTATAAGGAAACGGGCATCTACGTGCCGATCTGTTCCGACGGCGGGATTGTACACGATTATCACATCACGCTTGCGCTGGCCATGGGCGCAGATTTTGTCATGATGGGCAGATATTTTGCCCGGTTTGACGAGAGCCCGACCAAGAAGCTTATGATCGGCAACAACTTTGTGAAAGAGTTCTGGGGAGAAGGCTCCAATCGCGCGCGGAACTGGCAGCGGTACGATACCGGAGGCAAGCAGGGCCTAGTATTCGAAGAAGGCGTTGATTCCTACGTGCCATACGCCGGAGGTCTGCAGGAAAACCTGGACAAGACGATCAGCAAGATCAAATCGACCATGTCCAACTGCGGTACGAAGTCGATCGCAGAGATGCAGCAAAATGCCAGAATCACGCTCGTATCGGCAACCAGTCTGGTCGAGGGCGGCGCGCATGATGTTATTATGAAGGAAAGCAGCTTGTCGGGGGAATAAGGAATAAGAAGCAATAGCATAATAGGAATAAGAGCCGGTTTCTTCTGCCATTGGACAGGGGGAACCGGCTTTATTGCGTCTGTCAGCTCATGTGCCTGGGTCAGCTGCGGGAGAGCAGGGTTGAGGTGCCGGCGCTGTGAAGAGCGGCTCTTTTTTTCCGTATATCGGAGGGGGTGCCGTCCTTGAACTTCCTGAACACGCGGCCGAAATAGGTCATATTGGAAAACCCGACCCTGTCGGCAATTTCGGTTATGGAAGCATCAGTCTCCAGCAGCAGACGCTCGGCCTCCTGGATCCGCAGCAGATGAATATATTCAATAAGAGTCTTGCCCGTCATTTGCTTGAAAACATTGCAAAAGTAATTCGGGCTGAGGTTGACCATCCGGGCAGCTTCCTGGACACTGATCGGTTCATGGTAGCGCTCGCGCAGCGTCTGGAGCAGCCCGGAGAAGTCCGGCGTATTCGGAAGGCGCGGAGATTTTAACGTTTCGAACTGCTGCGCATAACGAAAATACTGCCCGAAAATCCGCAGCAGCTCGGCTTTGACCAGGAGCTCGTAGCCAGGCTGCTTGCCTTTGAATTCGCCCACCAATCTGGAGAAAGACTCATTGATGCCCTCCATAAGCGGTTCCGTTCTGCGGATAATTCCCGGCCACTTCAGATGCTGGTTCAAATAGGGCTGAAAATAATGATGCTCGGTAATATCCAGACCGCTCCCCCGCACCAAAGCTTCATTAAAAACAATGCAGATCAGCTCGGTATCCGGATCCAGAACAACAGCGCTGTGCAGCTGCCTGGAGTTGACGAATGCCAGCTCCCCCTGCTGGAGCGTTTCGAAGTCGGCGTCGATCTGGATGCGGGCTTTGCCTTCCTTGACAAAAATCCACTCGATATGGTCATGCCAATGCAGACCGATTCCTCTCACGAAAAAAACATTGATGGGAAACGTCTGATCGGGAATCCAGGTATGTTCCTTGTGAGGGCTGACGGTCATAAACGGGTCTCTCCTCTGCGGGATGAAAATTAGGCTCATACAATTTTCTTATTATAATCGCTATTTACGAAAATGTCGACGCTGTCATTTCCATAAATATCGTAAGATCGTATGATTGAAACGCAATTTCATTCATAGCTTGCTCTCCTCTCATTAGGTAAGATAAGGGAAGATCATATTTGTAAAACCTTAGGAGGGTACAATGAAACAAATTCGAATCGGTACGCTTGTCGGCGGTGGCGACGCGGTGCGCGTTCTGCCCCAAATTATTCCCCATGGCTTTGAATCCTTCTCGCTGACCTTCTGGCAATCCACCAAGGATGCGGATCTGATGGAGCTGTCGAAGCGCGTTAAAGAAATAACGGCGGAGCATGATATCGTCATCTCAAGCTTGGGCATATTCGGGAATCCGCTCACCGGAGCGGGCGATAATGCAGATACATTAGCGAGCTGGGAGAGACTGATCGATCATGCCGAAGCGTTCGGTACCAATCTGGTGGCCGGCTTTACCGGACGGATGCCGGGCTCGATCGATGAATCGCTGCCGCGCTTCGGCGAGGTGTTCGGCGAATTATCGCGCCGTGCCGAGGCCAAGGGCGTGAAGCTTGCTTTTGAAAACTGCGATATGGGCGGGACGTGGAAAAGCGGCGACTGGAATATTGCGCATAATCCAACGGCCTGGGAGATGATGTTCAATGCCGTGCCGGCAGCCAACATCGGCCTGCAGTGGGAGCCAACCCACCAGATGGTCAGCTTGATCGATCCCATTCCGCAGCTGCGCAAATGGGTGGATAAAATCTTCAACGTGCATGGCAAGGATGCCACCATTGCCTGGGATATCGTTCGCGAATACGGCATTCATGGACCGAAGGAATTCGTCTGGCACCGTACGCCGGGCTTTGGCGATACGAACTGGACGGATATTATTACGATCCTGCGCCAGGCGGGCTATGAGGGAAGCATCGATATCGAAGGCTGGCATGATCCGGTTTACCGGGGCGAGCTGGAGATGACGGGGCAGGTGCACGGCCTTAATTATTTGAAAAAATGCCGCGGCGGAGATTTTATTCCTAATCCTGAGTAACCTGCACGCTTTCGTGGATCGACTGTGCGGATTGACCTATCGTTACTCCACCCTTGAAAGTCTCACGGGAGAGCGCGCGCAAGGGAGCTGGCCTAATTGCGATATGGAAAATGATCATACTTTTACAATGAGAGGGTGCTTTTGATTGGCACAACATAAAATTGTCGTAGCAGGCTGCGGCGGCATGTCCAATACATGGCTGGATTACGCAGCGCAGCGGGAGAACGCCGAGATTGTCGGTCTGGTGGATATTTTCGAGGAGAGCGCCAGGAAAATGGCGGAGAAACGCGGGCTTAACGTTCCGACCTTCACTGATCTGTCCCAGGCGCTGGCGGCAACGGGAGCCAATCTCGTCTTTGATGTGACCATCCCGGCCAGCCATAAACAGATTGTCACAACCGCGATGGAAGCGGGCTGCAACGTGCTTGGCGAGAAGCCGATGGCAGAGTCGTATGCCGATGCCGAAGAAATCGTACGCATCAGCGGGCAAACCGGCAAGCGCTATGCCGTTATGCAGAACCGCCGCTACCTGAAGCAAATCCGCTCGTTCCGCGATTTGGTGGGGTCGGGCGATATTGGACAAGTCGGCTCCATTCATGCCGATTTCTTCCTGGGGCCGCATTTCGGAGGCTTCCGTGACGCGATGGACAGCCCGCTTGTTATTGATATGGCGATCCATACCTTCGATCAGGCCCGCTTCATCATCGGCGCCGACCCGGTATCGGTCTACTGCCATGAATATAACCCTCCGGGCTCCTGGTACACAGGGAACGCTTCGGCGATTTGCATTTTCGAGATGAGCGACGGTTCCGTATTCAGCTATCGCGGTTCATGGTGCGCCCAGGGCCTCGGCACCTCCTGGGAATCGGAGTGGAGAGTAACCGGCAGCAGCGGTACGGCGAAATGGGATGGGGCCAATTTGCCGGTTGCAGCGGCTGTCGACACCAGTAAAGGACCGGAATTTTTCTTGCCGATGAAGCAGATCGAAGCGGCTGTCACCTATGAAGGACGCGAAGGACACTGGGGCTGCCTGGATGAAATGTTCAATGCCCTGGAGCAGGGCCGCCCGGCAGAGACCGATTGCCTGGATAACATCAAGAGCGTGGCGATGGTATTCGGCGCGGTTGAGAGTGCAAGGACGGGGAAGAAAGTACAGCTGTAGGCTGGATGGACAGGATTTATTTGCTTGAAGGGGCTGCCCGATTGCCATGTGAATGGCGTGGCGGCTCTTTTTTTATGGCAGCTGGCGATCTCGACAGTTATAAGTATCACTGTACTAATGATACTGGCATATCCCATCCAGAGAATGTTATGATATTGAGGATTAGGTATACAGGCAGATACATAGACACAGCAAAAATTATGAGCGTTGAAGAATGAACGTATGACGTATTTAAAAGGAGTGAATGGAGTGTTCCGTTATTATTGTATAGCTGTCGGTGTTATTATCGTGGACCATGTGGTCAAATGGCTTGTATCCATGTATATGACAATCGGACAGCAAATAACCGTTATACCCGGAGTTTTTGGACTCGCCTCGATACGAAACAAGGGAGCTGCATTCAGCATACTGGAAGGCCAACTGGGATTTTTCATAGCGGTAACCTCCTTGGTTATTATCGGAATCATGATCTATTTGCACAGGGTATACCGGGAGAATCAGTTTCTATCTTATGGATTAGCCCTCGTTCTAGGCGGTGCGTTGGGTAATTATATCGATCGTGTCTTTAAGGGAGAAGTCGTGGATATGCTTCAGGTTCATTTTTTTAATTTCCCTATTTTTAATGTTGCTGATTCCTTGCTGTGCATAGGAGTCGCTATGATTGCGATTGATTCTTTGAGAGCCTCGCGAAAGGATAGAACGGGTATAGTTACTTCGGAATCTTAAGCGAATTGCTGAAGTTGGGTAATCCACAGATTATCGTGATGTAAACGAAGCCGGGCAATCCAGATTAAAATTGAAATGCAAAAGAAAAGGGGCTTCCGGATAAAATCCGGGAGCCCCTTTTTTAGTAGGGAAAAATGAAACCGACCGCTGTCATCGCAGATTCGGGATTTCGACCTCAGGCGAAACATCCGCTTCGTAATCAACCGCGTCCGCTTGAAAGCCGAACAGCTGGAAGAACTCCTTCCGGTATCCTTCGAGATCCGACAGCTCATAAATATTATCGGTAGTCAGCTCTTCCCAGATCCTCGCAACCTCCGCCTGCACATCATTGCGCATTTCCCAGTCGTCGATGCGAATGCGTCCAACCTCATCCAGTTCCATTCCGTTCGAAGTATAAAGTCTGTCCGCGAACAAGCGGTAGGCCTGCTCAATCGTGCCTTCGTGCAGCCCTTTTTCCTTCATCACCTTGTACAAGGCAGAGATATACAGAGGAACTACTGGTATAGCCGAGCTGGATTGGGTTACCAGTGCCTTGCATACGGATACGTAAGCATGTCCGCCCCGTTCGCCGAGCTGCTTGTTGAGGCGGTGACCCGTTGCTTCCAGATCGTCCTTGGCCCGGCCGATAGTGCCTTCCCGGTAGACTGCCTGCGTCAGTTCAGGGCCGATGTAGGAATAAGCGACCGTCGTTGCGCCGTCGGCAAGAGCGCCCGCATCCAGCAGCGCATCAATCCAGAGCTGCCAATCTTCGCCGCCCATAACGGCAACGGTGTTATCGATATCTTCGTCGGTTGCAGGATCAATGGTGATGGAGCTTACCGTGCCATTGTGGAAATTAACCGTTTTGTTCGTGTAGGGCCTGCCGATCGGTTTCAAGGTGGAATTGAACACCTCACCGGTTTTCGGATGAATCCGTCTGGCCGATGCTACGCTGTAGACCACCAGGTCGACTTGACCCAGCTCCGTGCGGATCACGTCGACGGTTTTGGCTTTGGTCTCATCGGCAAAGGCGTCGCCGGTGACGCTGAAGGACTTGAGGCCGGCTTCCTGCGCGGCCTTCTCGAAGGCTGCCGAGTTGTACCAGCCGGCAGTAGCCGTGCGGTTGTCGGTGGCTGCGCCTTGACGGTAAACACCGACCGTATTGGCTCCACCGCCGAAAGCGGCAACGATGCGGGAGGACAAGCCGTATCCGGTCGAAGCGCCAATGACCAGCACATTTTTGAAGCCGCTCACCGCAGGCTGGGCTTTGACATAATTGATCTGCTGCCTCACCTGACTCGCACAGCCCACCGGATGAGCCGTTGTACAAATAAATCCCCGTGTTCTCGGTTTAATAATCATTATGTAAATTCCTTTCTTCGATCAGAGTGGATAGTGCATGGGGCGTTAAAAGATGTAAGAGATCATCTTTTATATTTTAATGATTTTTTGGGGAAATGGGAAGCGGGGAATGGGAATACCGATGTAGCAATATTGCACTTTATTTTTCTTAGCTAGTAGAGGAGGGAAAATAGAACGTTCTGACTTGATCTATAATAAAACAAACGATTTCGACAAAAAAAGATATATTGGACATTAATTTGACATGTAAAGATTCACCAAAAAAATTTCTATTTGAAATCAAAACAGATAACGTTATAGCCATGTTGAAAGAAGATCAAGTAACCGTTAAACAATCACTACTATAACGACTACTATAACATTATGTCCTTCACACACAAAGTAATATAAATACCCCTGAATCTCACACAGATGACTCCGAGGACATTTCTTTGTTATATTAGGGCTAGATGGTACTTCTGCAATTAACATTGGGCAAAATCATAACATGTTTTATGATGAATTTATAATCGATGCATAATTATCTTCAGTATGAGGAAGATGTACCGTTGATGAAAGGTTATAGTACATTACATCTTCAGAATTATTCCTAAAGGGTAGGAGGAGTCAACAAATGTTTAATTTTAAGACTAGTAAGAAGTCTCTTAAGTTCTGCAATGAAATTGTTGAATGTATGCAAGCCAATTTGGAATATCTATAGAGGAAGCTGTTGGTAGAATAAATCGGATATGGGGTGGACTTGAACTCACTTCAGAATACGATATGATCTATCATGAGACTGTTGAATTTTGGGCAATCGACATTTATTACGGTCACGATTCTAGATGGTGGGCAAGAGAAAATGACCCTTCTCTCCGATCATTACCATTCCCTTAATTCTAAGGCAAGTTGAAATGAAGTAGAAAAATTTCACAAAACCGAATGGAACAAAAAATATTCCACATGTTGATACTAAGAATGCGGCTCATACTGGATTTGATTTCGTACTCTTGGAAGTTTCATGATCGGTATAAAGGTATTGATTTACTTGAGACAATCAATGTTAATCGATAATTAATTGTATCTGATTAAGATACCTGAATCCTCTTATCAATAAATAATAATAGACCAGGAGGAACAACCGACTGCTGGAAAAGCCGATCAACAAACAAGCCCCAAGAACCATCCACAATGGTTCTTGGGGCTTCCTTATTCCCACCCTAATCATTGCTGTCCATCACCAGAACCCCTGGCTTCGCGGTCGAGTCCCTAATGACCAGCTTGGGCGGGAAGAACAGCTTCTGGGTATGCTGCTCGGGATTCTCCATGACGGAGATGAGCAGCTTGGCGGCCTCCTGGCCGAGCACATTTTCTTCCTGGCTGATGAAGGTCGGCCTGACGCTGTGGAATTCGGAGAGCTCGAAGTCGTCGAAGAAAATAAGGGATAAGTCCTGCGGAATGCGGATGCCCATCTCGGAAGCGAGCTTGATGACCTGCAGGCCAATGCCCGGATTGATCGCGAAAATGGCCGTTATTTCAGGATTCCGGTCCAGGAATGACCTGATTTTCTTGATAATCGGTATTGGCTCGCCGAGCTCGATGTCGACATACCGGTAACGGTGGTCGATGGGGATATTGTGCTCCGCCAGTGCTCTCTCGTAGCCGGTCAAGCGGTCCTCAACGCTGCTCGTGCCGGCAATGGTCGTGGATAGAAAGCCGATATTGCGGTGGCCAAGACAGATCAGATGGTTGACGCCGTCCTGGGCCCCCTTGATATTATCCGGGCACACGCAGTTCGTGTCGATTCCCCGCAAATATCGATCCATTACGACAAGCGGGAACGAATCCAGGGTAAGCTGCAAAATTTCCCGATTATACGACTCGCCGTCGACAGGATACACGATCATGCCGGCTACATCGCGTTCAACCATCTCCCGGATGATGCGTTCTTCCTTCTCGACGGAATTCTCCGTATTGCAAAGCAGCAGGGAATATCCCGCCCGCGAGAGGATATGCTCGGCACCATTCAGTAACAGCGCGTTATGCTGGTTGTTGATGAAAGGAAGCAGCAGCGCCACTGATCTCTTCTCCGGAAAGCGGACAGCCACCCTATCCGCAGCGGCTTCTGCGTCCGGCTCGGATACGAACGTGCCCTTCCCCTGCACCCGGTAAATGACACCCTGCTCGACCAGATCGGACATCGCCTTCTTGACGGTGATCCGGCTTACGGAGAACTGCTTGGTCAGTTCATTCTCCGACGGAAGCCTGTCATGGGTCTTCCAATGCCCCTCCTGAATCTCCGATAACAGATGCTGCTTGATCTGCTCGTAGAGCGATAAATGTTGAACGGTTTTCTCCATTTTGTAACCTCATGTCATATTTTGCTTGTTATATATCATCTTATAGTTTGATATATAATTTGTAAAGGTTGCCAGAGTACAAGGTGATTAGACTGCGTAAATAGTTAGAAAATTGAGAAAATGATACGAAATGGAACATAGAGGGCGATATTGCCTCGATTTTAAGCAAAAATGGACCCTAAACCATCATTTACAACGAGTTACTTGTAATGATATCATCCATACCAAGATCATAAATAACCGTCAAATAACATAACAACATGATTCAATCATACCAAGTAGCCAATCCGAAACATACGCCTCAGTCTTATCCTCACAGATAGCAGTCTTCAACCTTTTGTAAGCGTACCCATACTCAGATTTTCACAACCCCCGACAATGAAAGGAGCACTATTAACAGCAATTTTGTAAGCGCATTCTTAAAACCGTTGAAAATTCCCAATCCGGGAGATTTCATAAATTAAACCGGTTTCGAACAACAGGGGGGCTGCCGCGTTTGTTAACCAAACCTATCGAAGGAGGACGAACATGAATCGGGAGATGACGGAAAAGAAACGATTGCAGAAGGTTGGGCTGTTGGCTCTGGTAACGGTCATGCTGCTTGGTCTGATCGTTGGCTGTACACAGAATAATAATTCCGGACCGCCAGCCGGGGGAAATACGAATGGGGCTGCAGCTGAAGACAACGGCGATAACGGGGGCAGCAGCAGCGATACGGAACCGCTTAAATTCTCTTATTCAAGACCGACATGGGGGCCGGCTACCTATACCAAGGGCGGCGCTTATGAGAAGGAATTATTCAAGCAGGGCAATGTAGACATTGATGTTAGAATCATTCCCGTCGTGGACTACGATGCGACGATCAAGACAACCGCAGCAGGCGGCAATATGCCTGACGTCATCTGGGGCAAGGGGCCGGTCGATCCGTTCTGGAAGGATATGCAGGATCAGGGCGGTTTCCTGAAAATCAATGAATATCTGGATCAGTTCCCCGCCGTCAAGGATGCCGTGCCTGCAGGCATCTGGGATAAAATGGCGGATGACAAAGGCGATATTTATTTTATCCCGAATCTGATCTATCCGATTGTCCCGTTCTTTATTAACTATCGTGCGGATATATTCGAGGAGCTTGGAATAGCAGAGCCTACCTCTGTAGCCGAGCTCGAGGCGGCACTGGAGAAAATCAAGGCGAGCGGCAAAGGGATTGTGCCCATGACGCATGGGAATACGATTCCATTCTGGGCAGCCAAGGATCTGGGCACATCATTCGGCACAACCTCCGGGTGGGCGCCTTCCAAAGAGGATCCGAACAAGATCGTCCCTCCGGAAATGCAGGAGGAGCATCTGGATTTCAAATTCTGGCTGCAGGATCTGAAGAAACGCGGATTGTTCGACGAGGAAGCCGGCGTCAATCCTGATGCTTCCTTCGGGGAGACGAAATTTAAAGCCGGGCGTGCAGCAGTCATTCTTGGCGGAAATCTTCAATCGCTATATATCGATCTGAAGAAGAATGAGCCTAATGCAGACATCAAGATCATGCCTCCTTTGACCGGACCGGATGGCCAGCAGGGCGGAACGCGCGTCGTGTTTCCGCAGGACAGGGGGTTCTACGTCAATGTGAAGGCGAAGGATAAGGCAGCGAAATTTTTTGAATTTCTGAATTGGTCCTTAACTACGGGGTCCGACTTCAGAAGATACGGCATTGAAGGCAAGACCTATACGGTAGATCCGGAAGGAAGAAAAGTGCCGATTCCGGATGAAGAGCGGGAAGCCGACTATAAAGCCGCCCAGATCGAACCGCTGAAGTTCCTCGACCCGATGAGCGAGAAGCTGGACTGGGAAGCGCAGGAGCTGAACTTCATCGGAGCAGGGATTCAGGATAAGTTCGAATATTTCAAGAGCATGTTCGAGAAATATGCGGCGACGCCTTATAACGACTTTAAGGATCCAACGGTAATGTCACCGACCAACGCGGAAATCGGCCCTCAGATCTGGGAGGACTATATGGCCAAGGTGGACGGGAGTATTTTGACCGATATGAATCTTACCAAGGAAGCGTACAAGGAAGCCCGCCAGAAATGGCTGGATGCGGGCCAGCAGAAAATCATCGATGAGTTCAATGAACTGCAAACGAATAAGTCGGAACCGAATTATGTAGATTAATGGGCCGGAACTTCTGGAATAGGCAGCAGCTGCGGGCCTGTTCCAGAACATTTCCGGCATGTCCGCAAGAAGGAAAGGAATGATTTCATGAGGGCGAAATCCGTCTATGCTCCTAATAGGCTGGGTACACGGATTTGGAAGTCGCGGTTTATATACCTTCTGATTCTGCCGACCATTGTTTATTTTGCCATCTTTACTTACGCGCCCTTCTACGGTATTACGATTGCATTCAAGGATTTTAAAATCATTGCGGGCATCATGGACAGCCCATGGGTCGGCTTTAAACATTTTGAAGCGATGTTCACATCGGATAAATTTCCGGAGCTGCTCAAGAATACGGTCATTATCAGCTTGTACCGTCTTCTATTCGGCTTTCCGGTTCCGATCCTGTTCGCTTTGCTGCTGAATGAAGTGAGAAGCTTCTGGTTCAAGCGCTCCATCCAGACGATCACGTATTTCCCGCACTTTCTCTCTTGGGTTGTGTTCGCGGGGGTCATCTACAATTTCATCGGGCCAAGCGGAATCATCAATCTCGTGCTGACGAACATGGGGCTGGAGAAGTTCAATTTCACCACCAATCCCGACGTGTTCCGCACAATTATTGTCATTACGGCCATTCTGAAAGAATTCGGATGGGGCGCGATCATTTATTTGGCAGCCCTGGCAGGCATCGACTCGCAGCAGTATGAAGCGGCCAAGATCGACGGCGCCGGCAAACTGAGGCAGATCTGGCATGTGACCCTGCCGGGAATCAGGCCGATTATCGCCCTGCTCTTCTGCCTGCAGCTGGCAGGCATCCTGGATGCCGGTTTCGATCAGATCTTCATGTTCCTCAATCCTGCCCTGTACGACGTCGGAGATATCATTGATACGTATGTGTACCGGTTGGGCATTCTGCAAGCCCAATTCGAGCTCGCCACTGCAGTCGGTTTATTCAAAGGCATCATCGGCATGATCCTCATCATTACGGCCAATACAATCATTCGCAGGATGGGGGAGAAATCGCTATGGTAGATCAAACCGCCGAATCAGCGCAGCCCATCAAGGAGCTGGACTTAAACGGGAGAAGCAGAAGCCTGGACGCGAATCCGTGGTGGGCGCAAGGTCTCATCTATCTCATCCTTATCGCATCGGGCCTGATTACCTTGATGCCGATGGTTAACGTGTGGGCGATTTCCTTCAGCGAAGCGCATGAAATCTACAAAAATCCGATGATGCTGTGGCCCAAATCATTCACGCTAGAATCGTACAAATATATTTTCAACACGGAGGTTCTGTTAAAGGCATTCAGCATCACGGTGTTCGTTACCGTGGTGGGGACCTTCCTGAATCTCGTGTTTACAGCAACCGGCGCGTATGGGCTGTCGAAGACGCATATTCCGGGCCACCGGATACTGCTGTGGATCGTGATCATTCCGATGCTGTTCGGGGCTGGCCTGATCCCGATGTACATTTTGCTCAAAAATATCGGGCTGCTCAACAGCATCTGGGTGCTTATAATCCCGCAGCTGGTCGCTCCCTTCAACCTGATACTGATGCGCAACTTCTTCTGGAGCATCCCGGAAAGTCTGGAGGAATCCGCCCGGATCGACGGTGCCTCGGATCTGCGTGTATTATGGAGCATCATTCTGCCCCTGTCCAAGCCGGTCATAGCGACGGTGGGTCTGTTCTACGCGGTAGCGCACTGGAATGATTTCTTCTCGGGTCTGTTCTTCATCAGCGATAACAGCAAATGGCCGCTTCAGATGGTGCTGCGCTCCATCATTATCGATTTCAATATGCTGAATATGGGAGCACAGGATACAAGCACGCTGAATGATTCGAGCCGGCTGATCGTCCAGCCGGAGAATATTAAGGCGGCAACCATTATTTTCGCGATCGTTCCGATTCTGATCGTGTATCCCTTCCTGCAGAAATATTTTGTCAAAGGCATCATGCTCGGCTCCGTCAAAGGTTAATCCATCATTCCCACATTTGAATCTCAACACATGAAAGAGAGGTTAGTGAATTATGACTGTAACCGCCTATCAAACGACAAAAGAGGAAATTCTGGCGCATTACAAGGAGAATGGCTTCGCCGTCATCCCGAATGCTTTGTCACAGGAGGAGCTTGACTACTTGAACGGCATGGTCGAGGCTTCGCTGAAGGAATCGCCTGAACTGTGGCATAAGCCGATGGAAGGCGCTGTCGGCACAGGCAGCTTTCTCGGGAAGCATCCGCTGGAGATGGATAAGTTCATCCGCCACCCGAAAATTTTTCCATTGATTCAGGAGGTGCTGCTCGGCGAAGCCCGCTTCGCCCAATTCGACTTCCGGGATGTATCGGTTGACCGGGCGAGCAGCAGCGAGATGAAATTCCACCGCGATATCAGCTATTACGGCACGATGGGAGGGATGATCTACGATCCCGAAAATCCCTATATCAGCACCTTCACCTGCGTCATCTATTATTTGTCGGATGTCCATGAATGCTGCCCGGCCTTCTGCCTGGTCCCGAACAGCCATATGTACAGCTCTCTGGATGAAGCGAAGGAGAAGCAGGGAAGTGAATATCAGGAGGTTCCGATCCGGGGCAAAGCGGGAACTGCGGTGCTGTATAATATTACAACCTATCACACCCGCAAAGGGGGAAGGGACGACTGCACACATGGCCGGCGGACGATGCATAATTATCATTCCCGCGCATCGAGCTACCCTCTGACGAACTGGGCGACAGTGCCGGAGGTGTTGGCGATGAGCGAGGACCACGATACCCGCCTGTTCTACTCGCAGTGGACGCCCAATCAAATCAAGTTCGCGCGCGATACCTATACGCAGCCGGTTCCGCCTTATTATCCGGTAGATAAACTCAAGTAGCGGCTGCTTCGAAAGGAGAATTAAGGTGACGAAAATCAAACGGATCCGGCTGATTCGGACGCGCCACGATGCAAGCTGGTCGATCGTGAAGGTCGAGACGGATCAGGATGGACTGTATGGAATCGGATCGGCGAATGATTATTTCAATCCGGGCGCCGTAGCTGCGGTTATCGAGGAGCTGCTGGCGCCGACGCTGATCGGCCGCGATGCCGGGGCGATCGAGGATATTTGGCAGTCCATGTACCAAAGCGGTTATTGGCGCAACGGTTCGGCACTTATGACTGCCATTGGCGCCATCGATATGGCGCTGTGGGATATTAAAGGCAAGGAAGCGGGCATGCCGGTGTACCGGCTGCTCGGCGGTCCATGCCGTCCGGCGGTTCCCTGTTACGCGCATGCAAGCGGAAGGGATATCTCCGAGCTGACGGAGAGCATTACCCGCTACAGGGAGGAGGGCTATTCGGTGGTCCGCTGCCAGCTCGGCAGCTATGGCGGGGGAGGCTTCATCTCCGCCGATCAGGCGAAGCGGCCGACGAATGCCTGGCCGGCCAAGGTTATTTTCGATGAAGAGGCTTATCTGGAAGCGATTCCCAATATGTTTGAGCAGCTCCGCGGACATTTTGGTCCGGATGCCAAATTCACGCATGATGTGCATGAGCATCTCAGCCCTCAGGGGGCGGTCATGCTGTCCAAGCGGCTGGAGCCTTACCGCTTGTTCTTCCTGGAGGATGTGCTCCCGCCCGAGCAGATCGCCTGGTTCCGTTCGATCCGGCAACAGAGCACGACGCCGCAGGCGATGGGGGAGCTGTTCACAAGCCCCCATGAATGGATACCGCTTATCCAGGAGCGGCTGATCGATTATATCCGGGTCCGCGTGTCCAAGGGCGGCGGCATATCGGCCTGCCGCAAGCTCGCGGCTTTCGCGGAAGCGCACGGCGTCCGCACGGCCTGGCAGGAAGGCGGGGATAACGATCCGGTGAACCAGGCGGCGGCCATGCATCTGGATATGGCGGTCTGGAACTTCGGTATCCAGGAAGATAATGCGTTCAGAGCAGAGGAGCTTGATGCGTTTCCCGGTCATGCAGTGCTTAAGGGTGGCCACCTCTACGCCAATGAACGCCCTGGGCTGGGCGTCGATATCGATGAAGAGAAGGCGGCGAAGCTCGTAAATCCCGAGCTGCAAACCCGCATGTACCATAAGCCGTACCCGATAGACCGCAAGGCGGACGGCACCATTGTCAGGCCTTAATCGCAATCAGCTGCCCAAACGTAAATAACCGTTAACCGTACAGAGCGCTTGGAGTTCCCTTAATAAGGAGCTTCTGGCGCTCTTTTTTCGTGCCCTTTCCAGCCTGTTCCAGCTCTGCCGATCCCCTAACATCTGTAATTGACGACCCTATATCCATATGAGAGAATGAGGTGCTTAAATCGGAAAAAGGAATGGTGAACCATGTACCGCTTGCTAATTACAGATGATGAGCCGATTATCGCGGACGGATTATTCGAGATGTTCGGCGAGCACACGGAAACCGTCGAGCTTGAATTGTACCGTGCTTACTCGGGCGATGAAGCGTTGCAGCGGCTTAACAATACCCAGATCGATATTCTGCTGACGGATATTCATATGCCGGAAATTTCCGGTCTTGAGGTGCTGAAACATGCCAAAGCGACCTGGCCGCACTGCAAGGTCATTATGCTCACGGGCTATAACGAATTCAAATATATTCAAGAGGCCGTTCGCGGAGGAAGCATCGATTACGTGCTCAAGACCGAAGGCGATGCCAAGATCCTGCAAGCGGTGCAGCGGGCCTGCCGGGAGCTGGACGAGGAATGGAAGCTGAATGATTTGATTCTCAAGGCAAAAGGCAGCATGAGCGTCGCCCTCCCCATGCTCAGGAAGGTGTATCTGACCGGACTGCTGGAAGGGGCGCGGACCGCTGCCGATGTGACCCCGCGCAATTTGGAACAGCTGGAGATTCCGCTGTTGACAGACCGTCCCGTTCTGCTTGTGACCGGCAAGGTTGACAAGTGGCAGCCGGAGCTTTCCTTATCCGACAAGGAGCTGCTGCTGTTTGCGATTAACAATATTGCCGAGGAATATCTGGCGCCGAAATTTCTTATTGTGCAGGTGAAGTATGAAAGCGATCAATGGGTGTGGATGCTGCAATCCAGGGAACCGCAGGACGCTGACGGCCTGTGCCGCTTGATCCGCGGGATTCTGGAAATGACGCAAAAGCAGAGCTATCAACTGTTGAAAGTAAGCGCTTCCTTATTGATCGGGGAACGGGAAATCCATTGGGATCAGCTGACCGGGGCTTATTTTCGCATGAAATGGCAGATCAATTACGGCATCGGCATGGGCCGCGAGATGATGCTCTCCGAGTACAGCGAGCCGTCTCATAGCGATGGAGCTCCGGGCAAAAATCAATTTTACGCCCCTGCGCTCAAGCAGCTGGAGGCTTATCTCGAGAGCGGCCAGCAGGAGAAATTCCACGAAGCGATGGCGGCTTTTCTGACCGGGCTGACAGAGAATACGGACGGGAATACGTACACAATGCAGGAGATTTTTCTCGCGCTTTCCTCCACCTTTATGACATGCATCAACCGCTCCGGCTTGAGCCGGGATATTGGCAGGCAGATCGATCTGGGCCGCTGCGTGGAGTACAAATCCTTTCCGGACTGGAAGAGCGTGGCCGATTATTTTCTCCAGCTGGCTGCGCATTATTTTGAGCTGCGCAATCAATCCGAATTCTCACCGTACCGCGATGTGGTGCAGACGATTGAGGATTATGTGCATCGGCATATCGCCGAGGACTTGTCGCTGACCCGTATGGCGGAGATTGTTTATTTGAACCCCTATTACCTGTCCCGGCTGTACAAGAAGCTGACCGGCGTTTCCCTGACCGATTACGTGATTCATGTGAGAATCGAACGGGCCAAGGAGCTGCTCAGAGGAACCAACCGCAAGGTGCATGATATTGCCCTGGCCGTCGGCTTTGAATCCTCCGCCTATTTCACCCGTTTCTTCAAGCGGCTGACCCGGATGACGCCTGTCGAATACCGGGAGAAATCCGTCTGAGAGGCATTCAAAAAGCCCGGTGAAAAGGACATGCTGCGCATACGGAAACGTCTTCCGATACTCGCAAGTGCTACAAGCATGTCTATCGCTTGTCACTTGTCGAGATCGCTGTTGTACCCCTGAATTTTTGAATTTGAATACCTTTGGTGCAAAGCGATCCACAATAAACAACGTGAATCGCTTTGTCACCTTTTATCGGTTAAATTCGGGGTACAAAGGTCGTAAGTGGATGCTTACGAAGCAGCTTTCTAGCGAAAGCTTTCAGCTTACGCTTCTCCAGACTATTTCCGCCTGCTCCGCCTATTATTCACCGGACTTCTAAAAGCCGCTTTTTGAAAGCTCATTTTGAATATGTGGAGGGGCCGTATGTTACTTGTCAAACGCCGATTCAAGCTGACCATCTATCCGAAGATCGTCTTCGTCTTCCTGCTGGTCATCGTCCCGCTTTGCACGCTCAGCTTGTTTATTAACCAGAAGGGAAAGGAGAGCGTGCGCGAGGAGCTGTCCAAACAGATGGAAGCCAGTGTTCAGAAATTCATGGACTCGTTCAGCACGGAGATTGACCGGATGAGCAAGCATCAGCGGGAGTTTATTGACGACAAGGATTTGCAAAGCATCAGCTTCGGCGGTTCCGTGCTGGACAGCTACGAGATGACCCAGCGTATTCTGAAAATCCAGGAAAAGCTGTCGATGATCCAGATTTCCAGCGCCCTGATCAGTAAAGTAAGCGCCTATATTCCAACCATTAACCGGGTGATTTCCTCGCAAAATATAATAGCCGATCTGCCGGCGGACGAATACGGCATGGTGGTGAAAGCTTCCGCTACAGGGGGAGCGGCTATTGTGGAATGGCAGAGCCGCCTGTTTATTGTCTTATCCTATCCCTATTACGGCTTCTATGACAAAGAACCGTCCTACGCGCTCAGCATCGAGCTGAACGTCGATACGATCAGGCATGAGCTGTCGCAGTTCTCCACCTACGGGAACGGGGGAGCGATTCTCTGGAACCGCAACCAGAACTGGTCGTTGGCCAGCGGCACGGACGATACTCTGAATGAAGCGATCCAGGCCTCCTATGAACCTCCGGAAAGCAAGCTGGGCGTCTATCCCTACCATTACGACAATGACCGCTATCTGATTTCCTACCGGACCGGGGCGGAGAAGGATCTGTCGCTTGCCGTCTATGTGCCGGAGGAAGAGGTGCTGGGGAAGCTGTCCGCTTACGGCAGCTGGTTCTGGATGCTTTCCATTATTTCGATCGTCGTTATTTTCATATTCTCGGCCTGGATTTATCGGGTGATTCACCGTCCGATGAGCCATCTCGTCCATTCTCTGCGCAAGGTGGAGAAAGGGGTCCTGGAGAAAATGCCGGTCACCAGGAGAGGCGACGAATTCTCCTATCTCTATACGCAGTTCAATTCCATGGTCGATCAGCTCAAGGTGCTGATTCATGAGGTCTACGAACAGAAGATCCGCTCGCAGAGCTCGGAGCTCAAGCAGCTCCAGTCCCAGATTAACCCCCATTTCCTGTACAACACGTATTTTACGCTTTACCGGCTTGCCAAGATGCATGATATCGACAAGGTAATCCTGTTCTGCGAGCATTTGGGCGAGTATTTTCAATATATTACCCGCGGAGCGGCCGAGCAGGTTCCGATGACGATGGAGCTCGGGCATGCCAAGTCCTATACGGACATTCAGGGCATCCGGTTCTCAAGCCGCATCGGGGTGGAATTCGACCCGCTGCCGGAGGACGTGGCTGACCTGCCGGTGCCGCGGCTGTTCCTGCAGCCGGTTCTGGAGAATGCGTACAACCATGGGCTCGAGCATGTTGTTCGCAACGGAAGGATCGCGGTATCCTTCGAGGCGGATGAGGCAAGCTTTATCATTCGCGTTGAGGACAGCGGCAGGGCGCCGGATGATGCCGGCATGGAGGAGCTCCGGCGAAAGCTTCGCGTCCGCGACGATCAGATGGAAACGACGGGACTGATTAATGTGCACCGCCGCATTCAGCTTGTCTTCGGCCAGGAGAGCGGCATTACCCTGGAGCGAAGCGCTCTCGGGGGACTGAAGGTAACGATATTGATAATGCGCGGCCCCAAGAAGTCATAAGAAGTCAACATATGTGCAATTGTGAATCTGTCCGTTTGCCGCCGTATTCCGCATAATGGGAGATGTAGAACAATACAGGATCCGACAGGGGGATTAACATTGAAAAGCGCAAAGAGGTTCAAGGGAACGCTTGCAGTCCTGCTCGCTTGTATGATGGTATTGATAGCGGCTTGCTCGAACAACGGCACAAACAATCAAGAGGGAGCAGATGCCCCGCCAAGCGGGAAAGAGAATATCGGCAATGCCGCAGCGACTCCTCCGGCAGATCCCATGGCCAAATACGACCCGCCCATTGAGTTGACAACGGTTGCATTCCAGATGGAAAACCCGGTCTATCCTCAAGGGGACGATATTGACCACAATGTATGGAGAAGGGAATACGAGGCCCAGCTCGGCATTAAAGTGAAGAACCTGTGGGTGGCCAGCAGCTCTCCCGAGGTCAGAGACCAGAAGATGAGCGTGGCGATTGCCTCGGGCAATCTGCCGGACATCATGGACGTGTCGGCCCGCGAGCTGCAGATGATGATCGACGCCGATATGGTCGAGGATCTGACCGACGTATTCGATCAATATGCTTCGGATGCCGTGAAGGCCAACCTGAATTCCAATAGCGGCATTATGATGCAGGCAGCCTCCAGCAATGGCAAATTGATGGCCATTCCCAATACGACCTCGGGCGGAGGCACCGATGGAGCGCAGCTGGTATGGGTCAGGACGGATTGGCTGGAGAAATTGAATCTTGAACCGCCGAAAACGATGGAGGATGTCATCAACATCGCGCGCGCTTTTACGAATGACGATCCCGACGGCAACAACAAGAAGGACACGTTCGGACTTGCGATCGGCAAGAATGTATATGACGGATTTGCAGGCGTAGAAGGCTTCTTCGCCGGCTATCATGCTTACCCGTACAGCACGGATGTGACGATGTGGCAGAAGGATGAAGCGACGGGCCAGCTGGTCTACAGCAGCATCCAGCCGCAGGTCAAGGAAGGGCTGATTGCTCTGAACAGCATGTTCAAGGAAGGCTTGATCGATCCGGAATTCGCCGTCAAGGACGGTACGAAGGTTGCAGAATCGGAAACTTCTGGCAAGATTGGCCTGCATTTCGGTCAATTCTGGAACGCTTCCTGGCCGCTCAACGATCTGAAGCAGCGCGACAAGAATGCCGAATGGATGCCGTATCCGCTTGTATCGGTTGACGACCAGCCGGCCAAGGCGTATATTCCACAGCCGGTACCGGCCCATTTCTACGTCGTCAAGAAAGGCACGGAGCATAAAGAAGCGATCGTCAAGATGCTGAATTTCTACTACGAGAAGATTTACGGCGAAAATGCCGAATCCTCCAAATATCATACGATTACGGAAGGCGACAAGAAAATTCCGGTATTCGGCGGCGCAGTGATCCAGACGTTCACGATGGATACCAACATCAACGCGCATGAGCTGGTGACCGAGGCTTTGAAAACCGGCGACACCTCCAAGCTGAACGAAGAATTCAAAGGCTACTATGACCAGATGAAGGAAGCTACGGCGGGCACGAATTTTACAGGCTGGTATTTGAACCCGATCTTCGGCGAGAACGGCGCGTATGCCATACTCAAAACCTACAACGAGAACGACCGGGTCGTATCCAATGCCTTTTACGGGACGCCTACGCCAACGATGGTCGAGAAGGGCTCATTCCTTAAACAGCAGGAATTCGAAACCTTCATCAAAATCATCATGGGAGCCGCCTCGCCGGATGCGTTCGATAAATTCGTCGGGGACTGGAAGCAGCTTGGCGGGGATCAAATCACCCAAGAAGTCAATGAGTGGTATGCAGCAAGCGATGCCAAATAAGATCAGGCTGCTCGAAGGGGAGGGTCATCCCTCTCCTTATTGCTTTGGACAGGAGGACCGAATATGAAAATTCCGCAGTGGAAAAAAGAGCTGCCGCTTCATCTCATGGTATGGCCGGCTCTCGCACTAGTGCTCGTATACAGCTACGGCCCGATGCTGGGCATCATTATCGCTTTCCAGAAATATTATCCGACGCTCGGCTTCCTGAAATCGGAGTGGGTCGGTTGGGACAACTTCGAGTACCTGTTCCATCTGCCTAATATCTGGAGCGTTGTGGGCAATACCCTGTATATTTCCGCGATGAAAATCATTGCTGGACAGGTTGTTCCGATTGCGGCGGCGCTTGCGCTCAACGAAATCCGCGTACGCAAGTTCAAGCGTTCCGTACAGACGCTCGTTTATTTGCCCCACTTCCTGTCCTGGGTCATTCTGGGCGGAATCATGATTGATCTGCTGTCCCCTTCAACAGGGATCATCAATCAGGTCATGGGAATGTTCGGTCTTAAGCCGGTCTTCTTCCTGGCCGACAACAACTGGTTTCCGTTCGTCCTTGTGATCTCGGACGTATGGAAGGAATTCGGTTTCAGCACCATCGTCTACCTGGCTGCCTTGACCGGCATTAATCCCGCTCTCTATGAAGCGGCTGTCATGGACGGAGCCAACCGGAGAAGACAAACCTGGCATATTACGCTGCCGGGAATGATGCCTGTCGTCATTCTGCTCGCTACGCTGAGCATGGGCAATGTGCTCAATGCCGGCTTCGATCAGGTATTCAATCTGTACAGCACGGTCGTATACGAATCCGGAGATATTATCGATACCTTCGTTTACCGGCTGGGGCTGCTGGATTATCAATACAGCGTCGCGACAGCCGTGGGACTGTTTAAATCCATTGTTTCCCTTATTTTCATAGCGGGGTCTTACTTTCTCGCTTTCCGGTTCGCCAACTATCGTATTTTCTAGCAGCAAAGGGAGGGGTGCGACTTGGTTGAGAACAAGACGCTCAGTCAAAAAATTTTTACAATCGGCAACTATACCGCACTAAGCCTGCTGGCGCTGCTTTGCATATTTCCGCTGGTCCATATTCTGGCCATCTCATTCAGCTCCAGCAGTGCGGCCACGGCGGGCCAGGTCGGCCTGTGGCCGGTCGATTTTACGGTCAAATCCTATTCGTTCGTCGTCAATGAGCCGGCTTTCCTCAAATCTTTTGTTGTAACGCTGAAGCGGGTGGCGCTGGGCGTATCCTTGAATATGATGCTGGGCGTACTGGTCGCCTATGCCCTGTCCAAGGAGGTCCGGGAATTCCGCTTCCGCACCGTCTATGTATGGACGTTCGTCATTACGATGCTGTTCAATGGCGGACTTATTCCAACGTACGTGATTGTGCAGAAGACGGGTCTGATCGACTCGATATGGGCCTTGGTTATCCCGAGCGCAGTCAATGTGTTCAACATTATTCTCATTCTGAATTTCTTCCGCGGACTGCCGAAGGAGCTGCTGGAGGCTTCCTTCATCGATGGAGCTGGCCACTGGAAAACGCTGCTCAAGGTCGTCATTCCCGTATCGATGCCGGTGCTGGCTACCGTGACGCTGTTCTCCGTTGTTTTTCAGTGGAACGAGTGGTTTACGGGGCTGATTTATATGAATTCCCCGGATAATTATCCGTTGCAAAGCTATTTGCAGACCGTCATCGTGACCAAGGATTTCAGCCGTCTGACAGTCACCGATCTGACCCTGCTGGGCCAGGTGTCGAACCGGACGGTCAAAGCGGCGCAAATCTTCCTCGGAACGCTGCCGATCCTTCTGGTTTACCCGTTTCTGCAGCGGTTTTTCATCAGCGGCATTGTGATGGGAAGCGTGAAGGAGTAGCGCAGCCTGCCGGACAAGAGGACTCGAAGCAAGCGGGTTGCCTGGAGCGTGGTGCTGCCTGGCAGCCCCTTTTGCTTTGAAATAGGGCAAGACCGGCAAATTGGATGGCACCGCTTTAAAAGCGACAGCTAAAGTCCGGTGATTAACGGGCTGAACAGGCGGGAGCCGGATTATTTCACTCGCATTATACAAGGGAGATGATGGATAAGAATGGAAGAAAACCGCAAATGGCAGGCCAAATGGATCTGGCCGCAAGCTTCCTCCCAGGAGAATGCCGCCGGGAATAATGAACCGCAGATTGCCTATTTTCGCCGCAGCTTTCATGTTCCCGATAAGAATAAGGCCCGATTGACCGTGAGTGTTTCGGCCGACAGCCGCTATCGCTTATGGCTGAACGGAGAAGCGGTTTCAAACGGGCCGTGCAAGGGCGACATGAATATTCATTATTATGAAGTCGTTGATGTGACAGATAAACTATTGGACGGCCGGAACGTATGGGCCGCTCAGGTGATTCATTATGGGGGGCATTCCGGCCCGGCATCCGTATGGCGGTCGTATATGGGCAGTTTCCTGCTGGATGGCTGCCTTGAGAATAACGATGGGAATCTGCTTGAAGATGTCAGTACGGATGGACGCTGGCAGGCGCTGTGTCTGGAAGCGGGCGCTTTCGCCTTTGAGAAGGAGACGTTCACGCTGTTTATCGGCGGAGGAGAACGCGTCGACGGAGCCAAGCTGCCGATTGGCTTCGAGAACAAGGATTTTCCGGACGGACATTGGCCCGTAGCCCTGGCGGTCAGCGATGTGCTGGACCCTATGTACGGACAGCTGACCCCCTGGCAGCTGACGGAGCGGACGATTCCGCCCATGCGGGAAACCGTAAGGACATTCACCCGGATTATGCAGGGCAAATGCGGGGAACGAAGCTGGGCGGAGGGAGAATCACCCGACAGCTTGGCGGGTTTGGCGCTGCTTGCTGGAGGGCGGCTCACGGTGGAGCTGGATACTTCGCGGATGACGAGCGGATTTCCGCGTGTGGTTTTTTATGGCGGGAAGGGGGCCAGGGCTTCCATTCTGTATGCCGAGTGCTACGAGCTTCCGCCGGGCGCGGACGGTTCAAGGCGCAAGGGTATCCGGGATCAAATGGAAGGAAAAGCGCTCTACGGCTTCGAGGATCACTATACGCTGGCCGGAAGCGGCAACGAGCCGCTGTCCTCCGCCGAGGTATATGAGCCGCTTCACCGGCGCGGTTTCCGCTTCATCCGTCTGACCCTTCAGGCTGCGGATGAGCCGGTTGTTTTGGCGGGAGTCGATTATCGTCAGAGCGGCTATCCGCTGCAGGAGCTTGCCGGCTTCGACAGCTCCGATGCCACGCTTCGTCCCCTGTGGGAGATCAGCCTGAATACGCTGCGGGGCTGCATGCACGAAACCTACGAGGATACGCCTTATTATGAACAGATGCAGTATGAGCTCGACAGCCGTCTTCAGGCTTTGTTCACGTATTCCGTAAGTGGGGATGACCGTCTGGCGCGCAAAACGATCCGCGACTTTCACAGCTCACTGCTTCCCGGCGGCATGCTGCAGAGTCGGTATCCTTCTGTTTCGAGGCAGGTTATCCCGGGATTCGCTTTGTTTTGGCTGATGATGGTTTATGACCATTACAGCCACTTCGGAGATCCTGCGCTGGTGAAGCGGTACCGTCCGGGTATGGATGCCGTTCTTGGCTGGTTCGAGGACCGCCGAAACGAGAGCGGGCTTGTCGGACAGATTCCGGAGGGCTACTGGTCGTTCGTCGATTGGACGATGGAGTGGAAGGGTAATGCCGGTGCGCCGCAGGCTGGAAGGTCGGGTCCCATGACGGTATACAGCCTGATGTATGCGGATGCGCTTGTCAAAGCGGCGGAGATGAATGAATGGACCGGGAGAAAGGATACCGGAGCGGAATACCGCGTCCGGGCGGAAACCATCCGTGAAGCGGTCCGCCGGCACTGCTGGTCAGGGGAGCGGAAGCTTTTCCGCGACGGCCCTTCCGTTGAAGCCTACAGTCAGCATGCCCAGCTGTGGGCGGTTCTCTCCGGTACGGTCGAAGGGGCGGAGGCCCGGGAATTAACGGAGCGCATGCTTGACCGCAATGCGGCAGCAATGGCGAAGGTATCCAGCGCCATGTCCTACTACCTGTTCCGCACTCTTGCCAAGACGGGTCTGTACGAGAAGACTTTTGCGCTGTGGGATACCTGGCGGGAGCAGGTGGATCTGCATTTGACGGCCTGGGTGGAGGATCCCGTGTCGGAGCGCAGCGATTGTCACGCATGGGGGTCGCTGCCCTTATATGAATTTCCTGCGGAAATTCTGGGCGTCAAGCCGCTGAAGCCGGGTTTTGCGGCAATTGAAATTTCGCCTGTTGTGGGACCTCTGCGCTGGGCAAAGGGAAGCGCCTCGACTCCCCATGGGCTTGTGGAGGTGGAGTGGAGACTCGAAGCGGATCAGTTTACTATCCGGATCAACGCGCCAGCGGGCATCCCTGCAACGATCCGTATGCCTGGCGGCGAGGTCCGGCATGTGGAAGATGCACGATCTCTGGAATTGGCGTGCACATATAAACGAGCAGACCTTGACAGAAATGGAGCGGACGAACAATGAATGTGGGAATTGCATACTATCCGGAGCATCATGACAGGGAGCAGTGGGCGGCCGATTACCGCAAGCTGGTTGATGCCGGGATCACATCGATCCGGATCGCGGAATTTGCCTGGTCCAGCCTGGAGCCGCAGGACGGGCAGTATAACTGGAAATGGCTGGACGACGCTATTGATTTGGCCGCCGAAGCCGGCATCGGGGTAGTGCTCTGCACGCCGACGGCTTGTCCGCCGATCTGGCTGGCAGAGAAGCATCCGGAGATTCTGCCTGTCCACAAGGATGGCCGGACAGTCGGCTTCGGCGCCCGCCAGCACCGCTCATATTTTTCGGATCACTATGTGAAATATTCGCTGCGCATCGTGGATTTGATGGCGCAGCGTTACGGCAGTCATCCGAATGTCGTCGCTTGGCAGCTTGATAATGAATTTGGGGGCGAAACCAAATACGATTACGGAGCATGCGCGAAGCAGGCTTTTCATGGGTATTTGGCCGAAAAGTATGGAACGATCGAAGCTCTGAACGACAGCTGGGGGACGGCTTTCTGGTCCCAGCATTATCACAGCTTCGGCCAGATTCCGCTGCCGGGGCCAGTAAGCTCCGATGTGATGATGTGGCATCATCCCAGTCTGGAGCTGGAGTTTGCCCGGTTCTCTTCGGACGGCATGGTTCAATTCGCGCAGCTGCAGGCCCGGGCATTAAGGCCGTATATCGGCGGGCGACCGATTACGACCAATGCCTTTATGTTCAGCTGGGGCGATAATGTCAATTGGGCGGAGATGTTTGCCGAGCTTGATGTGGCAGGCATCGATATCTATAGCAGCAAGCCGTATGAGATTGCCTTTTACTGCGATGCGAGCAGAGGCGTGCTCGCCAAGCCGTTCTGGATCATGGAGTTTGGAGCAAGCTCGCCGGAGCTGGAAGCGAAGCTCACGCTCGTTCAGGGGAGAGGCTGCGAGAGCTTCTTCCTGTTCAAGATGAAGCCTTTTCCATGGGGACAGGAGCAGTCCAGGGGCGGTCCCGAGCTGCTGACGATAACCGGGGAGCCGGGCCCGAATTATGAGGCGGTGCAGCAGTATATCAAGCAGCATGGCGCAGACACAGAGCTGAGTGTGGCAAGCGGTGCAGCCCCGGCGAGGATAGGACTGTATTACCATTTTGACAGCTCCTGGTGCTACCAGCTTTCGGTCGGAGACCGGCTGAATTATACGGATTATACGGTCAATACCGTGTACAAGACGTTATATGAGGCTCACACCGGACTGATCGATATTTTCTATTCAGCCGGTCAAATCGGTCAGCATGAGCTGATCGCCGTGCCGCTTCATACGATTTATGACCCGCTGCTGGAGCAGCGCCTGATTGCCTATGTGCACGCGGGCGGCAAGCTGGTCGTGACAGCCGATCTGTTCCGGAAGGATGACAGGAATGTCTATTTGACAGAGGTTCCGAGACTGTTCAGGGAGCTGCTCGATTGGCATGAGAACAACTTTGTCACCGATGGCATCCCGGAGCGGCGGGCTGTATATTTGACACATAAGAGCGGACAAGGGCAGACCTGGCTGCTGGCAAGAGACGCATCGCAGGAAGAGTGGCTGGAAGTGATAGAGACAGCACTGGAAGTTTAATATACAGGAGGAACAGACATGCAGCGCACAGCTATTGAACTGCCCGAGTGGCAGTTTCAGATTGACCAGAATGACAGAGGCGAGAGACAGGAATGGTTCCTCCAAGCCTATGACAAGTCAGGCTGGATGTCCGTTCAGGCTCCCGGGCCATGGGATTTCTATCAGGAAGCCTTCTGGGGTTATGAGGGAGTCGGCTGGTATGCGGCAGAAATATCGGGGGAGCTGGCAGAGCCCCATTCCCTTCAGCGGATTGTTTTTAACAGTGTCAGCGGTCATGCGCGGGTCTGGTTGAACGGCGTCTATCTGGGCGAGCATCTCGGACCTTATTTGCCCTTTGAATTTGTTGTTTCGCCTTATCTGCGGACGGACGGCAGCAATCAGATTGTCATCAAAGTGGACAATGTCCATCGCGAGGAATGGCTTCCCGGCGGCCGGGTCGTGGAATGGATTCAGTACGGCGGGATTCTGCAGAAGGTTGCTTTGGAGACAACGTCTACGGTTTACGTGGCATCTCTTGGCATCCGCGCCTCTCTCACGGAGACCGGAGCCGCTCTTGTGCACTGCAATGCAGAAGTGGTGAACGGTTCAAATGATGCGTTCGAGGGTGAACTGACCATTCAGATTAAGGGTGCTGGACTTGACTCCAATCAGCCTGTACATGTCAGCTGCCTTCCCAATAAAGCGGTCATCGTATCATGGGAATGCGGGCTGGCAGATCCGCAGCTATGGGAGCTTCACAGCCCGCATATGTACAGTCTGCTGGCGAGGCTGTCGGCGGACGGAACTTCCCTGGATGAACGGGAGGCACGCTTTGGCATCCGAACGGTTGAAACGGCGGGAAGCACGATTCTGCTTAACGGCAAGCCGCTGATCATCAAAGGCTTCAACCGCTATGACGAGTATGCCGGCTATGGCCCAAGCGTCCCGGAGGAGCTGATCCGAAGGGACTTGCTGAAAATCAAGGCTATGGGCGCGAATCTGGTGCGCGTCCATTATCCGCAAGCCCCTGTTCATCTGGACATTATGGATGAGATCGGTCTGCTGTATATGGCGGAAATCCCGCTGAACTGGTGGCTGTCCGAATGGGATGACCGTCCGTATATTCCAGAGGTTATCGATAAAGCGCAGGCCACTCTGGATGAGATGGTCAAGCGCGACGGCAATCATCCTTGTATTATTGCCTGGAGCATGTGCAACGAGTCCGGCACGAACAGGGAGGTCGGCATCGCGGCGATGCGAAGGCTGATCCGCAGAACGAGGGAGCTGGATGCAACGCGGCTGGTGACGTTTGCGACGACGGGCTCGGGCGGGCATCATGCCTTCGAGGAAGCCGACCTGGTCTGTGTCAATTTGTATTACGGCGTGTTCTTCCACCGCAGGCTTGCTTTTGATATTTCTGAATTCGACGAGGTTGTGAGAATCCCGACCGAGGAGCATTTGCGGGAAACGGCCAGCCAGTATCCGGATAAGCCCGTGTTGATGTCGGAATTCGGCACGCATGGCATTCTGGGACTGCGGGGTAATGAGCGTTTCTCCGAAACTTACCAGGCCGCTTATCTGGAGAGCGTGTGGCGGGCCATCGGGAACGCCGGAATTCAGGGCGGGATCGTATGGAGCTGGGCGGATTATTATCACCGCCGGGATTTCTACGATTCGGATGGCGGCCTGAAATGGAGCGCTCCATATGGCCCCTTTGGCGTAGTCACGATTGACCGCAAGGAGAAGGAAGGGTACCGGACCTTATCGCGATTATTTCATGAGGAATAGATGCGGCGGATTGACGAAAGATTGAATTACCTCAAAGACGTAGAATTCAATTTGAAAGGCGTATAATTTTAGTTTGAAATATGAGCTGGAGGCTGCCGGAGCTTGCAAGAGTGAGGCGGCTTTTTCTATGTTTGGGAACTATGCTCCTAAGAGGGATGGCTGGCTCGCGCAGGCGGAGATAACCGAACGATAGAAGGCCGAGAGCGGGTAGTTCGGCTTCGATTAATGTGTCGGTTGTCGGCGTTTTTAGGCACCATCCTGCTTTTTAGACAAATAATTGACTTGAAGATTGGCCTGAATCGCGATATATTAAGGAAAGGAGTTTATTATATAGAAATTGGTTTATTATAATAAACCTAAAGATGAGAGGCGATCAGGTGACAGAGGAACGAAAGTATTGGGTGCCCGCTCTGGAGAAAGCGGACCGCGTATTGTCCGTCGTATCGCTTGAGCCCGGGAAATACAAGCTGATTGACCTGTCCAGGCAGCTCGCCATCAACAAAAGCTCCATGTTCTCGCTGCTGCACACGCTGGAGACGTTGAGTTGGGTGAAGAAGGGTGCCGACGATACCTATTCGCTCGGCGAAGCCATCGCGGTGCTGGGGTCCTCCTTGGTCAAGCAGTTCGACCTGAATGACCGGTTTCAGAGCGAGGCTGCGGGAGCGAGGGACCGGCTGCAGGAGACGATCCAGTTAGCCCGGCGGATTGAGGATCACATCCTGTATTTGGGCAAGGTAGAGGCGCTTACGCCGGTGCGGCTGCAATCCGAGCCCGGCATGCGCCTGCCCGCTCATACGACGGCTTTGGGCAAAGTCATGCTCGCCCAGCTGCCCGAAGCGGAATGGAAACGGCTTTATCCCGAGAGAGCGCTTACCATGCAGACTCCGAACACCATCGGAGACCGCGAGAAGCTGTTCCAGCAGCTCAGGCAGATTCGCCAGCAGGGTTTTGCGCTTGATGATCAGGAATCCGTTGTAGGGTTTCGCTGTGTGGCAGCCCCGATCTATAACATTGTCGGCGATACGATTGCCAGCGTCAGCTGCTCCATGCCGCTTCATCAGTGGGAGTACAAGGCGGCAGACACCAAGCGGGAGATCGTGGATTTGGCAAAGCGGCTCTCGGGCCTGAATTAGCAGGGCACGGGACTTGCTCCTGGGAATTGAAGTACTACATTTCTGCGGGTATCCGCAGACATTAGGAGGTATTCCACATGAGACTGCAAGACAAAGTCATCCTCATCACCGGTTCGGGTTCGGGTATTGGCAGAAGCACAGCGCTGCTTTTTGGTCGTGAGGGCGCCAAAGTTATTGTCAACGATCTGAACGCCGGGCACGGCAAGGAAACGGTTCAGGGAATTGAAGAAGCCGGCGGCGAAGCGATTTTCATCCAGGCCGATGTGACCAATCCCGGCGAAGTATCGGCCATGGTGGAGCAGATTATTGCCAAGTATGGCCGTATTGATGTGCTGTTCAATAATGCCGGCATCAGCGGCGTTGGCTTGCTCCATGAAATCGAGCCGGAGGCTTGGGACAAAGTCATGAACGTCAACATCCGCGGCGTGTTCATCCCCAGCAAGTATGTCATCCCGCATATGATGGAGCAGCGCAGCGGTTCTATTATCAACATGTCATCGTGCATCGCCGAGGTCGGGCTTGCCCGCCGGGCATCCTATGCGACGACCAAAGGAGCGGTGCTTGCCCTGACCAAGTCGATGCAGGTGGATTATGCCCCTTATAATATCCGTGTGAACGCACTGCTTCCGGGTACGATTATGACGCCATTTGTTGAAGATTATTTGAAAAAATCGTACGATGATCCAGCCGAGGCGATCGCGGGACTGAAGAAACGCCAGCTCAGCGAAGAGCTTGGCCGTCCTGAAGATGTGGCCCAGGCCGCGCTGTTCCTTGCCTCTGACGAATCCAAGTTTGTCATGGGGTCGCCTCTCTATGTTGACGGAGGAGTCGTATTCGGCAAAAACGCTTAAGAGGAAGTTCAAAAAGCCCCCGATTGATCACGAAGCAGACTCGGGGAGCATAGTCGACATCGAATCTTGCGTTCGCCTTCGAAGTGCGGTGCTCATGTAGGTTTAGCCTACACTGCGCTCCTCCTTCTTCAGGCTCACCCAACCTTCTCGATGCTGAATCGTTGACTTTTTGAGCGCGTTTGATCATGAAATCGGATTCAAAGGAACTTATACTATAATGAAAGAGGTTGAGAGACAATGAAGCTAGTGACGATTGCAAACAATGGACGCAGTACGCTTGGTGTTAAGACGGATGCCGGTATTATCGATGTGGAGCAGGCCTTTAAGCAAGTTCCCGCAGCCGCCGATACACCGACGAACGTTATGCAGGTTATCGAAGGGGGAGATCAGGCGGTCGCAGCGCTGCAAAAATACATAAGCGAGCTGCCGGCAGCCGATGCTTCCTATCTGCTCAATGAGGATGATATCGAGTGGGGTCCTTGCGTGACCGAGCCGAACAAAATCATCTGCATCGGCCTGAACTACCGCAAGCATGCGGAAGAAACCAACGCCAAAATTCCTGAATTTCCGATCCTGTTCAATAAATTCAACAACACGCTGACCGGTCATGGGCGGGACATCGCCGTTCCGAAAGTCACGCAAAAGCTGGATTACGAAGCCGAGCTGGTCATCGTGATCGGGAAGAAAGCAAAGTATGTCTCGAAGGAAGATGCGCTCAGCCATGTATTCGGGTACTGCAATGTCAATGACCTGTCTGCACGCGACCTGCAGCTGCGCACCCAGCAATGGCTGCTCGGCAAAAGCTGCGACGATTTCAGCCCGCTTGGTCCTTATCTGGTAACCGCGGATGAAATCGGCGATCCCAACAACCTGAATATCAAAACTACGGTGAACGGGGAAGTGCGGCAGTCATCCAACACCTCGGATATGATTTTCCACTGCGATGAAATTGTCAGCTATGTATCGCAGCATATGACTCTGGTGCCCGGGGACATTATTCTGACAGGAACTCCTGCAGGCGTCGTAATGGGATATCCGGAGGAAAAACAGGTGTATCTGAAGCCTGGCGATGTGGTGACGATTGAAGTCGAAAAGCTCGGAGCGCTGACCAACCGTTTTGTCGAAGAGACGGTTTAAGCTTTACTGACCGAAGCAAAAGGCAAGAGCATACGGATGCAACAAACAAGGGAATGCAGCTGCCCGTGAGGGGCGGCTGCTTTCCCTTGTTTAATCTCAGTGAAAGCTATCATCTTGAAGCGGCCTGACGATATTCGGCAGGAGCAGAGCCTGTCAATCGTTTGAACATCCGGTGAAAATGGGGCAGGCTGTCGAAGCCGCACTCGAGGGCGATGGCGGCGACTTTAAGGTCGGTTGCGACCAGCAGTTCTTTGGCATGAACCATTTTCTTGGTATTGATATAGGTTTTGAACGTCATGCCAATCAGCTGCTTGAACAAGCGGCTGAAATGCTCCGGCGATACCGAGTACAGCGCGGCAAGCTCGGTCAGATTGGAGGAGCCGGCCACATCGCGGTCGATATGCGCAAGCGCATCGGCGAACCATTCCGGTCTGGCCGCAAGCTGTTCATTGGATGATGGCTGATGCGGGGCAGGCATCAGGCGGCTGATACCGAGCAGCGCCAGCTGCAGCCTGGCAGCGATCAGATGCCGGTAACCGTGCTCCTGCCGTTCGGATTCCAGCTTCAATTCGTCAATCATGGCGCTGAAATTCGCGGCTGCGGACGGGGGCAGCGCAAGCTTGTAGCTGATACCGCCCGAAGGACGGAACAGCTGATGGAACGAGAAGGTCTCCCCATAGGTTTCCGTCGGAAGAATGGAAGAGTTGAAGAAGAGCGCAGTCGAGGTAACAGGCTCCGCTTTGTCAGGGAAAGCCCGGTGAATGGTATTCCCCGGAATCAGAAACAAGTCCCCCTGGGACATTTCGTAAAAGGTATGATTGATGAAGATCGTACCTTTTCCGCTGTAAACATAAACGATCTCATGCCATTCGTGGATATGATCGGGAAGCTCGTTCTGAGGCGGCTTCGTATCCTTATAGACGATGCTGAGCGGGAATGGATGGTCATCGGGAAAAGGTTTGACAATCGGTTTCAAGAAAAACCTCTCCTTCGGAGTCGTATTATCGCCAGTATATCAAAAAAAGATATGTTTGTATCTGTTTAGGCACTTTTAATTCAAATTATTGATGTTATGATAAGATGAGCAAACAAAAAAAGTTGATAGAAAAGGCAGGAGAATCGTGATGTTAAAAGGGATTTCAAAGCTGATTTCACCGGAATTATTGAAAATATTAATGGAGATGGGACACTCCGATGAAATTATACTGGCGGACGGAAATTTTCCTGCTGCAAGCCATGCCCGGCGGCTGGTCCGCTGCGATGGACATTCCATTCCCGAGCTGCTGGAAGCGATTATGAAGCTGTTCCCGCTTGATGCTTATGTCGAGCGTCCGGCAGCGCTCATGCAGGTCGTGCCTGGCGATACTGTGGAGACGCCAATTTGGAAGCGGTATCACGAAATAATCGCGCCTCATGTCAATGTAGACGATCCTTTCGAGGAAGTGGAGCGCTTCGCTTTCTATGAACGGGCCAAGCAGGCTTATGCGATTATCGCCACAGGCGAAAGCGCATTGTACGCTAATTTGATCCTCAAGAAAGGTGTTATCACCGATGACCAGAATTGATGCCCATCAGCATTACTGGAATCCGGAGCGGATCGATTACGGCTGGCTGACGGAAAAAAGCTCACCGATTCTCTATCGGAATTACTCGCCGTCAGACCTCGAGCCGGAGCTGGAAGCTGCCGGAATGGACCGGACTATTCTGGTTCAGGCGGCGACCCATCATGAAGAGACGTATTACATGCTGGAGCTGAGCGAGCAGCATGAATCGATCGCCGGTGTTGTCGGCTGGCTGGACCTGAACGATCCGGACTGGGCAGCTGTTCTGGAGTCTTTCCGCAATCATCCCAAGTTTCTCGGCTTCAGGCTGATGATTCAGGACATGCCGGAGCCAAGCGAAATTCTTCGTCCGAATGTGATTGAAGCGCTGCGCGAAATAGCGAAGATGGACCTGCCGGTCGATCTGGTGGCGATGTGGCACCAGCTTCCGGTTGTCCTTGAGCTGCTTAGGAACGTGCCTGGGCTCCGCGTCGTGGTCGATCATCTGGCCAAGCCTCAAATCAAAGCAGGCATCTTCGAGCCATGGGCCACCCAAATGCGCGAGATCGCAAGCTATCCCAAGACCTATTGCAAGCTCTCCGGACTTGTGACGGAAGCGGATCATGAGGCCTGGAAGCCGGAGGATTTCACGGCTTACGTCGCGCATATCGTCGATATTTTCGGTACAGACCGGATTATGTACGGCAGCGACTGGCCTGTGTGCCTGCTTGCCGGCAGTTATACGCAGGTTCATCAGCTGCTGGGCAGGGTGCTGCCGGATTCGCTGACAGAAGCTGAGCTTGAAGCGCTGTATGGGGGCAATGCCGCGGCATTTTATAAGCTCTAAATCATAAAATGACAGCTGAATTCCGCTTCCGCATTGCACAGCCGGTTTTTCATCGGACCTACCAGAATAAAAGCTCAAAGCAACGCGTTGCATTTCTGAACTTAGTGAAGGAGGCTTTCATTTATGACAGGAACCAGACAGGGCAGTGAGGTCAAGGCGCTGGACAGAAGCGCGCTTGGCGCAGGGGAGAGAGCAGGATTCGATGCCATGAAGCAAAGCCCAGTGCGCATTGTTCAGATCGGTGAAGGTAATTTTCTGCGCGGCTTCGTCGATTGGATGGTACATGAAATGCGCAAGCAAGGCAACTATGACGGAGCCATCGCAGTCTCGCAGCCGCGTCCGTCGGGGAAGCCGAAGCTTGATCAGCTTGCGGCGCAGGATGGGCTCTACACGCTTGTTGTCCGGGGGATCGAACAAGGCGCTCCGGTTGAACGGGTTGAGAGAATCGCCGTTTTCGGTGAATTTATCGACCCCTATACCCAGTGGGAGGCTTTCCTCGCATTGGCTGCGCAGCCGGAGCTTGAGGTGCTGGTGTCCAATACAACTGAAGCGGGATTAACCTATCAATTTACGGAAAGCTCGCTGGATAAGCCTGCCGTATCTTATCCGGCGAAGGTTACCGCTTTGCTCTACCGCCGTTTCGTTGCTTTTAACGGAGACCCCGATAAAGGCCTCTTGCTGCTGCCCTGCGAGCTGATCGAAGGCAACGGGGACGAACTGAAACGCTGCGTCCTGCAGCACAGCGCCGACTGGGAGCTCCCGGAGCCGTTCATCGCCTGGGTTAGGGATCACAACCGGTTCCTCAATTCCCTGGTCGATCGGATTGTTACCGGATATCCAGGCGAAGAAGCCGGGCAGTGGCGCGAGCGGCTTGGATATGAGGATAAGCTGCTCAGCTCTGCAGAGCCCTATTATTTGTGGGCGATTGAAGGCGAGGCGGAGCTGGAGAGCAAGCTTCCCCTGCAGGCATCCGGTCTTGGCGTGGTCTGGACCGATGACTTGAGGCCCTATCAGCTGCGCAAGGTGCGCATTTTGAACGGAGCGCACACGCTGATGACGCCGATCTCTCTGCTGCACGGTATTTCAGAGGTCAGGCCTGCGCTTGAGGATGCGGAGCTGGGTGCGTTTGTACGGGATGCCGTTAAGCTGGAAATTATTCCTTCACTGGCTTCCGAGATGGAGCCTTCGGTGACGATGGCCTACGCGGCAGATGTATTCGAGCGGTTCGAGAATCCATATAACCGCCACAGGCTGCTTGATATCGCCATGAACAGCATCAGCAAGTTCCGGGCAAGGCTGCTGCCTTCGCTTGAGGGCTATATTTCCGCTCAAGACGGGAAGCTGCCTGAGCGCATTGTGAAGGCGCTGGCTCATTTGCTTCGATTGTATAAGGTGCAGCTGGTGGATGAGCAGTTCGTGGGCAGACGCTTCGACGGTTCATCATATACGGTCCGCGATGACCGCGCGGCTCTGGACCTTATGGCCGATGCGTGGGGCCGTTATGAGACGGGAGCACTCGACCGCAAGCAGTTGG
Source organism: Paenibacillus sp. JT31N17 (assembly GCF_056269255.1). Taxonomy (NCBI): domain Bacteria; kingdom Bacillati; phylum Bacillota; class Bacilli; order Caryophanales; family Paenibacillaceae; genus Paenibacillus; species Paenibacillus sp. JT31N17. Next base: position 588,017 of record NZ_JBWDNP010000002.1, read on the forward strand.
TGGAGGAACTGCTGGGATCCGCCCTGCTGTGGAATAAACCGTTAAATGAAATACCGGGACTGACGGATGCGATTGTCGGTCAATTGAATGAAATGAAGGAGGAATCCGCATGAGCGACTATATCAAACTGAGCCCAAGCGATCATGTCATGATTGCACTGCGCGATCTGCAGCCGGGGGAAACGGTGCAGGCGGATGAAAGCGGAGGAGCGGCTGTCACCGTTCTGGATCCTGTACCCAAAGGGCATAAGCTGCTCGTAAAACCCGTTTCCCAGGGGGACGACGTGCTCAAATTCGGTTATTCCATCGGCAAAGCGAAGGAAGCCATCGAGGCGGGGCATTGGGTTCATACGCATAATCTGGAGACGGGCCTGCGGGGGAAGCTGGAGTATGTTTATTCACCGGCGGCGCCGGCAGCAGCGAGTGAGATTGAGCCGCCCGCTTCCGGGAAGCTGACGTTCCAGGGATATGTGCGGGATAACGGCGAGGTTGGAATCCGCAATGAAATCTGGATTTTGAATACGGTCGGCTGCATCAACAAGACTTGCGAGGTTTTGGCAAAAATGGCCTCGGCCGAGCACGGCGAGCGCGTCGATGGCGTGTTTCATTTCGCGCATCCTTACGGCTGCTCGCAGCTGGGTGACGATCTCAAATATACCCAGCAGCTGCTTGCTTCCCTGGCTAATCACGGCAACGCCGGCGGCGTTCTCGTAGTCGGTCTTGGCTGTGAGAACAATCAGATCGATCTGTTCAAGGAAGTGCTCGGCGAATACGATCCGAACCGGGTCAAATTTATGCGTTCGCAGGATGTATCGGATGAGCTGGAGACCGGGATGGAGCTGATCGGAGAGCTTGTCGAGTATGCGTCCAAGTTCGAGCGGCAGCCGGTTCCGGTATCCAAGCTGAAAATCGGACTCAAATGCGGCGGCTCCGACGGCCTCTCCGGCATTACGGCCAATCCGCTTGTAGGCGCGCTCTCCGACCGTGTAATCGCCCAGGGCGGAACGGCCATTCTTACGGAGGTGCCGGAGATGTTCGGGGCGGAGACGATCCTTATGAACCGTGCCAGCGATGAAGGCGTATTTCATAAAATCGTGGATCTGGTCAACGATTTCAAGCAATATTTTATCAATCACGGCCAGGATATTTATGAGAATCCGTCGCCGGGCAACAAGGCGGGCGGGATCTCCACGCTGGAGGAGAAATCGCTGGGCTGCACGCAGAAGGGCGGACATGCAACGGTTATGGACGTAGTGCCTTATGGCAAACGGATCACATCGCATGGTCTGAATCTGCTGGAGGCGCCGGGTAATGATCTGGTGTCCGTTACGGCTTTGTCGGCTGGAGGCGCGCATATCGTCCTGTTCACGACAGGAAGGGGAACGCCGTTCGGCGGTCCTGTGCCAACGGTCAAAATCTCCACCAATTCCGAGCTCGCCTCGCATAAGCGCAACTGGATAGATTTTAATGCGGGGCAGCTCCTGGAAGGCAAGAATATGGAGGGCTTATCGGGTGAGCTGCTGGATTATTTGCTGCAGGTGGCATCCGGCGACCAGCAAACGAGGAACGAACGCAACGGCTACCGGGAAATCGCGATTTTCAAGGACGGCGTTATTTTATAGGAATTCATGGGGGGCTTGAACAGGATGCAGTACCGAAAACTTGGCTCAACGGGTCTTGATGTCTCGATTCTCAGCTTTGGAGCTTCCTCGCTGGGCTCCGTATTTCGCGATGTTAATGAAGAGGATGGTATCCGTACGGTGCATGCGGCCGTCGATGCCGGCATCAACTACATTGATGTTTCCCCTTATTATGGGCTGACCAAGGCGGAAACCGTCCTTGGCAAAGCGATCAGGCAGCTGCCGCGCGACCGTTTTCTGCTCTCCACCAAAGCGGGACGCTACGGCGTTGATACCTTCGATTTCTCAGCGAAGCGAATCCGTGAAAGTCTGGAAGAGAGCCTGCAGCGACTGAACACGGATTATGTGGATATGCTGTTCCTGCACGATATGGAGTTCGAGTCGCTTGAAGTTATTGTGGAGGAAGGCATTCCCGAGCTTAACCGGTTGAAGGAGCAGGGCAAAATCCGTTATGCGGGGATTTCCGGTCTGCCGCTGGATATTTTCCCGATGACGATCGACCGGGCACAGGTGGACGTCATTCTCTCGTACTGCCACTATTCGCTGAACGATATGACGCTGCTTGGCCAGCTCCCCTATCTGGAGCAGCACTCGGTCGGTGTGGTCAATGCGTCACCGCTCTCAATGGGACTGCTCAGCAGCAGAGGGGTACCGGATTGGCATCTGGCCAGCCAGGAAATGAAGGATGTCTGCCGGCAGGCAGCGCTTTATTGTCAGGAGCAGGGCGTCGATATTGCCAAGCTTGCCGTTCAATTCTCTGTCAGCGAGGAGCGTATTCCGACGACGCTGATCAGCTCGGCTAATCCTGTCAACATCACGAACAATGTCCGCTGGGCGGAGGAGAAGCCCGATCCTGCGGTTTTGCAGGCGGTGCTGGAGATTCTCTCCCCGATTCAAGGCAAGACCTGGCCAAGCGGCAGGCCTGAATATAACCGTTCCATTAAAGTCTGATGGTCAAATAGCGGCGGTGCTCTAGTTGATAGATGGCAATAAGAGAGAGGTGCATACTATAATGAAAACCATTATTTGCGAGCGGCCGGACAGCCTGTTCATGACGGAGACGGAAGCTCCAGTGTTTGTGCCGGGCGAAGCGCTGGTCCGGATCCGGAGAATCGGCATCTGCGGCACAGATATGCATGCTTATAGGGGCAATCAGCCCTTTTTCGAATATCCGCGTATTCTTGGTCATGAATTGTCCGGCGTTGTGGAGCAGGTGGGCGATAATGCCAATGGACTGAAGGCAGGCGATCAGGTTGCCATCATTCCTTATCTGGCCTGCGGAAGCTGCATTGCCTGCCGGGGCGGAAAAACGAACTGCTGCATGAGCATGCAGGTGCTTGGCGTTCATCGGGACGGGGGAATGCGTGAGCTGATTTCAGTACCGACGACGCATCTGATCCGCACGGAAGGACTTACGCTCGATCAATCGGCGGTTGTGGAGCCGCTTGCTATTGGTGCCCATGCCGTGAGGCGGTCCGAGCTGAAGAGCGGTGAATTCGCCCTTGTGATCGGCGCCGGTCCGATCGGACTTGGCGTGATGGCTTTTGCCCAGGATCGGGGAGCAAGAGTGATCGCGATGGATGTGCATAATGACCGGCTCGATTTCTGCCGCAGCTGGGCAGGGGCTGAGTATACGATCAATGCGCTGGAGCAGCCGCTCGAGAAGCTGGCTGAAATTACGGGCGGTGAATTTCCAACCGTGGTGTTTGATGCTACGGGCAATGTCCGTTCGATGACCGATGCCTTCGGATATGTGGCGCATGGCGGCAAGCTTATCTTTGTCGGTTTGGTACGGGCGGATATAGCGTTTAACGATCCCGAGTTCCATAAACGTGAAATGACCTTGATGGGAAGCCGCAATGCGACGCCTGAGGATTTTGATACCGTGCTGGCCGCGGTTCGGAGCGGTGCAGTTGATGTGGAACGGTATATCACGCACCGGGCGCCTTTCGACCAGATGCTGGAGCATTTTCAGACCTGGCTGAAGCCTGAAAGCAGAGTAATCAAAGCCCTGGTTGAGCTTTAATGAAATACGGGTACTGATTCGAATGACGATTCCTGCAGTTTACCGCCTATATGCGGCTGGCTGCAGGAATTTTTATATGTTACATTTGCAGGACGAGAAGCCGGGCTTCTTTTCCCGTCAAAGAATTTCCGTTTTGAAGTTCAAACAGCCCGGTCATCGTCATAGCAGACCCAGCTATCCTCGGCATGAAAGTGTAATTTTTCTTTGGTGAGGCAGGAGGAACGGCTATCGAAGTGGAAGAAGGTTAAAGCCCCCTATAATGAGGGGTAAATTGATTTTCAAAAAATCGAGGTGGAAAACAATCCAATGGAACTCAGAAATTTGACGATTGACGATTTTGATGCCAGCGTGGATTTATCCCAGTATGCTTTTCAATATTCCGTCACTGCCGAGCAGCGGGAGGAGCGGCGCAGCCGGTTCAAGCCTGAGCAGGTTTGGGGGATTTTTGACCATGACAAGCTGGAGGCGCAGCTGACAGTGATACCCTTGCAATTGTACATACAGGGCAAGGTGTTCGAGATGGGCGGCATCGCTGGCGTTTCCTCATGGCCGGAGCACAGGCGGCGCGGGAATGTCGCTTTACTGATCCGGCATGCGCTTCTTCAGATGAGAGAGAAGGGGATGAGTATCTCCTGTCTGGCTCCGTTCTCGTTTGGCTTCTACAGGAAATATGGCTGGGAGACGTATACCGATTATAAAAAATACACCATTGAGACTGCGCTTTTTCCGCAGCGTGTTCAGGTGGAGGGAAGAGTGAGTCTGGAGGACGCGGATATCCCGCTGCTATCCCGTTTGTACGAGGCTTATGCGTCCCGTTATAACGGAACCTTGCAGCGTAGCGAACAGTGGTGGAAGGACTCTGTACTCAGCCGCAAGAAAGGGTATACTACGGTCTATTACCGTGCGGATGGCGAAGCGGCAGGCTATCTGCTTTACGAGATCGAACAGCGCGTGCTGACCATTCATGAAATGGTTTATGAGAATGAACAGGCCCGTCAGGCACTTTGGACCTATCTCGCCAGTCACGATTCCATGGTGGAAAAGGCGGTTCTGAACGCGCCGATGGATGATGCGCTGCCCTTCCTGCTGTCCAATCCGAGGATCGGACAGGAAATCGTTCCGTATTTTATGGCGCGCATTGTCGATACGGCTGCCTTTGTGAAGCAGTACGCATTTGGAGCGTCGGGCGGCGATACAACGTTGACGCTGCAGTTGAAGGATCAGCACGCCCCCTGGAACGAAGGGCTATGGAGCCTGTCGGTATCCGCGGATGGCAGCGGGGCGATGGAGCTGCTCTCCTCCGATGAAGGCGCCGCAGCCGACCTGGCATGCGATATCAGCACATGGTCAGCCTTAATGATGGGCTACCGCAGCCCCGCTGAGCTGCATCGGCACGGGAGGCTCACCGGCTCACAGGAAGCGGCCAGGCAGCTGGAAGCCATTATTCAACCGCGCCAAACCTATTTAATGGATTTTTTCTGATACGTTCGGGACGTTAACATGTCACCGAAATTGTTGAGACAAAAATCCAATCCAACCGGCTATAACGAGCCATCCGGACGAGCTCGAAATTTTCGAATAAATATCGTTTCATGAGATGGCGATCAATCATGCAGCTTCCTGCTTTGACAGGAGGCTGTTTTTTTTGAAAATATAAGAAAGTATATAAGGAATAAATTAGCTTAGCTGCAAGGACGGAGATAGCCCCTCTCCTTGTCTTAAAGAGGTTGATAAAGTTTCACGTCTATCTATTTCAATAAGTCTCAGGGAAGAATCTAACTGGGTCACTAAAAAGTAGCGTCAGCGGGTCTTCTATTGTGTATGCTGCCAGAGCGGAATGCTTGTCTGCCATGTGGGTCACAGGGACCTAATTTTTTCGTTCAGCAGATCCTTATTTACTATATAGCCATGTATTCGTTTTGTGCCTTTATACGCCGGGATTAGGGTATGCTTAGTCACCATGCTTCGCAGGATCGATCGGGCTTTATCCTGTTGGATATTCAAAAAATGGCATACATCCTTGGTTTGTAAAGCAGAAGATGTTCGCAGAGCCAATTTTAGAACAACGGATTCCAGCAAATCGGCCATATTTGATTGATTTGGGCGGTCAGTGCCGTTAAACCATGTACCCATAAACTGCTGAAGCAGCTGTTCACACATTCGAGGCTTCTCGTTTACATCGTCGTATGAAAAGCGTAGGATGCGCCAACCGTCGATTATCAGAAAGTTCTGACGCATTAACGAATCGGAAAACTGCCATCGGCTTGTTTTGCTTGAATGTGGGCCGTATCCATCGATTTCGATTGCCAGCCGCAGGGGAAACCGGATAAAAGCAAAATCCAGAAAGCGCGACCCATCGCGAAAATCAGAAACCTCATATTCGGGATGCAGGTTCTCAAACTCGCCAAAGGCAGGGTACCATGCCTTCTCCAGAAACAGCTTTTCAGCGTGGCCATGACCTTCAGCTAATCTGCGCTCCCGTTCCCCGCTTCTACTATTCAAATGTTTTTCCATCCATGAACGATAAACCGGTAAAAAAGCCACACCCATCACCCTCCCGGAAATAAAAAAACCGCTAATCAACGACGCAGGGCGTCGTTCCAATTAGCGGTGTGTGCTTCACAACCTATCAACAATATATATTGAAACTATACTATAAATGCAGGGTAATAATCAACTCATTTCCTTCATTATTTGAGAAAGTGTCGCATGAGCGACCAAACGCTGAGGCAGCAAGGTTTTCCCGGCTAAGAGCAGGGGAAATCGAGATTTAGATACTGGAAGCCGGATATTCCTCACTAGAGTGAGCGGAAGTGGCGCAGGAGCGATCGAATGGTGAGGCAGCAAGGTTTTTCCGGCTAAGAGCGGGAAAAATCGAGGTTTAGGATGCTGGAAGCCGGATATTCCTCACTAGAGTGAGCCGAAGTGTCGCATGAGCGACCAAACGCTGAGGCAGCAAGTTTTTCCCGGCTAAGAGCAGGGGAAATCGAGATTTAGATACTGGAATCCGGATATTCCTCACTAGAGTGAGCGGAAGTGGCGCAGAAGCGATCGAATGGTGAGGCAGCAAGGTTTTTCCGGCTAAGAGCGGGGAAAATCGAGGTTTAGGATACTGGAAGCCGGATTTTCCTCACTAGAGCGGCAGAACTTCCTTGCTAGACTGGCAGAACTTCATAGCGACCTAAACAAATACGCAGCAAGGTTCTTCCAGACTATCCTCCTTAGGTTGAGGGGCCAGAGGCCCAGGGCGGGTGAACAGCCGTCTTCCAAGAAGATCCGATGAACGCATAAAAGCGTACTTGGCGTATGCCGTCAATCAGCGTCTGCGATACGAAACTCCATAAGCAGCTATGCCAAAATTAGATGAAATATTCAGAAAACATGCCACATTTTAACAATATCTTCATGTTAGCTTGATAATCACTTTACATTGGGACTTTATAATCAGTTTGTACATAAGAATAGTGTTCTGGGAGGATGAGAGACCCGGCGAGCGATGGAGGCTGGGGTGGTCGGCAATTTTAAAAATTAGACAACATACAAAAAAACGTGATCCAGAAAGGTGATACGAGCCCAAATGTCAATGAAAAAAACGCTTGTTATTACTGCAATTGCAGCAGCTGTTTCCACCTCCGCAGTCGGTGTCGTTTCGGCAGCCCAAGCTCAACAAATCGTGGCTACTCAGCAATCCCTGATTTCCATCAATGATAATTCAGTAAACGTACGTTCGGTTACGCTGAATGGCCAGACGTTATTATCGCTTCGTGATCTTGGTACGGCAGCAGGCATTTATTTTGAAGAGAACGGAAGAGGAATCACCGCCATTTACAGTGAGCATATGGCTACGCTGAGCGGTTCTTCAAAAGAAGTTTCAGTGGACGGATCCGTAATCCAACTGCAGAACGCAATAGAGAACGTCAACAACTCCTACTACATCACGCTTGAGGATTTCGCAAGCGCATTTGGCGCGGAAACGACAGTTGACAGCGCTGGACAAGTATCGATCAGCACGGTTCAACTGGTGAAGGATATCAACCGTACGGTCTGGATCGACTCCTCCCGCTTGTTGGCTTCACAGATCACTGACGATGGCAGAACAGATTATGTCGTTGACGCGGCAACTGGCGCCTACACGGAATTGTTGAAATCGACGGACGCTTCTGATTTGGTTGTAGCTCCAAACGGACAAAAAGCGGCTTATACGCTTGAAACCGGAGAAGTTTACACGGTTGATCTGAGCACCAAACAGGCAAGCGTGGTTTCTTCCGACCAATCGATCAAGCCTGAACTGGTCTGGGCAGCCGACAGCTCGGCTATCTATTTCCTGCAAGGGGACAAGGGCAGCATCATCTCCAAATTGAATCTTGCAGACGGCGCGATCACGAATCTCCTGGACGACAAGGTTGATTACAAAGCCAACCTGAATGTATCCGCGGATGGCAAACAATTCTATTACACCGTTACGAAGCCCGGCGCTGTTACAGCTGATGCGAACAAGCCGGTCGAAGAGGATGACGTAGCTATTGATATGACGGGTACGGAGCCGCAAATCTTCACCTACGATTCTTCGGTTAAAGACAGCAAGCCGGTGGGCCTGACGACAGCGGCAGATGATAAAATCTTTGTCGGTACTGCAGCAGACGGCAGCAAGGCTTTCTATGTAAGCATTGAAGAAGGAAAGCCGTCATCATTGGTTTCCATCGCCAAGGATAAAACAGCGGCCAAGCTGGTTGATGACAAGGATGTTCTCCAAGCCGTCATGGCGGGAAGCAAAATCTATGCCGTTGTAGATAACAACGACAGTGAGCTTGTTTATGAAATCGATACTGCAACAGGTGCGAAAACAGAGCTTTACACGATTCCAAGCAGCGTAACGGATCTGCTGGCTGCATCCGGTACTCCGGTAGCTGTAGTTGCGGATGGTCAAGTGTCGGTTAATCAGAACGGTCAATGGAAGAAAGTAACCCAATAAAGAATACGGGCCCTGTGCCCGAGAGGAGATTGCATTTAATATGAAAACGAAATTGTTCAAAAATATCGCGTTTACCGCGATTGCCCTGACAGTAGCCTTTGGTTCGGTATCCGTAGCAAGCGCAGCCAGCAAGCTTAGCGGCAAAATTGTTATCAACGGTTCATCCGCCCTGCTTCCCCTTACGCTTCAAGCAGCCAATGAATTCAAGAAATTGAATCCAAAGGTAAAAATCGCGGCTTCCGCTGCCGGTTCCGTAACAGGCCCGCAATCGGTCCGCAAAGGCATCGCCGATATCGGCGCTGTTGACTGGGACGCTTCCACAGACGTACCGGGCTTCAAAAAATTCGATGGCCAAGTACCGAACAAGGTTGCGGTTATTCCTTTCGCGGCTGTTACGAACAGCGGCGTGAAAGTACCTGACCTGACAACAAAACAACTACAGGATATCTTCTCGGGTAAAGTAACGAACTGGAAAGACGTTGGCGGTGCTGATTCCAAAATCGTCGTCGTTAACCGTGCATTCGGATCGGGAACTCGCGTTAACTTCCAAATTAAAGCGCTGAACGGTACTGATTTCATGACCAAAGGCGACAACTACAAAGAAGTAAAATCAAGCGGCGATATGAAAACGGCCATCGAAACAACACCGGGCGCAATCGGCTACATCGACCTTGTTTATGTAACAAGCAAAATGACGGCTGTCAAAATCAACGGTACTGCACCAACAGAAGCAAACGTCATTAATGGTTCTTACAAAGTGTGGGGCTATGGCTATTACATGACTAAAGGCCAACCGACAGGCGCTACTAAAGCATTCATCGATTATGTACAAAGCAAAACGTTCCAAAACGGTTCGCTGAAAAAGCTTAAATTCATTCCGCTCGCAGCCATGAAAAACGTAAAATAAACGTACAATCGGGATAGAACGGCGAAAAGAAGCCAGCATCCGGCGCTACTTGCGGCGAGGCTGGCTTCTCTTCATGAAAAATGACGAAAGGATGACCCTGATATGCTTGAAGCGCCTTCTTCCAGCCAGGCTTTCACCGGCGCCGATTTGGGAAAAAGTCTCAAATCCAGTTCTGCCGGCGCATTCGACCGCAAGACCAGGCTATCGTTTTACAACAAAACCTTCAAACTCATCTGCATCGCATGCGCAATCTTCGTTTGCCTGATCCTCTTTACAATCCTGTTCTTCATGGGACGAACCGGCATTCTGACTTTTCAAACCGTGTCGCCGCTCACCTTCTTCTTCTCCTCGGAATGGGTGCCGGAGAATGAGCAATACGGAGCGTTCATCTTCATCTTCGGGACGCTTGCATTAACCTTTCTGACAATGCTGATCTCCGTTCCGATCTCGGTTATTATTGCGATCTTCCTTGCGGAATTGACGCCTGCCTGGCTGAAAACCGGTCTGCGCCCCATTATGGATCTGCTCGTCGGCATTCCCTCTGTCGTATACGGCTTTCTGGGTTTAACGATACTTATCCCTATGCTTCGCAGCGTGACAGGCACCAGCCTGGGAGACGGATTGCTCGCCGCTGCCATCGTGCTGACGATTATGGTGCTCCCGACCATCAGCCGGATTACCGATGATTCCATCGTGTCCGTACCCAAGAAATTCCGCGATGCTTCCTACGCGCTGGGAGCAACCCGTTTCCAGACAATCTTCAAGGTTGTGCTGCCTGCAGCAAAAAGCGGGATTATGTACGCGGTTATTCTGGGAATGGCGCGGGCGATCGGTGAGACGATGGCAGTGGTGATGGTTATCGGAAACACGCCTCAGCTGGCTAACGCCTTGTTCAAGCCGACAGCCGTTCTCACCAGCAATATCGTCATGCAGATTTCCAATGTGCCGTTCGATTCCACCTGGAACTATGCGCTTTATATGATGGGTTTTCTGCTGCTTATCATTTCGCTGATTATGATCATTCTCGTTCGTGTCATTCAGCGTAAAGGAGCGAAGTCATAATGAAATCGGAAATCAAGCCGGCAGGCAATCCATTCGCTTCGCGTAAAAGCATGAATCACATCAACAACCGCATTTTTACGCTGGTCGTATGGTGCGTAGGAATCGTCACCGTCCTGTTTATTCTGGGCCTGTTGTTCCTCATTCTACAGAAGGGCATGCTCAAACTGGATTGGGGCTTTCTCGTAGGCCTTCCCAGTGAGATCGACGAAGGCGGGGGAATCGGTCCGACCTTGTTCAATTCCTTCTATGTTCTGATTATCTCGCTGATTATCTCCATTCCGCTGGGGATGGCAGCCGGTATTTATCTTTCGGAATTCGCCCCGGATAATAAATTTATCGCCTTTGTCCGTATTTGCGTAGAAGGTCTGGCATCTGTTCCTTCTATTATATTCGGTTTGTTCGGGATCGCGGTTTTCGTAGAAGCTTTTCAAATCGGTCTGACGATAATCGGCGGCGCGGTCAGCCTGGCTTTTCTGAATTTGCCTGTTCTGACCCGTGTCACCGAGGAAGCGATCAGAGCGGTTCCGCAGGAAATGAAGACGGCATCCTTCGCCCTTGGCGGCACGCATCTGCAGACAATCCGCCGTGTTCTTGTGCCTGTTGCGCTGAACGGCATTATCACCGGGATTTGTCTGGTGGCGGGCAGAGCATTTGGTGAAAGCGCGGTAATCATTTTGACAGCAGGTGTCTCGACTTCAGGCGAAATGTGGGATTTCAGTTTATTTTCTCCCGGTGAAACACTTGCCGTGCATTTGTGGTATGTCCAGTCGGAGGCGATTGTTCCGGATGCGACGGAAATTGCGGAGAAGGCAGCGGCGGTGCTTGTGTTTGTCGTGCTTCTGATCAATTTGTTCTTCCGTGTTCCGCTATGGATAAATTCCCGCAAAATGCGATAGCTCCCAGATTGTTTTTAGAAACAAAACGTTTCTTGAAGGCAAGCTTATCGTATGAAATGCATACTGTAAAACGGAAAAGCTGTCCTGCAGGGCGGCTTATTTCCGCATGTATTTGGAAAATACCAGCTTGGTTCTGAAGAAGGTCATCTGTGCTCGTCACCCATGAATAGGTCTAAAGTCATATAATAACTTGAATCTCTTGCTTTATTCGACATAAATCGGGATAAAACCGTCGTTATTTGACATAGACTTTACATTTCAATGCATCAACGATAATCCTTTCTTCCTATAGTATAGCTATAGAATGATTCATGAGGAGGAGCACGTGATGTCAACGACATACATGGAAGCTTTGGAAGAACCGTCAGTTGTGACCGGCCAGCCTATGCAGCAGAATCAGGAATGGCTGGAATTCATTAGAACAGCTCCGGTTGTATATGCCTCTCATACCTGCCAGGAGGTCATTCAGCAGTTTGGTTCGCAGCCGGATTGCGACTGCGTGATTGTATGCGACGATGCCCGCAAGCCAAGGGGACTTGTGATGAAACGGAATCTAACCGTCATACAGACCCACCGTTTCGGCAGAGAATTATATTACAACCGCTCCATTGTGAAGCTCATGGATGCCCATCCGCTCATCATAGACATACATACCTCGCCCCAGAAGCTGCTGGACCTTGCGCTTGGACGGGACGAGAAAACCTTATACGACTGTGTTATTGTTACGGATCAGGAGCAACTGACAGGCATTTTGTCGGTTGCCGATCTGCTCCATCTATCCCGTTTGATGCAGCGGCTGAGCATCGAATCGCAAATTCGTACCGTTCATGGGGCAGAATCCATGATCAAGGAGATTGACCAATCGGTTGTTCGTGTGCTGAGTGCCTCGGAGCAGGGGGAGAAAATGTCCGAGACCATGGTGGACCTGACCTTGAAGGGCAAGAAAGAGCTGGACAAAGTAACGGCTGCCTTCCGCAGCCTGAATGACAACACGACCAGGCAGGAAGGCCAGATTGGCGAGCTTCAGGAACGTGCAAGCTCGATCAGTTCGGTGTCCAAGCTTATCCGGGATCTTGCCGACCAATGCAATTTGCTTGCCGTGAACGCCACGATCGAAGCGGCGCGTGCGGGCGAGCATGGAAGAGGATTTGCCGTGGTTGCCAATGAAGTCCGCCAGCTGGCGACGCAGACCAAGCAATCCGCGGATCAAATCAATTCGTTGATCCGGTCGATTCTGGAATCTGTGAAGCAATCGGTTGAGCTGGTAGGAGCGGGGCGGGCAAATGCCTTGTCGAGCCAGTCCAATGTGGAGGCCGCTTTTGAAGTATTTGACCAGCTGTTTCAAGCAGCGGCGAACAACAGCAGGAGCGCCAAAGACATAGGAGCGTTGTCCAATCAGGCTTATAACCAGTCCGAACGCGTCATCCGGGAAATGCAGCAGCTCAAGAACGAAATGCAGCTGGGACAATAAATTTAATATGGCGTTAACAAAACCATCAAACAACTTTTACAAATTGCCTATACAATACTACTATTGATGTGGACGTGTGTCCACGACACGGAGGAGTCCGCCATGCAAGCATTAATCGATATTCAAAAATTGAATTTGTATTACGGAACCTTCCATGCGCTCAAAGATGTATCGATGGACATCCCGGAGAAGGCCATCACTGCTTTCATCGGGCCTTCCGGCTGCGGGAAGTCTACGCTTCTGCGCACGTTAAACCGGATGAACGACATGATTGCGGGAACACGCATTGAAGGCCGCATCTCGGTTGGCGGCGCCGATATCTATTCCAATGAAGTTGATGTCGAGACGCTTCGCAAAAAAGTCGGTATGGTGTTCCAGCAGCCCAATCCGTTTCCCAAGTCGATTTATGACAATGTGGCTTACGGACCGCGCCTGCACGGCATCCGCAATAAACAGAAGCTGGACGAAATCGTTGAGACAAGCCTTCGTTCGGCAGTCCTTTGGGAAGAAGTGAAGGATTATCTGAAGCGTTCGGCGTTGAGTCTGTCCGGCGGTCAGCAGCAGCGGCTGTGCATTGCAAGAGCGCTTGCGGTTAATCCCGACATTCTGCTTATGGATGAGGCGACATCTGCCCTTGACCCCATCTCTACCCTGAAAATTGAAGAGCTGGCCCAGGAGCTTAAAGACAGATACACCATTGTAATGGTCACGCACAACATGCATCAGGCGGCTCGTGTTTCGAATCAGACCGTTTTCTTTTTGAATGGCGAGGTAGTGGAATTCTCGGATACGGAGAAGCTGTTCTCCAATCCTCGCGACCAAAGAACGGAAGATTATATAAGCGGACGGTTCGGCTAAGATAAAGGAGAGCATGCCATTATGATGACCCAAAGAAAAGAATTTGATTTAGGACTTGATGAACTAAAATCGCATATCGTTGAAATGGGTAAACGTGTGGAAAAGGCAATCGGCGATTCCATGCAGGCGCTGGAGAATGTGGATGTTACAGAAGCCAAGCGCCTGATTGCCGAGGATAAGGAATTGAATAAGATCGAGGATAAAATATCCGAGCTCGGCGCCAAGCTGATCGCTACGCAGCAGCCCGTGGCCAAGGATCTGAGACGAATTCTCGTAGCCTTCAAAATCGCCAGTGACCTGGAGCGGATGGGCGATCTGTCCGTCGATGTCGCGAAAGCGGTTGTGCGTCTGGAAGGTCAGGTTCTGATTAAGCCTCTGATCGATTTGCCCCGCATGGCGGAAATCGTGCAGATGATGACGCGGGAATCGATTCAGGCTTTTATACAGGAAAATACAGATTTGGCCTATAAAATGGCCAAAGACGACGATCTGGTGGATGCTTTATATTCCCAAATTATTCGCGAGCTGTTCACCATCATGATGGAAAATCCGAAAACCATCTCGCAAGCGAACTTGCTCAGCTTTGTCGGACGCTACATTGAGCGTTTTGCGGATCATGCGACGAACATCGGAGAATGCGTGGTTTATCTGGTTACCGGATCGCGTCCGGACCTGAACTCTTAATTCCGCTTCCTTCGACGGCTTTAACGTGGACACATTAGAAGAGATAAAGGCTATCCAAAGGTCATTTGACCTGACAGGATAGTCTTTTTTTAATATGAAAAAGCAAGCGCTACACATCCGCTTCGGGCAGAGACATGCTCATGCGCAGTTTATCGATCAAATAAGGCATGAGCTGCGGACGGGGAAAATCAGTGCGCCACGCGGCATACAGCTTCCAGGAAGGCAGCTTGCCCGGAAGTCTGATGGATGGAACGCCGCCCTGCGCCTGCCGGTTGACCCTCGAAGGCAGGATGCACAGGCAGCCTCCGGAGCGGACCGCTTCCAGAGCAAAATCGACGCGATCGGTCAGCTGTTCGATTTGCAGTGTGACCTGTTCGTCTTTTTCCCACTGCCTTACAATCTTCATTAATGAAGGTTCCTCCATCAGGGTGAATGGATGACCGCTCAGCCGGTATGAGCCCGGCCCGGAATAACGCGTTAATGGGTGATCGCGCGGGATCATCAGGGCCAGCCCGTCTTCGGCTACGGGCTCGCACGACAAGCTTGCGTTCTCGACCCATTGACCGCTTAATACCAGGTCCACGCTTCCGTCTTCCAGCAGGGCATGAAGCTCACTCTCTCCTCCGGTTCTGATGGACAGCAGCAGGTCGCCGGGCACCTGAGAGAGCCGGAAACCACCAGATTGGAGCAGGAGGGAAGCGGCAAGATCCGTGCAGCCGATAATAAACTGGTTTTTGCCCGTCTGGCGGAGTGTTTGCAGCCGCGCCTGAGCCTCTCCGTAGATATGGTCAATTTGCTGCGCGTAGTGATGAAGCGTCTTGCCGGCTTCGGTCAGCAGCACCTTGCCGGTCTTCATCTCGAACAGCGGAATTCCCCATTCTTCCTCCATCTTTTTCATATGAAAGCTTACTGTCGGCTGTTTGAGATCCAGCTCATCGGCAACCGCAGTGACTTTTTTAAGCCTGTCCAGCAGCACAATAATCTTCATCCTTAATATACTCATGACGATGAAGCCCCTTCATTTTAAATTTATAGATTAAATATATGATACACCTCACCATTATACAATAATTCTATTCATTTTTAGCATAGCGTTAACACTTAGAAAATATCAGATTAACACCAGCGACCTATAATGAGTTTGTAAATCAAATAACCGTGCGAAACGGAAGGAGAAAACCAAAGAGATGAAAAAGTTAGGGTTACTTGTAACGGTGGTCTTGTTATCAATCAGTCTGGCAGCTTGTGGGGCTAAAAACAACGAAACCAACACCGGCAATGCTGCAAATGCTGGAACCAATACAGAGGCAGGTGGAAATACCACCGGAAACACAGCAACAAACGCAGGCGGCAATGCAGCAGCAGAAACGCCAATTACCGGATCGATTCTGGCAACTGGTTCATCCGCGCTTCAACCGCTTGTCGACCAAGTATCGAAAAAATTTATGTCTGATGAAAAATACAGCGGCATTACCGTTCAAGTACAAGGCGGAGGCAGCGGTACAGGTCTTACGCAAGTTCAAGCCGGACAAGCGGATATCGGCAACTCGGATATTTTCGCAGAAGAGAAATTTGTCGATGCTGACGCAGACAAAGCCAAAGAGCTTGTCGATCACCAAGTAGCGGTTGTTGCTATGGCGACTGTTGTCAACAAAAGCGTAACTGTCGACAATCTGACCAAACAACAATTAGTTGATATTTTCACAGGTAAAGTGAAAAACTGGAAAGATGTTGGCGGCCAAGATGAAGCCATCACAATCGTTAACCGTCCATCCAGCTCCGGTACACGCGCTACTTTCGAGAAATACGCACTGGGCATGAAATCGGAAGACCTTCCGGGCTCCATTCAAGAGGATGCTTCCGGTACAGTTAAGAAACTGGTTACAGATACTTCGGGCGCAATCGGATACCTGGCTTTCTCGTACATCGACGACACCATCAAAACCCTGAAATACGAAGGCGTAGAGCCAAAAGAAGAAAATGTAGTAACTGGCGACTATCCAGTATGGGCATATGAGCACATGTACACCAAAGGCGAGCCTAATGAAGCTGCCAAAGCATTCCTGGATTACATGCTGAGCCCGGAAGTTCAAGACAATGACGTAGTTGAGCTTGGCTACACGCCGATCAGCAAAATGCAGGTTAAACGCGATGTTGCCGGCACTGTAACGAAGTAATGAAATACGCTGCGCCTTCCTCCGGCTTGCGCAGCAGGCTTCATTTGCAGGAAATACTGTTTTAAAAAAAATAATCAATAAACAGTCAAAGAGGTGGAGACATCCGCCTCTTCTTGGCCATTAAGGAGAGGTACTATGGAGCGGCAGGCCGCGGGCGGGCAACCTGTTCAACAACGATCGAATCATAAACAAATCAAACCGCACATAATGGAAGAATGGGTCGGCAAGGTATATACGACCCTCTGCATCATTGTACTTATCGTCACAATAGTAGCGATCGTTTATTTTGTAGCTTCCCGCGGATTGAGCACGTTTTTTGTGAGCGGCGTAAACGTAGGTGAACTGCTGACGGGATTGAAATGGTCTCCAGAGGGTGATATCCCGTCGTTTGGCGCATTGCCGTTCATATTCGGCTCATTCAGCACCTCGCTTCTGGCAGCTTGCATTGCCGCTCCGCTCGGATGCTGTGCAGCCATATTTATGACCCAAATCCTGCCTGGCGCCGGCCGCCGCGTGCTTCAGCCCGTCATCGAGCTGCTTGCAGGCATCCCGTCTGTCGTTTACGGTTTTGTAGGACTCAGCATTGTTGTGCCTTTCCTGCGCTCTGTTTTCCCTGGACAGGGGATCGGGATTGCCGCAGGCTCCATCGTGTTGTCGATTATGATTCTGCCAACAATCACAACAATTGCAACGGATGCGCTGGCAGGCCTGCCGTTTGGTCTGAAAGAAGGCTCCTATGCACTGGGAGCTACACGCTGGCAGACGATCTACCGCATTGTCATTCCAACCACATTGCCTTCGCTTCTGACCGGTGTTGTGCTTGGCATGTCCCGTGCGTTCGGTGAAGCGCTGGCTGTTCAGATGGTTATCGGAAATGCGCCGCATATCCCCCATTCCTTATTCGAATCAGCGTCTACCTTAACCAGCGTCATCACCTTGAGCATGGGCAATACAGTTACCGGATCCGCGCATAACAACGCGCTGTGGTCGCTGGCTCTGATCCTGCTCGCCATGACGTTTGTGTTCGTATTCGTGGTTCGTTTCCTGGAAAGGAGAAATAAACAATGAGCGCCAAAGTAGCAGACAAGATTGCCACAGCCGTTATCTATATCGTATCCGCATTAATTGTCCTTATTCTCGCAGGGCTTCTCGGCTACATTATTATCCGCGGCCTTGGACATATCAGCTTTCATTTTCTGACATCAGAGCCGCAGACGATCAAGGCGGGCGGAGGAATCGGGCCGCAGCTGTTCAACTCGATATTCCTGCTGGTACTGACTTTAATTATTACGATTCCGCTTGGAATCGGCGCCGGAATCTACATGAGCGAATATTCCAGGCCGGGCCGTCTGACGGATTCCATCCGTCTCGTGGTTGAGGTTCTGTCCTCCTTCCCGTCCATTGTCATCGGATTATTCGGCCTGCTGGTCATTGTCAACCTGTTCGGCTTTGGGTTCTCCTTATTCTCCGGTGCGCTTGCTCTGACGGTATTCAATCTGCCGCTCATGGTGCGGATTACGGAGCAATCGCTGCGCGGCGTGCCGCGCGAGCAGAAGGAAGCGAGTCTGGCTCTTGGCCTTTCCCGCTGGAAGACGATTACCTCGGTAATGATGCCAATCGCCATGCCGACGATCGTAACCGGTACAATTCTGGCTTCGGGCCGTGTATTCGGTGAAGCTGCCGCGCTGCTGTTTACCGCAGGAATGAGCTCGCCAAGGCTGGATTTCACCAACTGGAATCCGCTCAGCCCGTTCTCCCCGCTCAATCCGTTCCGGCCGGCCGAAACCTTGGCCGTTCATATTTGGAAAATCAACAGCGAAGGCCTTGCTCCGGATGCGGGTGAAATTGCCGCCGGCGCATCAGCTGTGCTGCTGATCATGGTCCTGCTGTTTAACTTTGCGGCCAGATGGTTCGGAAGAAGACTGCATCGTAAATTCACGGCCACCAAATAGAAACCAGCATAGGAGAGGGGAGGCATTTTCCATGAATGTCAAGGAAAAAGAATTGTCAGCCAAGCAGCTGAGTGTATTTTACGGCGAGAAGGAAGCGATCAAGGGCGTGTCGCTGGATTTTGAGGCACGCGAGGTTACGGCTCTGATCGGTCCGTCGGGATGCGGGAAGTCCACCTTCCTGCGCAGCCTCAACCGGATGAACGATACCATTGGCGGTGTCCGTACCACGGGCGAGATATGGCTGGACGGAATCAATATCAATGACACTGGTGTCGATGTGGTGCTGCTGCGCCAGCGTATCGGCATGGTATGGCAGCGTCCGAATCCGTTCCACAAATCCATTTATGAGAATATTGCGTTTGGCCCCCGGTACCACGGCATCAAGAACAAGAAAGTGCTGGATGAAATTGTGGAGGATTGCCTGCGCAAGTCGGCGCTGTGGGAGGAAACGAAGGACCGTCTTCACCAATCCGCGCTCGCCCTGTCCGGCGGACAGCAGCAGCGGCTGTGCATCGCCAGGTCGATTGCAGTCAAACCGAAGGTGATTCTGATGGATGAGCCAGCTTCGGCACTTGATCCGGTGTCCACTTCCAAGGTCGAGGAGCTGATCGCCGAGCTCAAACGCGATTACTGTATTGTGATCGTGACCCATAATATGCATCAGGCCGCGCGCGTATCGGACAAAACCGCCTTTTTCTATATGGGCAAAGTGGTTGAATTCGATGAGACTCATAAAATATTCACCAATCCTGCTGAGAAGCAGACGGACGATTACATCTCCGGGCGCTTTGGCTAAAAAGATGCTGGGATATAAGCGCCATTGCAGCCATACGATTTAACCATAAGCTTGTATTTCATACGCATAACCGGAGCTCAGAGGATGAGAGCCGGTTATTTTGCTTTTTTTACATAACGTTAACAAAGCAGCTATATTTATTTCACAAACGACTGGTACAATTGAACTATTAGAGCAGTCAAAATGTTCCAACCAAAGAGGGATACTTGTGGACGATATCGGATATGGTCTGTTGGACCGCACGATGATTCACCGTATTACGGAGCGCTGGCATCATGGAGGAATCGGAGTTATTATCATGCACCTGCCGGTGAGCGGAGCAGCAGTGCTTGAAGCGCTCCAGACGTGGGTGACGGAGCAGAAGCGCCTGATCTGGCGTTACCGGATGGAGAGCGATTTCTTCTTCTTTTTTCAGCGCAACAAGTCGGATGAGAGACTCGATCTGCTTCTGGAGAATGCGGTCAATACCCTTCGTCAACAGATGATAAAAGTGGTTTCCGCAGCCCCGGAGGGCAGGGGCCAGCAGCGTATGGCCATCGGCAGCGCTTCGGTACTGCCATCGGGCCTCGGGCGCTCTGCAGAGGCGATGGTCTACCATGCCATTAAAGAAGCTCTTGTCTCGGTTATGCGGTACCGGCTGCGGGATGAAAGCGCAGCTGCCCGCGAGGTGCCTTATCAGGAAGCCGAAGCCTGGCCGTATCCGCGGGTCGAGAATGGTCTGGACTATAACGACGGCGATATGTCCTACTCCATTGGCGCCCTGGCCAAAACAATCCCGACCTTCCGCACAAGCGCGCGGGTATCGGAGGTAGCCCGGATGTTTGAGGAAAATCAGCATCTTCAGGGTGCGATTGTCGTCAATCAGGAACGGCCTGTTGGACTTGTGATGAAAGAAAAAATGCATCAGATGCTGGCAGGACAGTTTGGTCTTCCGCTGTATTGGAACCGTTCCATCGAGAAGATGATGGACGACGATGCGCTTGTGGTGGATGCCGACCTGCCTGTGGAACAGGTCGCTCAGATGGCCATGGGCCGGGATATCTCCCGGCTGTATGATGTGGTGACCATCACGCGGGACGGCAAGCTGCTTGGCGCGGCATCCATCCGGTCCATTTTGGAGTGCATGACGAATTTGCGCACCGAGGAAGCGCGGACCGCGAACCCGCTCACCGGGCTGCCCGGCAATGGAGCCATCCAGCGGGAGATCAAAAGACGCATTGATGCGGGCAAGCCTTTCTGCATGATCTACGCCGATCTGGACTATTTCAAATGGTTCAATGACTGCTTCGGCTTCAGTCAGGGCGATGAGCTCATCCGGTTCCTTGCTGAAGTGCTGCAGGAAATACCGGGCCGGGAGAACGGTGGAAAGGGCGACTTCGTCGGTCATATCGGCGGCGATGATTTTATCGTGCTCTCGGATCATCCGCAGCCGGAGAAGCTGTGCACACAGATTCTGGAGCGGTTCGACGGAGGCGTCAAATTCCATTACGGCGGCTCCGACGTATCGATGGTGATCGACCGGAGCGGCAACAAGGTGGAGCAAGAAGGCGTCAGCCTGTCGTTATCACTGCTCCTCTGGGATGCAGACTGCCCCATTACACCGGGGATTGTTTCACAAGCCGCAGCACGACTCAAAAAACAGGCGAAGGCGATTAAAGGCAGCGCTTATATCTCAGGGGACGTTATTGAAAAGCAACCGGGAGAGGAACGATTGTAGACGTGAGACAACATAACAGCTTTGAAGCACCAGACAGTTTACGTCCCGAAGAAAGTGCAGCGACAGGAATAATATACTTGGCATGGCATGGCAAGGCAAAGGATCGTACTGATATCCGGCAGGTCATCGACAGCAGCTGGAGAGCTTTTGCCGAGCATGCCATCGCTCAGCATAACAGGACCAATCTGCTTGCGATCAGCTCCGTCTGGATGCGCGATGATTTGTACATATGGCTGCCCCTTCCGGAAGCCCGCGAGGAATTGCTGGAGGAGCAGCTGCTGGAGCTCGGGAGCAGGTTCAAGCGGGAGTGGGGCAGGCGCTTCATGGATCACTCATTCGATGGCGATGTTCAGGAGCTGAAGCTGCATGCCGGTGTTTCCATTATGGGCAAGCGGGATGAGCAGGGGGATCAATGGTATGAAGGGATCAAGCAGGCGATTGTTCACGGACAGCGGGCTTCGGCTACCGAGCGGAGTCTTCAGCGCCGCGCATTCGAACAGCTCCTCCACAGCCGTGACATCTTCCCGGTGTATCAGCCCATCTATTCTCTGCGCAGCGGGGATGTGTACGGTTATGAAGCACTCTCCCGTTTTCCCGATAAGCGTTGGTTTGAAGGACCCCAGCAGTTATTTGCTTATGCGGCAGAGGAGGGAATGATTTACGGATTGGACAGGCTGGCCCGCGAGCGGGCTATTGAAGGCAGCACAGGGCTGGCCAGCGGTCAAAAGCTGTTTATTAACATGACGGCGCAAATTATGAACGACCCATCATTCACTCCCGGACAAACCCTGTATCTGCTTGAGCGCTTCGGCTTGTCGCCCCATAATGTAGTATTTGAAATTACCGAGCGCAGCTCCTTCGAGGATTTTGGGGCGGCCAAGAAAATGTTCGATCATTACCGCAACCAGGGTTATCAAATCGCCATTGACGATGCGGGGGCTGGATATTCCTCGCTGCAGTCGATCGTGGAGCTGCAGCCTGATTTCATCAAAATTGACCGTTCGCTTATTCATGGCATCCATCTGAACGCCATGAAGGAGCAAATCGTGCATACCTTCACTGAATTTGCCGCCAAAATGGGCATATCCATTGTTGCCGAGGGGATTGAGGAGCAGGAAGAACTGCAGCATATGCGTGATATGGGCGTGGATTATGCACAGGGCTATCTGCTCGGCAGGCCGCAGCCGGCTATCGGTTAGCGATAATATTAACGGTAACGCGTGCACGGCCTCCACAATTATGGAAGCGGATACCTAAATCACCCTGATTGTTGCGGATAATATAAAAAATTGGAAACAGCCCGGTTGCGCGGCTGTTTTTCATATTTTCAGACTGCGGATTTGCTTGTGGAAGCACGGGAAACTGTAATATGTGGAATGTTCGTGTTTGAGCATAGACTTGATGGGAAAGCATGCCCGCTTTATGCTATGATAGATCATAGGAAAACCAAGGTGAGGTGTGCCTTTCGTATGGATAAATGGATATTGATTGATGGAAATAGCATTGTCTTTCGGGCGTTTTATGCCATGCCTCCGTTAACGAATTCAGCAGGGCTTAATACGAATGCGGTGTACGGCTTCACCACCATGCTGCTGAGACTGCTGGAGGAAGAGAAGCCAACGCATATGCTTGTTGCTTTCGATGCGGGGAAGGTAACTTTCCGCCATGAGGGATATGAGGAATATAAAGGCGGACGGGCCAAGACGCCGCAGGAGCTGTCCGAGCAGTTTCCGGTGCTCAAGGATCTGCTGCGTTCCTTCGGAATTGCCCAATTTGAGCTGCCTGGATATGAAGCCGATGACATTATCGGGACCTTGACGCGGATGGCGGATGAGCAGAAGGTCGAGACCCTGATTGTCTCCGGGGACAAGGACATGCTGCAGCTGGCTTCCGACTATGTGACGATTGCCCTGACGCGTAAGGGCGTCAGCGAGGTCGAGCGGTATAATCCGCAGGAAATAAAGGATAAATACGGCCTGACGCCGCAGCAAATTATCGATCTTAAAGGGCTGATGGGCGACGCCTCGGATAATATTCCCGGCATTCCTGGCGTGGGCGAGAAGACGGCGCTCAAGATGCTCCATGAGTATGGCACCGTAGAGGAAGTGCTTGCCCATGCCGGCGAGCTCAAGGGTAAAATGAAGGAGAAGGTCGCGGCGCATCAAGAAGATGCGCGAATGAGCAAGAAGCTGGCCACCATATTCCGCGAGGTTCCCCTGGACAATGCGGAGGGTGTGGAGGCCTATAACGGCTACGACAAGGCGCAGCTGGCGGATGCCTTCCGCAAGCTTGAATTCAGGTCCCTCATGGAGCGCCTCGATCTGCCGGAGCTTGGGGCGGATAGCGCCGTGGCTGCGGAGGCGAATTACGATATCGTGGCCTTGAATGAACTGAGCCCATCTGAGCTGAGCGGACTGCTGGCCGGAGCGGAGAATGTATATATCGAGGCAGTGGGCGATAATCCGCATCATGCACTGCTGCTTGGGCTGGCGATTCCGGTTGAGGAGCGGGTTCTGGTGCTCACCTCGGAAGAGCTGCTGGCTGAGGCGGGCGAGCCCGTGCGTCAATGGCTGGGCAATCCGGAAGCAAGGAAATTCGGCTATGATCTGCACAAAGCGGATCTGACGCTGCATTGGAATGGCGTTGACCTTTGCGGTACCGATTTTGACGTGCTGCTTGCCGCTTATCTGCTGGATCCGACGGAGTCTAACCAGACGCTCGTTTATTTGATGCAGCGCTATGAGCTTCCCGCCATCCATTCGGATGAGTCGGTCTATGGCAAGGGAGCCAAGTTCCGCATTCCCGAGCGGGAGATATTGGCCCGTCATTTGGCGGCCAAGGCGGATGCGGTCCGCAGGCTTGTGCCGTTGCAGCAGAAGGCGCTGGAGGAAGGCGCCATGAGCAAGCTTTATTATGAGCTGGAGCAGCCGCTCGCCATTGTGCTTGCAGGGATGGAGAAGCAGGGCATCCGGGTCAATGCGGGCACGCTGGAGGAACTGGGCAAGGAACTGGAGCAGGGAATCGCCCGCTGTAAAAGCGATATTTATATGCACGCGGGAATGGAATTCAATATCGGTTCACCGAAACAGCTGGGCGAAGTTTTGTTCGAGAAGCTCGGCCTTCCGGCAATGAAAAAGACGAAGACCGGCTATTCTACCGATGCCGATGTCCTGGAGAAGCTGGAGCCGTACCACGGGATCATACCGCTCATCCTGCAATACCGGACGCTGGCGAAGCTGCAGTCCACCTATATTGAAGGACTGCTGAAGGAAATCCGCCGCGACAGCAGCATGGTGCATACGTATTACCGGCAGACGATTGCGGCAACGGGCCGCTTGTCGAGCCAGTTTCCGAACCTGCAGAACATTCCGATCCGGCTGGAGGAAGGACGCCGCATCCGCAAAGCGTTTGTTCCGTCGGAGCCGGGCTGGACCATTCTGGCAGCGGATTACTCGCAGATCGAGCTGCGCGTGCTCGCGCATATCTCCAATGATGAGAAGCTCAAGGAAGCCTTTATCGAGGATATGGACATCCATACCAAGACCGCGATGGATGTGTTCGGCGTGCGCGCCGAAGAGGTGGACAGCAACATGCGCCGTCAGGCGAAAGCGGTTAATTTTGGCATTGTGTACGGAATCAGCGATTTTGGGCTCTCCAATAACCTGAATATTACACGCAAGGATGCGGCCCGGTTTATTGAACAGTATTTTGAAGCCTTCCCCGGTGTGCGGGGCTATATGGACAATATTGTGGTACAAGCCCGTCAGGACGGGTATGTGACAACGCTTCTGGAGCGCCGCAGATACTTGCCGGATATCAAAGCCTCCAACTTCAACCTGCGCTCCTTCGCGGAGAGAACGGCGATGAATACGCCGATTCAAGGCACGGCAGCTGATATTATCAAGCTTGCTATGGTGCGGATGGACGAGAAGCTGCAAGAGCGCAAGCTTCGCAGCCGCATGCTGCTGCAGGTGCATGATGAGCTGGTGTTCGAGGTGCCGGAGGATGAGCTCGAGCTGATGAAGACGCTCGTGCCGGAAGTTATGGAAAGCGCACTGGAGCTGGATGTGCCTCTCAAGGCGGACGTCAATTACGGAGTGAATTGGTACGAAGCAAAATAAGGCGGTTTGGGTCAAGAATCGGTTATACTATAATACCAACCGGGGGCTTCGGGCATAGATTTCTGTTGTGCTGCTTATGCCTGCGGTTGTGTCGGAGGTGAAGGAAATGCCGGAATTGCCGGAGGTGGAAACCGTTCGGCGGACACTGAACCAGCTTGTGGCGGGAAAGCGGATAGAGCGGGTGACCGTTTCGCTGCCGCGGATTATACAGCGGCCCAAAGCGCCGGATGAATTTGCAGCCCTGCTTGTTGGCCGGACGATCCAGTCGGTCGAACGTAGGGGGAAATTTCTGAGGATTATACTTGATGGTCTGGTGCTTGTTTCCCATCTGCGTATGGAAGGGCGCTATGGTGTCTATGATCGTAAGGAGCCATCCGAGCTGCATACGCATGTGGTCTTTCATTTTAGCGATGATACGGAGCTGCGTTATAAGGATGTCCGCCAGTTCGGGACGATGCATCTGTTTGATTGGGGCGAGGAGCTCACGCTGCCGCCGCTTAACAAACTCGGCATGGAGCCGCTTGATGATGCTTTTACCCTGCAGGCTTTCAAGAAGAAGCTGGCTAAACGGACGACCAAAATCAAGCCGCTGCTGCTGAACCAGGAATATGTCGTGGGGCTTGGCAATATATATGTAGATGAGGCGCTGTTCACGGCGGGTATTCATCCAGAGCGGACAGCGGATTCCATTAAACCGGCCGAATGGGCGCGCTTGCATCAAGCGATCATCGCCACCTTAAGGAGGGCGGTCGAAACAGGCGGCTCCTCCATCAAGTCTTATGTGAATGGACAAGGCGAGATGGGAATGTTTCAGCATGAGCTGCTCGTATACGGCCGGAAGAATGAACCCTGCAGCCGCTGCGGACAGTTTATCGAGAAGCTTGTGGTAGGGGGCAGAGGCACCCATATCTGTACGAGCTGCCAGCCTGTACCCAGGCTGTCCAAAGCTGGCAGGCTCTCGCGCAAATAAGACACGACTGGGGAGAAACCGCATATGATGTACCGTTCATGTTAATGGGCGAATGCACAGCTTACCAGCTTCCAAGCCGATTGATTGGCGGTTAGGGCAAGCTTGAAGCAGTCGCCGTTATGGGAGGGACATCGGTTGCTGGCACATGTCGTTTCATTATTGCTGCTTGCTTTTGCCGTCAGTCTGGACGGCTTCGGCGTTGGTGTAACGTACGGATTACGACGGATTCGGATACCGGTCGTATCCATTGTCATCATTTCTCTCTGTTCGGGTTTTGTTGTCTGGCTGTCCATGCAGATCGGCTCCATGCTGACAGGCCATCTGTCGCCGCTGACGGCCAAGTGGATCGGCGCAAGTTTGTTGATGGTTATCGGCTGCTGGGCTCTGTTTCAATTATGGCGAAGACGCAAGGAAGCCAAGGAAAGCGTTCCGGAAGAGCCTGAACCATCCGGTTCAGCAGCGGAAATGAATGGACTTACGCCGGCTGTGCCTGTGCTGCTGCTGGAATGGAAGCGCCTGGGGATCGTGATTCAAATTTTGCGGACGCCGCAAATTGCGGATGTGGACCGCTCCGGTATTATTTCGGCGTCAGAGGCTGTGCTGCTTGGCTTCGCCCTCTCGATCGACAGCTTCGGAGCGGGACTTGGCGCAGCCATGGTCGGCTTGTCGCCGTTGTTGACGGCATTTATCATTTCAACCACCAGCGGACTGTTCCTGCTGGCCGGGATGCGGCTGGGGTTTCGTTTTGCAGCTTGGCGGGGAATGCGCGCACTATCGGTATTACCGGGGATTATGCTGATTATGATGGGGATTTTGCGGTTGTTATAAAAGGGGTATTATGAGGTGAAGGAATGATAGTTGGATTAACAGGCGGTATCGCTTGCGGCAAAAGCACGGTATCCGCCATGCTGTCCGCACGGGGAGCGAAAATTGTCGATGCCGACCAGGTTGCCCGGGAAGTTGTGCTTCCCGGAGAGCCTGCGCTGGCGCAAATTACGGCTGTATTCGGGCAGGCCGTATTGAATGCGGATGGAACGATGAACAGGGGAGAGCTTGGGAAGATCGTCTTCGGCAATCGGGAGAAGCTGGACATGCTTGAGGGTATTCTGCATCCGGCGATCCGGGCGACCATGTGGTCGCGAATGAATGCCTTTGAGCTGGAGAACCCAGGCGGACTGATTGTGGCGGATATTCCGCTTTTGTATGAGACGGGACAAGCGTCCCTGTACAAGGGAGTCATTGTCGTATATATACCGCGCCACCTGCAGATGGAGAGGCTGATGGCACGCAACTCCATGACGGCAGAGCAAGCGGAGCAGCGCATTGGGCTGCAGATGGATATTGAAGAGAAGAGAAAGCTTGCGGATTTCGTAATAGACAATAGCGGTTCACTTGAAAACACAGAGGCGCAAATTGAACAATTTTGGCGTGAGCAAGGACTTTCGTGATGGTGAGGAAGATATTTAAAAAACGTGTACTGCTGCTTCTGATTATTGCGGTGCTGGTAATGCTGTATCTGAAATCCGACTGGATGAACCGCTGGATGTATCCGATCCATTACCAATCCGACATTAAGATCAGTTCGGTCAACTATGGGCTGGACCCGCATCTGGTGGCCGCTATCATAAGGGTGGAGACGAATTTCAGCAATAATAAGGTATCGAAGAAAGGTGCCATCGGTATGATGCAGCTGATGCCGGATACGGCCGACTGGATTGTGCAAAAGGGGAAATTCTCCAATGTTACCCAAGCTGCCATTGCCAGCCGCGCTGACATCAGCATTGAAATTGGCTCCTGGTATCTGAACTCGCTTCTGCAGCAGTTCAAGGGCAACACGTATGCCGTTGTTGCGGCTTACAATGCGGGACCGGGGACAGTAAACCGATGGATGTCGGAGGGAACATGGGATGGCAAGCTGGAGACGGTGGACAAGCTTCCATATGGGGAAACCCGCCACTATGTACAGCGCGTCATTTATTATTATAATAAATACAAGAAGCTTTATCCTGAATTTGCGACAAAATAATAAGGAAGCCTTGGCAGGTCCGCCACTGAGGGCGGCTGCCAAAGCTTCCATTATAAATCCTGTGAACCTTATTTAAACTGACCTGCGATGGATTGCTCGGCGATTTGTACCAGTTTACGAGTGATGTAACCCCCAAGGGAGCCAGCGTCACGCGTAGCCATGTTACCATAGTAACCGTCTTGTGGGATCGTAATACCCAGCTCTTGCGCGACTTCATATTTCATTTGGTCGAGCGCTGCATTGGCTTGTGGTACAACCAGTTGGTTGCTGCTGCGGTTTGAACTCATTGTCTTTCACCTCCTTGCGGTTGGTACAAGTATTATGTGCGATTGCACGAGTTTCATTACAGGAAACGTATGGAAATTCTTTTTCAAAGATGGGGGTCAACAAATCCGATGAAATGTCCGTATTGCGATTACGCGGGAACCAAAGTATTGGATTCCAGACCTGCGAACGACAACAAGTCGATCCGCCGCCGCCGCGAATGCGAGAAATGCACCCGAAGATTCACAACGTTCGAGATGATTGAAGAAACCCCGCTGATTGTCGTCAAAAAAGACGGCAGCCGCGAAGAGTTCAACCGCGACAAGATTTTGCGCGGTCTTATCCGTGCTTGCGAGAAGCGTCCTGTGCCGGTTGAGAAGCTTGAAGTGATTGTATCCGAGGCCGAGAAAGAGCTGCGTACAACGGCCCAGGCCGAAGTCCAAAGCCGCGAAATCGGCGAGCTGGTGATGATGCAGCTGTATCCGGTGGACGAGGTAGCTTATGTGCGTTTCGCCTCGGTATACCGGCAGTTCAAAGATATCGACATGTTCATGAAGGAGCTAAACAGTTTGCTCTCCAATGGCAGCAAGAAAAACGATTGACAGGTACAACTTTCCTGTGCTATGATCTTACTTGTCGCCATGATTCACGGGGCCTTAGCTCAGCTGGGAGAGCGCATCGCTGGCAGCGATGAGGTCAGGGGTTCGATCCCCCTAGGCTCCATACACCCTATCTTGATGAAACCCTTGCGTAGCAAGGGTTTTTTAGTTTTCCATGAAATGATTCATAAATCTTTTGGTCAAGTTGAAATTGTTTTGGGGACGATAATGGGGACGGAATAAACAAACAAAACAAAAACAACAGCAAATACAAAAAAACAAATTACAGGACTTAGCTAAGTTGTCGATATCGCCAAAAGCGTTATTGGAAAAACATAAAAATCCGTAAGTTTTTCAGTAAAAAGGTTATGACCAAAAGTACTCAGGTAAGCGTCAAACATAGCATACTTCAAGGTGATCAGGATCTGTGAGAAGATAACGGCAACGTTACGAAATTGGAGGTTGCGTTATGACGATCAAAGAACAGCGTCGGCAAGAGTGGGCCGCTCACGTCGCAGATTATGAAGCGAGCGGACGATGAAAACTTGGTGTAATGCCCAAGGACGCACCCTGAACCCTCGTCCCGCCCCCGAGGCCCCAAAGCAGCAGCTCTTTTTGTTCCGCTCTCCATCGTGAATCGGCTTCGACCGCATCCGATTCCACCCTCATCCTTCATGTTGAAGCCGTGCACATGAAAATCCAAGGTAGCTTGGACCCAAAGCTGCTTCGCGAAGTCATCGCTGCCCTGGCGGCGTCAAAATGAGCCTCTCAGGTATACAATCGATTTATTTGGCTGCCGGTGCGACAGATTTGCGTAAGTCCATCGACGGTCTGGCCGACTGGCGCAGCATAAGCGCGCTTCGGAGCCTCGAGCGAGAAGACGCATCCGGCCCAATGTAACCTCCCATCTGTCTCCATAATATCTAGTTATTTCGCAATCACGATGACCATTACTGACCCAGACGAACTTGAAAAATATGCGAAAGAATTTCTTACCCAACAGCTTTTCCGAAGTGACTACCAGGCGATCCGTTGCTGCCGATAATGGCGGGCAAAAAAGACCTGACAACCGGCGAATCACACCGGCCATACAGGTCTCTTGCTTCAGGTATTGGGAACTCCCTCTTCATTCCGACCGCTCAATACTTTTTAGGTTTCTTCCGGGCTTTTCATAGGAGTCAAGCTTTGCAAAGCCGCCTGATCCTCCGCCAGATCGGCCCTTGCTTCGTCCACTGCCTTCTGGTTGTGGCTGAAGCCGGCCTGCTCGATCGAGTTCTCTGCACGTTCTACAGTCGTTTCGGCTTGCTGAATCAGCTGCTCGCTCGGATGGCTTTGCGCTTTCGTCACCGCATTGTGAGCCGTATTGACGGAATTTTGCGCCTGGGAAATCGGGTTTTGCGATTGCAGGCTGGAATCGTATTTCGCCATGGTCGTGTACCTCCTCATACCTTCGTAGCCTTCCTGCTTACTATGAGACAAAAGGACGCGTTTTATGCCGGACACGAATCCATTTACATGGTTATAGACGTTGGCGGTTCTACCGCTTCAAACCGGCTGGTCTCATATCCGAACAGCTGCGGATGCGCATGAAACTGCCATATTTCCGTAATCCGCTTCGGAAGCGGAGGATGCGTCGACAGGAGCTCGTACCATGCGATGAAAAATCCGCGCTCCCGGTAGCTTTCCTCCAAATAATCGGGGATGTTGATCCGTTTAAACAGCTGCTTGCCGACCGCGAGCACCGTCAAGGCGTGAATGGCCGCATTCGCATTGCCTGTGTAAGCCGTTGCGATACGGTCGCACGTGTACTCGCACGCTCTGGAATAAGCGTTGCCCAGATACGGGATCCACATCGCCGGGAAAATCAGTATCTGCTTCAACACATGTTTGCGCTGCAGGTGCGCCAGCTCATGGGCTATAACGAGGTCAATTCCTCGTCGTTTCCCAGCTCGAGCAGCTCGAAGATGTCGGAATACAGCACGACAAGAAGCTTCGCCCGAAGAACCTCGTCGCAAAAGCGTTCAAGATCCCGCCGGATTGAACGATGAACACATCCGGAGCCTTTTGGAGACCCATATCGCTGCTGAGCTCAACGTGTATCCGTCCAAGGCTTCGCCGGTCGAGTTTTCTTCCGGAGGGAGCTCCTCGGACAATACAGGCTTAAAAACGGTGAGCGTGAGTCGACCCGCCGTATTGACCGGAATGACATCGGCTTGGCTCGGCCTGCTCGGTACGGCTTATCAATTCCACGAGAAATGGATCAGCAGCATCGCGAGCTCCAACGGCCCCCTCGAATCGGAAGTAACCTATCCAATGAAGCTGGACAAAGGCGACAGCCTCATAACGAACTATTGGTTCGTTTTTCCCGACATCAGTCCGCTGGCGGCGGACGTATTCAAATTACTCCTGACGCAAACGTTTAACGAGGAAGGCGGCAGCCGGTCGAGCTATCCGATCTTTGCAAATTATTTGCCCTACTTCACGGAATCGCAAATGAAGCATTTTGCCCGAGCGTAGAGGGAGGATCGCGAATGAAAAACTCTGCTTATTCCCTCATCGCCGTGGGCGTGGCCACTCAATCTGTTGAAGGTCGCGAAGTCGGATGCAGTCTGGGTCGTGCTATTCGTTTGAGGGGCTATCATGCATATACGGGTTCTCTTCCTTGTCCGGAGCATGAACGACAAACTTGGAGCGGTTTGCCGGCGGCAGCAGCTCCATGGCTAACGGGTACGTTAGCTCATTAGAGACACCGGTAATCGCAGATAGGGGGAGAAGAAATTAGCTACCAACAATTCGAATTTCTAGTCGAACGCTTTAAGAAAAAGGAATTCGGTATCGATGAACTTCAAAGTAGATTGAATACGGCACTAATGTCCGATAAGTCTATACCCGATTTTTCAACCAGGCTTTTCGACTTGGATAATGAATTAGAACTTATATTATACACTCAGTTAGAGTCGGAACATTTTCGATTGGCGACGAAAGCACTGGATGATTTTCTTATATTTCTAAAGAAGAACTATTGAGCTAACGGGTACGATAGTTCAACGCATCTTGGAGCAGCTTGCCGGTGGCAGTTGCTCCTTTGCCGTTACGCTAACGGGTACCGATAGTTGAAATTAAAAAGATTCGCCGCAGCTGCTCAGGCAGATCCTTTTTCATCTTCACAAAATAGGGTATTTGATACATATGTACAGCTGGGTTTGAACAGCTACATACACAGCAATAGCCCACACCTTGATTTCAGGGTGGTGGAGTCACGACGGTTACCGGCAAAATCGCGTATTCGCTGCCGGACGAGGCCCGCAAGGAAGCCGCTCAGAAGCCGCGGCCGTAAAAGGCGGCGAATCATGCAAGTCTGACCGGCTTTGGCGCGTGCGGCAGCTCGGCAGCTTGTCGTTTCGGCGCGGCGACCGGGTCGTGGATTGGGGTAATTCTGTATTTAATTTATTGAACAGGGATTACGCTAAACATTCCTGTAGGGCCTAAGATTTGGCCTTTGTCAAAAAAGGAGCGCCTCTGTATGATGGGTTTGTTGAAAGGTTTAATAACCCAACACCATCAAGGAGGCGCTCTTACTATGAAGTTTAAGCAATCAGCCGGACAAAATCAACGCATTGAAAGAATATCTACATCTCACCTTGTTGTGGGTATAGATATCGCGAAGGAAACTCATGTAGCACAAGCAACTAATTTTCGCGGCATCATACTGAGTAAACGACATCTATCATTCTCAAATACAATGGAAGGATTCGAAAAATTAGAACGATGGATCGATGGATTACAACAGAAACACCGTTTAAAAAGGCTCATCATTGGTATGGAGCCGACAGGGCACGATACTCTTCCACACCGGCTTTTACAGGTATTTCCACCTGTTCAAGCAGGAAACCGGATTAACCTTGATTATCTACACTTATGAAAAAAAATTAAATGTCTCTGTCTAAAGATTTTATAAGAAAGTTGACAATTGTAATTGAGTGTACTATATTGTACTTATTGTATAAGTACAATATAGTACAGGTTGTAGGGATGAATTTTTACCGGAAGACAGTGTTTAAAACGAAAAGTAAGGAGGAGGATTATGAAAAAAGAAACAAGATTTGGAGTAGAGCATATTCAAGCTGAAAGTGCAGTAATGACACAAGTCATTACCGACAAAGAAACTGGAGTGCAATATCTCTTAGCTATATTCCCTAATGTAGGATCAGGGCTTACAGTTTTACTTGATACAGACGGAAAACCTTTACTAAAAAAATAATCTTAAACGGAGTGCTTACATGGAGATTATTATTAGCAGCAATACAAGTAAGCCTATCTACGAACAGATAACATCACAGATCAAAGCTATGATAATGAGTGGTGAACTACAGACAGGTGACCCCATTCCATCTATGCGTTCTATGGCAAAATCTATTCATGTCAGTGTGATTACTGTTCAAAAAGCTTATGAGGATTTGCAGCGGGACGGTTTTATAGAGACTACCGTAGGACGGGGAAGTTTTGTATCGGCACAAAACAAAAAATTCTATCAAGAAGAAATCCAGCGCCGGGCTGAGGGACTTTTACAGGAAGCCGCAGATATTGGGCGCACAAATGGTATTCCTGTTGAAAAACTCATCGAGTTATTAAAGCTGTTCTATGTGGAGGAGTAATGGTGATGAACAATGCTTTAACTGTAAATGGACTGACAAAGGCGTATCACGACTTTGTTTTGGACAATGTATCATTTCATGTGCCGCGCGGGTCGATTGTGGGGTTGATTGGTGAAAACGGTGCAGGAAAAAGCACCACAATCAATTCGATTCTTGGATTGAAAAATAAAGATTCCGGCACGGTTACGATTTTCGGCAAGCAGGACCAGGAAATTGATAATGCTGTCCGCAATCAAATTGGTGTTGTTTTTGACGGCAGTAGTTTTCCTGAAGGATTGTCACCTAAAAAGCTAAACAAGGTTTTCCAAAATATTTTTACAGCCTGGGATGAAAAAGGATATTATTCTTTACTAAGTAAATTATCCTTGCCTGCGGACAAAAAGATCAAACAATTTTCCAAAGGAATGAAGATGAAGCTATCTATTGCTGTAGCACTTTCTCACGGTTCCAAGCTTCTGATTTTGGATGAAGCGACCAGCGGACTTGATCCTGTCGTCCGAGATGATATTTTAGATATATTTCTGGAATTTGTACAGGACGAAAGCAACTCCATCCTAGTATCTTCACACATCACAAGTGATTTGGAAAAAGTCGCTGATTATATCGTGTTCATTCATAACGGCAAGGTTATTTTCAACAAACCAAAGGATGAATTGCGATATAAGTACGGGATCATTAAATGTGGTGCGGCACAGTTTGATGCCCTTGACGAACAAGATATAGTCGCTTACCGGAAGCAGGATTATGCCTGGGAAGTATTGGTTGCCGATAAAGATTTGGTGCAAAAAAAATACCCGAATGCAGTGATTGACCGTGCCACAATTGATGATATTATGCTGCTGTATATAAAGGGGGAGCGAAAATGAAGGGGCTAATTCTTAAAGATTTCTATGCAATCCGCGATGGGTTGCTCATCCCCCTGTTAATAATGGTCGTTATTGGAATAGCTCTGTCAGTTTTAAGCTCTCCATGGATTTTGATTGTAATTGCCGGGACTTCGTTTGGCATGATGGCGGTAATGAGCATTCAGAGCGACAAAACGGCGCAGTGGGATAAGTTTTGCGCAACGCTTCCAGTGTCAAGAGTTCAAATCGCTTCAAGCAAATACTGTATGTATATGTTACTTAGCCTGTTGGGAATTGTGGTAGCCTCTATTATTTGTGTTGCTGCTTCAATTATAACATCTGGTTTTGAGTTATCCGCGGTTTATATGAATGTATTCTTTGCACTTATTCTCGCGTTTCTCCCAGCCAGTGTGAATATTCCCTCTTCTTTTTTGCTTGATGGAGATAAAAGCATTGCCGGAATCATCCTTTCTTATGTAGTTACAGCCGCTGCCTTTGAGGGATTAAGGAAATTGCTGGGCTATTATATGAACATAGAAGAAAATTTGCTATTGGTATACGGTATAGTGGCCGCGTTTAGTGTTGTAGCCTATTTGCTCTCATGGATCATATGTCCCAGATGGCTAAGCCGTAAAGAACTATGATGCAAAAATATGAATGGATATTGTGCCCGGTATGCGGTCAAAAAACAAGGATGAAAATGCGGGAAGATACGGAACTGAAAAATTTCCCGTTATTTTGTCCCAAGTGCAAACAGGAAACCTTAATCAATATAGTACAAATGAAAATGTCCGTTATCTCAGAGCCAGACGCTAAGATGCAGAGCCGATAACCGCGGGTACAATCGCAGTTATCGGCTTTCTTTGTATTCATTCATGCAAGAACATTTAATGGAGGAATTAACAAAATGAAAAACAAATCCCGGAATAAGAAACTGACCCTCGTTACTGCCTGTATCATGCTCATATGCCTGCTTGTAATTGCCGTTGTATTTAGGGATTCCCTCTTTTCCAAACCGGAAAGTCCAGCTTCAGTCCGGCCGCAGGATGACCTGTACGCAGCAGTCAATGGTGAATGGTTAGCCTCGACCGAAATTCCCCCTGAAAAAATTTCTGTAGGCGGGCTTGAAGATATTGGCGGCGATGTAGAAGCCTGGCTCATGGCGGATTTTGCCGAAATGTCACCGGACACTGCCACTTCAAGTGGTTTGCCGGAATTTTTGGAATTTTACGATCTAGCCGCAGACTATACCAAGCGAAATGTGGAAGGTGCGGCGCCGCTGCAGCCATACCTGGAACCCATTGATGCGTTGCAAAACCTTTCAGATTTTAACACGGCACTGCCGGATATCATAATCAGCGGCATGTCTCTGCCGCAGATAGCCTCGCCATTGGTGGTCTATGTGCAGCCGGACATGAAGGATGCGCAGCATAACGCACTGTATATGGATATGCCGAAGTTAATCCTGCCTGATGCGGGCTTTTATGATATGCCGGAGGGAGAGAAGCTGCTGGCAAACTATCGGGAAAACTTGCAAAAGCTCTTGGAGATGAGCGGAAGTACACCAGAGGAAGCCGTTCAAATAGCGGAGCAGACGATTGCGTTTGACCGCTTGCTTAAACCGTATTTTAAAACCGCAATGGAAAACAAGGACGTTTCCGCAGGATATAATCCAATGCCGCTTGATGAACTTACCGCAAGCAGCGAAACCATAGACTTCACGGCGCTGGTGTCTACATTGGTGCCAGAGTCTCCCGCATATGTGGTGCTTAGCAATCCGCGTTTTTTCAGCGCATTGGATGAAATTATCAATGAGGACAATTTCCCGTTACTCAAGGGATGGCTCTACGGGCAAACGGTTTTCGCTGCCGCACCGGCTCTTTCAGAGGAGATGATGGTCACCGCCGATGCCTTTACTAAGCTTTTGACGGGTAAAACAGCGATGGACGATCCCCAGACACTGGCTTATCGCTTGGCTTCTGTCCCCTACGACCAGTTAATTGGCGAATACTATGGCCGAACTTACTTCGGCGAAGAAGCTAAGCGCGATCTGACTAAGTTGGCGGATAATATCCGCTCGGTGTATACCCGGCGTCTGAAAGCGAATGATTGGCTGAGTGAGGAGACTATCGAGACTGCGATTAAGAAGCTGGAGTCCATGAAAATACACATCGGCTATCCCGAGATGCTCAGCCCGGTGTATTCGCAATTGCATGTCAAAGACGGTACGTTGCTTGATAATTATGTCAGTTTAATGCGACTACTTACAGATGACAATCTACGCAGATGCGGACAGAAGGTAAACCCTGACGAATGGATCCTTCCTGCACACTCTGCTAACGCCGCGTATCATCTACTGAGTAATTCAATCAATTTACCCGCGGCAATCTTGCAAGAACCATTCTATAGCCTGAAGTATTCTCCCAGCCGCAATTATGGCGGCATCGGTGCAATCATCGCCCATGAGATCACCCATGCCTTCGATTCTAACGGAGCAAAGTTTGACCAGTACGGCAGTCTGCGTGACTGGTGGACTGAAGCAGACTACAAGGCCTTTCAGGAGCATACCCAAGCTATGGTAGTGCTGTTTGACGGTCTGCCGTATGCCGGAAGTAAGGTGAATGGGGAGCTGACTGTAACAGAGAATGTCTCCGACGCCGGCGGCCTTTCCAGCGCATTAGAGGTCGTTCTGGCGCTGCCTGATGCCGATATAAAGGCTTTTTTTGAAAGTTGGGCCACCATTTGGCGACTTAAAGTGACCCCCGAATTTGAGCAATTGTTGCTTGCAAGAGACACCCATGCTCCTTACAAGTTGCGCGCTAACTTACAAATTCAGAACCTTGATGCGTTTTATGAGGTCTTCGATGTACATGAGGGGGATGGGATGTACCTTGAGCCTGAAAAACGTGTGACGGTGTGGTAAAGCAGTTTTGACATCTCGGTCATCATGGCGGGTATCGTTTGTTGCAGAATTTCATCCAAGCTTCTCTACTGTTCAATGCAGAGGAGCAGAAGGCGCTTCTTCATTCTGCTGTTTTTACACAAGGGGCGGGTATCCTTTTACTGGAGCCTTGAACAATGCAAATTTAAAGAAATACTCGTATTCAAATCAAGAACAACTCAGCACCCTTAATCGTCATTTAACTGGATTCGAAATAATAAGTGGTAATAGTTCACTCGTTAGCGTGTACGTCAAGTCTTTTTTGGCCTTGGCATCCATGATGGTGTGGCTTGCTTAAGTTTGAAGACACGCCCTAATGAATGTACGGAGGAAATTTGAAGAAAATTGGATAGATCAGGTGTGGAACAGTGGTTTCGCTTTGTCTATAATTGCTGTTTTGGATCTATTTAAAATTCAAGTTGTGGAATTTCCAATTTCCAACTCCAAAAGGACTAATAAGTCGTTAAACTCCCATGAAAATTAAATCTCTGTTACTGTGAAAAGACAATAGTACAGAAGACGCCGCGCATTCCTTTTTTAAAAAGGGCGCTCCACCCGAAATGAAGAAGATAGGATTTTGAATAACTAGGAGACTTCCGTTATGGCCACAGAATAACCTAAGTTTTCTAGTCGCCGAACTGCGTACTTTACAATAGATTGTTGCTTCTGTTTGTCAAAATAATCTTCTCCGAGGTCCACGTACATTTCTTCACGTGTTAATAGATAGTTCTGCCTATACCTATAACGCCTGGAATCGACTAACAAATGTTGCCAAAGATACCGGCGAGAATGTAAGTTATAAGTATAACGGAGATGGTCTGTTGGTGGAGCGGACAGAAAATAATACCACGATTCGATATTATTACGATGGGGATCAGGTGGTTGCCGAAGGGAAGGTGACGAATGGTGTCGTCTCCGCCAAGGCCCAGTATATCCGTGGTCAAGGACTGGTCGCGGGAATCGGCAGTAGTGGGAAGTACTACTACATGCAAAATGGGCATGGAGACGTAATTGAATTACGAGACAGCACAGGGAACACCAGCCTGAACCGGTATACGTATGACATATGGGGAAATCCACTGACCACCGTGGAAACAGTCGCGAATCCGTTCCGCTATTCGGGAGAAATGTGGGATCAGACAGCGGGTCTGCAGTATTTACGGGCGCGGTGGTATGATCCGAGTATGGGATGGTTTATTTCGGAGGATACGTATGCGGGACAGATTGATACTTATCGTAGGCTCCCCCGGAGGAGAAGCGACCCTCCCGGCAAATACTGGCCGATGCGATCGGGATAGAAACGGAGAGTTTCGATCTATTCGTGGTGTGTAGAACAGTTTTCGAAGTAGTTTCAATTTTATAATTCGCTTTAAGTTCTCTCGCTACGATCATCTCGCCCCCGCCTCCAAATGACGAATACGGAGACGCTGCATGTCCGGAAATCGCCGTAGGGGGTTTACATGTCAATTTTCATCATAATAGATCATATCCCATCTCTATCGCTGGCAGCGATGAGGTCAGAGGTTCGATCCCCCTAGGCTCCATACAAAGAGACGTCACCACATGATGTGGTGGCGTTTTTTTGTATGGTTTGCCCAGGGGAGATGAACCCCTAATAGTTCGCCCGTGCGGACGGAATGAAGTGAGCAGGCTTCGGGGAAAAGCTTCTAGTGGAGGAGCACGGCGTCTGAATCTACCGCTAAAAGTCCCCGAAGCATAAGCTTCGTCAGCCTGCAATCAGGATTCATACATCCCTTGAGCGGGATGCAGAGGCATGCTGCATCCCATAAAGCTCCATTAATAAATAATTCAAAACCACGTCCTTTGGATGTGGTTTTCTCTTTTTGACACAGGATTTGCAGCTCTTAGCCATGCCTTAAAAAGCACAAAAAGGAAATACACTTGAACAGTCGAACATATTACGATGACGTATCAAAGCGCCGCCATTGACGGCAAGGAACGGTGGTTATGATGACGATACCCATTCTGTCCACTAAACTATATATCCCTCCGCCCCGATTCAGGCTTGTTCAACGCCCCCGCCTGGTCGGGCGTCTGAGTGAGGGGATGCAGCGCAAGCTGACTCTCATCTCGGCTTCCGCCGGCTGTGGTAAAACTACACTTGTCAGCGAATGGCTCGCCGGTTGCCCGCTGCAGGCTGCCTGGCTATCGCTGGATGAGGGAGATAACGATCCTCCATGCTTTCTGGCATACTTTACCGCTGCTTTGCAGACGATTGCACCAAATATGGGAGAAGGCGTGCTTGGTTTGCTCCAGTCCCCTCAGCCGCCAATCCAATCGATTATGACAGCCCTGCTCAATGAAATTACCGCCATTCCGGACCATTTCGTTCTCATCCTTGACGACTTCCATGTTATTGATGCCCGACCTGTTCACGATGCCATCGCTTTTCTTCTCGATCGCATGCCGCCGAATATGCATCTGGTTATCGCCACCCGCGAGGATCCGTGTTTACCCCTGGCGCGGCTGCGTGTCAGGGATCAAGTGACTGAAGTGCGGGCAGCGGACTTGCGCTTTACCTCCCCCGAATCGGCCGAATTTCTGGGACAGGTGATGGGCCTAAGCCTTTCAGCGGAAAATATCGCGAAGCTTGAATCTATCACAGAGGGCTGGATTGCCGGCCTGCAATTGGCTGCAATTTCCTTGCAGGGGCATCAAGATCCCGCCGGCTTCATTGATTCTTTCACCGGCAGCCACCATTTTGTCCTGGATTATCTGGTTGAAGAGGTGCTGCAGCACCAATCCGTAAGCATTCAGACTTTTTTGCTGCGCACATCCATTCTCGACCGGTTGTGCGGCCCTCTATGCGATGCCGTTCTTCGCGGGGGAGTGGGGGAAAACATCGTTCCCACTGCATCCGGGCAGGATATCCTGGAGTTTCTCGAACGCGCCAACCTGTTCATCGTCCCGTTGGACAACGAGCGGCGCTGGTACCGCTACCACCATCTCTTTGCTGATTTGCTGCGGAAACGGCTGCAACAGAGCTTCGCCTCGAACATAGGGGATAATGAAGGAGCAGCTGATGAATTACATAGACGTGCAAGTATATGGTATGAAGACAATAGCCTTCCGATCGAAGCCCTTCACCATGCTGCAGCCGCCAAGGATACTACGCGTGCAGCTCGGCTGGTGGAAGGAGGGGAGATGCCCTTGCTCTTTCGCGGAGCTGTGGCCCCTGTAAGGAATTGGCTGGATTCAAGCCAAAGGAGGAACTCGACGCAAGGCCCTCGTTATGGGTGATGTATGCTTCGGCATTGCTGATGGCGGGTCAGATGACGGGCGTGGAACAGAAACTGCAAGCTGCTGAGAAAGCCCTGCAGGATACGGAGCAAGACGATAAAACCCGGGATATTATCGGACATATTGCCGCCATCCGCGCTGCGCTGGCAGTCAGCAGGCATCAGGCAGAAATCATCATTGCCGAGTCCCGCCGTGCGCTGGAATATTTGCATCCGGATAATTTGGCTGTCCGCACGTCGACCGTCTGGGCGCTGGGATATGCTCACCAGCTCCAGGGGGATCGCGCTGCTGCCAGCAAGGCCTATGCCGAAGCAGTATCGAACAGTCAAAAGATCGGGCATGTAATGATCGCCGTTATGGCTGCACTCGGCTTGGGAAACATAGACGAAACAGATAACCGGCTTTATGCGGCGGCTGATACTTATCGGCGAGTTCTGGATTTGGCAGGTGATCCGCCGCTTCCGGCTGCTTGCGAGGCGCACTTGGGCTTGGCCCGGATTTTTTATGAATGGAACCAATTGGATGCTGCGATGCAGCACGGACAACACAGCGTTCAACTGGCGAAGCAGTTCGAGCATACGGACAGAATCGTTGCAGGTGAGGTGTTTCTTGCAAGGCTGAAGCTTGCGCGGGGAGAGGTGAGCGGGGCAGCGGCTATTTTGGCTAAGGCTGATCATTACGCCCGTCAGCAAAGTTTCGTGAATCAGCTGCCCCATATTGCTGCCGCACAGGTGCTGGTACTGCTTCGTCAGGACAATCTGGACGCGGCTGCTCAGCTGGCGCAGAAGCAGGAGAATCACATTAGCCTGGCGCGGGTACGCCTTGCACAAGGAGACGCGTCCGCTGCGTTGTCGGTGTTGGAGTCATTGCGTGAGCAGACGGAAGCAAAGGGATTGGTGGATGAACGGCTGAAGGTCATGGTTGTACAAGCGGCCGCTATGCATGCCCATGGCCTGAATCCGGCGGCCGTTCGGCTGCTTGCAGACGCTCTGGCGATGGCTGAGCCTGGCGGCTTCATCCGTACCTTTGTCGATGAAGGTATTCCGATGTACAGGCTGCTGCGCGACGCGTCGGCTCATAATATTATGCCGGATTATCTGGGTAAGCTGCTGGCTGAATTTGAAGCGGAGGATCTGATCAGTGAAGTCAAATACAGTCAGCCCCAGGCCTCGTCTGCCAAGCCACTTATCGAGCCGCTGAGCAGGCGGGAGATGGAAGTACTGCAGCTCATCGCTCAAGGACTCTCGAACCGCGAGATTAGCGATCGCCTTTTCATCGCGTTGACTACCGTTAAAGGCCATAACCGGATTATCTTTGACAAACTGCAGGTAAAACGGCGCACCGAAGCTGTAGCATATGCCCGCAAGCTGGGTCTGTTGTGACAGAACAATTTGACAGCTCACACAACAATGACTAAAACCATACTTTAGTATCTATATGGCGTTACCGTACTGCAGCTATACTGATTGCAGATTCAGATTGAGGTTTGGAGGAAGCCCATGAAAGCAATTGTATGCACAAAGTACGGATCGCCGGATGTTTTGAAGCTTACAGAGGTAGAAAAGTCTGCTCCCAGGGACAATGAAATACTGATAAAAGTTCATGCGACAACCGTAACGTCGGGGGACTGCAGAGTGCGGGGCTTCAACAGTCCAATCTTGCTCTGGATTCCAATGCGGATATTTTTGGGCCTAAGAAAGCCAAGAAAACCTATACTGGGGGTGGAGCTGGCCGGGGAGATTGAAGCAATAGGAAAAAATGTAAAACGATTTAAGAAAGGCGACCAGGTTTATGCATTAAACGGGATGCGTTTTGGCGCTCATGCCCAGTACACATGTCTGCCCGATGACGGAGTGGTGGCCTTAAAACCGGAAAATGCGACATATGAGGAAGCCGCGGCTGTGCCTTTTGGGGGAACTACAGCCTTGTATTTTTTGAGAAAAGGAAATATCGGAAGCGGCCAAAAGGTTCTGATCTACGGGGCTTCCGGAGCGGTAGGAACTTCTGCGGTGCAGATCGCCAAATATTTTGGAACGGAAGTTACCGGGGTATGCAGCGCTGCAAATATAGAATTGGTGAAATCGCTTGGGGCCGATAAGGTCATGGATTACACCAAAGAGGACTTTACGGGAACAGGAGAGCGTTATGATATCGTCTTTGATGCGGTTGGCAAAAGCTCGAAATCCCACTGCAGGAAAGCATTGACCCCAAACGGGATATACGTGACAGTTGATGGGCAGGGGATCGTAAAGACCAGTAAGGAGGATTTAATTTTTCTCAAAGAGCTTGTCGAGACAGGGAAAATAAGACCGGTCATAGACAGACGTTACCCGCTGGAACAAATTCCAGAGGCTCACCGCTATGTAGAAAACGGGCATAAGAAGGGAAATGTAGTCATCACGGTTAATCACGATAATAGAGCCTGACCCAAGGCCTCATACAATCAAGAAGCACTGCAGCCCTTCGGTTGCGGTGCTTCTTCATTATTGGAAGTGCCCGCGTAGCTTCAAGCTGGCACTAGTCCGGTCACGAAAGGTGCCGAATGGCGGAATCTGCGGGCATATACGTATATCGGCAATCTGGCTGTTTCCTTTTGCTGCCAAGCATTGTAAACGGGCAATGTTCTTTTTCTCTTCACTCACTTTAATAGTTTTTGAAATCTAAATGTCGGATTCTGTCAACAAAGTTAATCTACTCTCATAAACTATGATATACCAAACCTGTTGCATCATACGACTTAATGAAATATTTTCCTTTCTGTGAATTGCGTTGGAGGTTGATTATTCATGGAGTTTACAACTATTTATAGTTTGATTGATCCAGCTTTATTAATCGTTGTGCATGTTGTTGGATAATTGGCTACATCTCTGAAGCAGACTCCTAAAGTGGCTGACTGGATGATCATCTATATCGTCACTGTTCAAGCGCTCGTGGCTGTTTTCAGCATACAGTGATGGTTGGCTAAGAGCGTTACCCAGGGAATCCTGTGTGGCGCTTTCGCAGTGTATGGCAATCAATGGATCAGGCAAGCGACAAAGGCGGCTGATAAAGATGCAGACTAAAAGCGCGAGTAATGTTAAGGTCATCGACGTGTCCCACCATCAAGGATCGATCAACTGGAAGCAGGTTAAAGCGGCAGGCGTTCAGGGGGTATTTATTAAGGCGACAGAAGGCAAGACTGGCATTGATCTTAAATTTGCGGCCAACGCGGCGGCAGCGGTCGGTGCAGACCTGAAAGTGGGATATTACCATTATGCCCGACCGGAAAATAACAGCCCGGAAGACGAAGCGGCTAATTTTTACCGGAACGTCAAAAGCTGCGTGGCGCACTTCCCTCATGTCTTGGATGTGGAGGGGGAAGCGTCGATTATTGGAGCGGTTAAACTGACCGATTGGTGCGTGAAGTGGCTGCAGGAGGTTGAGCGGCTATCTGGTCACCCGGCGATGATCTATACAGGTGGCAGTTTCGCAAAGTCGTACCTGGGTGCAGCACTCGCCAAATGGCCTTTGTGGGTCGCTCACTATGGCGTTGACAAACCCATGGGAAATCCGACTTGGGGAAACTGGTCCGTATTCCAGTACGCTTCTGACGGCAAGATTGCCGGGATTGCTGGCAATGTGGATATGAACGCTATGGAAAAGGCATTCTTTGATCGCTACACGCTCCCTAATGGCACAATTGAACCGACGGAAACGGACAATATCAAAGTCGTTGTCAATGACAAGCTGGCTGCGTATGGCCGGAACATTGACGGCCATGTCTATCTGCCGCTTAGGCAATTGGGTGAGGCGCTGAGTAAGCCGGTCCATTGGGATAATGCTGCCAAGATGCCGTATATCGACGGCAAGGCGGTTGAGATGTTTAGCCTGATTGATGGCGTGACATTCGTGGGCATTCGCGCCGCTGCCGAGCTGATGGGAGGCGTGGTCTCGTTCGACGGCCAGACCAAAAAAGTTTACCTGTATGATGATGCGGGATGAGGTGTCGTGGCAGTAAATAATAAATATACGAAATCCCCGCCGGCTTCTGCTTGCGGGGAT
This sequence comes from Paenibacillus sp. JT31N17, assembly GCF_056269255.1. Lineage (NCBI taxonomy): Bacteria > Bacillati > Bacillota > Bacilli > Caryophanales > Paenibacillaceae > Paenibacillus > Paenibacillus sp. JT31N17. The sequence goes on from NZ_JBWDNP010000002.1 coordinate 632,897, forward strand.
TTTTGTTGTTCACTTTTCACAAACCGACTTACTCACCGTGACAATGACTAACGGGCTTGAAAAAGAGTATAGTCTTCCCAAGGAGCAAGTAAATTCTTTTGTCGCCTGGTACGATGCGAAGGATACGGGGACCGGCTTGTCTCAATATTCGTTCAATAAGACTTGGAATATGAGTCCGTTTACCATCCGAACAGAGAATGTGATCTTTGACAAGATCCTGACTTATAACGTAGATGAATATGACAATCCTGTAGGGGAGTAAAAAAAATGATGACCCCGCTGCCCTGTGGCTGGCGGGGTTATTTTAATAGGGTTTTGCGAGTTCCTGCGAAGAATGAATTCACAGCCCGATCTAGTTGTCGTTAAGGGTTTACGCCAAGGCTATTCGGCCCACTTCCTACGTGAACGGCGGTTATGACGGTATTGGAGTTTCCATCAATGACAGTTACGGTTTCCAGTGACATTTACTTAAACCAAAATTGGATTGAGTGCCCTGAACTAATTGAATCCGAAAAAGAGCCAACAGACTGAATGCCGCTGGTTCTTTTTCGGATTTTTTTTCCCCACAGGTTCCCTGCAACAATATTGCATTCCTTCGTAATCTATCGCAAACTGACTAACCCGCTTGGATTCTGTATTTTGTCCAAACTTGGGTTTCGCTGGGTTACCACGACATATTCAGTTCATAAATCTGAGTTACGATTCCTTTTGTAATAATCTGTTATATAGGAGGAATTGCTTTGAAACATGTATACAGAAAGGAATTAGCGCCAAACAAGGGTGATTGGGCTGTCGAAGCGGGTGGGCTCGTAAAGACTTTTGGAAGCAATCGAGCGGTGGATGGCGTGGATTTGAATGTGCGCGCCGGTACGATCTACGGCGTACTCGGCCCGAATGGGGCAGGCAAGACAACCACAATCAGTATGCTGGCGACCTTACTTCGACCGGACGCGGGATCAGCCAGAATCTTCGGGTACGATGTGGTGAAGGAGTCGCAGATTGTCCGTCAATTAATCGGAGTGACCGGTCAATACGCATCGGTGGATGAGTCACTTAGCGCTACCGAGAACCTCATCATCTTCTCCCGACTGCTCGGGCTAGGGCGCGCAGAGGCACGGCAAAAAGCAGCGGAGCTGCTTGAGGAATTTGGTTTGACAGAGGCCGCGAGCCGTCCGCTGAAAAATTTCTCCGGGGGCATGCGCCGCCGGCTGGATTTGGCGGCGAGCCTTATCGCACAGCCGCCGCTCATCTTCCTGGACGAACCGACTACCGGGCTGGACCCGCGCACACGTGCACAGATGTGGGATACGATCCGCCGGTTGGTGAGTACGGGATCAACCGTGCTGCTGACAACACAATACCTAGATGAGGCAGATCAATTGGCGGACCGGGTAGCGGTTATCGACCGTGGCCGTGTCGTCGCCGAAGGCACTGTGGATGAGCTGAAAGCGTCAATCGGTACCTCGTCGCTGCAATTGAGAGTCCAAAACCCACAGGACATTGAGAAAGCCCGCCAGACCGTAGAACAGGTGCTCAGGGTCAAGTCTATTGTGTCTTCGGAAGCTGCAAGAATTACTGCACCGATGGCAGACGCTGACCGGGTCACCGACCTGCTTATTGCTCTTCGCGCGGCGGGGATTCGCTTGGACGAGATGAGTGTGCAGAAACCGACGCTCGATGAGGTGTTTCTGACCATTACCGGCCATGGGGTGAAGGAGGACACGTCGTCAGTGTCCAATAAATTGAACGAAGCGAAGGAGGCATGAGCATGAGAAGCGCAACAATCAAGCCGGGTGCTAATCCACAACTGAAAAACCACACAAGCTTCAACCAGACGGTACGCAACTCGTTGACAATGGCTTATAGAGGTCTGCTGAAGATCCGCCGAACCCCCGAGCAGTTGTTCGACGTTACGCTTCAGCCAATCATCTTTACCCTGATGTTTACCTACATTTTTGGCGGAGCGATCTCTGGTGATGTACAGAGCTATTTACCAGTCATCATACCGGGTATCCTGGTGCAGACCGTAATTACTACTTCAATCGTTACCGGCGTCCAGCTGCGCGAGGATATGGATAAAGGCGTGTTTGACCGATTCAAGTCCCTGCCTATCGCGCGTATTGCTCCGCTTGCAGGAGCTCTGCTCGCAGATACCGTCCGATATACCATTGCGACTGTACTCACCTTTACCATGGGATATATTATGGGTTATCGACCCGAAGGAGGCCTGGAACACGTCGCCCTCGCCGCGATTCTTGTCATTATCTGCTCCTGGGCAATCAGCTGGATCTTCGCCTTCTTTGGCGTGATTGCCCGTACTGCCTCGAGCGTACAGGGGATATCGATGATTGTGCTGTTTCCGCTCACCTTCCTATCCAACGCGTTCGTGCCCGTCAAGACCATGCCCGATTGGCTTCAGTGGTTTGTTAACATCAATCCGATCTCGCACCTGGTCACAGCCGTCCGGGATCTTGCTAACACGGGAACTATAGGTTGGGATCTTGGCATCTCCCTCATCGGCGCCGCTGTCATTGTGGCGATCTTTGCACCCATTACAGTTCGTGCGTACATGCGCCGGACATAGCAGGACCAGACTTGATTGGAGAGCGCATTGCCGGCAGCGATGGAGTCAGGGGCTCGATCCCCCTGGACTTCACCCATTTATGACATTCAAGGCAGCCTGATAAGGGCTGCGTTTTTTTATTTTACGGATTGCCTGGGGGGGAAAGGAATAAGCTTCCTTTGCTGAACCCATAAGGACAGGGATCATCACCATTTAACGGAGAAGTCATTGCTTTTATTATTTACATACATGCTGTATGTATGTTAACATCCTGCTATACCAATCTAACTTTAATACAAGGGGGAGCCGATTTGAAAATCAACAGTTTCTATCCGGTAATCATGACGAAGAAGGTAGCGGACACTGCGGAATTTTATCAACGGTATTTTGGTTTTGAAGTTGTTTATGAGTCCGACTGGTATGTGAGCTTGCGGACTGGGGGAGGCCAGCAGGGATCGTATGAGCTGGCGCTGCTCGATGCCGGACATCCGACAATTCCCGCCCAATTCCGCAAGAGAGCTGAGGGTGTGATTCTGAACATGGAAGTCGACGATGTGGATGGAGAGTACAAGCGGTTGGTCATTGACGCGAAGCTCACGCTGGAGCAGGATATCCGGGATGAGGAATTCGGGCAGCGGCATTTTATATTGTCTGATCCAGCCGGTGTCTTAATCGATGTGATTGCAGTGATTCCACCTTCCGTGAAAGAGAGCGCCAACTATTCGGAATCCGTGTGGAAGCAGGAGGAGGCAAGGGGCGAGAATGAATGAGCCGACGGCTCTGAAGCATTATTTTGACGAAAGGCTGGCAAGAAGACTGGGAGATCTGATTGCCGGACAATATGCATCGTTTTCGGGCGGCATTCTTTATACAGGAGGTTGCTGGCCGGATACCCCCGCTTGAGCTGAAGGGACGGGTAGCGGTTATCTCAGATGCGCTGCATGATGCTTGGCCAGAGGACTATCCCACTGCTCTTGGTATTTTGCTTGCCATACTCGGGCCTTAGAATGGAAACGGAGGAAGGAATGTTCACAAACGGCTAACGCTGGTGTCGTGGTTGAAGCAGCGGGCATCGGAGGTCGGCGAGCACACAACATGGATTATTCGCAAAGGGCTGCGTACACTGCTCAAGCATGGTGATCGCAGGGCGCAGGAGCCTGTGCAGGAGACGGGAGAAAGCGTATGAGGAGAAATAAAAAAGATACGGATGAGACGATCCATAAGCTGCAGGAAGTCGCACGCCATCACTTTACAAGGCATGGCTACGCTGACAGTTCGTTGGAGGAAATTGCCAAAGACGCCGAGGTCACCCGTGGCGCCGTGTATCATCATTTTGGCAGTAAAAAAGGCTTGTTCCGGGTGGTGCTGGAGCTTGTTCAACGCGAAGTGGCGCAGCGGCTGGAGGAGAAGGCCTCGCTTAGCGATGATTTGTGGGAGCAGCTGTATCAGGGCTGCCGGGCATTTGTGACTGTGGCGACTGAACCGGAGAACAGGCGGATCATGCTTATAGATGGTCCGGCGGTGCTGGGTTGGGAGGAGTGGCGGCTGCTGGATGAGCAGCAGTCTATGCGGCTGCTGCATGGACAACTCGAGCTGATGCGGCAGCAAGGATATCTGAAGCATATCCGGCTGGATGCAGCCACGCATTTGCTGTCAGGCGCACTGAACGAAGCGGCGCTCTGGCTGGCGCAAATACCGGATGCCGAGGATGCTGCCAAAGCGATGGAGGACTGTCTGCAGACGCTGCGCTTGCTGCTAGAAGGTATCCGATAATTCCGGTAAAGACCTTGAATTTCATTGTGAACGTGGTTCGGAATAGTTTGAGGATTTCCCTTGCTGTCAGATTCCGGCGGCAGTCTGGAATCCTGGTTATGAACGAAGAAAAAGGGAATCAGGCGCTTTATGCCGGATTCCCTCTTGTCTGATTTCGATCCTTCTAGTAAACATCCCTGGCGTATCTTTTGGAATGCAGCATTTCCTTCACGTAGGCTTCCGCTTCGGCGTCGTTCATTCCTCCATGCTGCCGGATAATCTGCTTTAGCGCGGAATCGACCTCTTTGGCCATGCTGCTGGCGTCGCCGCAGATATAGAAGTGGGCGCCTTCCCGGAGCCATGCCCATACTTCACTTCCATGCTCGATCAGGCGATGCTGGACATAGATTTTCTCGGGCTGATCGCGGGAGAATGCGGTGTCCAGACGGGTCAGAATGCCATCCCTTTGCATAGCTTCCAATTCCTCTTGAAAGTAAAAGTCCTGGTCTGCCCGCTGCTCGCCGAACAGGAGCCAGTTTTTTCCTTTGGCCCGGGTGGCCTGACGCTCCTGAAGGAATCCGCGAAACGGTCCGACTCCAGTGCCCGGGCCGACCATAATGATTGGCGTATCCGGATTGACCGGCAGACGGAAATGAGCGGTTTTTTGAATGAAAATAGGAACTTCGGCAGCAAGCTCCGCACGGTCCGCGAGGAAGGAAGAGCAGACACCCTTTCGGGTTTTTCCGTTGAATGGATAACGTACGGTTGAAACGGTGATATGAACCTCGTCAGGATTTGCCATCGGGCTGGAGGAAATGGAATAAAACCGGGGCTGCAGCGGCTTGAGTATTCGGACGAGTTCATCCGCGCCGGCAGGCACCGGAAATTCCTGCAATAGATCGACCAGATGACGGCCCCGCAGCCATTCCTTCAGCCGGGATTTATTCTCGTGCTTCAGAAGAGTTTCGAGCTGACCACTGCGTGACCGCTCCTGGACAAATTGAAGAATGGCTGGGGTTATACGGGCAATCTCGAAATGCCGGAGCAGCGCTTCAGCTACGGTAATTTGACCATGGTCTTTTAGCGTGACGATGTCGGTAGGCTGAAGCTGGACCGCATGCAAAATCTCATCGACGGTATCCGGACAGTTGGTTGGCCAGACGCCCAGAGCATCGCCGGCTTCATAATGAAGCCCGGTATTGGCCAGATCGAAAATATAATGGCGTGTCTCTTTCTCGGAGGCCTCTTGATTCAGAAGGCGATTGGCAATCAAACGCGCTTGAAGAGGATGGCTGCGGTCATAGCTTCCTGGAATGACGGTCTCTACCGCCGCCGCCGTTTCAATGCCTTGCTGCTGCGGTAAATAGACGCCGGCCGGAGACGGTTCCCGATCGGCAGAGAAACCGGACTCGATTTCTCGGGAAGCATATTGGTTCAGCGTGTCCGCTACCGCATTGATCCATAATTCCGCCCGTTCCTGATAATCGGTGTCGCATTCGACGAGTCTCGTCATCCGCTGGGCTCCGAGCTGCTCGGCACGGGAATCAAGATTGCGTCCGAATCCGCAAAACGAATCATAATTGGAATCGCCGAGCGCAAGTACCGCATAGCGCAGTTGGGACAAACGGGGCGCGTTGTCCGCCCGGAGTGCCTTCCAGAAGCTCTCGCCGTTATCCGGCGGATCGCCTGCCCCGAATGTGCTCGCAACGAACAAAACAATGCGCTCTGCTGATAAGTCTGCAATTGAGTAAGCATTCATATTAACAAGACGAATATCATGACCGGCGGCCTGCAGCTTCTTGGCTGCATCATTGGCCGCCTCCTCCGCATTGCCTGTTTGCGATGCCCAGACCAGGGTGATAAGCGGCGTTGCCTTCTCTGCAGCAGGTGCCGCGGGCCGTTCTAAAGTTGCCACCGTCGAAGCGGAAGGAGTAATTTCCGTTTCCGGAAGATAAGTGCGGGAGAACATGCCCGCCAGCATGCCGTCCAGCCAGAAACGTTTGCTTTGGTCAAGCGGAGCTGTCGGAGGCAGGACAGGGATACCCGAAGCCGTTCTCGATTCGTCAGTCCGCAGACTCGTCATGAATCCGGCGAGATACATTTTTTCATGGTTGTCGAGTATGACAGAAGCAGATGAATCAATGCCGAGGATACTGGAGAGCGTATCGACTTTGGCCATATAAACTTCCTCCTTCTGAATATCCGGTTGAATATTCGCTTCGTTTGCAGCTTCGTTGAATCGGGCTTCAGTGTCGGGAGAAACGGAGATTTCACCAGTTGGTTGGACGGCAGCGCGGACAAGCGATACTGCACAATATTTAAATTCAGGCTGATAGGATACCGGATCAATGGCATCATTAGTGACGTCGTTGATGGCAAGATGGCCGCCAAACAGATCATTCCAATGAAAAGGGGCAAAACAATTTCCCGGACGTACCCTGTCGGTTACGACCGCCGGCAGAATGGCCAACCCTCGTCGTGATTGAATCTCAACACGGTCCCCGCTGTTTATGCCCATGAGCTCCGCATCTTCCGGATGAATTTCGATAAAAGGACCCGGGTTCAGCTTATTGAGCGTTGGGATCTTCCCGGTCTTGGTCATGGTATGCCATTGATGCTGCAGCCGCCCCGTATTGAGCACAAAGGGATATTCACTGTCAGGCATCTCTGCCGGAGGCAGATAGGGTCTTGCCAAGAAAATGCCTTTTCCGTGCTCTGTCGGGAAAACGATCCGCGGGCGGCTGTTGTCTTTATTCTCTTTCAGCGTCTGGCTGATTCCATTATTCAAGTAACGGATGGGATTGCGGCTATAGGCGCCATCCGGAGCGATTGGCCACTGCAGGGGCGCTTCGCGCAGCCGCTCGACGGAAGCGCCGCGAATGTCATAGCCGGTCTTGGGATTCCACATCTGCTGAATTTCCGCGTAGACCTCCTCCGCGGAAGCGTAGGAGAAGGCGGAGGAGTAACCCATCTGACAAGCGACACGGGCGATGATCTGCCAGTCCGGCAGCGCTTCTCCAGGCGGATTCACCGCCTTCTGCATCAAGGTCAAATTGCGCTCCGAGTTGATCATAACGCCTTCGCCCTCCGACCATAAAGCGCCGGGAAGCATAATATCCGCGTATCGATTGGTCTCAGTATCCAGAAAAGCATCCTGCGTAATGACAAGCTCGGCAGTCTGCAAAGCCGCGATGACGTTCTTCCGGTTGGGAACGGTAGCAACCGGGTTCGTGCAAATAATCCAGCATGCTTTGATGTCCCCGGCCTGCATACTTTGGAACATGGATACGGTCCCGGTTCCAACTTCCGTTCGGATCGTTCCGCGCGGTACGCCCCACATATCCTCCATAAAATGCCGCTCGGCCTCGACAAGCACGGAACGCTGCCCGGGCAAGCCTGGCCCCATATAGCCCATTTCCCTGCCGCCCATCGCATTCGGCTGGCCGGTGAGCGAGAAGGGCCCGCTGCCGGTGCGGCAGATGGCTCCGGTCGCCAGGTGCAGATTGCATATGGCGTTCGTATGCCACGTGCCATGCGTGCTTTGATTAAGACCCATCGTCCAGCAGCTTATCCATTCGGGCGATTCGCCGATCCAGCGGGCGGCCTGGCGGATATCGGCTTCGGGAATCCCTGTTATCGCTGATACCTTCTCAGGAGGGTAATCCTCCAGGAAGCCGGGCATGCTGTCCCAGCCGGAGGTGAATTCGGCAATGAAGGCAGGATCCGTATGGCCATTCTTGACGATTAAATGCAGCAAGCCATTAAGCAGGGCCAGATCGGTTCCCGGCTTGACCGGCATATATAGGGATGCTTTGTCCGCAGTCGCATTGCGGCGCGGATCGACGACGATCAGCTTGGCTCCGGCCTTGACCCGGTCCATCATCCGCAGGAACAGAATGGGGTGGCAGTCGGCCATATTGGCGCCAATGACGAAGAACAGATCGGCGTGATCCATATCCTGATAAGAGCCGGGCGGACCATCTGCTCCGAGTGACAGCTTATAGCCGCTTCCCGCGCTTGCCATACATAAGCGTGAATTCGACTCGATGTTATTCGTGCGCACGAAGCCCTTGGCCAGCTTATTGATGAGATACTGCGATTCCAGGGACATTTGGCCCGAAACATAAAAGGACAGTGCGTCGGGGCCGTGTTCATCGAGGATGGCCCGCAGCCTGTATGCCGTCTCTCTAATGGCATCGTCAATACCGATTTGGCCAGGTTCGGCCAGCCGACCCGGACGCCGATAGGCATATTCCATACGTCCCGATTCCGTGATAGCTTGGGCGCAGGTATTGCCTTTCGTGCAGAGCCGGCCGAAATTAGCCGGATGATCCTTGTCGCCTTTGACTTTGACGACACGGTTATCAGCTACCTCGAGCACAATGCCGCAGCCGACACCGCAGTAGGGGCAGACGCTTTTCACTTGTTTTGTTGTCATTAAGGTTCACCAGCGTTGGCGTGCTTGGCACGCATATTGGATTCGTATCGTTCATAACGGATGATATCTGAATAAGCTTAAATATATATCGCACTACGATCTAAGTCAAGGATTTAATGTCATGATATATAACATGATAAGACGGAATGGTTTGAATTGTGTCCGTTATATTTATTTAAAGTAAACTTATATGACATTCGGAATATCCGGAGTCCGTAAATTCAGAAGCCGGTTGATTGTCCAGGATCAAGGAATGCTATAAACTATAGGTATTCTGTCAGATAGGGGCCGGCCATGAACAAGAAGCGATTGCCTAAACATGTATATGAGCAGCTGGCATTATTCCGGTATCGAATCCGCAAATTCATTCGTTTCAGCGAGGAAGCGGCGCGAAGCAAGGGACTCACCCCTCAATATCACCAGCTTATGCTGTCCATAATGGGGTTTCCCGAGAGAGATTATGCCACTCCGAGGGAGCTGGCAGAGCGCCTGCAAATCACTCCACACGCTTGTCTGGAGCTCATCCAGCGCTGCGAGGAATTAGGATATGTGCAGCGTTTCCCGAACCAGCAGGATAAGCGCAGCATATTTATCCGTTTGACGCAATATGGAATGGGACTCCTGGAGGAATTGTCGGAAATCCATAGAGATGAGTTGAAGAGAGCGGGGCTGCTTGAATTTCAAAATGACGAGGCCCGTCCGGAATCATCGGATTGAACCGCCCCGGCAGGATGAATAAGCGCGCAAAAAACGAAAGGAGGAGCGGCTCTCATTGCCGCTCCTCTTCGCGATTTCCGGTAATCCGCCAAGCTATTGATTAACCGGTATGTTAAAGCTGATGGTCGTGCCGCGATCGGGTTCGCTTGCGATACGCAAGCCCTTTCCATAGATCTGTTTTAATCGGCGGTGGGTATTCGGCAGGCCGATTCCGCCGCTCGGAACATTCGTTTGCGCAATTATTCGCTGACGGGTTTCTTCATCCATTCCCACTCCGTTGTCCACGATCGAGATTTCTGCGAACTGCCCATCCAGCTTGACGCGAATTCGAATTTCACCACCCGATTTGCGGCGCATGAGTCCATGCCGGACGGCATTTTCGACAAGCGGCTGGAGTGATAAAGGAGGAATCATCAAATCCTGGGCCTCATCCAGCTCCCAGGCAACCTGGAGCCTCTCCCCGAAGCGCTCCTTCTCGATATAAAGATAGGAGCGGACGAGCTCAAGCTCATACTCCAGAGGAACAACCTTCTCCACATTTCTGTATGCGAAGCTGGTCCGCAGAAAATGGCTGAATGCTTCAAGCAGCTTGCGCATCCGCGGCGTATCGAATTCGCTGAGGGAGGCAACCGAATTAAGCGTATTGAACAGAAAATGAGGCTGAATTTGCGCTTGCAGCCATGCAGCTTCCATCCGCATTTTGTCGCTGACGGATTTCCTGAGTGTGGTTAAAGCCTTCACGCGCGATCTTAACTCCATGGTATCTACCGGTTTCGTCACATAATCGTTGGCGCCGGATTGAAAGCCTGCTTCGATATCCTCCACGCGCGCACGCGCCGTTAGAAGCAGAACGGGAAGCTCGGCTGAAGAGAAGCGTTTACGGATCGCAGCGCACAGCTCGTAACCGGACATCCGCGGCATCATGACATCCGCGATAACTAAATCCCATTCTCTTGAATTCAGAAGCGTCAACGCTTCCTGGCCGCTTGTAGCGGTTAGGATATCGTATTTATGCAGGGAAAGGGCGCCGACGAGAATGTTCAAATTGGTCGGATCGTCGTCAACGGCCAGTATGGAGGGCCGATCGGCGCTGAATGCCGGTTCTGGCTTGCCGTCCCCGTCCCCAACGGCAGGCAGCGCAGCGGCTGTTTCTGTATATGCGGGCATCAGGGTCTCGCTTGGTCCGTATGCAGCCATCTCATATAAGGGCAGGGAGAAGGTGAAAGTCGAGCCTTGCTCCGGCACGGAAACGACGCTCAGAGCTCCCCCATGCAGCTCCACGAGCTGCTTGCAGATGCTGAGGCCAAGCCCGATTCCGCTTGTCGGGCCGGCGCTTCCGAATGGTCCTTGCTCGTAGGGCTGGAATATTCTCAAGCTCGTGTCATGATCCATTCCACTGCCGGTATCGGTGATATGGATATAGGCAAACCCGTCCTTCTCGCGGGAAGAGATTGTAATGCTTCCTTCATCCGTGAACTTCACCGCGTTATGCAATAAATTAAATAAAATTTGAATCAGACGGTTCTCATCGGCGGCGACAAGAGGGAATGCATCGGGAATGTCATTGATCAAACGAAGACGCTTGCCCTCGACCATAAAACGGATCATGTCCATAACGCCGGAAGCGATTGTCTGAACGGGAAGAGCAGCCGGCTGCAGCCGGATACTGTTCTCTTTCAGACGTGTAAAATCAAGCAGGTCATTCAGCAGAAATGACATGCGTTTGCCGACCGATATCAGCAGCTTCATATTCTCTTTGCTGCCCGCGCGGTCCTGGTCTTCATTATCTACGATGGTCTGGGCGATGGTCAGGATGCCGTGAAGCGGATTCCGCAGTTCATGCGAGGTATTGACCAGAAAGTCATCCTTCTGCTTGTCGGCTTTCTGCAGCTCGACGGCGAGCCGGGCAGTCTGGGCAGAGCTTCGCAAATAGCTTCTGAACCAATATGCACAGAAGACGATGATAGAGACAACCATGTCCACCGGATAATAGCCGAAACTCATCCATCCCACAACTTTGGCAAAGCTCCATAGAATATTGTTCATATAGCCGACCATCCCGAGAAATAAATAAATGGCGTCAGGTTCACCTCTCTGGACCGAACGCCAGGCAAGGAACGGAACGCTCAGGAATGGAATGATCACAGTTCCGACGTTGAGCATATCCAATTGAAGCAATAGAGCCGCTGGAGCAAACAGAATGAAAACCGAGAAAGCCGCGGAGAACCAGGCGTACCATTGGAAAAACTTTATTTTCGCCTGCGGAGCGACAAGCTCCCTGGCATATTGAAGCAAAAACACCGCAACGCCGAGATAGGACCAATTATTGAGCTTTGTTGCCCATTCGAAGTTGATCGGCAGCCAGGTGAGAATGATTTTATCGTCTACGATCAAGATGCTTATAATGCCGCACAGAAGCATCAAGTTGAAATAAAACAATGCTTTTTGGCGAACACCAAAAAAATACAGTATGCAGGTATAGACGGCATGAAGCAGAAAAATCAGACAAACAGACAATTGCATGCCGATGGAGAAATCCGTTTCTTTGCTTACCGCAGCTTGAGTTCCGAACTTAATTGAGGTATTGATCCCCCCATAGAAGGGATTGTGAAAATTGGCAACCTGGATGACGATTTCGATCTCATCCGAGCTTGTCATAAAAGACGCATTATAGGGGACATTCTGTGCGATGTACTGCTGGGCTTGATCTGCCGGTTGTCCGGACTTGGCCAGTGATCGTCCGTTCACGAACAGCTCGGATGCCGATGAAATGTCATTCAATCTCAGGCTATAGATCTCATCCTTGTCCGGATCAATCAGGATGCGCAGACGGTAGGAGCCAAAGCCGAAGGTTGATTCGTTATTCGGTGATGCGACTGTTCCCCAGCTGCCGGGTACAGAGAGATAGGAGCTGTCCGGAAGACTTGTATTCAAGCCGGAAGCCTCGTTATAAATCCATTTATTGGGGTAAAATTCCCATTGTCCGTCCAGTGTCAGGGGGCGATTCGCTGCAATATCCCATCCCCGCAAATCCAGACGGCCCTGGACAGCCCCGGGATGCGGCGGCGGGGTATACACGACGGACCAGACCAGACGTATGCTTATAAGAATCAGCAGAAACAAACCGGTTATGAGCAGAACTTTTTTAGTATTCATCATCGTAAAGCCTATAGTTCGACAAAAATTGCGGTTTTCCTGCATATGTTAATTGCACTTCACCTAACTAATAAGCTTTGCTATCTCAACGGGTTGGAAGCTGTGCTTTTTTCCGCACATATTGCATACCAGCTCGATGGATTGGTTGTTTTCACAGGTATTTTTCAATTCTTCCTGGCCCAAGGCATACAGCATGGGATAAAAAAGTTCTTTGGAGCATTCACACAACAACTGTAGGGGTTCAATGCTTATAATTTCAAGATCATCAAACAGCATATGCGGAAAACCAGTAAAAGCTATACTGTTTTCTGAAGCTGTAAACCGGCATTGATGATCGGAAATGACATTTCTGATCTGGTGAAGAAGATGGGCAGGCGCACCTGGAAGCAATTGGGCCATAACCCCTCTGCTTAGTACGATCTCATTCTGATCATTAAACATGACCGTTAACGAGAAGAAAGAAGGAGTTTGCTCGCTTTGTTTGAAATAATGAGAAATATCATCCACAATATTGGCATAAGGCATGTCTGTAATCCCAGTAAATATATGATTCATTCCTATATCCTTGGTGATTTGAATACAACCGTTGCTGCCGATTAATTGCTCGATTGATAATTGATTAAAATATTCCGCAGGAGCATTTAATAATTCATCACTCAAATATCCGCGTATATTTCCAGAAGAATCTGCATCTGCAAAAATAGTATAATGGCGATTGCTGGTTTTCACTTTTAGACTAATCCTTTGGCCGTCCTTTAAAATTCCGGATAGCAGGCTTGTTGCGGATATAGTTCTGCCAAGCGCGGTTTTCAGGAGTTTATTGCAATTTGATTGATTGCAAGCCACTTGGATCAAACCGGTATTCTCAACAAACAGAATCAAAGCCTGTTTATTAAAGGCCAATGTTTTTATTAAATAATTGTCCATTTTCATCGAAATTCTCTCCTTCCCCTGCAGGTTGATTTACTTTGTCACTGCTTAGTATAATTCCTAACGTTACGTCAGATTCAAGGGCCGTTTATAAACAATGTTAATGAGTTGAAGGTATTGGAGGGATTGCAATGGAGCATCGGAGCTGGAAGATAGGGGAATTGTCTAAACGAACGGGGGTAACCGTTCGGACGCTGCATCACTATGATCAGATCGGCTTGTACTCGCCTTCCCGGGTTACTGAAGCGGGGCACCGCTTATATACAGATATTGATGTTGCCAAGCTGCATCAGATCATCTCGCTGAAGCAGCTGGGACTCTCGCTTGAGGAAATCAAAATCTTGATCAATAACCATGATTACGATCCAATCGTAATATTGAATCTGCAGCTTTCCCGATTAGACGGGCAGATAAACACAGTGGTAAGGCTGCGTGACCGCGTACAGGAGATTTCTGACCTGCTTCATTCAGGGCAGCCGGTATCGAGCGAGAGGTTTATGATGGTTTTGCAAATGATGAGGATCTTGCAAAGTCCGCATTTTATGCCGGGGCAAGCAGCAGATATGAGAAACCGGTTCAAATCGGCGAAGGCGAACGAGCTGGATAAAAATATTGCGGAAGGGCGGCAGCTTGTTGCCGAATTCCGGAAATTAATCGAAATGGGCAAGCTGCCGAATGATTCATTAGCAGTTGAATTAGCCAAACGCTGGAAGCAAAAAATGGACTCATTTACTCCTGCAGACGATAAATTTATACAATCGGCTGAGCGGTATTATACAGAGAATCCGGAAGAGGCCATGCAGTACGGAATGGATAGTAAGCTTTACGAGTATATTAAGCAGGCTTTATCTTTAATTTGAAACAGCAGGATATTTAAGAAATAATGACTCGGCTGTTTCCTGACGGCAAATCGATACCATGCCGACAGGCTGGGTTCAAACGACTTATTGTACCGGTACAGTTTAGCTGATTTCAGCTTGAAATATGATTGTTTGTACCGTAATCTTGAATTCATAGCTGACAATATAAACAGGATGGAGGTTGATGCCGGATGAAAATTATTGTTGCAGGAGCGAGCGGCGTAATCGGACGGGCGCTTATCCCGCTGCTCCTCAAAGCGGGACATGAGGTGGTTGGGTTAACGCGCAATACGGAATACGCGGCAGAGCTGAATGATAAAGGGGTGCAGCCTGTAATTCTGGACATCTATGACCGGGATGGCGTATTCGCCGCTCTCCGCGAAGCCAGGCCGGATACGGTGATTCATCAGCTTACGGCGCTGAGCGGCAGAAATTTCGCTGAAAATGCCCGGATCCGCAGGGAGGGCACGCGTAATCTTGTGGACGCTTCGTTAGAAGCGGGAGCGCGAAAAATGATTGTGCAGAGTATCTCCTGGGCATATTCACCTGGCAATGGACCTGCTGGCGAAGACACGCCGCTGGATCTGGAAGCCCCTTTGCCGAGGAAATCGACGATCGATGGCATCCACGCATTGGAAAGCGCGGCTGCCGAAATGCCGGAGCACGTCATTCTTCGTTATGGACTGTTGTATGGAGCCGGAACCTGGTATGCCCCGGACGGCTTTATAGCGCAGCAGGTTCGTCAACAGGAAGTGGCTGCGACGGCAGGCGTCAGCTCCTTCGTCCATGCGGATGACGCCGCGCAGGCTGCACTTCTCGCGCTGCAATGGCCTTCCGGCGCCTTCAACATTACCGATAATGAGCCGGCTGCCGGGACCGAATGGCTGCCGGTCTATGCGGATGCTCTGGGCGCTCCGGCACCAGGCGTTGATCCGGCAAGCGCGGCCGCATGGGAAAGAGGAGCGTTGAACGGCAAGGCGCTTCAGCATGGCTGGAAGCCGCGGTATGCTTCGTGGCGGGACGGTTTCCGCTATGCCTTGGGATGAACGGGCAACGCAATTAAATAGACTTCGTTATCCACTCCATAATGCGCCAGGCGGCGTTGCAATTTTGGCGGAAGCCATAGATTTCCCCCTGAACACAAACGGCAGAAATGTCGTTTTTTTTTATGTTTACAAACCCATATTCAATACCCGCGGTAACCATAATAGGGTTCGGAAATAAAACCGACCTGAGCACATACTGCAATTCATGAAACAGATAAAAAGGCAGCCCGATTTGTCATATAAAGTATTGACAGCTATTTTTTTAGGATATATAGTTAGTTACATAAGTAACTAACCAATGTAGCTGTTGATAAAAATAGCCCATAAAGGGGAGAGGTAAATGACAACGGTACGCAATACTCCAAAGGATGGAACGCCGGCGCTTGAGCTGCAGGGCATTTATAAAGCTTTTGGCTCGAAGGTGGCAGTCGACCATATCGACTTGACGATACCGGCAGGATCGTTTTTCGGACTGGTTGGACCAAACGGGGCCGGCAAGACGACCACGTTATCGATGGCGACCGGATTGCTTCGCCCGGATGCCGGTACGGCGCGAATATTCGGGGTGGATATATGGCGTACCCCGGCACTTGCCAAGGAGCTGATCGGCGTACTCCCTGACGGCATGTCGATGCCGGAGCGGCTGACCGGCCTGGAGCTTCTGAAGTATATGGGCCTGCTGCGCAAGCTGGATGAAAAGACGGTAGACTTTCGCTCCCTGGAGCTTCTAACCGTACTGGACCTTCTGGATGCTCGGGAAACATTCGTAGGCGACTATTCAACCGGCATGCGCAAGAAGATTGCCCTGGCGACCGCTCTGCTTCACGGCCCCAAGCTGCTGGTGCTCGATGAGCCGTTCGAGGCAGTGGATCCCGTCTCGGCGGCGACGATCAAGAACATTCTCCGCCGCTTCGTGGAGCATGGCGGTTCCGTCGTATTTTCCAGCCATGTGATGGCTACCGTGGAACAGATGTGCGACTCGTTGGCTGTCATCAGCAAAGGCAATGTGAAGGCTGCGGGTCCGATGAAGGACGTGCAAGCAGGCCAAAATCTGGAGGATAGATTCGTCGAGCTCGTCGAAGGGCAAGCCGGAGGCAAGGAGGGGTTGTCGTGGTTATTGTCATGATGCGGATGAAGCTGGCTGTTCTGCGGGGCAGCCTCAGCGGCCCGAGCCTGGTCCGGCTGGGCTGGGGCGTGATCTTCGGCTTGACCGGCGTCATCCTTACGTTTGCTCTGGGACTGCCTGATCAAGTATCGCCGCGCCTTGCCAGTGACAGGCTCATGATCATTTTCGGTATATGGACGCTGGGCTGGGCACTCGGACCGATTTTATTCAGCGGGGAAGACAAGACGCTCATACCGGAGAACTTCAGGTTTTTGCCGGTTACTCCGAATCAGCTTGCAACGGGACTTCTCGGCGCGTCATTCATCGGGGTTCCCGCGGTCATCAGTTTGCTTGCTTTCATTCCTCTGGTTATTTATGCTGCTGGCCTTGGCGTGATGCCGGCGGTTGTTGCCATACCGGCGGTCATACTGCAGCTGATTCTCGCCGTTGCCTTGTCCCGTGTTGTGACGAGCGTCATGCGAAAGCTCACCAGGTCCCAGCTCAGCTCAGCATTGGGAGCGATGGTAACAGGAGCTATCATGGCCTTCTTCATCTCGGGGTGGATGCTGCTGGACGCGGATTATAATATCATGACGCTTGAACTCCCTGCGCGGCTTTCAACTCTCCTGAATGTCCTCCCTTCAAGCTGGGGAACAGCAGCAGTTGAGGCCGCGCGCAGCGGACAATGGGCATTCTCCACCGCCTATCTGGCAGGAATGGTTCTTGTCATTCTGCTGCTTCGTTCCTTATGGGCGATCTTGTTGGTGAAACGGTTAACGACCAAGCCGCAGCGGAATCGCTTATCCAGCAAGCCTGACTCCCCATACGGCTTTTTCGCCAACCGGACGGGAACGGTAGCCCGCAAAGAACTCATAGCGTGGGGAAGGGATTATACACGATCCGGATTTGTTTACTTCGCCTTATTCTATAGCATTTTCTTATGTCTATATCCTGTATCTGCCGGCAATTTATTTTTACTGCCATGGACCGGGGCAATCTTCGTCATCACGGCGGCAGGCACCACTGCCAATTTGTACGGGTCGGACGGAAGCGCTCTGTGGATGACGCTCGTTACCTCACAGGCCGAGCGGTATGATATTCGGGGACGACAGCTGGCTTGGCTGTTGATTATTGCGCCTCCGGCTCTGATTATCACCTTCGCCATGATTTTTATCAGCGGATATTACTGGGCTGTGCCGCTTGCGCTTCCGCTTATTATTGCAGCTTTGGGTGCCGGAGCCGGACTTGTTGTGCTGAATTCGGTCCACCGCCTCGAACCGATGACAGACGCACACAAGCGCGGCGACGATATGTTCGACCATCCTATAGGCTGGTGGCAATTCATGTCGCTGATGCTTGTAACCCTGGTCCTGATCGCTCCCGCTTTTGGATTGGCGGTATGGGGAACCTATCTGGATATGGATTGGGTTCAATGGTCGGGGGTTCCGGCAGCGCTTCTGACCGGAAGCTTCTACTACTGGTGGTTTGGCCGTCTGGCCAGCAAAAGGCTGGAAGCCCGCGGACCGGAGCTCCTTAATCTGATGCTCAGAGGGCATGACCCTGTCCAAGCGGCGGCGGCGGATTCCGTCAAACCTGATTTTTACGTCGTCACAAGAAGCATGTCCGCGGGCGTCAAAACCGTCTTTTATTTCTGCGTGTTCTTCGGTCTGCTCGCTTTGTTTCCGCAAGGTCTTGTTCCGCTTGGCATCAAGCTTTCCGGCGGCGGCGATCCCCTCTGGTTCCTCGCCCTCTATCTTCCCGGGTTGTGGCAATGGCCGGTCATTGCGCTTATGATTGGCGTGGGGCTAATCGCTTTTGGCAATGCCGTGTATATCTATTTCTCACAGAGAAGGAAGTTGTCCGCAGTTGATTCCCGGACGATGGAAATGGTTGAAGGTAAATCATAAAACACCAAACTTGGAGGACCGGTTGCGCAGTATGCTTCCGGTTCGAGTGGCCGCAGATATACATGGCAGCATATTTGCGGCTTAGGCATTTTATAATTCCAGCTGAATATAGTGAGTTATAAAATTGCAGTACAAGAGAGGAGAATTACGATTACTTATCCCGTATATCCATATATAGGCTGGGAACAGCAGTGCACCAATGTCCCTGTCGTTTTTCCGCCGCAGCATCAAAACAGGCGGCCGGGTTTTGAGTACCTGATGACTCCGCGGCCGATTTCCGAGAATCCTGACTATACAGGCAGCGGCAGGCTGAATAATAAGATTGCGATTATTACTGGCGGGGACAGCGGAATCGGACGGGCCGCCGCCATAGCCTTCGCCAAGGAAGGGGCGGATCTGGCGATTGTCTACCTCGATGAGCACCAGGATGCGGCTGAAACGAAACAAATGATCAACAAGCTTGGCCGCCAATGTCTGCTCATTGCCGCAGATCTAAGAAAGGAAGAATCCAGCCGCTACGCGGTGGAGGCCACGATCCAGGCTTACGGACGGCTGGACATTCTTGTGAACAATCACGGCGTGCAGATTCATCAGGCAAGCATCTTGGATATTACGAGAGAGCAGCTGATGAATGTATTCCAAACCAATATTATTTCTTTTTTCGAAATGACCAAAGCGGCGCTGCCTCATCTCCATGCAGGAAGCACAATCATCAATACGACCTCGGATACCGCCTTCTCAGGCTCGGACCATATGATAGATTACACAGCTACGAAAGGAGCCATCGTATCCTTTACGCGTTCGTTAGCTCTTTCGCTTGCGGGTCAAGGGATACGGGTCAACGCGATCGCGCCCGGACCAACCTGGACACCGCTGATCCCGTCCGCATTCACGGCAGAAGAGGTAAAAACCTTTGGAACGGATGTTCCGCTGAGAAGACCGGGGCAGCCGTTTGAATTGGCCCCTGTATATGTTTTGCTGGCTTCAGATGATTCCTCCTACATATCGGGACAGATATATTTTGTCAATGGCGGCTCGGTCGTTACCTGAAGCAAGGGGTTGGAGAATAAGGAACCATGGTGGAAAACAAGATGGGACTGGTATGTGCCAGGGAGCAACGGATCCAGGGAGTGGCTGATGGCAAAAAAAAGCGGTTATCCGGCAGCTTTCCGGATGACCGCTTTTTTATGGAGCCTATAAGATCAAGAGATATACGAATATGATTTGCAGATTAAGCCGGGTTCTGTTTTGGCAGCAATAGCTGGAAGGTTGCGCCCTCCGGTGTGCTGCGCTTCAAAGCAAGCTGGCCGTTCATGGCGACAGCGAGCATTCGGCTGTACGTGAGACCCAGACCAAGGCCGCCGACGGAATGCTTCTTGCGTTCGCCCCTGTAGTACCTTTCGAATATGTTGGCGTGTTCGTCCTCTGGAATGCCGGGGCCATTATCCTGAACGAGAATTTCAAAGTCCTGATCCGAATGCTCGGAAAGCGATACGGCAATCCTTCCTTCATCCTTCATTGCCTGTCTGCTGTTATTCATCAAATTCACAAGAATTTGTTGAATGCGGCTGGCATCTCCGACTGCCATGAATGTGCGTTCAGGTATATCGGCTGCAATTTCGAGACGGCTGTCCTGGTAGAGAAGACTCCATTGATAGACGATCTCCCCCAGTAATTTTCCCAAATCGATCGAATCGGTTTGAACGCTGATTTTACCGGAAGCAAAGGAGTTGAAGTCGAGCAGGTCGGATACCATATGCTGCAGCCGCTGGGTCTGTTCCAGTGAAATATCCAGAAATTCTTCCGCTTCGTCAGAGGTTACGACATGGTCCCGGACAGCGTGAATCAGACCGTGAATAGAGGCGACTGGCGTTTTCAGCTCATGAGTCACTCCGGCAAGCAGCTCCGTCCGCAGCTCCTCCAGCTTTCCCAGACGTGCCGCCATCGCCTGGAAGGAGACAAAGAAATCATGAATCTCCTTTTCTCTTACATGCTCCGGAACACTCAGCCGGTAGTCTCCGGCTTCCATTTTTTTCAGCGCTGCGGCAAGCTGAAGGATCGGTTTTCTTAATTTTCGCGACAGCAAATAGATCATTATCCAGCCTAATACGCCTGAACACAAAAGCAGGGAAATAATCAGGCCGTAGTCTTGATTCACCTTGGCAAGTTCCCGGTAGGAATAAGAAATGGCCACAGTTCCGATAATGGAATCCCCATAAGCGACGGGAGCGGAAATGCCATACATATGTCCTGTTTTCTCTACGCGGATCTCATCGGCAAGAGGGGGGGCGGAGGGAAATACGGGGTCGGCTTCCGAGGGATCGGTCTCTGATTCTGACGGAGGTGCGGAGGCTGGAAGCGGAGGATTGCCGGATTCCGAATCCTGCGAAGGTCCTTCTTTGAAAAATAATGAGGCTCCGCTGCGATCAAATACGGTTAATCCAAATTGCCCCGGGATTTTATAGCGGCGCTGCGTTTTATCGATCCATTCGTAGAAATCGCCTGGAATGGCGATTTCTCCTTCCCCGTCTGCAATATATTGAGCCGCTGCTTCAGTGAAGGCTTTGAGAGAATTCATTCGCTCCTTCATGGTATCATGCCGGATCCACAGGACGGACGCGAATCCGATCGTGACCAGGCCCACGAATAAAGTAAGCACGTAGCGGATAGTCCAGTGACTGAGCAGTGTGCTCCGTTTATTTGAGCCCGTTCGCATAAAGCTGATACCCCGTTCCTCGCATTGTTCTAAGTTCTCCCTCTTCCGCCGGCCAGTGCAGCAGCGCTTTGCGCAGCCGTTTGATCGCTAAATCCACTGCCCGGTCGCTGCCATCATAGTCGATTCCCCATACTTTCTCAATCAGCTGCTCCCGGTAAAAGATCTGATTCGGATGCTCCGTCAAAAATAATAGAAGAGACAGGTCGCGGGGCGTAATCGACAGGCTCGCGCCGTTCAAATAAACGCTGCGGGATTTAAAATCGATCCTCAGGCTCCCGATCACAACCTGTTCCGAGCTGACCAGCGACCGGGGAGGACGCCTCAGCACAGCATGAATTCTGGCGACAACCTCTTCCGGCTCGAAAGGCTTGGTCATATAATCATCGGCTCCTTCGTTCAAGCCGTGGATGCGGTCTGTTACCTCTCCTCTTGCGGTCAGCATAATGACGGGACAGGGGCCTTTGCGGCGGATGCCGTTCAGCACTTCCCAGCCGTCCATGCCTGGCAGCATAACGTCGAGAAGCACGAGCTCAGGCCGGACGGTATCGAAGGACTCCATCGCCTGGAGGCCGTCCTTGAATATTGCACAGTCAAAACCGGCCTTGCGAATATATGCCGCGAGCACCCGGGAAATCGGATCCTCGTCTTCAACGATCATAATGGTTCCCACTCTATATCCCCCGATGTCTGATGCGCAATATGATTCCGCTTCAGAAAGAATTATACAGTCCGGTGCACGGAATATCCATACTTCGAAGATTGTCATGTGTTTCATTATAAGCGATGAAGATGTCAGGTGAATGTCAGAGCTTTGACTTCATCTTGACATAGTTCAGGCTTATATTGAACCGTGACGGGAAGAGGGGAACGCGAAGTGAAAATCAGGCTTCTATTGATCGCAATTGGGTTATTCCTGTCGGGTTGTTCCGCCGAAAACAGGAGCGCCGGGGATCAGTCATCCGGTACGGAGCCAGCCGCCGCCTCGCAGCCGGACAAGTCTGTTGATGGATCCGTTCCGGCTGCCAGCTTTACCCGGGGCTCTGCTCATGTTGCCGTTCCGGCTGATTGGTATGCCGTTGATTTCGACAATACAAGCTGGCCGCAGGTGTCGACTTATTCCGAGAAAGAGGCAGGGGTGGACAATAAAAATCCCTACACCAATCTCAGGGAGGAATTCAGTAAAGGCAAATTTATCTGGACAGGCAATTTGAAGCTGGATAATGAAATTCTGCTGCGGTATACGGTTGAGCAATAACAGGACAGGCGTTCACCCTTTAGGCTATTCCCCACCTTCCGATATTCGGAGGGTTATTTTTTTTTTATTTCAGACAACGGCCTGGAGGATCAGGCAATCATTTGCGATGAATGGACTATCTCCTTCAATCGGAATCGTTTCATAATGTGGAAGAGACCAAGCAATTGAAGTCAGGAAGGGAGAATACGAAATGAATCAACATTCAACTACTCATCCGTACGTCGGCATGTGGGTCACCAAGGATGGCCATATCCGGCAGGAGCTTCTGCCTGACGGCCGTTACGATGAAGCCCGCGGCAACCGGAAAAGCGCCTATACGGGAAGCTATAGCGTTAAAGGCAACCGCATTGATTATGTGGACGATACCGGATTTACTGCGGATGGCGAGTTTCGGGACGATGTTCTCTATCACGGAGGAATGATTTTTTACCGGGAGGAAAAAAATGTATAAAAATATTTCAAAAAAAGTTGTGGCTATTACAGGAGCAAGCAGCGGAATTGGAGAAGCAGCCGCACGGCTTCTGGCTGCGAATGGGGCACATGTCGTATTGGGAGCAAGACGTCTCAACCGGTTGGAGGCTGCCGTAAACGCTATTCGTGCTGAAGGCGGCTCAGCCGAGTACCAGGTATTGGACGTTACAAGCAGGGAGCAAATGGAGGCTTTTATCGGCTTTGCTAAAGATAAATACGGCCATGTGGATGTTATTGTGAACAATGCCGGGGTTATGCCGCTCTCGAAGCTGGAAGCGCTGAAAGTTGACGAATGGGACCGCATGATCGATGTGAATATCCGCGGCGTGCTTCATGGCATAGCGGCAGGCCTTCCCATTATGCAGAAACAGGGATTCGGCCAATTTATCAATGTCGCTTCCATAGGAGCGTACGGGGTAGTTCCGACCGCTGCTGTTTATAGTGCCACGAAATACGCGGTCCGGGCAATTACCGACGGGCTGCGCCAGGAGGCCGGAAACGGTATCCGGGTGACGCTTGTTTCGCCGGGAGTAACGGAATCGGAGCTTGCGGATCATATCTCCGATGAGGAAGCACGGCAGCAGATGAAGGAGTATCGGCGTATTTCAATTTCAGCGGCTGCTGTCGCCCGGACAATACTATTTGCGATGGAGCAGCCGGAGGACGTGGATGTGAACGAGATCATTGTAAGGCCGACCGCAAGCTCCAATTAGCTGCGGGTTATTGCACGGGATTATCGACTGCAGACGTTTGAAATAAAGTAAGTCATCCGGGGCCCATGATTATTTTCACTATTGAATCACTCTCGAATCGGGGATACTTTGATTTAGAAGCCGATTAAAGGGAGTGTATGGAAGCATGAGTGCGCCCGCGTCTATGGTGATTTCTGTATTGATTTTTATTCTCATCGTTTCCGGTCTGTCCCGGGGCATGAAGAACCCGATCCGGCAATCGGGTATCACGCTGCTGCTGCCGATTATTTATATCGCCACCTGCTTGTTTCAATTGCTCGATCCGGATCTGCATGTGCGGGAGGATCAAATTATTCTTGCGCTGGTGGCAGGTCTCGTTATTGCCGTACCGCTTGTTATCGCGACAAATTTTGAAATCCGGTCAGACGGCATTTATTTTCAGCGCAGCAGTGCTGTATTTGTCATCCTGATAGTGGTTTTTGCGCTCCGCTTTGCACTGATGGGATTGATAACGGGTATTGATTCAACAACACTTGAATTTATTCTTAATGTCGCCACTCTAAGCTACATCGCGGTTTGGAGAATCGCGATCTTCGCTAAACTCCAGCGTGCCGTGAACAGCCGGGCACATGTCTGATCCTTATTATATAAAAGGCTCTTGCCTTAAAGTCAACTTTAAGGTGTAAGATTGTTTTACATTCCGACAATGATGGATATTCTAATTCAAATGGGTTTCGGAATGAATAAACAATCAAAGGCCGGTGGAGCAGGATGACGTCATTTACAGGTATTAAAGATACAGCACAACAGCCGATTCCCTCGGGCTTCGGTCCTCAATCAACAGCCAGGGAAGTCATCGGCAGCCGCGATCTGACAGGCAAAGTTGCCATAGTGACAGGCGGTTATTCCGGTATCGGACTTGAAACCTCGCGGGTTCTGGCGGAGGCCGGAGCGGTGGTTATCGTACCCGTGCGGACGCCGGAGAAAGCGCAGCAAGCACTTGCCGGCATCCCGCGGCTGGAAATGGAAACGCTGGATCTTATGGATCCGGCTTCGATCGACAGCTTCGCGGAACGGTTCCTCGCTTCGGGAAGAGCGCTCGACATCCTGGTGAACAGCGCAGGCATCATGGCAAACCCGCTTACAAGGGATGCCCGCGGATATGAATCCCAATTCGCGACGAATCATCTCGGGCATTTCCAGCTGACGGCAAGGCTTTGGCCTGCCTTGAGCAAGTCCGAAGGGGCCAGGGTCGTTGCCCTGTCCTCGCGGGCGCACCGGCTGGGCGGGCTCGACTTTGACGATCCGAATTTTGAACGCAGGGAATATGACAAATGGAAGGCCTATGCCCAGTCCAAATCGGCCAATATATTGTTCGCCCTGGAGCTGGACAAGCGTGGAAGATCTTATGGAGTCCGCGCCTTCTCCGTTCATCCCGGTCTAATTCCGACTGATATAGGGCGCAGCCTGACAGCGGAAGAAAATGCTCCCCAGATGGTGAAGGACGAGAATGGGAAGCCGGTTGGCGGCAGGAAAGCCGATCAAATGAAGAACGTTCAGCAGGGAGCGGCGACGAGCGTCTGGTGTGCAACCAGCGGTCAGCTGGACGGAATGGGCGGTGTCTACTGTGAGGACAGCGATATCGCTGAAGCTGTCCCGGCCGATAGTGTAAAGGGCACAGGGGTTCGGCCATGGGCAGTCGATCCCGATGATGCGAAGCGGCTCTGGTCGCTAAGCGAAGAGCTTACAGGCGTGAAGTTCAGCATCTGAGCGGTTAATTGAGCTATAGGATAGGTTGGAGCAGGCCCGGGGCAATCCCGGGCCTGTTTTTGTGAGGTTCCAGAACAACCCATGGCGGCAGGGGGCAGCGCATAATGCGCATGCCAGGGCAGACATGAATATTTCCGGATATGCAGCGCACATGAAGAAATCCTGCAAAAACAGCAATCCAGAAGAAACTGCAGTTCCGATTTTATGCTACTATTCGTTTTAAGAGAATAATCCGGACTATTCCAATAGGATGAAAAAGGAGCTGAAGGTTTATGCAAAAAATCACCACCTTCCTGTGGTTCAACGATCAGGCGGAGGAGGCAATCAACTTTTATACGTCTATCTTTAAAAATTCAAAAATTTTGAGTCTTCACCGCAACCAGGGAGCGGTTATGTCAGGAACCTTCCAGCTGGAAGGACAAGAATTTATGGCATTGAACGGCGGTCCTCATTTCACCTTCACGCCTGCCATTTCGTTATTCGTGAATTGTGAGACGCAGCAGGAAGTCGATGAATTGTGGGAGAAGCTGTCCGCTGGCGGATCCAAAGAAAGATGCGGCTGGCTGAGGGACAAATACGGGCTGTCCTGGCAGATCATACCTTCTGCCTTGGGTGAAATGCTGCACAGCGAGGACGCTGAAAAATCGGGAAGAGCCATGAAGGCGATGCTTCAAATGGATAAGATCGATATTGCGCTTCTTAAACAAGCCTACAACGGGTAGGCATGTTGAACAGCCGGCTTGCCATAAAATTATACCCCCGAATCAAGGTATAATTTTTATGGTTGACTTAAGATAAATGATCGTTTATTATTGCTTCATGAGACAAAGAGATGACAACAAAATAGAAGCGATTTACGATGCCACCATTCAGCTTGTGAATGAAATCGGCTTTGCCGAAACATCCATTTCCAAGATTGCCAAGAAAGCCAATGTATCGGCTGCAACCATTTACATTTATTTTGAGAATAAGGAGGATATGCTGGGGAAAACCTATTTGAAGGCCAAAAAGATGATGAGTGAAAAATTGTTTCATGGGATGGATGAAGCAGCTCCTGTGAGAGAACAGTTTAACTTCTTTGCCCGGAACTTTGTAAAGTTCATTCTAAACCATGGCGATAATTTTATGTTTATGGAGCAGGTAACCAACTCCCCGCTGCTGCAGAATTGGTGTCTGGAAGAAACCAGTTCGCTGTACGAGCCGGTATTCAGAATGTTTGAAACAGGCAAGAGCGAAAAGCTATTCAAACAAGAGGATGTTAATTTGCTTATCATATATTCTGTGATGCCCATCGCGCAGCTCGCCAAGGCTCAGATCAAGGGCGAATTTCTATTCGATGAGAGAAGCCTTCAAACAGCCATTCAAATGAGCTGGGATGCAATAAAGACGTAGACAAATTTTTTTCCATATAAATAAATGAACACTTTTTTATTTTAATAATTATAAATAGACGTTCATTTATGAATAAATTATATTTTTGGAGGACGCATGGAATGAAAGTAATCATTTTTGGAGCAAGCGGTCTTACAGGCCGGCAGCTCATCGAACAAGCGCTGAAGCAGGGACATGAGGTTACGGCATTTGTGCGAAAGGCGGGCCGAATCCCGCATGCGCATAAGAACCTTCGCATTGTGGAAGGTGATGTGCTGATCGCGGATGAGGTGGAGCAAGCGGTTGTCGGGCAGGACGCGGTGTTGTGCGCAATAGGAGCAAGCGGCGGCAGTCCGCCTGATATCTGTTCCGAAGGAACCGCGCATATCCTCTCCGCGATGCGCAAGGCCGGCGTTCCGCGGATCATTGCGGTGACGGGGTTCGGCATCAGCCGCGACAGCCGGCTGCAGATGAGGTTCGGGACCAAACTCGCGGTGTGGCTGTCTGTCCTGCTTTTCCGCCGGGAGTCCATGGATAAACGGCAGCAGGACAGCCGTATCAGGCAAAGCGGGCTCAGCTGGACGATCGTGGAGCCTCCGACGCTTACCGATGGGCCAAGGACGGGACGTTACCGGCTGGATACGGCGCGTGCTCCCATGCTTGGCAGAGTCTCCCGGATGGATGTGGCGGTTTTTATGGTTGATCAGCTAGAGAGTCATAAATTTAACAACAAATCCACAGTCATCTATTAGGAGGAAATGAATCATGAGTATGCAAAAAGGCGATCTTTGTTTGGTAACGGGAATCAGCGGATATCTGGCGTCCTGGATTGGGCATTATCTGATTGAGGAGGGCTACCGGGTCAGAGGAACCGTTCGAAGCCTTAATAATCGTGAGCAATTGGAGAAGCTGAGCGAGCTGCTGCCCGGCATTGAATTTGTCGAAGCCGATCTGAGGAAGGAAAACGGTTGGGATCAAGCGGTGGATGGGGTGAAGTGGGTATTCCACGTCGCAAGCCCGCAGGCGGTGAAGACGGAGACCGATCGAATCGGCGGGGCTACCAAAGGCACGGAATTTCTGATGAATGCCGCGCTTTGCTCCGATACGGTGAAAAAAGTCGTGGTTACGAGTTCGGAAGCGGCAGTGGCTTATGGCCACCCTTCTTCCAAGACAACGTTCAATGAAGATGACTGGACGGACGCGAATGGGCCCGGCGATTATTTCCGCAGCAAGACGCGGGCGGAGAGAATTGCATGGGAGATCGCACGGGATCAAACACGCAATCCGAAGCAGGTGGCGCTGTCTACTATTAATCCGAGCATGATTCTGGGGCCATCTCTCGTGCCGTGGGCGCGCTTCAGCAGTGAGACGGTGAAAAACATTGCGGAAGGCAAAATGCCGATGTTCCCGGATATGACGGTTTATTATGTCGATGTGCGCGACTGCGCCCGCATGCATATTGCGATTATGAATGATCCCGAAACGAATGGCCATCGTCATTTGAGCATGGCGGCAAGGGGGAAATATTTCGATCTCGCCGAGCTCATACGGGATAACTATTCCCAGCTTGGTTACAAGGTAACATCAAGAGTGGCGCCGCATTTTCTGTTATGGATAATGAAGTTTTTCAGTGCCGATGTCGCATCCATTTATTCAAAATTGAGGGTAAATACCGTCATGAAAACGAAATATCCGAATGTTTACAAATACAAGACACCCATTTGCTTCAGATGGTCCGGGATACGATGGATAATCTTATTGCGAGCGGCATCATCGAGCCAAGAGGCAAGTAAGCTTTTTGCTTCGCCATTACGATCCATATAGAATAGTTCAGGGCTTGGTATTGTTTGCGAGGGCTTCCGCGCCCAGTCCAATGGCTTTTAACAAATCTATGAGTTTCAGCTTATCCTCTTTGCTGATAAATGATAGATTATTGGAAATCACTTCAGCATGCTTCGGAAAGATGCCGCCGAGCAGAGCTTGACCTTGCTGTGTAAGGGTTACATTGGAGCCTCTGCGGTCGGTTGGACTTGGCTCGCGTCTGACATATCCTTTTTGTTCCAGTTTATCGACGACGTAGGTGATGCTTCCGCTGGGAATGGAGAAAATCTCGCTGATTTTTTGGATGGGATGGGGACCTTTGCTGTAGAGCAGCTCCAGAATCATGAAATGCTCCTGACTAATGCCATGATCCTCAATATCGTTTCGTACATTGTCAAAGACGGCTCTGGAAGCTTTCATCCATATCCGGAACAGTCTCAGGTCAAGCTCGTTGTGCTCATCTGGCTGTGACATTGCCTTGCCTCCTTTTATAAATCAGGACCTCCGGATTGGAGGTCCGTTGCCTGCGTCGAAACAACTGCTCTATCCATAGCAAAAGCAAGCTGGATCAGAAGAGAACTGACCCGGCTTGCTGCTGATTCGAGCATGGAGCATTGCAATTCTTATTAACGCAATGTTTTCAACGCGCCGCTCCAGGCGATAACCTGGTCAAGCATCGTGTTAACCGCAGACTCCTGGTGAGGGGCCGGTTTGAAAACACTATAATTCTCGAAATCGGTGATCAGGGAAAGTCCGACCTGAGCGCGTACATCGGCGATATGAAGCTCGCCTACAATCAGCCTCAGATTCTCGATTGCGCGCGCGCCGCCGCTGCCGCCATAGCCCACGAAGCCTGCCGCTTTATGATTCCACTCTTTAAAGAGAAAATCAATGGCATTCTTGAGCGCGCCGGAGGTTGCATGGTTGTACTCGGGTGTTACGAATACAAAGCCGTCGAAGGAAGCAATTTTCTCAGACCAGGCGATCGTATGCGGTTTGCTGTATTGTCCCATGGACGGCGGTACCGGCTCATCGAGCAATGGCAAATTGAAATCCGCAATATCCACAAGCTCGAATGAAGCGTCGCTGCGTTTCTTTGCAATATCGGTTACCCAGCGTGCTACAGCTTCACCATTGCGGCCCGGACGTGTGCTTCCAAGTATAATCGCTATTTTTAACATCGTAAACTCCTCCATGAATTCTTTTTTTTGAAATCGAAGACCATCGTGTATAGATGCGTAATCTTAGACTAGTTTGGACTAATCAGCTACGTTTTATTATGATGCTTGTGATGAAAGCTTTCTGGACTTCACTCCCTCCCAATCCTATATAAAATAATCATATATATAATATTTATAGGACTTTTTAATCCTAACATTAGGATACTTTATTGTCAATCGAAATATGGGCGTGAAGATTTGACTGTCGAAGCAAGCCCGGATATGAAGCGGTTATTGACTGCGGCTGCGATGGATGGGTACGATGAATAACAGACCCGCAAGAAAACATAGACCGGCCAATTCATACACGATGGCAAGGGACCATGCATCCTTCAGAACACCGGAAGCACTCATCATAAGAAGCATGGAACCGGTCATAAGCGGTGTCCGGATTCCGGTAACCCGGCCGATAAACGCTTGCTCGGTATGATTCATGACTAACGTATTGTTGCCAATAAATATAGCCGGCTGCAGAAGCGCTATAATGAACTGCGCGGCCATCGTAATCCAAAGTACAGAAGATAATCCGATTAGCAGGATGCCCAATCCGTTGACAAGCAATCCCATCAGAAGAAGACGCTGCGGAGCAATTCGGGCAGCCACAGCAAACGCTAGGACTCCTCCGAGCATTTCCCCCAGTCCGTAAGGAATGGTGATCCATGGCAGGTCATGCGCCGGCAACCCCAGACGATCGGTGACGAGGAAAATACTTAAAGGCGATATCAGCCCTACGCCGAGTCCGACAAGCGTGAAGCATAGACTAAGGCGCAAAAGCTCCCTGTTGAAGATGACATAACGAATGCCGTCCGCCATCTCACGAAGCAGGGAGGCCGGTTCAGCGGACTGATCCGAGGGAACTGCCGGATCTGCCGGAATAAACAGCATGACAAATGCGGATATGAGAAAAGAGACACTGGTTAGCAGAATCGAGACACCAATTCCTGTCTGCTGGTAGACAAGCGTTCCTAGAATCGGACCTATGATCATAAAAACTGAAAAAAGCATCTGAAGCAGTGACATGCAAATTGGCGCTTCTTCATCCTTTACATGGTTCTTGAACAGCTTCATGCCGGATGGCTGCGCAAACTGTGATAGAATCGAGGAAATCAGGGCAGCGAAAAACACGGCCGTCCATGATCCGGATTGTATCAGGAAGAAAACAATCAATACCGATAAAGCGCTTATGCCTTCGCACCAGACGACCGTTCTTTTGGGACGCCACCGGTCCGCGAATACACCGCCAATGAATGAGAAAATAAAGATCGGCGCGTACTCGGCGACAGCAATCATCGAAACGGCCAGCGCATCCCCATTCGAGCTTTCCATGACGTATAAGAGGACCGCCATATTTCTGATCCAGATTCCGAATTGTGAGAAGAGATTGGAAATCAGAATGACGCGTACAAATTTGTTGCGAAGCAGGTGAATGGAATTTGACATGGCTATGCTTCCTCCTTGATATCATCTCGGACGTAAGCTTAGGCCCTCCTTCAAGGGGAGAGTCAAATTATTTATGGTCGCTGCCCGGACTTGACTCTCCTCTTAGGGAAGGCTTTAGAGTGGAAATTGAAAGGAAGTGAGCCAGATGCTCTATACGGTAAAAGAGGTATCGTCATTATCCATGGTCACGATCAAGACGCTTCACCACTATCACAAGATAGGTCTCCTTATTCCGCACGAGATCACGGAAGCGGGATACCGGCTGTACGGAACGAAGGAGCTTGAACGCCTGCAGCATATTTTGTTCTACCGGGAGCTGGATTTCCCTCTGGAGACAATTAGGGAGCTGCTTCAAGGAGAGCAGGAACGGCTGTCCATCTTGTCGCAGCAGGAGGAGCTGCTGCTTGCCCGCAAGCAAAGGCTGGAAAACATTATAGAAACCTTGAAATTATCCATGGAGCACACAGAGAAAGGGGAGAACATGAATAAACGGGATTTGTTCAAGGGCTTTGAAACCATGGAGGAGTGGAATGAAGCGCTGCGCGGACAAAATGATTATTTGAAGAAGACCTATTCGGTCGACGCTCTGGAGGTTGCCGAAGCCGATGTACAGAAGATGAATGAGCAGGCATCGGAGGCGGCAGCATTTATGATGCATATGGCAGATGCATTGAGAGCAGGCTTGAAGCATAATGATGCGATAATGCGGGATGTTATCCGCAGCCATATCCATTTTATGAATCAGCACGGCCATCAAATATCCGCTCATGATTTTGCTGCGCAAACACGCTTCTTCCTCTCTGACGACTTTCATCTTCGCATGCTTGAGGATCAGCAGACCGGCCTGGCCTATTTTCTTGCCGCAGCGGCAGAAGCATTCGCGGCAGAGGACACAGCAGGCGGGTAATGGAAGCAATAGGGGATATCCGGGAAATGATAAATAGATGATAGTGAAGGAGATCGGGCATTTGCGTCAGCTAGCCAGGGAGATCAGCAGGCATCAGGAGATCGGCGTTTACGAGGCGGCACAGCTGTATGGGAAGACAGGGAGATACCGCTTCCTGCAGTTTTCGGACCATGCCGTGCAGGGGGCAATCGACTTGAAGGATCCGAAGCGGATCGTGCTGGAATATCCACGGGCCATGATCCATCTGATGGAGTATAATTATCCGTCGTTCGAGGATGTGTTTGTCATCGGCCACGGAGTTGGCACTATTGCCGGCCATTACCCGGACAAGCGGTTCAAGGTGGCGGAAATTGACGGAAGGGTGGTCGAGCTGAGCAGGGAGTTTTTTGATTACCGCATGGAGAATGTAACCATTGGAGACGGTCGGGAGCTGCTGGCGGATGAAGAGCCTGGAAGGCTGGATTATATTATTTTGGACGCCTTTACCAGCAGGGGAACTCCGCCTCATCTGACAACCGTGGAATTTTTCGGTATGACCCTTGAAAAGCTTGGCCCTAGAGGCTCCATTATGTTGAACCTTATGGGAAAACCCAGGAACGACACTGTAATCAATGCCATTCACACGACGGTCCGGGAAGTATACGCCTGCACAAAAGCTTTGCTTCTGCCGGGGGAGGAAGCGGCCGGTATCGGGAATATTATCATTATGGGAAGCGGCAGAGCTGTTGAATTCCAGGCGGAGGCCATGGCAGGATTTCGGGAAATTGAACTGGAGCCGGGACATATCATAAGGGACAAGAAGCGGGACTTCTGATTCGGAGCGCCTAAAATATGATAGAGAGAGGCGATTGATTTGGAATGTGTCATTTTCATAGGGATCCAGGCATCAGGGAAATCCACTTTCTACAAAGAAAAATTTTATGATACACATGTAAGAATCAATCTGGATATGCTTAAAACCAGACACAGAGAACATATTTTTGTCGATGCGTCAATTAATGCCAAGCAGCCGTTTGTTATTGATAACACGAATCCAACGAAAGCGGACCGGCAGAAATACATGGATGCTGCCCGCAATCAGCAGTTCAAGGTTACAGGCTATTATTTTGAACCGAACCTGGAGGAATCAATGGCGAGAAATGATAAACGCAGCCAGGGAAAGGTTCCATTGCCGGGCCTGAGGAGCACACTTCGTAAATTGCAAAAACCGGATTTCGATGAAGGCTTCGATCAGCTGTACAGCGTTCAGATTGTTGACGGCGTTTTCACGGTTTCGGAATGGACTTGACAAAGTGGAGGAGGATGAATATATGAGAGTAGGAGATGCACGGGCAGCAGCGGCGGAATGGATCTTGCAGGAGGCCAGCCGCGAGGCCGGATTCAGGGGGGCGTATTACAGCGGATCGACGGTGGGACTGCCTGATGAAGCCGAGCTGCCGCCCGCTTCCGACGTTGACGTTGTGATCGTCGTCGCCGGGGACGAGCCTCCGCTCAAGCTCGGGAAATTCATCTACCGCGGCACGCTGGTGGAGGCCACGTATCTGTCCTTGAGCCTGTTCAATTCGGTCGAGGATGTGCTGTCGTCCTATCATCTGGCAGGCAGCTTCCGAGCGGATACCATCATTGCGGATCCTACCGGGTACCTGCGCAGTCTGCAAATTCAGGTATCGCGCCAATTTGCCGGGCGGAAATGGGTTCTCCGCCGGTGCGTGAACGCACGGGAGAAAATCGAGAATGGGCTGAATTCATTCGACACCGCCGCGCCGCTGCATGATCAGGTCACATCGTGGCTGTTTCCGACCGGCATAACCACGCATGTTCTGCTCGTAGCCGCGCTTCGCAATCCGACCGTCCGGCTCCGCTATCTCGCCGCCCGCGGTGTGCTGGAGGAATACGGCCATTCCGGACTGTACGACGAGCTGCTGGAGCTGCTCGGCTGCGCCCGCTTGACTCCCGGGCGCATTGAACATCATATATCGGAGCTGGCCCGGACCTTCGACGCCGCGGCGGCTGCGGCCAAGACTCCTTTCTTCTTCAGCACCGACATCACGGCCGCGGCGAGGCCGATTGCGATCGACGGAAGCCGCGAGCTCGTACGGGCGGGCAATCACCGGGAAGCAGTCTTCTGGATCGCTGCGACCTTCGCTCGCTGCCACAAAATTCTCGCCGCAGACGCTCCATGGGACCTGCAGCATGCGCATGCTCCGGCCTTTCTTGCCATGATCGCTGACCTTGGCATTCACTCCACCGGTGACCTGACCCGCCGCGCATCTGACGTTAAACGGTTTCTGCCCAGAGTCTGGGAGACCGCCGAGGCCATTATATCGGCGAATCCGGACATCGCAGCTGAGTAAACAACGGCAGAAATTCTGTCTCCGGCCTCCTGTCCTTAATGCATAATGCTGAGCTTGCGGTAAGCTCTGGGGGAGACGCCTTGCCATTTTTTAAACATTTTGCTGAAATTATGAAGATCGTCATAACCGAGCTGACGGCCGATCAGCTCGATCTTCATGTCGGTTTCACGCAGCATTCTTTTCGCTTCCCGGTGCCTGACAAACTGCAGGTATTTATGGGGGCTCATCCCGATAATATCCTTGAACAGACGGATAAAATGATCCTCGCTCACATTAAAGCGCTCCGCCATCGCCCCGTTTGGCCAGGTCCCGCCAGGGCTGTGCTCCATGTCCGCAGCAAGGTTCTGCACCGCTTCATAGTATTGGGACTGCAGGCTCGGGCGGCTGGACTTCGCAGGAAGACTTAACAATTGGGTAAAAATCAGCAGCATCAGTCCCCTGCACGCCAATTCATAGCCCGGATTCCCTCTTCCTCTCGCATGATCCTGCACAATCCGCTCCATCCATTCCACCATTTCAAATGGAATTCCCTCGTAATGCAGGCCGAAAGCCGGCAGATCCTCCCCGTTCACAGGCAAGGAACAAAACCGCTCCAGAACCACCTTATCCTCCTGAACGACAATATCCTGCTCGGCCAGGGCAGAGTGCTCATTGAAGAAATCAAAATGAATCCCCAGCAGCCGCGTGTCCATCTCCGTAAGGATCTCAATCCGATGCCGGATGGACGAAGGCAGCAGAAGCAAATCGCCCGCCCCGGCGGGAATCCGGCTGCTCTCATCATCAAAATGGATCTGCAGCTCGCCCTGGAAGACATACATCAGCTCGAAATCGTAAATGGTCCGCAGCTGCCCGCTGCTGCGGGGGACATGCTGAATCTGCGCCCAGTGCACATTTGGCCGTATTTCCGTTAATTCGAGGTATCGCGGTTTGGGATGCCGGAACATAAGGACATTCGCCTCCAATGTCGGAAAAGGATAACTTATCATCGATCTCTACCAAATATATCACAGCTTATTTGTGCTAACATCTCATTTAACATGATAAATAAGGTGGAATGAACCGATGAGCGGCAATATGGAACAACAATTCGCGGAGAAGGGTTATGTCGTGATTGAGGACCTGTTTTCGACAGAGGAAGTGCGGAAGCTTAAGCTGGAAGCGGCCCGAGTGCTGGAGGAAGTCAAGAAGGAGAAAGGAGCGGAGGCGGTTAAGCATGGCGTATACGTAGGCATGTCGGCGGCCAGCGCCTTATTCAGGCAAGCGGCGGCAAAGCCTGAATTGGCCGCGGTCCTCAAGAAAATTATCGGGGAGCAGGTCATCTTCCTCAGCGATAAAGTGGTATTCAAGGATTCAAAGGTCGATTTCGGATCACCATGGCATCAGGATTATCCTTACTGGGAAGGCAGCCACAAGTATTCCGTCTGGATCGCACTGGATGATGCGGCACGCGAGAACGGCTGCCTGAAGATTTTGCCGGGCTCCCATCTGAAAGGGGCGCTTCATCATGGCGAAGGAGACAATGACGGCAACGGCTTCTCCAGCCGATTGAAGGTAGAGGATATTGACCAGTCGCAAATTGTGGATTTGCCTGCCTCGCGGGGAACCGCTATTGTGTTCCATGATCTGCTCTTCCACGCCTCCTACCCGAATCAGTCCGGCAAAGACCGGGTGGCCTTGATTTCGACGTATAAAGACGGAACGCAGGAAGATCCGTCCTACGAGTGGGCCAAAGCAGCCTTTCCCATCTGATCCTGCAGAGGGTATGAATGTATTGCCGATGAATAGCACCTGACGTGTAAGGAGAAATATTTGCTTGAAAATGGTTACGAAGGAGCCAATAGTCCATGTTCACAACGGAACGGCAAAGCACGCATCACCAGATGCAAACCGTACTGCTCGACTACATGAAGACGATCTCCGGCTGGATCGATGGGGAAACGGGTGCTATCGAGGACCGCTGGGATACGATATACAGCGAGAACTATACGGCAGGCACGGCGGCGGTTATATTCGCAGGCGGAGCAAGCTTCAGCGGCGATAAGGAAATTACAAATACGGCGCTTCGTTTAATCCGGCGCTCGACTCTGCGCCTGAAGGATCTTAACGCGGCCCCGTTCACCCGCCTGTTTATCTACCATTTTGGCATGATGGCGCTCCTTATGCTGCCTGAAGAGGTCCGCATTCGTCACAAGGGGGAATTTGCGGAGGATTTTCTGCATGGCGAGCCGCAGGATTGCGGCACGATTAATCTCAACTGCGCTGCCCTGCAGCTGGGCAACGAGCTGTTCCTGGAGAAGCTGGGGTATCGCCCTGCCAATGAAGCGTTCATCGGGCAATTAATGGCGCTGATCGAAGAGCGGGAGCATGAAGGGTTTCTGAACGATTCCTTCGATTATCACGATCAGGAGACGTTCCGCGAGCATGACGGGATGCCGATTTCCTATTCCGCCTTTATTATGTTTATTCTGACCGGTGTTCTGGCGGCCATTGAGGAATGGCCGCCTGCGCATCAGAAGATTCGGACGCGGCTGGAAATCCTGATTGAGAAAGGGCAGCAGTGGCTCAATCACGCTACCTCTTTTGATGGTACTTATGCAATGATGGAGCGCAGCCGCCATCAAATGTTTACCTGGGGCTCGTTCGTAACCTATCAGGCTTACGCGGGGATGGGCGACGAGGGGTTGTTTACGCGGGCCTTTCAGTCCTGGCTCCCCTATAAGAAAGCTGACGGCACATACAGCATTACTCCCAACTATCTGCCTCATGAGCTTCGTACAGGCTACGAATGGTACACGCTGGTGAATTGTTACGGCATCCTGGGCATGACAGGCATCTCGGTTGCAGAACGGATCATCAGCCGGGACCTGCAGATGGAGCGGGCCAATGAGCGCAGCCCCCTGCCCGCAAACAATCAATACATGGATTTGCGGAGCGGATATGCATTCATCCGCAGCCACGATGATTTCTTCGCCGTCAGCCTGCGCATGCATCTGGGCAAGTACAGCCCGGCTCTCTGCGGTTTTCACTACCGCATAAACGGGAGCAAGCCGCCTCTTGCCGAACCGAAGCTGAATGTGAACGGTTTGGCGGCCGGACTTTATCAGCAAGGGTATGATTTGGGAGCCTGGGAAGGGTTCCTGCTGCGCGACGCTGCGGGTAATCTCTGTTTCCCCGATATGACATCGAATCCGGAGGTGCAGTGGCTGGATAACGGTATTGCGATGACAGCGCAAAACGAACATCTTGTTTGCCGCAAGACGATTTCGCTGATTGGCTCGGGGATCGAATGGACGTATCAATTGAAAGTGAACAAGAATTTTGTCAGCTGTGAGCATATTCTGCCGCTGCTGCTTACGGATGGCCGCAGCGGCACGAGACTCGAAGCCCGGACCGGACATGGCTGGAAGCTGGCCTATGGGGATGCAAAGTATGAAATTTCATGCGATGCCTGCGACAATATCATCCGTACACCTGAAGCGGTCTATTCGAACACCAATAATCTGTCACTGTCACGCTCCTTGCTGTCCGTGTCCGGCGTATCCGCGAATCTGTCGCTGGTCGTATCAGGACCGCTTAAAGCCGGAGACGAATGCTCATGGAC
Source organism: Paenibacillus sp. JT31N17 (assembly GCF_056269255.1). Lineage (NCBI taxonomy): Bacteria > Bacillati > Bacillota > Bacilli > Caryophanales > Paenibacillaceae > Paenibacillus > Paenibacillus sp. JT31N17. The sequence goes on from NZ_JBWDNP010000002.1 coordinate 670,989, forward strand.
AACACGCTTTGCGGAATATTTATGAATGCCTGACTAGGGCGGCAAAGGGGGAACACAAGAATGGAGTATACACAGCTCGGCAGAACGGGATGGAGGGTTTCCAGGCTGGGGCTCGGGGGCGCGCCGCTTGGCGGGGATTTCGGTGAAACGAATGACCGGGAGGTTGAGAAGGTGGTTCATGCCGCCCTCGATCTTGGCATTAATTTCTTCGATACGGCCCCCTTGTACGGGCGCGGGGAGAGCGAGCGCAGGCTGGGTCTTGCGCTTCGCGGCCGCCGCGACCGCGTCATTCTGGCGACCAAGGCGGTGATGCGCGGAGATTCCTATTCCTACGGGAATACGATCCGTTCCGTGGAGGAGAGCCTTGACCGGCTGCAGACGGACTTTATTGACCTGATCCAGCTGCATGAGCTGGAAACATGCGGGGAGGAAACAGCCATGAGCGATACGCTTCCCGCCTTCCGCAAGCTTCAGGAACAGGGCAAGGTCCGCGCGGTTGGCGTGAACGCCGGGCAGGTTGCGATGCTGCTGCCCTTCGTGCAGGAAGGGCTTGTTGATACGGTGCAGACCTTTGGCAAATATACGCTCATCGATCATACGGCTTCCGATATCCTGTTCCCCCACACACGCGGCCATGGAGTTGGCGTTATTCACGGCAGTCCCTTGGCCATGGGGGTTCTTGCGGACAGCCCGGCGCCGTTCATGGCTAATTATCAAGCCAAGCTTCTGGAAGGAGAGCGCCGCAAGGCGGAGCTCGCTTTCCTGCGTCAGCCGGGAACGGGCGGGCTGATCGAGCCGGCGATGCGCTTCAGTCTCGGCTGTCCCGATATCGCGGTGACCTTGACAGGAACCACAAGCGTCTTGGAACTGGCGAAGAACGCGTCGTATTGCGACGGCAAGGGGCTTGCGCCTGAGCTGCTGGAGCAGGTTTTATCCTTATTCAAGGGTGAAGCAATGATATAAGTTCTAAGGCTAAGGGAGCTTGTCTATAAGTCCGGAGGGAAGAAACTTGTTGTGCCGCCAGAGGATGGCGAAAGCCGTTTCTATTGACGAAGGGTAGGTGAGTTCTTCGGTGATCATGAAATGGAGAAGCAGCTATTACTTCCGGCTGGTCCTTTCCTACACGCTTCTTGCCGTTGTGCTGATCGGCATTACGGGCGGGTATTTATTGACCAATGCGGGCGAAATTGTAACGAGCGAGGTATCCAAGGACGCCGGGTATGAGTTGTTGAATGTGAAGGAGCTGGTGGAAAATAATTTCTTCCGGTTTTATGAAGACGCTTTCTTCAACAAGGTGCTGATGACCTTCAATAAGGACAGCAACGAGGAGATCAAGTACCTGCTCGAGCACCGGGCTGAGGGCAATGTCTCGCGAATCGTCCGCTTTATTACGGATCTGGGCTTAATCCAGGACATGACGCCGGGGCTTGACGGGGTTACGGTATATATGCGCGAGGGCGAATATGCTATGGACAACAACCGCTACTATCAGACCCCCGACAACTCTCTGGACGCGGCCTTTATCCGGCAGCTTGACGACATCGTTCCCAATCAGTGGTTCAAACGCGAGAAGCCGGATTCCCCGGGTCATCAGGTGATGACCTATGTGTTTCCGCTGCCTTATCAATCGCCGCCCGCCAAGGCCGCGGGATTTCTGTATCTGGATATCAGCCTGGATCACTTAAGCACGATGGTGCGCGATGCGCTGAATTATCCCGAGTCCCATGTCTATATGTACGACGAGAACGGGCAGATGATCATCGGAGGAGAAAATGCCGCTCCGGAGGAGATTGCCGTGGTGCAGCGTGCGATGGCGGGTTCTGCGAACAGCCAATCAGCCGCCGGCACCTTCACCCGCCATGGCAGCAGTGTGATCTCCGTCCTTCACCGGAACGATGCCATGAACCGCTGGAACTATGTCATTGTGAGACCGGATGAATCGTTCCAGTTGTCCGCAAGCAAGATGAAACGCCAGGTATGGACAGCCTGCCTCATGGCGCTGCTCGGCGGCTTCATCATTTCCTTTCTCATGTCGCGGCATTTTTATATGCCGCTCAAGAAGCTGCTCTATTCCATCCGCAATCTCTACACGGGACCGCCGCCCGCAGCTGCCGGACATGAGTATGCAGCTATCGACCATATGCTGATGTTTATCGATTTGAGCATGCTCCAGATGAAGGATCAGGTAAGAACGAAACAGATTACAGGTCTTATTACCGGGCAGCAAACGGCAGCGGGCTTCGGGGAGTTCCCGGCCATGCCCCTGGAGTGCAGATATGCCGTGGCTTATATGACAACGGAGCCGGAGGACTGCGGGATTCTGGCCCGGATTATCGCGGATCAACCGGGATTGTCCGCAGAGCTCGTCAGCCTGAGCGCGACGGAGATGGCCCTTCTTGTATTCATGTACGATGACACCCCGACTTCTCGCGCCGTGGCGGACACGCTTGAAGCGATGCGATCCTCCCTCGGGTCCATCCCTTACGGCGCCGGCATCGGAAGCGTAGTCCATTCTGTCGAAGCGATCCACCATTCTTATCTGGAAGCGGTGGAAGCTTACAAATATTCCTACATCCGGGGCAGGAACGCGGTCATCCGGTATGAGGAGATTTCGGCATGCCGGGAGCTGCTGCTGCTCCCTCAGGTCGAATACGATATGCTGCAAAACAGGGTGCAGGCGGGAAAGGTCGGCGAAGTGGAGCGCTGGATCGACGAGATGACATTCACCCTGAAGTCGGAGCCTCTCAGCGTCGAGATGGTGGAGCTGATCCATCTGCGGATCACGACGGTCATCTCGCAGATCGTCATTGAACAAAAGCTGCAGGACTTGTTCCCGGTGTTCGGCATTAACGAGAAGATCAGGAAGCGCACGCTGGACGAAACGATGGCGGTGCTCAAGCAGCAAGCGGCAAGCATCGCGAAGCATATCAGTGAAAGCCGTAATGACGCCCATCATGAGAAAATCGTTTACTTGAAATCCTTTATCGCTCAGCATATGGCGGAGGATCTGTCGCTTGATGAAGTGGCAGGGAGGGTGAACCTCTCGGCCAATTATGTGTCGACCCTGTTCGGATCCATTTCGGGTGAATCCTTTACCGAATATTTGAACCGGATTCGTCTGGAGCAGGCGGCCTCCCTCCTTGTTGCGGAACGGCATCTGACCGTGGCGGATATTGCCGCATCCGTCGGCTTCCGCAATTCCCAATATTTCTGCACGAGGTTCAAGGCCAGGTTCGGCATTACCCCGCTTCAATACCGCGGCTCCGGAAAGCTGCGGGAGAGCGTGGCGGAATGATCCAATGCCTGCCGCATCCCGGGCTCACATCCGTAGTGGCCCCGGGATGCGGCTGTTTGATTATAATAATTTCCAATTAGAGAGCCAATAAGATAAAAGTGCAATGATTTGGAGGGAATTGAAATAGACTTTGGCGCCATTCTGAAGCAGCATTAGTCTCAAGCGACAAACACACATCAGACGGGAAAGGATGGTGCATCCATGCAGCTGACGTATTGGCGGAGAACCTGGAAGTCATATAAACGCTATAAATATATGTTCCTGCTCCTGGCCCCGGCCCTGATCTGGTATGTGATCTTTGCTTACGGCCCGCTTTACGGCATTCAGCTCGCCTTCAAGGACTTTATTATCAACAAGGGGATTATGGGCAGCCCCTGGGTCGGTCTCAAGTATTTTCGGGAGATGGTCGAAGGCTCACAGGATTTCTACCAGATTATCCGCAATACGATCATACTCAGCTTTTATCATCTGATCTTCGGATTTCCGGCTCCCATTGTACTGGCATTGCTGCTGAACGAGGTGCGCGGGGAAATTTTTAAAAGGGTTTCGCAAACGCTTTCATATCTGCCTCATTTTCTCTCATGGGTTGTCGTGGCCGGGTTTATGTTCACGGTCCTGTCTCCTTCCAGCGGCATTGTGAACATGATTATCGGCTGGTTCGGCGTCGAGCCCATTTATTTTGTCGGCAAAGCGGAATACTTCCGGTTCACGCTGGTTATGTCGGCCATCTGGAAGGAAATCGGCTGGGGCGCCATTATCTACCTGGCGGCGCTGGCCGGCATCAATCCGCAGATGTATGAAGCGGCCGTCGTGGATGGCGCCGGCAGATTCAAGCAGATGCTCTATATTACGCTGCCTTCGCTTGTGCCCGTCATCTCGATTATGTTCATTCTGCGGATCGGCCAGGTCCTTGACGCCGGCTTCGATCAGGTGCTCAACATGTATACCCCGGCCACATACAGCGTAGCGGATATTCTGGATACGTATGTTTACCGGATCGGTCTGGAGCAGATGCAGTTCAGCTTCGCTACCGCAGTCGGCCTGTTCAAGAACGTCATCGCATTCGCGCTTGTATTGACCACGAATTATATCGTGAAGCGTTCCGGACAGGAGGGGCTGGTATGAAGCCAACCTGCAAAGAGGAGGCGCGGAGAGCATGAAAATGACGGTTCCCGAGAAAATATTCCAGACCTTCCTGGTGCTCGGACTATCGCTCCTTTGTATAACGATGCTGTACCCGTTCCTGTACCAGCTCACCCTGTCGCTGAGCGCCGACGCGCCAAGGCTCGGAGTCAGCCTCATTCCGAAAAACTTTGCCGTCTCGGCCTACAGCGAGCTGTTCAAAACCGAAGAAATCTGGACGGCGCTTGGCAACTCCGTCTTCCGGACGGTTGTCGGCACGATACTGATGGTGTCCGTTATGTCTGCCGCCGCCTATGCCTTGTCCAAAAGAGGTCTGCCGCACCGTAAATTTTATACGATGTTCATTGTGGTGACGATGTTCTTCAGCGGAGGTCTGCTGCCTTCCTATCTGCTCGTTCAGAACCTGGGTCTGATCGAATCCCGCTGGGCGCTTATCCTCCCCTGCCTGATCAATACATTCTGGCTGATCATTATCCGCAATTTCTTTATGGAATTATCGGAAGAGATCGAGGAGTCGGCCAGGATCGACGGCGCCAATGATATCCGCATATTTATCGGGATTGTGCTGCCGGTGTCGCTTCCGATAATCGCCACGATGACCCTGTTCTGCGCGGTGTACCATTGGAACGCCTGGTTCGACGCTTTGCTTTATTTGCAGGATCAGAGCCAGATTGTGCTGCAGATCTACCTGAGGCGGCTGATCATCAGCCAGGATGAGAGCATGCTGACATCGGCCCTGATGAGCCTAAGCGCGCCTCCGGCGGAGTCGCTCAAGGCCGCCGTGCTCGTATTTACGACATTGCCTATTTTGCTGGTATACCCTTTCCTGCAAAAGTACTTTACCAAAGGCATTTTGATCGGATCGGTCAAAGGATGAAGAATTGGAATGGACAGCGGCGTTATTAAGCGGGCGGACCAGCGCTCCTTGATATAAAATGCAGTTCAATAAAAGGGAGGATTATCAATATGAAGGGTAAAGCTTTCAAGGCCATTGCTTCTGCATTGCTGCTTATGATCGTGCTGGCGGGCTGCAGCAGTAAAGAGAATAACAACAGTCCGGCTGCAGCTGCGGAGCCCGGAACTGACGCGCCCGCACCCGCTGCGGCGGAGTCGGAGGCGGAGGCGGAGGCGGAAAAGCCCATTGAGATCTCATGGATCGCCTCATACATTCCGGGCAAGGATACGATGGCCCAGAAGTATGTGGAGGAGCGGTTCAACATGAAAATCGATCCGATCGGGATTGACCGCTCGAACTGGGAGCAGCAGCTCAATATCAAGCTTGCCGCCAATACGAAGCCGGATTTCTTCGGCAACCTGGACTCCAGAATGGATAATTTCAAAGGCTGGGTGAAACAGGGCATCGTCGGCGAAATTCCGGTCGAGAAGATTCGCGAATTCGCGCCTGAATATTCTCAAATGATTGACGACGCGGATCCGACAGACTGGGACGTTCCGGTCGTGGACGGCAAGAATTACGGTATCCCCAAAATCTATGCCGAAGGCGATTCGCCGTTCGTTCCAGCCTTTAACAAGGCCTGGCTGACCAAGATCGGGTACAGCGAGCCGCCGAAAACCATCGCAGAGCTGGAGGACGTGCTCACCAAATTCCGCAACGACGATCCCGACGGCAATGGCAAGAAGGATACGTACGGTCTGACAGCCCGGGGAAAGGATACCTTGGGAAGCAACCAGATCTTCAATACCGTATTCGCATCGTTTGGCATCACGCCCTCCGGCTGGGTGCTCCAGGCTGACGGCAGCGTGCAGTACGGTCTTGTGACCGAGCAGGCGCGTGCGGCGTTCAAGCTGCTGAACAAATGGTATAAAGCGGGCTTGATCGATCCGGAATTTGTTACTGATGACTGGAATACGTACCGCGCCAAATTCGTCGGCGGCAAGGCAGGCATGATGGATCAGGCCCTCTGGTACCATTATCACAGCTCCGGCCAAGTCGGACAGGATGCGGCAAAGGCCGGTATGGACATGATTGTCGGCAAGCCGGTCGTAGGCGAAGCCGGCAAAATGATGGGGATCGCGCAGGGCTTCAAGCAGGTTCCATTCGCAATCGGAGCGGATGCCGCCAAGGATCCCAAGAAGGTGGAAGCCATTCTGAAAATGGTGGAGACGCTGGCAACGGATGAAGAAGCCTATCTCATGACCTCATACGGTGAAGAAGGCGTCAATTACGACATCGCCGAAGGCGGCGGCGTAGTGCCAAGGCCGGAATTTACGGATCCTATTCAGGCGACATCGGCGCTTGGCATCAACTTCTTCAGCCCGATCAAGGGAAATAATCCGCTTATGCTGAAAATCGATTATCCGGCCGAGAAGGTAGCCTTCCGTACGCAGGTTAACGATAAAGGCATTACGCCGATCACGGATGCCATGCAGATGAAGACGCTGCCTTCCTGGGATGCCAACAAGGATGCGCTTCAAAAGATGGCGAAGGAATATGAGTTGAAATTTATTCTCGGCGAGGCGGACACGGATAAAGGCTTCGATACGTTCATTTCGGAAATGAACAAAGCCGGCTTGGAGCAAGCGACAGCAGAAGCAAACGAGGTCTACGCAAGCACGAAGAAATAGGCAAGCTGACACGGCTGTCCTGCAAGCGACGTCCTGTCGGCTGCAGGGCAGTCTTGCTTCATGTCCATATGCGGCTTGAATGGAGGTAAGGAAGATGAGGAATACGCCGATCAATATGGCAGAGTCGATATTCGAGCTGTTCACCGATCCGAAGCTCAGCGGTCTTGCGAAGTGGCGGATCGAGCCAGGCAAGGAGCACGGGCTGAAGGTCCATCAGCGGTGGGCGCTGGCGCAGGTCGAATGGACAGCCAAACCTCAGCAGGGGCCAGCGGTGAGGATGACCCGCGATTTCCAGGTTGATTGCGAAGACTACGATCATTTGATGATATCGCTGGTTGCTCCGGAAGGCGCGCTGCTGAGGATGAAGGCGGACACGGATAAAGGAATGCTGACGTATGAATCGGAACCCTTCGGGATGCTGAAGCGGGAATGTTATGTTCCTCTTGAAGGCGCATCGCTGGTGCGGTCCATTACCTTGGAACTCTGGCCGCAGAGCGAGGGACAGGGCGTCGGATGGTTCAACTGGATCGGGCTGCAGCATTCCGGGCTGGTAGAACGGTATGACCGGCAGTGGAAGCGGTTCGACGATCAGTGGGAGAACTATTTGCAGCCGGAGAGCTTCGAGCCGGCCTTTAACCCGTTCTATGGCCTGGTCGTGAGCGGCGGGGAATTGGAGCAGCTGCGGCTCAAGCATGCAGATTGGCTGGCGGAACACGGAACCAGTCCGTTTCTGCAGCTGGCCGAAGATGCGCGTCAGCTTGTTCCGGAGCGGATGATCGGCGAGTTCGTCAATTTCTGGAACGATACCCGTTACTGCCGGGACCGGGATTACGGGAAGCATCTGCTGACGCATGGTCCCAATGCAGCCGCGGCTGCGCTGCTGATGAAGGACAAGACGCTGCTTCGCCTGGCCGCAAGGTACGCGATTTCACTGGCCATGTGCACGAGGTGGGATAGCGGCTTTATTTGCTTTTTCCCTGGCAGCTCCTTCGAGCACCGCTCGTTTGTCCAGTCGTTATGCATGCTTGAGACATCGGCGGTACTCGATATGGCTGGCGAGATGTTTACGGACTACGGCAGGGAGGTGATCATCCGCAGGATCGCAGAAGACGGACATGGGAACGCCAATTATATCACCTGGAGGCATGAATATATTTTTCATTGCAATCAAATGGCCTGGTTCTCCCCGGGGCGCATGCTTGGCTATGCCGTATTGGAGCAGGCCATGCCGCGGACCAGGCCGTATACGGAGCTTGCCCTGAACGACTTGATTGAAAGCATGGAGCATACCATCCTTCCCGATGGCGGCTTCCTCGAGGGGCCGATGTACTTCACCTGGACAGCGCGCCAATGCGCGATTTCCCTGTATTATTACGGGCGTCACCGGGGGATCGATTACAGGCAGGTACTGCCTGAATCCCTGCAGCGGACGGCCGCTTTTGCGGAAGCGCTTGCCTCGACCAGCGATGAGCTGCTCATGATTCTGATCTGCGATGCGATGTATATCAATCAGGAATCCGTAGCTTATCTGGCTGCAATGATGCCAGAAAGCCAATGGGTCCGTATATTCCGCAAGTCGCTGCAGCTTGCGGGAGGGATTCCGGACACGCTGCCGTCCTATTTGCTGGAATCCTCCATTCCGCAGGAAGCGCCGGAGCTTGCGCCCTTCGTTTCGCTGCCGGATCTGGGGCTGTTCTCTTCGGTCAGATGGCATGAGGGCGAGCCGGTGAAAATGCTCATTGTGGGCAACCAGGCGGGGGCCAGCCACACCCATGAGGACAAAGGTCATTTTGTACTGGAGTTCGCCGGAGAGACGGTGGCGATGGAGATGGGCACCTGCGATTACAGCCATCCCATGGCTGAAGTGCTCAAGCATTGCGGACGCCATAATATGCTGGTTCCGGTAGGAATGGAGGAGCGTTCGCGGCCGCAGAACCCGATTATGGCCGATATCAAGCCAAAGGGCCATGGCGATGCAGCCTCCTTTCATGCGGAGATGAATGTTTCTCCGGGCTGGGAGGAGTATTACCGCTCCTGGGTCCGGACATGGGATTCGCCGGCTCCGGATGAGTGGACGATCACCGACAGCTATGAGCTGATCCGCGGGACAGGGGTTGAATTCTATTGGTCCACGCCGCTGCCGGCGGAGGTTAGGGACGGAATGGTGATACTGCGAGGCAAGCGCGGCATAACGCGTATCACGGTACCGGAAGGCTGTACGGCGAGAATCGATTCGCTGCCGCTGCTGGGCGGCGACTATCAGGCTTTGCTTGAGCAGCGCAAGGAAATGCTCTGCGGCAATATGCCGCTTGGTCCCGTGCAGACAAGGATTACCTTCTGCCGGGAAGGTATGCAGGGGACGCTGAGCGTCCGGTTCAGGCTGGAGCGCAGCGGCGGAGCAAATCTGGAAGGTATAGATGAGGAGGAAGAACATGACGGCAAGCGGTAATGTTTATTATGTTGCGGTGAACGGCAGTAATGACAGCGACGGGCTGGATCCACAGCGACCATGGCGGACGATCGGTCGCGCCGCTGCGGAGATGACGGCAGGAGACCGCTGCATCGTGCGCGGGGGAACTTACCGCGAGACCGTTGTTCCTGCAGCTTCGGGGCACGAAGACGCACCTATCCGTTATGAGGCGCAGCCGGGAGAACGGGTCGTAATCAGCGGCTGTGATCCCGTTGTCGGCTGGACCGCGCGGCAGGAAGACACAACCGCTAACGCGGGCGTATATGAGGCGGCAATGGATTGGAGTCTGCAGGGAGACAGCGGCAATATTGTATTCATTGACAGCGAGCTCAGCCATGAGGGCATGTGGCCGCGAATTACCGACCGTCTGGACCGGACTCAATACGCGGTGGTAGACTCATGCACCAATGAAGTGCCCACGTACACGATATATGACGAGGATTTGCTTGCCTTTGCCGATGGTCATTGGACCGGGGCCGTCGTGGCCTGCGTCAACGGGGCCGGTTATTTTATTTCCACTGCGGCCGTTACGGATTTCCGCGAGGGCACATTGTATTTCGATGGCTGGATAAGCTCGGCTGCTCATTACCGGACGACTCCGGGGGATATTTATTTCCTCACCCGCTCACCACGGACGCTTGCCGTAAGCGAAGGCTGGCATATCGACCCGGTCAAAGGGCGGCTGACGGTACGGCTGCCGGATGGCGGGGACCCCACAAGCCGCGAGGTTGAGGCCAAGCGGCGCGAATACGCGTTTGACCTGCGCGGGTGTTCCTATGTCCAAATCAAGGGCTTCGAGATTCGCGCCGCGTCCATCACAACGGAGAATGCATCTTATTGCAGCATCGATAATGTGCAGATTCATGCCATTGACCGCTGCTTCAGCAGCCGCCAATCCATCTACGGACGGACAAAAGGAATCGAGCTGGGAGGCTGCGACAATATCATCTCGGGAAGCGATATCGGCTACTTCGAAGGCATCGGCATCAATTTGTCAGGACAGCGGAACCGTGTCGTCAACTGCTACATCCATGACGGCAACCTGGAGGCTTCCTATGCCAGTCTGATACGGGCAGCAGGCTCGCAGCATCTGATCAGCCACTGTACGGTCACAAGATCGGCCCGGACTTGTATTTCCGGGGTTTTCTCGCGATCCGTAATTGAATATTGCGATATATCCCATGCCAATTGTCTGACGAAGGACTCCGGCATTATCTATTTGTTTAACCATGATTTTGACAATACGGATATTCATCATAATTGGCTGCACGATAACAAGTCGCCTCATCTGAGCTTTGGCTTCTACATGGATGCCTGGACCAGCGGAGTGAATCTTTACCGCAATGTGGTGTGGAATATCCCGCATCATGGGCTTCATCTCAACCGGCCTTTGCAGCGCACGCTTATTTACAACAATACGTTCCTGCGCAGCGGGGATGCGGACTCGGCTGTATTCCTGCTGGATGATATGTACGGCACGCAGATGATCAACAATATTTTCGCGGACGGCAAGATTGTCAAGTGGGGCGAGGATTGCCTGGTTTCCCACAATCTTCTCGGGGCGGATGGCGGTTTTGAGGATGCCGACCATGGCGATTTCCGTCTGCGGGCAGATTCGCCGGCCCTGTCGGCCGGGATGAGAATTGCCGGCGTTGCGTCTCCCGGCGGCAAGGAGCCGGATCTTGGCGCCTACGAATCAAGCGAGCCTTATTGGACGGCAGGACATGATTTTGACAGGGTCATTGAAGCGGAGCTTGTCTATTCGGAGCTTAACAGCAAGAGCGCAATCGGCAATGGGGGCTTTGAGTCTGGCGCCTGGGAGCCATGGGAGGCAGCGGCGGGGACGCCGAAGATCGTTTATGAATGCGCATGGGATTTCAGCCGGGATGGTTATCCTTCGATTGTACGCAGCAACAAATATGGGGCCATGCTGGGACCGGGCGACCGGATCGAGCAGAGAATTACGGGAGTCGCGCCTGGCGCAGCCTACGAATTATGGGCTGGGATCAAGATAGACGGCGAATACCGCAGCGCGGAACAATTTGATGACATTCATAAGAACGGCGCGCTTGATACAACGCCTGATGGCGGTTATGCCGTCTATCGCGATTTGCATTATATCGGCCAGCTGGCTGAGGGAGATTGGCTGAAATATGTGGCAGTGGATTTCGGAAGCCCGGGCAAATATGATCATATTGCTCTCGGGATGACCAAAATCTTCGATTCGGTGACGGTAGAAGTTTATCTGGACAGTCTGGAGGGAGAGCGGATAGCCGCTATTTCCCAGGAAATGGACTATGACGATGTATGGCGCTACTTTTCCACGCCTATTCCGATCCGGGCAGGTGTACATGATCTCTATTTCAGGATCAAAGGCCCGGGACGTTTACTGCTGAGCGGCTTCAAGCTGGGCCATAACAATTTCTTCGGCGGCGGTGCAACGATGGCCGTCCAGGGCTCTCAAAGTCCAATCCTCGAACGCAGCGTATTCCGCCTGAATTGGGAAGCGAAGATGGTGAAGCTTCCGTTCACGACGAAGCCGGAGGAAACCGATGTGGTGGTTTCGTTCGAGAATAAAAGCCGGTATTTCGTCTATCTGGACGATATCGGAATGTGGCGGCCTGATCCGGAAGAATCATAAGCTTCTATACGAAAGGGTGACTGTAATGGCGACGATCAAAGGCATGGTTCACAGCTTTACAGAGGAGCAGATGGTTGTATTGGCTGACAACAACCAGTGGTATAGATTCCCTATCCCCGAGGAGCGGCCGGTCATCAGCAAGCGGGTTGTCGTTTGGCCTCAGGACGGCGGCCATCCAACATACACTTATGACGAGAAAGAGGTGGATGCCCCGGCTGATGTGGCACATTTGATGTACAGGTACGATCACATCGCGTCTGACCGTGCGGCAGCAGCAGAGGACGTGAACGATTACCGGATCAAGCAGTTCTGGGAGCTGGGATATCTTGTTGTGGATCAGCTGCTGACCGGGGCCGAGGTCGCGGCAGCCAATGAGGCAATCACGGATATTATCCAGGGACGGATTGTCGGACCCCGTTTGCAATTTATGAAGAAGGAGAGTGAGCTGCTCACTCCCGATGACCGGGACCGGGCGATGCGCAAGCTGCATAAATTTATCGATCATGCGCCTGCTCTCCATGAAGCTTGCTTTCATAAGGATGTTCAGAGCATTCTGGAGCGGATATTCGGGGAGAAGGCGCAATTTCTGGAGGATCAGGCGATTCTGAAGCCGCCTTCCTCGGAGGCGGGCGGCGAGAAGCCATGGCATCAGGATATGGCCTACGGCAATCTGTCCCAGAATAAAATGGTATGCGGAGTCTGGATTGCCCTGGATGAAGCGGGCCTTGATAATGGCTGCATGCACGTTATTCCGCGCTCCCATATGGATGGGCCGGTTCCCCATTATGCGATTCGGGATTGGCAGCTGTGCGATACGAACGTTGCTGTTGAACGCGATGTTGCCGTGACGCTGAAGCCGGGCGGGGCGCTCTTTTTTGCGGGACTTCTCCATCATGGAACGCCGCCCAACTTCTCCAGCAAACGCAGACGGGCTCTCCAGTTTCACTACTCCCCGCAATCGTCCAGAAAAATGACGCCGCAGGAATTCAAAATGATGTTCACCAATGAAATGACGAATGCAGAATGCTAAAGGATGGTGGGATGCGCTCCATGGAACCGTTAAATGTAGGCATTATCGGGCAGGGAAGAAGCGGTCACGACATACACGCCAGAACATTAAAAGGTCTGCCGGAGCTGTTCCGGATTGCCGCCGTTTCGGATTACGAGGCATCCTACCGCAAGCGGGCAGAAACGGAATTCGGCTGTGAGGCTTATGAGGATTACAAGCAGCTGTTCGGGCGCAAGGATCTGGATCTGATCGTCAATGCTTCGCCCAGCCACCTGCATGTCCCGATCACGCTGGAATGTCTGGCTAACGGCTTTCATGTATTGTGCGAGAAGCCGCTCGCGCGAACCGGGGAGGAAGTGGATGCTTTAATCGCGGCCTCAGAAGAGGCTGGCAGGCTTTTGACCATTTTCCAGCAATCCCGCTATTCGCCGGCCTTCCAGCAGATTATGGAGGTCATCCGCTCCGGCGTGCTCGGGCGTATCGTGCAGGTAAGTATTTCATTTAACGGGTTTGCGCGGCGGTGGGATTGGCAGACGCTGCAGGCCAATAATGGCGGCAATTTGCTGAACACGGGTCCGCACCCGCTCGATCAGGCGCTTCAGCTGTTCGGGACGGAGACGATGCCGGAGATCACCTGCTTTATGGACCGCGTTAATACGTTCGGGGATGCCGAGGATTACGTGAAGCTGATTATGCACAAGAAGGACCATCCGCTGCTGGATTTGGAAATCACCTCCTGTGACGCCTATCCCGCCGCAACCTATCGCATTCAAGCGCAGTATGGCGGGATCAGCGGCACGGGCACGAAGCTGAACTGGAAGTATTTCAGGCCCGGGCAGGCGCCCGCGCAGCAGCTGATCCGAACACCACTGAAGCATGCGGACGGCTCTCCGGCATACGGGTCGGAAACCTTGCCGTGGATAGAGGAGCAGTGGGAGCTGCCGGAGGGACAAAAGGACATTTTAGGCTACGTATGCCGGACTTTTTACGGGAACCTGCATGCGGCCCTTACGAAAGGAGAGCCGCTGGATATTACGCCGCGGCAGGTCAAGCAGCAGATCGCCGTCATCGAAGAATGCCATAGACAAAATCCGTTATCCAAACTGGATCTAAGATAAGGAGCCTCCTATGAGTGAAATCAAGCTTGGCATGATCAGCCTGGACACCTCCCACGTCATTGTATTTTCGGAGCTGCTCAATCATAAGGATCATCCCTGGCATGTCCCGGGCGGCAAGGTGATTGCCGGTTATCCCGGCGGCTCCGCCGATATGCATTCCAGCTTCTCCCGCGTGGACGGGTATACGAGTCAGCTGCGCGATCAATTCGGAGTGGCTATCGTCGATTCGCCGGAGGCGGTTGCCGAGCGGTCTGATGGGATTCTGCTGGAGTCGGTCGACGGGCGGGCGCATCTGGAGCTTTTCCGGCGTATCGCCCCTTATGGCAAGCCGGTATTTGTCGACAAACCTTTTGCCACGACAGTGGCTGACGCCAAAGAGATCGTCCGGTTGGCCAGGCAGCATAATGTGCCGCTGATGAGCTGCTCCTCGCTGCGTTATGCAGCAGGCCTGACTGAAGCGCTTGAGACGGCAAAAGAAGCCGACGGCCCGATTATCGGGGTGGACTGCTTCGGTCCGACGCCGCTTGAAGAGGTTATGCCGGGGTTGTTCACGTACGGGATACATTCCGTCGAAATGCTCTATGCCGCGATGGGACCGGGATGTGTGGAGGTGAACACACGCTCCAACGCCGACTATGATCTTGCCGTGGGGATATGGCAGGATGGCAGAATCGGGACGGTGCGCGGCAACAGGAAGGGGAATTACCGCTTCGGTGCGACGATTCACCGCGAGAACTGTATTCACTATGCGGATGTGAGCGCACATCCCAAACCGTATTATGCCAGCCTGCTGGAGCGGGTAATGGAGATGTTTCAGACGGGCGTCGCGCCCATCCCGATTGAAGAATCGCTGGAGCTGATCCGGTTTATCGAAGCGTCCAACGAGAGCGCGGAGACAGGGCGGCCCGTGAAGCTGTAGCCGTTCCTGCGTGAGTTTCATACTTGCGGGTATCGGAATAGTGAACAAAATTGCTATTATCCGATGCCGCGATCGAAAGAAAAGGAAGTCGGGTCTTTGTAAAATAAAGATATTCCAAGCAGCGGGAGTTGAATATCGGATGTCCAACGTAACGAATTTTACGCTTACAGAAGAAATAGTCGAGCAGTTCTACCGCGAGGGCTACTTCTATGCGCCCGGCTTTATCACGCAGGAAACTGTGGATGCGATCAATGCGGAGAATGCGGAGTTCGCCCATGCCAAAGGCGACGGGCAATGGAAGAGTAAAGGCATTACGAATATTGCAAAGGAGCAGGGCGAATATCCGCGAACAACGGAATTTCTGACCGAACCCGATATAGTCCGCATATTCGAAAGAATTGTAGGGGATCAAGTCAGGTTATGGATGGGCATGTACGCGGTGGTCGCACCGCTTGGCAGCGGGCTGGAATGGCATCAGGACAACCAATACACGCATATTTTGGGCCATATGTTTAACGGCTTCATCGCACTTGATTCCATTACACAGGAAAATGCCGGTTTGTGGCTTGCGCCTGGCTCCCATCTGAAGGGGCGGCAGCCGAATCTGAATGCGGAAGGCGCGCACAGGCGAGCGGCAGATCCGGAGAACGGCATGCCCTGCAAGCCCATGCTGCCTGGAGATGCGGTTTTTTTCCATAGGGAAACCCTGCATCACAGCAAACAGAACCACACCGACAAGCCAAGACGGGCTTATGCCTTTCAGGTGGCGTCGGCGACCTGCCGCTACGCGCAAACGGGCAAGCTGCTCGAGGATCGGGAGCTATTGTCGGGATACCGCAAATAAAGACAGTGGAAAAACGGAGGCTGATCTGGCGTCATTGGACGCGGGTCAGCCTCTTTTTGCGCCTGACATTGACAATGGGCTCCGATAATAATCATTAACAGTCGCCATTTAATCAAATGGCGGCTTTTTAATGCCTGTGAGCTGGCTCCCTCTATTGGAAATATCTGATAGTTAAAGTAGAATAGAGAGGTATAGAATGGAGGCATGCCGGATGTCTTTAAATATAGAATTGTTCTGCAGAAATGCAACTAAACAAGGGCGTGTATTGGTTCTTCTCATCCATGGATTAGGTGCTCCGGATACCTGGGTCATGCCGGGGTGTGACTGGAGAAATCAGCTTCTTGCTGATCCAGGTTTGGAAGAAGCAGATGTCGGTATTGTCAAGTATGAAACGGCGCATTTGATAAGCGGGTTATTCGGAATCTCGGGAACATACAGCATAATGGGAAGAAACATTACGGTCCGGAAAAACAATGTGATTGCTGTCGGAGACCTGGCACAGCACCTCAAGACCAAATTGAGCACAGGCAGATTCAAGTCCTACCAGAAGATTGTTATCGCCGGTCACAGCATGGGAGGGCTGGTCGGCATGAGGTATATCCTGAACGAGTTTGAAAATCACAAAAACGTAAATCGAATCGGCGGGTACATAAGCTATGCGACACCCTTTAACGGTTCGAGCATGGCAGATTTTCACAAGCTGATTAAACCCGTGCACAAGCATAATCAAATCGTCCAGCTGGAGCCGAACTGCGGATTTCTGGATGAGATAATCCGTACCTATTCGGAGCATCAGGATCCATTGCGGCAGCAAATGATGTTTAACTACTGCTATGGAGACAAGGATCCGTTTGTGGTCAAGGAAAGCGCTGTGCCGCATACGGGAAGAGCGCACACCTATAACGAAATGAGAACTCTCCCGGGCGATCATGGAACCGTGCTGGATCTGTCTGCAGGAATCCACTCCACCAATTATGAGTTGTTGAAAGATTTGATTCTCGATGTGAGCAGCACGATCGATCCGCACCAGTTTTATGTAAGCGATTTAACTGACGGAGCGGTGCGGGCGGATTCCCATGCACATGCTGCCCCGGTCCCGCCGGACAATTCCCGTCAGCTGATCAGGCAGTTCGAGCAATGCGGTCAAACCTTGAGAGTTCAATTTATTGAGCGATTCTCCAGAGATGCGCAGGATCAGCTTCTCCATTCGATGGATCAGGTGCTGCTGAAGCTTAAGGGCATGAATGAGACCGGGCTTGAGAAATTCATGACGCATTACCGCTATTCGACGCAAAACAGAAAGACGGAGGGTTCGGGTCTGCAGGAATTATGGGAGCTGCTGACTTTAATTAATGTGGTCTATCCCAATTGGAACTTCATCGCTCCTGATGATCTGTTTCAACTCCCTAATTTGCGGATCGACGATCACTACTGGGTTCGCCTCCTCTACTCGGTGCACAAAGAAACGATGCCGGAGATCATAATCGGGTTCTTGTCCAAGCTGTACAACGGGGCTTTCCGCCAGTTTCTCATGCATCCGGGCCAAAGCGATATTTTTCCGCATCGCTTCATTCTGGAGAACGTCAATGCGGAATCGATGATTCCTCAAAACGAGGAAAATATATGCGAGCATTGCAAAGGCAGGAAAGCCGACTTCAGTAAGATCCTGGTGCAATTCGGACGAACGGAGAATCTTTCCGTATTCCAGGGACTTGAGCTCAATTACCTTGCCAAAGAAGTGAGCATAAGCTGCGCGTCATGTATCCGTCAGGCAAGAAATGAAACCTCTTTTACGGAGATCTGCGAGCGGTTAAGGAAGGTGATCTAAGAGAATGGAACAACAACTTTTCAGCTTTCTGCAAGAGCATCCCGGATTTACGAGGCTTCAAGATCTGGAAGTGCGTCATATCAAGGCTTTGTTTTTCTCATCCCTGCAATTAATGGCCGTTGCCTCCTACCCGAACGAGGCGGAGATGGAGCAGCATTGGGAGCGGGCGGCGCATCAGCTGGCGCATAATATTCAAAACCGGCTGCCGCTTGAGCTGGACGATTTGCGCTGGGACATGTATCTGATTATTTTCGTTAATCAGGATAAGATCAGCAGCGAGCTGAAGAGGCTGATTGAGAATAACCGGTTTTATTTTCGCAAGATCGTTCTCACCCGTTCGGATATGAGCAAGTTGAGCGAGAAGCTTCCGCTGCGGTTTGAGCTGCCTTCCGGCAAGGATAATACGGGCAATGGGCTGCTGTTTAACGACGGGCAGTTCCTTAAGGAACTGAAGGATCGCTTAAGTGAAGGAGCGAGGAAGCAACTGGGAGAATTATTTTTTACAAATGGAGCGAAGAGTGTGGAAGACATGCTTACCTTATTCTCACGAGGCCAAGCGGAGGGGGTGAATCATGAGAATTGAAGCCCTTACCATGGAAGCATTCAGGGGAGTTCAGGAAAAACGGACATTCATCTTTCCAAGCGCGGATGTAATTGTGCTCTATGGTCCTAACGGCTTCGGGAAAACCTCGTTTTTTGATGCTATTGAATGGGGACTGACAGGAAGAATTTACAGATTTGAGGATGATACAGAACGTAAACAATATCGATTTATCGGAAACCACTTCTCTGGCGAGACAAAACCATCCGTCACAATCGAACTTAGGGACCGGGAAAACCGGCATATTCAAATTACCCGAACGGGAACAGCCGAATCCAGTTCGAAAACGGACAGTATGTCCAGTAAACTGCAAATCTTTATTAATGGTATCCAGATAGCTGATGATCAGGCTGAAAACCAGCTGCACTCCCTGTTGATCAACGAGGATTGGCAGAAACATGTGGATTTGAACAAGTCATTATTTTTAACTCATCTGCTGTGCCAGGAAAGAATGAACGGCATATTGCGGGGGATGAAAGAAAATGAGCGCTATGATTCCGTTTCAGCTCTCTTTGGAACCGATCAGTTTCAGCGCTATAGACAATTGTTTCATGAGACGAAAAAACGGCTTGAACAGTGTCATACAGAGGCCAAAGGCCGAAAAGCCGCAATAGACCAACAGCTTGGGATCATGGAGCAGGAATACAAGCGTCTCAGGGAAGAGATCCGGTTGGATGAAGGCTCGGGCACAAGAAAAAATGTATCGGCCATGTTGAGTCATTATGCCCATGAATATGGCTGTGATTGGAAGCTGGATGATAGTACCCGGTTCCCGGAATTCATGAAGCAGCTGGTCCGCCATCTAGGCTCATCGGAAGTTGAACGGGAGCGTATAAGGCAAAAAGAAAAAAGAAACCTGGAGTTGGCGGAAGCGGCTTTGCTTTCCTGGAAGAAAAATGAACCTGACTACAGGAATATCTCCAGGAAAGTGGCGAATTTGGAGATATTACGAGGAATGGACAGAACGCTCAAGCGATTGGCTCGACTTGTCAATGAGCTCGAGAGATTCCAGAATTCAGAGGAAACCAAACAACATGTAATTATGCTCATGCAGAAGCTTTCAAGGAAGGTGGAAAAAGAGAAAAAAGAGTCAGAACAATTAGAGCTGGCGCGGGATCATTTTCGAAAGGCGCTTGAGGATGCCAGAGAACAAGACGAACGCTACTCTTCCTTGCAGCTTTCATTTCTAAGGGAGGTCAATCATTTAGATTCAGAGCTCAGGACTTCTTTTCTTGACGTCATGAGACAGGTTGAAGATTCACATCATGTGCGAACCGAGCAAGCCCAATTGGTTCAAGATGCGCATGATCATTATCAACAATGTCAAAACACCGCTCACCGGCTCGAAATGCGGGAGGAACAATACAGGCAATTACTGCAACATGTTTTTGAATATGCATCTATTCGTCCAGACACACACGAGTGTCCTGCATGCGGAACCCAAAGTGTCGATGCGGAACACTTGCTGTCCAATGTGGAAAAGAAGAGAAATGACATTCATCCCGGTTTGGCCGCGACTGAAGAAGAAGTGTCAAAGGCTCATGATGAACTTAAGGCCAAGGAAGCTTTTCTTATGATCGCCAAGAACGATTTCCAACTATCCTTGGGCGCAGCCGAACATTTTCTCGAACAAAAAGATGAACAGCTGTTAAAGAGCAGACAGTTTCATTTGAGAACGCTGGAGCAAATAGATTTGTACCAGAAAGAAATGGACATCATGGATCAGTCCTATGAAGAATTTAGAAATCGTCTGCGTGAATTTGGCTTGGAAACGGGGGACCCGACCGTTCAGGAGGAATTGGATAAAATATATCAGACCCTGCACGCGGCCATTGAAGAAAAGCTCTCCCATTTACCTGGAATGGAATTGGAAACACTGCCTGGAAAGTTGACGGAATGTGAAGCTTTATTGACGAAGCTTCAAGATGAACAGGTGCTTTTCAAGAATAGGCTGAAGGATGCCGGACTGGATTTGGAGGAAGGCCAGGAGCCGGATTTTGAAGCTTTGCAGGAGCAAATGGAGTTCATGGCGCATGAGCAGGAACAAAGAATATCCCGTTTGAACGAGAGGGAAGCGAAGATTCTGCAAATACAAGAGGCCTATCGTACCGATACCTCTGTCAGCAGGCTTCAAGCCCTGGAAGGTCTGATGACAGGCAAGCAGCAAGAGATAGCAGACACTGTCGAAGAAATGAATAAATGGAACAGCTATATTGAAATAGCACATGAAGCCATGCAGAAAGTGCCGGAAGCAGTCAATGATTTGAATGAAAAAGTCATGGATCAAATGTTCGATACGATGAGGTCGATTTTTGTCCGGGTCAATTCACACCCTTTATTCACGGAAATGGATTACGATACGGATAAAAAATATAACAACAATCGTCTGTTTCTTACTGTCATGACAGATGACATACCGGAATTGCGCAAACAGGCCAATCCAGCTTACATTTTTAGCGCAGCCCAGGTTAATGCCACGGCAATTTCCTTCTTCCTGGCAATGGCATTAAGGCAGCAATGGTCGCCTCTGGAATTCATAGCGATGGATGATCCCGTCCAGAGCATGGATGATCTGAATGTCGCTGCCTTAATCGACCTTATACGGATGCTTGCCGATCCGCAATCAAACACAAAAAAACAGTTCATTATATCCACACATGATGCTGCCTTTTACCAGCTGATGCGAAAGAAGTTCCGAATGTTAAATGTCGGTGTAATCGAGTATGAGTCGTATTCTGAAAAGGGACCGCTTGTCAGCCAAAGGTTCTTTGAAGCAAGTCCCAAGAAGACAATCCTGCTCCTTGCCAAACCGGAGCAGTAACAGGTCCGGATCTATGAGAGGCCCATGCGCAATTGCGCATGGGCCTCTCGATTTTTTAAAAGATATAAGCCTACTGCTTCCTGTATTCGCCTGGCGTCATCCCCCGGAAATCCCGGAAAACTTTATTGAAATAGCTGGAAGAGCCGAAGCCGCAGGTCAGGGCGATATCGGTAATGGATTCGTTCGTGCCCCGCAGCTGCCGGCTGGCATACTGCAGACGGAGCCTGACGGTAAAGGCCAGCGGCGTAAGGCCGGTAACCTCCTTGAATTTGGTATAAAACCAGGTTTTCTTCAGCTGTGAGCGCCCGATCAGCTCATCCATATTGATCTCCTCGGACCAATGCTCCATCATATACTCAACGGCATCGATAATTCCGGAGAATGCGGCCGCATCCACGGTGTTTTCGGCCAGCTGCTCCCGGAAATACCTGTGGACGTGCACAAGAATCTGGACCAGCAGGCCGTAATGCTGAAGCTCCCATCCAGGCAGCGCCCTGCGCCGTTCTTCCATGGCCTCCATGACGAGCCGGCAGACAGACCGGGCATACGGGGAAGCAGCAGGGAGAAGAGGCGAGACATCCTTGGTGTAGAAAGGAGTGAGCAGGCTGTAGCCGCCGGGCATAGGGCCGACAATCGATGGTGAGAAAAGCAGCATAATCCAGCGGCCCGGCTTGCCTTCCTCCTGAATCAGATTCCAGTGCGGCTCGAACGGCCGGAGCAGGAATACGTCTCCGGGAACGGCGTAGTACATATCATTACCAAGCGGATATTTCATGGCATCATCCAGTGGAATGCTGATTTCCAGCGCATCGTGCATATGCCATTCATGCTCGGTGTACTGCGCCAGACGCTCCTCGATCGTATATCCGTTGACGAGCTGAATATTGGAATCATACAAGGCTATCCACTCCCGGGCTGCGAATGCTTTTTAATCATTGTTTACTGTGCGGGGAGATCTTCTCCGTTCTCATCCACGCCGAGAGCGCCGCGCGCCATCTCCATATAATCCGGCAGTCCCGACTTCAAGGCAAAAAGCGCGATAAGAACAGGATAGGCTGCCAGCGTCTCGACGATGTGCTCCTGCATTCTTGGCCATACCCGGCCGCCGGCGGTCCGGTAATGCTCAATCAGATCCGCCAGGGCCGGCTCGCCGAAGCATGCGCAGTAAATGGCGAAATCAGCGGCAGGGTCCGCAACCTCCGCCTCGGTCCAATCCAGCAGTCCGGTTACTTTTTCATCCGGGTTTATGAGGATATGCCCGGGGTGCAGGTCGCCATGGACCAGCGACGAATGCTCCGGCCAGAACGAGTCGTCTGCCATCCAAGCTTGCCAACGCTGCCATAAGGCGTGGGAAACGCCAAAATTGGCTTTGACTCTGTCCATTCTGATTGAAAGGGTCCGGCGTGCTTCGTCGGGCTGCAGGACACGGATGCCTGCGCTTGCCGCTTCATCATGGTTGATCCTGTGCAGTGCTGCCATTGCCGCAGACAAGGATTGAACGAAAACAGCAGAGAGGGATTGCGGGTTGATAACCCAATCGTAGCTTTTGGTCTGGGCATTGATGCTCGCAGCGGGAACTCCCTCCAGCATGGGGTATGCAATCAGGTCCGCTGTGTGCACGTTCCAATCCGGCACCTGTACCGGAAGCTTATTGCGGATCAGATGCAGCACCTTGCTCTCATAATCCGCGGAATCTATGACATCAAGCCGTCTTGGCCTGCGTATGACCCAGGGCACTCCATCCGCCGTATCGGCAAACATAGCCTGGAAATCGAGTCCTGCTTCGTTGATCTTCGCACTCGCAGGGTCCAGCTGAAGTCCGCAGCGGCTTGCCTGATCAAGTAAATCGTTGATATTGGGTTTGTCTATCATATCCATATACACCTCATTCATTTGTATTAGGAAACTACGAACCATACACAAATAAACTCAAGCCATTCGTCTTTAAAAAAATGGTTGAGCCTGTGATAGAATGCCAAGCTTACCTGATCCGCATGTAATGGATGCACATATGAGGACTCCTCCATTAAATTCCAGTGTGGGCGCCGTGCCCCTCCCGAATATAACATTTGATTGTTGCGGATTCAATCAGGGGGTTAACATAAATGTTTACAAAAGGGGAGACGCAGTGCCCTAAAGAGCAGTTTTGAAACGCTTTCCCTTAGTTCCGCTTGAATCTTCTTCCAAAGTCGGATACGCTGTTTCTTGTAGCATAAAAAGTTGCTTTTTTTGTCTAAACAAATGAAACGCTTCGACTGATTATCCGTATAATGTTGGGTGAAATTAGATCAAATTAAACGAGGGAAGCTAATGGAATCATTGCGCAAATTTTTTGCCCAGCCTTCTGCCAGGAGAATTGTGTTTCTTCTGCTGGCCCTGCTGCTGCTGTACAGTCTCCGCCACATGCTTAACCTGCTGCTTCTGCTCTTCCTGGTAACATTCGTTATGGGGAGATTGGAGGGCATCGTAACGAGGAAGCTCAACCGCCTTTTCCCTGTTTCCCCTATAGTTGTGAACGTGGCGCTTTATGTGCTGCTGGTATCTTCTCTGGTGTACGGGATATTCAACTATGCGCCCAAAATCGTAAGTCAGGTCGTGGACATGATCAACAACATCTCCAAGTTCCTGAGCAGTTCGCAAAATGATGAGGTGGTCCAGCAATTAAACAGTGCGCTTGAGAAGGTGGACTATCAGAAATATCTGGGCAGTGCAGTCGATTACATAATGAAGCTGGGAAAATGGCTGGAGATTATTTTGTTCGTCATCCTGCTCAGTTTCTTCTATCTGCTGCAAAAAAACAAGGTTGTTCAGTTTACGATGAAACTGGAGAACAGCAAAATAGGCTGGATCTACAGAGAGTTTGATTACTTCGGTACGAAATTCGTTTCTTCTTTCGGCAAGGTTATCGAAGTGCAGCTGCTGATCGCTTTGTTCAATACGGTTCTGACCATGATCGGTCTATGGATTTTGGGTTTCCCGTATTTGTTCGCGTTGACGGTCATGGTGTTCCTGCTGAGCCTGATTCCCGTGGCAGGAGTCATTATTTCTTTCATTCCCATTGGCATCATCGGCTATCAGATCGGAGGATTCTCGCTGGTGCTGTGGGCGATTCTGCTGATTTTGATTATCCACTCGCTGGAAACGTATTTTCTGAATCCCAGATTGTACGCCCACAAGACCAAGCTGCCTATGTTCTATACGTTTATCATTCTTATTTTTTCCCAGCATTACATGGGCATATGGGGATTGATTATCGGGATTCCGATCTTCATGTTTCTGCTGGATGTGCTGGATGTGGGGAAAACGGAGAACTCGGAGAAATCGGGTTAGAACTGCTGCAGCTGCTGGACATCAAGAGCCCTTGAGCGATCAAGGGTTCTTTTTTTTTTCTGACCGGAGGAGCAGAAGTTGCGCGTACCATCACATCTTCCTGTGCTATGATAGGATAGGTAAGAAAGGCAATCCGATTCATAGACGAACTTGAATCCTGCCTATCTTGCAAATCGTAATCATCTTGAATATAAACGGGAGGTTTCTATGAGTGTAACCCCATTCGGTATAATCGGCGGCGGCTGGCGTGCGGAGTTTTTTCTGCGGATTGCGGCAGAGCTGCCGGAGCGCTTCCAGGTTGAAGGAATTGTTGTCCGCAGCGAAGAGAAAGGCCGGGAATTGGAGCGGCAGTGGCAGGTTCCGACCTTCCGCACCATCCAGGATATGCTCAGACGGACGGCACCGGCATTTGTTGTTGTAAGCGTTCCCCGCACGATCGCCCCTGAAATCATGCTGGAGCTTGCAGCCGCGGGAGTTCCGGCTCTATGCGAAACGCCTCCGGCGGACAGGCTGGAGGATCTTGTCTCCTTGTATCAGGCAGTAGGAGGAAAAGCCAAAATCCAGATTGCGGAGCAGTATCCCTACCAGCCTGACCACGCGGCAAGATTGGAGGTTGTCCGTTCGGGCAAGCTGGGCAAGGTGTCGCTTGCGGAAGTAGCGGTCGCTCATGATTACCATGGACTTGTGCTGATAAGGAGATTTCTGGATATCGGCTTCGAGAATGCCGTCATCCGCGGACAGTCGTTTACTTCCCCGATTGTGGAAGGACGCGGCCGGGCGGGAGGACCTGAATCCTACCGTCTGGTGGATTCCGAGCAAACGATCGCAACATTGGATTTCGGCGGAAAACTGGGCGTCTATGATTTTACCGGCGACCTCTACTTCTCATGGATCCGCTCCCGGCAGGTGCTTGTTCGCGGAGATCACGGGGAAATCAACAATACGGATGTCCGTTATCTCCAGGATTACCGTACTCCCGTACATACGGAGCTTAGAAGGGTGCATGCGGGTCATGGCGGGGATCTGGAGGGCCATCATCTGAAGGCTGTTCTATGCGGCGACACCTACGTCTACCGGAATGAATTCATTCCCGGACGTCTGTCGGATGATGAGATTGCAGTTGCGGCATGTCTGGCGCGTATGGCGGAATATGTGGATGGCGGACCGGATTTCTACAGTCTGGCAGAAGCCTGTCAGGATCATTATCTGGGACTTATGATAAAAAAGGCGGTCAAATCAGGAGAAGCGGTTACGACTGAAACCCAGTGCTGGGCACAAAGCTAGACGGATCCATCCATATTTGCCAATTAACCCGAATACTATATGACCTTTGATCATGTCATGAATGAGCTTGCCATGTTAAACACTGACACAACGCCAGCCTCCGATATCAACGAGGCTGGCTTTTTTTTGACCGTATAGAGTTTATTTAGAAGCTGACACTGCCGCCAAAGGACGGCGAAGCCGTTTCTTCTTATATAGCTCCATTCATAATAATTTCAACCTTAAATCAGCAGAATGCCTCCTCACAATCTTCCAGCGGATGAATTACAGTTAACTGGTAAATAAACATTGTCCGAGAGGGGTATTCGAAAAAATGATGAAAATGAAAAATGGGGCGCTTATGCTGCTCAGCATCCTGCTGGTATTGTCCCTTGCAGCTTGCGGTGGAAACAATGCCGGCAATAACGGGAATACCATTGCAGCAGGCGGCAGCGTAGAAGAAGGCGCACCTGCAGAGAAGGTGGAGCTTTCCTTCTGGACGCTCGGCAATACCGGTTATGAGGATCTGGTTAAAGTATGGAATGCAGAGAACCCGAACATTCAAGTGAAGGTGCAGAACACGGGAGACCAAACGGCGCATCACAACAACCTGACCACCGCGCTGTCCGCAGGCTCCGGCGCTCCTGACATTTTTCAGCTGGAGATTGGATTCATGGAGCGGTTCATCAATGCGCAGGACAAATTTTATAATTTGAACGATCTGGGCGCCGGAGAACTGAAGGATAATTATCTGGACTGGAAATGGAAGCAGGGCTCCTCGGCTGACGGAAGCTTCGTCATCGGACTGCCGACGGATATCGGCCCGACCGTTATTTATTACCGTACGGATCTGGCCGAGCAGGCAGGACTGCCAACCGATCCCGCAGCGTTCGGCGCATCGATTGATACCTGGGATAAACTGGCTGAAACAGCCAAGCAGTTCACGGCCAAAACAGGCAAAGCGTTCGTGGACGGAACGGATCTGATCTACAACGCGCTCCGCGATCAATCCGACGGCGAAATTTATTACAGCAAAGCGGATAAATCGTTGATTGCCGATACGAATCCGCAAATCAAGAAAGCTTACGATTTTACAGTCAAAGGCATTCAGGACGGCTGGGTAGGCAACTGGGCGTTATGGTCGCCGGAATGGGGACAAGCGACCAATGACGGCGACTTCATGGTTATTCCGGGACCGGCATGGATGGCAGGCAATGTCAAGAGCAATGGGCCGGACTCTGCGGGCAAATGGAGAATAGCCCAACTTCCGGAAGGGTCAGGCAACTGGGGCGGATCTTTCCTGTCGCTGCCGAAGGAAGGCAAGCATCCGAAAGAGGCTTTCCAATTCATCAGCTGGCTGGACAGCAAGGAGAACCAGCTGGAATCGTTTAAAACCAAGAACCTTATGCCGTCCATCCCGGCTCTATATGAAGACAAGGCATTCAGCGATTTCGCGGACGAATTCTTTGGCGGACAGCTGACGGCAGTGGAGTACGGCAAAGCGGCTGAGCGGGTGAAGCCGATGTTTTACGGCCCGCTGCATGACCAGACCGACTCCTTTATCAAAGCGGCTCTGAAAAATGTGCTGGAGAAGAAAGCCGACCCGCAAGCGGAATGGGATAATGCCATTGCCCAGGCGAAGAAATTGGCAGAACGCAGCTAGAAACGCTACACCTGATCATTTGTTCACCTGAGGCATGGGGAGGGGAGACCCTTCCCTTGCTCTTCTTTCAAATATAAGAAAGTATAAAATTTCATCATGCTTTGCTTTTATTTCTAAGGGAAGAAACTAACTTTGCCCCAAAGGATGGGCGTAGCCTTTTCTTCTTTTGATGATTCTGTTTGCGGAGGTATCCCATGGCTAAAATAATGCCCCGGACGGCTTCTCCTCTGGAGGTGAAGCGGCCCATATTAACGGAGAACCGGCGGAGCAATCTGACCGCCTATCTATTTATTTCCCCTTTCTTTTTGCTGTTTGCCATATTCGGGCTTTATCCGATCGTGTTCACCATTTATCTCTCCTTCTTCAAATGGGACGCGCTCAGCCCTATGACGTACATTGGTTTGCAAAATTACAGCTGGGTAATCCATGACCCGACCTTCTGGATTTCCTTCTCCAATACGCTGCTGATCTCCCTGATGGGAACCGTGCCGCAGCTGCTTCTTGCGCTGGTGCTTGCCGTTATGCTGAATTCCGGGCTTACCCGGTTCAAGAAAGGCTTCCGGGTACTTTTCTTCATGCCGAATATCACGTCGATTGTGGCCGTTACACTCGTATTCAGCTCGTTCTTCGGCAATCACGGGATGGCGAACTGGTTCCTGAACCTGATCGGACTGGATAATGTGGCCTGGAATTCGGGATGGTGGGGCGTCAAGATCGCGATCGCCACGATGGTTATGTGGAGATGGACGGGCTACAATACCATCATTTATTTATCGGGGCTGCAGAGCATCCCGACCGATTTGTATGAAGCCGCACGGATTGACGGGGCCAACCGGAAGCAGCAAATGGCCTATATCACACTGCCGCTGCTTAAACCGTTCATTCTGTTCTCGGTTCTGCTGTCGACCATCGGCAGTCTTCAGTTGTTTACCGAGCCTTATGTGTTCCTGGGTCAATCCGGCACTGGATCCACGAGGCAGGAAGGCATTACGATGGTTATCTATCTATACAGCGAAGCGTTCCGCAACAGCTTCTTCGGCACGGCGGCGGCAACGGCGGTCATGCTGTTTCTGATCACGATCCTGTTCTCGGTCATTAATATGTGGGTATCAAACCGCCTGGGCGGGGATACGGAAGGGAGATCGTCATGAGTTCGAAAATCCGCTCCGGGGAGCGTCAGTCTCCTCTTGCCAAAGGGATCTCTCATGTGGTTCTGATCATCGGCGCTGTTCTTTCTGTCTTTCCGTTTTACTGGATGTTCATCATTGCCACAAATGACAAGAGCGGAGCCTTTCATGTGCCTCCAATCGTGACGCCGAGCAATCAGTTCTTCGCCAACTTCAAGCGTGCGCTGGCGCAGTCGGATTTCTTCAACGCCCTGGGCAACTCCTTTTTCGTGTCTATTTCCGTAACGGCTTCCGTGCTTTTCTTTTGCACCCTGGCCGGGTATGCATTTGCCAAATACAAGTTCCCTTTCAAAACACCGCTGTTCTTTTTCGTCATCGGCACCTTGTTCGTACCGCAGCAGCTGGGCGTCCTGCCAACCTATGTCATTATGGCGAAGCTGCATTGGATCGATTCCTACAAAGCGCTGATCGTGCCGGCGATGGTTAATGCCTTCGGTATATTCTGGATGCGGCAGTATATCGCCACAGCGGTACATAACGAGTTGATTGAAGCGGGCAGGATCGACGGCTGCGGGCATTTCCGCATTTTCTGGAATATTGCCGTACCAGTCATAACGCCGGCTATTGCAACGCTCGGAATTTTTACTTTCCTCAACACATGGAATGATTTCTTCTGGCCGCTGGTCGTATTGAAGGACAGTGCGCATTTTACAATCCAAATCGCTCTTCAGCAATTATTTACGGTGCGCGACGGGCTGGATTACGGTATGATTATGTCCGCGACCTTTATTGCAACGCTTCCGCTGCTGATCGTATTCCTGCTATTCAGCCGTTGGTTCATTGCAGGTCTGACATCAGGAGCGGTCAAAAGCTAATTTGTGACGATTGGATAGCCGCTGCTGAAAAAAAAGGCAACGCGGAGAAAGAAGTCAAGGACGATTCATGCCATCAAGGGGAAGTGAGCGTAAATTGAAGCTTAGACGTAAAATATTGGTGGCCATCATTCTCCTTATTTTCTTCCCCGTTATTGCCATGGGCGGAATCTCCTATTATAAATTCTCGGATGCCATCGAGACCAAGTCCAGCAGCTTTTATTGGATCTCGCTGCTCGAGACCGACCGCAAGCTGAAGTTTGCGCTCAACGAAATATCTACACTGTCAAGTTCCGCCATTACCCAGCCTGTCATTCAGCAGGCACTGAAGCAGCGGGGCGCTGAAGTCAGCTACGACCGTCAGCAGGAAATCATCAACCTGCTCATCAATCATCCTATGATCGCCTCCTTCAGCTTGTATTCGAAGGACAGGCTGGTCTTCCATTACAACAATGAGGCGGAGGACGATCTGCATAGCCAGCCCTGGTTCGCGGAGATGCAGCAGGCGGAGGGTTTGCCGGTCTGGTCGGGTCCCGGCGAGAATGGATCCGCAGCTTCAGGTGAACCGGTACTTATTCACGCCCGGGTAATCAAGGATTATTATTCCCTTGAAGACATCGGTTATCTGGTGATTCATGTCAAGCCGGATATAATGGAGCAGGTCTTCTGGGAGGCGGCTACGCTGAAACAGGGAGATGTGCTGCTGGTCAACAAACAGGGAGCCATCGTGTATGACAAATCCGGCGAGCATATCGGTGAACAGGCAAGCCTGACGTTCCTGGCTGCCAGCGGAGGGCAGCAGAAGGACTATTATATCGATCACTACCGGAATGAGAAGTCCTTGGTGACCTTTCTCCCCGCCCACAATCCCAAATGGTATCTGGTCGCGGTCACACCGCTCAAGCTGCTGCAATCCGAATCGGCGCCCATTCGTAATACCGCCTTGGTGCTTGCGGTTTTTTCGCTGCTCTCAGCCTTTCTGTTCGACCGTTTCTTCGTGCTGCCGCTCGTGGGGATTATCAACAGCGCGGTCAACGGAATGAGACGGGTGGAGCAGCGGATATTCAAGCCGATCGTCTCGCAGGTGAAGACCAACGATGAGTCCGATCTTCTGATTGACGGCTTTAACCGGATGAGCTTCCAGATTAATGAGCTGCTGCAGCAGGTGGAGACGGAGCAGGCCCGAAAGAAAGAAGCGGAGATGCAGGCGCTTGTGGCCCAGATCAACCCGCATTTCATTTATAACTCACTGGAATCGATCAATTCCATGGCGGTGCTCCAAGGGAATAAGGATATCAGCAAAATGGTAATCTCGCTGGGCAAGCTGCTGCGGATTTCCATCAGCGAAAGCCAGGAGCTGATTCCCTTGGCGATGGAGTTCGAGCATGTCCGCCATTATCTGCAGATTCAGAAGCTGCGTTTCGAGGATAAATTTCAGTATGAAATCGAGATTCCGGATACGCTTGGAACGTATATGACCCAGAAGCTGATCGTTCAGCCTATTGTGGAAAATGCGCTCTATCATGCCATCGAGCCGATGGAGGAGCAGGGCTTCATCCGCATTCAGGCGGTTGAAGCTGCTGACTGTATCTGGATTTATGTGAGCGACAATGGACCCGGCTTTGATCCCTCCGTCTTCGAGCGCCCGGCGGGAGATGCGGAGCGGGCGGTACATAAATACCGGGATAACGGGGTTGGACTGCGCAATGTCCATGAACGGCTGACGATCCGCTTTGGTCCTGGCTGCGGCATACTCATTTGCTCGGCCGTCGGCTGTGGAACGGTTATCCGGATCCGTTTGCCGAAGATATTGCCTTCATAGTGATGAGCAGCGAGGAGGCGGGGAGCAGGGGATGGACGCGATGAAGCGATTTAAAAACTGGAGCTGGGTCGTGCTCTATGCACTCGTTCTGGCGGGCGCGGTGCTCATTGTCGTGCATGGCAAGACGGAGCCGATTGAGGAGAAGCAGGAAGAGAAGGTGATGCTGACATTCCGGCACTTCTGGATCAAGGAGCATGACCGGCCTGTTCTTCATATTTTTGAAGAGGTGGTCAAGTCCTACCAGAAGACGCATCCCAATGTGAAAATCAACTTCGAGGGGATTGACCAGACTATCCACAGGGAGCATAAGCTCAAAAGTGAAATGGTGACCGGTACGCCGCCTGATTTGTTCGTGCTGTTCGGCGGTGCTGAGATTGAGCCTTATATCCGTTCGAACCGGCTGATGGATGTGACAGACTTCCTGACGGATAATGGATTGGAGAACCAGTTCGAGGATCTCAGCCTGTTCACGCAGAATGAACGCGTATATGGATTGCCGCTGGAGGGCCATGTGGAGCCGCTGTTTTATAATAAACGGATATTTCGCGAGCTTGGTCTGGAAGCGCCGGAAACACTGGCTCAGCTGAATGCTGCAATCGGAGTGCTGAAGGGCAGGGGATATATTCCTTTTGCGCTGGGCAATCAGGATCGCTGGCCTGCCGGCGTCTATGCGCATTATTTGATGAACCTGTTTGCCGGACCGGAGCTGATTGATGAGCTTGCTCAGGGCACGCCAGGAAGGCTCTTTAACAATGCCGCTTATGCGGATGCGTTCAAGCAGTATGATGCCTGGATCAATTCGGCTGCGTTCCCGCCTTCGCCGAATGATCTGTCGACAGAAGCGGCCATCCGGCTGTTTACCGGAGGTAAAGCGGCTATGTATCTCAACGGCAATTGGGATATTACCTTATTCCAGGACGGGGAGGCGCCGCCGGAATTCCGCGATGAGGTTGGCGTTCTTCCTTTTCCTTCCCGCAATGCGGGAGAGCCCGGCGATCTGGCAGGTGGCTATACGCTTGGCATCGGTCTGTCCGCAAGCCTGACCGGAGCTCAGAAGGAAGCGGCCCTTGAGCTGTTGAAGGCTCTGTATACGCCTGAAGTTCAGGCCAGACTGGTTTATGAGGGAATGCGGATTCCCTCCATGCGGATTCCTGTCGACAGCGGGAGAACAGGTCCGATCTTTGCACAGGTGCTGGACCTAGTGGACCGGAGGGGCTTGAGCTTTCTGGCATACGATAACGTATTGTCCCCGGAGGTCAACAGTTCGTTTCTGGAAATATTGAAGGAGCTTATCGATGGAAGCATTTCCCCTGCAGCAGCGCTTGAACGCCTGGATTCATAGAGATTACCGGCAGCTGGAGTACGATGCCGAGGTCGGGGGAGAATCATACGGAGAGGCAGGGTCGAAGGATGGACATGCTCCATAGAACCTATAAAGTTGTTCTGGCTGATGATGAGCCTCTCATTCTGCGCAGCCTCAAAGCAGCCATTCCCTGGGATTCGCTTGATATGCAAATTGTCGGGGAGGCGAGGAACGGCCAGCAGGCCCTGGAGCTTGTCGAACAGCTTGAACCGCATATTGTCATCAGCGACATCCGCATGCCATCCATGGACGGAATATCACTCATGAAGGCGGTCCTGGCAAAGAGGCCGGAGTTGATTTTTATTTTTATCAGCGGTTATGGGGAATTTGAGTATGCCCGGGATGCGCTGCGCCAGGGGGCTTTCGATTATTTACTGAAGCCGATTGACCATGAAGAGCTGACGAAGATGATGGAACGGGCAGCGGAGAGGCTGGATGCGGATAAAAGAGTAAAAAGCGAGACCGATCAGCTCCGCCACTCGGTTCAGTCTCTGTCCCTGCTGGCGCGTGAACGCATGCTGTCGGAGTTGATCGAAGGCAGTCCGAGACCGATGGAGCATCTGCAGTGGCTGGAGAACAGCGAGCTTGACCGGCCTTATTATATGGCTGTCGTGCAGCTGGATCATATGCTGACCGTTCATAGGAAGTGGTCGCAGAATGAGAAGCAGCTGTGGTTCTTTGCCATCCGCAATATTCTGGAGGAATGGTCGGCGAGGCATCAGGGGCTGGTGGTGTTTCCGTTCCACAGCGGGGAATGGGTACTCCTGTTTCCGCATAACGCCGGCTGTCTGAAGCGTAAGCTCGGGGAAGAGCTGGTCTTAACCGTCAAGCGGTACTCGAAGCTATCCTGTTCGGTAGGGTTAAGCGGGGATGTGCAGGGGCTGAATCAGTTGAGCCTGGCTTATGCGGAGGCGAGCGAGGCGTTGTACCGGCGCTTCTTCTCCGGCCGGGAAAGCGTATTTGCCTTGGAGGAGCAGGCAGAGACAGCTAGCGGGGCGGCCGTGTATCCGAAGCATCTTGAGGGAGAGATCATCGAAAGCATCCGTAATCTTGATCTGCCCGGGATGCTTGCGGGCTTCGACAAGGTGCAGCTGTTCTTCAGTGATCATCAATGGACGCAGAATATGGCGGAACGTCTGATTGTCGGGCTCACGGTTATTCTTTACCGTCAATTCCAGCACATGCCTGTGCAGAGCGACAGCTCACTGGAACAGCTTTTGCAGAAGCTGCAGGATGCTGATACGCTTGGAGACTGGATTGAAACGGTCAAAGGCTCCTTCGCCGGCTGGATGACAGCGAACATTGAGAAGCAGTCCAAGGAGGACGGCCGTTCCCTGATCGACAAGGCGATGAACTATATTCAAAGCCATTATCATAAAGATTTGGGCATTGAAGAGGTTTCGGAGTATGCGGATTTGAGCACGAGTCATTTTTGCGCGCTGTTCAAGCAGATCTCCGGGTATACCTTCCTCGAATATCTGACCCAATGCCGGATGGAGAAAGCCAAATATATTTTGCTTCATACTGATGTGCTGGTGTATCAGGTGGCGCCTCTGGTCGGGTACCAGGATCCAAAATATTTTACCCAGGTATTCAAGAAAACAACTGGCAGGACGCCAACCGAATTCCGCGAATCCTCGTGACTGATTAAAATTTATCTGAACTGGAAGAAAAAAAAGCTGGAAATTGGCTTGAACCAGTGTTAAACTCTAATCACAAAGGAAGGAGGTGCGTCAACATTCATAATCACATGTTGAACGTATCCCTTACCCAATTCAGCAGCATCAATTAATCGTTTCTGTTGAAGGCGCGGGATGCGGATCAATTTTTAAAAAAGCGCCATGGGTGAAGAGACCGTCTACGGACGGTCTTTTTTATGTTTACTGGAAATGCTGAAAACTATACATGATGAGCGGCTCTTGCTCTCCCGTGGCAGCCGAATACATAAAAACAACGCAGCCCGTTCCCGGGCTGCGTTGTTTCAGGTTCTATAAATGATCCGATGGTTCGGTTTGATCCGGGGGCACGGATGCTTTTTTCGGGGAATTACCGAGCCATTTCGCCATAAACAGCATGAGCGGGGATGAGTCCAGATCGATCAGACCAAACATTTCGGCCCAATTGTAAACAAGCAGAAACGGCAGCAAAGCAATACCCAAGATAGCAAAGATAATTCCGACGGAGAGACTGCGTGCAATTTTACCAATCGTCATACCTTCATCTCCAATCCCAAGTCTTGTCTTTCAAAGTCAACTGCGGGCATCAGATGCTAATTCTTATATTATAACGTATGCTCCTGCTAAATACATCTATTATTAAACGGGCGAATTACCTGTTTTTCGGCTCCGGTAAGCGGCGGGCATTCACTTAAAGATGCACAGGAATAGTCTGGGAGTATCGAAACAGGGATTGGAGCAGGCTTTCGCTGCGGCGGCTATGGATGAGAGCCTGAGAGCCTCAGTGCTGATCGGCTTCCCAAATACGTTCCAGGAAAGCATTATGGCCGTGCAACACTGTATCTGCAATTTTACGCCGGGGATACTCACGCATGGGGAGCTTCCGGAGCTGATGGGCCTGATGGCCCCGCGTCCCCTGTTTCTTGAACCGGGCCAGGACGACCCCATCTTCCCGGCGAACGGCTTCAAGCGGGCGGTCCGGGAGCTTCAAGAAATCTACCGTCAGCAGGGGGCAGAGAACCGGTTGGCTTATGATTTGTTTCCGGGGCCCACCAAGTCAGCGGCCGCGTTTCGTTTGACTGGCTGAGAAGCAGTCTGGCAGGCGAGTGAGGCTCCCTCTGCAGGCAAAGGGGAGCCTGGTCGCTGTCTTTTATGGCCTTGCCGGGCAAGCTCTACTTGGCTTTGAAGTGGACGACGGCACTGTAAAGCATTTTATTGGCAAGAGGATTGAATACCGCCTGGTGGCTGAGAGAGAATACGTCAAGCAGCAAAGCCTTATTGTTCTCAATCTGATCATTGATTCTGATCTCCAGCGTTTTCAAATCATAAGCCTCAAAAAATTCAATCTTGTTCTCAATGCGTTCAAGTGAAAATTCCATGATAAAGCAGCTCCTCTTCTGTATACGTCCCATCATTGTAATATAGACGCACCGCTTTAACAATGCGGCGGGGATGGAGGCTGGACGGGAGAAGGCCAATTGAAAATAAAGCGCTCTCATGATGCTTTTTTGCCCCGCTCATGCCTATAATAAGAATAACAAATCTGACGGATGTAAAGGGGCTGCCGATATGATCGTCTATGAGAAAGCGAATGCATTCGTAATGATAAACCAGCATGATCATGCACAAATATCCGGAGTTCTTGCCTCGGAGTGGAACAATGAATGGCTGCATGATCCGGAAAGGAAAGAGGATCTTATCTATGCGGCTTATCAGCATGACCGGGGCTGGATCGATCTGGATTTCTCTCCCTTCTGGAATGACGCGAAGCGCTGCCCGTATTCCTTCCGCGATTTTCCGCTTAAGCCGCGGTTTGCATTTTACAAGAAAGGAATCGCTGAGGTTGCGGCCAAGAATCCGTATTCGGCTCTGCTGTGCAGCCTTCTGTATACGACCTTGTTCGAGAGAATCAGGGATGAGGAGACGCAAGGGTATCTAAACGAAGAATATATCAGGCAAAAGCATCTGCTTGAGCTGCTCGGCATTGATTCCGTCCTGGATGCAAGGGTTCAGCACCATCTGGGCATCATGCTGGTCTGCGACGAGCTTTCGTTATTTTTGTGTATGGAGGAGCCGGGGACACCGGCGCAGGGATATGAATGGTTTGGCAGCGGTGTTCATTATTCGGCTGAACCGGGCAGCGAGCGAAAGATCCAGGTCCATTGGCAAAACAAAAATGTAATTGAGCTGTCCCTGTTCCCGTTTCGGCGGGATGTTGCGGCGGCGCTTCCTTACAAGGAAGTCAGCAAACTGGATATACAGGCTGAAGGGATTATTGAGGCCCACCGCAAAGCAGCCCAGCAGGTACTGAATGTGACTTTTACGGGGCCATCCCAGGCATAATTTTTTCAAGCTTTATGGAACAGGCTTTCTTCGCCCGAAAGCGGCGAGTATCCGAAAACGGGTGGCGGATTTTGCGGATTGGCTGAATGAATGGAAAAGGCAGAGAATTGATGTGCTCATGAGCAGACATATATGGAAAAAGGCTTCCGCAGATAGGAATGCGGAAGCCTTTTTGGAATACCGGTAAAGTCTTCCCGTCCGCATCGGCGCCTTTTATGCCTGCGGGGGATGCCTTATCCGGCAGCTGAGTCATGCCGCGGACAAGGCCGGGCATGCGGTCGGCAGCCGTCGCCCAGCGCCGCAGGGGGGCTGGGTGCTGCACGCGGTCGAAACCTGGGATTAAGATATGAGCTTCATATTGGCAGCGGCGTTGAATTCCAGACGCTGCTTGCCCTCATAAATAACGGCTGATTTCGCTTTGATGGCCTCCTTGTCCACTGTAACGTCATGAGCGGAGAAATTGACAATAACCTTCAGATCGTCCCCGTACTGTGCGCTTTGCACCAGCCGATCGTCAGTCAGAATGGAGAACCCGCTCATTTCCCTGGTTACGGCCTGGCGGTTGAACGGGGACCAGACCTTCAGGTAATCGACGATGCTCGCCTTGTCCTGTTCCCATGTCTGACGATTCATATGATACAGGGGAGGCGCGTTGTACAGCAGCCCGTAAAGCATCCGGTCCGCCTCTTCGCATTTGATCTTGTAGCTGCCCCACTCCCAATGATTGGTCGTAATGATGGAGTCGTTATAAACCAGCTTATATAAGGGAAGCGAATAAGCCGGATCGGAATAGACCTTCTCATACAGCGGCTTGATGGGCACGGGTTTGCCGTAGCGGTCGGGTATGCCGTCCGCAGAATAATAGCCGCCGACATAGTATTCGCTGTCCACATTGTCGCGCATATCGGGATCGCCCCAGGCGATGACCGGGCTCTCGATTCCTTGGGCGAAGGCGATCACGCCGCTGGCATAGTCGTTGCCGCCTTCCGAGCCGACCACCATTTTGCGGTCCTTGGCAAAATAGCCGAGCCGTTCAAGCCGGGCGTTCAGATCCTGCTGCTGTGTCGTTACATGAGCAGGCGAGTAATCATCATAAATTTCTCCTGTCGCGTCGCAATCCACGAACCAGGAATTAAAGTTGATTCCGTCCTGCAAAATGCCTTCCGCACGCTGCTTCACGCTGGGCATCGCGAGGGTAGGGTTCAGCTTGCGCCCCCGCTGCAGAAATCCGGCCACCTTAGTCCCGTCCCTGCGCGTGATCGTCGCGTTCTCATAAAGCGAAGAATCTGCGAAGGAAGCGGTATTCCAGGAGGGATCCGCGTCCTGTTGAATGGAATGATAGGAATCATATGGGGCGATGAGATAGCCCAGCTGATCCGCTTCGCTCACCAGTCGGGGATTCATCAGTCCGTCGGCCCAATTGGATAAGCCGATCCAGGCGTTCTCGATGCCGGAGCTGTGCATGTCCTTAAGCAGGTTCGTCGAGTCCGACTGGCCCCATTCAGACAAATCGGCTGCAGCGTTCTTGAGCACGCTTTTGAGCAGCAGCTTGTTCAAATCATACAGCTTCTCCTCGCTTAACTTGCCGGGTCCCTGAGCGAGGAGCTTCTCAGCCT
Organism: Paenibacillus sp. JT31N17; assembly: GCF_056269255.1. Taxonomy (NCBI): domain Bacteria; kingdom Bacillati; phylum Bacillota; class Bacilli; order Caryophanales; family Paenibacillaceae; genus Paenibacillus; species Paenibacillus sp. JT31N17. Next base: position 709,339 of record NZ_JBWDNP010000002.1, read on the forward strand.
CCTCACCGGGGTTGGGGAACACGGAAGGGGAGTAGAACCCTTTCATCCTCATTCCCTTATTCAATGCGTCCAGCACGATTCTTTTCTGGTACTTGTCCAGATAATCCTGCTTGGGAACCTGCTTCAGCACTTCCTCATACTCGCTGCTGCCGTCGGCTGTTCCTGCAAGCAGCTGAACCAGCCAGGAACCGAGCGCCCCTGGCAGCAAGGCTCGGAGCTTCGGCCAATTCACGTCGGCGTCGGTGAGAATGGACCCGCTCCACAGATAAATCTGGGGGGCTCCGTACAGCTTGCGGATGTTTGGATTGTCTCCGGCCTTTTCCTCCAGCGTGACGAAGTCTCCCTTCTCTTTGACGTAATCCTTGTAAGGGCGCACGACCTCCTGCGGCTCTCTGCCGGTCACGTACAGACGGAAGCCGTAGCTTTTGTCTGGATTTATAGCAGGGAATTGATGCGTAAATTGAAATTGCACGGACGGGGATGTGTCAAAATGGACCTCGTTATTGAACTTGTTCGTCACGACATAGACCATGGAGAACGGCGCGGCATTCAGAGCGAAGAAGTCCATAGAGAACGATTCGCTCCAGGTGTAGTCCTGGCCGTTCAGGAAGGTTTTCCAATTCGCATCATTCGCCGGGATTTTTTTCCCTTCCCCAATGGGAAGCATATAGCTGTCCGCCTTGACGGCAGGCCATTGAAATTGCGCAGCGCCGATACTGTTCAGACGGATGTCCAAATAATCGCTTTTCCTGGCGATGCTGACCTTGAGTTTGCCCGGGTAAGTCCACTGGACCGAATCCTTGCCTTTGACCAGACCGCTTACCTTTTCCTTGGGCAGCGGCTGCGATGCCTGCTGCCGTACTCCGTCCTTGATAATCGTGAGGGCAAAGGTCTCCGGATCCACTTCGAAATCAAAATGGCTTTCCGCCGGTTTCACGTTCACGCCCCCGTTCGTCTGCAGAACCGGAACCTCCTTCGTCACGGAGGGTTGGGGCAAGGCGGGGGCGTCAGCGCCGCTAGCGCATCCGGTGGCGGCAGACATCAGCATGCCTGCCGCCAAAATCAAAGCTAATCGTTGTTTCATGTTATCTCCTCCAATTCATGTAGTTGCAGCCAGACTCAGTGTAAGAGAGTTTTGTTACAGGAAAGTGCATGCTGCAAAAAAGTCCTCCTGACCTGAAGCGGGAGCGGCAGGAAGACAGCTTGTCCGGAGACAGACGCTTCTGTCATACTGGTGTAACATACGGAGTTTATAGTGGGGGAGGCTTGCTGATGCCTTTGCCATACAGCGGCCCAGGAGGAAGGAGGTGCGGGCATGAAGCTGCTGCTTGCTGACGATGAACCGCTAATGCTGCAAATATTGAAGGCATACTTTCATAAAGAAGGGTTCCATACGCTTCTTGCGCAGGACGGAGAGGAGGCGTTGGATCTGTTCTATAACAACAGGGTGGATTTGGCGGTTCTGGATTGGATGATGCCGAAGCGGAGCGGTGTCGAGGTCTGCCGGGAAATCAAGAAGACGGGCCGGACGAAGGTGCTGCTGCTGACGGCCAAGGGCGATCAGGAAGATGAGTTTGCCGCCCTGCAGTCGGGGGCTGACGATTATATGCGCAAACCGTTCGATCCGCGCATCCTGCTCATTCGGGCACGCAAGCTGCTGCAGCTGACTGACAAGATTATACTCGGGGATTTGACCGTTGATATGGAGGGACAAAAGATTTATCGCGGCGGGCACGATGTGCTGGCTACCTCCAGGGAATTTCAATTGATGAGATATCTGGTTGTCAGCAAGGGGCAGATTGTGACCCGCAAAATGCTGCTCGATCAAGTGTGGGGATTCGATTATTTCGGCGAAGAACGTACGGTGGATACCCATATCCGCAGATTGCGGGAGAAGATCGGCGAGCATCGCATCAAAACCTTCCGGGGAATGGGTTACAGTCTGGTGGATGCCGATGAGTAAACTGACCAGGAAGCTGATCCTGCGGATTACGGTGGCGCTGTGCGCGGTTTTTGTGCTGTCTTTTGCCGTGAATACTTTTTTTCTTCCCAAATACTTCCTGTACCAGAAGAAGCATAAGCTTGCCGGTCTGACCTCGGAGCTGGCGGGCATGGAGTACGGGCAGCTGGTGGAGCGGATCGGATCTATGGAGGAGCAGTATCAGGTAACGATCGCGTATACTTCCCTGGCGGATACGGTCAATGACCTGAACAGCCGGCTCATCGTGCAGTTTAACCGGAAGGGCATCGCCCTCAGCAAATTTTGGCTGGCCGAGGAAAGCGTGGCGGCACTGCGCGAAGGGGGAAGGGTCAATAAAATATATGATCAGGCCAAGCTGAAGTCCAGCTTCCTGGTCAATTTCCTGCCTGCAGGCGGATATGTGTTTGCGGTAGGGGAGTCCATCTCCTATTCCTCGGATACGATCCGGATCGTCAACCGCTTCAATCTGTACATTTGGGTTGGCATGCTGCTGCTGCTTATCGTGCTGTCCGCTCTGTATACGACCCGGATTGTCAAACCGCTTGCGAAGCTGATTGAAACGGCAGAGGCGATTTCCAATTTGTCGTTTGCCAAGGCGGATATCCGGACGGGCGATGAAATTGAGTCCCTGGCCGGCAGCATCAACCGGATGAGCGATAAATTGGAGGACGCGCATCAATCGCTGGAAGCGAAGAATGCCAATCTTCGGACGTTTATCGCGGATATCTCGCATGAGCTGAAAACGCCGCTGTCCCTGATTCAGTTGTATGCGTCCGGCATTCAGGACGGTCTGGACGATGGCAGCTATGCCGATGTGATCCGGCAGCAGAGCGAAGCCATGTCCGGGATGATCGACCGTCTGCTGGAGCTCTCCAGGCTGCAGGCCGAGACGTATCAATTCGCGCCGGTCGATTTTCGGCAGCTGCTTGGGGAGATGCTGGTCGCATACCGGATTGCGTTCCGGCAGCAGGACCTGGAGCTTGAGGTGGACGACCGCCTGCCCGCTGAATCATGGGTGATGGCGGACAGGAGGAAGCTTGAATCCGCCCTGCACAATTTCATGACGAATGCGATGAAATATTCGACAGGCAAACAGGTGGCCATGACGCTTGCGGCGAAGGAGGACGCCGTTCAATTCCGCATCACCAACAGCACGAACACCGGGAAGGAGGCCGAGTGGGAGCGGGTATGGGAGCCCTTCTATGTCATGGAGAGCTCCCGCAGCAAAAAATTCAGCGGCACCGGTCTCGGGCTGTCCATTGCCGGGACCATTTTGCAGAGCCACAACGCTTCCTTCGGTGTTCGGGCACAGGAAGGAAAAGTCACGTTTTATTTTTCCCTCCCGCTGCTTCGCCGCGAGCTACGCCCAATCAATGGAGCGGAACATGCCGGTCTCGGCTGATTCCTTGGCTTTCAGGCACATCAACGCGCTCAATAAACCGTCTTCCAGCGGGGAGAGCGATTCCGCGCCGTTCTGCATGATAGCCACGAAATTTTGCGCCAGGGTGGAATCGCCGCCAAAATGTCCTTCGCCCCCTGAAATATCATAGGTTTCCACACGCGGCGTATGATGCATGAATACGTTCACTTTGCCGGTGTAGAAATCAAACTCCAGCGTCCCCTTATAGCCAAGCAAACGCGCTCCGCGCGCGGCTGCCTCCCGGCGGGCAAAAAAGTTCTGCGAATAGGAGACATGCATGCCGGATTCGTAACGGATCAGGGAGCTCCCGGAATCCTCGTTGCCGGTATCCTCCGCATAACAGCAGTACTCCCAGCTGCGCCAGCGATCTTTATTGAAGGCGGTGCTGTCCGGACAGACCCGGTTATCCTCGCAATTGACGCATTTCAGGCCTGCCGGCCGCGTGCCCTTGAAAATTTGCTTGGAGGTCATCGCGCCAATCTCGGTGGGCTTGATCCCAAGCAGGCTGTTGATATAATCGAAGTCATGCGTGGCCTTCTGCAGAAACAGTCCGCCGGTTTCCTGCTCGTCACGGTACCAGCTTTGGTAATAAACCCCGCCATACGGCACATTATTCACGGCCTGCACATGCTCCACCGTACCGATTTTGCCGGAATCGATAATTTCCTTGGCCAGCTGGACGATCGTCGTCAGCTTCAGCGGAAACGATACCACCACCTTCGATATGGAAGCTTCAAAGCCCGCCTTCAGCCGTCTTAAATCCTCCATCGTCGTGGATACCGGTTTCTCCAGATAAAGCGGAATTCCGCTTTGCAGCACCTTCAGCGCCATTGTCGTATGCAGCGAGCAGCGCGTGCCGATTAATATGCCGTCAAGGCTCTCCGCGCCAAGCATTTCCTCGGCAGTATCATAATAATGGATGCTGTCCATCCCCTGCGCCTGAAGCTCCTCCCGGATCTCATCCTTCCGCACATCGACGATAGCCGTCACCCTGCAGGAGGGCTCCTGCTTGATAATCTCCGCAATGATCGTGCGTATGCGAAGCCCATAACCGATTACACCCAAATTCATCTTGCCATCCTCCTATGATCTGCTTGACTGGATTTACTACCAGTATAAGAGCTGAGAGGCGGAAGGGCTTTGTTCAAAAAGCCCCGTTTTTTGTTGTTTTGCTATCGGGCGACCCTTCCCGCCGCTGGCGGCACGCGGTATGATAGCATTAACGGATAAATGCGGAAGGTGATGATTGCAAGTGAGCACGCAAGCAGAGCTGGACGATCTGCAGCGGACACCGCTGCAGCAGACCCTTGTCATTGAGAAGCTCATCACGATGTATTATTTTGAACTGGACAAGGACTTCGGGTTTAACGGTGAGAAACATAACTTTTGGGAGTTTCTGTACGTGGACAAGGGAGAAATCGAGGTGTTTGCCGACGGCAGGAGACAGCTGCTGAAGCAGGGCATGATTATATTTCATAAGCCGAATGAGTTTCATGAATTTTATGCCGCCAAGGGCAAAGCGCCCAATGCGATCGTCATGACGTTCGACTGCCGCTCCGGCGCAATGAACCGTTTTGCGGATAAAGTGTTCAGTCTGGAGGATGAGGAGCGCAATCTGCTGGCGCAGATGATCAAGGAGGGTGAGAATGCCTTCATTTTCCCGTTCCGCCATCCGCTGGAGCGCCGCGAGGGTGCGGTGATCGGCAGTGAGCAGCTGCTCCGCTGTTACCTGGAAATTTTCCTGATCCGTCTGCTGCGCAAAAGCAGTCTCCTGCAGCCGGAGAAGCCCTTGTCCTCGCCAGCCCGGGAGAAAAGCAAGGATGAGCTGACCAGGCAGGCGCTTTTGTTTATGGAAGGAAGAATCGGCGGTCCGATGAATGTGAACGATATCTGCGGCGAGCTGCATATCAGCAAAACCCAGCTCAAAAGCTTATTCAAGCAGAATACCGGCTATTCCGTCAAGGAGTACTTCTCGAAGCTTAAGATCGAGCGCGCCAAGCGGTACATCCGGGAGGAAAGCTATAATTTCACAGAGATTTCCCGGCAGCTGGGGTTCAGCAGCGTCCATTATTTTTCCAAGGCATTCAAGAATGCCACGCGGATGAGTCCTTCGGAATATGCGCGTTCGGTGAAATCGCGAATGAAGCTTGAAACCGGAAATTGACTGCCTATTGCTTAAGGCTGTTTAGGGTCCCTCAGCTGAAGCTGCTCCTGAATATCTTTCATTTTCGATTTGGCGATCAACGCCTGTCTGGGGTAGCTACCGAAGAAGGATTGGTAGGTTTCACCCATCCTGGTTATACGGGACACTTTGCTGAGATTGATCAGATAGGAGCGGTGAGCCTGTACCAGATGAGGAGCCGGTTCCAGTTTGTCATAGGTTTCAAGGGGATCGTTATTCAGAGTATGTATAATAGATTTTTTTCCCATCTTTTCTATGAAAAGTATTTCATTAAAAGGAATGATATGAATATTTTTATTGATTTTTATAATCAGCTTGGGGTCCGGATTGATGAACAAATGATTGGCCTTCCGTTCCATTTCGAGGGTATGTTTCGTCCGCTCCAGCGCCTTGTATAGTCTGGTGCGAAGGACCGGTTTTATGATATAGTCGACTGCACCCATATTGAACGCTTCGATTGCATACTCCTGGCCTGGGGCCATCCAGATCATTTTCAGACGGGGGATGATCTGCAAATAGTCCTTCAGCGCCTTAAGTCCGCCCAGCCCCGGCTGCGAAGGATCGGTCAAAATTAAATCCGGCCTCTCCCGGACCATGATTTCCATAACGGAATGTTCGTCGGGAACTTCGCCAATGAGCGTAATATAAGGAAGCGCAGTGATAAACTTCTTGACAGTTTCTCTCGTTTGATTGTCTTCGTCAGCAATAATGACCCTGATATTTATCATTCTTGTTTACACTCCAATACTTGTTTTGGGCTGCCCGACGAAAAAAAGCGGAATGGAAAAATATTCAAAAACCCCATATGAAAACCGTTTATATTTTAAATATCTATTAGAAATATCTATTTTAATCATCGTTTTTTTGCAGAATCACGGAATGATATGATTTGAAATCATAACGCTAACAATATTAAAATGCAATCACCCTTCGTGCCTATCGGAAGTGGAGTGAAAATAGTTGTCGAATGACTTGAATAGTCGTTTTTCCGGCCTGAACATGGCAGATTTCAGGTATGAACGGCTGTAAACAGGCGAACTTCTTTATTTGACTGCATTAGACAAAAGACAGTCCTTTTAGTACACTCAATTTGGACTTGCAAGGTATATTTTCCTAATTATTAAAATTCAAATAGGAACTAGTGACTAATAATTAAGAAACTCAAACGATAAAGGCAAACCTGCCGAAAGTCAGGGACGCAAAGCTATGGGCCTAAAGAGAGCATCTCTATGGTCGCCAGGCTGCCGAATTGGTGGTGTATAAACACGATCCAATCGGATGGTGTTTTTTTTGTTAAAAAAAACCATTCTGGTCTGAGGTTTGAGAGGTGTTAACGTGAAGAAAAAAATCTCTGAAGATGAATTGTCCCAGCTGATCAAGCAATTGCATCTGGGTGAGGTGGATGCGGCTTCCAGATCTTCCACAGACGAAAGGGATATCAGAAGCCCCTTGAAGCAGGACGGCTGGATTCAGGTAATTGAACACCGGATTATTGTCCATGATCCCGTCAATAATGGCAAGCTCCCCGTCATCAGCGCTATTGCCCCGGTCAAACTAAAGGTAAATCATCATGACATACATTCAGAAATCAACGTGACTTCCAGCGACAGCATCCTTTGGGAAATTGAGAATCAACCGATGTATGAGATTACAGTCTCGGAAGACAAGCTTCACGCTTATTTCCACCTGCACGCCAAAGAACGGTATGCCTGGCAGCTAACCGATACAGAGCCTCTTGCCAAAATCATAATATCTGCCGAGGAAGACAGGAATATGGTTCTTGAAAGTGTGCATTTGACAGATGTCGCCGCCGTGCTTGAAAAGAAGTCGATCAAAGCAAACGTCGACCTGGCCGCTATTCATCAGGAATTATTGCAGCCGACCTACAGCCCGATTCTCATCGCCAGGGGCAAAGCTCCCGTACCCGGGAAGGATGCGGAGCTGGAGATTTATTTCTCCGAGGAGATCGAAAGCCGTTTCCATGAAACGGAAGGGACGGTTGACTTCCGCAATCATCTGCAAATCCCTTCCGTCACCAGCGGCGACGTTATTGCCAGGAAATCCCCGATTATCGACGGCATCCCGGGATACGATGTTTACGGCAATCTGATCACGCCCAAAGCGCCGGCTGATATCCTGCTGGTAGCCAAGTCGGGCGTAGAGCTGACTCCACAGGGGGCCATTATCGCCAGAAAAGAAGGACGCCCGCGGATTACGGGAACCAAAATCAAAGTCTTTGATATCTCGACAGCGTATACCGTCTCCGGCGATGTAGACATTGAAACCGGCAATATTGTCTTCTCCGGCGATGTGATCGTATATGGCAATGTAACCGACAATATGATTATTGAATCTCTGGGGAATGTATATGTCATTGGCAGTGTCTTCAATGCGACCATCACAGCAACGGGATGCATCCATATCCGGGGGAATGTAATGGGCAGCAAGCTGTATTCGGGATACTTCGGTGTCATGTTCAACCGTTTATACAACACCTCGAAGCTGCTGAGCAAGCAGATCGAGAAGCTGCTGATCGGCTCCCAGGTGCTGGAGCAAGCGATCCAGTCACGTGACCAGACGGTTAAATACGGACAGATTGTGCTGCTGCTGCTGGAGAAGAAAATGAAGGATATACCGGGGCTAATCAAGGATCTGCTATCCGTGGTCGCCAATATCCGCCATCTGAAGAAAGAAGAGTACCAGAAGCTGATGGAAATGGCGGCGGTTTTCCTGAAGCCCTCGCAGCTCATTGAGTCGGCCACCAGAAATGGCATCCAGAGCTTCTTGTCCCTATTGACGGACGCCCATCAGGAGGTGGCCCGCATGCAGGAGGCGCTGGTCAATATTACCATCAATCAATGCCATAACAGCGAGCTCAAATCCAATGGCGATATTTTGATCCAGCGCGACGGAGTTCTTGTCAGTGATTTGTACTCGGCCGGCAATATATCCTTCAAGCATCGGCTGGCCGTTTGCCGCGGTTCAAGGCTGGAAGCCGAAGGGGATATCACGGCGAAGATTGTAGGAGGGCAGACCGGAGCGGCCACGCTGCTGAAAGCCAAGAGGCGGGTCAGCGTCGTCAGAATGCACTCGGGAAGAGTCTCTATCGGGAATTACAGTAAGGAAATTCTGGAGTCTGTCGAAAATACAACCTTTGATATCGATAACATGATGCAGGCTTAATCTGATTTCTTCTATAATAAGCACCCCGTGAAAGTGGTGGAATCTTGGTGACTCCGACTGTTCGGCAATATCAATATGTAGGCATGAGAGTAAATAAAAATATGTACAACCAAATGGGTGCCTTGATTGTGCCTGCTTTTTCCCGGCTCACACGAAAAAATCTGAAGCGGCTCATTCAACATCAAATTACGCTGAAGGAAGAGGATATTGAAGATCTTCCGGTCCTGCACCTGCTGAATTCGGCTATTGTTGAAATCAAGGACGTCTTTCATCAGGTCCGGCACTTCGATGAGATTCCGTTTGCGCATGTCCGCAATACGATGGTGCCGATCATTGTGGATATGAGCAACCATATTTATTTAAAGCAGGTTTTCACCTATTTCGGCGAAAATGATGAATATACCTACCGTCATATTATCGCAGTTGCGCTGATTGCACGTTTAATCGGCAAAGTGAAGGGTCTTGGCGAAGAGGAATTGCTGGATCTGACCATCGCAGGCTTCCTGCATGATATCGGAAAAGCGAAAGTTCCTGAAGCGATCATGAATAAACCGGGCAAGCTGACGCCTGAAGAATTTGATGAAATGAAGAAGCATACGCTTTACGGGTACGAACTGATCAGGCAAACGCCGGGGCTTGCGCAGCGGCACGCCTTGGTGGCTCTGGAGCATCATGAGCGCGAGGACGGAAGCGGATATCCGCATGGCATCAAGGGAGAGCAGATGGACTCTTTCAGCAAAATCGTAGCCGTCGCGGATGTTTTTCACGCGATGATCTCGAAGCGGGTCTATAAGAAACAGGTTCCTTTCTATCAGGTTCTGCTGGAAATGTCGCAAAATGCCTACGGGCTGCTCGATCCGGAGACAACGTTATGCTTTCTCGCGCGTATCATGGACATGCTGATTGGCAGCGAGGTCTGCCTCTCCAATGGACAGCGGGGCACGATTATTCTGATTCATGCCAATGATCCCTTGAGTCCCCTTGTCGAGGTGAAAGGCCAATATCTGGATTTAAGCAAAGACAAATCGGTGCATGTGGAGCAGATCGTATAACGGGGAGGCTGCCTGTTTTTTTTCAACGGGCCTCCCTATATGGTTGTTCTGCAATCGGTGAGGAATGAATATACAAAAATAACGGCATAAATAGGAAGCTTCAAACAACCGCAGTGTGAAGAACAAGCCGCCGCCTTAAGTGAAAAGGGGGAATGGAATGCTGCAGAAAATCAGGGTAATGGGTCTTGAGTCGAAATATTCCACCTTATCTTTTATTTCGGTTACAGGCGTCATTATTCTGCATCTGATCCATTGGGCTTTGGCTCCACTCATAATGGGCGCGACAGCGGGGATGCAATTGCAGCATCGGGATATGGAGGGTCACGGCTCCGTTATTATGGATGTGCTCATTCTCGTGCTGTTTCTTGTCAATATAATCAGTATGTATTTTGCCTGCCGGCAGCTGGCGTTAGCATGGAGGAAACGCGCCAATCTGACGCGGCATACCTATTTATGCAGCGCAGTCTCCGTTATTGTCCTGTCTATAGGTGTATACACCATGTTTTCGCTGTAATCAGCTCCGTAATCAAATAGAGGACCGCCTGGCAAATTTGCCGGCGGTCCTCTATTTGATTTGCCAGCGGCAAGGTTGGCTAATAAAAGACAATAAAAAGCAAGAGAGTCTCGTATTTCATGGTGGGTTTATCTGCTATCCTGATCATGCATCCAATGATCAAGGTGCTGTGGTATCTCCAGTCCCAATACCATCATCTGCCGACGGTCCGGGGCGTTCTGCAGCAGAACGGCGGCGAGTACCAGGCGTCCGGTCCCCGGTATCATCAGGAAGAGAGCGGCACCGTGATGTCCATCGATATTGCGGCAGCCTACCCCGGCGAGGCGGACATCGAATCCTGGCGGCGATCCTTCAAGCTGGAACGGCAGCGGGAGGCTTTGATTGAAGTTACGGATGCGTTCGTCCTCGCGGAGCCCTGCTGAAGAGCTTTTTTACAGTCTGATCCCGCCCTGCCAGCCGGTTGCGGGGGAGGAAGGCTGCATCCGGCTGGAGCTGCCGGGACTTTGTCAGCCGCGCCGCCGGGCTTTCTTACATGGTGGGGACGCATTGGTTTGCGCTGTATGATTTCGGCAATGTGAACGGCCTGTTCGGCAAATACGGCATCTACGATTCCAGCGATGAGATGTGGGAAATTCTGCGGATATGTGGGAGCGACGCATCGTCAGCTGGCCGCTGCCGGATATGGACGGCAGGCGATGGCAGCGGAAACGGAAGTAAAATAAGGCAGCAACCAGTGGAAACCAATGGCTTCGCCCTTTGTCACCAAGGGTGAAGCCATTGGTTTTTTTGACTGATTAAAAATTTTTAAGTTTTTTAGGCGTGTAAGATCCGAACCAGCAGTGGGAGAAATAGATTGAATCTATAGAAGCTATGACGTCTAATCAAACCGCCTCCCGAGGGTTAGGCTTTTAGCGGCTTTTCCTTTCATACCAGTGTTCCGTAATGGATAGCAGGGGTGTTTTTGTACTTGAAAAATTCTCATTGGCCCAGGTAGAATAAGCAGCCTGACTATCCCGCATAATAAATCCAGATCCGCCATAAAAACAAAAGATCTGACAATTTGTTTTGGGGATGCAAAATTCGTCGTTTAGGTATACAATAGATACAGATGTGACTATGTCGATCGCATCAGTCTGGATACGGCCCACCTCTATGATTCTATGTGAAGATTTTCACTAAGAAGGCTGATAGATGAAAAATTATTACATTCCGACTGATTAGAAGAGTATCCGTTTTCAGCAGCGAGCCGGCACTATTTATTTGAATGAAGGAGGAAACGTGCAAATGTCAGAAACAACTGTACAACAAACAGAAGTTACCGCAGTACAAGCAGCTGCCAAGCCGGATGTGCTGGATCAACTGCTAAAGCCGGAAGTACAAGAGTCCTTAACGGTATTGGTGGAACAACTGCCGAAGCTTACCGAAATGATGACTCTGCTTACCAAAACGTATGACCTTGCTTCAAAAGTGGCAACGGACCGCGTGCTTATTCAAGATATGGTCGGAGGCCTTCAAGAGGTGGTAAAGCCGCTTGAGAAGAAAGTCAAAGGCTACGCATCTGCCGTTATCGAAGCGAATGACCGCGCTGAGCAAAGCGAAGCAACCATCGGTTTGTTTGGCATGCTTAAGCTGCTGAAAGATCCGGAGCTTCAGAAAATGCTTCGTTTCAGCCAAGCTTACCTGGATATTCTGGGCGAAAGAAATAAAAAAGACGAATAGATTAATCATTCAGAACGGAGGATGAACGTGAGTAAACATATTCTTATATTGGGCGGCGGTTACGGCGGCTTGTTGAGCGCTCTTTCGGCACGTGAGCATCTGTCGGCAGAAGAGGCTACAATCACAGTCATTAACCGTGTTCCTTCACATCAGATCATCACGGAACTGCACCGTCTTGCGGCGGGCAATGTGGAAGAGAAGGCAGTTGCCCTGCCTTTGGAGAAGCTGCTTAAAGGCAAGCAAATCAACGTTAAAGTCGGCACGGTTCAAAAAATAGACGTCGCAGGCCGTTCAGTGAAGCTTGAGGGCGGAGAATCCTATCGTTATGATTCCCTGGTTCTTGCTCTGGGCAGCGAAACGAACTACTTCGGTATTCCGGGACTGCAGGAAAACAGCCTAACCCTGAAATCCGTACAGGATGCCAACCGCGTCTACGCGCATGTTGAAGACCGCATCCGCGAATACAGCAAATCCAAAAACAAAGCGGACGCTACTTTCGTTATCGGCGGCGGCGGACTTACAGGCGTGGAGCTTGTGGGCGAGCTGGCGGACGAGCTTCCAGGCATCTGCCGCAAGAACGGCGTAGATTTTGCCGATATTTCGCTTTATCTTGTTGAGGCTATGCCAAGCATTCTGCCGATTTTCTCGGCCGATCTGATTGCGCGTGCAACTTCAAGCCTTGAGCAGCGCGGCGTTAAGTTCCTGACAGGCCTTGCCATCACAGAAGTGAACGGATCTGTTGTCAGCCTGAAAGACGGCCAAACGATCGATACGAGCACGCTGGTATGGACAGGCGGCGTTCAAGGCAGCACGCTGGTTGCCGAAAGCGGCGTAGAAGTGAACCGCGGCCGTGCCACGGTCAATGAATTCCTGCAATCCGTATCCCATCCGGAAGTATTCCTGGCCGGCGACTGTGCGGTTGTATTTGGTCCCGAGGGCCGTCCTTACCCGCCGACAGCACAGCTGGCCTGGCAAATGGGCGAGCTTGCCGGCGCCAACATCGCAGCCTTCTTCAACGGCAGCAGCATGGACACGTTCAATCCGGTATTCTCCGGTACTCTGGCGAGTCTCGGACGCAAAGATGGAATCGGCAGCATTGGCGGCAGCGGCATCGAGCTGAAAGGCACGCCGGCTTCCCTGATGAAAAAAGCGAGCAATGCCCGCTACCTGGCTCATATCAACGGCTTGTTCTCACTCGCTTATTAAGATTCACCAGCGGCACATTTCTATTCATACCGGCAGCGCCGATTTCAGCTTCCTGAAATCGGCGCTGTTTTTTATAAAAAAACCACTTATCCATTCCCGGCTGCAGCAGGAGGGTAAGTGGTTGCATTTTGAACGTATATTAAATGGCCTGCGAGAACGAGCTGCATTCCTCGGAACAATAATGATTGTGCAGGGTTTCGCATTCGTCGCAGACAATATGCTGGTGATGGCAGAGATCATTGGCGCAGTTAATGTAACGGTCGGCGGGCTTGGCGCAATGATGGCATTGTCCCACTACATTGGCTTCCTCCGTATGATTGACCGGAATGGAGATCCGCTCATCGAACACATAACATTTGCCGTCGAATAATCTGCCCTTCACTTCCTCATCCTGTCCATAGGTGACGATGCCGCCATCCAGCTGATAAACGTCCTCGAAGCCTTCCTTCAGCAGAAAGCTGCTCAGCTTCTCGCAGCGTATGCCGCCAGTGCAGTAGGTCAGAATCGGCTTATGCTTATTCTCGCTCAGGTTCTCCCTGATCCATTCGGGAAACTCCTTGGAGGTCTCGATGTCCGGCCGGATGGCGCCGCGGAAATGACCCAGGTCATACTCATACCCATTGCGGCCATCGAGCACAATCACGTCATCGCGCTGCAAATATTCATAAAATTGCTTCGGAGCGAGCCGCTTGCCGCTCTGGAGAGTAGGGTTGATATCTTCCTCGTTGAAGCGGAAGGTGACCAGTTCCTTCTTGTAGCGGACAAATATTTTACGGAAGGTATGCCCTTCGACGGCATCGATCTTGAAGACAATATCAGCAAAAAGAGGATTCTGGCGCAGATCATGCATGTATTGCTCCGTCTGCCCGATCGTCCCCGATAAGGTTCCATTAATTCCTTCGTCGGCTATCAGGATGCGTCCCTTGATGCCAAGCTCTCTGCAGTAAGCCAAATGCTCCTGCGTAAATTGTTCCGCATCGGGTACGGCGATAAATTTGTAAAACAATAATACATTGTACTCGGATTGCCCGTTCACTTTCTTCACCTGCTTCATTGATTGTAAAATACATTCTATATATTTTAACATAACGTGCTTGATTAACAAACGGAAAAATATTATAACCGGCGCCAGACTTTTTAATTAATCTTCAGCTTTTCAAATAATCCAACAAGATAATAATCCATTGCGGTCAATGCATTTTTCCTGAAATCTATTCTGAAACCCTCCAGCTCATGGTCGTCAATCGCTTTAAGCAGCACCTCGGGCATGCTTGCCATATTGGCATACCCTACAATAATGGCGTTCTGAGCCAACAGTAAATTGTAAAAAGCTTCAGCATTTAACAAACTTACTCTTTCAGTCAATAAGCGTACGATATGATCCAATATTGCGTACAATCCCGTGCTGTCTTTAACGGCTGTTTCCTGATCGATATTCTTTTCCAGAATGGTATTCTTTATGGCGCTCAATCGGATCAATACGGAATCCTGGTCCAGAATGCTTTCCATCTCGCTCAGAAAAAAGTTTTTGAATGCTTCAAGTGTCATGGTTTGAAAAGGAAGAAGGACATTCACGAAATTCTGAAAGCGTTTCTCGTATTCCTGGAAAAGCATTTCCATAAACAGGATTTCTTTCGTGCTGTAGTAATAAAACAGCGTCCCGTTTGAAACTTTCGCCGCTTTTGCTATGTCACTCATTTTGATTTTATCAAATGTGCTGTTCTGATACATTTCACGTGCGGTATCTAAAATCAGCTTCGCTTTCTCTGCTTTAGCGCTTTCCGTCATGGCTCTTTTCATTGAAACCGGCACCTCGATCATTAACTTCTATGTCGACTTGCAGTCAATCGTAAGTAATACATGCAGGATTGTCAAGGAAAAGGACAAATACCCTGACTTCAGATTGAGCATTCTCAAAACTGGAATCAAGGTATTCTTAGCTAAGTTTTGTCTTTATTTCATCTGACTCATAATGAGTCTGTCAAAGTTCCTGTCGCTAATCCATTTTCTCAATAAAATCAGGGGCTTGGCCAGTTTACCGACAGCGTATCTGATTTTGGGATTCTTCGCTGCGATTGCTTTTGAAACGATATTTGCCACTACGCCAGGCGATGAACCGCCTCCTGCCTGATAGGAGCTTTTGGTTGTCTTCGCAACGGCCTCTGCCATGGCCTTATACGGACCGTTACCAGAGTTTTTCAGCATAGGCTCGCTCATCACATCTCCGAATGAGGTTTCAATAATTCCCGGCTCAATAACGATGACATCTATTCCAAACGGCTTCAATTCGAGTCTCAAGCAATCGGACCATCCTTCCAGCGCATGTTTGGTTGCATGATACCATGCGCCAAGCGGCGTGTAAATTTTTCCGCCTACGGACGAGGTATTGATGATGATTCCTTTTCTTTGTGCTCTCATATAAGGCACGGCAAGCTGGGTCATTCGGGCCAATCCGAAAATATTCACTTCAAACTGATATCTCGCATCATCCATACTCACTTCCTCTACGCTCCCGTAAAGACCAAATCCGGCGTTGTTGAAAAGCACATCAATTCTTCCTTGTTCCTTGATGATTTTATCCATACAAGCTCTGATTTCATCCTCAATTGAAATATCCATTTTTACTGTTACCGCGCCTGATTCTGTTAGATCGCGCATTTGTTCAACCCGCCTTGAGGCGGCATAAACAATATGACCTTCGGATAGAAGCTTCTTTGCGGTTTCCTTGCCTATACCGGATGATGCACCCGTGATCAAGATGACCTTTTTACTCATCATTCATTCCTCCGCCCTGAATAAGTATTCAGTATATAATTTGTCAACCGAAGTAATTGACTCTAAATCAATTATAATTGACTATGAATCGATTATAATTGACTCAGAGTCGATTGTAAAGGCGGATTTTTTGGTGTACCTCTTGTGGAGGTTATATGGAGCCGTTAATAAATGAATGAACACTAGCATTCCATCAATGACAAGTCCCGCTTGTGCCCAAGCGGTGATAAAAGTCGCAGTGGGAGGAAAAAAGGCAGCTTCGCATTGAACGAAGCTGCCCTAAAAGTATCATGCTGTTTTTTGTTGAGCATAAAGAGGACGACCATTGCTTTGGAGAGGATCCTTAGAAGTATTTTTCTATCAGGATGGTTGCATCAGGGTTGTATGGTCGGTCTGATAATAATCTCATTGACTCCGGTATCCTCGGGTTCATTAATGGCATAGGCAATCGCTCTTGCGATACTGTATGGCGAGATGGCCATGCTTTTCATTTGACTTGCCATCGCTTTTATTTCGGGACTGCTGATCGTGTCGCTCAGCTCCGTATCCGTAAGTCCCGGGGAGATGATGGTGGACCGGATATTGGAGGAAGGAGATTCCTCCTGGCGCAGCCCTTCCGAAATCGCTCTGACAGCAAATTTTGTAGCGCTGTACACAGCCGCGGTCGGACTTACCTGATAACCTACTACCGAGGAGACGTTAAGGATATGTCCCGATTTCTGCTCTCTCATGGTTGGCAAAACAGCGGCGATGCCGTACAAAACGCCTTTGATGTTAACATCGATCATTTGATCCCATTCATGGATCTTGAGTTCATTCAAATGGGAAACCGGCATAATTCCGGCATTATTCACAAGCACATCGATCCGGCCATATTGCTGCAATGCAAGCTGTGCCAGCTTCTGCATGTCCTCTGATGAAGCTACATTGGTTGGTATATAAACAGCTTCTCCGCCGTCTTGTTTAATATCGTTCACGATGGTTTGCAGACGATCCTCTCTTCTTGCCGCCAATACGACCTTTGCGCCCTGTTGGGCCAATAACTTCGCAGTTGCTTCACCTATTCCGCTGGATGCTCCCGTAATAATGATGACCTTGGATTTCAAGTTTTCCATTCGTTATCGCCCCTTAAAGGAATTTTGTTATTGCTTTCTCCCTATGAAACTGGTGTTGATTATTTAACGGCAGTTGATTATCTTACTGCTGTTGATTACTATTATATAGAGAAGGGAAGTTAATTCAATCGGTAATATACGCGCTTTTGTTTCATATCCAACAGCAGCACCGGGAATGTTCAATAACAGGGGAGGCAATGGCCTAATGGCAGCGGAAACGAAAATAGACCGACGAATTCTGCGGACGAAGGAAGCCATCAACAAGGCGTTTCTGGAACTGTTTTCCGAGAAAGAACTCGATCACATCACCATTAATGACATTTCGGAACGGGCGAATGTAAACCGGGGAACCGTCTATCTTCATTACACGGATAAATATGATCTGCTTAATCAATGTATAGATGACCATTTGAACAAAATGTTCCGTGCCTGCAAATTCGACGAGTTTAATCAGGTGCAAACCGGTCTGATTGGTGCGCTGAAGCCTGCATTCGTTTATTTCGAGGAGAATTACCTGTTCTTCTCTTCCATGCTTGCCAATCAAAGAACGACCGTATTTCGGGAACGCCTGATGCAAGTCATTGCGTCAACGGTAGACCAGAAGATAAAAATGAATGACATCAATCAGGAAATGGATAAGGAATTGATTGCCCAATTTATGGCCTCAGCCTTCGTGGGTACCGTGGAGTGGTGGATTCTGAATAAAATGCCGCATCCGCCTCAATTTATGGCGGAGCAGCTGTGGAGATTATTTGAACGGAACGATATTTATCCTCTGGACAGATAAAGCGAAAATACAAGACTGTGAGAAATAAAAGCTCCTGTCCGGCAATTAGCCGGGCAGGAGCTTTTATAATAAGTCAGTGTCCAGCAGAAGGGCAGGTTTCCAATCACCCTACCTGGCAAGCTCGCCAAATCTTGAAAATATCGCGAGCGCGGGATCGATAGGGACCTCGGCGCGCTGTACGTCCTGGGGGATAGCGATGGTGGGAGTCGCTCTTGGCTTCCTGTCGGCAAATTGCGGCAGCCACTGGGCTTCCGCCTCCAGCATCTCGGTGACCATCTCGCGGATTTCCTTCAGGGAAAGCACCGCTGAGGTGAGAGGGTCGAGTGCGCAAGCATGGACAACCGCTTCCGGATCGCCTGTCTTGGCGGCGAGAACAGCTAGACGCTGCACATTAATATTCGTCATATTGAGCGCCATGCACTGCGGCGGCAGATCACCCAGCAGCGTACGGTTTAATCCTGTCCGGTCCGCATAGATCGGCCCCTCTGCGCAGCATTCATCAGGCAGATTGGCGATCATTCCGCTATTTCGGACATTGCCGTTGAACTTGAAGGGCTTGCCTGTCTCCAGCGCTTCTATAATATAGGCGCAGTATTCGACGCTCCGCTTCGGCAGCTTCGTCGGCTCGTTATCCATGATATTCGGCTGATTGTACTTGCCGGCCACATAAGTCGACCACTCGTAAGCCGCGCCGGATTCCCCGCCGAAGGCCGGTTCGTCGCAGTAAAGCGCAAGCTCTCTGGCATTTTTGCGGAACCAGGGGACATATTCGGACAGATGACCCGTCGACTCCGTCATAAAATAGCCGAAATGGCGGAACACTTCCCCGCGCACCTTCTCATTGACATAGAATTCCGGCTGCTCGAACTTCTCCCGCAGCAGGGGATACAAATCCCGTCCCTGATGCTCCAGCCGGAGAAACCAGCCCATATGATTAATGCCAGCGCTTACATAATCGATCTCCGTCTTGGGCAGACCGACGTAACCAGCGATCAGATCCAGCGTCGTCTGCACGCCGTGGCAGAGCCCGACGAATTTCACTTTGGTTTCCCCGAGCGCCCAGCCAATCATCGCCATTGGATTCACATAGTTGAGCAGAAGGGCATTCGGACACAGCTCCTCCATGTCTCTGGCCACATCAAGAATGACGGGAATGCTGCGCAGCGCCCGGAAGATGCCGCCTGGTCCCAGCGTATCCCCGATACATTGATCCACGCCGTACTTAAGCGGAATCTTATAATCCATTTCGAAAGCGGAGACGCCTCCCACCTGGAAGGTGCAGATGACATAATCGGCGCCGGTCAACGCTTCCCGCCGATCCGTTGTAATGGAGACTCTGGATTTCAAGCCATTCTCTGCAATGACTTTGTTCGCAAAAGTCTCCACTTGAGCTGTTTTGGAGGTGGATGGGGCCATGAGCACGAATTCTGTTTCCTCCAGCGCTTCCGTTGCCATAATATCCAACATCAGAGTTTTGCAAAATACAATGCTGCCAGCTCCTATAATCGCGACTCTTCTCATTTGTGTTGAACCTCCTTATGTTTGATGCATGCCCTCATCATAGCATGATTTGTTTTCCAGCTGAACGGTTGTCCCCAACATTATAATCAAGTTAATGATGCGGAATTGCTGAAATGATACAATGGTAATTACGCCGGGCGAGGGGTACAATGGCGATAGATGGGAGTGTTTAAACAAATATGAATATTGAACAAGCAAATCATACGAGGGTGGAACCGGAGAAGCTGCGCGGTATTATATCCGCATTGGCGAAGAGTGCCGGGATGCCTGAAGAAAAGGCTTTATTTTTGACGGATGTGTTGGTTCAAAATGATCTGCGCGGCGTACTCAGCCACGGAACGAGACAAATGGCCACCTATGCGCGTATTATGCGCGACGGGTTGATTAATCCTGATCCGCAGATCAGCATTACGAATGAGGCTCCTTCGACAATCGTGGTCGACGGCGATGGAGGTCTTGGTTATTTTGCCGCTTACCGGGCGGTGGAGAAGCTTGCGGATCGTGCCCGTGAGCAGGGGATAGCCGCTGCGGTCACACGCAATCACGGCCACATCGGCGCAGCCGGCATTTATTCCCGACTACTGGCCGAGCAAGGCCTTATTGGCTATGTCACTTCCGGGCATCAGCTGGAGCTGAAGCCCGAGGATTCGATTATGAGAGCGGCGGGCGGCTCGCCGATGTCGTTTGCGGTCCCTTCCGGCGAAGAGGTTCCGATGGTGCTCGATTTTGGCGCCATGCATGATTTGTATGCCGATTCCCCTCATGTGGACGAGCTGTTCAAACTCGCTCCCGGCCTTGTATTTCGCAGTATGGGTCTGGGTTTCATGTGTCAGGCGCTTGGCGGCTTCCTTGCAGGGGTTCCGGCTGCGCCGTCCGGGAACGGCAAAAGCTTCAACGGAGCGAATCAAGGCGCCTTGATTATTGCGCTTGATATAAGCCGGTTTATTTCTCCGGCAGCCTTCAAGGAAGAAATGGATGCCTATATGAGGATGACCCGCACCATGCAGCCTATGCCAGGGTATGACCAGGCGACGCTTCCCGGCGTTTTGGAAGCACAGCGCGAGCGGGACTGGACAGTCTCGGGAATACCTGTCAGCCGTGAACACAAAGCCGATCTGGCGGCAGCCGCGGCTGAATTCGGACTGGAGCTTCCGTTCTAATAGCCGGGAGTTGGGGCGAGGGATGGTTGTTTCACAGGAGGCCAATCGATCCGGCTGCGAGGCTGCCAAGAGAGTGCCGGTTTCCCCAATATGGCAGCCGCTATGAACAAATTAGAGCATCGATATCAGAAATACCAGGGCAGCTCCCTGGTATTTCTTTTTTTTGAATTATAGAAGAAAGTATAAAATTCCTCATGCTTGTCATGTACAGATTTTGTACAGGTGCGGTTGGTATACTGCATTGAATACAGAATGACTGCCCAACAACCGCTGCTGTATTTGATGAACGGCCGGGCGGGAATGCCGAGGTGAACGCAAGTTGAGAGCGATGTTGATCGATGATGAACGATTGGCTTTGAAACAGCTCAAGAGAATGCTGGAAGAAGTTGTGGGCGGTGTAGAGATCATTGAGATGACATCAAATCCGGTGCAGGCTCTCGAACGGTCGGAGGAGCTTCAGCCCGATGTTGTATTTCTGGATATTCATATGCCCGGCATGAACGGTTTGAAGCTGGGCGAGAAGCTGCAGCAGGCGGTGCCGCATGTAGAGATTGTGTTTGTAACGGGTTATGATCAGTATGCGGTCAAGGCATTTGATATTTGCGCGCTGGATTATATTTTGAAGCCTGTGCATCCAATCCGTCTGCAGCAGACCGTAGAGCGTGTGAGACAGAAAATTATGCTGGTCAGGGAGATAGACGGGTTATCTCCAATACCTTGTCCGGAATCGTCACAGATCTGATGTGATGTGAGCAGCCATGTCCGGGATTTGCAGCGGAAGTAACTTACGATAAGGAAGGCGGTTAGTCTACGTCTTCTTTTTTTTGAAATTTATAGCTGCTATAAGAATCGCATCCGGATGGTATTTATTTACTCGCCAAAATGGCTATGCTAGTATGATAATACCAACTTCTCAAGTTGGAATTGAAGGCTCGGAGTGATGACATTGCCCGGAATTGCTAAGAATCTGACAGATCTGATAGGGAATACGCCGCTGCTCGCGCTCACCAATTTCACCAAAAAATATCATGTCGAAGCTAACATCATCGTAAAACTGGAATCTTTTAATCCGGCAGGCAGTGTAAAAGACAGAATTGGCTATGCCATGATCAAAGATGCTGAAGAACGGGGAATTATTCATGAGGATTCCGTCATTATTGAACCGACGAGCGGGAATACGGGTATTGGTCTTGCCTTTGCGGCCGCGGCGATGGGATACAGATTAATTATTACGCTGCCGGAAAATTTCAGTATGGAACGCAGGAAGCTCCTGGTCGCGCTCGGAGCGGAATTGGTGCTTACCCCCGCGAATGAAGGAATGGCCGGAGCCATAAGAAAAGCCGAAGATTTAGCGGCAATAACCCCTCATTCCTATATCCCCCAACAATTTAATAATCCGGCCAATTCGCAAATTCACAGAACAACAACCGCTGAGGAAATCTGGAGAGATACAGATGGCGGGGTAGATATTTTTATTGGCGGTGTCGGCTCGGGAGGGACGATTACAGGGGTAGGCGAATTGCTGAAGGAGCGTAAGCCATCCGTCCGAATCATCGCTGTAGAACCTTTTCATTCTCCCGTCCTCTCCGGAGGCAGCAAAGGGGTTCATAAGATCCAGGGGATTGGCGCGGGATTTGTTCCGGATAACTTTAACCGGTCCATTGTGGACGAAATTATTCAGGTGAAAAATGAAGAGGCGTTCGATACGGCGCGTAAGTTGGCCCGGGTTGAAGGTCTGCTTGCCGGAATATCATCGGGCGCCGCCGTATTCGCCGCACTCCAAATCGCCAAAAGACCGGAAAATAAAAACAGAAATATCGTTGTCGTGCTTCCGGACAGCGGCGAGCGTTATTTGTCCAGTGATCTTTATCCGGATTCATAACGGTACATGTGTACATTAGATCAGCATGAAGAGGTGACTATTATGGTAGAGAACATTTGGACAGGCAGCAAAGTAAGATTACGTTCAATAGTACCTGGTGATTGGGAGAAGTTTCATCACAATGACTATGATACTGAAACCGCCAGGCTGTGTGATGTCACACACTTCCCGAGATCGGAAGAAGGCACCCGGTCATGGGCGGATAATCAAGCCTCTCTCGGCCCTGATAACGATAATATTATGCTGGCCATTGAAACACATGAGGGCGAGTTGGTCGGAAGCATCAATACCCACAGCTGTGATGCAAGGCATGGAACCTTTAAGTACGGTGTTGCGATATTTCGGGAGCACTGGCGGAAGGGTTACGCAGCAGAGGCTGTCAGGCTGCTGCTGCGGTATTATTTTGAGGAGCTGCGCTACCAGAAAGCAACGGCGCATGTTTATGCTTTTAACGAAAGCTCCAAAGCGCTGCAGGAGCATCTTGGGTTCCAGCAGGAAGGAAGACTTAGAAATATGCTGTTCACGAAGGGACAGCATTATGATGAGCTTGTCTACGGACTGCTCCGGAGCGAATATGACCAGCTGAAAAAATAAGTGGCTGACACAAAGCAGGTATGGAGGAAACGGCTTCTTGACGTAGAATTATTTTGATTAGCGCGATTGATAATCAGGGGGGAGGTAATAACCTTGATTGTTTTAAAAATAATTGGAGTCTCGATTATTGTACTTGCGCCGGCTTATGAGTTTTATAGAAGACGTTTATGGAGAAAATCAAATTCATTCGACTCCTTTTGAGGAAGCAGGCAAGCCGGAAGTTGCCTCACACCGGTCCGAATGCCGGTGAATAGGAGCCTTTGCATCAGAGTGATGAAATTTCATACGGGATCGCAGGAAACCGCCTACAGGGGCGGTTTTTTTTGTCGTTCTGAGCATAAGAAACTGATTTTGGCCTTCAAGGATAGCCATTATTCTTGCGTTATGATCAATTCATTTGGCGTTATGATCAATCTGCCTGGAACGAAATCGGCATTGGATTTGCTTTTTTGCTCATATCGGGAGAAGCCGGTTATCCGTTAGTCTGTGGAGGAGATGCATCTCACTAAACGACCAACGGAGGTTAGGGAATGAAAAGACTGTTCGCAACTGCCCTGAGCATTGTGATGCTGGGCACATTATTAATCGCGTGTTCTTCTAATGGGGGGAACGCCGGCAGCGGCAATACGAATACGGACAAACCGGCGAATGAGACAGAGACGCCTGCCGAAACGACTGCGACAACTTACCCGATACAGACGGACGAGAAGCTCTCCTACTGGGGAGAGATCAACGGCAATCTGATCGGTGTCAAAGCATCGCATAGCGAAATTCCGTTCTTCCAGGATTGGCAGAAGAAGACGGGGGTATCGCTCGAGTTCACGGCTCCGCCGACCGGCCAGACGCAGGAAGCGCTCAACGTGATGCTGGCTTCCGGCGACCTGCCGGATATGATCGAATACAACTTTCTGGGCTTTCCAGGCGGGCCCGAGAAAGCAATCAATGACGGTTATATCCTCAAGCTGAACGATCTGATTGACAAGTATGCGCCGAACCTTAAGAAGTTCCTCCAGGAGAATCCGGACATCGACAAAATGGTCAAAACCGACAGCGGCAGCTACTATGCCTTCCCGTTCATCCGGGGAGACGAATATTTGCGCGTGTTCCAGGGGCCGATTATCCGCAAGGACTGGCTGGACGAGCTGGGTCTCTCCGTTCCGGAGACGATCGACGAGTGGACCGCAGCCTTGACCGCCTTCAAGGAAAAGAAAGGGGCGGCGGCGCCATTCTCGGTTGTCAGCAAGCCGCGCTTCTTCAATGAATCCGGCAACGGAGCGTTCCTTGGAGCGTTCGGCGTGAACCGCGGCTTCTATCAGGAGGATGGCGTGATCAAGTTCGGACCGTCGGAGAGCGGCTTCAAGGAATACCTGAGCTTGTTCCGCGATTGGTACCAGAAGGGCCTGATCGATAAGAATGTCGCCACTGCGGATTCGAAGGCGCTCGACAGCGGCATCGCTTCTGGCGCTACGGGAGCAACCATAGGAAATGCGGGCGGCGGCATCGGCAAGTGGCAGCCGCTTGTGGAAGCGAACAATCCGGAAGCGGTGCTGGTGGCCGCTCCATATCCGGTATTGAAGCATGGCGATATGCCCAAGTTCGGGCAAAAGAGCATGGCTTATGCTTCCGAAGGAACCGTAGCCATAACGACGGCTGCGAAGAATCCGGAGCTTGCGGTCCGGATGCTGGACTACGGCTACAGCGAGGAAGGCAGGATGTTCTTTAACTTTGGCACGGAAGGCGTCAGCTATAATCTCGAGGACG
The DNA here is from genome assembly GCF_056269255.1 of Paenibacillus sp. JT31N17. NCBI lineage: Bacteria > Bacillati > Bacillota > Bacilli > Caryophanales > Paenibacillaceae > Paenibacillus > Paenibacillus sp. JT31N17. Next base: position 734,191 of record NZ_JBWDNP010000002.1, read on the forward strand.
GGTATCCGAAGTATACCGACCTGCTGATGAAGAATCCGGACAAGCTGGCTCCGGCACAGGCGATCTCCATGTATGCCCGCGCCAGCTACAACGGCCCTTTCATACAGGATAAGCGTTACGCCGAGCAATTCTTCGCCCTGCAGACGCAGCGCGACGCGGTTACGACCTGGCAGAAGACGGACGCTAACAAATACAACCTGCCTCCGATCACGCCGACGCCGGAGGAGAGCTCGGAATTCGCCACCATTATGAATGACATAAATACGCTTGTGGACGAGATGACGCTGAAAATCATTTTGGGCTCCGAGCCGCTGGATCAGTTCGAGAGCTACGTTGCGAAGATGAAGTCGCTTAATCTGGAACGGGCGATTGCCATTCAGACCGCGGCTCTGGAGCGCTATAACAGCCGGTAAAGAATGAAAATCCGAAGGAGGGGGTACGGCCCTCTCCTTCAATCCGGATGGAGGTGAAGATGCAAGTGGCAAAAGCGCAAGCGATGAACAGCAGGAAGCCGCTCAGCGGCCAGACGCAGCGGTTCGTCAAGAAAGGCCGGAACCGGTTCGCACGTGACTTCATGCTGAATAAATATTTGTACCTGATGATGCTTCCCGTTATCGCCTATTATCTGATTTTTCATTATGCCCCCATGTATGGGGCCCTGATCGCCTTCAAGGATTATTCACCGATGAAGGGCATTGTGGGCAGCGACTGGGTCGGGCTGAAGCATTTCTATGATTTCTTCAACAGCTATTATTTTGTCCGAATCCTTAAGAATACGATTATCATCAGCTTGTATTCTCTCATCTTCGAGTTCCCCGCGCCTATCATATTGGCGCTGCTGATTAACGAGGTTCGCAGCAGGGCATTCAAGCGTGTTGCCCAGACGATCACCTATATGCCTTATTTCATCTCGCTCGTTGTCATCTGCGGGATCATCACCGACTTTACGAATGCCGACGGCGTGATTAACCGTTTGTTCATGCTGCTCGGCTACGACGGGCAAGCGATGCTCCAGAAGCCGGATCTGTTCCGGCCGATCTATATTCTGTCCGAGATCTGGCAGCGTATCGGCTGGGAGTCGATTATTTATATCGCCGCCTTGATGAGCATCGACCAGGAGCAGTATGAGGCGGCGAGAATGGACGGAGCGAGCCGGTTCAAGCAGATTTTCTACATCACGCTTCCCGGCATCATGCCTACGATTGCCATTATGCTCATCCTGCGGATGGGCAATCTGCTGAATGTCGGTTTCGAGAAGATTATTCTGCTGTACAATCCCATTACCTACGAGAAAGCCGACGTGATCTCTTCGTTCGTCTACCGCAAGGGCCTGCTGGAATTCGGGTGGAGCTACAGCTCGGCAGTCGGCTTGTTCAATTCGGTCATCAATCTCGCGCTGCTGGTAACCGCGAACTATATCAGCCGCAAGGTCAACAAAAGCAGTTTATGGTGAGGTGAGCTATCAATGAAAAGAGAGATTGGCCTGTTCGAGAGATTGTTCGACGCCGGTATCTATGCGGTATTGATCTTCCTCGTCGTTGTGACCTTATATCCGCTGCTGTATGTATTATTCGCTTCATTCAGCGAGGCGGGGCAGCTCATTATCCACAAAGGGATTCTGTGGAAGCCGCTCGGCTTCAGCTTCGAGGCTTATAAAAGCGTCATGAACAACCCCGGCATTCTGATCGGTTACCGCAACACGCTGTTCATCGTATTTGCGGGTCTTGCGGTTAATCTGGTCATGACTGCGCTCGGCGCGTATGTGCTGTCGCGGAAGAATGTGCTGTGGAACAACAGCTTCATGGTATTCATCGTGTTCACGATGTTCTTCCACGGTGGATTGATTCCGCTCTATCTCGTCGTAAAAGGAGTAGGGCTGCTCGATTCGTTATGGTCGACCATTCTGCCGTTCGCGGTCGGCACATTCAATCTGATCATTATGCGCACGGCTTTTATGGGCATCCCCGACAGTCTAGAGGAATCGGCAAAGATCGACGGGGCAAATCATTTTACGATCCTGTTCCGTATTATCATTCCGCTGTCCATGCCGGTAATTGCCGTCATGATTCTTTATTACGCGGTAGACAAGTGGAATGGCTGGTTCTACGCTTCCGTGTTCATCAAGAGCCGCGAGCTGTTCCCGCTGCAGCTTGTGCTCAGGGAGATTCTGATCGCGAACTCCACGGACAGCATGTCGGCAGGGGCCTCGGCGGGCGACCGCCATCAGATCGGAGAGACGATCAAATATGCGACGATCATGGTCGCGACTGTGCCGATCCTGTGCGTATATCCGTTTGTGCAGCGTTTCTTCGTCAAAGGGGTAATGGTCGGCTCATTGAAGGGCTGAAAGCAGTATTTATATGAATCGTTACGGCCGCTTGGCTCAAAAACCCGAATGGAGGGGATCCATTCGGGTTTTTGTGCGTTTCGTCAATCGCTTTGAACGTTTTGCATATTCCGCGGTCTTTGCATTTATAGGTATAATAAGGGTCTGACTCGGGTAACCCCTTGTTAGTTACTCTACGCTTAGGTGAGGAGATTCTATTGAACATCCGACAGTTATGGAAGAAACGGAAGAGTATTATTTTTACATGGCTTATCTCTTACAGCGCTGTCCTGTTCGTGCCGATCCTGATCAGCCTCATCGTTTATTCACAGTCGAGCGGGGCGCTGAGAAGCGAGATTCACCGCGCCAACGATTCCATGCTCAAGCAGGTACGGTATACCATAGACAACCAGATCGATCTGATGAAGCGCTTGAACATGGAGCTGACCTGGAATGCCAAGCTGCAGACCTTGATGTATTCCAGCATGCCCGACGGAAGCGCGCAATTCAGCGCCTACGAGCTGGTGAAGGATTTCCGCATGTATCAAACCTCTTACGCCTCCATCGATGAATTTTATGTAACCTGGGAGCGGGAGGCTTCGGTGCTGCGCCCAGGCAACGTCAGGGATATGAAGACCGCGTTCAATACGCTGCATCAGACAGGGAAGATGACGTATGAGCAGTGGCTCGCGGTCATCGGAGGATCGGAGCATAATCAGTTCATGGTGCTGCCCCATCTTGATTCGGCCAAGCCGAACACGTCAATCGCCTATATTACCCGTCTGCCCAAGGACCTGAACGGCAAGGAAACGGGAACGGTCGTCGTCATGGCCGATACAGTCCGGTTCCAGGCGGCGATCGAGAGCATATCGGGGTTCAGCGGGGGACAGGTGCTGATCCTGAACCGGGATAATGAGGTTCTGTTGTCCAACCTGCCGGTGCAGGCGGATGAGAAGCATATTCTGGAGCGCATCAAGGGTGGCGGTCAGACGATGCCCGCTTCCGCGAAGGATGGCAGCTCGGAGCTCTTTTATCTGCAGTCCTCCGTATCGGATTTGAAGTATGCGCTCGTCATCCCCAGCAGCATTTACTGGGAGAAGGCGGAGTATGTCAGACAGTTCACCTATATCAGTATTCTCATCAGTATTATGGGTGCCGGCGTATTGACCTGGTTCTTCATGCGCCGCAACTATTCGCCGATTCAGCAGCTCGTACAGTCGTTGTCCGATAAGAATGCCAATGAGGAGCGGACGGACTGGAATGAACTGAGCTTCATTCAGCGGGCGATCTCCACTGCCAGAAGCGAGAAGGAGAATATCGCCCTGCAGCTGCAAATTCATCAGAATGTGCTCCGCTCGAACATGCTGAACCGGCTGATGAAAGGCAAGCTGGATTCGCCGATCCCCTACGAGGAAGCCTTCAAATCGTTCAACATGAAGCTGTTGTCCGATGAATTTGCCGTTATCCTGTTCGTCGTGGAGAATGACGGGAGCCTTGCGGAAAATATGCCGGGCATCGATATCAACGAGACGCGGAAGCTGATTCATTTTATTATTACGAATGTGGTGGAGGAGCTGGCCGGCCAGCATCGTCATGCGGGTTACGTGGCCGAAGTGGACGATATGATGGTTTGCCTGGTTAATCTGGCGGAGCCCGATGACGGGCGCTATAAGGATGAGCTGCGTATGATTGCCGGGGAGGCCCAGCGCTTCCTCATGCGGTATCAGATGGATCTGACGGTCTCGATCGGCGGCAAGCACGCCAATTTGTCCGGCATCGCCGCGGCGTATCAGGAGGCGGTGGACGCCATGGAGTACAAGATGGTTCTCGGCAAGAAGGGGATTATTACGTACGACGACATCTGGATCGATCCGGCGGATCATTTGCAGTTCGGCTACTATTACCCGCTCCAGGCGGAGCAGCAGATGATCAATCTGATCAAGGCCGGCGACTTCGAGCATGCATCCGCATTCATGAAGGAGATTACGGACCGGAACTTCAACAAGCCGATCATGTCGCTGACGCTTGCCAGATGCCTGATTTTCGACCTTGTAGGGACAATGGTGAAAGCGATTAACGAGCTGGGCGACGGAGACAGCAGTGTATTGGGCGGCAATCCCTTGTGGATGGATCAGATTATCGCATGCGACACGATTCAGGAGATGCAGGATGAGCTCCATGCCCTGCTCCAAGAGGTATGCGCTTTCGCAGCGGCCAGGCTGGAGACGAATGTGACGCACGAGCGGGCGGAATCGCTGCGGGAGCTGACGGCAAGGGTCGCTCACCATATCGAAGACCATTATCAGGATTCCAATCTGAATGTCAATATGATCGGCGAACGCTTCGACCTGAAGGGCAGCTACCTGTCGAAGCTGTTCAAGACACAGACCGGCGAAGGGCTTCTGGACTATATACACAAATACCGGATAAAGCAGGCCAAGTGGATGATGAAAAGCAGGCAGGAATCGATCTCGGATATTTCGCGGCTGGTCGGCTACAACGATGCGGCTACCTTCATCCGCGTGTTTAAGAAGTATGAAGGCATTACTCCTGGCAAGTATAAGGAAATTCATTAAATCGGGACAAGTAGTGGGAGGTCTGGGAAAATGAGAGGATCACGTCTTACCGCAGTGATAGCTCTTCTGCTGACTGCGGCGCTGCTGCTGTCCGCCTGCGATCGGCAGGATGCCGTTCCGCTTGCCGGGTATTCGCAAGGGAATGCCGTGCCGGAGCAGCAGACAGGTACGGGCAAAGGGGCCGGGGCAGGCTTGCCTGGATATACGGGCGGGATCGGAAGCTATCCGATCCGCACCGGCAAAACGCTCACCTATTGGGCGGAGCTGAACGGCAATGCGGCCAGCATCAAGCCTTCCTTTGAGGACATTCCGTTCTTCAGGGAATGGCAGAAACGGACAGGCGTGAAGCTGCAATTTATCCAGCCTCCGGCAAATCAGGCGAAGGAAGCGATGAATGTGCTCCTCGCTTCGGGCGAGCTGCCGGACATGATCGAATACGAATGGGCAAGCTTTCCCGGCGGGCCGGAGAAAGCCATTAAGGACGGTTATATCCTCAGACTGAACGAAGCCATCGAGCGTTATGCCCCCAATCTCAAAAAATATCTTGGCGGGCACCCGGAGATCGATAAACAGGTCAAGACGGCAGACGGCAGCTATTACGTCTTTCCGTTCATCCAGGGAGACGACAGGCTGCGCACTTACCAGGGACCGGTTATCCGCAAGGATTGGCTGGATGAGCTGGGCCTTCCGGTGCCGGCTACCATTGATGAATGGCATACCGCCCTGAAGGGCTTCAAGGAGAAGAAGGGCGTCCAGGCGCCGCTGACATTCCTGGGCGTGCCAAGCCCGTTATTCGGTATCGAGAACGGCGCTTTCGTAGGTGCTTTCGGCATTAAGAAAGGTTTCTACCTGGATCAGGGAGAGGTGAAGTTCGGACCGCTTGAGCCGGGTTATAAGCAATTCCTCGCTCTGTTCCGCAAGTGGTATGAAGAGGGACTGCTCGACCGGAACATTGCGACGGTCGATACGAAGACGCTCGATTCCAATATGATATCGGGGAGAAGCGGCGCGAGCATATGGAATGCGGGAGCGGGAATCGGTACCTGGCAGCCGATTGTACAGGAGCGGGACCCGAACGCGAGGTTCGTTGCGGCTCCTTATCCCGTGCTGAACAAGGGTGACCGCCCGAAGTTCGGACAGCGGACCAATTTGTACTCGGGCAGCGGCGGCGTTGCCATCTCCAGCAGGAGCGGCAATGTCGAGGAAGCGGTCCGGATGCTGGACTACGGCTACAGCCCGGAGGGACATCTGTTCTTTAACTTCGGAATAGAGAATATAAGCTACACGATGGTGGACGGGTACCCGACGTATACGGATCTTATCCTCCGCAATCCGGACAGGCTTGCGCCCTCGCAGGCGCTTGCCATGTATAACAGGGCCAGCTACTTCGGGCCTTTCGTGCAGGATGTGCGATACCTGGAGCAGTATTATGTACTGCCCGAGCAGAAGGAGGCGACGCGCATCTGGTCGGATACGGATGCCGACAGCCATCTGCTGCCGCCGGTTCCGAAGACGGAACGGGAAAGCGCGGAGCTGTCGGCGATCATGATGGATGTGACGACGCTTGTCGATGAGATGTCCCTGAAGATCATCCTTGGTATCGAACCGGTGGATGCCTGCGATGCCTATGTCGCGCAGCTGAAAGCCCTGCATATTGATAGAGCGATAGAGATTCAGGAGAAGGCGCTGGAGCGGTATAACCGCATGTAACTGCATAATAATGCCAATGGTTCTGGTATAATGCAATCGTGCGGAATATGGAAAATGAAATGAGGTGGCTGATGAAGAAATTGTTCCGTTTTTTTCGGCATTTTATTTTTAATCGAACGATTTACCGGACGATCCTGTTTTCCTATTTGATCGTTAATCTGCTTCTTCTCCTGTTCTTCGGCATGCTCTCTATCCGGGACTCCACGAGAATGATGACGGATGAAATTATCCGTTCGAGCAACAAGGTGATGGAGCAGGCCGCCTTGGGCCTGAGCTTCAATCTGGAAGAGACCAAGCGTTCGCTGATCCTCCTGGCAGGGAATTATTCTGTCGCTTCGCTTATGCGCGAGGCAGGCAAGATGGAGATGATCAACCTGATTCAGCATGAACGCAATATTGCCGAAATAACGAAAGGCATTTATACGTACCAGTCCCTGATCAGCGATGTGCTGATTCTCGGCCAGAATGGATACGTGAACAACTTGAATGGCCGCAATTCCCTCCAGTGGGATTATGCCTTCAGGCAGCAGCCCTGGGTACAGGAATCCTTCCGTTCCCATCCGGACAATACCTTCTTCAGTCTGGGCGTACATGTACAAAACTACTATTTAAAGGATGATACGTCCCGATACGGGCTTCCGACCTTGTCCGTTGGCATGAAGGTGCAGGGTTTTCAGGGGGACACGGTAGGCTCTGTTATCGCCAATCTCGACCTGAACAAGCTGAACGGGATGTTCGAGAGGAGCGCCTATCACAACAGGGGCAATATCTTCCTGATCGACGAGAACCACACCATTATCGTTCACCAGGACAGGGAGCAGATCGGCCACGCTCTGAAATTCCAGGGGATCGAAAAGCTTGATTCCGATATTGGCGGCAACTTCACGGAGGAGATTGACGGGGAAGAGCATCTCGTTATCTATCAGCCTACCGTCATTAAAGGCTTGACCATGATTGCAACCGTTACCATGAAGGAAATCTCCGATCAATCCATCCCGCTCAAATCTAATCTGATCCGCATTCTGTATCTTTGCATTTTGCTCAATACCTTGATCAGCGTGGTTATTACCTTCCGGATTTCGCGCCCGGTCAGCAGGCTGCTGATGACGCTGGACAGAATGGGAGGAGATGACACGCTATTTGTTAAAAACAGGGACTACCGGTATCAGGAGCTCAATCATATCGGCACCAAATTCAAGGAGCTGATGAACCGCATTGAGCTGCTCATTCAACAAAATTACCTGACCCGGATCGCCTTGAAGGATGAAGAATTCAAGGCTCTTCAATCCCAGATCAATCCTCACTTTCTGTTCAATACGCTGCAGCTGCTGCAAACGGAGATCGTATGCGGGAATATCCAGTCCTCCAATACGATCGTGCTGTCCTTAAGCAGCCTGTTTCGTTACTCCATGCGGCAATCCGACGAAATGGCGGAGCTGGCGACGGAGCTCGCCCATATGAAGGACTACTTATTTATCATGAACAAAAAATACGAGGATCGGATTACAGTGACGGTTCATATTCCGGATCCTGCGGTCCTGGCTTATAAGATTCCGAAGCTCATTCTTCAGCCTATGGCCGAAAATTCGATCCGGCACGGCTTCGGGGAGAACCGCCGGGAAGGCGCGATTCGGATAAGCGTCCTCTCTGTTAAGCGCGGGCTGCTGATCGTCATCCGGGATACGGGTAAAGGGATGGACAGGCACAGTCTGAAGGCGCTGAGGCGGCATATTGATCCTGCCAGCCCAAAGCCGGGCAATATCGGACTGTATAATGTCAACCACCGGATCAAGCTGAAGTTCGGCAATGATTACGGTATTTATATCCGAAGCGACGAGAATGTCCATACGACCCTGTATATTTTGCTGCCCGTCATTCCCGGCGGAGCCGATTTGCGGAAAGGGGACCTTTAATGAAATTGCTGATAGCCGATGACCAAGCCTCCCTCCACACCTTTCTGGACAAAATGGTAGACTGGCTCTCGTTGGGGATTACCGAGATCAGACATGCTTACGACAGCAAGGAAACGCTGCTGATCATTGAACAATTCATGCCGGATCTGCTGATACTCGATGTGCAGATGCCCTTCATGAACGGCCTGGAAATGCTGAAGCAGCTGAAGCAGCCCTTCCGAAAACCGAAGACGGTTATTTTGAGCGCCTATGACGAATTTGAATTTGCGCGGGAAGCGCTGCACCTGAGCGTAGCCCAGTATTTGCTTAAACCGGTGGATGTCGCTCTTCTGACGAGTGCCATCAGGGAGCTTCTCGCAAGCATTCAGGATGAGCAGCAAGCAGCGCTCGCTCATGAGCTGGGCCGGATAATTCAGTCCTTATCCTGTCCGGCAGAATCGTTTGAGGTGATCGGGCGCTCGTTCCAGGCGCTGCAAATAAGGGAATACATGCTGCTGGATGTAGATGGCGGACAGCCGTCCGCCGAGTCATTGATCGAGTGGATTTCCGGGCTTGAAGATGCGATTATACCGGTCGTGCACCGGAAAAGCCCCGACGGATATTCCTGCTTGCTGGGAATGACAGCCCCGGTTCCAGCCATGCGGCTGGAGGAGTTGTATCGGCAATTATCCGATCGATGGCTTGAGCGGTTTGCGGATTCACAGGCTTCAATCGGGATCAGCACGGTAGCTGATACTCCCGACAGATTGCCGGAGCTGTACAGGCAGAGTGAGGAAGCGGGCCTGCAGCGTTTCTATTCGCAGGAAGCGGTCAATCTGTACAAGGAAGGCTATTTCACGACAGACTGGAGAACCAGGGAGCTTCAAAGATATGAGCGCGCGCTTCCGGAGAAGGTATCCTATGGCTTTCAATCCGCTTCGGTCAGCAAGCTTGTATCCGGGCTGTTCGATCATTTTCGGGAGAAGCGTCTCCATCCGGAAAACGTATATATGCTGATTCTCCACTATGTGTACAGAACCGGACAAGCCTTGAATGACTCCGGTGCAGGGAAGACGGAGTGGGCTGGAATAACACTCGACATGCTCAAAGCTTGCCGGACGGCGGATAGACTTGAGCATTACCTTCAAGCCCTGCTTCACCGTATTGCCGATAAATCCGAGGCTGCGCCGCATGCCGGTGAAACGGTGCTGCAGGTGAAGCATTTCGTCGATCTCCATTATGGCGAGGATCTGTCGCTGCAAAGGATCGCCACGCTGTTCAACATGGATAAATTTCAATTAAGCAGAGCCTTCAAGCAGGAGCTGCATATTAATTATTGGACGTATGTGATGCAGGCAAGAATGTCCAAGGCCGCTGAAATGCTGGTCAATACGGAGATGAAGAACAGCGCGATTGCTGCTGCAACCGGCTTTGGCGACGAGAGCCATTTCAGCCGCAGCTTCAAAAAGCATTTTGACCTGTCCCCCAAGCAGTACCGGCAAGCAAAGGCAGGAGCGGAAAGCGGCAGTTGAATCCGGAGCAGCGGCCGGAAGCTCCAATGACTCCTGGCTTACGCAACAAAATACAAATAAACATGCAACAATATGAATTCCCCCGTTGCGGCAAAGAAGTTATCATATGGCTTGTAAGTGCTTACAACCAGTATTGAAGGGGGAACTAATACGATGAGAAGAATAAGGAGCCTGCTTCCGATTGTTCTATTGACTGCTTTGCTGCTCAGCGCATGCGGCAGCGCCGGCGGCAATGAGCAGGGGGCGGAAAGCAGCAATGGGCAGACGGAGGAGAAGGTTAAGCTGAGCCTGCTTTCCTGGAACAATGAAACCGAAATGAAGCCGGTTCTCGACGGATTCAAGAAGAAGTATCCGCATATTTCCATTGATTTTCAATTCGCTCCGCCCGTGAAGGACTATATTGCCAAGCTCCAGACGATGCTGTTGTCGGAATCGGCTACGGACATTTTCATGATTGCCGCCGAAAACCGGAATGAAATTATCGACGGCGGTCATGCGCTGGATCTGACGGATTTTCCATTCATGGAAACGATGCTGGACAGCAACAAGCCAATGCTCAGCAAAAACGGCAAAACCTATGCATATACGCAGAACGGCTGGGTTGGCGGCTGGTATTATAACAAAGACCTGTTCACGAAGGCGGGAATTGAGAAGCTGCCGGAAAACTGGGATGAATTCGTCGCCCTCTGTCTGAAGCTCAAGGAAGCCGGCATTACTCCGATCTATGACAATATGCAGGACCTCACCCAGATTCATTCCGCGCTGTACGGCAACATGACCCTCGCGGCAGACGCAAATTTTGATGACAAAATCTTTACCGGAGAAAAAACATTCGCCGAAGGCTGGACGGAAGTGTTCAAGCTATGGAAAAAGGATCTGATCGACACCCAGATACTGACACCGGATATGATCGGTCTGACAGGCGATCAGATTGAGAGTGAATTCACGCTGGGCAACGTCGCGATGTTCTTCGGCGGTCCATGGAGCATCGCCAAGCTGGAGGCAACGGAGGGGCTGAACTTCAGCATGATGCCTATACCGGGTCCGAAGCAGGGCGCGAATTATTATGTAGGAGCGCCAGGCGTCGGGTTTGCGGTCAATACCGCCAGCAAGCATCAGGAGGAAGCGCTGCAGTTCATCGAATATTTAAGCACGCAGGAAGGGCTGCAGCTGTTTTATGACGGAACGGGGGCGTTGATAACGGTTAAGGACTTCGAGGCCAAGGTGCATCCGGCGCTGCAAACCGCTTTTGAAGAAGGGCTGATGAAAGGAAACGTCTACCTGCCGATGGTAACGTGGCCGCGTCATCAGGAAGCGCTCCGCAATCAATTCGTCATCTCGACACAGGATATGGCAGTCGGCAAAATAACACCGGAGCAAGCAGCGGAAGCGATCGATAAAAAGTTCGAGGAAATGGAAAATAAATAACAGTCAACGCGTCAGGGCAATAGGGAAACCTGCTGCTCTTTCGGCTGCTGAGAGGAGACAATCGTGACTAAGGTTCTTCGACTGCTACAGTACCAGATTTTTCTGCTTCCGATCCTGCTGGTCTACACGCTATTCACGATCTATCCGTTAATTCGCTCTCTGATCCTGAGCTTCACGGATTTTGACGGGTATGACAAGAATTATGCTTTTACCGGACTAAAAAATTATATGCAATTATTTACCGACGACGCCATCGTATCGGGCATCTCGTTCACCCTGCTGTTTGCACTGCTGAGCACCCTGCTGATCACGATATTGGCCATACCGCTGGCTCTCATACTGGATCAGAAATTTATGACAAGAAATTTGCACCGGGCCATCTTCTTTTTCCCATCCATTCCGAGCGGCCTTTTGCTGGCTTTCATATGGGGATTTATCCTGTCGCCCGTTCCATCCGGCGTTCTCAACACGGTGCTGCGTGAAGTCTTCCATGCCGGCCCACAGCCGTGGCTGTCGGATCCGCTTCTGGCCAAGCTGTCTACCATTGTTGTGGCTGCCTGGGCGGCAGTGGGCTGGCATGCCGTGCTGTATCTGGCCTTCCTTCAATCGATTTCCAGGGATTATTATGAAGCCGCCTCGATAGACGGGGCCAACCGCCGGCAGCAGATCCGCTATATTACGCTGCCGCTGCTTGCGCCAGCCATGACGGTAAGCGTCATGCTGCTTCTTACAGGGGGGCTCAAAGTCTATGAAGTGCCTTTTGCCTTGACGAAGGGCGGACCCGGCTTCGAAACCCATACGATTACACAGGTCATCGTGCTGCGCGGCATCACGGAGACCCAGTATGGGCTGGCTTCCGCGATATCCATTGTTTTCTTCCTGATTGTATTGGTTATCGCCTATTTCCAGGTTACCCTGATGCAGAAAAGGGAGGATCGGATCCAATGACGGGCGCAGTGAGAAGAAATTGGTGGTTTGACATTCTGATGCTGCCGGTCGGATTGCTGACGTTCTTTCCGTTCTACCTGGTTATCGTCAACACATTCAAGAGCGAGCAGGAAACGGCGGCCAGACCGATGAGCCTGCCGACGACCTGGGATTTCTCGAATTACGCCCAGGTGTTCGAGCAGACTTCCATCGTCCAAAGCTTCGGCAACAGCCTGGTCGTGACTGTCGTGTCCGTCCTGCTGATGGTGCTGATTGGCGCAATGGCGGCTTACCCGGTCGTCTTCAACCCGGGACGTCTGAATCACTATGTCATGCTTTATTTGCTGCTTGGCTTCATGATTCCTTTCCAGACGACGCTGATTCCATTATTTCAGCTGATGACCGATTTGAACCTCGTCGACCGCCTTTACGGACTGATTGCCTTGTATACAGGGGGGGCGGTGTTCGTCTTCTTCCTGATGCTCGGTTATATGAAAACGATCCCGAAAGAGCTGTCGGAGGCCGCCATTATTGATGGAAGCTCGATATGGGGAATATTCTGGCGGATTATTCTTCCCCTGCTCAAGCCGATCACCGTCACGAGCATCATCTTCCAGACGATGTGGATCTGGAATGACTTTCTGGCCCCGATGCTGTTTCTGGGCTCCCGCAGCAACTCTACGCTTGTTCTGGAAATCTACAAGGCAAAGGGAGAGTTCTCGGTGAATTGGCCTTTGTTCATGACCATGACCGTTATAACGCTTATTCCGATCTTTATCTTCTTCATCCTCATGCAGAAGCAGATTGTGAAAGGCATCGTAGGCGGAGCGGTAAAAGGGTAGTCAACGATGTCACGTCGTTGAAGACGCAGGAGAAAGTCTGCGACTATCCGATTTCCCGACGATGTACACGCCGAGGCGCGATTTCTGAACGGCGATTGTAATCAGCCATGAAAGAATGAATGCGACAGCTCCTCCTGCCCATATGAGCAGATGATAGGATATCGCGCCGTGGATCATCACTTCCTGACGCCAAAGGAGCAGGAAGAATGGATGGATGAAATAGATGCCGAATGAGTACGTGCCGATCGAAAGCAGCGTATTTCGCGAAAGATGAAGACGTCCTCCTTCCAGCAGCGATGCAGCCTGCAGCAGAACGATGCAGCTGATTGCGGCGTAGGAGTAGTCGGAAACGAAATTGAGATAAGAGTAATACGGCTGCGGAATCCATTGCGGATTTGTTTTCTGCAGCCACATCTGGCCGACATAGATAACGGCGGAGATGATAAATCCGGCAAAAAGGCACCATCTCCGCCAATCCTTGCCGCCTGCCGTAATGGTTTTCAATTTTCCGGCCGCATAAGCGCCCAGAAAAAAATAGAGCAGGTACGAGCCGATGAACGAGCCGACCCCTTTCATATCAAGAGCGTAATAATTTAACAGGTAAAAGGCGGTTTGGGCTGCTGCGCCGCACAGCAATGGATGGTTCTTGACGAATCGGATCCGAAACAGCAAATGAAAGAGCGGGAATGCCAGGTAAAATTGGGCGATGACAATGATGAAGTACAGATGGGGGTAACTGCCGCCGAACGGCAGTCCCTTAACAAAGCCGAGCAGGCTGTCTTCCGCGGACACATGCTTGACGTATGAGTCGGCAGCTGAGTAGAACACGGACCAGATCAAGTAGGGAATAAGGATGGTTTTCAGCCGCTTACGGTAAAAAACGAGCCAGTTTTGCTTCGTTCTCTCATCATAATGATAAAAAAGCAGGAGCGAGCTCAGGAAGAGAAAGGCCGGCACGGCAAAATGCGAGGCTGCATTAATAATCTTGTAGACGGGAAAAAGTGACGAAGCCGTCGACAGCTCAGTGATCGCGGACGACGTCGTATGAATCGCCAAAACGGCCAGAATCGCAAATCCCCTTAATATTTCGAGATAAGTAAGTTTTTCTCTCACCATACGCCCTCCGATAGCAGTTGATCTATATCCTGAATATTACCTCCAACGAAAGATTAGCTACTTACATATGGACATCCAGCGCGCCCTTCGAATCAGCTTACAGAATCTTCTAGCCAGTATGCCCGAAAACTCCCCTGGACATATTCATTTCTCCTGGTCCCCTTATTCTCATTTCTGACAGATTCCGATTAGAAAACTTTTCCTTTTAGGCCGCGTCTAACTTTTTAGGAATGTAAATATCTTAGGAGGCGGTGGCGGGAAACGGACTTACTCGAGGCGAAATAGTTTCAATAAAAAAAATTTGAGTTTGTCTGAAGAGGAACTAATGATAACTTTGCAAAAAATAGCGCAGGGTTTAAGAAACCTAAAACTATAAAACGTAAAATGGGAGGAAATAGGCGCTTGAGGACGGATATAAGCAATTGGAAGCCAATAACTGTGTCGGAAATAAATAAAGTGTTTTCTGACATGCCTCTTTTTTGGTGTGTCGCTGGGGGTTGGGCTTTAGATTTGCATCTATGCAAGCAAACAAGGGAACATGGCGATATAGATGTTATTATCACTCGAGATGAGCAATTAACCGCCTATCAGTATTTAATACGTGATTGGAAGTTATACAAGGCGGAGAATGGTAAGCTTGATCTTTGGGAAGATGGAGAGTATTTGAACTCGACAAACGACATATGGGTTAGTAAGAGCAGCGAGTCGCCTTGGGCTTTTCAAATAATGATAATTGATGCCGAAGAAGATTCTTGGATTTATAAGAGGGATAAATCAGTTAGAAGACCACTTGATGAAATTTTTTTGAGAACTGTTGAAGGCATACCTTATTTGAGACCTGAAATCCAACTTCTCCATAAAGCAGGTGGTTCGCAAGTACGCGAAAAGGATTATAGTGATTTTCAAACAATGCTTCCGTCACTTCTACCACAAGAAAAAGCATGGCTGAAAACTTCTTTAAACCGGCAATTTCCAGAAGGTCATGCCTGGGTCAGTTTTCTTTAAATTAAAGTGCAAGCAGCTCGCTTCTATACGTTGCCGAACTTAACGGGAAGATAGTTGGATTCGCCAATTTTTCATTTGTAAGAGAAGATGGGAAAGTAGAATTAGGGGCTATTTATCTTTATCCGGAACATCAAGGAACAGGGATAGGTTCAGCACTGCTACAAGAAGGAATTAAAAATTCCCATGGAGCAAAAGAAGTCTACATTAATGTTAAAAGGGAAAAATGTAATTGGCAGAAGGTTCTACGAAGCAAAGAAATTTGAGATTGTCGAAGAGTTTGATGACGACTTTGACGGGCATATTCTAAAGAGTAGTTCGAATTGTATTAAAGCTATAAGGCAAGTCCTCATGACTTGCTTTTTTTTGCTGCTTTAATGTGCTAACGGTTGTAAAGTTTGCCCGTTTGCAACGTCTAGCATAAGTTTCTTACTCCTACTACTCGTGGCTGAATAATGCAAAAGGATGGCTAGGATCTCTAAATACATGCGATAATTATTGTTTTTATAATAAGAAGGGAGTTGAAGATTGTTGCTGAAAGGCATAAATACCAGCTGGAGGAAAGATATTGATGAAAATAAAAGCCGCATTAACCGTAGAACAGGGCAGCGCATTCGAACTAAACGAGTGAGCTGGCAGAAACCAAAAGCGACCGAGGTTCTTGGTATCCAAACAGCTGAGGCAATCCGCGTGAACGGTACGGCTGCATTTCTTGTCCGAACGGAAGTTTGAAAGGTTCTTTTGTTTCCCCGTTTGTTTAGGAAATCAAGGTAGTCAAAGTGCTCATCATATACGACGATGGACTGTTTTCAAAATAACTCACCCAACATGAGATGGTCAAATGCTCTGGACATGGATACCATTCAATTACAGGTATATTAAGCGTTGGAGCAAAGAGTCGAGTGGAGTATAGGATTAATTTTAACAATTAGAGTGATATAAGATGCTATCCGTTATTATTTTTGTCAATGAAATGAATCTAGGAAGACATTTGAGTAAAAAAAGTGAATCAAGAATTCTGAAGGGAATGGTAAGGATGTCACAGAAAAAGGTCTGGTTCGTTACGGGATCTTCCAAAGGATTCGGATTAACTTTAGTTAAGACACTGATGGATAGGGGGTATATTGTAGCAGCCACTTCAAGAGTGGTTAAAGATCTTGAGCTGTCCGTTGGTCTGCACGACAACTTTTTTCCGCTTCAAATGGATATAACAAATGATTCAGATGTCAAAACCGCGATTGATGCCACAATTAAGCGGTTTGGCCGATTGGATGTAGTTGTTAATAATGCAGGATACTGCCAGGTTGGACCAATAGAGGAAGTTCCAGATCATCTTATTCGGCAAAACTTTGAAGTCAATGTATTTGGAACGTTTAATGTAATAAGACATGCGCTTCCCCAGCTGCGGAAACAAAGGTCAGGTCATATTTTTAATATATCCTCGATAGCCGGATATCAAGGGATGGCTGCCACCGGCGTATATAGCGCTACAAAGTTTGCCGTAGATGGAATGAGTGAATCTTTGGCGCAGGAAGTAGCGCCTTTAGGAATCTTTGTCACATCGGTTAAGCCTGGCTTCTTCCGCACCAGCTTTTTCTCTGAAGGATCGATTCGTGCTGGAGGCAATCCTATCGCCGATTATGAGACAATAAGAAAGAACCAGGAATCCGGCATCCGGAGTTATGATAAGAATCAACCTGGCGACCCGAATAAAGGAATGGATGTTTTGATTCGAGTTTCCGAGTCCGAGTATCCTCCGGTTCATCTTTTTCTGGGAGCGGATGCGTATGGAGTGGCGGATCAGAAAGTTGCCAATGTAAAACAAGAAATGCAATCCTGGAAATACTTGGCGACCAAAACTGATTTTTGAAAAACGTCTATGAAAACATCGAGGAGAATCATAATGAAAACGATTTTAATCACCGGCGCTTCATCGGGAATCGGGAGAGCAGGAATATACCGCAGAAGTCATTTACGAGGCGGCAACCGACAAGTCCAGTCGGTTGCGCTATCTGGCCGTTTCTGGAACCGAGCTTGGAAATCGTTAAGAAAAAGCAGGAAACCGATGATGACGAATTTCTCAGAGGGATAGCCCAGAAGTTTTTCATCCGTCTGGACTGACACAATACCGTCGCTATATTTCCAACTATCAAGTTAAATAACAGACGCCATCTAGGAATGTTTCAACAAGAATTTCCTCTGGGAGAGTTATTGGATAGATTTATAATTGAGAGATCGCCTGTTGAGTTGACCACGTAGCACTGCTGAATGCCTGAAAATTTGTAATTGCTGCTTGAAAATCCTTCTCGCTTATAGCTGCAGTGGCATCATATACAACAGCGGTTTGGAATCCATTTTCAATTAAGTCTCTCATATGCGATTCTACACAAATGTTTGATAGGACACCTGCCAAAATGACCTTTTCTTTTCTATGCTGACGCAACTGGTAAACGAGATCATTGTTCTGCGGACTGGCAACCTTATGGGCGGTAGCAACGATTGTTTGGTTTGCCAAAATGTATGGCTTAAGTGATGGAACCCAGTCAGCTCCCACAGAGATGTGGTCATGATTTTTTTGAAAGACCCGAAGCTTTAATAACATGTCTTGCTCAGCTCCAGTAAATTGCCAACCATAATCATGCGGATATATATAATGAGGGGATACAAAAAGCTGATATCCTTTACTCATGGCGGTGCTTATTAGAATCTCAAGGTTTCCTAATGTGTTGTAATGCTCAATAATATTTTTAGTTAAATAGTAACCTTTCCCTCCAGGTGAAAGAAAGTCATTTTGTGGGTCCGTTATGACAATTGCTGTATTAGCAGGATGAGATTTAAACATTGTTCTCCTCCAATTCACAATTCACAATATCTATCTTTTATGAATATATATTAATGGAGTCTTGGACATATTCTATTTTTTGATGGCGCATAATTAATACTATGTAACCTAATGAATCAGCCTAAACCCCTTGAGAAGTCTAGGGGTTCTTTGGAATGTGCCACAAGCAATCTTCTTTTATTAATTAGAGGATTCAGGGCGGACAATTCGGCGAGATGAGAACGATGATTTTTTCGATTAGCGTAAATCCAAAGCGCCAGTCGCGGATTTTTGCACGGTTTTGATATCTTGATGAGGCGGGAGGCCGAATAACCGCCGGTATTCACGGTTGAATTGCGATGGGCTTTCATAGCCGACCTCCAATGCGGCAGTCGTGACATCCATCGAGCCGCTTAACATCAGGCGCCTTGCTTCCTGAAGGCAGAGCTGCTTCTGATATTGCAACGGGCCCATCGTCGTGATGGCCTTGAACTTATGCTGCAGTCCCGAAACGCTCATGTTGGTATAACTACCCCAGCATCTGTTTAGCACGAAACGACTGTCTCAACTTCAATTTAGAAGGACCGCAATACATATTTGAATGGAAAAAATGGAAGCCTATTCCTATCATCGCTTATTCAGAGAGGAGAAAATCAATTGCGTCCCATCACCACGCTTCAGGTAGCAGCAATTGTAGTTAGTTCTACAATCGGAGGCGGCGTTCTCGCAGTTCCCCTTCTTGCCGTTCGCGCAGCAGATACCGGTGCTCCGCTTGTCACGCTGCTCGGAACACTGGTCGGATTATTCGGCCTGATCATTGTTACGATGCTCGGCATCCGTTTTCCTGACCAGTCGATTATTCAATACAGCGAGGATATTATCGGAAGAGGCATCTCATTCGTGGCCAGCCTGAGTATTGTCATTTTCTTCAGTATATTGGCAGCTGCGATTTCCAGGGAATTCGGGGAAGTGGTTATCACCTCCATATTAAAGAGGACCCCATTGGAAGTGACTGTTCTTGCGATGCTGCTGCTTGCAGCCGTATTCGCCCGAACGGATATTGTGACGTTCGCCAGCATCCATCTTTTTTACCTGCCGTTCATTATGGTGCCCGGCCTTACTATCGTATCGTTATCACTTAAGAACTCCCGCGTCCTGAATTTGCTGCCTGTATGGGGTAATGAGCATCACGACCTGTTTTTATGGGTATTTACGATTGCCGCCTTGTTTCAAGGCTCCTTCATTATTACGATGGTCATCCCGTTCATGAAATCGCCAACAAAGGCTTATCTCTCCATGATTTGGGGCTGGGCTATACCCAGTGTGTTATATGTACTCATAGTCATTTCCTCCGTAGCCGTATTCGGTCCGGAAGAAATCAAATTATTGATGTGGCCTACATTGGAGTTGGCCAAAACAACGGCACTGCCCGCCAATATATTGGAACGGCTGGACGCGGCGTTTCTTGCGGTCTGGGTGACTAACGTGTTCACGACGATGCTGTCGACATTCTACCTTACGGTCAAATCCATAACCCAGATGTTTCATTTGAAGGAGCATAAAATATTTGCTTTTTTCATGCTGCCTTTTATCTTTCTGATTGCCATGCTTCCGCAAAGCGTGCTTGAATTATATGAGTTTGCAGAATATGCCGGAAAATTGGGGTTGTATGTTACCATCTGCTATCCCATCTTGCTGCTGCTCATTGCGGTTATTCGTAAAAAACGCGGAAAACCTGTCGCTGTCAAGGACAGCGGCAGCTAATTCAGTCAACTTTCATCCCATTCCAACCTGGATATAATGCGCGTCTCCTCCCCCGGCATGAGAGGGGGGAAAGGAAATCCAGGGAATCTGAATGTCAAAAGCCCGGAATCTGTACAGGCGATGCCGCACAGCTGTCAGCATAAGCATACGGTTCAATGGCGCCAGCTCAAGCTCAACCCCGGCTTGGGTTTTTTTGTACAAACCGGTCAGTTCGTATTGACATAAAAAAATGGGGATTATAAAATAAGGATTGGCACTCAATGGATTAGAGTGCTAATCGCAATCCGGTAACTATTTGAGCAGGATGAAAATCTTTTTATAATTGGAGGAGAGATAAGGATGGCAGTAAAAGAGTTTAAAGCGGAATCCAAGCGGCTTCTGGATATGATGATCAACTCCATTTACACGCAGAAAGAGATCTTCTTGAGAGAATTGATTTCCAATGCCAGCGATGCAATCGACAAAATCTATTATAAAGCGCTAACGGATGACAATTTGGCTTTTGACAAGGACGGCTACTTTGTTAAAGTTACAGCCGATAAAGCAAACCGTACACTGACCATTACAGATACCGGTATTGGGATGACCCAGGAGGATTTGGAAAACAACCTCGGCGTCATTGCCAAAAGCGGTTCTTTGGCGTTCAAAAAAGAAAATGAGTCCAAAGACGGCCATGATATCATCGGTCAGTTCGGCGTCGGATTTTATTCCGCGTTTATGGTTGCTGACGTCGTGACGGTTATCAGCAAGCCTTTGGGAGGCGAAGGAGCCTTCAAGTGGGAATCCCACGGAGCGGAAGGATATACGATTGAGCCTTTCGAGAAGGATACGGTGGGCACAGAGGTTATCCTGAAGATCAAGGAAAACACGGAAGACGAGAGCTATGACGAGTACCTGGAGGAATATCGTTTAAAGGCGATTATCAAGAAGTACTCCGATTTCATCCGTTATCCGATCAAGATGGAGATTTCCAGCCAAAGGGTAAAGGAAGGCACCGAGAACGAATTCGAGGCTTACCAGGAAGAGCAAACGGTCAACAGCATGGTCCCCATCTGGAGAAAAAACAAAAGCGAGCTGACTCCTGAGGATTACGAGAAGTTTTATATGGAGAAGCATTACGGCTTCGACAAGCCGCTCAAGCATATCCATATCAGCGTGGACGGCGCGGTGAGATATCAGGCGATCTTGTTCATTCCTGAGAACATTCCTTTTGATTACTATTCCAAGGAATTTGAGAAAGGCCTGGAGCTGTACGCCAACGGCGTGCTCATCATGAACAAATGCGCCGATCTGCTCCCTGACTTCTTCAGCTTTGTCAAAGGGATGGTGGATTCGGAGGATTTATCGCTTAATATTTCCAGGGAAATGCTGCAGCATGACCGCCAGCTGAAGCTGATCGCCAAGAACATCCAAAGCAAAATCAAGAGCCAGCTGCAAAGCCTCCTGAAGGATGAGAGAGAGCAGTACGAGCAGTTCTACAAGTCGTTTGGCAGACAGCTGAAATTTGGGGTTTATAATGAATACGGCCGCCACAAGGATGTGCTGCAGGATCTGCTGATGTTCTATTCCTCCAAAGAGCGGAAGCTTGTGACGCTGGATGAATATATCGCCAGAATGCCGGAAGACCAGAAATTCATTTATTACGCCTCCGGCGAAACAAATGAACGGATCGACAAGCTTCCACAGACCGAGCTGGTAGCGGACAAAGGCTATGAAATCCTGTACTTCACCGATGATATCGATGAGTTCGCGATCAAAATGATCATGTCCTATAAAGAGAAGGAATTCAAATCCGTATCCAGCGGCGACCTCGGCATTGAGGAGGACAAGGATCAGGATCAGTCGGATTCCGATGAGAACGACAATAAAGAGCTGTTCGAGTCGATGAAAGAAATCCTCGCGGACAAAGTAAGCAGCGTCAAAGCATCGAAGAGACTCCGCACTCATCCCGTATGCTTCTCGACGGACGGGGAAGTCACCATCGAGATGGAGAAGATCCTGAAGGCGATGCCAAACAATCAGGATGTAAAAGCGGACAAGGTGCTGGAAATCAACACGCATCATGCGGTGTTCCAATCCCTCAAGGACGCTTACGGCAAGGACAAGGAAAAGCTGCAGCTGTATACGGCTCTGCTCTACAATCAAGCCCTTCTGATCGAAGGTTTGCCGCTTCAGGATCCTGTGGAGTTCACGAACGATATCTGCAAAATCATGGTCTAAGCAATGGCGGTTTAACAGGCAATAGGAGTACAGGAAGAGGCGGGCCGAAACAGGCCTGCCTCTTTTTCTGCTGAGTTTTGTCGTATTTTATTTTGGGTTGACTTCCCTCCGGGCATCTTATATCTTATATATAACAGATGGTTTTTTCCATTATTTGAAGAAGGCGTGATTGCTGTGGAACTTCCCAAAATACAAACCTCCAACTTATTCGATCAGGTATACGGTACGATGAAGCAGATGATTATCCGCCGCAGCTTCCGTACCAATGAGAAAATATCCATCCCTGTCCTTGCAAAAAATTTGGGCATCAGCATTACTCCGATCCGCGAAGCGCTGAATCGATTGGAAGCCGAGGGATTGGTCAAGACGGTACCCAAGGTGGGGACCTTTGTCGTGGGGATCGATAAGAGCTATGTGGAGCAGGTGATTGAATTCAGGCTGATGATCGATTTCTGGGTGCTTGATCAATACCGCACGTTCTCCGGGGAACGCTTCGACGAGATTGCTGCCAAGCTCGATCAGCTCACCCAATTCGCGGTCGAGGAGGTAGACCCGGCGGTAACGCCTATCGAGCAGTATGGTAATTTCGATATGATTTTTCATACGGAATTTATTAACGCCTGCGGCAATATTCAGATTCTGGAAACCTATCAGAACCTGATGAATTTCCGGATATTGACGGTCAGCGACCCCACACCCGAGCAGTACAATCTATCCATGACGCAGCACCGGGAAATCGTAAAGCAGCTGCTGCAGCAGGACTGGCAGGGAACCCGCAATGCGATCCGGCAGCATCTGAATTATTCCAGGCAAAATCTGACCGACTGGATCGACAGCAATGGAGGGGAGGTATAAACCAAACCTTTCTTCAGTATTGTAAACGGTTACATTATCCGTATCCAAGAGCCTCTACTATTCCTTTCCGGCATTATCAATCCTCAATTGTCAAAACTATTCCAGCCTATTTCCGCTTGCTGCCTCTCCCAATACTCATTTTATATAGCAGCATCACAATCTATTATCCATTTATTGTATAAAGGAGGTGATTTTTATTCGATAAACCTATAATAGATAGCTGAACTACAGGCTGCTGCTTCGAAAAGGGGTTTGAATGCGTTCTGCGTTCCTAATCTATTTCTACGGAGGGTTATGCATGAAAAAGATCAGCTCCATGCTCGTAGTTACGCTCCTTGCTTTAACCGCAATTTTATCTGCGTGCAGCAATTCGTCCGCGCCGATTGTACCTGCCAATAATGAGCCGGCGACCCAAGAGAATAATGGTGCAAATACACCGGCGGAACCGGCAGCCGGGCAGGAGCCTGCGGCAGCTGAACCTGAACATAAACAATACAGCGGGGAAATCGTCATTTCCCTGAACGGGAATTCCGATGATGTCGGGGATGCCAAAGCGTTCGAGGCTCTCGCAGCGGCTTACAAGAAGGTGCAGCCTAATGTGAAGCTGGTATGGGAGCCCAAAGGCAGCTCAGCCGGCGATTATCCGACCGTCCTCGGAACGATGCTGGCTGTAGGCAGCCCGCGTCCTGACCTGGTGGCAGGCAACTATGTACCGACCTATGACAAGTATTTGAATTTCGATAAGTACCGCTATCAGGTCAACCCGTATACCGGCAACAAGTGGGACGATGATCTGGACTTTAACTTCTTCGTGGCGAAGAATGCCAAGGGAGACCGGATCATGCTTCCGACGCAATCGGTCCATATTATGTGGTTCTACAACAAGGACATCTTCGACAAGTTGAACCTGCAGCCGCCGACCAACTGGGATGAGCTTGCGGCGGTATCCGAGAAGATCAACGCGGCAGGCATCATTCCGATTGCTTCCAACTTCGTATGGAAGGTGCCGCAGTGGGTGATCGAGATTTATCTGGATCAATTCACCCGCAATTGGCATGATATCGTCCGGGCGCATGAGGGAGATTACAACTACGACGACGAGCTGGACGGCAATTTCAAAGCGGATCCGAACGATCCTTACATTGATCTGAAATATAATTTCAATCAGGCCAGGATGTATAAAGCGATCAAGGACGGTCAAATCCGTTTCGACACACCGGAAATGACCCAGATGGTCACCAACATGGCGAAGGTGTTCCCAAAATATGCGCAGAAGGATTTCTTCGTCAGCACCGACGATTATCCGCTGTTCCTGCAGCAGAAAGCGGCCATGATTATTGACGGCACCTGGAGCCTGCCGACAGTGAAGCAGGATATGGCCAACCTCAACGACCCGGCACGGCTGAAGGAGCTGAAAATTACAGATACCAGCTCGCTCAAGCCCTTCAATTGGGGGACATTCGAGAATCCGCCGATGACTGGAGATCTCGTGCAGGGTCCCGTACGGAGCGTCGAATCCGCAACAGGCGAATATGTGAGCATTATCGAGAAGAATCAGGCTCAAACGGATATGGTGCTGGATTTCGTCATGTTCTGGCTCTCCCAGCCCGGCTATCAGGCATGGGTCGATGGCATGGTCGCAGCCGACGAGTTCAATCCCGGCGGTCCGGTTATGGTCAAGAATGTGAAGGTCCCGGCGGAGATCGAGGAGATGTTCAAAGGGGTCAAAATGCTCGGAAACGCGGAGATTCCCCTCAACAATCCGTTATCCACACGCGTGCCTGACCTGGATAAGGCCCACTTTAATTTGTATAAAGAGGCGCTGGAGGGCAAAATCACGCCTGAGGAATTCGGCAAGAAGCTTCAGGAGTCATGGACCAAAAACTTTGACGCGATCATCAAGAACGCAGGGCTGACCGCCGAAGACATCGAGCATCCGGAGCGGGCGCCGGGGCAGTAGCCGCCCGGGGCAGGAGGGTATTATGCCGAACATAACACGGGAGAAAGGCGCACCGTTATTCGCCGGAAGAGGACTGCTGGCTGCCATTGGAGCGCTTATCCTGCTCATCCTTGTGAATTTGCTGTATGTTCTCGTTTTTGCCTCTTCCGGCGAGCCTTACAAGACAGGCAGCCCGATCAGCGGAGGGAATGTGATGAAAGCGGCCGGGATTGACGCCCGGACGACGGCTGCAATCACCAGCGACAGCCGGTTAATCCTGCTTGACGGTCAGCAGCAGGTACTCAGTGAGAAGAAGCTTGAAGGAACGGCCTCGGCGCTTGCCTTGTCAGCCGACAAGAGCAAGATCTATATCGGCACCAGCGACAGAAAGGTATATGTGTTTGATTTGACGCTGAACGAGATTGCCGGCTTCGACGTGAACGGCAGAGTCATCGGACTTGATTCGGCGGTAAACGGTGAAATGGCCATTGCTTACGGAATTGGACAGTATACGGACCGGTTCTGGGTCGGTCTGTTCGACGAGTCCGGAGCGGACCGGTACAAGACGAAGATCGGATTTGACGTTAACGCCGTCGCAGCCGGAGAGCAAGGCGTATATTTCGGCACTGCGGATTCCAAGGTCGGCTATTTATCCCCTGAGGGCGAGGAGCTATGGAGAACGAATCTGATCCAGCCGATTACCCGGCTCAGTCTGAACGGAAAGCAGGAGCTGCTGGCTGGAGACGAGAGAGGCAATGTTTCGCTGGTCTCGGCCCAAGGGAAGGTCCTGTGGATCAATCATCTCTCCGCATACCCGATTACAATGGTCGCAGCGGTGGACGAAGCGGGACATATTCTGGCAGGAGATAAGGACGGGAAGCTGTTTGTGCTGAATGCGGAAGGCTACGCCCTTTATAACGCAGGCGTTTCAGCCGGTTCAATCAACAGTCTGATTGGCACGACAGGCGATGAAATTCTGCTGCTGACCGATCAGGGCAAGCCGGTAACGGTTTCCCTCAGCAGCGCTCTGGATGCAAAGAGGCAGTTCTATATTCAAACCGCTCTGATCGTCGTCGATGCTGCGCTTGCTATAACAGCCTTCTGCCTATTTGTATGGTCTGTTGCAAGCTGGCGTGCCGCCGTCATCCGCTTCGGCAGGAAGCTCAGGCGTTCCAGATCCGCCTATATGCTGCTGCTGCCATCCATCATTCTCATTCTTATCTTTAATATCGCGCCGACGCTGATGGCAGTGTTCTATTCCTTTACCAACTTCAGCTTGAAGGAGCCGCTCAAGGTGATCGGTCTGAGTAATTTCGTTGCAATGTGGTCCGATGAATTTTTCTGGATCGGGATATGGAACATGTTCCTGATCCTGATTACTTCGATTATCAAAGAGGTTACGATGCCGCTGCTCGTTGCGGAGCTGATCTTCTGGCTCCGCAGCAGCCGGATGAAGTACTGGTTCCGCACCGCTTATGTCGTTCCAAGCATCGTACCCGGCGTTGTCGGCATTTTGCTGTGGAAGATGATGTATGAGCCCGAAGTCGGCATGATCAATCAGTTTCTGGGCGTGATCGGACTTGACGGCTGGAAGCATGCCTGGCTTGGAGAGGAGAACCTCGCTCTCTGGAGTATTATTATGGCGGGATTTCCATTCGTGAGCATCTTTGCTTTTCTGATTTATTTCGGCGGTCTGATCGGGATCAGCAGAGATATCTACGATTCCTCCTCCATCGACGGAATAGGCTCATGGGGACGCTTCTGGAAAATTGATCTGCCGATGATCCGGCCGCAGATCAGGCTGATTCTGTTCTTCACCTTCATAGGCAGCATCCAGGGCTTCGCCAATATCTATCTGTTCACCCGGGGAGGACCGGGAACGGCTACCTATGTGCCGGGCCTGCAGATGTACAACCAGATCTCGAACGCCAATTTCGGTTACGCTTCGGCCATCGGTTTTGTTCTGGCTGTCTTCGTCTTGGCCGGCTCGATACTGAACCTGCGGTTTTCCAAACAGGAAGGAGTCTAAAGAGGATGCCGAGGAAAATAAACGCAAAAGCGATCATCAGCTATTCCTTGCTGGCTGTTATCCTGATTCTTTCTTTTGTTCCCATTATTATGATGGTCTCTATGTCGCTGCGCGACAGCCTGCTCATATACGGAGATTTCTGGGGCTTGCCCTGGCCGCCGAAAATCAGCAATTATTCGTTCGCGCTGTTTGATCTGCTGGCTCCTGTCCTGCGGACCATGTATTTATGCGTCATCTCCATCCTTGGCATCATGCTGTTCGCGACGCTTAGCGGCTACGCCTTTGCCCGGCTCAGCTTCGTTGGCCGGAATATGATGTTCTGGGTCATCGTCATGCTGATGACGGTCCCCGGAGTACTGCTGCTGACGCCGAACTTCGTGCTTGCCGACTGGCTGCATCTGAAGAACAGCCTGGAGGGGCTGGCTGTGTTCTACATTGGCGGCGGCCAGCTGTTTGCGATTTTTCTGCTGCGCACCTTCTTCACCTCCCAGCCCGAGGAAATGTTCGAAGCGGCCCGGGTGGAAGGCGCCAGCGAATTCCGTTGCGTGTGGTCGATCGCGCTGCCCCTGGCGCGTCCGATTCTGATCACGATCGCCATCATGAATTTTCTATCGATTTACAACGATCTGATCTGGCCCATGCTGATGATCAGCACGCCGAACCTGCAGACGATTTCCATGGCACTGGCCAGTTACGCGCCGGATGCCGGGAACTCGGTAGGCAAAATATCCCGGCCGGATCTCGGCATTATTACATCGGGCTATGTATTCGCCTCCGTGCCGCTGCTCCTGATGTTTACGCTTGGCATGCGCTATTTTATCGAAGGACTTACTTCGGGCTCTATTAAAGCCTAGAAGGGCAAGCAGATAAGCAGGCTGCAGCGAATCGGCAGGGTTAACCGGGTTTATGCAAGGGAAAGGCAAACACGCTTGTAACAATTGCGATTATCGGAAGACGTTTCCGCATGCCATTTTTTAATGACTTAGCGCTTAAAGATCATTGAAAATACAGAAGGAGAGAGAGCATGAGCATAAACGAGCTGTATATTTCCACTTCCGGCAATGACGCCTGGTCAGGCAGACAGCCGGACCCCGGCCCTGACGGGAAAGACGGCCCCTTTGCCACAATCGCCGGAGCGCGGGATGCCATCCGCCGGCTGAAGAACTCGGCGATGCTGTCAGGACCGGTTACTGTATGGCTTCGGGGCGGCGTTTACGAACAGACGGAGCCGGTCGTATTTGCACCCGAGGACTCGGGACCGGTCACGTACGCCGCCTATCCGGGCGAGCAGCCTGTGGTGGATGGGGGCTGGCGGATTACGGGCTGGCGGGAAGAGACAGTGGGCGATATACCGATGTGGATAGCCGATGTTCCGGGAGCCGCCGGAGACAAGCGGTATTTCCGCCAGCTGTTCGTGAGCGGAGAGCGCAGGCCAAGGACCCGTCTGCCCAGGCAGGGCTTTTATTGGATGAAGGATGTGCCGGGCACAGGCTTCCACAGCGGAAGTATGACGAGCGATCTGTTCGCCGGTACGGATACGTTCGTTTGTTCACCAGGCGATATCGACGGCTCCTGGCGCAATATGAACGATGTGGAGGTCGTCGCCGTCCATTACTGGATCGAAGAAAGAATGCCGGTGGAATCCTTCGATAAACTCACGGGTGAGGTGAAGTCCAGCCGGAGGAGCATGTTCGTGCTCAAAGACGATGTGGCGAAGCGGTACGCCAAATATTATGTGGAGAATGTATTCGAGGCTCTGACCGAGCCCGGGCAGTGGTATCTTGACCGCTCGGCCGGCAAAGTCTATTACATCCCGCGCCCGGGCGAAACGCTGGAGGAAACAGAATTCGTCGCCTGTTCCGCGCAGCAGCTGCTGAAGCTGGAAGGCAGGCCGGACGAGGAGAAGTATGTGGAATACTTGTCCTTCAAAGGACTTGCCTTTGCCCATACGGATTGGGCACAGCCCAAAGGCGGGGGAGAGCGGTTCGAGCGTCCGGGAATCGATTTTGCAGCGGCACCGCAGGCGGCATTCCATATTCCCGGCGTGATCTATATGCGCGGAGCCCGCTATTGCGCAATCGAGGATTGCCGGATTGAGCGAATCGGCTGGTACGGCGTCGAACTGTCCGAGGGCTGCCAGTCCAACCGTATTGTCGGCAATACAATCGCCGATATGGGAGCAGGGGGGATCAAGCTGGACGGCGCGGATGCGGATGGCCCTGTGCTGAGGCGTACGGGAAACAACCGGATTACGGATAATCATATTCACGGCGGCGGGCGTATCTTTCACAGCGCCTGCGGCATTCTCTCGGTGCATTCGTTTGGCAGCAGTTTCTCGCATAATCATATTCACGATCTGTATTACACGGGAATTTCCTGCGGCTGGGTGTGGGGATATGCGGAGAATGTATCGAAGGACAACCGGATCGAGAAGAACCATATTCATGATATCGGCCACGGTCTGCTCAGCGATATGGGCGGCATCTACACGCTTGGCGTCCAGCCGGGCACGGTCATCCGCGGCAATCTTGTTCATGATATCGAAAAATGCAACTATGGCGGCTGGGCGATTTATCCGGATGAGGGCAGCTCGCATATCATCATTGAGAATAACGTATGCTTCCGGACGACCAGTCAGGTCTTTCATCAGCATTACGGGCGGGAGAATATCGTGCGCAACAATATTTTTGCCTTCGGACGTGAAGGCCAGGCGTCTCTGAGCAGGGCGGAGGGTCATAATTCCTTAACATTCGAGAAGAATCTGGTCATTGCCGACGGGCAGCCATTCTTCGTTGCGGGATATGCCGGCCATTTCGACAAAAAGGGCTTTTACAGCGATCTGAATCTGTTCTGGGACGTCTCCGGCGGCGAGCCGCTATCCGGCAATCAAAGATTCGATGAGCAGGCGAATTTCTCGCTGGACGACACCCGGTCCATCGAGGATATGAGGCAGCTGGGTTATGACCTTCATTCCATCTATGCTGATCCGCGCCTTGTGGATGCGGCAGGGGGAGATTTTACGCTCAAGGAGGATTCGCCGGCATTCTCACTTGGGTTCAAGCCGATTGATCTGTCCGATGTCGGCCCCCGCTCCGCTGCTGACAGGCAATAACGTAAAACTACCGGTTTCGGGAGATGAAGAAATGAGCGTTCAGGGTAAAGCCGCGATTATTACAGGCTCAACGAGCGGGATCGGTCAGGCGGCGGCCGAAGCATTGGCGAGTCACGGCGCGAAGGTGCTGGTATGCGGCCGGGATCAGGCGAGAGGGGAAGAGATCGCCAGAAGCATTACGGAGAGCGGGGGCGAAGCCCATTTTGTAAAAGCCGATCTGGCAGACCGCGATGCGCCGGCACGGCTCGTCCATGAGGCGGCAGGCCGATGGGGCACCATTGATATTGTCGTCAACAATGCCGCTCTCGTCTGCAATAAACCGGTTGAAGAGATCATCCATGAGGATTGGGACAGATTGCTTAACGTCAATTTGAAGGCCCCTTTCTTCCTCATACAGGCAGCGCTTCCGTGGTTGAGGGAAAGCCGGGGCAGCGTCATCAATATCAGCTCCATCAACGGTATCCGCAATGACAGCAATAACCTGGTCTATGACACGATAAAAGCAGGATTGAACCATATGACGCAGGGGCTGGCGCTTGATCTGCGGACAGCGGGCATCCGCTTCAATGCGCTTATGCCCGGGGGAGTTGCGACCCCGCTGCTCAATCAGTGGTTCCGGCAGTTTACGGTCAATCCCGAAGAGGCGGATCGGCTGGCGGAAGCCGCCAAGCTCGGGCCGCATGTAGGGACGCCCCGGCAAATTGCCGATGCCGTGCTGTATCTGGCAGGCAGCCGGTCATCGTGGGTGAACGGAGCGGTCATTCCGATCGATGGCGGATATCATCTGTAATCTGACGTTCACATTTTATGAATAAGAGGTGCGATAACGATGACAGTCAAACGACAGCAGGTTTTGTTTCTGTGTCTGACCAACCCGGAGCTGAGCTCCAAGACGGTGGCGTGGGCGCTTTACGACGGCGCATCGGCTGAGGGGGACAGCCGGATGGAAACGGGTGATTCCGCGATTCCTCCCTATGACTCGGTGCTGGATGCCATGAGGGACGGATGGAAGGTCATCCAGGCTCCCCAGCTGCCGTATTTCATGCATGGCCATGAGAACGAAACGGGCCATCTGCCCTGGGAATATTTGCTGGAGAGGGAGGTTGTGATCAATGGTCAGCAAGGCGAATGAGCATTTGCTTGATGCACGGCAGATGGCCCGCTTTTGCAGTGACGGGCTGCTTGTATTGGAGGATCTGGTTCCGCAGGAGCTGAATGAGGCGGTTTATAGGGATGAATTGACAGTCGAACCGCAGGGCTACGAATTCTGGAACAGCTCGGAGGCGATCCGCAAGGTTTTTGAGCTGCCCCGGGTCAGAGGCGTTATTGAAAGTCTGGTGGGCCGAAATTATGTTTATGACCATTCTTTTCTGCATACCGTCAAGCCCAATAACAGCAAATCGCAGAACTGGCATGTGGATTCCGGCGTCATGAATCCGAATCCCCACAACTTTGACATCCAGGCCTTTTATTTCGCCCATGACACGCCGGTCGAAATGGGTCCGACGCTGGTGCTCCCCGGTTCCCAGCTGCGCCGGGCCAGCTATTGGAGCATTTCGCGCTACAAGAATATCGCAGGCCAGTGCCATCTGGCATCGAAGGCGGGTACGATCGCCTTCATGCACCAGGATATCTGGCACTGCGCGCAGCCCAACCAAACGGACAAAACCCGTTATGTGTTCAAAATCCGCCTGAATTCCGTGGAGCAGCAGCGCAATCTGTTCAATACCGATAGCTACGACGACCCTGAGGTAGTGGAAATTTTAAAAACCCGGCATCCCTGGTACGGTTCGGACTGGCAGAAGGAGTTCTATCAAAGACTGGATTTCTGGCGCTATCTGGTCGGCAATGATTATATTTTGAAAAAACGCTAGATGTATGTTTAAGAGATCCTTATATATTCCAACGGGGAGATGCAGGCGATGATAAAAATTGCGGCTGAGGAGAGTTGGGCTCCTCCGCATTGGGCGCTGATGGAGAGGCTGCTGCTTGATTCGCTGAATCAGGCGGCGGCCGAATTCGTAAACCGTTATACCCGCGCCGACGGCACGCTGATTTGGCGGCCGGATTGGCCCGGTATGGATGGCTCGGATGATCCTTATGAAGGCTTCATGTATCTGGCGCTGCTGTATGTGCTGGGAGGAAGCGACGAAACGCTGGAGCTGGCGCAGAAGCTGTGGGAAGGGATTACGTGGCAGTGGACGCAATACGGTCAAATCTCCCGCGAATTCGATGCCTATTACGATTGGATGCATCACGGGGAAGGTTATCTTTATTTATATTTTCTCGGCCTTGCAGACCCCGGCTATTTGAAGAACAGGCAAAGAGCGATGCGGTTTGCCGCTATGTACACCGGCGATGACCCGGACGCGCCCAATTACGACAAGGAAAAGCGGCTGATCCGCTCTCCCATTAACGGAAGCCGGGGGCCGCGTTTCGATTTGACGGAGGAGGATTGGAGCACGCACCGCGGCATACTGGATCACTACCCAGCCCCGTTCGAGGATTTGGCCGGCGTGGATTATGCTTCTGGCAGATGCGCCTGGTCGGATGATGCGGTCTATCGGGAAATTATCCGGATGATGAATGAGCGGATGGCCAGAGGGGATGTCCCGCTGAATCTGAACGCGACGGGAATGGTCGCGAACGCTTATTTGTATTCCGGGCAGCAGCAGCTTCGCGACTGGGTGCTGGAATATGTCGATGCCTGGAAGGAGAGAGCCGAGACCAACGGCGGCATTATGCCGGACAATGTCGGCTTGAGCGGCATAATCGGAGAATATATGGACGGCAAGTGGTGGGGCGGCTACTATGGCTGGCGTTGGCCGCATGGCTTCATAACCATTATCGAACCGCTGGTCAATGCGGCCTCTAATGCCGTTCTGCTGACAGGGGATATGGAACGGCTGGATGTGGCCCGGAACCAGCTGGACCGCAATTGGGCGCTTCGGAAGACCGTGAATGGCCGTTCATCGGTTCCGTATAAACATACCGACGCAGGATGGACGGATTACCGCCCCGCCGATCCTTTTATTCCCATCCATCTCTGGTTCATCTCTATGGCGGATGAGGATCTGGAGCGCATCCGGCGGATTGGACTGGATAAGAGCTCGCTTGAAATCACGATTCCCGGCGTATCGGGAACAAGTACCGAGACGAACAAGAGCACCAAGCATTACAACGGCAATACCATTCCATGGTTTCAATACATGCAGGGAAACAATCCGGGTTATCCCGAGCGGATACTGGAGGCCAACCATCGGCTGATTGGCAGCCAGCTGCATAAAATGCGTTCGTCAGAAGGCGACCCTGAAGAGTGGCGCTCGGACGGTTTCAATCTGGAAGATCTGTCCAGCATTCATAAATGGCAGGAGATGTGTCCGGTTTATTTTGAAGGACTGCTGCAGACTACGCTTGGCGCGCCCATGCATATTTCCCATGGCGGCCTGCAGCATGCCAGCGTCCGGTATTACGATGGCGTAAGGCAGCGGCCGGGACTGCCTGAGGATGTCGGAGCTCTTGTGGAATCCATATCCGCTGGCTCCCTGATGCTTCAGCTGGTGAATCTGAGCTTGTTTGAGCGCAAGGAAGTGATCGTGCAGGCAGGCGCGTTCGGCGAGCACCGGTTCGAGGAAGCCGTTATGTTCAACGGGCAGGGCGGGGAAATCAGGCGGATGGAAGTAGGGGATAAGTGGCTGAGCGTGGAGCTTGCTCCGGGTGCGGGAACCAGACTGGAGCTGTCGCTGGCGCGTTATGTCAACCGCCCGACCTACGATCCGGTGTGGCCGGATCCGAATAAGGTGGAGATTCTTACAGGGAGAAACCCATAGGCAGCTAAAAAATGGAGACCCCGTGCCGATTCCGGTGCAGGGTCTCTTCTGGTTGTGCGGAGGCTATCGACTTCAGTCCTGTGCATGGGGCACGGTTGCTTGGAGGTTTGCCAAATCATAACGTGCCGCTGGTCCGGACAGTATGGTAGATTAGAGGATGAGCGAAAGGCGAAGAGGAGGATAAAATGAAGCTGTTTCATTTTAGCAAGGACGCTGCCATTCATACCTTTTTTCCCAGAGTAAAAGAAAACCGGCAGAATATGCCCCCTGTGGTTTGGGCGATTGACGATGCGCATGAGTTCACTTTTTATTTTCCGCGGGATTGTCCACGAATTGTGTATACCAAGGGTGAAGGGATTCTTGAGGAGGATCACCGACGGTTTTTTGGCTTGACCGGTGCGGACATTGTGATTACCGTCGAAACCCGCTGGTATGAGCGCATCAAGAACGCCACCGTATACAGATACCGTCTGCCCGTTGAGAGCTTTCAGTTATTCGATGAAATTGCGGGATACTACATATCGCCCGAGACGGTAAAGCCGGTGGAAATGGAACCCGTCTCGAATCTGCTGGAGAGATTAATGGGTTTGAATATCGATGTGCGTTTCACCCTCAACCTGAATCCATTGAGAGAGGCCATTCTAAATTCGTCATTGAAGGATTTCGGCATGCACCGGTTCGAAAATGCAGGGAATTTATGAAAAGAAAAAAGCAAGCTGTCCCCAATAGCGGAAGACAGCTTACTTAGTATTTGTGGAAATTAATTCTCGCTAAACGCCTGTCTCACAGCGCGCCGGACAGTCAGCAGATCATGTTCCACTTCCAGATATTCATCCGCTCCGCCCCGGAATTCCAGCGACCAGCACCCCTGGTATCCGCCCTGCCGCAGCAGCTGCACTTTCTGGAGCAGCCCGGTTCCGGCGAAATCCACAAACGCCCTGTCAAACTGGGCATGCATCGTGAAAGGGGAAACCAGCTCGTCCCCGATTTCCTTATCCGCCAGCCAGCGGTTGACATTCAGTACGATTCCAAAGGATGGCGAAGCAACCTCGTCGCTGACCCGCTTCAGATTTTGGGGAGATTGGGAACCGGCCTGATGCGTCTGCGGCCCTACCCGAAAACCATGCTCCTGGCCAAACTGCGTGTACTCCCGGTAACGCTTGACAATGAGATTAAACTGTTCATCCGTGATGGCAAGTGAATTGACGCCCATATCGATCCGAAGCGCTTTAGCCCCCCATCTGCGTGCGATGTCGAGGTACAGGAGCGCTTTTTGGTAGTTTTGTTCGCGAATGGCAGGATCGTCATGCCAAATATCGGCGCCGTCCACGCTCAGGCAAGCGACGGTCAAGCCCTCTTCATCAAGTGTCTCCTCGACGCTGTTGATATAGCTGTCTTCTGTGGAGAGCAGCATGCCGCTCCAAATGTCTGCCTGATCAAGGCGGTAGCGGTATTTGATGCTTTCCAGATAGCCAAACAAATTGATTTTTCCTGCGGCGAATAAAGCGTGAAATGACCATGATCCGATAGAAAAGCCTGCCATTTGATTTCCTCCTAATTCAACCCGGCGGTAAGCGGGTTATGCCCTTTATTGAATTACTTCAGGATTATATCATAAATGTTCAGAGGTTGAGGGGGGAGAGGTGCACTGCGATTATTCCAAAAAAGACGTTTCTCAATTGGATTGAAGCTTTATAAGCCTGGATATTGTATCGTCATCCTTCGACGGTATACTGATGGTGACGGTCAGGTGGGGAGAGCCCGCCACAAGAAACGAAATTTGGTCAAATACGAGCATGCCGGCCGACGGGTGATGATTGATTTTCTTCCCCTCGGGACCATTCAGGACGTCATGCTGCGGCCACCATTCCCTGAATTCCGGGCTTGCCTGATTGAGATCCTCGATGAGCTCCATCCACCATGGATCGCCGGCGTATTTGCCGTAGCTGGCGCGGAATTGAGCCAAACGGTGCCGGGCATGCGTTTCCCAGTTTTCCTGAAGCATCTGCCGGACATATGGCGATGTGAAGGAACGCCAGACAGTGCTGCGCTCACGCGGGGACATGGCCTCATAATTCCCGTAAATCCGGCTTGCCATACTGTTCCAGCCAACAATGTTCAGGCGTTGATCGGTAACATAGGCAGGACTTATCCCCTGCTGATCAAGGAAGTCCTGCAGCGCCGGACTGATGCTGCTTTCGGCCGGGTTCAGATCCGCAGGCAGCTGCTGCAGGGCCAGCTGAAATAAATGTTTTCGCTCATCCGGATCCAGTTGGAGAGCACGGGCAATGCTTTCGAGTACTTGTGCGGATACCTGAATGCTACGCGCCTGCTCCAGCCATGTATACCAATCGACGCTGACGCCCGAGAGCAGCGCCACTTCCCCGCGCCGAAGACCAGGCGTCCGCCGCCTTCCTCCGCCGGGCAGACCGGCCTGCTCGGGTGAAATACGGGCGCGCCGCGTCCGCAGGAACTGCGCAAGCTCCAGAAAACGCTCATTATTTGCCTGGTTCATTCCACTTCACCGGCTTCCTTGATGGGATATTATCATAGGAGAAATTCTCCTATGATAAACCATCATCTTATTCTAGTATAAAATCCATTATACACTTTCATCAGGGAAATGACGATTTTCCATATCGCGATGAAAGGGGAAAATATGTTGGAGCATACGGTGCAAATACAAGCTAAACAGGCAGGCAAGCCCGCCAACATGCTGCTGCTTATCGGACTTTCACTCGGTTATTTTATGGTGCTTCTGGATACGACGGTGGTGAGTGTAGCTTTGCCCGCCATTCGCGCCGACCTTGGGGGAGGCATAGCCGGTCTGCAATGGGTGGTGAACGCCTATACGAT
This sequence comes from Paenibacillus sp. JT31N17, assembly GCF_056269255.1. Taxonomy (NCBI): domain Bacteria; kingdom Bacillati; phylum Bacillota; class Bacilli; order Caryophanales; family Paenibacillaceae; genus Paenibacillus; species Paenibacillus sp. JT31N17. The sequence continues at coordinate 770,968 of NZ_JBWDNP010000002.1, forward strand.
CGTTTTCGCCGGCCTGCTGCTGTCGATGGGAGCATTTGCCGACAAGCTGGGAGCCAAGAGCGTCTATATTGGCGGCCTCGGCTTGTTTCTGGCGGCATCCGCCTTTTCGGCATTTGTTCCATCCCTTGGGGCGCTGATCGGTCTGCGCGCCATACTTGGTATTGGCGGGGCCGCTCTGCTGCCAGCCTCTCTGACGCTCCTTACCTATGCTTATCCGGAGCCGTCGGAACGTGCGCGGGCATTGGGAATATGGGCAGCGGTGACGGGAGCGGCGATGGCGGCAGGACCTGTCGTGGGCGGATTGCTGGTCGACTCGCTTGGCTGGCGCAGCATCTTCCTGCTCAATGTTCCGCTTGGTCTCATCAGTCTGGTCATGACATCGCTTCTGGTCAGCGAAACCAGGCGCAAACCGCAGACAGGCTTTGATCCGGCAGGTCAAATCACTGCCATTGCCGGAATTGCTTCACTGTCTTACGCTCTTATGGAGGGAGATCAATACGGATGGAATTCTCCGGTCATTCTCTCTGCGCTTGTTCTGGCGCTTCTAAGCGCCATCCTATTCCTGATTGTTGAAGCAAAAGGCAGGAATCCGCTGCTTCCGCCGCTGATCTTCAGGAATGCGGCGGTATCAGCCGGGATGGTTGCAGGGATGGCGGTTAATATCGGCCTGTCGGGTATTTTGTTTATTCTGCCTTTATTCTTCCAGCAAGCGCGCGGATTATCCGCCCACACAGCGGGACTCGCGCTCCTGCCAATGATGCTTCCGCTGGCGTTCAATCCAATTTTTACCGGTCGTCTCGTAGGCCGGATCGGAGCAAGAATACCGATGACGTCCGGCTTTGGCCTGGGTGCGCTGGGTACGTTACTCCTCGTATGGGTGGACACCGATACGAATTACATGCTTACGCTCGCGGGACTGCTGTTGATCGGATTTGGCGTATCATTTACGATTCCCGCATTGATGGCGGCGGTCATCTCTTCCGTGCCAAAAGAAATGACCGGCGCCGCATCAGGCGCTCTGAACTCAAGCCGGCAGCTTGGCGCGACGCTGGGGGTTGCCATTCTGGGTTCAATTTTGAGCGGCAGCGAATCCTTTGCAGGCGGTATGCATATGTCGCTTATGGTTGCAGCCGCGGTTCTGCTTGGAGGCAGCTTGCTCTCGCTGGCGTTTATCGGCCGGAGCAAATCAACTTGACAGAAGAGTATGCAGGCTTTTCCAATTGCCTGGGATCATGTAAAATGAAGGCTGCGGCAAACGCCCCGGAAGTGAGCGGAAGTACAAATATTTCGAAGCAGGCCCGTATGAATTTTTCTAAAATACAAAAAACGGCTGCTTCGGCAGCCATTTTTTACAGAGAAAGGGGACTCGTTTATGTTAGGCATTGAATTATGCCGCCGATTTTATGCTGAAATTGTAGAGCCGGTAATGGATACATTATCGCCTGTACCCTATTCGGCTGCCCTCATCGGCCCGGGAAGCGAAGTACTGGGGTTTGACACGGAAATGTCGAGGGACCATGACTGGGGACCGCGCGTCTATCTTTTTCTGCATGAACGTGATCAGGCGCTTCGCGAGACTATCCAGGCTTTGCTTGATCAGAGTGTCCCGCCAAGCTTCTACGGTTTTCCCATCGATATCAAAATGACTGTAATCACTACGGTGCCAAATTTCATCAGGGGCCATCTTGCCATAGACATTACCCGATCGTTGGAGCTGGTTGATTGGCTGACCTTCCCCTCCCAGAATCTTCTGGAGATAACCCGCGGAGAGGTTTTTCGGGATGATGACGGTCAGCTGTCGGCGCTGCGCCATACATTTGCTTTCTATCCGCGCGATATTTGGTTATATCTGATGGCATCCGGCTGGCAGCGGATCGGGCAGGAGGAGCATCTGATGCACCGTTCCGGTTATGTTGGCGACGAGCTGGGCTCAGCGGTCATCGGTTCGCGCATTGTTCGGGATATTATGAATCTGTGTTTCTTGATGGAAGGCCAATATGCGCCATATCCGAAATGGTTCGGCACGGCATTCAGACGCTTGAAATGCTCGGATCAGCTCTTGCCCTGCCTGTTAACGGCTCAGACGACAGCCGACTGGAGAGAACGCGAGCTTGCATTAAATGAGGCATACAGCTGTTTATCGCAAATGTACAAAGGGCTGGGGATCAGCGGTAATATTCCGGCTGGCGCGTCAACGTTCTACGACCGCCCCTTCAAGGTTATGAACGGGGAAAGAGTTGCCGGCCTCATTGCGGGGCAAATTGCGGATTCGGAACTTCAACAGCTGGCCCAGGCTCGTCTGATCGGCGGCATTGACCAAATTACGGACAACACCGATTTCAGAAAACTGGGCAGTTGGCCGGACGGAGAGCTTGCAAGAAATGCTTTGAAAACAATATTCAAGCCGATAAGAAATTGAAATATTTCTTCTTGAGCTATGTACCGGCCATGCAGCTGTCGGCCGGGCAGGACTAATGAAACATAACGTATTCAGGATTGTCTGACAATTGCCGGCCATGAGGACAGCATCTTCTGGCGGTCGCTTTCTGCCGCGATGAACGATTTCAGCTTCTGCACTTCAACGGAAGGATTCCACTCAGAACGTTTATTAAAGACTTTGCTCGCTATTCCATAGAATAAATGGGGGAACAGAAGGTCGGCATAAACAATTTGGCATTCCTCATCGCTCAGAGGATGGACCTCGCGGTAGGCTCTAAGCATCGCAGTCGCTTTCGCTGCGCTCCATCCATGCTTTTTCATGACTTTATTGAAGATTTTACGAAGATCCCGGGCTGGCAAATCATAAGTCAGCGAATCCATGTCGATTACAGCAAGGCCTTTACCCGTCTTGATCAAGTTAGCTGCCGCAAAATCCTGATGGCACAGATTTTTTTGCGCAGCGACCTTGTTGACCCAATTGGTGTAATAGCTGCTTCTAATCCACTTCAGGGCTTCTTTTCCCTGGTTGATATAATTGTCGGCATGGAGCAGGTACAGCTTTTGAAATTCGCTGCTGCTTTTGGCCATTCCCTTAAAGCCCTCCAACCGCTCGATATACCGCTCATAGCTCTGCGCCCAGCCGCCCAGATGCACTCTTTCGTTGGTCGTGTAATTCGGGGCGAATCCTCTTGAAGCCATATGAAACCTGCCGAGCTCCTTCATGATGGCCAGCAGATCCTCTGTTCCATAGGTAGGAGAAGAGCCCTGAACAGCGTCGGATAGGACGTAGCAGTTGCCGCTGCTGTCCTCGGCATAATCTTTTCCTGACCGGGTCGCCACCATTGCCGGGATGGGAGCTCCGTTTTTTTGCATATGCCTGATCGCTTGAACCAGAAACAGCAGCCTCTTTTGGGTTGCGGGCGATTTTTTTAATATTTTTGTGCCTGCGTTGGTGACTACGCTCCATGTCGCCTTTTTGCCTTTGTCCGAGATCAGTTTGACGCTTTTCACACGTAGAGGATACTGGAACATAATTTCATTAATATTCGCCTGCATGAATCCTACCTGCCTCTGTAAGATATTCTTTTAAGACCTGCAGCGCTATTTCTGTTCTTGCGTGAACGAAGCGGACGGGCCGATTTTCTCTTGGATACGGATGCACTGGACAATGGAGTGGGACTGCTGGAATAGGCTCCCATGTAAATCTTGTTCAGCCGGTCCGACACATGCCCGAACGTGAATTTGCTGTCTACCAGCTGCCTCCCCCGTACAGCCATTTCCGATGCCTCTTCTTTATTGGTGAGCATATAGTTGATGGCATTGGCAAATGAATTCGCGCTAGTATAGTCGCGGACGATGTAGCCGTTGTCCTTATGCGTAATAACCTCAGCATTACCGCCGCGATTGGTCGTAATGACGGGCACGCCTGCTGCCATCGCTTCGTAATGCACGCGCGCAAGAGGCTCCTGCCATTGCGAGCTGCACACGAATACGTCGGCCATCGAGAAGTAATTTTGAATCTCGTCAGCCGGAACGAACTGGGTGAATATAACCTGATTCTTATACGGTTCGGCCAGCTTCAACAGCGAATTACCATAGTCATCCACAGTATTGTCGCTGAACCACTTGCCGCCCACAATGACCAGAACGGCATCCGGATGCTGCGCAAGGACACGCTCCATTGCCTGAATGAGCAGATGCGGGCCTTTTTTTACGCTCAGCCGCCCTACAAACAGGATAACTTTCTTATTATTGACCCCGTAACGGGTGCGAAGCTGCTGGCGCATGCTGTTCCCCCGTGCCGTCCATATGGGAAAATAGCGATTGGGATCAAACCCGGAATAGATCGCTTCGACTTTATCTTTCGCTTCGGGAACCCGGTCCGTTATGGTCTTCTTAATGTAGTTGCTGACGGTCGTTATTTTATGGACATACTGTACACAAAGCTTTGCATCCGAATCCGAAATTTTGTTCTCGGCAAACATTTCATTATGGAGACTCAGGACAAAGCGGCTGGAGGGAGAGGCCTTCTTGAACGGAATGACGTTGACCGGCCGGTTAAAAACATGAACGACGTCATAAGCGTTTTCTTTTAGCGAACGGGCCACTTCCGTTACATACTGTTCCCTTGGAAATCTTATATAGTTAACGCTGCCGCGAGTCTCCAGATCCGGCAGAAGCTCATCCGTCACTGAATAAATGGTTAATTGATGCTCGCGGGCAAGAATGGGAGAAACCCCGTCCATCATCATCTGGATGGCGCCGCCTTTTACAGCGGGAGCAGGAAGTTTCTCCGTACATACGAATGCCAGTCTCATTCCAAAGACAGCCTCCCGTTATGAATAGAATTTTGTAAAGTAGGCCAATTCTTCGGCCAAGCCTTCTGTTAAGCTTACTTTCGGTTCGTAGTTCAAGAGCCGGGACGCTTTGGTAATATCTGCCCATGTATGCATCGGCTCTCCCCGCATGGCGCCTGCGTTCACGATATTCGCGCGTTTTCCCGTCAACTTCTCCAGTATGCGAATCACATTCAGAATGGAGGAACGTTCTTTTCCTCCAATATTAATGGTTTCACCTACCAGTGAGGGCTGGTCCGCGACTGCAGCCGTCGCTTCAATGCAATCGCTGATATACGTAAAATCTCTTGACTGCGTGCCGTCTCCAATCAGCGTTATCGGTTCGTTTTTAATCATTTGCTTCATAAACCGATGAAAGGCCATATCCGATCGTTGACGGGGTCCATATACGGTAAAAAAACGCAGAATAACGATGGGGACGCCATCGTTCTTCCAATAAACACGGCATAATTGTTCACCCGTGAGCTTGCTCACGCCATAAGGAGAAAGCGGGGTCGTGCTTGTGTCCTCCGGCACCCTTCCTGTCCGTTCTCCATAAACGGAAGAAGTGGAAGCAAAGATGAATTTCTTGATTGCCTTGCCGCGGCATGCTTCGAGCAGCTGCTGGGTTGCGAGTATGTTTGTTTCCACGTAATTCCTGAAATCATTCCCCCAGCTGGACCGGACACCGGGTATCCCCGCCAGGTGAAAAACGACATCAACGCCTTGCAGCAGTCCATCCCAATCGGTATGCAGCAATTCTGACGTAACCAAGGTGAACTTTGGGTGGGAATGAAACATCTCGATGTTCTTGGTTCCTATTATTTTCAACTCATCGCGAACAAAGGCATCGATTCCAATGACTTCGTGCTTCCCGCTATTCAGTAAAAATTCACAAAGATGCGAACCGATAAATCCCGCGGCACCCGTCACCATGATTTTCATGGTCTTCCAACTCCCAAGCATTCAAACCCATGCGCTTCCATTGTTTTTTTGTCCAGACAGTTTCGTCCATCTAACAGAAGATTTCGTTTCATCAGCAGCTTGACGCGGTGAAAGTCGGCTTCCAAGAATTCCGGCCAGCCAGTCGCAATGACAAGCGCATCTGCCCCCTTTGCGGCCTCATATTTATCGGAACACCAAACGACGTGCGGGATAGGAGGAAATACGAGCGGATCGTAAGCATAAACCTGGTATCCTTGTTTCGTCAGCAGCTTCATAAAGGCTATTGCCTGGGAATAGCGGGTATCATCGGTATTCTCCTTGAACGTTGCTCCCCAGACAGCGATCCGGATGTTCTCTCTCTTTTCGCCCAGCTTGTGGTTCAGTTTATTCAGATAAACCCCCAATTGTGAGCGGTTAATTTTTTTAACGGCCTGAAGCAGCTCCATTTTCACCTGTTTGGTGGAAGCGGCATAACTCAATGCATTAACATCCTTCGGGAAGCAGGAGCCTCCATAACCTAACCCCGCCTGCAGAAATTTGGGCCCGATCCGGTTGTCCATCCCGATCCCCTGGGCAACCTCCGTGATATCGGCGTGATAAGCCTCGCAAATACGCGATATTTCATTGATAAAAGAAATTTTGGTAGCCAAAAAAGCGTTGGACGCATATTTAATCAATTCCGCTTCAATACGTTGAGTCAATAGAAATCTGGTTTCAATAGCCTGGTACAGATCCTTCACTATAAGCGCCGCTTCTTCATTGGCTGCTCCGATGACGATTCGGTCGGGATGCACCGTATCCTCGATTGCGCTTCCTTCCCGCAGAAATTCGGGATTGGACACAAGCTCGTACAGCGCTTGGCTTACCCCGTATTCTTGAAGCAGAGCATCAATCCGGTCCGCAGTTCCAGGGGGAACGGTACTTTTTATAATGATGGTTTTAGGAGAACGAATAACAAGCGAGAGGTCTTGAACGACACTAAGGATATATTTCATATCCGCACTGCCGTTTTTGGCGGAGGGCGTTCCGACTGCAACGACAACGACCGGGCAGTTCATCATATGCCGTTTTACGTTCGCAGCGAAAAACAGTCTTGCTTCCGCCTGATTCTTCGCAATCATTTCGGTAAGTCCGGGTTCATAGATCGGTACGATTCCTTTCTTCAGGTTGTTTATTTTGGTCGTGTCGCGATCCGTGCAATAGACAATATGGCCGATATCGGCTAATACAGCAGCCGTCGTGAGGCCGACATATCCCGCTCCAACAACACAAATATCCATATAGGAATTCCTTCTTTCAAATCTAGTAATCTATTATATTAGCGGTTGTCCAACAATCGTCACGGCTAATGATCCAAAAAGGATGAAATTGGGCCCTGAATAAGGACTCTATAAAATGGGTGTATACAGATGCCTGATTTTGATAGAGGACAAGCTTCAAATAGGAAATTCTTTATATACTGATAATTAACAATAATAAAATATTTGAATGGAAGAGGTGATTTCCATGGTGTTGAAAGCAATCATTCCCGCTGCCGGCTATGGGACTCGAAATCTGCCGATAACCAAAGCGGTTCCAAAGGAAATGTTCCCGATCAGCGGCCGGCCGGCGATCGATTATATCGTATCGGAAGCCATAAACGCGGGGATACAGGAAATTCTAATCATTCTCTCCCGCAATAAAACGGAGATAATGGACTACTTTGACCGCTCGATTGAGCTGGAGTCGCATTTATCCAAGCATCACAAGGAACATATGATTGAAAAGGTTGGCCCGGCCAAGGTGTACATTCAATATGCCCGACAGCCGGATGCGCTCGGACTGGGACATGCCATTCAGATCGGCAAGGCGTTCGCAGGATATGACCCGTTTGCCATTCTGCTTCCGGATCAAGTCAGCCTGGCTCAGACTTCACCGTTACAGGCATTGATTCATTTGTACGAGCAATACAAATGTCCGGTGATCGGACTGCAAGCGGTAGCGGAGGAACTGCTTCAAAACTATGGAGTCGTCTCCGGAACGAGTCTGGAATCTCAGGTCTACCAGCTTCAATCCATAATTGAAAAGCCTAAAATCAATCCGCCATCCCGGCTTGCCGTTATGGGGAGATATGTACTGACACCGGAAATATTTCCTTATCTCGAACAAATCGAAGCAAATGGGGGAGAAATCCAGCTGACTGAAGCATTAAACGCAATGTGCCGATCCAGGAGGATGCTTGGTTACGTCTTCACTGAGAAGTGGTACGATATCAGCATTGAGCAGGAATATCTGAACATCCAACGCTGCGCATACCTGATGAAGCAAGGGAAAATTGAATAGTCGGAAACCGTTTACAACCTGTGACCCGCAATAAGGACACTTTGCAGAAGTGGACTTTGGATGGGTCATTTGCGCTTTCCAGGAGCTTTTGTTGATTAAAAAAAATGACCTCTGATGAAACCAGAAGTCATCTATGAACCGTATAACCGCAAAATGTGTATGATCTTACTCGATATCATCGCCGGTTGTCCGGTTGCCCGCTGTCTTGTTGCCGCCCGACTTGCTGCCCGCTGTCCGGTTGCCCGCTGTCTTGTTGCCGCCCGACTTGCTGCCCGCTGTCCGGTTGCCCGCTGTCTTGTTGCCGCCCGACTTGCTGCCCGCTGTCCGGTTGCCCGCTGTCCGATTGCCGCCCGACTTGTTGCCCGCTGTCTTGCTGCCCCCGGTTTGATCGCCTGCCGTCTTGCTGCCGCCAGTTTGGCTGCCTTCAGCATTTTTTTTGGATTTCTTTCCTAATGGCATATACATTTACCTCCTCTTTACGTTATTTAGTATCATATGAATGAAAACTAGTACTCGTAACGGGTCATCAGTTGGTTTTATAGAATAATAGATATCGCTCTCCAGTTTTCACTCTGAGCTATGAATAGATCTGAATGATTATAAACAGAAATAATTTTCATTATGATTTATATTTATGAAATAAATATGCAAGACACGTGAAACGGGTTTCCCGAATATTTATTTGCTTTATCTTGTGTTTTGGCGTAAATACACTTAATATAAAGTTGAATTTTGTGAAGCCCGGTTCGTAGAATTTTAAGGTGAGTGGGAAAAAATTAAATGGCGATTAATGATAATATTCTGATTAAGATCAGGGACAAGAAGGATAGCTTGACGCCAGTCGAGAGAATGGTAGCTGAGAGCATTTTGACCAATTTGGAGGAAATTCCCCATCTTTCCATCAAGGGTCTTGCTAAACTGAGTAAAACCAGCGATGCCTCCGTTCTTCGTTTCTGCAAAACGATGGGTTATAACGGTTACCGCAGTTTTATCGTAAGCATCTCTGCATCACTGGGCTCCATGGACGAGGAACAGAAGGATCAGTACACCGATATCCAGCCAGGAGACGACCTGTCCATCATCATCTCCAATATTTCTCACAACAATGTCAGATCCATTGAAGACACGCTCAGCATCATCGACCGGAATGAGGTAGCCCGTGCTGTCAAAGCGCTCCGTGCCAGCAACCGGATTGTTTTCTTCGGTGTTGGAGCCTCCGGTCTGGCCTGTCAGGATGGGGAACAGAAGTTTTCCCGGATCAACAAGATGTGTCACGCCTATACCGATGGCCATAGCCAGCTCACTGCCGCAACCCTCTTGGGAAAGGGCGATGTAGCCATCTTTATCTCGAATTCCGGCGCTACGATAGAGATACTCGACTCGCTGGAAATTGCCAAGAGGAATGGAGCCAATATTATTGCCATTACCAAATATAACAAAAGTGAATTAGCGGGAAAGTCAGATATTGTGCTCAGCATCTCAACTCCGGAATTAACCATAAGAAGCGGGGCTATGGGGTCAAGAATCGCTATGCTTACCATTATTGATATCCTTTTTGCGGGGGTAGCGAGTGCGGAATACCAGAATGTGAAAAAATACCTGACCAAGACCCATAACATCCTGGCAAGCAAGCAGAAGAAATAAGATGGACGTTACTGACATTAGTGATTTAGAGCTAGTGTCTTTTTTTGTCGCAAATAAGAATTTAAAAAACAAAAATTAATTCTAAAATAAAATTTAATTTCAGAATCTATTGACGGAATCCCGGCATCCCCTTAATATAAGCTTAAGAAATGGAATACGTGTCAGCTAAATTGACATTACAATAACCTGAGGCAGGAGAATGAATTGGCTATGAATGAATATCTCGCGGGACTGACAACGGAGGAGATTAACCAGGATACGCTGATGATCGATGATAGCACGACAGAACAAATACTGCGGCTCCTGAATCAAGAGGATGCGAAGGTTCCTGCAGCGGTCGCTGCGGAAATTCCGCAAATCATGAAAGCGGTTGATATTCTGCATCATCTGCTTGGAAATGGTGGCAGAATGTTTTATATAGGGGCCGGAACATCAGGCAGATTAGGTGTACTCGACGCGTCTGAATGCCCGCCCACCTTTGGCGTTGATCCTCTGCTGGTGCAGGGACATATTGCCGGAGGGGATCTTGCTTTGAGATTGGCTGTTGAAGGATTTGAGGACAATGCAGAGGAGGGGATCGTTTTAATTGAGCGCTGCGGCGTCACGAATAAAGACGCGGTTATTGGCATTTCTGCGAGCGGGAGCGCAAATTTCGTCATTGCCGCTTTGAAGAAGGCAAGAGAGCTTGGTGCCGCAACTATAGGTGTAGTGAACAACAAAAACTCCAGAATAGAGGATGTCTGCGATGTATGTATTGCGCCTGTTGTCGGGCCTGAAGCAATTGCGGGCTCTACAAGGCTGAAGGCGGGAACTGCTCAGAAGCTGGTTCTCAACATGCTCACAACCTGTTCGATGGTGAAGCTGGGCAAGACGTATAACAATCTTATGGTCGACTTGAAGGCAAGCAACAACAAGCTGAATGACCGCTCTATCCGCATTATTCAGACAGCAACAGGCGCGGACGCCGGAACAGCAGCCAAATATCTGGAAAAGGCTTCAATGAGCTGCAAGCTTGCCATCATGATGATAAAAACGAGCCTGGAGGCAGAGGATGCCAAGCGGGCACTGGATCTATCTGGCGGAAACCTGAAAGCAGCCATACGCAATTTCAGTCGAGTTGTTTAATCCACAATTATAAAATCCGATTTCTAGGGGGCAATATTCTGTGAAAAGAAAAATGCGACTTCTGACATCCGTATTAGCTTTGAGTCTGTCTTTGACCACACTTGCAGCATGTTCATCCAATAATGCGAATTCCAATAATGGCAATGCTTCCAGCCCTGGCAACACTTCAAGCGCAGGAAGCACAGAGGCGAAAGACACCATTACGGCGCTGCTGCCCCCGGTTTCCGCAAATTTTCAAGAACATTTTGCTCAAATGGAGAAGGGGTTCAATGAATTATATCCTAATCTCACCTTGAAAATAGAGCCTGCCAGCTGGGAAGATATGACACAGAAGCTCGATACGCAGGTCAATGCGGGCAGCCCTCCTGATCTGGCGTTCATCGGCTCGGACGGGATTTCCAAGTATGTACAGCAGGGAATGCTTATTGACATCACTGATACGGCAACACCGGAAATGGTCGCAGATTACGATAAAACTCCGCTGGAATACATGAAAAACGGCAGTGGTCTGTATGGCTTCCCGGCGTATATGGAGGCTCACGCCTTGGGAGGAAACAAGAAGTTCATGGAAGAGGCAGGAATCGACTGGAAAGATGTTCAAAAAAACGGTTGGACCTACGAGCAATTCCGCGAAGCGATTAAAAAAGGCGTTGTTAAGGACGGAGACCAAACGAGTCGCTACGGATTTGTGTTCGCAACCGCTGGCGTTACATCCAAAGACTATTTGAATGTATTGATCAAAAATGCAGGCATGCCGTCCGCATTCACCACAGATCTGAAATACGCTTATACCAATAAAAATTATCTGGAAGTGTTGAAAGCAGTCCGGGCCCTTATTGACGACGGCTCGATGCCTAAAGAGCTCAGCTCCGTCGACGCGGGCAAACGCTGGAACATGTTTCTGACCGGTCAGACGATGATCACGGGCAAGGGCCTGGCCACCTTCGAGAACTCCGCCAACCAAAATAACGAGAAGCTGGAAGCCAACGACGGCAGCGCCGTAAAAGGAAGTATAGCGGTCGATTATATCGTACTGCCCGTACCTACATTACTGGGGAATGAACCGCAGTCCAGCGTTGCGGTAGATGGTTATGTCGCTTTCCGCGGCAAAAAGGAACCGACGGCCGAGCACAAAGCCAATGTCGTAAAAGCAGCCTATTACCTGGCAAGCGGCAGTGTTGCGGCAACGACCAATAATGACCTTTTCGTTGCGCATATTACGGAAAGCGGGAGAAAAGCCGCTGAAAGCATGACGATCAACAGGAATCCCGACAATGTGGCAGCCGTCGAAACCCTGCTCTCGCATGCAACGCCTGCCCGTCCTGATATCCCTGTTGAATTGGGTGCCGAAGCCATCAAGATTGAAGATGAAGTGATTATTCCTAAATTACAGGCGCTGCTGGCTGGTGAAATTACGCCTGAAGCCATGTATGAAGCGGTAAAAACCGCTGCAATCGACGCCTTTGGCGAAGACGGCGTGATGCAGGAATAAGGAATCAACCAGATAGTCGTGTGCATCCGCATGCGGCTATCCGGATGAGCGAGCCGGATATCTGAAATGAGGTGCAGCTGTATGATTCACTCAAGCAAATTCATAAAAAAGCGAAAAATAAAAGGAGACGGAGCTTGGGGATATGCATTTATCGCCGTAGCTTTAGTCATATTTGCAATGTTTACGGCCTATCCGGTTGCCAGTGCCTTCGTTATCAGCTTTCAGGAATATAAACCGCTGGGATCCACCTTTGTTGGATTCGATAATTATGCTCATACGATACAGGATTCCTTATTCTGGAAATCCATCAAAAATACCGTTGTGTATACGATTCTAACCGTGCCTGTGGCCCTGTTCCTGTCCTTTGCCGTGGCGATCCTGATTATTCCATTGAAGAAATGGATGCAGACGACCTTTAAGGCCGTCTATTATCTTCCGGCAGTTGCTTCAGGTGTTGCCTTATCGGTTGTATGGCTGTGGATTTTTGATCCGATGCCGTCAGGTATTTTTAATCAATTGATTAACTCGGTTGGGATCGGCAACCAGAATTGGCTGGGATCGAGCTCGACATCCATGTTCTCTTTGGTGTTTATGGCATGGCTATCCAGTCATGGTGCGAGTATTATCATCTATTTGGCAGCCTTGCTGGGCATAGACGGGAGCTACTATGAAGCGGCCGAGCTCGATGGGGCGTCTTTCCTGCAAAAGCTTTGGTATATCGTCATTCCTTGCCTGAAGCCTACGACCTTATTTCTCTTGGTCACCGGTGTTATCGGTTCGTTCCAGGTGTTTCAGAACGCTTATTTGATGACAGGCGGAGGTCCCGATAATGCAACTACGATGGTCGGATTGCTCATATTCAATAATGCATTCAAGTACTTCGAGTTCGGCGAAGCGGCTGCGCAATCCTTGATCCTGGCTCTTCTCATCGCGGGAATAGCATTGGTCCAATTCAAATTCCTTGGCAAAGAAGTGGAATATTAGGGGGAAGGAGGATCATAGATGGCGCTCTTTAGCAACCATTCAGAGAACAATAAGATCAGATATATCAGAAATACGGCGATCATCATTTTGCTTCTAATCTTTGCCTTGGCAACGTTATTCCCCATTTATTTTATGATCATTTCATCCTTGGGGGATCCCGTTGAAGCAGGTGCGATGAGTTATTCCCTCTTTCCTACCAAGATATCATTTGATTCCTACAAGTTTTTCTTCGATTACAGCGAATATTCCGTCAGATGGCTTTTGAACTCCTTGATTGTGGCGGGGAGCGTCACCATTTCAAATGTATTTTTTGCAAGTATGGCAGGTTATGCATTCTCGAAAATTAAATTTAGAGGCAGAGCGTGGCTCTTTGCTTTGCTGCTATGCTCCATGATGATTCCTTATCAAGTGACACAGGTACCCTTGTATATTCTGATCGTCAATGTATTTAGCATTCAGAATACCTACAGCGCCTTGATTCTGCCAGGTCTGGTTACGGTATATAATATTTTTCTTGCCAAACAATTTATGACCACCATCCCCAAAGAGATTATAGAAAGCGCCAAGATAGAAGGCTGCAGCCAGCTGCAAATCTATCTCAGAATTATCCTGCCTTTATCCAAAACCGTCATGGCCGTCATGGCAATCCTCACGTTCATGGATAATTGGAACTCCTTCTTCTGGCCGTTTCTTGTTACCAATACAATGGATATGCAAACCATTCAGGTTGGTTTGAAAAATTTCCGCTTCGCCAATACAACTTATTTCGCTCCGATGATGGCAGGCGCCACGATATCCGCCCTTCCTATGTTTATTCTGTTTTTCAGCCTGCAAAAGTATTTTTTGGAGGGCGTTACCGTAGGGGCGGTGAAAGGATAAATGGCCAGCTTGTCATTGCCTGCTTATGACTGTCGCTATGCCGTGGGTTTGATGTCCGGTACTTCTGTGGATGGTATCGATGCCGCCGTGATTGAGATTAACGGTGTTCCCGGCGGGCAGCCTCATGTCCGCCTGATCGCATTTGAGAATAAGCCCTATCCGGCTAAAGTCAGGAAAGAAATTTTTGCCTTGTTTGATCCGAAGGAGGCGGCAATAGACAGAGTCGGACGCATGAATGTATGGCTAGGCGAGCTGTTTGCGGAGTCTGCCCTGTCTGTCATAGCGGCAGCCGGTCTCGAGTCCAAAGACATTGCGGTCATCGGTTCCCACGGGCAAACGATTTATCATGCACCTGAAGCGCATGATGTGGATGGTTACAATCTTCATTACACGGTGCAGATTGGAGAAGGTGCGGTTATATCTGCCCGAACCGGAATTCCCTGCGTATCGGATTTCCGCGTGGCTGATATGGCTGTCGGCGGGCAAGGGGCACCGCTGGTTCCGTTTACGGAATATCTGCTGTACCGGGAGGACAATCGGACCCTGCTGCTGCAGAATATTGGCGGTATCGGCAATATTACCGTGATTCCGGCAGGCGGCACCCCGGATCAGGTTTTTGCGTTTGATACGGGTCCGGGGAACATGCTGATCGATGGCGTGGTGGCGCGTTTATATCCCGGAGAAAAAACGATGGATACCGGAGGGGCCATAGCTCATAGGGGCGACATAAATAGCGATCTTCTTCGTATGCTGCAGCAAGAGGCCTATTACAGCCTTCCTTTGCCCAAATCAACGGGCAGAGAACGGTTTGGCACATCTTATATCGATGGGCTGATTCGCTATCAACAAGAGAACAGTCTATCTTCAGATGATATCGTCGCTACCGTCACCATGCTCACTGCGTGGTCGATTGGAGAGGCTTACTCCCGTTTTATCCGCCACCGCCACCCAGCAGATATGATGATCGTGGGTGGTGGAGGAAGCTATAATCCGGTGCTGATGAAATTTCTAAAGCATGAGCTCGAGTCTATGAATGTGCAGGTGGTTACTCAAGAAGAGGCTGGATATCACAGCGATGCCAAGGAGGCGATTGCTTTCGCCTTGCTTGCCGATTATACAATGGCTGCGCAGCCTAACAATCTTCCTGTCGTCACGGGAGCCCAGCGAGCAGTGATTCTGGGGAAAATCTCTTATTAAATTCCTTCCTGAATGGAGGCATAGCTTCATGATTGTGTCTTGGGACAGCCATTATACTCAAGGGGTTATATCTTTGTGGAACAAGGAAGCTATGAAAGACGGATATAAGGAGCTTACCGAAATCAGCTTCACAGACATTTTTTTGTCCAGCCCCTACTTTGATGAAGAAACGACATTTATTTTACTGGAATCTGATCAGGTTAAAGGCTTTGCCTGTGGATGTACGGGCGATGACTTGCCCTTGGGACATGCTGCTGGCTATATAACCTGTATAGTATTATCCAGCGATTGTAGAACCAATGAAACGTACGAGATGATGTTAGAGGCCTTGGAGAACCGTTTTAAGTATTTGGGTAAACAGCAGTCAGAGCTCATGTTTTTTAATCCCATGCGATTGCCTTGGTATATACCGGACACCCCGCATCATGAGCATAACAACGCACCCGGCGTACCGGTAGACAGTGCGCTTTATCGCTTTCTGCTCAGTCAGGGTTATGCAGAACGTGCCAGAGAATGTGCGATGTATCTGAATCTTGCCGGTTTCACTGTTCCTGATGATATGAAAGCCAAAGAAGCAGCAGCGGGCATGGACGGTTACAGGGTGGAACTGTTTAAATCAGAGGAGATCAGCGGTGTGGAGGAAATGCTGGACGGATTCAATAATACATTGTGGAAGAGGGAAATAGCACAATGTGCCGCCGACAGCGAGCCTGTTCTATTCGCCGTATATGAAGGGAAAGCAGTCGGCTTCGCCGGTCCAGTCATACGCCAGAACAACGGCAGAGGCTATTTTACCGGAATCGGAGTACATCCTGAGCATGAGGGACACGGACTGGGGAGTATCCTTTTCTTTAAATTATGTGAAGCATTTCAGCGTATCCAAGCTACGTATATGTCATTGTATACGGGCAGCACCAATCCGGCCATCCGGATTTACGAGAAGGCTGGTTTTCGGACGGTCAAACACTTTGCTGTGATGAGAAGGGAGCTCTGATTATGAGTGAACAACAATTAACGATATTGGCGGTCGGCGGTCACGTGGGCGATATGGAGCTGACTGCTGGAGGCGTCCTGGCAAGCCATGCGCTGAGCGGCGACAGGATTGTAACTTTAGCGCTGACAGCGGGTGAACGCGGAGTTCCGGCAGGCAGAGATGTGGGGGAGTACCGCGAGCAGAAGGTCAGGGAAGCCGCAGCTTTCGCAGAGATGCTGGGCGGTGAATCCATCGTATTCGAGATACCCGATGGAGAGCTGCAGGATAACGAGGAGATGCGTCTGCGAGTATGTGATGTGATTCGTGAAGTGCGGCCCAATGTTATTATCACTCACTTCAAGAACAGCATGCACAAGGATCATATGACGACTCATCTTATTGTCAACGACGCGCGCTTCTATGCGGCTCTTGCCCCTCTGGAACGGGAGAATCCCGCTTTCTTTGCCTCCAGGCTGTATTATGCGGAGAACTGGGAGGACGCAGTCGGCTTTGTACCTTATGTATATGTGGATTTCTCTCAAGAAGCTTATGATTTGTGGATTAAGGCCGTGTCACGGCACTGGTTTGTGACCGGAAGCAAATCCTTCCCTTATTTGGAATATTATAAGCATTTGTCCAGAGTCCGCGGCATCGAATCCCGAAACGAGTATGCGGAGACCTTCATGATTCCGGAGGAAAGTATGCGTGTCCTTAAGGGGCAGCTATGATCCGAAATGGTATTGACTGTATAACGCAATATGCCCATGTATTCAAAGGCAAACGGTTGGGACTGATTACGGGTCCTACAGGATTGAACAATGATTTTGCAGCTACCATTCAGATTTTGCATGAGAATTTCAACCTGGCCGCCCTGTTCTCGCCAGAACATGGTGTTCGCGGCGACCAAGAAGCCGGGGCTATGGTAGATACCTATCAGGATCCGGTTACTGGCGTGCCCGTATACAGCTTGTACCGGAAGGATTCCAAGCGGCTGACTCAGGAGATGCTGGAGAGAGTAGATATGGTCGTTTACGATATTCAGGATGTGGGAGTACGGTATTATACCTTTATCTACACCATGCTTTACGCTTTGGAGGATTGTGCAAAAAACGGCAAGGAATTTGTCGTTCTCGACCGGATCAATCCGCTCGATGGCGTGACGGTGGAAGGGAATATTCTGAAGCCAGGCTATCAATCGTTCGTTGGCAATTACCCTCTCTGTGTGCGCTATGGCTTGACCCCTGGCGAGGTAGCTTCAATGGCCAATGATCAGATGAACTGGAACGGTAAGCTGACTATCGTGCGATGCGACGGCTGGGACCGGAGGATGCAATTCCCTGACACAGGCCGTATCTGGGTGCAGCCCTCCATGGGAATTCCGCGCTTTGAGACGGCATTGCTGTATTCCGGCACCTGCTTATTTGAGGGCACCAATATTTCTGAAGGAAGAGGAACCACGCTTCCCTTTGAAATCATAGGAGCACCGTTCATCAATGCCCTGCAGCTGGCGGATGAAATGAACCGGATGAAGCTGCCCGGCGTGCTTTTCCGACCTGTTTACTTCAAACCAACGGCTTCCAAATATAAAGACGAGCTTTGTGGCGGTGTACAGCTTCATGTAACAGATGCCCGTACCATCCAGGCTGTAAAAACGGGAGTTATTCTTATGTATACAATCAGGAGGTTCTATGAACCATTTTCATTCCTGCCGCCAATAAGGGAGAACGCCAGACCTTTTATTGATTTGCTGTGCGGGGATAATTTGTACAGTGGCGATTCGGCGGATCTGGCGTTTATGCTGGAGCAGTTCCATGCGGAAAGCCGTGACTTTGCAAATCTCAAACGGAACTATCATCTTTATTGATGGGGGAAGGGCTACATTGCCCCTTCCGGTCGAGTGAGTATTGCAGGTCAAGATAACAAGGACGTGATCATGGGAAATTTGAGGTATACGCTCCCCTAATAGATATGTTGCCGGATTGGATGGCGGCGGCACCAAGACGGCGGTGAGTATTGCGCGCAAAAGGCACATGGCGTGATTTCTCTGCCATGTGCCTTTTTTATCTGGTATTGTGCATCAATTATGCGGTCGGCAGAAGGGTCGTTCAAACGCCCGGCTGCTGTCCGCCGTCGATGACAATTTCCGTGCCCGTAATGGAAGGAACATGATCGGAAACAAGCAGCAGCGCCATCGCTGCTATTTCGGATGGATCGACCATGTGCCCGAGCGGAATCGCGGCGTTCATTTCCGCTTTCTGGGCCTCGACGGTGATGCCGTTGGCCTCCGCGTTTTGTCGGGCGAGCTTTTCCGCACGCTCCGTGTTGGTTGCGCCCGGTGAAATGACGTTAATCCTGACGTTCGATTTCGCCAGTTCCTTGGAAATGCCCCTTGTAAAATTAAGCAGCGCCGCATTGGCGGTACTGCCCGCGAGGAATGCAGGGGTTGGCGTCCGTCCTGCGCCGCCGACAATGTTAACAATACGCCCGTCTCTCTGTTTGATCATGTGGGGCGCTGCTTCCTTCACCATTCGGATGTAACCAAGCAGCTTTAAATTCCATGCCTCCAAAAAAGCTTCCTCAGGCATTTCGAAGAAAGACCCCGCTTTGGCGGAACCGGCATTATTGATCAAAATATCAATACGGCCATTAACTCCCAGCGCTGCGGTAACCGCCTGCTTAGCCGTCTGCGGCTCATTCATATCGCCTGCTACAGTGATAATACGGGCTGCTTCCTCCCTGGAGCGGCCTGAAAGAATCGCGTCTACTGCCTGCTTAGTGCGGTCAGGATCCCTCGCAACCATGACAACGGCAGCGCCCTCTTGGAATAATGCCCTGGAGCAGGCAAAACCGATCCCTGCGCTTGCTCCAGTAACAATTGCTACTTTTCCGCCTAGTCCCAAATCCATTTCATTTTCCTCCCGTTTATCACATGCCGTTGTTTAGTGAGAGCAACAGCCGTGCAGCTTTATCTCTATAATAAAGCTTTCCTGAACGGATGTAAAAATCCCATGGGGAGAGACTTAAACCGAAGCTTTGGCGTTCACCTGCTTGAACATTTCGTCGCGTTCCGCACGCGAAGCCTGAGCCGTCAGCTGGGACCAGCCGTACGTTATCTCATCTTCATCCAGAGCAAGAGCCTTCATCGTCTCGTCGGCGAACAGCTCCACCGGTATGCCTACGGCATTTCCGCCGGGAATTCCCAGATCGGTATTGGTATGGGGCGGCGAAATTTCAATGACGCGGATGGAGTGGCCGGCCAACAGATGTCTCAAAGACAAGGTAAAGGAGTGAAGAGCGGCTTTGGTTGCGCTGTATACAGGAGTCAGAGCCAATGCTACATGAGCAAGTCCGGAAGTGACGTTCATGATCGCGGCATTTTTTTGCCTCATCAAATGCTCCGTGAACAAACGCGATAAATGAACGGGTGCCGCCAGATTAATTTCGATTTCGGAGACTGTTTCCTTCCAGTCTTCCGGCTTGGTGAAATCCTGGTAGCGCATGATGCCGGCATTGTTCAGGAGAATATTTGTCTCCGGGTGCTCCTGTGTCACCTGCTTGAACAGGGCGATGCGGTCCTCTTCCCTGGATACGTCGAATGTATAGGTTACAAGCTCGGGAAGAGCGGCTTTGGCTTCGGCCAGTTTATCCGCTCTTCTTCCGCAGATGATGACTTTATTGCCTGCCTGGATGAATCGTTCCGCAAGCGCATAGCCGATGCCGGATGCGCCGCCTGTAATAAGAATGGTATTAGAGCTCATGTTCATAAGATGTTTTCCTCCCAAGGTTTGATTTATGATGCGGCTTGTCATAGGCTATTGTATAATGAGCAATATTGTATAGGGAGAGGACCGGTTATACTGGAACCCGTACTACCACCCTCCTTGGGAATGGAATCACGGATTGGAGGAACCAAGATTATGGCTACAAAGGAATTTGACCGCTACAGCGAGCTGGCTGATTTTCTGCGCAACCGGCGGGAACGCATTACACCGGGGCGCGCAGGCTTGCCGGATGACGGGCGCAGGCGCACGCCGGGACTGCGGCGCGGAGAGGTGGCCATGCTGGCTGGAGTCAGCCTGGAATGGTATACCTACCTGGAGCAGGGACGCCATATCAATGTCTCGGCGGAGGTGCTTGAAAGTCTGGCGGAAGCGCTCCAGCTAGATGCGGCTGAGCGCAAGCATATGTTTTTTCTGGCGCACCGCCAGCCGCCGCCCGAGCAGCCGAGGCAGCAGACGGAGGTTACTCCGGTGCTTCAGCGTTTTCTGGAGGATCTCCATACTTCCCCCGGCTGCGCGATGGATTCCAAAATGAATATTATGGCCTGGAACAAGGCTTTTAGCGCAGTAAACGGCGATATGGAAGGCTTGTCGGGGCAGGAGCGGAATTTACTGTGGATTACATTTACTTCCGGGGATTTTCGGCAGCGCAAAGGGGTACAATGGGAAGAACATGCGAGGTGTATGGTGGCTCAGTTCCGCAGGGAATATGCCCGTTTTATCGATGATCCCTGGTGGTCCGAGCAGGTCGCAGCTTTATCTGCCGTCAGTCCGGAGTTCAGGGAATTTTGGCAGCTTCATGATGTGCTGGAAACCACGGATGCCGATAAAATCATCAATCATCCGGTTGTCGGCAAGCTGGCCTTTGATCATATTTCCTTCCAGCCGATGGGTGCCGGGGATCTTCAGATTTCGATTCACGTACCCCTTCATGATGGAGTGACGACGGACAAGATACGGAAACTTCTCGAGGCGCAGA
Organism: Paenibacillus sp. JT31N17; assembly: GCF_056269255.1. Lineage (NCBI taxonomy): Bacteria > Bacillati > Bacillota > Bacilli > Caryophanales > Paenibacillaceae > Paenibacillus > Paenibacillus sp. JT31N17. The sequence goes on from NZ_JBWDNP010000002.1 coordinate 792,062, forward strand.
GCTAGGCCGCAGACTGGCAGGAATATTGCCGCTTGAGGAGCTTTCGTCAAATTCAGGAGCCCGCATTCGACCAGTGGGGCTCCTTTTTGACGTGCCAGGAAATCGGCAGGGATATTCGAATATAATCCTTTCATAAAATGGAGACCTCATTGTCCGCTGCACCGGAGTAGATGTTACTATATGAGAGAGAATAGCGGAAAGGAATGATTGATCCATGTACAGCGTTATTCTGGTGGATGACGAGGTTTTCACCCGCAAAGGCTTGATGAAGCTGATCGACTGGGAGGCTTGCGGCTTCCAGGTCGTGGACGAAGCGGACAACGGGGAGGATGCTCTTGAGCTGATCCGGCGGCTTCGGCCCGATCTCGTTATCACCGATATCCGCATGCCGGTGCTGGATGGGATGGAGCTGATCCGGCGCATCGTGGAGGAGAATGAAGCAAGCCCCGTCTTCATCATCATCAGCGGCTACGATGATTTCAAATATGCCCAGCAGGCCGTGCGTTACGGCGTTCATGACTTTATCGTCAAGCCGATCGATGAGCATGAATTTTCCGATGCGCTGCGCAAATTGAACGACAGGCTCGGGAGGCTGCGGGAAGAGCGCGTACGCCATGACCGTCTGTTGTCCGGAGCCATGATCGAATCTCTCATTCTCGGAGAGGCGGATGACAGCTTTATTGCCGACTGGGAGCAGCGCCTCATGCTTGGCAAGGCCGATCGCTTGTACTACCTGTTCGCCGAGCTGAACGACAACCATATCTGGAAGCCGCCCGGCGAACAGCTCTCATCCGCACGCTTCAAGGAGCTTGTACAGCAGGCGCTTCAGGATATGACCGCAGGGGATCAGCCGCTCTACCTGCATGAGCACCGGAACCGGATCGGCATCCTGCTGCCTGATCACGTACTGGTGCCGTTCAAGGGGGACATCCGGCAGTTCGCCGTAAGATTCCGGCAGAAGATGTCTGTCGAGGCCGGGGGACGTGTTTTTCTTTATGCCGGCGCTCCGGTTGAACGGCTGGCGAATATCCGGCAATCCTACATAACAGCCAAGGAAGCCATGCTGCACAAATATATCCACGATGACAGCCGTATCGTCATCTATGGTCAGGTGCAATCGGAGCCGCTGAACTACATAGGAATGGACCCGGCCGAATTAAGCCGTTTTATTGAGCAGATTGAGGAACAGCAGTCGGAGAAGGTAAAGCTTGCGGTCGACGCGCTGTTCCAGGATTTCCGCGTGAAGAGGTATGCGCCTGAAGCGGTAAAAATGACCATTCACCAATGCGTGCTCGGCATAACCAAGGCCATCCGCAGCATGGAGGGGGATGAGCGGTCCCTCGCGGGCATGGCCCCGATTGTCGGATGGCATGATTTAAGCCTGTCGCTTGGCGAGCTTAAGGGATTGTTCGCCGGTTTTGTCGAGGAGAGCAAGGACTATATCGCGGAGCTGAGAAAGGTGCAGGTGAGAGGCGGCATTCAGAAGGTCCGCAGCTACATTGAAGCGAATTATGCGGGCAACATCAGCTTGAAAAGCATTGCAGCCCATTTTTTTATCAATCCGGTGTATCTGGGACAGCTGTTCAAGAAAACATACGGAATTTATTTTAATGACTTCCTGCTGCAAATACGGGTCAATGAAGCGAAGAAGCTGCTGCGCCAATCGCCGGATATCCGGATTTACGAGGTAGCGGAGAAGGTCGGCTTCAGCAGTGCGGATTATTTCGTCAACCAGTTCGAGAAGATTGAACATATGAAGCCGTCGGAATACCGCAATAAGCTGCTGTAAGCAGCCATCTTCCGGTAAAGGGGACCAATCCGCGTGAAACCGAGTCTGAACTTGAATAATGTCCGGTTGCGGAACAAAATGCTGATTCTTTATATTTGCTGCGTATTTGTTCCGATCATCTTTACGAATGTCATTTTCTATTATGTGACAACGAATAATGTCAAGAACCAGCGGACGAAGGATATTACAAGGGCAATCGAACAGATCAAGAATGAATTCCGGGCCAAAATTGAAGATGCCGTAACCGTCTCGACCGCATTTTACACGGATCTCAATTTGAATGACATGCTGGAGGCTGAATATGTGGAGCCCGCCGATTATGTCGGCGCCTACGACTCTTATTTCCGCAAAATCATCAACAACTATACACCCATGTACAATGCCGTCCAGAACATCAAGATTTATGTCGATAATCCCACGCTTCTGCACTCGGGGGGCATCGGGGATCTGACGGATAAAGTAAAGCAGTCGGTATGGTATCAGCAGCTGGAAAACAGCAAATCGTCCCAGCCGATCTTTGTCCGGACCGAACGGGAGGACTTGTTCTCGGTGAAGGACGCGGAGCCTGTCAGGGATTCGTTCAGCATCATCCGCAGAATGGACTATTACTCTTCCCAGAACCACTGGAACAAAATCTTGAAAATCGAGATGAAAACCACGTCGATCCAGCAGATTTTCCAAAACCTGAACCTGCAGGGACATATTTATTTGATCAATGCGGAGGATCAGATTGAGTATACGACCGATCCCGAGGTGGATTGGAGAAAAGACTCAGCCTCCTTCAGCTCGCTTAAGTTTCCGCCCGGCATGCTGGAATTCGAGACGACTTACCAGTATGTCAATTATATGGAGGGCTGGCGGATCGTCGGGACAATTCCCGAGGAGGAAGTGCTCAAGGAGGTCCGCAATTCGCGGGAATTCATTATTCTTCTGGCTTGCATTAACATTATTCTGCCGACGCTGATCATCCTCTGGATCACCAGGTCCATGAATGTCCGGCTGGTCCGCATTCTCAAGCATATGAAGAAAGTGAAAAACCAGCATTTTGATATCATCAACCAACGGGAGCATACCGATGAGATCGGACAATTAACAAGCGAGTTCAACCGGATGACGATCCAGGTGAAAAGCCTCATTGACGATGTGTACGTTGCCGATATCCAGACCAAATCGCTGGAGCTGGAGCGCAGGAAGGCGCAGCTGAATGCCCTGCAAAGCCAGATTAATCCGCATTTTCTGTTCAATGCGCTGGAAACGATCCGGATGCGCAGCCTGATCAAGGACGAGACGGAAACAGCCAAGATCATTCACAATATGGCGAAAATCTTCCGTATGTCCCTCACCTGGGGCAAGGACCGGGTCAAGGTCATGGAGGAAATTGAATTTGTCCTGTGCTTTCTGGAAATCCAGAAGTACCGGTTCGAGGACCGGCTCGACTATCATATCCATATTGATCCGTCCGCCAAGGAATGCGTGGTGCCCAAGATGATGTTCCTGCCGTTCGTGGAGAATGCCAGCATTCACGGCATTGAGCCGCTCCGGAACGGGGGAAGGATTGAGGTGCGGATTGAGAGGCAGGCGGCAGCTCTGGTGTTCTCGATCAGGGACAACGGAGTCGGCATGGACGGGGACAAAGTCAACCAATTCTACAGCTACCTTGAAAGCGAGGAAGTGATCGGGGAGAGGATAGGCGTGCAGAATGTCATCTATCGCATGAAGCTGATTTATGGCAGCCGCTTCCGTTTTCTGATTGAGAGCGAGCCCGGTCAAGGGACATATATCCGTCTGAGCGTTCCTGTCGATTGATTGAACAAGAAGAGGATGTCCCGGTCATACTCCTATATTTTTTACTGAATGAACTATAGTTTATCAGGTAAACAAAGTCTGGAATTCCCCATATAATGAAAGGGCTTACAAAAAAATAATGGATGTGAAAGGGGCTCGAATTCAGTGTCAAAGAAACTTCTATTGGTTTGTATGGCCGCCATCATGGTGTTGATCACAGCATGTTCAAACAACAATAACACGGGCGGCAGCAATACGCCGGCGAACACGGCCGGTACGAATGAGACAGCAGAGGGCGATGCGCCGGAGCAGCAGGAGAAAGTGACATTTTCTTATTTCAACGGGGTTGCAGCGGCAAAAGATATTAACACGAACGAGACGACGATCGGCAAGATGCTCGAGGATCAAACGGGCGTCAACTTCAAGATCGAGCATCTGGTAGGCGACCTCAATACGAAAATCGGGACGATGATCGCCTCCAACGAATATCCGGACGTCATGATTCCGGACGCCGCCATCGACAAGATCCTCGATGCCGGAGCATTTATTGCGCTGGATGATCTGATTGAGCAGTACGGTCCAAACATCAAGCGGGTATATGGTCCTTATTTCAACCAAATGAAAGCGGCGGACGGCAAAATTTATTTCCTGCCCTTCTCGAACGTAGTCGGCGAATTTATCCCCGACCCGAACATTGGCCAGGGCGCATTCTGGGTGCAGCGCCGGGTGCTGAAGGAAGCGGGATATCCGAAGATCAACACGCTTGACGGTTATATGGATCTGGTCAAGAATTTCGTGGAGAAACATAAAGACGAGGATTTGACTGGCTTTATTTCGCTCACGCATGACTGGAGATTCTTCTCCACCTCCAACCCGCCCATGCATTTGCTTGGCTACCCGAACGACGGCAACATTACCATCGACATGACGACTCATGAGGCGAAGACGTATGCGGCTACGGATGCCACCAAGCGCTGGCTGCAGAAGCTGAATGACCTGAATGCGCAAGGTTTGTTCGACAAAGCCTCTTTCGTCGACAATTACGATCAGTATCTGGCAAAACTGACTTCAGGCAAGGTTGTAGGCTTCTTCGATTACGGCTGGCAGTTCCAAAATGCGCAAAGCGCATTGACGGACGCGGCGAAGCTGGACCCCGCCAAGGATGATTTCGTATACTTCCCGCTGCCGGTCACCTTCGACGGACAGAAGGACCAATACCTGGATCCTCCGGGGTTCGTTAAGAACCGCGGCATGGGAATCACGGTAAGCGCCAAGGACCCTGTCCGCATTATCAAATACCTGGATAACCTGCTGACGGACGAGAATCAGATTCTTCAACGGTGGGGCATAAAAGGTGAAACCTACGAGGTTGACGAGAATGGGCGGATGTTCCGGACAGCCGAGCAAATCGCCAAAATCGACGAGCCGTTCAATGAATCGTTCGGGTTCAAATATTATTCCTGGAACTGGCCGCTGTACGGCAACGGTTCTTCCTATGCGGACGGCAACTCGGTTGCTCCGGGCCTGCAGCCTGAAGTATTCCAGATGAGCCTGACGGAAGCGGATAAAGTGATCCTTGAGAAATACGGCGTCAAAACCTATGCCGAGCTGTTTGCCGCTCCGGATGACCGTCCATGGTTCCCGGCATGGGGCATTCCGAAGGAGCAGGGCTCGGAGCAGCAAATCTGGGAAACGAAGAAAGACGAAATCACCAAGAAATACTTCCCGAAACTGGTCCTTGCGAAGCCGGCTGATTTCGAGAAGGTCTGGACCGAATACACGACCGAATTCGGCAAGCTGGATACGGCCGGTTACGAGAAATGGACGACTGACGAAGTGAAGAAGCTGATTGATACCGCAAGCAGCAAATAATCAGGTTTAGGCGAAAAGGCCGGCTTCGTGCCCCGCGCATAAGTCCGGCCTTTTCCATTGAACGAATCCGATTCAGTCCGGAAGGAGAGATGGAAGATGGAGAAGAAACCAACAATGTCAATGCCGGATCTGGCGCTGCCAAAGAAGCCGACGGGACTGAAGCGGTTTGCCTTGAAGCTGGTTCACCAACGGATGCTGGTCCTCATGTCGGTTCCTTTTCTGGTATGGCTGTTTATATTCAAATACATGCCCTTATGGGGATGGACAATCGCCTTTCAGGATTATAAGCCGGCCAAGGATTTCAAGGATCAGGAATGGGTGGGATTCAGACATTTTGAATTTTTGTTTCAGGACGAACGATTCATCCGCGTCTTAAGAAATACGCTTGCGATGAGCGGAATTAACCTGGTTCTTGGCTTTGTTACGGCCATTATACTCGCCCTGCTCTTGAATGAGGTGCGCCGGATCGCGTTCAAACGGGTCGTTCAGACCGTCAGCTATCTGCCTCATTTTATCTCATGGGTGGTTGCGGCAAGCATCGTCCAGACGACATTGTCGCCGGACGGCATCATCAATGAATTGTTAATCCGGTTCGGTTTTGTGGAGAAAGGCAATGAGATCCTGTTCCTCGGCATACCGGAATATTTCTGGGGCATATTCGGAGCAAGCTCCGTGTGGAAGGACGTTGGATGGAATACAATCGTCTATCTGGCTGCCATGACAATGATTGACCCTGCCCAATATGAAGCGGCGGAAATGGATGGAGCAGGCCGTATTAAACGAATGTGGTATATTACGCTGCCGGGCATCAAGCCTGTCATCGTCGTATTGTTGATTATGAATATCGGGTATCTGCTGGAATCGGGTTTCGAACCGCAGTACTTGCTGGGCAACGGTATGAACATCGATTATTCCGAGAACCTTGACATATTTGTGCTGAAATACGGAATTGCCCAAGGTAACTTCTCGCTTTCCATTGCGGCGGGCATGTTCAAGACAATCATCAGCTTCATCTTATTGTTCGCAGCGAACAATATTGCAAAACGAATGGGCGAGTCCAGACTGTTCTAGAAGGAGGGGACCTTATGGCTAATCCGGCAGCAGAAGCGGTGTCCAACAAGTCCAGCCGCATCCGCGCGTCGCGCGGCGACCTGATTTTTGATATTGTCAATTATGCTTTTCTGACGATTCTGATGATCGTCACCCTGTATCCTTTCCTGAATACGCTCGCCGTCTCCTTGAATACGGCGGATGATTCGATCAGGGGCGGCATTTATTTGTGGCCGAGGATATGGACGCTCGACAACTATGTCTATGTATTCAAAGAAGCCACCATCTTTCATGCGACGCTGATTTCGATACTTCGTACCGTCATCGGCACCGTGCTTACCGTTTTCTGTTCAGCGATGGTCGCCTACACCATAAGCAGACAGGATTATGTTCTCCGCAAATTCGTCACCATCGCATTTATTCTGACGATGTATTTTAACGGTGGACTTATTCCCAATTTTCTGCTCATCCGCGATCTGGGTCTGATCAACAGCTTCTGGGTATACATCTGGCCTGGCCTTATCGGCGTATTTAATCTGGTCATCATCCGCTCATTCATTGAGGGCCTGCCGGAGAGTCTTCTGGAGTCCGCGAAGATAGACGGGGCAGGCGATTTCAAAACCTTCTTCAGCATCGTGCTGCCGCTCTGCATGCCCGTGCTTGCGACTGTTGCATTATTCACGGCCGTCTATCAGTGGAACCAATGGTTTGATGTTTTCCTGTACAATTCATCGAATATCGAGCTCAGCACGCTGCAGTACGAGCTGCAGAAGATTCTTCAGAACTCCAACGCCTCCCTGACGGCGAAGACGGCGGGCGACGCGTTCGCAAACGCCGGCAATTCGGGAGGGAACACGGTGACGCCTTTCTCGATCCGCGCCACGATGACGATTGTCGCTTCCCTGCCGATCATTATGGTTTATCCGTTCCTGCAGAAATATTTTGTCAAAGGGATGACGGTTGGCGGTGTAAAGGGTTAGGACGCTGATGTCGCTGAGGGGAAGGGATGGGCTGATTCCTGCCTGGGATCCGCAACTTAAGGTTATGTTCTTCTCTGGATGATGGTACAATACCAGATGAAGGCTTGTTTAGGCATCAGGCATGAATCGAACTAGAAGGAGAATGGATCGTTTGAGTGAAATAGAAGTCAATCATGAGCTGCCCCCGAATTACGAAGAATTGAAGAAAGCGGCTAACCGCTCCAGCTGGCAAGAGCGTCTGGAAGCGGTGGAGGAGCTGGGTCAGTGGAACCATCCGAAAACCATTGACGTGCTTACGCATCGGATGAATCACGATACCGTGTACAGCGTGCAGGAGGCTGCTTACCGCAAGCTGCTGGCATTTGGCGAGGATGTTCAGCCGCCTTCCAAGGCGAAAGGCGAGCTCATCAAAGGAGTCGGCAAAATCCTGGTCAGAATCAAGAAAAGTCTGCCGGAGGGCCACTCCTATGAAGAGTTCAAGGAAAAGCTGCGGAAGACCAGACTTGACGTGTATGATTCGTACGAAGGCGACAAGGGCGACGAATTCGATGCCTGGCTTGAGCAAACATGGGCCTCGTTGACGAGAAGGTAGATCCCTCCATGGCACTATCTTCTTGTAATTTTAAAATGTGTATAACGGACAGCATGCGAGGTTGAAAGGAAACGGCTCACGCCGTCCTTGGGCGAAAAAGTTAGATTGTGCAACAAGAAATCTAAGCAGTAAGGAATAGAATTTTAACCTATGAAAAAGCCGTATCCAAGGAGTCGCAAGCGACATCGGATACGGCTTTTTGTCTATAGAATATTTTGGAATGTTATTGGTACGCTTCCAGCAGCCGGATATAATCCCGGGCAATCTTCAGATCCTCCAGCGCCTCGGGAGCTGCGCATGGAGCCGGTCTCTCGCCGCGGACAGCCGCAAGGTAATTCCTGGCCTGATTGCGCATGGCCGAAATATTCGGCATTACCGGAGTCGTATAGGAAGGAATATCCTTGCCGTTATCCCGCATCACCGTCACCTGTCCGGATTGCTGGCGGACCAGCGGCGCGGGCAAATCCACTTTAATGAAGCCCTGCTCAAAAGCGACGAGAATCCCCTCATGCCATTCAACCGACGTGCTGTAGGGGGCCATTTCCAGCGTCACGCATATGCCGCACTCGCTTTCTCCAACGAACAGCGCCTCAGACCGGTCGGCGTAAGTCACCTTATAGGATTCGCCAAGCAGGAAACGGATGGCATTGACCTGGTGAATATAATAATTGACGAAGGCGTCATATTTTCTGCCGCTTGCTTCGCTGAATTCCGCCGGAAGCGGCTCCAGAGTGCCCGCTATGCCCGGTTCACTGGTGCCAATTGGTGCGTCGGTTGCTGCCGTCCAATCACCCGGGGGCATCGTAATGCGGATATAGCGAAGCTTGCCGAATTCTCCGCTTTGCTTCCATTCATCGACGATGCGCTTCGCATATTCCATTGCCGGTTCGGAGCGCTTGTGATAACCGACCATATGCAGGGAACCCAGCTTCTGCCCCAGCTTCACCAGCTCTTCACCGGCCGCAACGGACAGGGTTACCGGCTTCTCCGTTAATACCGGGATGCCCGCGCGCAATATATCCGGGATTAGAATGCTGTGGCGCGTGTATGGCTGCGAAGCGACGACGGCATCGACGAGGCCGCTTGCCAGCAATTCCTCATGGCTGCCGAATACATGGGGTATCGCATAGCGGGTGGAGACAGATTGTGCAAGTCCCGGACGCGGCTCGGCCAGGGCGACAATGTCGCACTCCTCCGGCAGGTTGAGATAGTTGGACATATGGGCAAGCTGTCCCATATAACCGCTTCCGATAAAACCAAGCCTGATTTTTTGGCGGCTCATCTGATCCTACTCCTTTTCAGTAACGAGATTTTCAAACAAATACAAGCCGTCCTTGCCGGGGGCGACGAGATCGGGTCGGCCATTGCCGGTCAAATCCGCGAGCCAGAAATAGATACCGCAGCCTGCTGCCTCGCCTGCTGGTCCATAATCGATGACATGCTTCCCGAATTGCCCGGAGCGCATCTTGAAGTAATAAATGCCGACAGGATCGAATGCTCCCGGATCGCCGTCGTTATGGGCGCGGTAGCGCTTGCCGGTGACCAGCTCAAGCTCGCCGTCGAGATCGATATCGACGAGGTACAGGTCGTGGTACTGCGAGCAGGTTGGATCGATTTGATGCTTCAGCCAGCTGCGGTTGCCCGCCGAATCGACAATCTGCTCGTACCAGTCAAGACCGTAATCATGCGCCTGGCCCACAATAAGATCGGTCAGTCCGTTGCCGGTAACATCGTGGGCAAGAATGGGGACGCTTGCCGAGCCAAGCGAAAATTCGGGATGAAACTCCCAAGGGGTCTGGAAGGGATTCTCCGGCTGTTCCAGCCAACCGCCGCAGAGGAGGATATCTGTGCGTCCATTGCCGCTGATATCCCCAAAGCCCAGCCCATGCCCGCTGGGCTGCCCGCCAATGATGTATTTCTCGAATTTCCCCGTTCCGCGGCCTTTCGCGTCCACAATCAGCTTGAAAAAAAGCTGCGGGCCGCCCGGCGTATTCGGGAAGATCTCAGGTATGCCGCAGCCGTCAATATCATAGAACCGTATCGTTTCAATGCTGCCGACATGCCCGATGTCGAAGGTCTGCCACTCTCCTCCCGCGGCACCGGGATTTTGCCGCCAGCGCAGCGTTTCGCCCCACCAGCCGCCTGTGATAATATCCAGATAGTCGTCGCCGTCCACGTCCATGGGATAATCGGAAAAGTCATCGTGATACTCGTTGATGGCCAGAATATCGCAGATTTTATGCTTTTTCGTAAATTCGGGTCCCTCATACCAATATTCGCCGCTGACAATATCGAGCTGCCCATCATTGTTGACATCAAATACAGAGCAGGCCTCGAACGGTGCCGAATCAATCAGACGCTTCTTCCATTTCACAGACAAGCGCGTCACCTCCATAATCAGATAGGTTCATTTTATAGCAAGATCCTCCAACGCAATAAGAGCCAAGAAGGACAATATATTACGTTATACGGACATATGGGGGTTATTTAAGGTCTGTTATCTGTTATTCTGTTGATGTATCTTCCAATAGAGGCTGGGGAGAGTGAACGGCCGTGCAGGTAACTTTCGACCAAATCGGAATCGAAGCTAATTTTATGGGGTATGTTGCGCCCAGGTCGGGCTGGTACATAGCCCCGCATTGCCATCAGCAGTATGAGCTGCATTTTATAACAAAAGGCAGAGGAATCAACTGGCTCGACAAGGATCAGTTTGAGCTGATGCCCCAACTGGTGTATATGGCTCCGCCGGGCGAGATGCATGAACAGCGGTCGGATCTCCAGGACCCCATGGAAATCCTTTTCCTGCCGTTTTCCATCAACGGCCTTGGGCAGGATCTGCCGCATATTCACGGCATTTACCCGTTGATCCAAAAGGAACTGCAGACGATCCTGCAGCTGCAGCAGAATGTCGGCGGCCATCAGATATTCCGCGTGCAGATGCGGATAATTGAGCTGATCTGGACGATTATTTCGCCGCTCGTCGAGCTCAAGGATCAAGCCGTGGAGAAGATCGCCGATGTCGGCTTCATCGGTTCCCGCCAGATTGTGGAGCAGGCGCTGCTCTATATCCAGGACCATAAGCTGGCGAACCCGGCACTTGCCGAGATCGCCAGGCACTGTCATATCAGCCCGCGGCATCTCTCCCGGATCTTCGCCGAAACGATGCATATGACGGTTAACGCGTTCATTCAGCAGGAACGTTTTCTGTGGGCGTGCAGGGAGCTTCAGCAGACGGACAGTACGATTGACGAGATTAGCGAGGCGCTGAACCTGGGCTCCAAGCAGTATTTCTGCCATTGGTTCAAGCGATATTCATCGAAGAGTCCTGCCGTTTACCGGAAGGAGAGCTAGCGTTTCTTAAATATTGGGGAAATTTGGTACGGGAAATGAGGGAGCCGCGATGCAAAAAGCGATAGTTGTCTGTTGGTTGGTAATCCTGGAGAAATGCGTTCATAGTGCTCCACTCATCAGATCGTCTTATTGGTAATAACGGGCTTCTGAGTACTGCTGACTGACCGGCCAGCGAGCAGGAGGATATACGCAGCGTCCAGAATAAAGATCAGAACATACATAATCGTCAATAAAACGGATTGGGGGAAAAGCGAGTAGCTGAAGAAGGAGGCGCATAAGGTGCCGATCATTTTGCAGTAAGCGATGGGCAGGGATTGGCCCTGGGGCCCTTTGGCCTGCAGCATTTGGATGAAGAGGATGGACATCAGCAGATTGATGCCGAAGGCCGAATAAATGCCCCATTTATCGTGAAATTCAACCGCCATCCCGTAATGCAGCAGCAAAGCGATGACAAGCAGGGAGAAGACGGCAGCGTGAAGCGTGCGTGTTGGATACAAGCCTTTGGAATAATAGAGATATTGGAGCAAAATGATGCAGTCCAACAGAAACCACACCAGGGTGACGATTTGCTGAAGGGGATGAAACGGCATAAGAAAAGTAAACAGAAACTCCCAGGTAATATTGGCGCATATGGAGGCGAGGGGCATTCCGCAGAATTTATCCTTAAACCCCCTATATATGACGAGAATATAAACGACCGTCCAAAGCAGGGCTGTTCCGAACATCATCAGATATACAACCTTTAGCGGCAATAGGTGCTCCATACGGCGGCATTCGCATCCTTTCAAAAATACGGATTGAGCTTGTCTATGCCTATGTATATGAAACAAGCTTTCCATATAGACCGTATGATGGGAACCCGAATGACGGCTTATATCCGAGAAGCTCCGTAATGAAAGAAAACCGGCTTGACAGGTCTTTCTGTTTGCGTGATGCTGCCCATAAGCTGCGGCATGGAAGAGGGGGCAGTCTGCACCCGCGTTACAAAAAAAACAGCCCGGGCTTATCAAAATAAGCCTGGACTGCTCTTTCGTATTCCTCTTCAATTATTTTGTCAGGGAAAGCTGGATGTCGTCAAAGTACAAGGTCGTCAAGCCTTCATAGCCGGAATCGCTGCCTATCAGAATAAAGCATTCGCCGTTGGCATTGGTCTTCACGCTGGTTCCGTAATTGAAGGTCACGAGCTGATAGCCTTCCTTTTCCGAATCGGGCTTCGTGATATTGCCGACAATTTTGGCGTCTGCGCCTTCGACGGACTGGTTCCCTTTATCCACATTCATCTGGTAGAACTTCCCGCCGCCATCATCCTTCTGAACGGCCTTCGGCTCTATGCCCAGCACACCGGCCTTGATGCTGACCGCTTCGCCGGGAGCACCCCCAACGCCCATCATTCCTCCGCCCTGATTCGTATACATTCCGATTTTAAGCTTAGCCTGGTACGTTGTGCTTGGCTCCAGACCTTCAACCTTTTTGGTCGCAAACATAAACAGATCGTCGCTTCGGTTCATTCCGCTCAGCTTTAATCCGAAGTTTGTTGTATTGCCCTCGAGAGGGAGCGGCTCGCGTTTATAGTCAAGATTATAAATAGCCTGATCGTATCCGACCGGCAGATCGGCGAAGCCGCCGTCCCAGCCCTCATCATCTTTATTGAATCCATACTGGAAGGTCAGCTTGTCCGCTTGCGCGCTTCCCTGGCTGATGACGATGCTGCGGTCCGCTCCGTTCCATTGAACGGTAAAGCCCATAAGCTGTGACAGGCTTCTTAGTGGGATAAACAGAATGCCTTTCACATTCGTAACGCGCTCCGGAAGCTTGATTTTCCCGCCTTTGTCATTGACGGCGATGTTCTCGTTCAGCTTCACGGTCAGCCTGCCGAAGGATTGGCCGGTTAAGACGGCACTTTGCGATTTGACGCTCCAGCTGACTCCTGCCTTCATGGCTTCAGCCGCCGCCCGAAGCGGCACCATTGTGGTGGCATTCTTCATATAGGGAGGGGCCGCCAGAGTGTGAACCGCGGAATTGATGGAATAGGACGGCTTTCCAATCTGAAATTGCGCCTCGTCCGCTGCAGCAGCGGTATGGGAGGGTGAAAGCTGCATCAAGGGAGCAACCGCTATAGCAGTAAGCAGGCCTGTGCGTATCATGTTTTTTCTCAACATAGCGTTGCACCATCCTTTTATTTATTGGGTACCGACAAATAGACGCGGATATAAGACAATTAGTTGCACCGGACGAACTGGACAAGCGATAGAGAATGCAGGCTGCCAGCTGGTTGAATGAGAGCGCCGACACAAAAAAAGTTCCTCTTGTCAGCAGCAGCAAGAGGAACTCTTTTTCTTCCATTCATCAATTCGGTTAACCATGCCCGGTGAAAATAGCGAAGGGACGATTCTTCGTCGCTCTCCGCTTATTTCTGGGGCTTTTGGGGGGCCAGTCTCAGCAGATTGTTAAGTCCCTCCGCGATCTGGCTCGGGTGCGCTTCCGGATTTTCCGAATAGCTCCTGATCTGTTTGATGGTTTTGACCGCTTCGGGATTTACAATTTTGATCACATGCACGCTGCCGCCTATGAGTGTTTCGATCTGCTTCTCGGCCATATCGATATTGTCGGCAGACACCTTCTCACCGGCGCCAAAGGTTCCGATCCGGCTGTTCGGTTCCGTTCCCCTGCCCGAGAACCCGCCTGTACCGCTCAGTACTTTCTCCTGCATCGGGTCGTACTGCGAAGCAGTGAGCTCCCGCTTGGCTGCTGCCAGAACGACAGAGTCGTCAAAGACGAATACCGATACGTTGTTGATCCCCATGCCGCTAAGGCGCGACTCCAGATGCTGCGACAAGCCCTCGCTGTGCAGCCCCGAGCTTCCGATGACACTGTACACATTGCTGCCCATTCCGTAGCTTGTCTTGCCCAGTTCATTCGTTGTCTGCACTTTCATGTGGCCTGCGCCCGGAATGATATTGGGGTTGCGGAGCGTTCTCATTTGCTCCTCCTGGATGTGTTGGGCGTCCTGGACGCTCTCTGTCTTGAGATTGCGTCCGTTTTGGCAGCCGGATACGGCAATAGCCCCAATGAGCAGAACGGAAAGCAGGATAGGCTTGATATTCATGTGAAAGTTCCTCTCTATATGAGCTGCGTTCTTTAAGGTTAATATTTACTGCGGAACTAAAATGTATAATCACATATTATTGGAAAATAATAACCCTAATCCATGCAAGGGGTGAAGCGATTGGCAGCAGATGAAGATAATCGCAAGAAACCGTCCGATCCGGACGTTCGTGAGCCTTCCAGACGCCGTTTTCTCGTAAATACCGGATTTGCCCTGGGGGGCGTCGTTGTCGGGGGAGCGCTCGGGAGTCTGATTCCGCGCAAAGCCAACCCGGCAGCGCCCGCGAATGAGCCCGCTCCGCCGGCGGTCAATTACAACCGCGCGCTCATGTTTTTCAACCAGGAGCAGTTTGCGATTGTGGATGCGGCAACCGAGCGGATTTTTCCGTCGGACAGTAACGGTCCGGGAGCGCGCGAGCTTGGCGTGGCCTTCTTTATCGACCACCAGCTGGCCGGTGAATACGGCTTTAACGGAAGAGAGTACATGTCCCCTCCCTTTTATACCGGGGAGATGGTCCAGGGCTATCAAGGGCGTTTGAAACGAAGAGAAATGTATGAAATCGGGCTCAGAGAAATGGAAAACTACAGCCAGACCAAGTTAAGCAAAGGCTTCGCCGGGCTGACCGGGGAAGAGCAGGATCAGGTACTCAAAGCGTTCGAGTCGGATGAAGTGAAGCTGACGACCATATCGGCGAGCGGTTTTTTCAAAATGATGCGCGGCAATACGCTGGAAGGCGCATACAGCGATCCGCTGTACGGCGGCAATACGGATAAGAACGGCTGGCGCATGCGGAATTATCCGGGCAATCAAATGAGCTACACCGATGTGATCGAAAAAGAATTTACGGCTATCGCCCCAAGCAGTCTGCAAGAACATATGGCGGGGCATTAGCGGAAACGAGGAAGGAATTCTATGGCTAAGAAGCTGCCGAAAACGGATGTTGTCATTGTCGGGGTCGGTTGGGCCGGCGGTATAATCGCTTCCGAGCTGACCAGGAAAGGCATGAATGTTGTTGGTTTGGAGAAGGGCCGCGAACGCAAAACGGAGGATTATTTTATGGTCCATGACGAGCTGCGTTACGGGATTCGTTACGACCTGATGCAGGATTTATCGAAGGAGACCATTACCTTCCGCAGCAGCGAGAAGTTCCGCGCGCTGCCGATGCGGCAGTACGGCTCCTTCCTGATCGGCGACGGTCTTGGCGGGTCAGGGGTGCACTGGAACGGTCAGACCTACCGCTTTCTCCCTTACGATTTCCAAATCCGCAGCAAAACGATCGAACGCTACGGCAAGAATAAAATCCCTGCCGATATGACGATTCAGGACTGGGGCATCACCTATGACGAGCTTGAGCCTTATTACGACAAGTTCGAGAAGACGGCTGGAATCTCCGGAGAACCGAATCCGCTTGGCGGCAAGCGCTCCAATCCGTACCCGACGCCGCCGATGAAGAAATCGCCTGCCATGCAGCGTTTCATTGATACCAGCAAGAAGCTGAATCTGCATCCGTACATGATGCCCTCGGCCAATCTGTCCGAGAACTACACCAATCCGGACGGAATTTCCCGGGCTGCCTGCCAATACTGCGGCTATTGCGAACGGTTCGGCTGCGAATACGGAGCGAAGGCTGACCCCGTTGTGACGGTCATCCCCGTAGCTAACAAGACAGGGAAGTTCGAAATCCGCACCCATTCGCATGTCAGACGAGTGTTATATACGGGCAATAAGGCAACCGGGGTAATGTATACGGATGTTACGACAGGCGAGGAAATCGAGCAGCCTGCAGACATCGTCGTATTGACCAGCTATGTGTTCAATAATGTCCGGCTTCTGAGGATGTCCGATATCGGCACGCCTTATGATCCCAAGACGGGAAAAGGGGTCATCGGCAAAAACTATGCCTATCAAGTGACGAAGGGCTCGGCGCAGGGCTTTTTCGAAAAAGACCAGTTCAATAATTTTGCCGGCGCGGGGGCTCTTGGCGTCAATGTCGATGACTATAACGGAGATAACTTCGACCATTCGGATTTGAAATTTATTCACGGCGGCTCGCTTTCCCTGAGCCAGTCCGGACAGAGGCCGATTCAGAACAATCCCGCTCCGTCTGGAACTCCGACATGGGGGCCTGAATTCAAGGCGAATACCATCAAATACGCGAACCGTATCCTGTCAGTGGGCGGACAAGGATCCTCCATGTCATTCCGGCAGCATTTTCTTGATCTGGATACGACCTATAAGGATGCATACGGGGACCCGCTGCTGCGGATAACCTTTGACTTTGAGGATCAGGACCGTGAGCTTGCCAAGTATCTGGCTTCCAAATGCAAAGAGATCGTAACGGAAATGGGCGCCGACCACGTGGATTCCTTGAAGGAGCTTGGCCCCTACGATATTTCCACATACCAGTCCACCCATAACACAGGAGGCGTTATTATGGGCAACGCGCCTGACACATCGGCGGTCAATAACTATTCGCAGATGTGGGATATGGACAATCTGTTTGTGGTGGGAGCCAGCTCGTTTCCCCAGAATTCCGGCTATAATCCGACAGGAACGGTAGGGGCGCTTGCTTACCGCGCCGCAGAGGGAATCATCACCTACCGGAGCAAGGGCGGATTACTGGTGTAAGCTAGGGGCGTCGGCAGCAAAAGAACCTCCAGTCCGCGAAAGCGGGATTGGAGGTTCTTTTTGACCTTATAGAATTTAGGCGACAGCCGGTTCCTGCTTGCTTTTTATGCTACAGGAGCTTGAGCTGCTCGTCCTTGGACTTGGATTCCGTTGCGCCGGATACGGGCTCATCATCGTCTGCAATGCCTTTCGTAGAGTTGCGGAATTCGCGGAGTGTGTCTCCGAACGCTCTTCCAAGCTGCGGGAGCTTGGCCGGTCCGAATACGATGAGCGCGATCAGCAAAATAATCACAAGCCCGGAAATGCCGATGTTATTGAACATGGCTTAAACCTCCTTTCATTATTGGCTTGACGGTATGGCGGATGTTCCTCTCCGGCGATAATAATTCACGGAAATGAGGACGCTGATCTCGAACAGCACCAATAATGGAATCGTAACGGACAGATGGGAGGCAAAATCCGGCGGCGATATGCAGGACCCGGCGACAGCCAGGCTGACATAGGCGTACTTCCGGGTGCTCCGCAGCCTGTCCGGCGTCAGCAGCCCAAGCTTCGTCAGAAATAAAATGACGAGCGGCATTTCAAAAGCAATGCCCAGGGGCAGGATCAGATTGAACAGAAAGGAAAAATAACGGTCGATACCGTAGGTTTCCACTGCTCCGATGCTTTGATTCATCTGCTCCATAAACCGGAGCATCATGGGAAAAACGAGAAAATAACTGAACGAGATCCCGCAGATAAACAGCAGGAAGGAGACAGGAACGTAGGAAAGGGTTCCTTTGGCTTCCTTCTCAGTGAGCCCCGGCCGGGCGAAGGCCCATATCTGGTATAGCAATAGAGGAAGCGTGAACAAGATGGCAAACAACAACGCGCACCGCAAATAGATGAACAGCCCGTCCGTGAACGAGAAGACATTCCACTGGATCTCCGCGGTGCCGGGCCTGGATTTGATATACCGTAATATGGCGGGCGACAGATACAAGCCCCCGCTGAATGCTGCCGCAAACCAGACCGCGACGAGAATAAGCCGTTTACGGAGCTCGGTTAAATGACGAATCAAATCCTCGTCGCTTCTCATCTTCCTTTTCAGCTCCCTTTAGTATCAAACGGATTTCCCTCTGAAATGGATTTTCAGGGATACTTTTACTTTACCCATTCACGCCCGCATTATGCGTGCTTCAGCAAGGGAGGCATCCGCGTGTATGAGGAAGTATAAGACGGGCAATCTTAAAGACAAGCTATCCCATTCAAAGAAGCTACGGACAACATTCAGGAGGACACCCACATGAAGAAAACCACATTACCGCTGGTGCTGGTGATGGCTGCCATCCTTATGGCAGCAGCAGGATGCGGAGGCAACAACAATACGAATAACGCGCCGCCGCCGGCGAATAACTCAAATAATGCACCGGCAGCCCCGCCGGCCGGGAATGCGGGAACGGTTGATGCGACAGCGGAAGCCGTATACAAGCAGCAGTGCATTTCCTGCCATGCGGCGGATCTGTCCGGGGGCGTAGGCCCGAATTTGCAGAAGATTGGCGCCACTATGAGCGCGGACCAGATTTCCACCCAGATTCAAAATGGCGGCGGCGGTATGCCACCTTTCAAAGGAACGTTGACGGATGATGAAATTACCGCGCTTACGGATTGGCTGGCGAATCACAAGTAAGGGACTCTTCCGAACGAGAAGGAAGCGGCTAGGGCGGAAACGAAACATACATCATATCCAACATAAAAGCGGGACGTGGCTTAAATAGCCTCACGTCCCGCTTTTATTTGATTTCTTTTCTTCAAATGACGGTGGCTGAATCCGGTTTCAGGATGGCCAAGCCTGCAGCGCCGTATCAATCACCTCTTGCAATTCCTTACGGCTTGCGCCGTCAGCAGCTTGAATGGACATTCCTTCGGCGATCGTTGAAATGAACCGTGCAAGAGCGGCCGGATTGGAATGGGCGGGCAAATCCCCGCTTGCCTTGGCCTGCTCGAAACGTTGCCGCAGCGCGATCCCGGATGCCTTCCGGCGTGTAATGAGCTCCTGTCGTATAGGTTCAGCTTCCTCTCCGCATGAAAGAGCGCCTTGTATAGTGAGGCATCCCGGTGGAGTGGCAGGATCAGTGACCGTGTCGGCTGTCGCGCTCAAAAGCCGTTCGGCAACGGCACGGGCGGTTGATTCGTGAAGAGCAGCGCCTGTGACGGTTGGCGGACCTTCGTAATAAAGATCAAGTACTTTGCGGAACAGCTCTTCCTTGCTGCCAAAAGTTGTATAAAGGCTTGAACGGTTAATATTCATAGCCTCCGTAAGATCCGACAGCGACGTGCCCTCATAGCCTTTCTGCCAGAACAGTCTTAGCGCGCTTTCCAGAGCAATATCAATGTCGAAAGCACGCGGGCGTCCTCCTGCCATACTGATTACTCCCTTTCAACCGCTGTTTGTTTTCCCGAAAACATATATTGTCATAATATTGAACTGTTCGGTTTATAAATATGACATAAATATAACGAATAGGGATATGAATTGTCAAGTATCTGCGCGGCGGAGCCGTATTATTTATGGGAAATGTCCTGGCAGGCCTTTAAATTCAAGATTTTCGGCTTGTCATGATATAACATTTGAAATTTGGAAATGAGCTCTTGACAGCAGTTGATCTTTTGCGATACATTAGCGGTGCAGTAATGAACCGAACGTTCCAAAACAAAAAGGAGATGGCAATATGACTCAATCAGCAAAACCCTTATCAGGAAAAACGGCTTTGATAACAGGAGGATCCAGAAGTATAGGAGCGGCAATCGTGAAACGACTCGCAGGCGATGGAGCAGCAGTGGCTTTCACTTATGTAAACGCGCAGAATAAAGCGGATGAGCTGGTCAAGGAAATTGAAGCTTCCGGCGGCCGCGCTTTGGCGGTTCGGGCAGATAGCGCGGATGTGGAGGCCGTTCAAGGAGCAGTTGCAGAAACCGTCAAAGCTTTTGGCGGAATAGATATTCTCGTTAACAATGCGGGAATTGCCAACCTGAAGCCCTATGATCAATTCTCTATTGAAGAGTTCGATAAAATGGTCGCTGTTAACTTCCGGGCTATATTCGTTGCTGTCCAAGCCGCCGGCCCCCTAATGGGCGCAGGAGGACGCATAATCAATATTGGGAGCATCAACGCCGACAGCAACCCTTTCCCTGGTAACAGTCTTTATACTGCGACGAAAGCGGCCGCAGCCGGATTGACCCGCGGTCTTGCCCGTGATCTCGCCGCAGCCGGCATCACAGTAAATATTGTTCAGCCAGGGCCGACGGATACGGACATGAATCCGGCTGACGGACCTTATGCGCCGATCGTAAACGGCATGATTTCTCTGGGCCGATACGGTCATGACTTCGAAATTGCCAGTATGGTGGCCTACCTTGCGTCGGCGGAAGCCAGCTTTGTAACCGGCGCAACAATCAATGTGGACGGCGGCGTTGTTATCTAAATTGAAAGGGAGACGGGAGATGGCCGGATCATCGGAAACGAAGGCAAAATTAATGCCTGAGATCGCCATTGCCGGGCGGAAGCCGATGCGCTGCTTCATCGCTTGCTGGAAAATGCACGGTTGATCAAAAAAATAATCCGGGATAAAGTTTTCTGTTTTTTCCCGGCACAAAGAACCGTGCTTCCAACGAAGCACGGTTCTTTGTTTTATCCGGCAAAAAAGGGCTCGGACGCTTCTTTTTACAGGCGTATCCTGAATATACTATAATACGAAAGAATCCGAAAGACGACATTGCGAAGTTTACAATACTACTATATTCTGTATGTAATACGAAATATGGAGGTTAATTATGGAACCGGTACAATCCCTATCCGAGCTGTTTTCAACTGGAATTCCTGGTACTTATGTTGAAGTGCCCGGAAATATGGCGCGCACATTCGGTCAAACAACTTTGTCAACCACGCTGCCAATGAGCAAACTGTTTACAATTTATGAAATCGACCTTGAAGTGCAGCGCCAGCTGATCCCCAAAAATGTATCCAGGCTTGTGGATTATATTCTGCTTTATCTGGATCATGGGCAAAATATTTATTTTCCAGGCATCATACTATCCGCCAGAGGCGCTGGCAAATACGATCCGAACCGAAGCTCCTATGACCTGCAATCAGTAGAGAAATGCTACGTCGTCGACGGGCAGCATCGCCTGGCCGCATTCCGTCGTGTTATGGAAACGCTTCAGGGCAATATGGCAAGAGCCAAGGACAGACGTGAATATGACCGGGTGGCTGAACTTACGGAAAAGCTGCGGAAACTGTACGATTTCCCCATGTCCGTCATGATTTATCTCGATATTAATTCCAGGCAGGAACGCCAGCTGTTCTCCGATATCAACAAGCTGCCGCGCAAGATCGGCGGGAATCTGGCATCGCTGCGCGATCAACGGCGATTCTATCACATCATGGCCACGCGTCTTGTGCAGGAATATCCGGTGATGAATCAGCTTCCGACCGATACATACTCTGAACGGGGCAAGGGACCGGAGTATTTGTTCGCTTATTCGCTCGTTATCGAATTATTGATTGCCCTCTTCGAGGGACGGCTCAAATCGGCCGCAAGAAACAACGGCTATCACTACACCGAGGTGTCGCTGAACGAGCATCTGGAGCAGGCCAATTATTATTTTGAGACCATGCTCCGTTATTTGCCCGCTCCCGACCGTAAGGAGCTGTGCTGGTCGGAGAATGTGCAAATTGCGCTTGCGCTGTTCCTCAACGAGGAAGCGTTCAAGACGCTGCAGTTCAACAAATATTCGCTCGCGCATGCCATGAAGATCCTGCCCCATATCGATTGGAGCCTGATCTACAAGGATGAGGAGAAGGACCGCCTGCCAAGACGGAGCCGGATTATGAAGGCCTATCAATATATTCGGGATTTCTACGATAAAGAAAACCTGTTTCTCATTTCGGATAAGGAGGAGATCGGTTAATGGACGGTTTACGCTTAAATATGACGATTCATCCTTATTGCGACCGCTTCGGGCTGGCAACAGTCTCGCTGCGGATCCATGATTTGCTGAACTATACGGCTATCGATCCTATGGTGCAGCGGAAGCTGAGCGGCATGCAGCGCCGCAAAATCGCCAACTATCTGCAGGAGCGCGAGCTGGATCATGTGTTCTTTGGTCCTGTTACGCTTTCCCTGCGCGATGTGGGCGCCCTTGCCAGAGCGGAGGACCATCTTGTGCTGCTGCATGGCTCCAAGCTCAGCATTCTGGACGGCCAGCACCGGATTCTGGCGCTCGGCTACACGAATGAGCAGCTGATCAAGGAAAACCGCAGATGGGAGAAGGAAGTCGCGAAGCTCAAGCTGAAATGCCGCCGCTCTCCGGAGGATCCGCAGGCGAAGGAAGAGCTGGAGCAGGCCGAGGGGCTGCTTGAGCAGATGGAGGCCAGAAGGCTGGATCTGCTGGAGAGCGAGCTTTCCGTACAGCTGTATGTAGGTCTGGGGGAAGAGGAAGAGAAGCAGCTGTTCGGGGATATCAACTCCAAGGTACAGCTGGTGAGCAAGGAGCTCGGGCACTCATATGACGGCAGTGATCCGCTTAATCTGGTGCTGCAGCAGGTGGCCGACAACAACGAACTGCTGAAGACGGTTGGTATCGAGCGCCGCAACAATCTGACCGCCTACAACAAGAATTTCACCTGCTTCAGCTGGTTGTACTCGGTGGCGACCCTGCTGTATACGGGCAAAATGAATCCAACCTATGAATTGGCGCGCCGAATCCGCAAGGACCCGGCCACTCATGTGGAAATTCTTCATCAATTCTTTAACGGAGTTCTGCCTCATATGCCGGAGCAGCCTGGAATGGCTCATTATATATCCTCCAGCCGGATCGTACAGGAGTCGCTGGCGCTGTATGCCCATGACTTCCTGTACAAGGAAGACGGCAAATATAATCCGGGATGGTCAGACTGCCTGGATGTGCTCAGCCAGGTGGATTGGACGCATGATAATCCGGAATTGTCCGAGCGATTCGGGAAGCTGGACAACGGCAAGCTGAATATGGTTCATGAGAAATCGATGCGCAAGCATATTCAAGTCATCGAATATTTGAAGGAATTGGAAGGCGCAGTTGTAAACTAGCAAATGCAAGCGGTATGATGGGGTTTGTAAGCCTACTAATTTGAGGAGGTTTTGGACTTATGGTGGATATTGCAATTATCGGGGCCGGCCCGGCAGGCGGCAGCGCTGCGCTGTTTGCAGCAAAAGCGGGGAAAAAGACGCTTTTGATCGACAGCGATCAAAGCATTACGAAGAAAGCCTGGATCGAGAATCATTACGGCGTTCCGGAAATCAAAGGCGTCGATCTTGTTGAAGTCGGCATCAAACAGGCGCAAAAATTCGGCGCCGAGCTTATTAGGGCCAAAGTAACCCATGTACAGCAATCAGAGGATGGCTTTCAAATTACAACCGAGAATGAAACCTATCAGGCGAAAGTGGTCATTGTGGCATCCGGGCTGCTGCTCGATCTGGCAGAAACGATAGGCCTGCAGACCAAACCGGGAACGGAGCCGAGAGTGAAGGCTGTATTCGATGTTGACGCTTCGGGCAGGACGAATGTGGAAGGCATCTGGGCGGCAGGCGCCTGTGCAGGTGTGAGCCTGCATACGATCATTACGGCAGGCGACGGCGCCAAGGTTGCGATCAATGTGATCAGCGAGCTGAACGGCGAGCGTTATGTCGATCATGATGTATTGAAGGCGTAAAAGCAATCAGACGAAAAGATGAAGCAGGATGGCCGCGTGACAGCGGCTCTCCTGCTTTTTTTGCTGCCTGACGGCACGGTGCCGGGCGTGTGCTCGTTCGGATAACGGTTCGTAGTGCACAGAACCGGGCGCTGATATACTCGCGCCACCGGTTCGTGCGGGGGAGTTAGCTGATTACTCTTAATCCGGTTATAATAGAGAGATGTGGTTGAATGGCAGATAAGCAGAAGCGGAGTGAAGGTATGAGAGTTTTTCGGATGATAGGCACAATAGCTGCGGTGCTTGGTATTTTTGTAGGCTTGCAATGGTATATTGGCTGGAATGGATCGGTATTTCTGTCTGCCCTGACGGATAGCTATTCGGGCGCTCTCTATTGGACATGCTTTTGGATTATCGCGTTATCCTATATTATTTCCAGACTGCTGGAGAGAGTCATTCCCGGTCCCCTCCCGAGGGGCTTGAAATGGATCGGCTCCTATTGGTTTGCGGTGTTCGAATATAGCGTCATATTGCTGCCGCTGGCTGATCTGGCCGTCTGGGCGCTGCGCAGCGCTTCCGTTTCCCGGGATACGGCGGTACTTTCTGCGGGCGCGGTCTATTTTGTGATTCTGATTGCTATTCTTGCGCGAGGCTCCTGGAACGCGTGGAATCCTGTTGTCCGGCAATATTCAGTCGTCGTGAACAAACAGGCTGGCGACCTCAAACAGCTTCGCATTGCGGCTGCTTCCGACCTGCACCTCGGAACGATTGTGGGAACACGTTATCTGAAGCTGCTGGTGGAGCGCATCAATCAGCTGAACCCGGATATTGTGCTGCTTCCGGGCGATGTCATCGACGATGACGTTGAGCCCTTCCGGCGGCTTGATCTTGGAAGTGTCATGAAGGGTTTCAAATCCCGCTACGGCACCTACGCAGTGCTGGGCAATCATGAATATATCGGGGGCAAAAAAGAAGAGTTTATTGCCCTTATGGATAAAGCGGGCATTCCCGTACTGACGGATCAAACGCTCAAAATCGCCGACAGCTTCTATCTGGTCGGGCGCAAGGATAAAGCGGCGCAAAGCGTCAGAACCGGCCGGAGCGGCCGCCTTCCCATCAAGGAGCTGATTGCGGAGCTGGATCACTCTCTTCCCTTGATCCTGCTGGATCATCAGCCCTCCTCAATAGGCGAGGCCGCGGATAGCGGCATTGACGTGTCGCTGCACGGCCATACGCACCGTGGACAAATGGCTCCGAATCATTTGCTTACCCGGAGGATATTTGAGCTGGATTGGGGTTATCTGCAGAAAGGCAGGCTCCATGCCATTGTAAGCTCCGGTTATGGAACCTGGGGGCCGCCCATCCGGATCGGAAGCCGTTCGGAAATATTGGACATCACCATTTCCTTCGAGCCGCTTGCCTAAAGGTCCGGTGAAAAATCCGGCTGCGCTTGCGTCAAACATCTTCCGGTACTCGCAAGTGTTACAAGTGAGCTGGCAGCTTGTCACTTGCCGGAGAGCCGTTGTACCCTGCTCCGCTAGTTAATCACCGGAATTGTCAAGAGTTCTCTGCTTATGCAGCAACATAGTGTTGGCTGCATGGATGGATGCCTTCTATAATGAATAAGAGAACCGACAGCTCCACCATAACGCGCAAGCTTTCAGGGAGTGCATTTCAAAAATGGAGATGGAATTACGGCCCGTTCGCCGAAGCTCTACGTTTATCGAATGGCTGCTTAATCGCATATACAGCATGTTTGACTATGATACCCGCTTTTGGCGGTATTCACTGATCGGCCCGTGGATCGCCTGCTCCGTCATGCTGATTATCGCGGCGCTGGGAATGCCGACAGGGCTGGGAACCGCTTTTGATACGTCGGCAATTTTCCTGCTTGGTACGATCGGCATGGCGCTTGGCGCTGTATTGATCGCATTTATGCTTACGCTATGTTATTTGCCTGTGCCGCGTTTTTATACGGGAGCGCTGCTGGTCGCAGGAATTGCGATTTATCTGATCTGGTATTTTGCCGACGAAGGAATTCTGTTATCGGTTATCCTCTCCGCAATTTTGACAGCGGCCGGGCTGATAGCGGGAATTCTGGTCGGGCTGCTTGCCAGCTACCGGATCAGGCCGCTGCCGAAGCTGGCATCTCTCTTGGCGGCGGGGATTCTCTGCGTGGCGGTCGCGTATTGGCCGTGGCAGGAACAGACGGCCGTGCCGGCTTTTGCCCAGGATGTCCCTGTTGACGCTTATCCCGTGGATGTCCTGCAGGCGGATG
Organism: Paenibacillus sp. JT31N17; assembly: GCF_056269255.1. Classification (NCBI taxonomy): domain Bacteria; kingdom Bacillati; phylum Bacillota; class Bacilli; order Caryophanales; family Paenibacillaceae; genus Paenibacillus; species Paenibacillus sp. JT31N17. Next base: position 818,202 of record NZ_JBWDNP010000002.1, read on the forward strand.
ACCCCGCCAGTCCCGGGCCCTTCAGCTTCACCAGCTTTACGTACGGCAGCGGCGAGGACCGTCACCGCGATGAGTTTGGCGGGTCGGTGGATCTGACTTCGCAATCCGTCGATGCTTCGTCTTATATTAAATACTGGCCTTGGCTGCGTTCCTTCTTCTGGGGCTTTGACGAGCATGCGCTGCCTCTTAATGGAAGAGTCTGGATGCCGGAGGGCAGCGGCCCTTTTCCACTGGTGCTTATAGTTCACGGCAATCATCTGATGGAGCAGTTTTCCGACGAAGGTTATGCCTATTTGGGCGAATTGCTGGCCAGCCGGGGATTTATTGCCGTCTCTGTAGATGAGAACTTCCTTAATTACTCCGTGTGGGCCAATATCCCGAATCAGGATATGAAGGTAAGGGCTTGGGTTCTGCTTCAGCATCTCCAGCAGCTCTCCGCTTTCAACGATCAGGCAGGCAGCCCTTTTTACAATAAGGTTGATCTGCAGAATGTTGCGCTGATCGGCCACTCCAGGGGAGGGCAGGCCGTAGCGATGGCAGCGGACCGCTCCAGGTGGTTTGCTTCCGATGCAAGCCTGAAACGGCTTGGTGACATCAGGATTCAAGCGGTTATCGGCATTGCGCCAACGGACAAAACCGTCGACAAGCAGCTGGCTGCACTTAAGGATACCTATTATTTGACGCTTCAGGGAGCCAATGACGGCGATGTTGATACGTATACCGGGGAACGGCAGTATATCCGTTCCACCTTCTCCCCGGGATCGGATCGCTTCAAGGCAGCTCTTTACATTGCCCAGGCCAACCACAGCCGCTTTAACACGGAGTGGGGCACGATGGACGACAGTCTGCCCGGCGGCTTATTGTTAACTCAGGAGGGCATGATGGCGGCCACCGACCAGCAGCAGATCGCCAAGGTGTATGTGTCTGCTTTGCTGGAGGTTGCCCTCCACGGCAATACGCATTACAAGGAGCTGTTTGCCGATTATCGCACAGGCAGCGGCTGGCTGCCGGAGGGCCGATATACGAGCCGTTTCGAAGACGGAAGCTTCCGGGAGCTGGCCCGTTTCGACGACGATGCCGACAAATCGACCTATAAGAACGGGGTAACCGTTCAGGTGGATGGTCTGCAATGGTCGGAGGCGGCTGCGAAGGACCGCGACGGCTACAACAAGGGCACCAAAGGATCGGTGCTGGAATGGAAGCAGCAGCAGGGAGGCTCTTATACGCTGAAGCTGGACCCGTCAATCGGCGAGAAGCTTGCAGCTGATGGGGAGGCGAGTTTTGTATTCTCCATGTCCAATCTGGAGCAGGACCTGCTCTCTGATGGGGAGTCGGCGGGCGGCTCTTTACCTTCCATCGATATCCGGCTCAAGAGCCGGAACGGCGTACAGGTCCGCTTGCCGCTTGACCGCTTCCTTCCGGTAACCTGGCAGCCGAAGACGATATTCACGATCGCCTCGTGGCTTGAGGATGGGGCCAAGGATGGCAAATACAAGGATGCCATGCAGCCTGTCTTCCAGACCTACAGACTGCAGCTCAGTCAATTTCAGGCGGAGAATCCGCAGTTCGATCCCGGAAGCTTGTCGGAGATCACATTCTTTCTGTCAGGCAGTCAAGGTAAAATCATGCTGGACGACATCGGCGTGGATAAGCCGGCGTTCGCTTCCTAGCTCTCATCCTGGGACTCTGCCAGTAATTTTATCCGGCAGGGTCCTGATTGCCTGATGTCAAACCACGGTCAATAAGGTATACTGTAAAGCATATATAACTCTATCGGAGCTGTAATTGACAGCGCTTAACCTTGGCTGTTACTTAAGGTTATCGATAACTCTAACAGAGGTGAATGCAGTGGCAGGAGCTATTCAAGCAGGCGCCGACGCGCTTGTCGTCGACGCCAAGGATGATGTTGCAACCGCTTTACGGGAAATTCAATCAGGGGAAATTATCTCTTACCGCTCCGGAGAGATTGTGGAGCAGGTGGAGGCGCTTGATCCGATTCCTTTTGGCCATAAGCTGGCGATCCGGCCGGTAGCGGCAGCCGGGCATGTGCGCAAATACGGGGAAGTCATCGGTCAGGCGACCGTCAATATCGAGGTTGGCCGTCATGTTCATGTCCATAATGTCGAGGGCATCCGGGGACGCGGCGACCAAGCGGGAGGAGAATCTTAAAATGAGCACAACAACAGCGGCTTTAACGACCATTCAGGGTTATCTGCGTCCTAACGGTGAATACGGCATCCGCAATCATATCCTTGTCATCCCGACTGTAATTTGCGCGAACCAGGTATCGAACCGCGTCACCCAGCTTGTCCCCGAAACCGTCGCCATTCCCCATCAGCATGGCTGCAGCCAGATCGGGGCGGATAAGGACCGCACGTTCGCAACGCTCGCCGGCACCGGCAAGAATCCGAATGTGGGCGCCGTTCTGATTATCAGTCTGGGCTGCGAAGTGGTAGATCCTTATGCTCTTGCCGAGGATATTCGTACGTCCACGGGGAAGCGTGTTGAAGTGATTGAGATCCAGGAAGCAGGCGGATCCATTAAAGCTATTCAGCGGGGCGTTGAGATCGCCCGCGAGCTGCGCAGCGAGCTGGATCAGCTGCAGCCGGTGCCGATTCCTGCAAGCAAGCTGCGGATCGGGGTCAAATGCGGCGGCTCCGATGCCACCTCCGGCATGGCCTCCAACCCTGCGCTTGGCGCTGCTTCGGATATTTTGATCGAGCAGGGCGGCACAGTCGTGATCAGCGAAACTACGGAAATCATCGGCGCCGAGCATGTGCTTGCCGCACGCTGCGCTACGCCGGAAGTGGCAGACCAGCTGTACGCTTTCGTAGGACGCTTCGAGCGCGAGGTAGAGCGGATGGGCGCAGATATGCGCGGCGGCAATCCAAGTCCGGGCAATATTGCCGGCGGGTTGACGACCATTGAAGAAAAGTCGCTCGGCTGCATCAGCAAATGCGGAACGGCTCCGCTCAAGGGAGCCTTTGAATACGCGGATCCGATTCCGGGAACCGGGCTTTATTTTATGGACTCGCCGGGCAATGACATTGAGTGCGTATCGGGTATGGCTGCGAGCGGTGTCCATCTCGTCTGTTTTACGACAGGCAGAGGTACCCCTACCGGCGCAGCCGTAATCCCTGTCATTAAAATCACCGGCAACAAAAAAATGTTCGAGCGGATGTCCGACAATATGGATATTGACGTCAGTCAAATTCTGGACGGCACCACAGGAGTCAACCAGGCCGGCGAATGGATATGGAATGAAATCGTTGAGGTGGCGAACGGCAAATTAACAAAAGCGGAAATTCTCGGCCATCAGGAGTTCAGCATCAACCGGATTGGGCCAAGTTTATAAGCTAAATCGTTGCAGCACCATCCTCTTCGATTGGGGTTGGAGCTTTTTATAGGCATCCAATTTAACCGGTCACCGCCCCCTTACGGGAGTGTGGAGGCCGGTTTTTTCTTGCGCCGGATCAGCGCAATGAAGAATACGAGCAGCAGCGGCACAGCTCCGCACAACATGCCCCACATCGGATGAATAACGGTCACCTCGTAGTTCCATTTGGCCTCTCCGCCCTCAATGGCCGTCATGGAGATGAGAGCCATCAGCAGCGCCATGGGATAGACAAGCATCTTGTCCTTTTTGAGTCCCAGCAGATGGATGCAGGTCTGATGCGCGGTGAAGAGCAGGATCGTTGTTTTCATAAAGGAAGCGACAATGAGCGAATAACCGATCAGGGCTTCAATCCGCTGAAAAACATCCAGAATGCTCACCGAGCGCGCGACCTCGAACAGCGAATATTTGCGTTCCCCTGCAATGGGGCCGAACACGAGGATCGTGGTAAGCGTAGTTACGATGAGCGACAGCGCGGTAAGCCCTATAGCGGCAAGCATTTTGAGTATATACCCCGGTCTGGGGCCGGCGACGAAGGGCAGGATCATGGAGAAGACTACAACCTCGACAAAAGGAAAACCGAAGGAATAGTAGATCCCGTGAAGCAGCGGCTTGACGCCGTCAGGTAAAATCGGCAGCAGGTGGTTAAAGTCGAAATTCGTAATCGACATCAGCACAATGAGGGAAACGAAGAACATGACGTTGACAATGAGGATCGGGAACAACCCGGTTATTTTATCGATTCCGGCGTCAACCGTCACGGCAACAACCAGGAAAATGAGAAATATAAACCAGTAGGACGGTGTCGACCGCATCATCGAGCTTTTTAGGAACATCGCAATATCCAGAACGATGGCGGCTCCCATATGAATTTGGTAATAAAGAAATGCGAGGCCAAGCAGGAAGGCGACAGGGGCTCCAACGGTCTCTTTGCTGTATTCGATGAAATTTTTCTCCGGAAACGTCCGGGCCAGCCACAAGACAGGCAGTATCAGGATCATGCCCATGGCTGCTGAGATAGAGAGGCTAATCCATGACGAATTGCCGGCAAAGCTTATGAGCGGCGCGGGAATATTGATGATCGCTGAACTGGTGAGATAGATAAATAGAAAGATCACCGCCTGGAACGGCGTTATTTTCACCTGCATTCTGCTCATCCTTTCGTTTTAAGCCACTTCATTATCGTATTGCCTGCCCTGCCGAAAAGCGCATTCGCCGAATCATAATAGGTGAGCCAGTGGAGATTTCCTTGAATGACAATCGTGTGGTAAGCAATAACCAGCAGGAGCAGGCCGTAAATGAACTTTATCCGGGCCGGCCTCGGGCCCTCCCGCCGTCCTGCACGCCAGTCGCACCCTGCCATGATGACGATCCAAATCACTACAATAACCGTTACCATAGAGGCTCACCTGCCTGTTATTCTTGCTGCGGCTCGTCTTCGAGCAGCGGTTTGCCTGTTGTTGTTCCATGTGTAACCATGAGGGTATGCGTATCAATCGTGAACGTTACACCGGCAAATCTGTTTGGCCAATCAGGCTTCCACTTCTTCCATAAAGCCGGATGATGCCGGTTGATTTGATTGCCGATCCCAAGCAAATCCACTTTCATCGCTACGATATGATTCAGAGTGTTCTCCATCTGCTGTTTGATCTGATCCGCAATCCGCTTCTCGAAGGCGGTTTCTTCAGCATCATTGGATATGGTGGAGCATGAGAGCTCGATCGCCGCTACTTTCGCATCCGCGTGAAGGTTTACATGGATTTGATCGCCTTTGAGTTTGACGGTCTTCTGTACTTTATAGCTGACTACCTCCACCGATTCGTCAATCCCTGAAGAATTACCGGCGGACTTGTCCGGACAAGGCAGCTCGATACTGCCGCTTTTGTATTTATTGGTAAGCATGAGAAGCCCTTCGCTATAGTAGCCATTCAACAGGCCGACCATCAGTCCTTTTCTGAGAACAGCAATGCCGGTAATGCGGGGGTCCTTGCCGGTTTCATCCGTACTTGTCTCCAGAAAGGGAAGTGTGGCATTGCCCGTTGCGCCTCTGACCTGGAGAGCTAATTTAAGCAGATTGGATTCCACGGATTTGCCGCTGTTTTGGCTGGCTTGCTCTTCGCTCAAGTAATACTGCTGGCTGACCGTATTCTCGATCAGGGGACGCTTGGAGAAATAGTTAAAGGTCGGTCCGCGGGTGACTATGACGGAGCAAGTCAGACGGGATTCATGATCCCTGTAGAACATTTCCAGCAGCTTGGCTACGGGGATTTTGCGGACCAGCGTATCGCTGATCAGAATGACCCGCATATGGCTGAACTGCGCTTTTCTCCCCAGGTGATTGGTTACATCCCGGATGGCTTCCATAACGGAGTCATCGGTTGTTCTCACATTAATATACGGCTGCCCGACGCTGCCTTTGGTCGCGATGCTTTGCGAGGGCTTATAAATTTGAAAAGTCAGCAGCAGCTTCCCGGCTTCGGATTCGTCAATGCCGACTCCCATCACGAATGCCCGTTCGGGAAGCTCCGAGCGGTCTCCGCAGCCGGACAGGGCTGTAACGAACAGGATGGCCGCTGCCATCATTCCAATCAGCTTCAGCGTATAAGAGACCGTTTTTTGCGGCAGCAGCGCACTCACCTCTTTCTTGTCCATGAAGCCGCAGGAGGTCGGCCTGTTATTGCAGGAAAGGAAAGCTTTCCTTACGTTGGCGGCTTCGTATGCTTCATCAAGGTTTTTAGCGGTTGGCGGTAAATAATATCGCGCATCTGTCCCGGTATCCATGGCGCAAGCGGAGTCATATACGGGATGCCAAGCGATTTCAACCGGATCAGATGGTTCCATACCAGCAGGAAGCCAATCATAATTCCGAACCCTCCGAGTATGGCGGCTAGCAGCATCAGCGGGAGCTGCAGCAGACGGAGTGAAATGGCGAAGTTGTACTGCGGCAGCGAGAACGAAGCGATCCCGGTAAGCGCTGTAACCACGACCATAATCGGGGAGGCGATACCTGCGTTGATAGCCGCTTCTCCGACAACGAGCGCTCCGACAATACTGACAGCAGAGCCGACCGGCCTTGGCAGACGGATGCCCGCCTCGCGCAGCAGCTCGAATATAAACATCATAATAATCGCTTCGGCGAATGCCGGGAACGGGATTCCTTCGCGTGAATCGATAATAGCCAGCAGCAGTACGGTAGGGATGAGCTCTGTGTGAAACGTCGAAATTGCGATGTACACGCTCGGAAGTCCCAGGGCAATGAGAAAGGAAAACAGACGCAGCAGCCTGATGGAATTCGCGATGGCCGTCCGCTGGTAATAATCCTCGCTGGATTGAAACAGCTCAAAGAACAATCCGGGACAGACCAGGACGCTGCCTGTGCCTTCCGTAAGGACAATGATTTTCCCGCTCAAAAGCGCCGCTGCCGCTACATCCGTCCGTTCTGTATAACGGAATTGAGGGAAGGGCGTCCATGTGTGATCCTCCAGAAGCTCTTCAATGTATGAGGTCTCCAATACGTCGCCATTCGGGAGCTGGGCAAGCCTTTTTTTAAATTCCTTGAGCACATTCGGATCAACGGCGTCTTCCATATAACCGTAAGCAATGACGGTATGCGCCTGGCCTCCGGTGGGAAGATAGTTGAATTTAACCTTGGGATTCCGGATGCGCAAGCGGATCATCCCGATGTTTTTCCTGAGATTCTCAACGGTTGACTCCCTTGGACCCTGCACCACCGGTTCCGTAACCGGTTCTGTCACCTGCCGTCTGTCCAAATCAGGGGTACGGTAGCTGATCACCTTGTTCCAGCCGTCGATGAACACCATCGCACAGCCGCTGAGCAGCAGTGATTCCACTTGCGCGAAGTCCTTGATAATGAGCGCGGATTCTGAAGAAGCGACATGCTCGCTGAAATATTGTTCAATCATTTCCAGCGTAACTTCCGTGCCGGGACCTACCGTATGAGGGACAAGATCCTGCAGCGTCTGCTTGAAATAATTCATGACTTTCTCGGAAGTAAGTGTGTTGAAATAAATGGATACAGCACGATATTCCATGTGAGGGCCATACTTCCAGGGGGCTATCATCAAGTCATTGCAATCCTTGAATACATTTTGAATATAAGCCAGGTTATTTTCAATTCGGGCAGAAATGGAAACCGGCATTACAATGGACCCTCCCCTGCATTCGCTTTTCCTTACGATTCCCATGGAAGACCATTCCTTATTCATTTCCCGGGCAAACCTGCAGCCGCGGTAAAGATAATCGCCCAAGGTGGATATGCTATTAACCTACATTCATCCATATCGCGGCTAAATGCGTCCATACTCAGCCATAAAGCGCGCGCCTATACTTATATCGTGCGGCCAGGCTGCAGGTTTTAAAAATAGGAGGACGGGCAACCATGACGATTCGTTTCGATGAAGAACACCAGCTTTTCCATTTGCAAACTCCATCCATGAGTTATATTTTTCAAGCATTGAAAGGTTATCCGACCCAGCTTTACTGGGGACGCAAAATAAAACAAGCCCATCCTGGGCGGCTGCTGGAGCGCGTGGAGCGGGCATCCTTCAGCTCCAACCCGATCCGGGAAGACCGTACGATTTCACTGGATACGCTTCCTCATGAATATCCGGGCTACGGCACGAGCGATACGCGTACGCCGGCCTATGAGGTGCTGCTGTCCAGCGGTGCAAGCGCGACGGAGCTTCATTATGTGACCCACCGGATAGAAGCCGGCAAACCTAAGCTTGAGAATCTGCCTGCCGTGTATGCGGAGAACGATCAGGAAGCGCAAACCTTGATTGTCGAGCTGGCCGATGAGCTGGCGGGCTTGAAGGTGGAGCTGTCCTATACGGTATTTGAGAAATTCGACGCCATCATCCGTTCTTCAAGGATTATGAATATCAGCTCTGAAGCGATCAGCCTGCAGCGTGCGCTCAGTGCCAGCGTCGACCTGCCGCATGACCGCTATGATATGCTGCAGCTGTCAGGCGCCTGGACGCGTGAGCGCTACATTCACCGCCGCTCTTTAGTGCCGGGCACGCAATCAGTCGAGAGCCGCCGTGGCTCCAGCAGCCATATGCACAATCCGTTCTTTGCGCTTCTCTCCAAGGATGCCGCCGAGGATCAGGGCGAGGTGTACGGCTTCAGTCTGGTCTACAGCGGAAGCTTTGTCGGCGGGGTGGAGGTGGACCAGTTCCATACCGCCCGTGCCTATTTGGGAATTAATCCTTTTGATTTCTCCTGGCTGCTTGAGCCTGGAGAAGCGTTTCAGACGCCGGAAGCGGTTATGGTCTTCTCTGCGGAAGGTCTGGGAACCATGTCCCGAACCTATCATGAGCTCTACCGCACGAAGCTGTGCCGAGGGGCATACCGCGACGCGGCCAGGCCGATTCTGGTCAACAACTGGGAAGCCACTTACTTTAACTTCAATGCCGATAAGATTGAAGCCATCGCCAAAGCGGGAAGCGAGCTTGGCATCGAGCTCCTGGTGCTGGACGATGGCTGGTTCGGACGCCGCGACAGCGACAACAGCTCGCTCGGCGACTGGGTGGTCGATAACAAGAAGCTGCCTGCCGGACTAGCCGATCTGGCAGAGCGGGTGCGCAGCCAGGGCCTGCAGTTCGGCCTCTGGTTCGAGCCGGAGATGGTCTCGCCGGATTCCGATCTGTACCGCGCCCATCCGGACTGGTGTCTTCATGTCGCGGGCAGACGCCGTTCGGAAGCAAGAAGCCAGCTTATTCTGGACCTCTCCAGATCGGATGTGCAGGATTACATCGTTCAGTCCGTGAGCGATATTTTGCAAAGCGCTCCGATCACCTATGTAAAATGGGACATGAACCGCAATATGACAGAAATCGGATCGGCGCTGCTTCCGGCCGACCGCCAGCGCGAGACCGCGCACCGTTATATGCTGGGTCTCTACAGCGTTCTCGAAAGAATCACTACGGCTTTCCCCGATATTCTGTTTGAGAGCTGCTCCGGCGGGGGAGGACGCTTCGATCCGGGAATGCTTTATTACATGCCGCAAACATGGACAAGCGATAATTCGGATGCCATCAGCCGTTTGAAGATTCAATACGGCACCAGCATCGTCTATCCCGTCAGCTCGATGGGAGCCCATGTGTCCGCTGTGCCCAACCATCAGGTGGGACGCAATACGCCGCTGAAAACCCGGGGAGATGTGGCGATGTCCGGGAATTTCGGCTACGAGCTTGATCTGACGCTGTTTGACGATGCCGAGAAGACCGAAGTGAAAGGGCAGATTGCCCTGGTCAAGGAGATCCGCGAGCTGACTCAATTCGGTTTGTTTTACAGGCTGCTCAGTCCTTTCGAGGGCAATGAGACGGCATGGATGTTTGTGTCCGAAGATCAATCCGAAGCACTGGCTGTCCATGTCACAGAGCTCAATGAACCCAATGCCCGCCTGGACCGGCTGCGGCTGAAGGGGCTTGATCCGGACCGCACTTATGAATGGATCGGGAAGGACGAGTTTATCGGCGGCGATGAGCTGATGCATGCCGGTATTGTCAAACCGCAGGCAAAGCATGATTATGCCAGCGTCGTCTACCGCTTCAGAGCGGTATAACGCGGCAAAGTCGGTCATGCGTTTTGGGATTCTAGTAAATATGTGTTTGTCCCGGGCAATTGCAACGGACAACCTTAACCGCTCCCGCATATGGTGTTAGTGACATGACATCATTGTGGGGGAGTGGTAAGCTTTGCAGCAGCTCGTTATATGTTCAGCATGTGCGGTTATGGGTTCTACCCTGATGTTTGCTTATGGCATATGGCCGGAATCGCTTTCCTTGCTGCTCGTGGCCATGGGTGTTGATTATTTGACCGGTGTTACCGCGGCGTTGATGGAGAAGAAGGGACTGAGCAGTCTGGTGGGGTCCTGGGGTCTCGCCAGGAAAGGCATCATGCTGCTGGTCATTCTGCTTGCTCACCGCATTGATATTCTGCTTGAGCTTGATAATATCGCAATGGGCGGCGCCATTTACTTCTATCTGGCCAATGAGCTGATTTCCATCACCGAGAACCTGGGCAGAATCGGTGTGCCGATGCCGGAGCGTTTGCGCGATCTCATCCAGGTGCTGAAGAACAAAAAAGATTAAAACCGTATAACTAATCCTTCTCATGGCCAGCCTTATAGGGCTGGCTTTTTTTGACCTTATATAATGGATAAGTTTCATGCCTCTATGTGTAAGCCGCCAGAGGGAGGCGATAGCCGGTTCTTCTTACGTTGTTATCTCCTCCTTGCATAAGCGGCGCTCCTGAGCTATAATGGGAACAAATGTTCTTGTTTAATGGGATTGAGATATGGAGGGGTCCATGATGGCCATCGATATGAGCTCGCAGCCGCCCGTTCAAATCGGCAAGGAGCTTGAATTAGTCAAACGTTATATTCTGCTTGGCATTCTGATGCTTATTCTCGATCATGATATTCGCGTCGTCGGCTCCGCGGCGACGAAGCTGCCCAGAGTGTACGAGTCGATGCTGCGCGGGCTGCAGGATCGTGTCATGCTGGAGCTGGCGGCTCTGCGCCGGCAATTTCGCGAAAGCGGGATTCACATCTATGAGGAGAAGCGGGGAGACGGCGGAATCACGACCAAATATATCTGCCAGGGTTATCATCATGAATTTTCGCTCCGCTGGACATTTATCCGTGCCGAGACGGAGCGCCTTTTAAAGACGTACATGGTCAAATAACGTTCATCGTTTTGTCAAAAAACAAAAAAATTTTATCCCTTTATGCAGTTTAAGGTTGAGAATAACGGACGATCTTAGGTAATATAGGGAGTAGACATTCTGATGACGAAGGGGAGCAAGGAGCAATGAAGTGGATTATGTTTATCATTTTCGCAGCAGCCTCACTTTTAGGCGTTTTTTTGCTGACAACCCAGCTTCCGGACAAACCTGTAGATGAAGCGGCCTCTCTGCCGCCTGGCACATCGCTCTTGAAGGTGGAAGCATCCAGTGATTTCGTTTATGACCAGAAAGAATACCATGTGAAAACAGGCGATAAAGTGATCCTGAAGCTTGTCAACAAAAGCGGGGTGCACGGATTGGCGATTCCCGAGCTGAATATTGACCTGCAGGGTGATAAATTGGAGCAAGAAGTTACGTTTGACAAACCCGGCACTTATGAATTGCACTGCTCCGTCATGTGCGGCGTAGGACATGCAGATATGAAATCCGTTATTATCGTGGGATAAACGGAAAAAAGGAGCCTCCAGGGCTCCTTTTTTTTGATAAGATAAGCAATTTTGATTCCCATACCTTGCCTATCCTTCGAGGGGAAAACTTGCCTTGCCGCCGACAAATATGCCAGTCTTCTTGAATTCACGTTTGTTCAGGTTTGGCTCCGGCGTCTGTCCCGTGCGATCATCCAATCGCAGAGCAGACCGATCAAGGCCCAGCTGATAATGGTCAGGATATACATGAAAATCACATTCAGCTGATGAATGTCCATGAACATGTCGGCGAACCAGCCCGGGACGCTGAACATGAAGAACACCATGTTATGGGGATCATAACCCGTATAGTTATAAAGGCATAAACCAATGCCAATCAAGGTTGCTACGGTCGTAACCGGATAACGCACAGATAATCAGCCCCTTTTTGCAAAAGAATTGCCGATGGACGGCAGCTTAGGTTATTATGTGACAAAAGGGGTTTCATCATGCGGTACATAACCCGTAATAAAAAAGGAGAGGTTTTGTCATGATTACGCATATTGTATTTTTCAAATTGAAGGACCGTTCGCCGGAAAGCATTGCCCGCACGGTACAGGTGCTCAAAGATATGGAGGGCAAAATCGATGAGCTTCGGTCCATTGAAGTCGGCACCGATGTGCTGCATTCCGAGCGCTCCTATGACATTGCCCTGGTTACAAAAGTGGATTCCATGGAAGCGCTCGCGGCGTATCAGGTGCATCCCGTACATAAAAAAGTCATCGAGCATATTAGCGAAGTCAGGGAATCATCGGTGAGCGTAGACTACGAGAGCTAAATCATTCGTATGGGAGCTTGCAGCCCGGGATGGAAATAACTATTTTGGCAACAACAAATGCAAAACAGGGCAGGGGCATGATAGCATGTACTATGTGAATCAGGAACAGATATCGGCCAGGCTGGACGTCATTCCGGAGCTTGTGGATGCGCTCGGCATGATTGCCGAGGGCTGGGATGGCGGACTGCTCGGCGGGCTTGCGCAGGAGCGGGCGCTGCATTTGGCCATTGAGACAGTTACCGATATTGGGAGCTGTCTGATTGATGGATTCATTATGCGCGATGCCAGCAGCTATGAGGATATCATCGATATTATTGCGGGCGAGGGCGTATTCCCGGAGGCTATCCATGGGACTCTGCTGGAGCTGGTTCGGCTGCGCAAGCCGCTGGTGCAGGATTATTACGAGTGGGACAGAGCTCAGCTGCATCCGCTGTCGATTATCCTTCCGGGTATTCTGCAGCAATTTCAAACCGCTGTACAAACTTATCTGGCGAAGGAATTGGGCGCATAAATACAGGAATTCACGGCATCGACAGGGAGCATGGACCCTGCCGGTGCTTTTTTTAATGACCGATATAGGTCCCGCGATTTACGAAAGGTTAAAAGTACGATACAATGACGCTATCTAACGTGCGGAAATTGCAGCAAGAACCGTGCGGCGCGCAAGGTGGTGGTTAAGGTGGAACAGGATGGCGAATATTTTGCACAGCAGGAGCTGCCTGCCCGGCATGAGGGATCGACGCGCCAAACCGTCCTCCTGCTGCTGAAGACGAAGGGGCAGATGAAGGCCGGTGATCTGGCGAAGCACCTTCAAATTACAGAGATGGCCGTCAGGCGCCACTTGAGCACACTGGAACGGGACGGACTTATTAAGCTTTCTATTGTAAGACAGGCAATGGGTAGGCCTTCCCACATCTATCGATTGACCGAGCAGGCGGAGCATCTGTTTCCCAAGAATTATCATGTGCTGGCGATGGATCTGCTCCAGGAGCTGGAGGACGACCCGGATACTGCCGCTTTGGTAGACCGTTTGTTCGAAGGACGCAAGCGCAAGCTGATCGAGCGTTATGCGCTGCGTATGGAAGGCAAGAGCCTGCCTGAGAAGGTGACCGAGCTTGCGGCGATTCAGAATGACGGCGGTTATATGGTACAGCTTGAGCAGGATCAGGAAGGCTTCGTGCTGCATGAATATAATTGCCCCATTGCCCAGGTGGCAAGCCGTTACCAGCAGGCCTGCCAATGCGAGCTGGCACTGTTCAGGCAGCTGCTGGACACGGATGTGGAAAGAACGGAATGCCTGGCCAAAGGCGGGAGCAAATGCAGCTACCGGATTTCCGGAGGCTGACACGGCAAGCCCGCTGGTGAACCGGGAGAATTTGCGGGGCAAAACAAACAAACACGGCAGCGACTGCCGTGTTTGTTTAATGATCAGCGGCTTCCTGTTCGTTGGAATAGAAATCCAGTTTGTGATCAATCATCGACATAAAGGACATGAGCTGATCCACTTGAGCTTTAACCCGCGCCTTCTGTTTATGAAGCCTGTTCATCCGTTCTTCGATGGTTCGCTTCCTTGGAGGGTGAGCTTGGCACCGCAGGGTATGGATCGATAATCCGGTCTCCTCGGCAACCTGCCCGATCGTATAACTCATTTATAAATCCACCTTGTTATTTTACGCCTATTATGGCGCTAATCGGGCATTCAGGAAAAGGGCGTGCCCGTTGAATGCCGTATCGACCAATTCTTGTCTTAGCTTTAAAACCTCTTTTGCATCCTCGCCAACAATGTATCTCAATTGATTTGTACCGTGGTTGCCGCCTCATAGATAATTTCCGCAGCGTACTCCGGAGGAGATTGGATCCCATTGCCCATTTTCGAACCCCCCCGCTTTATTCAGAAATACCTGATATTCCGTCAGCGATTAATCGTTAAAGAAATCCATGGATCTTCCGCCAAAGTCGGTTTTAACCATACCAGGCTTGATCAATTTGACCCGGATGTTTTGCGGAGCAGGGCCGCGGCTTTTCCGATTCCCGACGATGTTCCTGTTATCAATATGGTTTTCAATAAAGTGTCCCTCCTTGGCATGTTGATTATTTGAACTGCAGACACATCAGATCGTCTAGAGTGAACTTTAGGTCAATGGGGTTTATTATCATTTTCGGATTCTCATTTTCTTTGTGTCAAGTCAAGCCCATGCTGCTTATACTGTGATTAGAAATGGGCATTAGTCTATTGCGCAGCAAAGGAGGACGGATCACGATGTTGAACCTTTGGCTGACTGCGGCCTTTGTTGCCGCATTTGTGATGCTGGTGCTTGGCGTGCTCCTATGGCTGAGGTCTGTGGACCGCAAGCTGGATCAGCTGGTCTATGCGGCGAAGGCCATGGAACGCCATGCTCAAGAAGCTGCCGCACAGACCTGTCAGCTCATGGGAGCAGCCTCGGACACAGTCAGGACGCTGCAGCACCAGCTTGATGGAGCATCCAAACTGTTCGAATCCGTACGGCGGATCGGTGAAACGGCGGACCAGACGACAAAGGCAATCAGCAGCTTGTCCGGCGCTTTGTCGCAAACGACAGAGCGGTATGTGGAAAATGCTGGCGGCAAATACCAGCGGCATATTGCCGGCGCGCTGGATTTGGCTGAAGTCGGTTATAGTGCCTGGCAGTTCTGGCAGACAAAGCGCAAAGATAACAAAGATTCCTCTGCATGCATGGAGCATGGAGAAGGGCACGCTACTAAAAACAATCCTAAAAGGAGCGATTGAAATGGGCAAATTGAATCGGAGAAGCAGTTTTATGTTTGGCGCGGTTGCCGGAAGCATCCTCGGATCGGTTACAGCGCTTCTGCTTGCGCCAAAAGCCGGGAAAGAGCTGCGCCGGGATATTTCTGACGGCACACGGCAGGTAACGGACCGGACCGTAAAAGTAGTCACGAATGCCGGAGATTCCACAGCCCGCATTGTCAAGCAGGTAGGCAGCAAAGCTGCGATTCTGACTGACAAGGCCAAGGATACGGCCGGCAGTGTCATAGGCAGCATCAGCAGCTGGCGCGGATCCCGGAAGGATGAACTGCTGGAGGGTATTGATCTTCCGGAGTTCGATAATACCAAGGAAGCGTTGAAGGATACGTTGGAGGAAGCCAAAGAGGAAATACAAACGATCCGCTAAAGTGTTACCATATAGCAGATGCCGCATAAGACGACAAAGCAAGGAGGGCAGGGCCGTCAAAGATGGCTCTGTCCTTTTTGCTGTTGTTGTGCCTGAAGTGACTGGCGATGGCGCAAGCGGTATTCGGAGGGTGCCAGGCCATAGGTTTTGCGAAACTGTTTGGAGAAGTAGAGGGCATCCAGATAACCCACGGAAGAAGCGATCTGATCAATGGACAAGTGATGCTGCCCGAGCAGCAGCTCGCGCGCCCGTTCCATGCGGACCTTCAGCAAAAATTGCATAGGCGAAACGCCGGTAACCTGTTTGAACATCTTGGACAGATGGGTACGGTGGTAGCCGAGCTTCCGCGACAAATCCTCAATGGAAATCTGCTGCGCGTATTGAAATGAAAGCCAGCGGACGGCCTGCTTGATCTGCCGCTCTATATCGGGAACGATGGTCAAGGAATTAAAGGCCAGCTTGCCTGCATTGCAGACCCCATATTCCTTTAGCAGGATACGCAACAGGCCGCTTGCTTCCAGATCGGCCAGCTCCGGATACGGCGCCTTCTCCAGTGTATCCTTCATCCGGCGGTACAGCTCCCGGAGAGGCCGCAGGTTATCGCTGTGAATAACAGGATTCAGCGGCGTTATGCCCATTGTCAAGAGCAGCGATTCCGCCATATGGCCTTTGAAGGCTACCCAGCGGTACGACCATGGCTCCTGGGCATCGGCGGTGTAGGAGAAGAGTACGTCCGGGAAGATGAAGAAGGTATCGCCTCTTGAGCATTCATACCGCAAGCCGTCGATTTCAAATACGCCCCGTCCGGAAAGAACGGTATGAACAAGATAATAATTATGAACCGAAGGACCGATCTGATGATTGGGAAAAGGCTTTCCCTCGCCTGCAAAGAGGACGGATAATTCTCCATGCGCGGGAAGAGAATTGGACTTTGTTGATATTTTGTAATGATCCGCCATTGCAGCTCGTTTCCTTTCAGGGGACAGTTTCATTTCAAACAGAAACAACTTCCCTAAGCGTATATTATAAAACTACATATGTCCATATTGATCACGCAATAATTCCTACTCAACCCTATGTTTTTTCATTTATAGTAGGGATAAGGCAATACATTAAACCGCTTTCTAAGATTCTAGCTTCAGTCACCTATTCAAGGGAGGATACTCATGTCTAAAATTACGTTTCTTGGAGCAGGCAGTACCGTTTTTGCCAAAAATGTGCTCGGCGATTGCTTGAAAACGCCGGCGCTGCAAGGATTCGAAATCGCGCTGTTTGACATTAATCCGGAGCGGCTGTCCGATTCTGAAACCATGCTGAACCATATTAAAAACACGAGCGGCAGCACAAGCACCATCAAAGCCTATACGGATCGCAAGGAGGCGCTGCGCGGAGCCAAATATGTGGTCAATGCCATTCAAGTAGGCGGCTATGATCCTTGTACGATTACCGATTTTGAAATTCCCAAAAAATACGGTTTGCGCCAAACGATTGCCGACACCGTGGGCATCGGCGGGATCTTCCGCAATCTGCGCACCATTCCGGTTATGCTGGATTTTGCACGCGATATCAAGGAAGTCTGTCCTGACGCGCTGTTCCTCAACTATACCAATCCGATGGCCGTTCTGACCAATGTCATGAACACCTACGGAGGGGTGGAAACGGTTGGCCTCTGCCATAGCGTGCAGGCATGCGTCAGCGGCTTGTTCGACAGTCTTGGCCTTGACAAGACGGGCGTGAAATCGAAAATCGCCGGCATTAATCATATGGCATGGCTGCTTGAGGTATCGAAGGATGGAGTCGACCTGTATCCGGAAATCAAACGCCGTGCGCGCGAGAAGCAGAACGAGAAACATTGGGACATGGTCCGTTACGAAATGATGCTGAATTTCGGCTATTATATTACCGAATCCTCTGAGCATAACGCGGAATACCATCCATATTTCATCAAGAAAAGCTATCCGGAGCTGATTGACCGTTTCAATATCCCGCTTGATGAGTACCCGCGCCGCTGTGTTGGCCAAATCAGCAAATGGCAGAAGCTCAAGGATGAGCTGGTTCATAATCCGGAGCTGCATCATGAGCGCACGCATGAATACGCTTCTTATATCTTTGAAGCGATCGAGACGAATGTTCCCTTCAAAATTGGCGGCAATGTAATGAATACGGGCGGTCTGATCTCCAATCTGCCGCGCGAAGCCTGCGTCGAGGTACCGTGTCTGGTTGACCGCAGCGGTGTGACTCCTACCTATGTCGGCGATTTGCCGCCGCAGCTGGCCGCGCTCAACCGTACGAATATCAATACCCAGCTGCTGACCATCGAAGCGGCGATCACGGGCAAGCGCGAGCATATCTATCATGCCGCGATGCTGGATCCGCATACCGGTGCCGAGCTGTCGATGGACGATATCCGCTCGATGTGCGACGAGCTGATTGAAGCGCATGGCGACTGGCTGCCAAAATATAATTAATCAGAATCCATGCACAAGAACCGCCATCCTGTCAGGGGATTGGCGGTTCTTTTTTTGCATGCAGCCGCTGATCAACGGCTCCGGGCACTCCGTTATTTCAACTATCCATTGCTTCTGCTGCACATCGGAATAGTCGAGTAGGGACCTGCCCGTTCTTGAACCTTGTCCTGTTTTAGGCTAAGATGAAGGTACCTTTTCAAACCCGCGTACATATTCTATTGATGTCTCTTAAAACGAACAAGAAAGCGGTGTGTCTGTGCAGCAACCGATAGCAATACTGGATTCCGGCGTAGGCGGCCTTACTGTAGTCAAGGAAGTCATGCGTCAGCTTCCACGTGAGAAAATCATATATTTCGGAGATACGGCCCGTACGCCTTATGGTCCCCGGCCAGCCGACGAAATAACGCGTTTTACGAGAGAAATTGTGGATTATTTGATTCAATATCGGCCTAAAATGATTGTTATCGCCTGCAATACGGCAACAGCGGTGGCCCTTGAGGATATCCGCTCGCGGGTAGCCGTTCCAGTCGTGGGGGTTATCCATCCCGGAGCGCGGGCAGCCAACAGCTCCACGCAAACGGGGGTTGTCGGCGTAATTGGTACGGAAGGAACGATAAGCAGCGGAGCATACGAGAACGCCCTTAAACAGCTTTCGCCAACCATTGAGGTCGTCAGTCTGGCATGTCCCCGTTTTGTAACGTTGGTTGAGCAGGGGAATTTTCGCTCCGAAGAGACGTTCAACACGGTAAAAACTTCCCTGGGGTCTTTGCAAGCAGGGAATTTGGATACGCTCATCCTGGGCTGCACCCATTATCCCTTTCTGGCTGAAACCATAGGCGAGGTAATGGGCAAGGATGTGAGGCTGATCAGCTCCGACGGCGAGACGGCCCGGGAGATCAGCACCATCCTCCATGACCGCAACCGGCTGGAGCGTGCCGAGGATATGCCGGTGCATCAATTTTTCTGCAGCGGCGATCCGGTAATGTTCAAGAGAATTGCGCAGCAGTGGCTGGGCGAGCAAATCGAGCTCACTCCCATTGTATGGCAGGTGCCCCAGATTGCGAACCGGACAGTAGGTTGAAAATTCCAGGAAGATCCCTGCCAGAAGAATTGATCTGGTGAGGGTCTTCTTTTTTTTAGGTTGATATTCGGGTTGTCATGCGGGAAGTGGGGTGTGCATAGCATGGGTCTAAAGGAGCCATGTCAGCTTATGCCGTCCATATACTCGCGAGGAGGTTTAAAATATGCTCCCTTACATCGTCCAGCAAGGGGATACACTGCTTCGAATTGCAAGCAGGTTCGGGGTAAACAAGGAGTCGCTGCTCGCCGCAAATCCCCGGATAGCCGCTGCCCAGCAGCTGATTCCGGGCTTGCTGCTGTCTGTGCCTGCCCAGCATGAGACCGTTTATTGTGTTCAGCCCGGCGACTCGCTGCTGGGAATTGCCGCGCTTTTCTCCGCTGCTGTCCCCGGGCTCGCCGCCGCTAATCCTCATCTGGATCTGAAGAAGCTGATCCCAGGTCAGCTGATAACCGTTCCGGCCGGGTCTTATGGCCGGATTATCGATGCCAGAGCCGAATATGGCCATGCCGAGCTGCAAAGGGATCTGGATGCGCTGGAGAGCGAGTATCCTTTTCTGGAGAGGACTGTTATCGGATACAGTGTGCTCCATAAGCCTATTCATGCTGTTCGTCTTGGAGAAGGCCCCCGTAAAATTCAAATCAATGCGGCCATGCATGCCAACGAATGGATTACGGCTCCGCTGCTGATGAGCTTTGTGGAGGATGCGGCTGATGCATGCGCTCATGGCAGGAATGTTGGCGGGGTGGATATACGCAAATTGATTCAGGGGGCTGAGGTCTGGTTTGTCCCGCTCGTGAATCCGGATGGCGTTGAACTGGTGCAGGAAGGGCTGCGCCAGGATCACCTCTTTTTCTCTGAGCTTCTGCAGTGGAACCGTCAGTCGCAGCGCTTCGCCAAGTGGAAGGCCAACATACGCGGAGTGGATTTGAATGACCAATTTCCGGCCTTCTGGGAAGAAGAGGTGAGGCGGCGGGAAGCGTCAGGACCAGGTCCCCGCGACTATCCCGGTCCAGCCCCGCTGTCTGAGCCGGAAGCGCAGGCATTGTACAGCTTTACGCAGGAGCGGAAATTTGACATGGTAGTGGCCCTTCATACGCAGGGACAGGAAATTTATTGGAACTATCGCGGTTATGAGCCGGCGCAATCGGAGCGGATTGCCCGCAGGCTGGCAAAGGCTGCAGGCTATAAGCCGGTCAAGCTCGGCGGGAGCGATGCCGGCTTCAAGGATTGGTTCATTCATGATTTCCGCAAGCCCGGCTTTACGGTAGAGGTTGGCCTGGGCAGCAATCCGCTGCCGATCAACTCCTTTCCGGATCTGTACGATGAACTCCGGCCGCTGCTGCTGGCTGCTGTGGAAGCTGTGGCGCAGGAGGAAATCTGAACTGGCGGCGGCTCTTGATTCCGGTTCGGCAGGAGGACAGGGCCGCTTCTTTATACCGCTTGTCTATTGGAAAAGGCTTCTCACGGAAGCAGGCTTCTGAGGAGCTTGCTTGCGAGGCATAGTTGAAGGGGGAAGGCTTATTTGTTATAATGAATAGTAAATAGTAATTATTACTGAAAATTACAGGAAGCTGGTGGTTATGTTGAGCATACTGGATGAAGTTGGTGCGGCCAATCGACAGTTAATCGCCATGGGATACAAAGTAACGCGTCAGCGCGAAGCTACCTTGAGAGTATTATTTGAGAATGAGACCGATCATCTCAGTGCCGAGGAAGTTTTTATGCTGGTCAAGAAAAACAATCCGGATATCGGCCTCGCTACGGTTTACCGGACGCTGGAGCTGCTGAATGAACTGGATATTGTCGAGAAAATAAATTTTGGCGACGGTGTGGCGCGTTTTGATTTGCGCAGCAAGGATCACGAGCATATGCATCATCATCTGCTGTGTAGCGAATGCGGCGGAGTGAAAGAGATCAAGGACGACTGGCTGCAGGAGCTGGAAGAGCGGTTGGAGAAGGAATTTGGCTTCAAGGTTTCCGATCACCGCCTGGAATTTACCGGGATTTATAAAAAATGCGCGAACAAGTCCTGCAAGAAAGAACGTAAAGCCGTATCCTGACAAGAAGCCTTTCCGGTGGGAGGCTTCTTTTTTTGTGTTATCCTTTTCTTCTATGCGCCTTAAGTCGTTGATTTGCTGCACAAGCATAGATGCTTGCCATATGGTAAACTTATAAACAGCAGCAAGAAGCTTGACTTCGGCGAACTGACGGCGGACTCCACGTTTTGCGGCGCCGTCCATTCTTCCCGGTTTACAGCCCCATAAGGGAGGTTCATGATGAAACTTTTATCGCTCCGCCATTGGCGTCATGTGTTTGTCCGCATTTACCGCCTGCTCGTCTCACGGGATGTGAAGCTGATCCATAAGCTGCTTTACGTCGTTCCGGTGCTGCTGTATTGGGTGCTGCCCGATGTCATGCCGTTCTTACCTATCGATGACATTGCCGTGACGATGATTGCGGCGGAAGGCTACACGCGTTATATGGAACGCAGATATGGCGACCGGCTGAAACCGTAATATAGGTGAACGATTGTAAAAATAGCTGTCGTACATAGTTGAACAATCAGTCCGGTTTCTTTAAAATAGGAAAAGACATGCTTGATGATAAAGGAGATGCTTATCCCAATGAAATGCAAAATAACCCGCAATGCCGCGAAAATTTTACGCCAGGAGCTGGACAACCCTGAGAATGCAGGAAAGCTGCTCCGTGTCTACATTACTCACTCGCATGGCGACCATGCTCACTATGGCATGCGCATGGACGATGCCGGAGAGAATGACGAAATTGTAGAAACCGACAAGGACATAACGGTCGTGCTGGAGAAGAACGTGGAGATGCTCGACGGCGTTAAAATTGATTATCTGTATTTGCCTCAGGAAGGTTTTGTCATCACGAACCCGGTTAGAGGCAATCACGGCGACCACTAATCAGCAAGGCTGATAGGCAATGGGAGATTGGGGAGACAGACGAATGGCTAATGACATTCGCATTTGCGATAAATGCAAGCATATCCGCACAAAGACGATGCTGCCGAAGCTGGCGCAGATAGCACCAGAGACAGAAGTGCGGGTAGCCTGCAAATCCTACTGCGGACCATGCTCGCGCTTTGCTTTTATTTTCATTAATGGCCGCTATATCACCGCGCCGACCGAGGATGAAGTGATTGAAAAAGCGCGCAAATATGTAAAATAAGATCATGCCGGCCATCCAGCCGGTGTGCATGAAAGGCAAACGTCATCTTAGGCTGTTGACGTTTGCTTTTTCGTTATGAGGGTAATTGATCCTTGTAATCATCGGTCTTATTTGTGCTTGATTGCTTCCGCGTTGTAGAATGTTGTCAAGAGATGCTTAATGAATTTTGCTTTGCAAAAACGCTGCAGGAGGCCGTATATGAACTCAAAGTACTTGGCGGGATTATCGTTAGCCATTATGGCCGCCGGATTTCTGGTTACGTTATTTTTACCCGAGAATACGTTCGTTTTCCTGTTAAAGGGTGGCTTTGAAGCCGGATTGGTAGGGGGAATCGCCGACTGGTTTGCCGTCACCGCGCTGTTCCGCCATCCTTTTAGCATTCCCATTCCGCATACTGCGCTACTGCTTAAGAATAAGAGCAGAATCATCCAGTCTCTGATCTCGGCGATGGAGAATGAACTGTTGAATAAAGAAAGCATCGAGAACAAGCTCAGCAAGCTTCATGTGCTGCGCATGGCTTCCACACAGCTGACCAAGCTGATGAGCAGGAAGAAGGCCAGAATTCAGATTCTCGATTTTCTGATCCAGCTTATTGTCCGCTTTCCGCTGGAGAAAGCGGTCCCGGTTATTCAATCCTGGTTGGCGGCTTATCTGCTGAAGACGGATATGAAGGCTGTGGCGGAATCCGTGATCACCAAGGTCATGAACGACGGCTACGATGAGAAGGCGCTGGATTTTGTACTGGGCGAAGCGGCCAACTGGGCGGAGCGGCCCGAGACCGGCGTTATGCTGGGCAAGCTGGCGCTGGAGAAGCTGTCTGAGGTCAAGGCGGGCGGATTCATGGGCTTTGCGCTGCAGGCTTTCGGCGGACTGATGAATGAAGAGAAGCTCGGCTCGATTTTGCAGAATATGATTTCGAACGGGATCAAGGATCTGATGCTTAAGGAAAGTACATACCGGGAGCTGATTGTCAGGGAAATCCGGATCCAGCTGTTCCAGCTGGCCGATAACGACGAGAAGCTGAATGCAGCGAAGGATTGGGCGCTTGGCCGCATTGAAGGAGAGAGCGGAGAAGCTTTTCTGCAGGCGAGACTGGAAGATTTGCGGAACCTGGCTCTGGCCAGGCTGGAGGAAGGACGTGCAGATGGCGGACGATCGCTTTTCCGTGTCTACAGTGCCATCATTCGTCATCTGTCCCAGGAGCCCGAGAAAATTAATGAATGGGAAAGCCGTCTGCTTGCGTATCTGATTCAATTGGTGGAATCCAACCATTTCCGCATCGGGCAGCTGGTGAAGGAAAATCTGGATCAGATGGACGATGCGGCATTGGTCAGCATGCTGGAGGAGAAGGTTGGTCAGGATCTCCAGTGGATCCGTGTGAATGGAGCGCTGTGCGGGTTTTTCGTCGGGATCATTTTGTCCTCCATCCAGTTGTTTACTTAAGGTTTAAAAAGAAGCACCCGCATGGTCACGAAGCTGATGAAAATCAGCTTTTGACGGCGGGTGCTTTTTCAAGCTTGCAGCATGTATATGTTTCACATTAGGGTCTCAGGGAAGAAATCTGCTTCGGCTGCCAGAGGACGGCGGAGACGTTTCTTCTTATTTTTCAATATCAGGCTGGGAACGGAAATTCTTGATCAAATCATGCTCGATGACGCGATCGGACGCGATAAGCTCCTGACGGGCTTCTTCGGCTCCGCCCTTGCAGGCGGTGAGGGCAAGCGCTTGCCCTGTAGTGGCGTCCAGACACTTGGCATGTTCGGCTATAAAATCATCTGCCGGCATATAAAACACCTTGCCGTCGGTGTAACCGCCGTTTCGGAAAACGACTTTCTTGCCCTCGAGCGGCTTGTCCGTAACGAGCGGCGTTCCCGCCATGATTTTATCCGCCGAGGAAATCCCGAGCAAATGGAGCACGGTAGGCGTCAAATCCATCTGTCCGCCAACCTGGCTGTAGGTTCCGGCTTTGGCTCCATCCGGCAGATGAACGATCAAGGGTACCTGCTTCAGCACATTCATCCGGTCAAGCTCACTCAGCGGTTTGCCCAGAAACTTCTCGAAGGGTTCCCATTCCTTGATGGAATTATCGTGGTCGCCATAGAACAGAAAAATCGATTTGTCCCATAAATGCTCGGCTTTGAGCCTGTTGACCAGATCGCCAAGCGAATCGTCGACATAGTGGGCAGCCTCCAGGTAGTCGCCGAATATCGTTCCTTTGAAATCCCCGACATCCAGCGTCTGCGTGCTTGCGGCAAGCTTGTAAGGGTGATGGCTGGACAAGGAGATCAGAAAGGAGTAAAACGGCTGCTGCTCGCTCAGCATCAGATCAACGGACTGCTGGAAGAACGAACGGTCCCCCAGCGACCAGCCCAGGGGCTCGTCGATCGTGTAGCTTTTCTTGCTGTAAAACTTGTCATAGCTCATCGTGCTGTACATCGCATTGCGGTTCCAGAAGCCGCCGTCGTATGCATGAAATACGCCTGTCTCGTAGCCGTTATCCTTCAGCGTGGCAGACATGCTGTCGAAGGTGTTCTGCGCGAAGCGGATAAATACCGAGCCGCTCGGCAAGGGCTGAAGCGAAATATTGGCAGCCAGATCGGCATCGGATGTGCGGCCCTGGGCGGTTTGGTGATAGAAGTTCTTAAAGTACATGGACTCTTCAAGCAGTTTGTTCATATTCGGCGTAACTTCCTGGCCGTTTATCTTCTGGCCGATCAGGAAGTTCTGAAAGGCTTCCAGCTGGATCATGATGACGTTGGCGCCCTTATAGCGGCCGAACATGCTGTCATCCTCAAGCTGCTTGCGGACATTGCCGCGGTCCTCGAACCACTGCTTCGCTTCCTGGATTTGATCCTCCGGAAGCTTGTTGTCATGCAGCCAATGATCCTCCGCATACCGGTACAGGTCATATCCGTGAAAGCCGATGACGCCTGTCACATTGTACAGGGACATATTCCACCAGTTGCCGGTGAACAGTCCGACGGCCCAGGTGCGCTGCGCATAGGTGACGGGCACGAAGACGAGTGTAAGGCCGCTTGCCAAAATGATCAGGCTCAGCGAAAGGCGGAGCATCATTTTGCGCAGCTTGCTGGGTCTGGCGAAGGATAATGCAATATCGCGCTTGTGACGCTTGCGGAATATCGTGAAGACGGCTATAGGCACAATCAGCAGCCAGTCGATAAAAATCCAGATATCCGCCCAGCCCAGCAGAGAGGCGATGCTGTCGCCAAGCGAGCTTACTTGTCCGGCCTGGGTAAGCACCGGTATCGAGATCATATCCTGAAAATAGCGGAAATAAATCAAATCGGCATAAATAATGACCGTAAGCAGCATATTCAGCAGCACGAGAGCGATGATCCGGCCGCGCGGCGGAAGCCACAGCGTCCAGAAGCAGACCAGCGCCAATGTACCCAGCGCCACCAGCACATCCTCCCCGTCCATGGCCATATTCGGAACATGCACGTAGCGGTCGAACAAAACCAGCTTAATCATCATCAATGCGAAGAAAAGCACAAGATCCAAGCCTTTAAACCGGGCAGCAAGCGCCATGCCGACACTTCTCCGCCCGGTTGGCTGCAGCGGTTGAGCCATAACAAGGGTGTCCTTTCCTGTTTACAAAATGTTAATAATGTCTTTCCCATTATAGTACATTTCGTATCCAGATCAAGGAATCGGAAGGCTTGGCCTTATGTTCGAAAAGGAGGCCGCGGGCCAAAATACTGATAAAGAGCGCATTCAATCCGGCCATTGTACAGCTTGCGCCTTTTGTCGGCATTGCGTCCAAAATAATGCTCTACCGATTTGGAAGGGCTGAGAGCGAAGAATGACCAGGTCGGCAGATACAGCGCCGTGTGGCCGAGCTCCCTCAGCGCTTTTTCGGCTTCCGTATCATCGCCAAGCCTCGAACCGTATGGCGGGTTCGTAATAATGCAGCCGTACTCGCCCTCCGGCTTCGCCTTGGACACTGGCAGCACGCTCAGCTTGATATCACGGGCAAAACCGGCCTTCTTCACAGCCGCTTCCGCCACATCAATCGCGCCCGGGTCGATATCGGAGCCGGCAATCGACAAGGGGATATCGTCCTTCACCGAATCGAAGGCTTCCTCGCGGGCTGCTTCCCACAGCTCCTCGGGGATGAGCGGCCATTGGTCGCTGCTGAACGACCGGCGCAGTCCCGGAGCGATGTTCCAGGCAATCATGGCCGCTTCGATGGGAATTGTGCCTGACCCGCAGAACGGATCGTACAGAGGCCGGTCCGGACGCCAGCGGCTGAGCAGCACCATTGCCGCCGCCATCGTTTCCTTGAGCGGAGCTTCCGTCACCAGCTTGCGGTAGCCGCGCTTATGGAGACTAGGACCTGTCGTATCCAGCGTAATGAGCGCCATATCATTCATCAATGAAACCTCGATCACATATTTGGCTCCGTCCTCGTGGAACCATTCTGTGCCGTAGGTTGCCTTCATTTTCTCCACAACCGCCTTTTTGACGATGCTCTGGCAGGCCGGCACGCTTGTCAGCTGCGACTTCTGGGAGCGGCCGTTCACCGGAAATTCGCCATCCTCCGGTATCCAGTCCGCCCAATTGACCGCCTTTGTCCCTTCGAATAATTCCTCGAAGGTGCGCGCGGGATATTCCGCCATCTTCACAAGGACGCGGTCAGAGGTTCTCAGCCACAGGTTGGTGCGGCAAATATCAGCCAGACCGCCGGTGAAATTCACGCGCCCGTTCTCCACCTGCACATCTTCATAGCCCAGATCCTTCAATTCACGTGCAACAATCGCCTCAAGCCCCATGGGGGATGTCGCGATAAGCTGTAATTTTTCCAATGCAATCACTCCGATTCGCCTACTCCGGTTGTTTCCGGTCATTAAAAATCATACAATCAAGTATAGACATATGAAGGCGGCCTGACAAACTAAAACTCATGGTAGAGGAGAATGCATGGATGTCGACGGAACAATATGTGGAACAGCTGCTTGGCGAGGATGCCGATCTGGAGAGGGTACATAAGCAAATCCGCGAGCATGATATGCCTGAGATTTCCATTGCGCCGGGCTACGGCAAGCTGCTGACGATGCTGGTCCGCATGAAAGGCGCGCAGCAGGTGCTGGAAATTGGCGCGCTTGGCGGATACAGCGGCATATGCCTGGCTAGAGGGCTCAAGGATGGAGGCAAGCTGACCTCGCTTGAGCTGAACCAAAGCTATGCGGATGTGGCAAGAAGCAGCCTTGAAGCGGCAGGCCTCGGTGACCGTGTCGATTACCGGATCGGGGATGCCAAGGAGAGCCTTGCGCTGCTTGTCCAGGAGGGGCGCACCTTCGATTTCTTCTTTATTGACGCGGACAAGGAAAGCTATCCGGTCTATCTCGATTATGCCATCAAGCTGGCCAATCCGGGAGCTGTTATTACCGGCGATAACGCACTCATGCATGGCAAAACGATCGATCCGGAGCGGACGGGGCCGGCTGTGGTGGCGATGCGGCAATTTAACGAGCGGATGCTGAGCGATGAGAGATTGATCGGAACCTTGCTGCCCGCTTATGACGGATTGGCAGTGGCGGTTGTGAAGTAGAAGCTCTTGACCGGGCTGATGTTTATGCCGGATGATGAACGAGATTATAACAATAACGGACTTCCCTCTATCGGGATGTCCGTTTTTTTATACTATGATTGCATATCCGCTTTCCTGGCAGCCTGCCGATAACCCTCATGATTTATTGTTTGCTGTGCGTTTGCGGGCCAGGGTGCTGCGCACCCAGACCGCATTGATGAGAAACAGAACGGATGAAGTGATAAAGACGCCGCCAATGCCGATCCAGCCCGATATCACGCCTCCGACAAGCGGGCCGAACATATTGCCCAGGCTGAGAGTGCTGGTGTTGAAGCTGTAGGCGCGTCCCTCCATTCCGTCGGGGGTAAATTTGCGGATCAGGGAGTTCACGGACGGGATCAGCCCTCCGAGGAATGCCCCCTGCAGAAAGCGGAAAATAAGCAGCTGCCATACATGTGTGGCCATCGCCTGGGGGATGAACATGACCGCCGCGCCAATCAGCGAGACGGCAAGAATCCGCTCCTGCCCGATCCGGTCGCTCAGCCTGCCCAGCAGCGGGGAAGCGACCATATTGGACATGCCGGCCGCTGCGCTGACAAGTCCAGCCCAGAACGCAACGTTGACGTCGCTTCCATGCAGCTGCTGGACGTACAGAGGAAGCAGCGGCATAGGCCCGACCATGGCGAACTGGATCAGAAAGGTTACGGCAAACAGCGAGGTCAGCTGGGGAATCCGGCCCAATTGACGAAATCCTTCAAGTACCGATACATTGGGCCTTGCAGCCGCCTGCTTGTGATCGAAGCTTTCCTTTACGACGAGCATGGCAAGCGTTGAAGCCATAAACAGCAGCGTGCCGGTCAGATAAAAGATCGGGCGGAAGCCGATTTGATCGGCAAGAAGGCCGCCCAGCAGGGGACCGAGCATCGTGCCGGCAATGCCCCCGGACTGCAGCGTGCCCATGGCAAAGCCTGTCCGGTCCTTGGGCGTTGTAGCCGATATCAGAGAGATGGCCGCGGGGTTGAAGCCGGATATGGTGCCGTTGATCATCCGCAGCACCAGCAGATGCCAGGGGGCGGTTGCGAAGCCCATCAGCACGATGACAACCGCCATTCCGAATCCGGAGCGAAGCAGCATAACCTTGCGTCCGTAGCGGTCGGACAGTTTACCCCAGAGGGGCTGAAACAGAAAGGCGGTGACGAAATTGCCGGCGAAAATAATGCCCGCCCAGGTGGCGATTTCATGCGGATCCGTAAGTCCGATGCCATCCGACTGCAAGTAAAGGGACATAAACGGAATGATCATGGTCATTCCGGCCATGACAAGGAACTGTCCCACCCACAGGACAGCCAGATTCTTCTTCCACTGCTCCATAATGACTGTTTTCTCCTAACCTTTGCTTATTCTGAACACAATAGGTTAAGTATAGCATAACAAGCAAGCCGCAAATCCTGACTTTGCAGCAAATATTTTGCCGCCAATGGACGGCAAAGCCGTTCTTCCAATCGAGTGAAATCCGTCATTTGTCATATAGTTGTCATTGAAAGAAGAGTGAGGGCGGTTGTTACGCTTCATCAAAAAGGGCATAATGGTAACGTAGAGAATCCGATAGAAATGGGGAACGTCAATGAGCTACAACGATCGGTTCATCCGGGCAAGCAGGAGAGAACAAGTCGATCGCGTACCCGTCTGGTATATGCGACAAGCGGGACGCTATGATCCCGAATACCGTAAAATAAAAGAAAAATACTCGCTGCTTGAAATTTGCAGTCAGCCGGAGCTTGCTGCTGAAGTGACAATGATGCCCGTAAGAAAGCTTGGCGTGGATGCGGCCATTCTGTATTCCGATATTATGAATCCGGTGGCGTCGATCGGCATCGACTTTGATATTGTTCCGAACGTGGGACCTGTTATTGCCAATCCCATTCAATCTGCAGCTGACGTGGCGAAGCTCAGGCCCATCGATGTCGAGGGCGACCTGTCCCATATCCTGGAGACGATCCGCATTCTGGACCGTGAGCTTGATGTGCCTCTGATCACTTTCGCAGGCGCGCCTTTCACCATAGCCAGCTATTTAATAGAAGGACGTCCGTCCAAGTCGTATATCCGCACCAAGACGCTGATGTACAGCCAGCCCGAGATATGGCATCAGCTGATGTACAAGCTGGGCGATATGGTTATCGCTTATGCCCGCGCCCACATGGCAGCGGGAGGCAAGGCATTCCAATTGTTCGACAGCTGGGTCGGAGCGCTTGCTCCCCATGATTTCCGGCAGTTTGTGTTGCCGACCATTGAGCGGATCTTTACAGAGCTGTCTGACTTGAAGCAGCCCAAAATTTATTTTCCAGGCGTGGCCTCCGGCGAACTGCTTCCAACCCTTGGAAAGCTGAAAACCGATGTCATTGGACTTGACTGGCGCGTGTCGATAACCGAAGGCCGCCGCCGCATCGGCGGTTCTTATGCGGTTCAGGGAAATCTGGATCCGTATGTGCTGACTGCGCCGATGGATGTTATTCAATCCCATGCCAAGCAGATTATCGACGAGGGAATAAGGCAGCCCGGATTTATTTTCAACCTGGGGCATGGCTTGTTTCCCGAGGCATCGCTTGACAAGCTGCGTGAGCTGACTTCCTGTATTCATGATTATTCGGCCGAGGCGATTGCTGCGGCAGGACAGCAGAAGGAGGCGCGCCATGTCTGAGCGTAAAATCGGCGTGCTGGTCATGTCCTATGGAACGCCCGAAAGTCTGGACGGTATCGAGGAGTACTATACGCATATCCGCAGGGGGAATCCCCCTACGCCGGAGCAGCTGGCTGATCTGAGCGGCCGCTATGAAGCGATCGTAGGCGGGTTCTTCCCGCTGCGGGAGAATACGAACCGCCAGGTCGCCGGCATACAGGACAAGCTGGATACCTTCGCGCCGGGTCGTTATATGTGCTACCAAGGCCTGAAGCATGCCCGTCCCTATATTGAGGATGGAGTAGCCAATATGGCTGCAGACGGCGTCCGTGAGGCGGTTGGCATTGTTCTGGCGCCGCATTATTCCATCATGAGCGTGGGCGGCTATGTGGAACGCGCAAGGAAAAGGGCGGAAGAGCTCCGCATAGAGATGAATTTTGTGGAGAGCTATCATATGCATCCCAAGCTGCTAGAGGCATTGATCAGCCGTGTGAAAACGGGCTTGGGCCCATTTGATGCTTCCAGGCCGGTTAAGGTTCTGTTCAGCGCCCACAGTCTGCCGGTCAGGATACGGGAGATGAATGATCCCTATGAGGCTCAACTGCTGGAGACCTCTGCTGCGGTTGCTGAAGGGGCGGGTGCTGCGGACTGGGGCTTCACGTGGCAGAGCGCAGG
Source organism: Paenibacillus sp. JT31N17 (assembly GCF_056269255.1). Taxonomy (NCBI): domain Bacteria; kingdom Bacillati; phylum Bacillota; class Bacilli; order Caryophanales; family Paenibacillaceae; genus Paenibacillus; species Paenibacillus sp. JT31N17. Next base: position 849,422 of record NZ_JBWDNP010000002.1, read on the forward strand.
CCGCACGCGCGAGCCGTGGCTGGGTCCCGATATTCTGGAGACGCTCAAGGAAGTGGCCGAAAGCGGCTATACACAGGTATTGTCGGCTCCGATAGGTTTTGTTTCCGATCATCTGGAGGTTCTATATGATCTGGACATTGAAGCGATTGAGGCTGCCAGGCAGCTGGGCATTGATTTTGCCCGCATTGAAATGCTGAATACCGATCCGTTATATATGGAAACCTTGGCGGAAACCGTCATTTCACAGGATCAGTGGCAGCAGGCATAACGCCATAACACAGGGCAGAGGAGATGAACGACATGCGGGGAAGCGGACAACCTGATCGGTTAGTCGTCATTGGCGGCGGGATCAGCGGACTGAGCTCCGCTTTTTATTTGCTTAGGGAAGCGGAGAAGCGCGGACGCGACATACAAATTACGATTGTTGATCCGGCCGGAAGGCTGGGCGGGAAGATCAACACTTTGAAGCGGGATGACTTCGTAATCGAGCGGGGGCCGGATTCATTCCTGGCCCGCAAGAACGCGATTATCGATCTGGCATGGGATCTGGGGATCGAGCAGGAGCTGGTCGGTACCAATCCGACGGCCAAAAAAAGTTATATCCTTCATAAGGGCAAGCTGCATCCCATGCCCCCTGGGCTTGTGCTGGGCATACCGACAGAAATTTCCCCATTTCTCAAATCAGGACTGATATCATGGGGAGGCAAGCTGCGGGCGCTGCTCGATTTTGTGCTGCCTGCCCGCAAGGAGGAGTCGGACGAAGCGCTTGGTGATTTCCTGTCGCGCCGGCTGGGCGATCAAATGATGGAACGCGTGGCGGAGCCGCTTCTGGCCGGGATTTATGCGGGTGATTTGCGCAAGCTGAGCCTTCAGGCGACATTCCCGCAATTTCGCGATGCCGAGCGCAAGCATCGCAGTCTGATTCGCGGCATGAGTGCGAACAGGCGCCTGGCCCCAGCCGTCGCGGCCAGCGCAAGCCGCCTTCCGGCTTCTGTACGCGGCAGCATGTTCCTGACCTTCAAAGGCGGACTAACGACAATGATTGAAGCCCTTGATCATGCGCTGTCAGGAGCAGAGCGCAGGATTGGCGTCAAGGCTGCGGCTTTTCGGCCGAATGATCCCGATGAGCGCGAGGAAACCGGCAGGAATGCAGAGACGGAGCCGGAAGCGGGGCAGACAGACGGGCAAGCCCAACCCTGGGCTCCATATGACATCCTGCTTAGCGATGGTGAAATTATTCAAGCCGATGGCATTGTCATCACAGCGCCCGCATATGATGCGGCAGAACTGCTGGAGCCCCATATGGACACGCAGGCGCTGCGTGCAATCAATTATGTCTCTGTGGCCAATGTGGTTATGGCCTTCAACAAACGGGATATTACAGAGGATTTTAACGGGTCCGGTTTTGTCATTCCACGCTCCGAAGGAACAACCATAACAGCCTGTACCTGGACTTCGACGAAGTGGCTTCATTCCAGCCCGGACGATAAGGTGCTGCTGCGCTGTTATATCGGCCGTTCTGGCGATGAAGAGGTTGTCGATCTGCCTGATTCCCAGCTTGAGGATGCGGTCCGGCGTGACATACGCGATATAATGGGTATCACGGCCGTACCATTGTTTACGGAAATCACCAGGCTGCATAAGTCTATGCCTCAGTATCCGGTCGGGCATGTGCAGCAAATTGCCACGCTGCGGGCAAGGATGAGCGCAAAGCTTCCGGGTGTGTGGGTCACGGGAGCAGCTTTCGATGGCGTGGGACTGCCTGACTGCATCCGTCAGGGCAGGGAAGCAGCGTCCCGCGTATATGATGCGATAACCAAACGCAAGTAATAAAAAATATCCGCGGACAAGATCGAATAATTAGCTCCAGCAAGAAAAAACCTTATTCCACTCGCTATAGCTTGGCTACAAACCGTATAAGCAGGAAAAAGCTTGCTGCAGCCGTCGATTATGGCGTGTAAAGCGGAAACAACTGTTTCAGCAAGGAAAAACCTTATTACACTTGTTTTAGTTCTGATTAAAGACGGTACAAGCCGGAAATACCTTGCTGCAGCCGTCGATCATGGCGTATAAAGCGGAAACATCTGTTCCAGCAAGGAAAAACCTTGTTATACTCGCTATAGTTCTGGCTACAAACCGTACAAGCAGGAAAAAGCTTGCTGCAGCACAGATGGTTTCGATTAATTCATGCTGTTCATTAAGCGAGGATGGTCCTTCTGCAGTTTTTCAACAGCTGTCCATCAGGCTTATAGATTGGCAGGTCCGACTTGCCCCAGTCTGGAGATTTCCGGCCTTGCTAGTCTCGCACAAGCAATGCTTTTGAATTTTAGCTAAAATATACAATTAAAAAAAAGGATGACGAAGGCGCAAGGCGCTTTTGTCATCCTTTTTGGCATCCAACCGGCATCCAACCGGCATCCAACCGGCATCCAACCGGCATCCAACCGGCATCCAACCGGCATCCAACCGGCATCCAACCGGCATCCAACCGGCATCCAGCCGATTAGTCAATCGGCGGCCCCATGCTGCCCTCGCGCTCCGCCTGTTTCCGGTGCGCAATGCGGCTGCTGGCCGATGCGGCAATGGCTCCGACAATATCATCGAGGAAGGTATGACACTGCTCGCCTTCCTTGTCGTTGAGCACCTTCAGGATGCCCGGCTTCAGTTTATCGACGTAGCCGAAATTCGTAAAACCGATGCTTCCATATACATTGACGATGGAGAGGGCCAGAATTTCATCGCAGCCGTAAAGGCCCTCGTCGTTCTCAATCATATCCTGCAGCGGCGCAAGCAGCTTGCCTTCCTCCGCCAGCATATCGAGCTGAATTCCCGTCAGCACCGCGTTTTGTACCTCACGCTTGGAAAGCACAGCTTCAATATGTTGCTCGCATTCTTCCAGGGTCAGCTCGGGAAAGTAGGACTTCTGCAAAAAAATAACAAGTTCAGCAATTTGACTAATGGTAACGCCTCGTTTGGCCAGCCATTCTTTGGTCGTCGAAGCTACGATTTCACTGTTGAGACTGTACATTTTAGACTTGGCCACAGGGCTCACCTCTTGTTTCTTGTTTAATGGACAAAACTGGTCTAATTGATGGAGAGGGCTCGTATACATAGTACTACAAAAGAGCAACTTGTACCAAATGAATGGAAGGGCTCGCGCTTGATTACTAAGTCTACGGGGAGGAATTATGAACATGAAACATTATCGCCTTGTTCGCCGGGCGGCGCTCGCCGGAGCGTTGGCGTTGCCCATTCTTACGACCGGCTGCGGATTATTCTCACAGGAAGAAAGCCCGTCCATCGATCCGCCGCAGAACAGCTCGCAGAATGTCAGCGGGGCCATTACCGACGTCGGACAGGCAGCCAATCATGCCGGTCAGACCCAGATGACCGTTTACTTGAAGGATCAGAATGGAATGCTGGCGCCCGTGGCTGTACAGGCTGCTCTGGGCGAGGGGGAGAAGCCAGGCCAGAAGGCGCTTGAGATGATGGTGGACGGGGGTGCCTACGCATCACAGCTCCCGGAGGGATTCCAGGCCGTGCTTCCCAAAGGCACCGAAATCAAGGATTTTAACATCGTTCCCGATCAGAAGCTGGCAGTTGTTGATTTCTCCAAGGCATTCGCGGATTACAATGTGACGGAGGAGCGGCATATCGTCGAAGCGGTAACCTGGACGCTGACCAGCATGCCGGATATTCAGAAGGTGGACATATGGATGGAAGGCGCGAAACTCGGTGAAATGCCTGTTGACGGCATGCCGATTGATCAGCCTCTGACAAGATCCGTCGGCATCAATCTCGAAGCAGCCGATGGCGTGAACAATTACAGCCAGACCACGCCGGTAACATTGTATTTCTCGGCTCTGACACCCAATAATGAATTATATTATGTTCCGGTCACAAGGCTGGTAAACCGTTCCGATAACCGGGCCAAATCGGCTATCGAGCAGCTGATCAGCGGTCCTTCCGAAGGACGTGCGCTTACGGCTGTCATGACGCCGGATGTAACGGTCAAGAGCGTTACGAAGCAGAATGATATCGTTACTGTCGAGCTGCAGGATGATGCGTATGTGGCAGGGCAGCAGGAGCCTGCAGAAATGCTGCAGGCTGTGGTCCTGGCATTAACGGCGAATACTGGTGCGGCCAAGGTTCAAATCAAGCTCAACGGCGAAACGGATTTCACCGATACCAACAACCAATCCTACAGCAGCCCTGTATCCGCACCCGAGCATGTCAACGCCTTTAAGTCCTGATCCTGACCTTATACAAGCGACAAGCCTGCCTGGGGCGAACCTGCTCCGGAGCGGGTTTTTTGCTGTAGTCCCGGCCTTATTCCGCCACCTTATATGAGGCTTCCCGCACCGGGTGTGACGGTGCGCGATGGCTGTCAACCTCAGTCCGTCTGCCCGCCGCCGCCGCAAAGGATGCTTTTCCCCGTTGTCTTTGGTAGAATGATTGAGATGCTTTATGAGGAGGACTACATAAGTATGAGAACAGATGGACGGCAGTGGAACCAGCTTAGGCCGGTCACAATAACAATGAACCCCAATAAATATGCGGAAGGCTCCGTATTGATCGAATTCGGCGACACGAAGGTGCTCTGCACGGCTACGGTTGAGGAGCGGGTGCCTCCTTTTATGAAGGGGCAGGGAAAAGGCTGGATAAACGCGGAATATTCCATGCTGCCCAGAGCCACGCAATCCCGCAATCAGCGTGAATCGGCAAGAGGGAAGCTCACCGGACGCACGATGGAGATCCAGCGGCTGATCGGCCGCGCGCTGCGCTCGGTAGTGGACCTGCAGGCGCTTGGAGAGCGCACGATTACGCTGGACTGCGATGTTATACAGGCGGATGGAGGGACAAGAACGACTTCCATTACAGGCGCTTTCATCGCTATGGCCCTGGCGGTAAACAAGCTGTCGAAGAACGTGGATTATGGCAAATATCCGATCACGGATTTTCTGGCCTCGGTAAGCGTCGGTGTGATCCAGGAGAAGACGCTGCTGGATCTGAATTATGAGGAAGATTCCAAAGCCAAGGTCGATATGAACGTTGTGATGACCGGTTCCGGCAAATTCGTCGAGGTTCAGGGAACGGGAGAAGACGCCCCCTTCTCGCGCGAGGAGCTGGATGGATTGCTTGGAGTGGCGGAAGAAGGCATTCAGGCGTTGATCGCCAGACAGCGCGATGTGCTCGGGCCGCTGGGCAGCCGGATCGGAGCGTCGCGCGTATGACGGCAGTCCGCACAGTAGTCGTAGCTACCAAAAACCCCGGCAAGGTGCGTGAGTTTGCCCATGCGTTCGGCAAACTGGGACTGCAGGTTGTCAGCATGTTTGATTATCCCGATCTCCCTGAGATTGTGGAGGATGGAGCTACCTTTGGCGAGAATGCCCGCAAGAAAGCGAAGACCGTTGCCAAGGCGCTCGATTTGATGGTGCTGGCTGATGACTCCGGGCTTGAGGTGGACGCGCTCGAAGGACGTCCGGGAATTTACTCGGCACGGTACGCAGGAGAAGGAGCAAGCGACGCGCTGAATAATGCCAAGCTGCTGGATGAGCTGTCGCAGCTGGGTGCTGCGGTTTCCATTAAGGCAGAGCAAGGCACTGCTCCCCAGGGCAAAACAAAGCTGCTGAGCAAAGCGAGATTTGTCTGCTCGCTCGCCTTGTATAATCCGTCGAGCGGCAGCTTCGTGGAAGCGGAGGGTTATGTCGACGGATTCATAACCGATACGCCATCAGGAGCCGGCGGCTTCGGTTATGATCCTTTGTTCTGGCTTGCGTCCCATGGCAGGACCATGGCTGAGCTTTCAACGGAGGAGAAGCAGGCGATCAGCCACCGGGGACAAGCTCTTGCTTCCTTGTTGATCCAGCTGGAGCAGCAAGCTTAGAAAAGCGGCAGGAAGAAGCGGCTCTACCGACCATAGGCGGCAGAAACAAGTTTGTTTCTACCCTCAGTAATATAAGCAAAGTATGCGAGAGTTTTATGCTTTCTTATAATTTGAACATAGCCAAGCCCCGCAGCAGACCGCACTTGCATGGTCTGCTGCGGGGCTTCTTTTTTGCAAATTTCCGTTAACGAATGGTGATGTTATATTCCCGGAGCCACATATCGGTCTGGAGCAGATAGGCGAACAGCTGAGGTCCGGACATGAGCTGGCCAAACCAGGGAATATTGGAGCTGGCGTTATCCGATTCGGCAAGCTCGCGGATTTTTTTAACGTTAATTAACGGAAGCAGGGGAGATCGGCCTTCATTCAGCACATCAAGCAATCTTGAGCGTACCGCCTCCAGATAATTGGGATTATGCGTTTTGGGGTAGGGACTTTTTTTGCGGTAGAGCACATCAGGCGGCAGTACGCCCTCCAGAGCGAGGCGCAGAATGCCTTTCTCCCGGTCGCCGGCCGTCTTGATTTCCCAAGGGATATTAAAGACATAATCAACAAGCCTGTGATCGCAAAAAGGGACCCGGACCTCAAGGCCGACCGCCATGCTCATCCGGTCTTTGCGGTCCAGAAGTGTTGGCATAAACCGCGTAATGTTCAGATAAGACATCTCCCGCATTCTTCTGGCAGCCGCATCTTCGCCGTCCAGCCTGGGCACCTGCGCAATCGCATCCGAATAACGGTCGCCGATATATTCCTGCGGTTTGATCCAGGCGGCAACGTCCTGTGAAAGCAGACCCGCCCTCATCTCCGCAGCCAGCGCCCATGGGAAAGTGCCGGCATTCAACGCCTCCTCGCGGTGGAACCATGGGTACCCGCCGAAAATTTCGTCTGCCGCCTCGCCGGAAATCGCAACCGTGGCTCCCTTTTTGATTTCCCGGCAAAACAGAAGCAGCGAAGCATCCACATCCGCCATTCCGGGCAAATCTCTTGCCAGCATAGCATCGCGCAGCGCATCGACAAGCTCAGGCGTGTCAAATTGAACTGGATGATGGACAGTATCCAGATGTTTGGTCATCCGCTCGATCCAGGGCGCATCGGAATTGGGTTGAAAAGCGTGAGCCTTGAAATGTTTATCGTTATCCGCATAATCAACGGAAAAGGTATGGACCTTATCCTGCCCGTTTTGCTCATAATAACGGACGGCATAGGTCGTAAGGGCACTGGAATCCAGTCCTCCGGACAGCAGCGTGCAAAGCGGGACATCGGATACGAGCTGGCGCTCGACGGTGTCTTTAAGCAGGTCGCCCACGCTGCGGGCCGTCTCCTGGACGTTCTGGGTATGCGGCCGGCTTTCCAGCTTCCAGTAGGTTACGATGGAAACCCCGGAGCGGGTGACGGTGGCGCACTGGCCGGGCAGCAGCTCGCTGATGTCGCGGTAGACTCCCTGGCCCGGTGTTCGCGCAGGTCCCATAATGAAAATTTCTGCCAGACCCTCCGCGCCAACAACAGGTTTAACGGAAGGATGGGCGAGCAGAGCTTTGAGCTCCGAACCGAATACGAACCGCCCATCCTGCTTGGCAATGAACAAGGGCTTTACACCCAGCCGGTCTCTGGCAAGGAACAGATGCTCCTCCCGCGAATCCCAAATGGCAAAGGCGAATATGCCGTTGAATTTCTCAATGCATGCCTGACCCCATTCCATATAGGCAACCAGCAGCACTTCCGTGTCGCAGGTGGTAGTAAATCTTCTGCCGCGCCCCTCCAGCTCCCGCTTCAGTTCGGGGGCGTTATACAGCTCGCCGTTATAAACAATGACATACGTATCATCCTCAGTTGTCCGTATCATCGGCTGGGCGCCATTGACAGGGTCGATAACAGAAAGCCGGCGGTGACCCAGTGCACAACTGCGGGAGAGCCATGTACCTGAGGCATCCGGCCCGCGATTTTCCAGCGTTTCAGTCATTTGTTCCAGAGTGGCGTACTGCTTGGTCAGGTCGTCGGTCCAATCGATCCAGCCCGTGATTCCACACATGTTCTCTCATTCCTCTCTAAGCAGGGCTTAAACAGCGGTACTATGATGGTTATGCCGTCAGCCAGCATAAAATGTCTGTCCGGATGGGGATGCTAGAGAAGCGAAGCGTACGGATCCATTATCGAATGGAAGGCGCGGAAGTGGAATGAGAACGGGAAGGGGCAATCACGAATATGGAAGAGCATACACAAGATTCAACCAGCCGTAAAACCTATTATGTATCCGTCCAGGCGGGTTCGATTCTGGAGGATCAGGGAGCAACAGCCTATGAACTGGCAATAACCGCAAGTGAAGAGGAGCTGGGCCAACTGCAGGAGCTGATGGGGGAATTGTCCAGTATGGATGAAGCGCAGGCATTTCATTTTGGAGGAACTTTTTTCGAAACATCCTCGGACAAACAGATCAACGCCGGTGTTGACGGGTTGCTCATGGATATCTACAAGCTGCTGTACGAAAGAGGTACGGAGGAAACCAGGCGGCATATCTCGACGATGGGCTTGTTCTCAGAAGAAAGTCTCTAACTTGTCAGGATTATATTCAACTTGAGATGTAAAGTCTCTTCCCTATGTTCATGCTACAATGGGAGCATCTGATGATGGAGGAGGCTTCCCCTATGGGTTCAACCTTGCTGCGTAATGTCAAGATGGTGACGATGAATGACAAGGATGAGATTCTGACCGGAGATATTTTGATCAGGGATGATATCATCGCTGAGGTTGGCGGCAGGATTACGGACCTTGAGCCGGATACGACAGTCATTGAAGCCCGTGGAAAGCTGCTGCTTCCCGGATTCGTGCAGACCCATATCCATTTATGCCAAACGCTTTTCCGCGGCCGCGCGGACGATATGGCATTGATGGACTGGCTGCGGACAAGGATATGGCCTCTTGAGGCTGCCCATGATGCGGAATCTATTTATTATTCGGCCATGCTCGGCATTGGCGAGCTGCTGCTCAGCGGGACCACGACAATTCTGGATATGGAGACTGTCAGCCACACCGAGTCCGCCTTTGAAGCCATGGCGCAGAGCGGCATCCGGGCCGTATCCGGCAAGGTTATGATGGATGCGGGCGGCGATGTGCCGCAAGGTCTTCAGGAACAAACCGAAGCCTCCCTGCAGGAGAGCACACGGCTGCTGGAGAAGTGGCATGGCCATGATGGCGGCCGTCTCAGCTATGCGTATTGTCCAAGATTTGTCGTTTCTTGCTCGGAGCGTCTTCTTACTGAGGTGCGCGATTTATCTGCCAGTTACGGAGTGCTGGTTCATACGCACGCGGCGGAGAATCAGGAGGAAATCGAACTTGTAATGAGTCAGCGCGGTATGCGCAACATTGTCTATCTTGATCATATAGGCCTTACCTCCCCCCGGCTGGTTCTCGCTCACTGCATCTGGCTGGACGTGGAAGAGCGGGCCATCATGAAGCGGACCGGTACGAAGATGACCCATTGTCCGGGTTCCAATCTGAAGCTCGCCTCCGGCATCGCGATGGTGCCCGAATTGCTGGATGAGGGCATCGGAATGGGAATTGGCGCAGATGGGGCACCCTGCAACAACACGCTGGATATGTTCCAGGAGATGCGGCTGACCGCTCTGCTTCACAAGCCCAGATGCGGGCCGGAGAGCATGGATGCCCGGAGAGTGCTGAGAATGGCTACAATCGGCGGAGCGCAGACACTCGGTATGGATCATCTGATCGGTTCCATCGAGAAGGGCAAGAAGGCCGATCTGGTCCTGCTGAACTTGAATGATTTTCACACGTTTCCCTCTTTTGATGCCGACCCGTACTCCCGTGTTGTGTATGCCGCCTCCCGCGGTAATGTCGACTCTGTGTGGGTAGACGGCAAAAACGTCGTTCAGCGGGGGCGAGTACGGACGATGGACAAGAAGCTCGTGCTCCGGGAAGCGGATAAATCCATCGCCAGACTGCTCGCAAGGATTTGACCTGAGGATATTTGGCGAGTCTGCAGGAGAGCAGGCTCGCCATTTCTGTATTTTAGCGACTCGTCCTCTTGCAGTATGCGGGAATGGCAGTCATAATGGAACAAGGCAAGAAAGCGCCATCAAAACATAAAGGCGGTTGATATCATGAAGTACAGACAACTGGGCAGCACCGAATTGCACATTAGTGAAATCAGCTTCGGAACATGGGCTATCGGCGGATCCTGGGGCGGAACGGACGATGGTTCGGCGCTCAAAGCGCTGTCACGTGCAATGGAAGAGGGCGTCAACTTCTTCGATACCGCAGATGTTTATGGTGAAGGACATAGTGAGGAATTGCTCGCCAAAGCGACAAAAGGGCGGGAGGACGAAATTTACATCGCGACCAAGTTTGGCCGTGCCGGTGATCTTCTGGATCCGGCTTCCTATTCCTACGAGTCGGTGCGGGCCTATTGCGAGGCAAGCTTGAAGCGGTTGGGCCGCGAAAGAATCGATCTGTACCAGGTGCATTGTCCGCCTACGGATATTCTGCGAAGCGGCGAGGTATTCGGCGCGCTTGACCGTCTGCGCGAGGAAGGCAAAATCCGCGAATACGGGGTAAGCGTTGAAACCGTCGAAGAGGGTTTTATTTGCTTGCAGCATCCCAATGTAAAGGCGCTGCAGGTGATATACAACCTGTTTCGGCAGAAGCCGGAGCTTGAGCTGATTCCCAAGGCTTTCGGGCAGGGAGTGGGCATTCTGGTGCGTCTGCCGCTTGCCAGCGGGCTGCTGACGGGCAAGTTCACGGAGAAATCAACATTTGCCCCTGACGATCACCGGAACTTCAACCGTAATGGCGAAAGCTTTAATGTTGGTGAGACCTTCGCCGGAATTGCCTTCGAGATGGGCGTATCACTGAGCAAGGAGCTGTCATGGATTGCCGAGGGCAGAACGAATATGGCCAGCGCCGCGCTGCGCTACCTTCTGGATAATCCCCATATTACCTGTATCATACCGGGATTCCGAAACGTCTCGCAGGTGGAAGATAATTTGCGGGCGGCCAATGTTCCGGGTTATACGCGAAGCGAGCTCGACAAAATCCATCAATTCTACGAGCAAGAGGTCCACAACTATATCAGAGGACCTTATTGAATAAGAGAATAGTTAAGCACGGGCAGGCCCGGACGAGCGAATTCCTTCGCTTGTCCGGGCCTCTTTAAATTGTTCCAAGCTGCAGATCATTTTCTTCGGGAATGCTACCCGTTCACAATTTCCCCGCCATTGATGTGAAGGACTTGACCACTCATGTAAGAAGAATCCTCGCTTGCGAGGTACACATAAGCGGGAGCCAGTTCCTCCGGCTGTCCGGCACGCTTGAGCGGGACATCGGCGCCGAATTTGGCCACCTTCTGCTCATCAAAGGTTGAAGGAATAAGAGGTGTCCAGATAGGGCCGGGCGCTATGGCGTTGACGCGAATGCCCTGATCGGCAAGATTGAGGGACAGGGAGCGGGTAAAGGAAACGATGGCTCCTTTGGTCGCCGAATAATCGAGCAATGTCGGGCTTCCCCGGTAGGCGGTTACGGATGTCGTATTAACGATTGCTGCACCGCTTGCCAAATGGGGCATAGCCGCCTGCGTTAAATAAAACATCCCGAAAATATTGGTTTTGAAGGTCCGTTCAAGCTGTTGGGGAATAATGAGCTCAATCTTATCCTGGGGATGCTGCTCTGCCGCGTTATTGACGACGATATCGAGTTTTCCCAAGCTTTTAACGGTTTCCTCCACGGCCTGGCGGCAGAAATTCGGATCGCCGATATCTCCCTCCAGCAGAATGCAGCGGCGGCCGGCCTCTTCCACGAACTGCTTGGTTACCTCCGCATCGCTTTGTTCATTCAAATATAGAACGGCTATATCGGCGCCTTCCTTGGCATAAGCAACTGCAACGGCACGGCCGATCCCGCTGTCTGCTCCGGATATAATGGCTATCTTGCCCTGCAGCTTGCCCGCTGCCTTTAATCCGGAAGATTCAAATTGCGGGCTTGGCGTCATTTTGGATTCCAGTCCTGGCTGCCGGCTTTGATGCTGAGGCGGTAAAGTGGTTGGCCTTGCTGGCGTTTCGCCTGAAGATGTCATAGGCTGCTTCGTCATTTGAGAAACAACTCCTTTCGATAAGCTATCATTCCACGAATACGTTGTTCTTACGCGTTCCATTGAACTATTACCCCGGGCATGCAGAAATGAAAAAAAATAAATCTCTAGAAAAGAGGAGAAAACTTGAAAAAAAATAAGTCTTTAGAACTGGTTTTAATGTCGAAAGGTCAATAATTGTAATAAATTCGTAACTTATTTATAATTTTATTGTTAAAAGGCCCAAAAATCCTTGAAGATAATGGAACAAAATAGTAATATACGACTAAGCTTCCCGGTCTATTATTTCCATGGCGAAGACAAATTGAATACTAGGCAAAGCTATTGAAAAGTAGTGACGCAAAACTACAGGGGCATCATCCAACAGTGGAAATGCCAGCCAGTTGCATCCATTTAACAGCTGTTTAGGCTTGCCATGCCCATTATGCTGTTTTTTTGCTGTGCGGATCATTTATGGGTTTTTCGCATCACAAAATAAATTGGTTACAGAAAAGAGGCTATTACATGAAGATGTCACCAGTTCAAGATGTACGTCAATGGTTTCCGAGCGATGATGGGAATGAGCAGGACCGGATGCAATTGATGAAGCTTATGGAGCAGCTGATGACGGGCTTCGATCTTTTGAAGGACCCTGAGAGGGTAAACCTGAAGGGCAGCAAGGACCGGTCAGGCGATTTCTATGGACAACTGAATGAGAGCAGCGTTATCCCCCCGCAGGGGAAGGCGATGGAAGATGTAACCCGGGGCCTGATTGAACTGATGCATGCGCATCCCTACCATACCAAATATTTTATGACCAATATTCTGCCTATGGCATCGATTCCGGGCATTATGGGAATGCTCGCCGCGATGCTTGTCAACGGCAATAATTTGTGGGACGTATATGGCCCGGCCGGAGCTGAAGCTGAAGTGCGGGTCGTCAGCATGATGTCCAAGCTGGCCGGTTATGACCATACGAGAAGCGGCGGCTACACAACCTGGGGCGGACAGGGGGCAATCTTCACCGGTCTGCGGCTGGCAATCGCCAAATTCGCTCCGGATGCTTCACGCACGGGAGTGCCGAATAATCTGTATGCCTTCTGTTCGGATTCGGCTCATTACAGTCTGTACAAATCCATGGAAGCGACAGGACTTGGAAGCGACCGTCTGGTCAAAATCCGGACAAGAAGCGACAGCTCCATGGACACAGCGGATTTGAAATGGAAGCTGGAGCAGGTTATTCGTTCAGGCGGGATTCCGATCTATATCGTCGCCACTACGGGGACGACCGATGCTATGGGAATTGACGATATTTCCGATATTATGAATATTGCCGTACAAGCTGCCGCGGCTAATGGATTAAACAGGCCGCATATTCATGCGGACTCAGCGCTGGGAGGATTTTTCGCTTTTTTCAATGATTATGATTTTGCCCTTAATCCGCTTGCATTGGACATGGAAACGCTGGGAGCTCTCCATGCGATCGCAGGCAAAATGAAGCATATTCATCTGGCCGATACCATGTGCTTTGATTTTCAAAAGCTGGGACAAACGCCGTATCTGACGAGCCTGCTCCTGGTTAAAGAAGCGGAATCTCTGCGGCTGCTTGATTTGAATCCCGACGAAACGCCTTATGTGGGATACCGCGGATATGGCCAGTATCATACCGGTTACACGCTGGAATGCTCCCGAATGGCCAGCTCGATCAGCATCTACAGCGCTCTGCAGGCTTTTGGCATTGAAGGGTATCAACAGCTGCTGGCGCAGTTTGTATCGGTCAATTTGGCTTTCCGCAGGCAGCTCATGAAGGAAGTTCCCGAGATGGTGATCGCAAACCCCGACAATCCCGGTATTACGACACTGCTGAGGATTTATGAGAACCGGATTTCCCGATTCCAAGAGGAATTGGCCGGGGAGTGCCCGCTTGATGAGCTCGTCCGAAACAACCGGCTTAATGAACGATTATTCGAACTGCTCGGGGAGCGGCGCGATGACATGTTTTTTGGGGACACCAAGAAGCATCTGCTGGTTTTATCCCAGGAAGGTGTGGAAGTCCCCTTATACGCCAGCAAGCTGTTTGTGATCTCGCCTTATACACAGCTTGAGCATGTCCCGGCAATTGTCGGCTACTTAAAGGAGAGAGTAGACGAAATTTATGAGCAGTACCATTCTCCGTATCAATCAGGGAGGTCCGTCGAAGTTGTTTAATTCCTTATTGCGTCCCGTGCGGGAACGACTGTCGCTCAAAGTCATCATCAGCATCCTGCTGCTGCAATTATTTACATGCGCCGCATTTGCAGGCACAACTTATTACGTCAATACGAATCTGGTCGATAAGCTGCTGCAGCAGTTTGATCTAAGGCTGAATACGGATATCGGGGTTGTCTCGGATCTGGTAGCCGGCATTCCCGGTTACGAGGCCGAAGTAAAGGATGCAAGCGACCCGCTTTATGCCGCCCTGAAAGAAAATCTGGAACAGGTCAAAGTTAAGAATGGTCTGGAGAATGTGTATGTGCTGTCCAAAAGCGGCGGTAAGGACCATATCGTCGTGTTAGCCGATGTACCGGACGATTACGGGACCGACTATCCGTTTACGGCTGATATGAACAAGGCTCTGACCGACAACAAGACAATTGTCAGCGAAATCTACAAGGATGAATTCGGTATTCATAAATCCATCTTCGTTCCCTACACGGATGGAAACACGAGCACCTTGCTCGGTATCGACCTGGATGCCTCTGTTATACCAAAAATGTCATCGACCATATTCTGGTCCACCGTCATCATAACCATTATCGTTTTATTGATTGGCTCCATTGTATCGCTGGCGATCAGCCGTATATTCACAAAGCCGATACGCAGGCTGATGTCGGCCACGGAGAAGGTGGCTGCCGGAGACTTGAGCGAGCAGATTATACTGAAGCGTGAGGATGAGATGGGCAAGCTGTCCCAGTCGTTCGGACAGATGAGCCAGAACCTGCAGGAGCTGATCCGCCAGATTCTATCATCGTCGGACGAGATCTCGGGAACGACACGCAATTTGCATCAGGCATCGGGAGAGACAAGCCAGAGTGCGCTGCAGGTAGCGGTATCCATGAACAAAATGAGCGAGGGCATCAATGGGATCGTCGAAGGGCTCACGAACAGTTCGGAAGCTGTATCTGAAATTGACGGGGAGCTCTCTGAGGTCACCCAGGATGTGGAGGAGATGCAGTCAATTGCGGTGCTTGTCAGAGAGCAATCCGAAGGCGGGCGGGAATTGGTAGAGAAGACGCTGCATCAGATGGAGGTCATACAGGAGGCAATGCGGCACTCCCTCGAGGCCGCTGAGCTTCTGGGGCATAATTCGCGGGCTATCGGAGATATTGTAACCATTATTTCGAATATTGCCAGCCAAACGAATTTGCTGGCGCTTAACGCATCGATTGAAGCGGCCCGTGTCGGTGAGCAGGGCAAAGGCTTTGCTGTAGTTGCAGGGGAAGTACGGAAGCTCTCCGAGCAATCTTCACAGTCCGCTTTGTCTATATCCGAGCTGGTTTCGGTCACACAGGAAAACAGCCGGCTGGTTATCAACCGTATTGTTGAAGGCAATGAAGCCGTCACGCAGGGACATGCCTGGATTAGCGAGACGCATGCCAATTTCGAAGGTATTTTTAAGGGAGTTGGCCAGTTTTCGACGTGCACCGAGCAGCTGCAGGAGGCTGTTGTCAATGTGGAGCGGTCGTTCGGGCAGATCACCTCGGCCATGCAGCAAATTTCCGGCATTACACAGGAGCAGGCAGCAAGCTCCGAAGAGGTCGCAGCGGCTGCCGAGCAGCAAAGCGCTACGATGCAGGAATTGACCGAATCCATCGGCAGGTGCTCGGATCTGGCGGCAGAACTTCTGAAATCGGCAAGCCGTTTCAAAGTAAAAGTGCAGTAAGCTTTTTATGAATGTTCTGCATATTGGGTACCGCCCCAAGCAGGGAACCTTTTCCTAGTTTTTTAGGAGCAGGTTCCCGTTCTTGTATAACAACCGGGACCAGCTGCTATAGAGACAAGAAACGTCTGGAAAATAGTTTTGTTCGCTTGTACATATCAACCGCTTGGGTATAATGAGGTAATAAGGCGGATACGGGAAAGGAGAGCGAATGGAACTACTGGAATACGTGACAGCCGCTTGGCTCTCCAAGCATCTGGGGACATCCCAACAAAATATATCACTTGCCGGCAAACGGGCGCTCAATCCGGAGTATAGGGGTGATTTTCTTAAACCGGATGCACTGTTAGATGGTGGCAGGCCAATATGGCTAAAGGATAGAGCGATTGAATTTATCGCACAGCGGGGTTCAGTAAACTGAGGGACGGTTGATCAAATGAGTGTTTTTTTGTTGTTCATGTTATTTTCCATCATTGAAAGCATCGCATTGTTTTCTATTTCATTCACCCTTTACAGACTTAAATTCACTCAATATCTTTGGCCTTCGCTTATCATGATGCTCGTCATTAACCTTGTGAGTTTTTACTTGCGAAAAGAAGTAGCGCTTGCTGATTACGCTCCGGTTGCCATTCTGGTGCTGCTGGTTCTTTTTATGATGGCCGTAGTTAAAATTCCTGCATTCTGGGCTTTAATTGTATCTTTGACAGGTCTATGTTTTTTTGCATTGCTGCAGACAGGCTTGATAATGCAGTTATCCTTTGGGTACCTGTCCGTTCAGGAAATTAATTCTCATGCATGGAAAGGGTATCTGCTGCAGACATTGACGGGTCTTATCGGGTATCTGATTAGCGGTTTTCTATATAAAAGAGGAATAGGGTTCTCATTTGAATTCGAAAAACCAATTTATAAGTTGGTAACTTTGCTGGTAATGATTATAATGATATTAATCGCTCTGGCATTCGGAGCTGTGCTGTTTATTGGAAATCTATACATAGCCACAATAATCTACTTTATCGGACTGGCTTTTCTGCTCTATTTTGCACTAAAGAAGGAGACAGAAGATGCAAACATTGGCCTTTAGATTGGCTGCGGGCTTAAAGCGGAGGGCCCCTGACCATCCAAGCTCTATTGAAGAATTGCAATTTTCCATAGAGGCGCTTTTCAATACCTTCGGAACCTTAATTGCTGCATTGAGCTTGAGCTTAATGACAGGGAAAACGCAGGAAACGATATACGCCTTGCTGGCCTTCGCTGCTCTAAGAGCGGTTTCCGGAGGCATTCATCTTAAACATAGCTGGACATGCCTGCTATCGACTTCCATAGCGGCCAATATTGTCGGTTTCTCCTCAATTTCCAATTTAACCGTGTTCTGTCTGACTATCGTATGCATACTTCTCGCCATCCTCTACGCGCCATCAAGAATCGAGCAGCAAACCAGGATTCCTTCAAAGTATTTTCCGTTATTAAGGTGGATTTCCGTTCTTATTGTCTGTTCAAATTTTTATTTCCAATCCTCAATTGTTGCCATTTCGTTCCTCATTCAATGCATTCTCTTGATCAAATGGAGAGGAGGTGACGCTAAATATGAAAATGAAATCGCTTAAAAGCAAAGTTTTCTATTTTGTTTGTACTGCATTGGCCTCCGCTGCGGTACTGATTGTTTCTACTGCCAGCATCATTTGGGTACATCAGCCAAAAACGCCGGCAAGTCTTCTTAAAAAGCAGAAATAGCCTGGGAGATGTTTGAAATGGATTTATTATCAGTTATAAAAAATAACGATGGCAGCGGCGGGCTGTGCAGCGTGGAGATTAAAGCTGTGGTGTTCCTTGAGTACATCGGGGGCAGTACGCCGCAAATCAAAATTCACACGACAAATGAAGAATATTATATTTGGGGCACTTTAAAAACATGGACAAAGGCCTTGCAGGACAGCGGGTACGACTTCTTTCCGGTGGACCGGAATTTTTCCATTCATATCAGGAATATCAAGAGGCTGGATGATCAGTACAAACGGGCGTATTTCGAATATGAATTAGGCAAGGACTCCAAGAGTTGTACATTGGCTTGGGAAAAATACAAAGCTGTCGAGAAGAAACTCAAACAGATCAATCAACCTTTCGTAGAAACAAAAGCCGGTGATGATTCCCGAATGATTTCCATAAAGATCAAAGAGGCTGTTTCCCGATCATGAGAAACAGCCTCTTTGATCTTTAATTTGTTTTAAACAGGATTCCTCGAGATCCGATACGGTTTAGCACGTTGCAGTTCAGGTTTGGGACCGAAGAGTTAATTATCGATTAAAAAGACGTAATCTTAATAGCTATTTAGTGAAACAAAAAAACCTCGAATCCCTTGCTGCTTGGTCATACCCCCGTCAAGTAGACAACAGAAAACACTAGAGACTGATAGTCTGATTTACCATTGTTTTTGACATCGACAGCTCCAGTCCATATACCGGATGTTGGTGGATCGGCTGCTTCCGGTGCCGCATTCATAGTAGTTTCTTGATTCGTTGTCGCCGCCTGGTTATCACTATTGTTTGTATTTGCCGAGCAAGCAGATAACACAATAACAGCCGCAATTACTGTAAATAAAATTTTCTTCATCCAACCACTCCCCTTTATTTAATTCGACATAATTCCACTATAATATCCAGTAGGGGATAGGCCTATTTTATCAATGAACATCTTTTTAGAGGCGTCATATAATAAATAACCTCTTCTTATAGCGCATATCAAATAAATAACCCCGCTGCCGATTGGCTGACGAGGTTGTTTTTTGACTGTCCCTGACTTCAAATGCAAGTTTATCTTTGTGACAATTCTTCACGCAGCGCCCTTTGGAGCACCTGGGAGAAGTTCAAACCCGCCTCTTCCGCTGCTTCATTTAGATCATCGGGAACAGTAAGTGTTTTTTTCACATATTTCAATTTTTTTTTAAGTGTTACGCTTGCTAAGATCGTTCTCTGATTGTCTTCCAACCGAATCGCAGTCAGTGGAGTGGGTTCCGGAATTTCCTCGTTATCAGCAATTCGACTTTCAATGGTAAGCCTAAGCACTTCGTTTGACCGCCTCAGTGCCTGCTCAATATCATCCGCTTGTGACAAGGCTTCCTCCAGATCAGGAAACGAAATGGCGATGTACGTTTCAGTAAAGACCAGCACAGCAGGGAATGTATACGTCTTTTTCATTTTATTTAGCACTTATCCTTTTCTAACCTTAAATTTTTAATATTTTATTTTAAAAAGAAGGGGGAGGGGCTATAATTTTAGCCCCGTCTTCTTTTCGATATCTTTTAGGATATGTATTGCTACATCTTTCACAGGATGCGTTACGGTTACTTTGCCTTTAATTGTCGGGTGCTTAAACTGATAATGGTCACCGACTGTATGGACCTTGTACCATCATGCTTCTCTCAAGATTCGTAAGATTTCTCTTGATGAATAACTTCTCAACTTCCCTCACCCTCTGAATATATTATAACACGTGTCAGCACGTATTGAAATTAAATCTTCCTTAATAAACCTTGATTATTGTATTTACACACGGGACATGCAACCAAGGGAGCAAAACAGATGGAGGGGATGGGATTATTTATCGAAGAAGTAAAATCTCAATCGCTTAGGATATTTCAGTTCCATTACTGAAAAGATTCCATTTTTCGTAATCTATATATTCGGATAACTCGACATGGAAATTACTGGAATTGTCAGAAAACGATGGTCTCGAGCAGAATCAAAAACAAGAATGCTTCGCAACAGAGAGTTGCAACCACACATATAAGGAAGGTAGGAAGATAAGATGGGAGATATCACCCCTATAACAAAAGGAGTTGCTCCAACAATTTTTAAGAAAATTTCAGCTTGGGCTCTATTGACCGTAGCTGGCATTGTAGGAATGATCGTTTCGATGGTCGCGACAATATACTTTGCTGGAAGTTCAGGGAATAGAATAATCGCTTTTGTAGCCGGGATATTTATTCTTGTTATCATTGCAGGTGGAGGTGGGTATTTCACCGGACGAATGTTAAAAGGAAATCAGGTTCGGTCAAACAGGAAATACTCCATGTTTTCTGCTGGAATAGCTCTACTTTTGTCCGCATCGCTCATGTTCGGTTTCCTTTATGCTCCTGTCGAATCAAATCCAATGCAACCGAGCGATAATATGCATTATTGGGATTTATCCACTGGTTCACGAATTGCGTATACACATATCTCCGAGAACGTGGATAAGCCATATCCCGTTTTACTCGTTCATGGGGGCGCAGGCGCACCCTCTTTGGAGAACGATGATTATGCTAATGCCCTTGCCAAAGAAGGGTATGACGTATACAACTACCACCAAGTAGGTGCCGGCCTTTCCAGTCGGCATAATCCAGATGAATATACTGTAGACAGACAAGTACAGGATTTGGAAGCCATCCGTGAACAATTGAATGCGGATAAAGTGATTTTAGTCGGTGAATCCTGGGGCGGAACCTTGATTGCAAACTACATGGCGGCTTACCCTTACGTTGAGAAGGCTGTCTTTCTGTCCCCAGGAGGTATCTGGCTTAGAAATAACAGTGATATTGGACCTAAATTAAATGAAGCCGGACAAAAGGATCAAAGTGAAGTAGTTTCAGCAAATTTACGCTTTACCCTAGCTCAAATCATTTCTCAAGCGGGAGGCACACAAGGTCTATACGTCTTGATGCCTGAAAAATCACTCGATGGATTATACGAAAGTTTTGTAGATATGCTTAACATGGAACCGAGTAATCCGAATCCAGATACGAATGAGGTGTCTCCTTCCGAAGGGTTTGGTTTCTGGGTTAATGTGAAAATGGCATTGGATTCTCAGAAAGTCCCAGATCCGCGGCCAGCCTTGAAAAAGGATACAACACAAGTCTTAATCATTCGTGGACAATATGATTATATTGCCTGGGAGCAGACCCGTGAATTCCGGGATACATTCCAGAACTCCAAGCTACTGCCAATTGAGGGGCTTGGACACGTAATCACTAAGCCCTATCAGCAGACTTACACTGATGCCATTGTTAAATTTTTGAATGGTGAGGAGCTTCCTATCGAACCCTATACCCGGATAGAAGATCCTTTTTCTGTTCAATAACTTTTGAATGAACCCGAGTTTGACAGTAAATCGGTAAAATTAGAATACATGCTAGAATAAAGTCCCCTTAATTTCAAAATGTCATTAACTTAAACAGGTTTCATTGTTGTACCAGAAAAGTTGGGTGGTATACTGCAAGCCTCCCTTCGTCAGGCCGGAACATTCTTGATTATTTGGGACGGTATACATTGCGATTTCCAACCAGCGGATATTCGTAAGGCCGTTAAAGGCTTCATCCATAAGATTAAAACACCCGAAGTGACTGTCGATAGGCTCTGTGTGCAATTATAAATCTCTGCTGCCGGTTATATAGGTAATGCTGATTCGAGGGAGAATGGGATTATGCTTCCCACAATAATTCAAGTAAAGAAAGGACAGGTGTGTCCGCCCTGTCCTTTCTTAATAGATATGAGGATAAACGCGTGAAGAGTTACGGTTCGATCAAGGTTACAGATCGACTCTCAAGGTGCCCAGCATCTTGGCGAACTTCGGATCCTGGTACGATAAAAAAAGAGTTTCCCGCGTATCGAGGGCGGAAATATCTTTCATATCGTCCGCGCTCAACTCAAAATCGAAAATGTCGAAGTTTTCGACGATCCGCTCTTTGCGCACCGATTTTGGAATAACAACGACTTCACGCTGAACAAGCCAGCGCAACACGACCTGGGCGACGGACTTGTTGTGTTTTTCCGCGATCGAGATCAGCACTTCGTTGCCGAACATGTTGTTGAGTCCTTCAGCGAACGGCGCCCACGACTGGTGCTGCACTCCCTGCTCTTTCATAAAAGCTGCGCTATCGATCTGCTGGTAGAACGGGTGCGTTTCGACCTGGTTGACGGCGGGCACGATTTCGTTATGCACGATGAGATCCATCAGACGGTCGGGCAGGAAGTTGCTGACACCGATCGCCTTGATCTTTCCTTCATGGTACAGGTCTTCCATCGCACGCCAAGCGCCGTAGTAATCGCCGAACGGCTGGTGAATAAGGTATAGATCGAGATAGTCGAGCTGTAGCTTATTCAAGGATTTGGCAAACGCCAGCTTGGCACTCTCGTAGCCAGCATCCTGAACCCAGAGCTTTGTCGTGATGAACAGCTCCTCACGTGGTACGCCGCTGCGTTTGATCGCACGTCCGACCGCTTCCTCGTTCAGGTAACCGGCGGCGGTGTCGATCAGGCGGTAACCGGCCATCAGCGATTCATATACTGCGTTCTCGCATTCTTTTGCATCGGGAACTTGGTAGACACCGAAGCCGATGATCGGCATTTTCACTCCGTTGTTCAATGTTACAGTTTGCATTGTATTTCCTCCAATTGTTCAAATGTAAAACAGCAAATGGCGCGCACCCCGGGAATTGGCACCGCAGCGGGGATCCCGCTTACGGCTGATTTGCATTACAATAAGCTTAGATCCTTCGTGTAACACGAAGTCAAGCCGTCATCAATAAATTTTTCTCAAGGAGGATTCCACATGCATACAGTCAAAGAAGCCGCCTTGATAACGGGACTCACCGAGCACGCCGTGCGCTTTTACACGGATAAAGGCCTGGTGCCGAGCGAACAGCGCAATCAAAAAAACATTCGGATGTTCGACGAAGAATCGATCAACTGGCTGCATGGTATCAAATGCCTCAAGCAATCCGGGATGCCGATTGAGGTCATCAAAACGTACGTCGACCTCTGTCTCGAAGGGGATTCGACCATTCCGCAACGCAGCGCACTCATGATAGAGCATAAAGAAGCGGCGCTTGTTAAGCTCGAAGAAGCCAAACGGCATGTTGCCCATTTGGAACAAAAAACCGCCCTATATCAGGCCATTCTGGAGCACCGCACTCCTGACACGACCAATCCCGGCAACTGGGACAAAATCCAGAATATGCATTCAGACGTATTTTATTCGCCTTCAGTTTGAAAGGCGTGAGAGATATTCGTGACTACATTAACCGCCTTAAAAAACACTTAGGTTTGAATCATTTGGTTGGCTTGGCATTGAACGAGATAGTTTAGATTGCTAACGTAGAACGTGTAATCGTCCCAAGTATTGGCCGGATCAACGGGACATACAACCTAGAGGGCAAAATAGATGGAGGGGGTGGGATTATTTATCGAAGAAGTAAAATTCCAAGCGCTTGGGATTTTAAATGGAGCCCAACGAGCGGCCTGCATTAATGTGAATCATTTGATTTCATGTGTGTAGAAAATGTGTAGAAAAAATTCAAAACCTATCGTTTCCAATCATATTCTCAAGGATTATCATAGGTAACAAAAAACCCCCGAAACCCAGTGACATCAAGGGTTTCGGGGGTTTTAGATATTTATTAAATTGAACGTATCGCGACCTAATGGCGTCCCAGGAGGGATTCGAACCCCCGACCCACGCCTTAGAAGGGCGTTGCTCTATCCAGCTGAGCTACTGGGACACGTAAGTGATATTATAGCATGCATTTTTTGAAAAGCGCAAGAGGAATTTCAAATATGTTTTTATTGTGACTGACCGTTCAACCAGGCTTCATTTGAACGCTGTTTAATTGACTTTTGAACTTTGTTCAAATAGTATGGAATTATATTTGAACGAATGGTCAATGAAGTCATATAAAGAGATGAGGAGTGGAAGGATGAAAGGAATTATCCGATTTTCAATAAACAACAAATTCGCCATCTGGATCATGACGATTATTGTCACGGTTGGCGGATTGTATGCGGGTCTGAACATGAAGCAGGAGACCATTCCGAACATTAGTGTTCCCATACTGGTGGTCAATACCGTGTTCCCGGGCGCAACTCCGGAAGAGGTGGCGGACAAGCTGACCATCCCGCTCGAGCAGCGGCTCAAGAACATGAATGGCGTCACCGCATTCACCTCAACTTCATCAGAGAACGTTTCTTCCATCGTTGTGGAGTATGATTACGGCAAGGATATGAAGGAAGCGGAGAGTGAGCTGAAAGCTGTCACCGATGGTTTTGAACTGCCAAGCGGCGCACAGGATACGCAGATATCCAAAATCAGCCTTAATGATTTTCCGATTATGTCTCTGAGTATTTCCAGCGGCAGCGGAATGACGCTTGAAGAGGTCACGAAGCTGGTCGAGGAAGATTTGAAGCCATCGCTTGAAGGCATTGACGGAATGGGCGCGGTAGCGATCTCCGGCCAGCAGGTGAAGGAAGTTCAGCTAACCTTTAATAAAGACAAGATGGCCGAGCTTGGCCTTAGTGAAGATACGGTTAAAGGAATAGTACAAGCCTCGGCCGTCAAAGCCCCTCTTGGCCTGTTTGAAATGGACAAGACCGAGAAAGCCATCGTCGTTGATGGCAATGTTACTACGCTTGATCAGTTGAAAAATATTGAGATCCCGGCAATTCCATCCGGTGCAGGCGGAACACCGCCGCAGGGCGCTGCTGGAGGCGCAGGACAAGCTGCTGGAGGCGCAGGACAGGCTGCAGGTGCTCCCGGAGGAGGGGCAGCAGCCGGCAATGGCGGAACAGGGCAAGGCGCTGTCAATCAGGCTCCCCAAGGTTCACAAGCGCCAACAGAAATCCCGACTGTTAAATTGTCGGAAATTGCCAATATCGAATTGGTCTCCATGCCGGAATCCATCTCCCGGACGAACGGGGAGCCTTCTATCGGCATCAATATTACAAAATCCTCAGATGCCAATACCGTTGACGTTGTCAATGCGGTGAAGGACGAGACGGCTCAATTCCAGAAAGAGCATGCGGAAATTAAATCCCTTGTGATGCTGGATCAGGGCAAGCCGATTGAGGAATCAGTCAGCACGATGATCGACAAGGCGCTGTTCGGCGCACTGTTTGCAGTTATTGTCATTCTTTTGTTCCTGCGCAATTTCAGAACGACGATCATATCCATTATTTCCATACCGCTGTCACTGGTTATCGCTCTCTTGCTTCTCCAGCAGATGGATATCACTCTTAACATTATGACGCTTGGCGCGATGACGGTCGCGATCGGGAGGGTCGTCGATGACTCGATTGTCGTCATTGAGAACAATTACAGGCGGATGTCTCTGCGTTCCGAGAAGCTCAGAGGCAAGGCGCTGATCACCGAGGCGACCAGAGAGATGTTTATGCCGATTCTCTCATCGACCTTGGTCACGATTGCCGTATTCCTTCCGCTTGGAACCGTTACAGGACCCATTGGTCAAATTTTTATGCCGTTTGCGCTGACAATGGTGTTTGCGCTGCTTGCTTCACTGCTCGTAGCCATCACTGTCGTGCCGATGATGACCCATTTGATGTTCCGCAAAGGTCTGAAGGAAAGTCAGAAGCATGAGGAACGTCCCGGCGTTATCGCCGTCCGGTATCGCAAAATTCTGGGATGGGCGCTTAATCATAAGCTGATTACCTTCGTTGGCGCTATTGTCATACTGGCCGCTAGCTTCTTCCTGGTTCCGAAGATCGGAGTTAGCTTCCTTCCGGATGAACCGGAGAAATATGCCATGGTGACGTATTCGCCAGGACCGGGAAAAACCCTGGCCGACGTCGAGCAGACCTCGCTTGATGCGGAGAAGCTGATCATGGAACGCGCAGGTGTAACTAATCTGCAGTATTCGGTCGGCGGACAGAGTCCGTTCGGCGCATCATCAGGCAAAAGCGCGTTGTTCTATGTACAGTATGAGAGTGACGTGAAGGATTTCAACGCTGAAAAAGATAAGCTGGTCGAAGCCCTCAAAACGGTGGAACCGTCAGGCAATTGGGGACAGATGAATCTCGGAGGCGGCGGTCTTGGCGGCAGTCAGCTGAGCCTGTCCGTATACGGTGACAGTTTTGATGCTATTAAACCGGTCGTTACGCAAATCGAGGATCTGATGAAAAAGGACAGCTCCTTTGAAAAAGTTGACAACTCTCTTTCCCAGCAATATCAGCAGTATACGCTTGTCGCCGATCAGCAAAAGCTGAGCAAGCTTGGCTTGACAGCCGGTCAGATCGTCATGAAGCTCAGTCCGGTGCGCGAACGTCCGGTATTGACGCAGGTGACCGTAGACGACAAGGATTACAATGTGTATGTGCAGGTGGATACGAAGCAGTACGGTTCCATTTCCGACATTGAGAACGAGACGATCACTTCGCCGCTTGGCGTGACCGTACCGCTCAAAGATGTCATCAAAGTGGAAGAAGGTACATCGGCCGACACGGTATCCCGCAAAGACGGCAAGCTTTATGTGGGGGTATCGGCTAACATTGTGTCCAAAGATGTGAACAAGGCCAGCACAGACCTGAAGGCTGAAATTGATAAAATAGACCTTCCTGCGAATGTGACAGTCGACTTTGGCGGCGTCGCCGAGCAGATCAACGAAACCTTTACCCAGCTTGGTCTGGCCATGGCTGCGGCCATTGCGATTGTGTACCTGCTGCTGGTTATCACCTTTGGCGGAGCTCTGACGCCGTTTGCTATATTGTTCTCCCTGCCGTTTACCATTATCGGAGCGTTAGTCGGTCTGTATTTGGCCGGGGAAACAATCAGTGCGGCGGCTATGATGGGAGCGCTCATGCTGATCGGGATCGTGGTTACCAACGCAATTGTGCTGCTTGACCGCGTACTGCATATGGAGAAGGCGGGGCTCAGCACCCGGGAAGCGCTCATTGAGGCGGCTGGAACCCGGCTGCGTCCGATTTTGATGACAGCTCTTGCCACCATTGGAGCGCTTCTGCCGCTCGTGCTTGGCTTTGAAGGCGGCAGCGGCGGACTAATTTC
This sequence comes from Paenibacillus sp. JT31N17, assembly GCF_056269255.1. Taxonomy (NCBI): domain Bacteria; kingdom Bacillati; phylum Bacillota; class Bacilli; order Caryophanales; family Paenibacillaceae; genus Paenibacillus; species Paenibacillus sp. JT31N17. Next base: position 876,125 of record NZ_JBWDNP010000002.1, read on the forward strand.
CAAGGGGCTGGGTGTGACCGTAATTGGCGGACTGGCCAGCTCGACGGTACTGACACTGCTCATCGTGCCAATCGTTTATGAATTCCTGGCTAAATTCCGCAGAAAGGCCGCAATTGAAGAGTAAGGAAGGCGGTGTCTGACACGTGGAAGGCAAAAAACAGCAAATTCTCGAAGGCGCCATGAAGCGTTTTTCGGAAAAGGGCTACAGAGGGACGTCCATTCAGGATATTGCTGACGCCCTGGGCATTTCTAAAGGTTCTCTATACTTCTATTTCAAATCAAAAGAAGATCTGTTATTCTCCATATTCAAGTACTACATTGGGAAAATGAGTAAAAGAGCGAAGGAGATTTCCGAATCCACGGAACTCTCCTCCCGCGACAAGCTGCGGAAACGGATTACGATGAGCTATGAGCTGTATAACCAGCATAAGAGCTTCATCAATATCATTATGCAGGAACGCTTTGATCTGAATGAGGAGCTGCATGATCTGATCCTTCAATTAAGAGCAAGCGGGCTTCTGGCCACACGTACCGCCATACGCGAGCATTACGGGCCGGATGTTGAGCGTTATGCCAACGATGCGGCTATATTCTTTAACGCTTTTATTGAGGGCTACATGGGCTTTGTCATTCTGGAAGGCAAGAAGTTTGATATCGAGCGTTTGGCAGCTTATATTCTGGAGCGCATGGATCAGCTGATGGCAGGTATGGTTACGGGCAACGCTGAAGTGATTATGGACCGTGAAGTGCTGGAGGATTGGATATGCACTTCCTCCGAGCTTCGCAGCGATGATGGGAATCATAACGTCAGTGCTGATATTGAGGCCATCCGTACGGTTATCTCCGAATCAGACGTGCCTTCCGATGTCGCTGCAGAGATGAATTCCTCACTCCAGTTGCTGGAGAATGAACTCGACAAATCGGACCCGCAGCCCGTCCTCATTAAGGGAATGCTGGCCCTTCTGAAAAGCACCAAAATCGTGGAGCTCAAAAAGCTTGTGATCAAGCTGGAGGCTGGCATAAGTGAATTGATCTGAATGCATGAATAATTGGATATCATCATGCAAGGCAGTATAAAAGCGGACTGTTTAGGCGCGTAAAGCGCATAACGGTCCGTTTTTGCATGTCTATTCAAAAATGGTCGATATATGACGGTTAGCGGACACGTTATAGTGGTAATAAGTACGGACGGTCGAACCAGAACCCGCTCTGGGCATACTCAGGCCTGCTCCAGCCTTCCAATTATTGTAGCTAGGGGAGAAACAGCATCCGGATATCAGGGAGCTCGAGAACGGCCTTTATGGACGCTATAGCCTGCTGCTCACGGATTCTTGCTCTTTTCACTTATGCAATGCAAGGAAATCGGCGAATGCAGGACAGATGCCGTTCAGGAGCAGATGCAGCTTGGCGTAAATAGCTAAAAGACCCGCTTGGCAGCGGGTCAATTAATGGAGTTTTCAAGGTCCGGAACATATGGAGGGTTACGTTCCAAATGTTAATTAATAACCGAATCCACCAAAGCCGCATCCACGGGAGATAATGACCAGCAAGATAAAGAGTACGAGAATAAATCCGATTCCTGTGCCAAATCCGCCATAGCCAACACCACCAACACCAGCGTAGCCCATTCAAAAGCACCTCCTTGCGTCTAGGGTACTCTTTAAGGTATGCACACCTGCCCCAGTGCGATTGGGTATTTATCACATAACGTCATTGGCCCAGGTAATGGAATAGGAACTGGCAGAGCGGGCATAGATAAAGCATCCGTTCCAAACCATATTCGAGAGTGAATTTTTCAGGCGCAAAACAACAAAAAAGCCTTGCAGATCAAGGCTTTCAGGAATTATTTAGTGGAGCGGGTGAAGGGAATCGAACCCTCGCCTCAAGCTTGGGAAGCTGGCGTTCTGCCATTGAACTACACCCGCACTAGAAAATTGGCAGCGTACTGCGACCAATAAATGATAGCACAGGGTGCAATGGAAATCAATAACAGACAGTGTTATAATCGAACACATATCAAAAGCAGGCTCCGCTGCCGGTGCGGATGGACTGATAAGGTGGTGATACTATTACAACTTCAAATTCCCCTCAAGGCGACAGTAAGGAAAATGTGTATTTGTTTCCGCGCATGCTTGATCAATACCAGCTGCAGCTGACACGGATGCTTGAAGCCGAGCAGTATGGCGAAGCCAAACAATTGCTCCGCTTTCTGATGAACTGCCAGGGCGAGGAGAAACGCCACTATGAAGAATGGGGCAGCCTGCTCACTTGGCTCGATATGGCTTTTCCCACTTTTGAAGCGTCTGACCATGGCTATGGTTCGCTGGAGAATGCTGAGCTAAAAGCCGATGAGGACGAGGATTCCTTCAGAAGGGACGCCTTGGCGCCGGAAGAATATGATGATGCTTACGTTCAACAAGTCCTGTATATTATGCGGAATCATCCTATACCCGATCAGCAGGTGCTGGCCTTGGAGAGAGCCGCTCATATTCAGCATCCCGATGTGGATGAAGCGATTGTCGCCTGGCTTACGGGCAGCGAGCTTCATCCGGCCCTGCAGTTCAAGGCGCTCCAATGTTTGCATCGCCGGGGCGTAACGGGGAAATTGCCGCTTTTGCGGATGGGGGAGCAGGTCGAGCTTGAAATTGAGCTGACGCCGCTTTCGATGGATGGCTTTCCCGAGCCTGTTTCCAGAGTGCTCGAGAGAGTGGAGTCGGTGACGGAGGTTATTGACGTAACCATGCCTCATTTTGCGCGTGAAATGTGGAAGGAGTGCCTCCAATGCTTTTATGGAACCACCATCTACGACCGGCTGGTCAACGGCGACGATGAAACCATTGATTGCTTTGCGGGCGCGCTTCACCTCATCGTAGAATTATCTCTTTATGACAGGGCAAGCGACGATGATATCCGCGATACATACGGTATAACGCAAGCGCTCCGATTTCAGTATGAACAGGCTTGCCGCTCGCTCAGGCAGGTGGCATTGCTGCAGGACCGGGAGGATGGAAGCGAGTCTTGATATTCGCCCGGATGTTGATTATAATAGAATGGTTTATTAGCGTGAATCATCGGACGCGAGAAAAGCGTTAGTTAATTTGGAGGGGAAAGCATAACATGAAAGCAACTTGGGAAAAAATAGACAAGAACCTTGTCTCCATCGACGTTGAAGTCGAGACCGAGCAAGTGAGTGAAGCGCTGGACAAGGCCTTCAAGAAAGTCGTTGCAAAAGTAAACGTACCTGGATTCCGCAAAGGAAAAGTACCCCGCGGTATTTTTGAAGCCCGTTTCGGTATCGAAAGCCTCTATCAGGATGCAATTGACATTCTTCTTCCGGATGTATATTCCGAAGCGCTGAAAGAAACAGAGATCATTCCGGTTGACCGGCCTGATATCGAAGTGGAGCAGTTCAGCAAAGGACAGCCTTTCAAATTCAAAGCCAAGGTAACCGTCAAGCCTGAAGTTCAATTGGGCGAATACAAAGGCATTGAAGTTCCGGCTGTAGATGAAACGGTTACGGAAGAGGAGATTGCAGCTGAGCTTGATCGTCTGCAGCAGCGTCATGCCGAGCTGACTGTTCTTGACGAAGGGGCGGCTGAACTTGGCGATGTGACCTCGATTGATTTTGAAGGTTTCGTTGACGGGGAAGCGTTTGAAGGCGGCAAGGGAGAAGGACACTCGCTGGAGCTGGGCTCCAATTCTTTCATCCCTGGCTTTGAAGATCAGGTAGTCGGCATGCAAATCGGCGATTTCAAGGACATTGAAGTGACATTCCCTGAAACCTACCACGCCGAGAATCTTGCAGGCAAGCAGGCGGTATTCAAAGTAAAGCTTCATGAAATCAAACGCAAGAACCTGCCTGCGCTTGACGATGAATTTGCCAAAGACGTAAGCGAATTTGATACGTTGGATGAATTCAAGGAAGATCTCGTGACCAAACTGGTCGAGAACAAGAAAAAAAGCAATGAGCAGGCCCGTGAAACGGCTGTAGTGGAAAAGGTGGCCGATGCGGCCGTTATTGATATTCCCGATGCTATGATTGAATCCGAAACAGACTTTATGGTTCGTGATTTCGAGAACCGCCTGCGCATGCAGGGGATGAATCTGGATATGTATTACCAGTTCTCAGGACAGGATGAAGCAGCCCTGCGCGCTCAAATGAGCAGCGATGCCCAGAAGCGCGTCCGCAATAATTTGGTGCTTGAGCAAATTGCCAAAAACGAAGGCATCGAAGTTGGCGACGAGGACCTGAATGAGGAGCTGGAGACGTTGTCCAAGCAGTACAGCCGTACGGCAGACGAGCTTCGCGAGATTTTCGCAGCTAACGGCAATCTGGACAATATCAAGGAAGATCTGGTTCTTCGCAAAACGATCAAGTTCCTGTTGGACAACAGTAAAGTTACAACTGAAGTTGCTTAATATCGCTCCCGGCGGGCGATGTGTAGCCGCCATGAGGAAGTAAGGCACGTGTACACGTGCCTTATTTCTCCCTTTAGAGGGTTTAAGTTTACAATTGGGATACCTGTCCCGTACATAATGGTTTGCCAGTATCGTATAATGTAGTATTCGTAAAAAATGACATTGCCTGCGTAACATGTTAAAATAAATACGGTATTAAAAGTCGATAAGAGAAAGAAGGTTGGTCGCATGAATCTGGTACCTATAGTCGTTGAACAAACGAATCGGGGAGAAAGATCTTACGATATTTACTCTCGTCTTTTGAAGGATCGGATCATTTTTCTAGGAAGTGCGATCGACGATGATGTGGCAAACTCGATCATCGCACAGCTGCTGTTTCTGGCTGCTGACGATCCTGAGAAGGATATCCATCTGTACATTAACTCGCCAGGCGGTTCGGTAACCGCAGGGATGGGGATTTACGATACGATGCAATTCATCAAGCCGGATGTCTCGACGATTTGTGTGGGACTTGCAGCCAGCATGGGTTCGCTACTGCTGACGGCTGGAGCCAAGGGCAAGCGTTTCTCGCTTCCCAACAGCGAAGTCATGATCCATCAGCCGCTGGGCGGCGTTCGCGGCCAGGCATCCGATATCAAGATTCACGCGGACTGGATTTTGAAAACCAAGCAAAAGCTCAATCAGATTTATGTTGACCGCACCGGACAGCCTTATGAGAAAGTTGACCGCGATACGGACCGTGACTATTTCATGAGTGCGGAAGAAGCGCTCAATTACGGCTTGATCGACAAGGTCGTCTCATCAAGCAATATAAGCAACCTGTAACAAATCGAAGAAGGGGTGATCCCATGTTTAAATTCAATGAGGAGAAGGGCCAGCTGAAATGTTCTTTCTGCGGCAAATCTCAAGATCAGGTGCGTAAACTTGTCGCCGGTCCTGGCGTGTATATATGCGATGAATGCATCGAGCTTTGTACGGAGATCGTGGAGGAAGAGCTCGGTCATGAAGAAGAGCTTGATCTGAAAGACATTCCGAAGCCAAAAGATATCCGCAACATCCTTGACCAATATGTAATCGGCCAGGAGCAGGCGAAGAAATCGCTGTCTGTTGCCGTATACAATCATTACAAGCGTGTCAACTCGCAAAATAAGCTTGAGGACGTTGAACTGCAAAAAAGCAATATTTTGCTGGTAGGCCCAACAGGCTCCGGTAAGACGCTGCTCGCGCAGACGATGGCCAAAATCTTGAATGTTCCGTTTGCCATCGCTGATGCTACCTCGCTGACGGAAGCCGGATATGTAGGCGAAGATGTCGAGAATATTTTGCTGAAGTTGATTCAAGCGGCTGATTATGATGTGGAGAAAGCGGAACGCGGCATTATCTACATCGATGAAATTGACAAAGTAGCGCGCAAGTCGGAGAATCCTTCCATTACCCGTGATGTATCGGGCGAAGGTGTTCAACAAGCGCTTCTCAAAATTCTCGAAGGTACGGTTGCATCGGTTCCGCCTCAAGGCGGGCGCAAGCATCCGCATCAGGAGTTCATCCAAATCGACACCACGAATATTCTGTTCATCTGCGGCGGCGCGTTCGACGGTCTGGAGCAGCTTATCAAGCGCCGGATCGGCAAGAAGGTCATCGGCTTCAACGCTGCCGGAGACAGCCAGAAGGATTTGAAAGCCGGCGAGTACCTGTCCATGGTGCTTCCGGAGGATCTGCTCAAATTTGGTTTGATCCCGGAGTTTGTAGGCCGTCTGCCGGTTATTTCTACCCTGGAGCCGCTTGATGAGCCTGCGCTCGTTCGTATTCTTTCCGAGCCCAAGAATGCGCTTGTGAAACAGTACCAGAAGCTGCTTGAAATGGATAACGTCAAGCTGGATTTTGAGCCTGCCGCATTGGATGCGATTGCTAAAGAAGCGATCAAACGCAATACCGGCGCCCGCGGCTTGCGTGCGATCATCGAAGGCTTGATGCTGGATGTTATGTATGAGGTTCCTTCCCGCGATGATGTGAATAACTGCATCATTACCGAGAAAGTGGTTCAGGATCGGGTTATGCCTGAATTATCCTCCAAGAAAAGCAAGAAGAAGGAAGAAAGCGCCTGATTCAATTAAAGAACGCTCTAAAGTATCCACCTCTGTCCAAGCGGCCTTACAGGTCGTTTTGACAGGGGTGGACTTTGACGTTAACGGGAGGGAGACGTTGCCTGATATGTATACACGTAGAGATACCATACCGGTTAAGTTAGGCCCGCTCACCATCGGGGGAAGCGACGAAGTAATCATCCAGAGCATGTGCACGACCAAGACGGCGGATGTGGAAGCGACTGTCGCCGAAATTCTTCGCCTGGAGGAAGCCGGCTGTCAGGCTGTCCGTGTCACGGTTAACAATAAAGAAGCGGCGGAAGCCATCAAAGAAATCAAAAAGCGCATTCATATACCGCTCGTTGCGGATATACATTTTGATTACCGTCTGGCGCTGGCTGCCATTGAGAACGGCGTGGATAAGGTGCGGATCAATCCGGGCAATATCGGCCGCCGCGAGAAGGTTGAAGCTGTCGTGAAGGCGTGCAAGGAGCGGGGCATTCCGATACGAATCGGCGTCAACGCAGGTTCGCTTGAGAACCACCTGCTTGAGAAATACGGCTATCCGACTCCCGAAGCAATGGTGGAAAGCGCCCTTTTTCATATCGGTATTTTGGAAGAACTTGATTTTCATGACATTATCGTTTCTCTTAAAGCATCCGATGTGCCGATGGCTATAGCCGCTTACCGGATGGCTGCCGAACAGATTCGCTATCCTCTTCACCTGGGCATTACCGAAGCAGGAACGCTGCATACGGGCACCATTAAGAGCTCTGCGGGAATTGGCGCGCTGCTTGCGATGGGAATCGGGAACACCGTACGGATCAGCCTGAGCGCAGATCCGGTGGAAGAGGTCAAGGTGGCGCGGGAGCTTTTGAAGTCCTTCGGTCTGATCACCAACGCGGCGACGCTCGTTTCCTGTCCGACCTGCGGGCGGCTGGATATTGATTTGTTCACCATCGCCAATGAAGTTGAAGAGTACATCAGTAAAATCAAAGTCCCCATTAAGGTCTCCGTTCTGGGCTGTGCGGTTAACGGGCCGGGCGAAGCCAGAGAAGCAGATATCGGCATTGCCGGAGCACGGGGAGAAGGCATGCTGTTCCGGTACGGGGAGATGATCCGCAAGGTGCCTGAAGCTGATCTTCTGGCTGAACTGAAGAAAGAAATCGACGAGATCGTCCGCGTCTATGAAGCAACGGGGGAGATTCCCGGACGCAAGGCTCATTCTGTACCGCATGCGTAAAAGCAGCAAACGATTCAAACTTTAGAATCAAATAGCGATTATTCCATCCGGCTGGGGGCAATACTGACAGGTATGAGTCCCGATATGCCGGATTTTTTTTAATAGCAGACCGTACGCTGCTGCTATTTCCAAAAAGGGATAACACTTACTTCACCGCCAGGAATGGCCCAAGCCTGCCTGCATGCGGTTTTCGCTGCCGCAAGCATGCAGAATGGACCATTTGCCCAGTGGTTTGAGAGGAGTATTAATCGCTATGAGTTTAAATTTGATTCTAATGCTGATTCAAGTATTTTTTGCGATCGTGATCGGACTGTACTTTTGGAATTTATTACGCAGTCAGAAGACCAACCGCACCGCTGTTGACAAGGAGTCCCGCAAGGAAATGGATAAGCTCCGCAAGCTTCGCTCGGTATCGCTTACCAAGCCATTGTCCGAAAAAACGCGTCCCCAGACCATTAATGATATTGTCGGCCAGCGCGACGGCTTGAGAGCCCTCAAAGCGGCTCTGTGCAGCGCCAATCCCCAGCATGTGATCATTTATGGACCTCCAGGGGTAGGAAAGACCGCGGCAGCCCGTGTCGTTCTGGAGGAAGCCAAAAAGAATCCAACCTCTCCATTTCTGCCGGATGCCAAGTTTACGGAGATTGACGCCACCACCGCCCGTTTCGACGAACGCGGGATTGCGGATCCGCTGATCGGCTCTGTGCATGATCCGATTTATCAGGGGGCTGGTGCCATGGGTGTGGCCGGGATTCCGCAGCCGAAGCCGGGTGCAGTAACCAAAGCCCACGGCGGTATGCTGTTCATCGATGAAATCGGCGAGCTGCATCCCATACAGATGAACAAGCTGCTTAAAGTGCTGGAGGACCGTAAAGTGTATCTGGAGAGCGCTTATTACAATTCCGAGGATACTTCAGTACCCATGTATATTCATGATATTTTTCAAAATGGGCTTCCGGCGGATTTCAGACTGGTGGGGGCTACCACGAGGTCACCGCAGGAGCTTCCGCCAGCACTGCGTTCCAGGTGCATGGAAATCTATTTCCGTCCGCTGCTGCCTGCCGAAATTGCCCAAATCTCGGTTAATGCCCTGAAAAAAATCGGCCTGCCGCCTTCACAAGATGCGATTGATGTGGTTACCCGCTATGCCACCAACGGCCGTGAAGCGGTCAATGTGATTCAGCTTGCCGCCGGTCTTGCCTTGTCTGAATCGCGTGAGGGGATCACGGCAGCGGATGTCGAATGGGTGGTCAACAGCAGCCAGATTCCGCCGAGACCCGACCGCAAAGTCCCTGCGCTCCCGCAGATCGGTTTCGTCAATGGTCTTGCCGTCTATGGACCGAATATGGGAACGATGCTGGAGATTGAGGTTAGCGCGATTCCAGCCAGGGCCGGCAAAGGCAGCTACACCATTACAGGCGTTGTGGAAGAGGAAGAGCTCGGCGGCGGAAGCAGCAGGACAATACGGAGGAAAAGCATGGCAAAGGGCTCGGTCGAGAATGTTCTGACTGTGCTGCGGAGAATCGGGTTTAAGCCTGAAAACTTTGATTTGCATATTAATTTCCCCGGTGGAACACCGATCGACGGTCCTTCAGCCGGAATTGCTATGGCAACCGCCATCGCTTCCGCGATCAAGAGCGAGCCGATTGACAATAAACTTGCCATGACCGGGGAAGTTGGCATCCATGGAGATGTGAAGCCGGTGGGCGGTGTGCTTGCCAAGGTGGAGGCAGCGTTCCAGGCAGGTGCGGATACGGTTATCATCCCGCGTGAGAACTGGCAGGCGATTTTTGCGGATCTGCAAGGACTGCAGATCATCCCGGTCGGTCATATCGACGAGGTGTTCAGGCATGTATTCCGCGATATGGATAAGCTTATTCCGGCGCATCAGCCGACTGCTGCAAGTGATGTTTTTATCGCACCGAGCCTTCCCTATTTGCAGGCTGATTCCGTTGAGTGATAAAATAGGGATAGGCACTCAAGTAAGAGCCTTATTTTTCCGTCAGACAAAAGGGTTGAAATTGCTTCAAGAACGGAGGTGCTGGTATGGGACCTGCAAAATGGAAAGGCCGAAGGCTGCCTCTGCTTCCACTCAGAGGGCTGCTTGTATACCCCAGCATGGTGCTTCATCTTGATGTCGGCAGAGAGAAATCGGTACGCGCATTGGACCGTGCCATGCTTGACGATCATATGATCCTGCTGTGTTCACAGTCAGAAGTAAATATTGAAGAGCCAACACAAGAGGATATTTACCGCGTCGGCACGATAGCGCGCGTCAGACAGATGCTCAAGCTGCCGAACGGCACGATACGTGTATTGGTGGAGGGTGTCAACAGGGCGGAGATTGTGGATTATTTGCCCAATGATGATTTTTACGAAGTAACCGTCAAGGAAATGCCGGAAGCGGAGTCCAGCGATCCTGAAATCGATGCGCTCATGAGAACGGTATTGAACCAGTTTGAGCATTATATCAATTTATCGAAGAAGGTCACTCCTGAGACGCTCGCGGCCGTTTCTGATATTGATGAGCCTGGCCGGCTTGCCGATGTCATAACGAGCCACTTGACTCTCAAGATTAAAGACAAACAGGACATTCTGGAAACCATTGATGTCCGTGACCGGCTTGAGAAGCTGCTCGATATTTTGAATAATGAGCGCGAAGTGCTGGAGCTTGAACGGAAAATAAGCCAGCGCGTCAAAAAACAGATGGAAAAGACGCAAAAGGAATATTATTTGCGTGAGCAAATGAAGGCCATCCAGAAGGAGCTGGGGGAGAAGGAAGGCCGCGCCGGAGAAGTGGAAGAGCTTCGGACGCTGATGACAGAGGCCGAGCTTCCGGATAAAGTTAAAGAGAAGGTCGAGAAGGAAATCGACCGTTTGGAGAAAATGCCGGCTTCTTCTGCTGAGGGCGGTGTTATCCGCAATTATATCGATTGGCTTCTTTCGCTTCCCTGGAATAAGAAAACAGAAGATGATCTGGATGTATCCAAAGCCGAACAGATTCTCAATGAGGATCATTACGGCTTGGAGAAGCCGAAGGAACGGGTTCTGGAATACTTGGCCGTGCAGCAGCTTGTGAAAAAGCTGAAAGGGCCGATATTGTGTCTGGTGGGGCCGCCAGGGGTAGGTAAAACCTCACTGGCACGTTCCATCGCCAAGTCGCTCGGACGCCAATTTGTACGTATCTCGCTTGGCGGCGTGCGGGATGAAGCGGAGATCCGCGGCCATCGCCGTACGTACGTCGGAGCCATGCCTGGGCGGATTGTACAGGGCATGAAGACAGCGGGAACGCGCAATCCGGTATTCCTGCTGGATGAGATCGACAAAATGGCGATGGATTTTCGCGGAGATCCGGCATCGGCACTGTTGGAGGTGCTTGATCCGGAGCAGAACAACACATTCAGCGACCATTTTATTGAGGTGCCGTTTGACTTGTCGAATGTGATGTTCGTGACAACGGCAAACGCTGTGCACAATATTCCGCGCCCCTTATTGGATCGTATGGAAATGCTCTTTATTCCCGGTTATACCGAGCTGGAGAAGCTGCAGATTGCCGAGCGTTATCTACTGCCCAAGCAGAAGCGGGAGCACGGCCTTCAGGAGGAGCAGCTTCTGCTCGACGATATCGCAATGATGCAGGTCATCCGAGAGTATACAAGAGAATCCGGGGTTCGTAATCTGGAGCAGCAGGTCGCGGCAATATGCCGTAAGGCAGCCAAAGCGATCGTGTCCGATCCGGAGCGCACCCCTATTCAAGTGGATACGGCCAAAGTGAAGGAGTGGCTCGGGCCTTCCAAATTCCGCTACGGTATGGCTGAGATCGAGGATCAGATTGGGGCAGTAACCGGACTTGCCTGGACGGAAGTGGGCGGCGACACGCTGGTCATTGAAGTTACGGTATTGCCCGGCAGCGGCAAACTGACCTTGACCGGTCAGCTTGGCGACGTCATGAAGGAATCGGCTCAGGCTGCTTTTAGTTTTACGCGTTCCAAAGCCAAGGAGTTGAACATTGATCCGGATTTCCACGAGAAGAACGATATTCACATCCATATCCCGGAGGGAGCGATTCCCAAGGATGGCCCTTCTGCCGGCATTACGATGGCAACGGCGCTCATCTCCGCGTTAACCGGCCGTCATGTGTCCAAGGAAGTGGCCATGACCGGAGAGATTACGCTGAGAGGCCGTGTACTGCCAATCGGAGGATTGAAAGAAAAATCCTTGGCAGCGCATCGCGCAGGAATCAAAAAGGTGCTGCTCCCCAAAGAAAACGAGCGTGATCTGCGCGATATTCCGGAGAGCATAAGAAACGATCTGGATTTTATTCCGGTCAGCCATATGGATGAGGTGCTGCAGCACGCCCTTACGCAGCTGCCTATTCAGACGCATTAGAAAGCAGGTTATTCAAGAATGAATGTCAACAAAGCCGAATTTGTGATTAGCGCTGTAGAGCCTTCCCAATATCCTGAGGACGCCTTGCCGGAGTTTGCTCTGGCAGGGCGTTCGAATGTCGGGAAATCATCATTGATCAATAAATTGATCCAACGCAAGAACCTGGCCCGTACGAGCTCTCAGCCCGGCAAAACCCAGCAGCTTAATTATTACCGTATCGAGGACAGACTTTACTTCGTCGATTTCCCCGGATACGGGTATGCCAAAGTGTCCAAGACGCAGCGCGAGCAGTGGGGCAAAATGATCGAGAGATTTCTGCAAAACCGCGAACCGCTCAAAATGGTCATGCTCATCATCGATGTTCGTCATGAACCTTCCAAAGACGATAAAATGATGTACGATTGGTTGAAGTTTTACGATATTCCGGTCTGTATCATCGTCACCAAAGCGGATAAAATTCCGCGCAGCAAGTGGGACAAACATATTAAAATGATTAAGAACACATTGGGAACCGTCCCCAGTGATGCAATGGTGCTGTTTTCTTCCGAGACGGGACTTGGACGCGACGAGGTCTGGAGCATTATTGTGGAGCGGATCGCGGAAGCGCGGGAAGAGGATGAACAGCAGGAAGAGCAGGAAGTCCGCGATGAAGCATCCGAATAACGAGCAAAGTGCATAATATGATACGTTCATGAGTGATTATTCGTGATTCTTCTGGAATTTGAGTGAATTTCAAGAACAACCGGCAGGAATAAACGGCAATGATGAAGTATAATATATTTAAGCAAAGGTTTACAAAGGGCATGTTTATAGAATTGAGGAGATTTTTATGGCTCAGCGGATAGCCACGGAATATGTCAAAGCTTCTCTGCAACTAACGGCTGATGAGATGGCGGGATTTGTTCGTTTCTTTGAAGATCATCATGTGCAGCAGCAGGTCATGGTGCTCGATAACGGCAATCACGAAATGATTCTCGAAGACCAAGCAGGACATGAAGAAGTCCGCTTAATTTTTGAACGTCAAGAAGATCATTACATTTGTGAACTTTCCTGCCGGTTGGTTAAACCAAAATTAACAAATGCTATGCGCAAAGCAGTTTCCATTTTTCGCGGGAATGCCATTGTCAATCGGATTTATCCTTCTTATACGATGGTTTATTATTATGAAATGGGCGCTGTACGCAAAATTGTAGAGAATACCGGTGGAGAATTGCGTGTTGTTTTCGAGTATAAGAATACCGTTGGCCAGCTTGAGGAACGGTTCCGCAGCACGGAAATCGAACGTGAGATCAAAATCATCCACCACACCATCAATGAACTGCTCGATTTACGCAACCAATGCACAGACCGGGATCAGATTGCCGGAATCGACGAGCAATTAAAGCACCACACCCGTCATTTGTTCGTGTTGGAAGCATAATCACTTGACATTATATGCATGATTGAAAGCCGCCGCCATGGCGGCTTTTATTTTTTGCAGCCTCTGTGCGTCTCCAAGGCTCTGGCGCGAATGCTGCAGTCATGGGACTGAGGATAAAACTTCATATAAAGAATTTAAAAAAACTATTGCATTTATCAGCGATAGATGTTATTTTTATTCTCGTTGAAAAGAATATTAGGAACCAGGATTCACTCAGGACATGGTAATGTTGCGAGAGATTTTTCCCTCGGGCAGTGAATGACGTAGGTCCTAGCGGATGAAAGTTTTCAAACATTTTATTCCTAGGAAGGGGGAACCGAAAGATGGAATACTCAACTTTCGGAAGACACGTTGCTGTTGACACATGGGGTGTAGATTTTGACCTGCTCAACAACGCGGAATTTTTACAAGCCCAAATGGTGGAGGCTGCTGAAAGCTGCGGCGCTACCGTACTCTCTGTGCAAGCAAAACAATTTGAGCCACAAGGCGCAACCGTTCTTGTACTGCTGTCTGAAAGTCATCTCTCCATTCACACGTATCCTGAGAAAGGTTTTGCTGCTCTCGACTGTTATACGTGCGGAGAAACAGTGGATCCGCAGCTTGCGATCGACTACATGCTGTCTGTTTTGAAACCAACAACGACTCATGCCAAGAAATTGATTCGTGGAATGGGCGAATTGAAGGTTGTAGAACCGGATTTGAAGCAAGTCGAGCTTGTGTAACATTTTCATATGACTTGATCAATGACCACGGAGCTTTCGTGGTCATTTTTAATGCGGTTTTTAATCATGATGCATTCAAACAATTTTCATAATTGCAGGAGTACAGGTTGTCGAACTATGCTATAATAATTGATGATTAAGACGATAATAACTGTAAAGAAAGGCAGGTGAACGCGCATGCACATATTGGTTGTTGGCCTTAATTACCGTACGGCTCCAGTCGAAGTCAGAGAAAAATTTACTTTTACAGACGAGGCCCTTCCGGAGGCCCTTAAACAATTACAGCAGACGAACAGCGTCATGGAATGTGTCATTGTTGCGACCTGCAATCGTACCGAGTTGTATGCTGTAGTCGATCGTCCGCATTTATGCGGTCATTATATCCGTCACTTTATGGAACAATGGTTTGACATGCCGAGACAGCAATTTACGAACGATCTATATATGTATGAAGATGAACGTGCGATTGAGCATTTGTTCCGAGTCACATGCGGACTTGATTCCATGGTGATTGGGGAAACTCAAATTCTGGGTCAGGTGAAGAGTGCTTTTCTGCTTGCACAGCAGCAGAAGACGACGGGCACGATGTTTAACATGCTGTTCAAGCAGGCGGTGACACTGGCCAAAAAGGCGCATTCCGAGACATCAATCGGAGAAGCTGCCGTCTCGGTCAGTTATGCGGCAGTTGAATTGGGCAAACGGATTTTCGGACAATTCAGCGGCAAGACAGTCATGATTATCGGTGCAGGCAAGATGAGCGAACTGACTGCCAAGCATTTGTATGCCAATGGAGTCAGCAGAGTTTTTGTCGTGAACCGGACGTATGACCGTGCAGTAGAGCTTGCGGACAAGTTTAACGGGATTCCCCTATCCTTGACGGATGCGATTCATCGTCTTCATGAGACGGATATTGTCATCAGCTCAACAGGATCCAACGGTTATGTGCTGTCGAGGGCACAGGTGGCGGCTGCCATCAAGTCACGCAAGGCGCGTCCCCTTTTTATGATTGATATTGCTGTACCGCGTGATCTGGATCCTGCAATCGCATCAGTTGAAAATGTGTTTTTGTATGATATCGATGATCTCGAAGGCATTGTAGAGAGCAATCTGGAGCAGCGCCGGACAGAAGCGGCCAAGATTGAGATCTTTATAGCTGAGGAATTGGATGTATATCGCCAGTGGTATAAGACGCTAGGCGTCGCACCGCTCATTCGCGCTTTGCAGGACAAGGCAGCAGTTATTCACGAAGAAACCATGGAGAGCCTGACCAACAAGCTCCCTGACCTGGGCGAACGCGAGAAGAAAATTATCCGCAAGCTGACAAAAAGCATAGTGAACCAAATGATGCACGATCCGATTGTCCGTATTAAAGAGATGGCCTCCGAGAAGCATGCCGATGATGCGATGGATTTGTTTGTGAAATTATTCGCATTGGAAGAGGAAATCGCAGAGGCCAAGCTTGAGGAACGCAGATCGACCAAACAACGTGAGGCTGTCTCTTCAGCAGAGGGCGCTCATATCTCGTCACTCGGAAAAAATCCTGGAGCGCAGACAGCCTCCCGTACAATCGCTGCTGCGACCACTTAATTTTTATATCGAGCGATTGGGATCAAGTGAACTTGACAGGCGGCGAATAGCCGCCATTTCCTTATCCGGCGATCTCAAGCCGTACTTGTGGAGGCGCCCATGGTTACACAAAACTGGTTATATGATGCAATGCTTTATATCTATGCCCTGAGCCTGCTCTTTTACTTCTCGGATTTCGTTGACCGGAACCGGAGGGCGAAACGAGTGGGAACAGGGCTGCTTACTTTCGTTTGGGTGCTGCAGGCGGTATTTCTGGTTCAGCGGATTGCTTCGCATCTGGATATGACCTTTATGAGCCTGTTTGAATATTTATTGCTGTTCTCCTGGCTGCTGGTGACGATATCGCTCGTTATCAGTCAATTTTTCCGGATTGAATTTATTGTTTTCTTCGCAAATGTAATCGGCTTCGCGGTACTGACGCTTAATTTGTTCGGTATCGGCTCAGGAGCGTCGCTGGCCCCTTGGGAGCTCGCTAGAGAACTGCTGGTGGTTCATGTCAGCCTGATGATCTGTGCCTTTGCCGCGCTTACGATAAGCGCCATTTTCTCAGGTATGTATTTGTTCCTGCATGGCAGATTGAAAGGAAAGAGGTGGACCAAGAGCGTTCAGCGGCTGCCCAGTTTGGATGTTATGGACCGCTTCATGTTCAGGGCGTCGTTAATCGGTACGCCGCTGCTTACATTGTCTTTGGCGGTTGCGGTTACATCGATTTTGACGGAAGGCAGATATACTCTGCTGCTTGATCCCAAGGTGCTTACTTCCTTCGTTGCATTGGCACTCTATATTGCCAACATATTGAGGCATCGATGGTTCAACGGGACAGTCTGGAACAGCGCCCGCTTTAATTTGATCAGCTTTGGCGTTCTGCTGCTTAATCTGTTAATGAATAAGGCCTCTTCTTTTCACGGCTGGTCATAGATTCCTTAAGCCGTATACGCTAAGGAAAGTAGGTTGAACAATTTTGGCTGATTTTTATCCAATGATGGTGAATCTCAAAGAGAAGCTCTGCGTTGTAATCGGAGGGGGAGCTGTCGCGGAGCGCAAGGTGCTCGGACTGCTGGAAGCCGGAGCGGACAGGCTTGTGGTCGTGAGCCCCTTGCTTACTGAGGAGCTTCAACGATTGGCAGAGTTGAGGTCTATCCGGCATAAGCGGAGGGAATACAAGGAAGAGGATTTAGCCGATGCTTTTCTTGTATTCGCAGCTACCGGGAATCGGGCTGTCAATCATTCCGTCTCCTTGTCTGCAGCGGGCAGCGGGGTATTGTGCAATGTGGCGGACAAAGCCGAAGAAGGGGCATTTATTACTCCTGCGGTCGTCCGCAGAGGCGATCTGCTGTTGGCTGTGACGAGCGGAGGGGCGAGCCCCTCCCTGATAGCGCGCATCAAGCGGGAGCTGGAAATGAACTATGGGAAAGAGCTGGGAACTGCACTTCCGAAGCTGGGCCTTTTGCGTAAACAAGCTCTTGAGAAGGAGCCTGATGAGAAACGAAGGCATGCCATTTTAAAGCTTGCGGCTCAGGAGATACTTGCTTATTCGAGAGGAGAATCGCCTACGGCTGAACGCTCTGGTTCTGTGGAGGAAGAGATCGGCGGCTGGTTGAACCGGCTTCAGGATATAGTGGAGAAGGGGCATGAGGAATGACATATATCATTGACGGAAAGCGGACTATTGTGGTCGGAACACGGCAAAGCGCGCTGGCTTTGACCCAAACAGGCCAGGTAATTGATCAGCTGCTATCATTATGCGCTCTGCATCAATTGGATTATTCTTTTGAGGTGCGCAAAATCATTACGAAAGGCGACCGCATTCTGGATGTCACGCTGTCCAAGGTGGGCGGAAAAGGTTTGTTTGTGAAAGAAATTGAACAAGCCTTGTTCGACGGGGAGATTGATATTGCCGTTCACAGCATGAAGGACATGCCCTTCGAGCTGCCTGAGGGGCTTATCAATGGAGCCACGCCCAAGCGGGTCGATCCAAGGGATTGTCTGATCAGCAAAAACAATTTCTCGCTGGAGCAGCTTCCACAAGGAGCAAAGGTCGGCACCAGCAGTTTAAGACGATCCAGCCAGCTTAAGCACGCCCGTCCCGATCTGCAAATTGAATCAATCAGAGGCAATATTGATTCACGAATCCGCAAGCTCGAGACAGAAGGCTTCGATGCCATCGTTCTGGCGGCTGCGGGGATCAAGAGAATGGGCTGGGAGGACAGGGTATCCTCTTACGTGCCTGTAGAGCTGTCTGTTCCCGCAGTGGGTCAGGGGGCGCTTGGTATTGAGTGCCGCGAGGATGACAAGGAAGTTCGCGATCTGCTCGATTTATTTAATGATCCTATGACGTCATTAGCCGTACGTGCAGAGCGCAGCTTTCTAGGAGCGCTGAACGGAGGCTGTCAAATTCCGATCGGAGCCTATGCGACGATTATCGATCAGCAGGAAGCCAAGCAAACTCCTGTTCTCGCGCTTACAGGTATTGTCGGTTCACCGGATGGCGCGATACTGCTGAAAGAAACCATTCATGGGAGTGATCCCGAGAAGCTGGGCAAGGAAGTCGCGGATGCGCTCATAGAGAGAGGTGCAGACCGTATTTTGGCCGAAATTGGGGGATGAACGGCATGGAGAAGGCGACAGGGAAGGTTTTTCTCGTAGGAGCAGGTCCCGGAGATCCGAAGCTGATTACTATCCGGGGCATGGAATGTTTGCAGGCATGTGATGTCGTGGTGTACGACCGGTTAGCCAGCCCCCGTTTGCTGAAATATCTTAAGGCAGGCACAAAGAAAGTATATGTGGGCAAGCTTCCCGACCGTCATACGATGAAGCAGGAGGATATCAATCAGCTTCTTGTCGATCTGGCCCTTGAAGGGAAGATTGTCACCAGACTCAAAGGCGGAGACCCCACGATCTTCGGTCGGGTCGGGGAAGAAGCGGAGCTGCTGCAGCAAAATGGCGTTGAATTCGAAATCATTCCCGGCATTACATCGGCAATTGCCGTACCTGCCTATGCGGGAATCCCTGTAACACACCGGGATCTGGCTTCATCCTTATCTATTATAACGGGGCATGAAAGCCCTGATAAGCTTGACCAATCGATTCACTGGGATAAAGTGACCAATGCGACCGGCACGCTTATTTTTCTTATGGGCGTTGCCAAGATCGGCTATATTGCCGACCAGCTCATGAAGCACGGCAAGCCTCCTGAGACTCCTGTGGCGCTGATCCGATGGGGCACCCGGGTCGAACAGCAAACCATCACCGGAACCTTGGAAACGATAGAAGCTGTTGTGAGAGCGGCAGATTTCAAGCCTCCTGCGGTTATAGTCGTAGGTGATGTTGTCCGGCAGCGGGACAAGCTTCAGTGGTATGAACGAAAGCCCTTGTTTGGAACAAGGGTGCTGGTGACAAGAGCGAGAGCGCAAAGCAGCGACCTGGCGG
The DNA here is from genome assembly GCF_056269255.1 of Paenibacillus sp. JT31N17. Taxonomy (NCBI): domain Bacteria; kingdom Bacillati; phylum Bacillota; class Bacilli; order Caryophanales; family Paenibacillaceae; genus Paenibacillus; species Paenibacillus sp. JT31N17. The sequence goes on from NZ_JBWDNP010000002.1 coordinate 895,418, forward strand.
ACCGTATTGAGGAATTGGGCGGGGAGCCCTGCGAATTTCCGGTGATACAGACGCGAGAGCAGAGTTCCGCTTCCGCGGTGCGTGAGGTAGAATCGGCGCTGCTTGCCGAAGAGCAATACGACTGGCTGATGTTCACAAGCGTGAACGGGGTCGAGTATTTTTTTGGCTGGCTGAAAAGACTCGGTATAGATATCCGGCGATTCCATCAGGCCCGAATTGCCGCCGTCGGGCCCAAAACAGCTGAAGCTTTGGAGAAACGCGGTCTGATCGTAGAGTCGCTTCCTGTGAAATTTCAGGCAGAGGGCTTGCTGGACAGCTTGCATGAGAGCTTGCTGCCAGGTCAGCGGGTGCTTCTGCCGCGCGGCGATCTGGCCAGGGAAGTGCTTCCGCGGGAGCTTGCCCTGCGCGGGCTCGTAACTGTGGAGATTGATGTCTACGAGACTGTAATTGAAGATGACCAGGATGAAGATGTATTGCAGCTGCTGATCAAACGCAAGGTGGATGTCATTACATTTGCCAGCTCATCAACAGTGACGAATTTAATAACGGTTATGCAGCGCATGGGAGTGGACAATCCGGTAGATGTGCTTCAGAGTGCGGATATTGCCTGCATCGGTCCGCTTACGGCCAAGACAGCCGAGGAATCGGGTCTGGTCGTGACCATTCAGCCGGAGGATGCGACAATTGACGGTCTTATCGAGGCTATCGCGGCATCGCGATTAGCCAAACGGATTCCTGGCGAGTAGGCTTTAAGCCGGGGAAAACATGTGTTGTTGGCGGATCGCCAAACCATGAAATGAAGAACTTTGCCATAAACGCCTAAGGAGGTATTATTATGACTTTTCCGATTACGAGACATCGCCGTTTGCGCCGTTCTGCGGGACTGCGCAATATGGTCCGCGAAACGCAGCTGACGGTGAATGATTTTATTTATCCGATTTTTGTTACGTACGGTCAAAATATTAAAGAGGAAATTCCCTCTATGCCTGGTGTTTACCATTTATCACTGGATCAGCTTCAACTGGAAATCGATGCCGTTGTAGCTTCCGGCGTACAGTCCATTCTCCTGTTTGGCGTTCCCGAACATAAGGACGCTGTCGGCTCATCCGCCTATGAGCCGGATGGAATTGTCCAGCAGGCCATACGCAGCGTCAAATCCCGGGCACCTCAACTGGTGGTTGTAGCAGATACCTGCCTGTGTCAATTTACAGATCACGGTCACTGCGGGTGCATCCTGCATAATCAGTCGACTGGCGCAGCTGAAGTGGATAATGATGCTTCTCTCGAGCTTTTGGTAAAAACGGCTGTTTCCCAGGCTCAGGCCGGAGCCGATATCATCGCTCCATCCAATATGATGGACGGATTTGTGAGTGCCATTCGGGACGGGCTGGACGAAGCCGGTTTCGAAATGATTCCCATCATGTCCTACTCAGTGAAATATGCCTCGGCCTATTACGGGCCTTTTCGTGAAGCGGCTCATTCAACTCCGCAGTTCGGGGACCGCAAGACCTATCAGATGGATCCGGCAAATGGGCGCGAGGCGCTGCGTGAAGCGGAATCCGATGTTATCGAAGGTGCGGATATGCTGATGGTGAAGCCTGCGCTTGCCTATCTGGATATTCTCCGCCAGTTGAAGGATCATTTTGATTTGCCGGTTGTGGCTTATAATGTAAGTGCGGAATATTCCATGGTGAAGGCCGCAGCTCTCAACGGCTGGATCGACGAGAAGGCGATTGTGCTTGAGACATTAACCGGTATGAAGCGGGCCGGAGCGGATCTGATCATTACCTATCATGCCCTGGATGCTGCACGCTGGCTCAAAGAATAGACGCAATCCTACTCTATCGCGAAAATGTTAGGATTGCGAACAAATAACAGGTGGTGTGTCGAATTTGAGCGAAAATAATCGGTTTCGCCGGGATGAGCGTTCCAAGGCGGCTTTTGAACAAGCGAAGGTTGTCATTCCCGGAGGTGTAAATTCGCCGGTCAGGGCTTTTCGGTCCGTTGGGCTTACGCCGGTTTATATGGAACGCGGTGAAGGCTATCGCGTCTACGATATCGACGGGAACAGCTATATCGACTATGTAGGCTCCTGGGGGCCGCTGATCATGGGTCACGCCCATCCGGAAGTCATTGAGGCCATCAAGCGGACGGCTGAGAAGGGGACCAGCTTTGGTGCGCCAACCGAGCTGGAAACCAGAATGGCGGAGCTGGTATGCGAGCGCGTTCCATCAGTTGAAGTGGTGCGTATGGTGAATTCCGGCACAGAGGCGACCATGAGCGCCCTGCGTCTGGCAAGAGGCTACACGAAGCGGAGCAAAATTTTAAAATTCGAAGGCTCTTATCATGGCCACGCCGACAGCCTTCTGATCAAAGCAGGCTCCGGTGTCGCCACGCTGGGTCTGCCTGACAGTCCTGGTGTTCCGGAAAGCGTGGCATCCCAAACCATTACAGTACCCTATAACGATCTGGATTCGGTAAAGCTCGCTTTCGAGAAGTTTGGCGAGCAAATTGCTTGTATTATTGTTGAACCGGTCGCCGGCAATATGGGGGTAGTTCCTCCTCTGCCGGGTTTCCTTGAAGGGCTGCGCGAGGTGACGGAGCAGTATGGAAGCCTGCTTATTTTCGATGAGGTCATGACCGGATTCCGCGTCCACTATCATTGCGCGCAGGGCTTGTACGGCATCACTCCGGATTTGACCTGCCTGGGCAAAGTGATCGGCGGCGGGCTTCCGGTTGGCGCTTATGGCGGCAGACGCGAGTTGATGGAGCTGATGGCCCCGAGCGGCCCAATCTATCAAGCCGGCACATTGTCGGGCAATCCGCTCGCGATGGCGGCGGGATATACGACACTTAGCCTGCTCACGCCGGAGAGATATGAGCATATGGAACGGATGTCGGTCAGATTGCAGGATGGTTTTGAATCCAATGCGCTCAAACATGGAATCGCTTGTACGATTAATCGTGTAGGCTCCATGTTGTGCCCATTTTTTACCGACAAGCACATCATTGATTATGACACGGCTAAAACCGCTGATTCGGAACGGTTTAAGGCTTATTTTGGAGCGATGCTGGATCTTGGAGTCAGTGTTGCGCCATCCCAGTTCGAAGGCATGTTTGTTTCTGCCGTCCATGATGAGAATGCCATTGATGCCACGATTGAGGCTCATGATGAAGCGCTGCGGCGTTTATAGGAGCGATGGGGCTAATGGATGAATGGACGCAAGGCAGGAGCATCAAACGAAGCGGGGAGTGGCTGGAGCTGCCGGTTCCCGTTCTGGCTGAATGGTCTGAAGAAAAGCAATTGAATATTCCTGTATTGAAGGCCGGGAGTCATCCGCATGCTGTGCGGCAGTGGCTGCTGGCTCTTGCTTTCTTTCCGGAGAAATGGGTGAACCGGCTGTTCTCGGTTGGCGGCATTCAGCTGGAAGGCGATGTTGTCCGATTGCACGCCTTTGTACCGGCAAATGTTGAAGCCGATCCACTTTATCGCCTGGCCCAAAAACAGCTCACCGAGAAGGCTCAATGGGAAGCTGCTGTCCTGTTTGAGGATGACTGGTGCCTCGTAATGGACAAACCGGCTGGAATGCCGGTCCATGCTTCGGCTCCCGGTCGGCGCGGTACGCTGGACGAGGCTGCTGCCTGTCATTGTCTAAGTGCAGGCGACCCCATGCCGGTCAAGCATATCCATCGCCTGGATGATGATACATCGGGACCTGTGCTGTATGCCAAAAATGACCTCGCCCAGCTGCGTCTGGATGATTCCATGCGGATTAAACAGATCGGACGCCAGTATGCTGCGCTTGTCCAGGGCCGCATGGGCAATCAACGCGGTACAATAGCTGCACCAATCGGGAAGGACCGCCATCATAAGGCCCGCAGGCGCGTTTCGCCCGCAGGCGATGAGGCCGTCACGCATTATGAGGTACTGGTGACCTTCAAGGAGGCCACCTGGGTCCGCCTGACGCTGGAAACAGGACGTACGCATCAAATCCGTGTCCATCTGAGCCATATCGGACACCCGCTTATCGGCGATGTTCTGTATGGCGGCAGCAGCCGGCTTCTTCCTCATCAGGCGCTGCGGGGCGAGGAACTGGTATTTCAGCATCCTTTTTCCCATCACGCAATCACCGTTCGCTCACCGGAGCCACCTTGGTTCCGGAAAGTCGTCAATCAATTGGGTACTCCATTGAAAATGTAGTCATGCCCGCCTACCCCTCGCCATATAGATAAATAGGGAAGATAGCTATAACCAAGCTATGAGAGGGGAAAGGAGGACGACTAGCGTGTCCAATCCATCGAGCGGTTTACGCTTTGACGTTTACGAACGTGTTCATTTGCCGGATGATGTGGCTGCAATAGACGAGCTCGAAGAAATCGAGCTTGTTCCCCGTATCCAGATTGTTCAGCAGGGTGAACAAGTGCTGCTTAAGGGGCATCTGCTGCTGTCAGGAGTATATCGGGCGCCTGACGGGCTTGAGGGAGATCAAGCGCTGGAGCATATGATTCCAGTGGAAATCACGCTTCCTATGAACCGCATTAACAGACTCGATGACATCGCGGTGGAAATTGATAACTTCGATGTCGATCTGCTATCCGCCAGAACGCTCAATGTAACAGGCGTATTGTCCCTGCTTGGCATCGAAATCGAGCAGAAGCAGGAGCAGGAAGAATGGCGTGAGGAACCTTTTACCGTCGTTCATAAAAGGGAAGATGAAGAACAGCTGCCTTCATGGGGCGCTCCCGTATCACAGCCTTCGCCACCGCGAGTGCAGGAGCCGCCAGCGGGTTTCGACGGCTGGGGCGCTCCCGTATCACAGCCTTCGCCACCGCGGGTGCAGGAGCCGCCAGCGGGTTTCGACGGCTGGGCAGCTCCCGTATCACAGCCTTCGCCACCACGGGTGCAGGAGCCGCCGGCTGGCTTCGACGGCTGGGCAGCTCCTGTTACGCAAGGATTCAGGGAACCGGCAAACCGCGAGATCGCCGAGCGGGAGGCCGCGAACCGTGAAGCGGCTCTGCGGGAACAGCTTCAGCGTGAAACAGAGGAAGCCGGCAGGGAACAGCGCCGACTGGAAGCCGAGCAGCGGGAAGCATTAGCCTTCGAGGCACTGCGTCAAGCGGATGCCGAGCGGGAAGCGGCTGCACTGCGCGCTGCCCAGCTGGAGGAGGAAGAACGGGAGAGGGCTCTTGAAGAAGAGCGGGAAGACGCCCGCCGCGAAGCTGCCGAATGGGAAGCCTACAGGCTGGAGGCGCTCAGACAGCAGCAGCTTGAAGAGGAAGAGGTAATACTTAATCTCTCCGAGCTGGAAGCGGAAGAGCCTGAGGGTTCTAATCGGGAATCACAGCGTACCGACCAGCAGCTTTCAACATTCCACCCGGCAGCCGAAGAGCAGCCTCCTGACGCGTCTGTTTTTGCAGCGGACAGCCCATTGGGCGCTCAGCCAATCCAGATTGATCCCGTCGCGTCGGAACCTGAGCCTGCTCCCAAGGAAATGCGCGTTGCTTTGGGGATCAAGCCTTCTGATGAAGCGTCCGGACAGCCAGCCGGCAATGTCGGTTTTCGTTCTCTTTTGCAGTCCAGCCTGAGGGAGCAGGAAGCAAGAGCGGTTGCGAAGCAGGATGCGCAAAAGGCGGCGGAAGCGGCAAGTCAGCCAAACGGCGATGAGATCGAATGGAAGAATCTGTTCTTCGGAAGAAGCGCGGACGATCAATCGTTCCGCAGACTGCGCATGTGTATCGTACAGCGCGAAGAAACTCTGGAGACGATAGCCAGCCGCTATCAAATGCAGCCCCGAGAAATCGCTCTCTATAATCGTTTGTCTGATCACAGCATCAATGAAGGCCAGGTTTTATATATTCCATAGCTTTAAAACCATGAATCCCTTTGCAGCGGCAATCCGCTCCAGAGGGATTTTTTGCTGTCAACACCCCATTATGGGCCGCCCGTATCCCGCTTTAGGATTGACGAGTGCAAATCATAACGTGTATGATAGAAAAAATAAGGCAATACTTTTAAGAAATAATAACATTGAAGGGGAAGAGTGGCATCAATGCCTTCAGAGAGCGGAACCGGATGGCTGTGAGGTTCTGCAGGATGTTTGCTGCAACTGGTCGCCCCTGAGTTGCTTGGATGAGCGGATTCGTCCGTTAGTTCCAGCCGGTCGCAGCCGTTATCTGTTCGAGGTGTCGCATCAGGGGGAAACCGCTGGTCGAAACAAAGGTGGTACCGCGGAAGCATAACCTTTCGTCCTTTGCAATAAAGGGGCGGAAGGTTTATTTTTATTTGGAAAATAATTGCTCCTTTCTTTTCCGTTTACAACGATTCACCATATTCATATTCACAACCGGCGGCCTTCAGGCCGTTACTCAAGTTCCGGTTTGCAAACATAATGGAGGTAAGTAGCCATGTCTGAAAAACAAATGACGACAGAGATGCCGACGACGTATGATCCGAAGGCCTCGGAAGCCAAGTGGTACGAATATTGGATGCAGGGAAAATATTTTGAAGCCGGCAAGCGTCCTGATGCTCCGACGTATACCATTGTTATCCCGCCGCCCAATGTAACGGGGATGCTGCATATCGGGCATGCACTGGATTTTACGCTCCAGGACATTATGATCCGTACGAAACGGATGCAGGGCTTTGACGCGCTCTGGCTGCCGGGCAGCGACCATGCCGGGATTGCGACACAAACCAAAGTGGAGCAGAAGCTGCGCGAGGAGGGTTTGTCCCGATACGATCTCGGGCGCGAGAAGTTTCTGGAGAAGGTCTGGGAGTGGAAGGAATTATACGCACAGACCATTCATGAGCAGTGGGGCAAAATGGGCTTCTCGCTGGATTATTCGCGCGAACGCTTTACGCTTGATGAAGGACTTTCACGAGCTGTGCGCGAGGTATTCGTAAGGCTGTATGAGAAGAAGCTGATCTACCGCGGCAAAAAAATCATCAACTGGGATCCCGCCGCGCGCACAGCGCTTTCGGATATTGAGGTTGAATATAAAGAAGTGAACGGGCATCTTTACCATTTGCAATATCCGCTGAAGGATAAGGGCGGCTTCCTGACCGTTGCTACAACCCGTCCGGAGACGATGCTTGGGGATACCGCTGTCGCTGTTCATCCCGAGGATGACCGCTACAAGCATTTGATCGGGCAGGTGATCATTCTGCCGATTATCGGCAGGGAAATCCCGATTATTGCTGATGAATATGTAGAGAAGGATTTTGGTTCAGGCGCGGTCAAAATAACGCCTGCCCATGATCCGAATGACTTTGAGGTCGGCCTTCGCCACCAGCTCCCGCAAATTGTTGTCATGGATGAGAGCGGCGTGATGAACGACGAGGCAGGCCCCTATAAAGGAATGGACCGTTCCGAATGCCGCAAGCGCATTGTGGCTGATCTTCAGGCTCAGGGAGTCTGCATTAAAATCGAGGATCATGTCCATCAGGTAGGACACAGCGAACGCAGCGGCGCCGTTATCGAGCCTTATTTGTCCACGCAATGGTTCGTCTCGATGAAGCCCCTTGCACAGGCGGCGATTGAGGCTCAGCGTGCGGGCAGCGGTGTCCGTTTTGTTCCTGACCGGTTTGAGAAAATTTATCTGCAGTGGATTGAAAATGTCCGTGACTGGTGCATATCCCGCCAATTGTGGTGGGGGCACCGCATACCGGCGTGGTATTGTGAGGATTGCGGAGAACTGCTTGTAGCAAGAGAAGATATTAAAGTTTGCGACAAATGCGGTGGCTCCTCGCTGCGGCAGGATGAGGATGTGCTGGACACATGGTTCAGCTCGGCATTATGGCCGTTCTCGACGCTTGGCTGGCCGGAGCAGACCGAGGATCTGAAGCGTTTCTATCCAACCGACGTGCTGGTGACCGGTTATGATATTATTTATTTCTGGGTCGCCCGCATGATCTTTACCGCACTGGAATTCACGGACCAGAAACCGTTCAAGGATGTTCTGATGCATGGGCTTGTTCGCGATGAGAATGGCAGCAAGATGTCCAAATCCAAGGGCAACGGCGTCGATCCGCTAGAAGTGATCGAAAAATACGGCGCTGACGCGATGCGCTTCATGATCTCGACGAGCAGTACGCCTGGCCAGGATTTGCGTTTTCGCTGGGAGAGAGTAGAACAGGCGCGTAATTTCGCGAACAAGATCTGGAACGCGTCCCGTTTTGCGCTGATGAATCTGGAGGGGGTAACGGCTGCAGATATCGATATCAGCGGGAAGCTCGGAACAGCAGAGCGCTGGATTCTGCACCGGTTAAATGAAACCTCACGTGATGTTACACGACTTATAGATAGCTATGAGTTCGGTGAAACCGGCAGATTGCTGACGAATTTCATCTGGGACGACTTATGCGATTGGTATATTGAGTTTGCGAAGCTGAACCTGTACGGCAGCGATCCGGAAGCGAAGCGGGCCACGCAGTCCGTTCTTGCATACGTGCTTGACCGGACGCAGCGGCTGATTCACCCGTTCATGCCTTTCATCAGTGAAGAAATATGGCAGCATCTGCCCCATGATGGCGAGACGATCACGCTGGCTGCCTGGCCGGCATATGACTCGGCGCTCGAAGCGCCTGATGCCGTTCGCGAGATGGAGCTTCTGATGGAGATTATCCGATCGGTCCGCAATATTCGCGCAGAGGTCAATGTGCCAATGAGCAAGAAAGTCGAGCTGCTCATCAAGCCATCCGGAGAAGCGGAAGCGGGCATTCTCAGCCGCAACGAAGAATTCATCAGCCGTTTCTGCGGGACATCTTTGCTTGAAATCAGTCTTTCCCAGGAGGCGCCGGATAAAGCAATGACGGCGGTTATTACCGGGGCGGAGCTGTATCTTCCGCTGGCCGGGCTGATTGATATCGACCAGGAGATTATACGTTTGGAGAAGGAAATTCAGAATTTGACCGGCGAAGTTGAGCGTGTCGAGAAGAAACTGGGCAATGAAGGCTTCGTAGCCAAAGCGCCTGCCAAGGTCATTGATGAAGAACGGGCCAAAATGGCCGATTATGCGGATAAACGGGAAAAAGTGAAAGCAAGACTCGCGGAACTGCGCGGATAACGATCGTTAACGCCGCTATAGCAGCTTGCGAGCAATTGCTCAGGTTAATATGAGGAAGAAGGAAGAACTCTTATGACAGATCAGCTTCTTAAGTCCGCCGACGGCGGGCTTGCAACTTATCAGGAAGCACGGGATTGGATAGAAGGATTAGTCGCGTTCGGCATCCGGCCGGGGATGGAACGCATTGAGCTGTTGATGGAACGCTTCGGCCATCCGGAGCGCCGCTTGAAGTTTATTCATGTTGCCGGTACGAACGGCAAGGGCTCCGTCTGTGCTTACCTTACCAGCGTGCTGATTCACTCCGGTTATGATGTAGGGACCTACACGTCTCCTTTCATCACCAAATTCACCAACCGGTTTCAATATAACGGTGTCGATATCCCGGAGGAAACGCTGCTGATGCTGTCCAATAGGCTCAAGCCGCATGTCGAGGAGATTGCGAAATCGGAGCTTGGATCGCCCTCGATGTTCGAGGTTTCAACGGCATTGGCTATTCTGTATTATGCGACGGTGGCTTATCCGGATTTCGTGGTTTGGGAGACCGGGCTTGGGGGAAGGCTTGATGTAACGAATATTGTCAATCCCATCGTCTCCATCATTACGAATGTGGGACATGATCATATGGATATTCTGGGTGATACCATTGAAGAGGTCGCCCGGGAGAAAGCAGGGATTATCAAGCCCGGAGTTCCCGTAATAAGCGCTGTCAGTCAGCCGGAGGTCATCGAAATCATCGCTTCCAGGGCAAAGGCTGCAAACAGCACCTTATATCTGCTCGGTGAGAAATTCAGTGAAACCACACTCGATGTGAAGGAAGACGAGCAGCATTTTCGTTTCAACGGATTGTTCCGCTCCATTGACGATTTGACAATTACGCTGAATGGTGCGCATCAGCGCGCCAATGCTGCGGTAGCTGTCATGGCGCTGGAGGTTATGCGTCAATACTATGCGCTTGTCATGGATGATGAGGATCTCCGGCAGGGATTGCGCAAGGCGGCCTGGCCCGGCCGGCTTGAGATGGTGCTCCAATCTCCCCGCCTTCTGGTTGACGGCGCGCACAATCCCGAGGGCGCGGAAACGCTTGCGGACGCGCTCCGCAATACGTATACGTATAACCGTCTTCATCTTATGATCGGGATGCTGGCGAACAAGAATCATCCTGACACAATACGGCATATACTACCTCTAGTGGATATGCTCGTGGTAACTGAGCCTGATTTTCGCAAGGCGATGTCGGCCGAAGCATTGGCAGATATCGTTCGGGAGATGAGGGAGAAAATCGGCCGCCCTTTCGAGCTCATCGTGGAACCGAATTGGAAGCAGGCGCTCGCGCGGCTTCAGAAGTTGACCGGTGAAGCCGATTTGGCGGTTGTAACCGGAACGCTCTATTTGATTGCAGACGTCCGCTCTCAATTGCTCTACAATATGGATTCTGAAAAAGGTTGGTGAACCGTCTTTGAATACGGCAGAACACGTTCATTTCATCGGTATCGGCGGTTATGGTATGAGCGCTATCGCTCGGGTCATGCTGGAAATGGGGTACAAGGTGTCAGGTTCCGACGTCGCAGGGCAGGAACTCACCGAGAAGCTTGCGGCTAATGGAGCGCATATCTATATTGGCCATGAGCGGGAGCATGTGAGAGGCGCGGACCTTGTTGTTTATTCTACCGCTTTGTCCCGCGACAATGTGGAGCGCAAAGAAGCAGAGGATTTGAACATTCCGATCCTGCATCGCGCACAAATGCTGGCGAGACTGATGAATAACGGCAAAGGCGTCGCAGTTGCGGGCGCTCATGGCAAAACGACGACTTCATCAATGATCGCACTTGTTATGGAAACATGCGGACTTGATCCCACCTATATTATCGGGGGAGAGATCATTAATGTAGGCACCAATGCAAAGGCCGGAAAGGGAGAGTTTGTAGTAGCGGAGGCCGATGAGAGCGACGGCTCCTTCCTGCAATATCATCCTGCTATTGCTATCGTGACCAACGTTGAGCCTGACCATTTGGAGAACTACGACGGCGATTTCACCAAGCTGAAGGCCGCTTATGTGCAGTTCTTAAGCCAGGTTAAGGAAGACGGGAAAGCGATTATTTGCATAGACGATGAAAACCTCCTGGATATGCTGCCGAATCTGGAAGCCGGTCCGCTTGGCGGATCCGGGATCATCACATATGCGATCGAAAGAAACGACGCCGTATACACAGCAGCGAATATTGAACTCGGCGACCGTAAAGCCTCCTTCGAGTTGACGAAGCATGGCAATAAGCTGGGCAGTATCAACCTGTCCGTTCCGGGGCGGCATAATGTCTACAACGCGATGGCAACTATCATCACTTGTCTGGAGGCAGGCGTGCCTTTCGACGCGATAGCGGCGGCTATTGTCGATTTTCGCGGAGCCAAACGCCGTTTTCAGGTTCTCGGCGAGGTTAATGACATTCTCGTCATTGATGATTACGCCCATCATCCCACTGAGATCCAGGCGACCATCAGTGCGGCAAAATCAACTGGAAAGCGAATTATCGCCGTATTCCAGCCGCAGCGCTATACGAGGACCTTCTTTCTGTTCGAGCAATTCAGCAGGGCTTTCATGGAGGCGGATGAGGTCATTATTACAGACATCTACTCTCCTGCCGGCGAATTGCAGATCGAAGGCGTTCATTCTAAAAAATTGGTCGAGCTTATCGTCAAAAACAGTAATGCGAACACCGCCTATCTGCCAACTAAAGAAGAGGTGCTGGCCGAGCTGTCCGAAAGAGTGTCACCTGGTGACCTTGTCATTACTATGGGTGCCGGAGACATTTGGAAGGTTGCCGATGGACTCGCAAGACTGCTTCGATCAAGGCATCCCTGAATCCTCTGTGGGACGACAAGTGCCTCTTGGTCCTCTGGACATCCGATTCAATTTCGGATGCTGCCAGAGGGCTATTTTTATTTGGGGATGCCCCTCCCCAAATGTTCCCCGGATTCCATTTCCATGGAGTGAAGATGGCCCCCTAAATCCCCCAAAAGGGTTCCGGCCCTCTGGACACCCGGGTAGGGTAACGTTGGCGGGGCGGCGAAGCGGATTAGCTGCTGCGAGGTGGCCTTGTTTTTCGTCCCTGACGGGACCTGCAGCTGCCTCCTAAATCCCCCGGAGGGGGACCCCGAAGGGTTCCGGCCCTCTGGACACCCGGGTGGGTAACGTTGGCGGGGCGGCGAAGCGGGCAAGCTGCTGCGAGGTGGCCTCGTTTTTCGTCCCTGACGGGACCCACTCTTACTTTTACTGCAGATGGCCCCCTAAATCCCCCAAAAGGGTTCCGGCCCTCTGGACACCCGGGTAGGGTAACGTTGGCGTGGCGGCAAAGCGGGCAAGCCGCTGCGAGGTGGCCTCGTTTTTCGTCCCTACCCCCTAAATCCCCCGGAGGGGGACCCTAAAGGGTTCCGGCCCTCTGGACACCCGGGTGGGTAACGTTGGCGGGGCGGCGAAGCGGGATAGCTGCTGCGAGATGGCCTCGTTTTTCGTCCCTGACGGGACCCACTCCTACTTTACTGCGCTCGGGGCACCAGATGTCCCTTCAGGACTGGAATAACGTTTGAGAATCACAGACTCATCTCCTCCATTTACGATTACATTCTTCCAACCTTATTTTAATCCCCGATTTAAGAATTCGAGATAATTATAATTCAATTATGCCAAGGTAAATTCCTCATCAATATGACCCAAATCTTATGGGGGACGAAGTCCATCAGCGGCTTGGGAGCGCATCATGGAAGTGTGTCCCGGGAGGGACGAAAACGATACCTGCTTGCTGTAACGTAAAAGCATTTCTGCAGCTGCGTTCGTTATTCAGGGACGAAGTCCACCAGGCGGCTCGGGAGCGCTGCATGGAAGTGTGTCCCGATAGGGACGAAAACGATCATAGCAGTCAGCGGCATATAAGCGATTCTCTATAACGCCCACGTTAGTCGATTCCGGGTGTCCAGAGGGTCGGAAGACCCTTGGGGTCCCTCCTCAGGAGGGATTTAGGGAGGGGCACTTGTCATAAGTCTCTTAATCTCTTCATACACTATTACTAGAGAAGAGGGACAAGGAACACAAAGACATTGCTGAAGATAGGGACAAGGAACACAAAGACATCGCTGAAGATAGGGACAAGGAACACAAAGACATTGCTGAAAATAGGGACAAGATTCACAAAGATATTTTTAAGGACCACAGGAAGCGTACTAGAGATTGCGGACAAGGAGAGAGTGATATGAATTCAAAAGCACGCATTACGTACCGTTTTGACAAGCAAAACGGAGCTCGTGAGCAGCGGGAGCCGGATCCGGATTTGCAGGAACGCCCGAACAAGTCCAATGTCGTGCCGATTTTTCAGGAAGAACTTCAATTTTCGTCCGATAAGGGAACATGGAACAGCCCGTTCCAAAATGATGCGCATGCGTTGGAGCAGTTGATTCGCGAGACGGATCGTCAAACGGTCAAGGGAGCTTCTCTGCCACCATCCACGTCTCAGGACTCCAGGAATATAGTAAAGCCAGCCGAGCCCGGCCATGCTGACCCGCCACAAATAGTGAAACCTTTAGAAGCGAAGCTTTCGTCCTGGGAGGATGCCTATATGGCATCAACTCCCGTTTATGACGCTCACGATAGTCTGTATCATATACCGGCAGCGGAGGAGCCGTTCAACGGGAGATCGAAAACAATTCAAGCGCATCAGCCTGAAATTGATCTTGAGGATCTGGACGAGCACGAAAGAAATTCTTCAGGTTCACAGGGCATCCTCAGCTCGTTCAAGACGGCTGCAAATTACCGCCATGGCCGGAATCCATCCTGGTACAAGGTATTTGCATCCGTGACCGGAGCGGTTGTGACCGGAGGATTGTTCGGTTATTTTATTTTGGCCCTTTTTGCGGGAGGGCCGCCGTCGGCGGAGGATCCTGGGGCCGGAACGGCTGTGCCGACTGTTGAGGTTGGTGCGGGCGCGAACGCCGCAGATAATAAGGACAGTCAAGTCGCGGCGGTTAATTCAAATGGGAGCAACAGCACTTCTGGAAATCAGAGCGGGGCAGCGGCTGGATCATCCAATATCAAAGTGAATATACCTGAAAGTTCCTATTACATGCTGCAGTATGGAGTTTTCAGCAATCAAGAAGGACAGGATGCGGCAGTTCAGGAGCTGACGGCAAAAGGGTTGGCGGCTGCATCTTATGCGGATGGTGAGGACTATCGGGTTTATGTGGGCATGGCTGCGGATCGAAACGAGGCGCTTGCGCTTAGCCAAACGTTAACCGGAATGGAGGTATATATCAAACAAATCGATGTACCCGCACTCTCCTCCATACCCTATACCGGCAAGCCTGCAGAAATTGAAAGTTTTTTCAAACAAACGGGCGAACTTATTCGTCAAATGGATGGAAGCACATTAGAAAAGCTTAATGATGCCTCCATGGGTGAGGCGAATAGTTGGAGCGAGCTTCATCAGCAGTGGGTAAAATCAGCTTCGCTTGTAGAGAAGGGTGTGACAGATGCACAGCAAAAAACGGCGCTGCTCAAGGTTATTCAGCAGGTGAACGCAGCGTCCGCTGCAGCTGGCGAATATGCAAAGAAGCCTTCTGATGCGCATCTGTGGTCAATGCAAAACGCGCTCATGGAAGCGGTGTTTACCCAAAAAGCCTGGTTTGCTGCTATCGATGGATTGTAAAGCGTTTCGCTGGAGCGTATAATAGAGCAAACGTGTCAAAAAATGGCGAGGGACGATGGAAGATGAAGAAAAATGGATGGATTCTGCTGTTATTCATCTTAATCGGTTTACTGGCGGGCACTTTGGTGGCGCGCTGGCTTACTCCCGTCTCTGGACTATCGTTTCTAACCAAAACCTCCGAAGTTAAGTGGTCGCCTGCTGCAGATTTACTTGTGCTGAGCTACGATTTCACAATCCGCTTAAAGGTAAGCCTGCTCAGTATCATCGGGCTTGTTGCAGCCGTCTGGCTGTACCGCAAAATGTGACAACGCATCAGTAATTAATAGGAGTGCTACTCAAATGGATGCATCCCTTCCTACAAAACAAGTTCGCCAGCTCGTGCTGGCTTCATCATCTCCACGCCGGCGGGATTTGGTCGCATCGCTCGACCTGTCCTTGCCGGTTCTCATTTTGTCGACAGATGCGGATGAACAAACACCTCCGGATTGGTCGCCATCCCGTATTGTCGAGCAGCTCTCGCTACGCAAAGCAAGAGCGGCTGTTCCCATGCTCGGCGGCCATGACGCGGACCGGTCTCTTATTATTGGAGCGGATACGATAGTCGTAGTGGACGGGGACGTTCTGGGGAAACCTGTCGATGAGCAGGATGCGCTCAGGATGCTGAGCAGACTTCAGGGACGGGAACACCATGTTTTCACAGGTGTTGCCTGCCTGGAGACTTCCTCAGGGAGGGAGCTTGTCCGGCACCGGATGACCAGGGTTGCCATGAAACCGCTTGATCAGGACCGGATGAAGCGTTATGTGGCGACCGGAGAACCACTGGATAAAGCGGGAAGCTACGCCATACAAGGTCTGGGCGCGACGCTGGTAGACAGATTGGACGGCTGCTATTTCAATGTCGTGGGCTTGCCGTTATCCCTGCTGTCCGAAATGCTGTCCGCTTTTGGCGTAGAAGTCATTTGATTCAAGCATGATTTGTCAATTCATCCAAGAAGGCAGGAACAGGACATGGAGGCGCAGCAATATGTGCTGAGGGATGTCCCTAACGAAGACCGACCAAGAGAACGCCTGATGACAGTTGGGGCCGAAGCATTAAGTCATGCCGAATTACTGGCTATTTTGTTACGAACGGGAACCAAGAGCGAATCTGCTGTGCTGCTCGCTTCGCGTATTCTGAAAGAATGCGGCAGCTTATATGGCCTGGTTGACATGAGCATTGATGAACTCACGGCCATTCGCGGTATTGGACCGGCCAAGGCCGTTCAGCTGCGTGCAGGCATTGAACTGGGCAGGCGCCTCGCGCGCAGCCAGCAGAATGAGACTCTAACGATTCGCAAGCCCTCCGATGCGGCTAATTTCATGATGGAGGAACTCCGGTATTTGAAAAAGGAGCACTTCGTCTGTTTATTTTTGAATACCAAAAACCATGTCATCCATCGCGAGACCCTCTCGGTTGGAACCTTGAATGCGTCGCTTGTGCACCCGCGTGAAGTCTTTCGGGCGGCCATTAAGTGCAGCAGCGCATCTATAATATGTTTACATAACCATCCAAGCGGCGACCCAACGCCGAGCCCTGAGGACATTACTTTGACACGCAGGCTGGTGGAGGCGGGCGAACTGGTCGGCATCGATGTGCTTGACCATTTGGTAATAGGTGACAATCGATTTATCAGTTTGAAGGAGCAAGGTTGTATGTAATATAATATGAGGGATTGCCTTAAGAAGAGAAAGGAAGATTATCATGTTTGGTGGTACAAAGGATTTAGGGATTGACCTGGGAACGGCAAATACGCTTGTATATGTAAAAGGAAAAGGTATTGTCGTAAGAGAACCCTCAGTTGTAGCTCTTCGTACGGATACAAAAACCATTGAAGCTGTTGGCGAGCAAGCCAAAAAAATGATCGGCCGCACACCGGGCAACATCCGGGCGATCCGTCCGATGAAAGACGGCGTTATCGCTGACTTCGAAACAACAGCTACAATGATTAAATATTTTATTCGCCAGGCTCAGAAGCAGCGTTCTTTTTTTCCACGCCATCCGAATGTCATGGTTTGTGTGCCATCTGGCATTACAGCGGTGGAACAGCGGGCTGTCAAGGAAGCAACGGAGCAGGCGGGAGCCAAAGAAGCTTTCACAATTGAAGAACCTTTCGCAGCGGCTATCGGGGCCGATCTTCCGGTATGGGAGCCTACTGGCAGCATGGTCGTCGATATTGGCGGCGGTACAACCGAAGTGGCGGTTATTTCCCTTGGAGGTATTGTAACAAGCCGTTCGATCCGGATTGCCGGCGATGAAATGGATGAAGCAGTTATCCAATATATCAAACGCATGTATAACCTCATGATCGGGGAACGGACAGCGGAGCAGCTCAAGATGGAGATCGGTTCGGCGCTGCCGATGGACAAGCCCGAAACCATAGAAATTCGCGGCCGCGACCTTGTGTCCGGACTGCCTAAGACCTTGCCGATTTCCTCCGGCGAAATCACGGAAGCGCTCATGGATACCGTGAATTCGATCGTTGAAGCGGTTAAAGTCACCCTGGAGAAATGTCCGCCGGAGCTGTCCTCCGATATTATGGATCGTGGAATTGTACTGACCGGGGGAGGCGCGCTGCTGCGCAACCTCGATAAATTGTTGGCCCGTGAAACGGGGATGCCTGTTATTGTTGCGGAGAATCCGCTTGATTGCGTTGCAATAGGAACTGGACGTGCGCTTGATAATATTGATTTATTCAAAACGCGGGGCGGCCCGGTTTCTCGTTCCAAACGATAAAGTCCGGATGGGGAAAACGGATGAGTGGAATGGACGGGTGATAAGAATTGTTTAATTGGATGCGCAATCGACGCATGTTTGTTCTGATGATCATATTTATTG
The DNA here is from genome assembly GCF_056269255.1 of Paenibacillus sp. JT31N17. NCBI lineage: Bacteria > Bacillati > Bacillota > Bacilli > Caryophanales > Paenibacillaceae > Paenibacillus > Paenibacillus sp. JT31N17. Next base: position 913,049 of record NZ_JBWDNP010000002.1, read on the forward strand.
TTTTTGTAGCCGTTATGGGCTTTTCGATCGGTGAGCGCAAGAAGCTCACCTGGCCGGAAAATTTTATCCTCGATTCCAGCGCATTTGTACAGGAATGGTTTTACAGGCCCGCAGGCTATATCGCGGGCTTGTTTGAAGATTTATCCAAGCTGCATGACGTATACAAGGAAAATGAAATTCTCCGCGGAATTGCGGCGAATTATGCCAGGGACAGCATCCATTTTAACCAGGTTGAACAAGAAAATGAATCATTGAAAGAGGATTTGAATTTTACCGAGCGGCAGAAGGGCCTGAATAATTATCAATATTTGATTGCACAGGTTGTATCCGCGAGCAACGATCCTTACGACAAGACGATCCGGATTGATTTGGGCTCCCGGGACGGGATTAAAACAAATATGGTTGTCGTCACGACCAAAGGCCTCGTTGGCCTGGTGAACCGCGTCGATCCCTTTTATTCTTCAGTGATGCCGATAACGGATTTGGATGCGAATTCGCTGGATGCCAGTACGAAGCAAATTCCCGCCACGGCACTGAACAAGAAGGACTCCTTTGGCATGATCGAAAGTTACGGCAAGGATACGGGCAAGCTGACGATGAGCAAAATTCCCGAAAAAGATCCCATTGCCAAAGGCGACACGATCATCACTTCCGGGCTTGCCAATGTGTTTCCAAAAGGTTTGATTATCGGAACTGTGGATTCCGTTCAGGTAGGGGATTTTGGTCTGACCCAGACGGCAACGATTACGCCTGCAGCGGATTTTAATCATTTGACGGAAGTATTCGTGGTGAAAATTCCGGATACCGGAGCAGAAACGCAATGAGCATACAACGGATTATCCTTGTGATGCTGCTTTTCTTTATTTCGGAGGGGACGATTTTTTACTGGATTCTGCCGGATGGTCTAGTGGGGCGGGTAGTTCCCCATTTCACACTGGCTTTTGTGCTTTTTGCAGCAATGTACAGGGGCCGCCATTCCGCGGTTATTCTTGGCTTGTCCTTTGGATTGCTGCAGGATCTGGCTTTTTATGGCCGAATTATTGGAGTTGAGTCCTTTACGTTCGGGCTTGTGGGATACTTGTCTGGTCTGCTGCTGGAAAATAAAAGAAGCACACTTCTGATGGCCTTATCCATGATCGGTTTTTTTACCTTTATAAATGATACGGTTGTCCATTTTATTTACCGCGTCTTCAGACTAACCAGCCTGTCCTATGAATGGGCGATTTTTGATCACATTCTGCCGAGTCTTTTTCTTCAGCTGTTATTTTCCCTGCTTATGTATGTACCTGCAAGGCGGTGGTTCGAGGGTAGTCTGAAAAAGAATAAGGAAGATGACGATGAAAAATAAACCCAGGCAGGAATCGGGAGGTCCGAAAAAGAATCGTAATAAGTAGAGAAGGAGGGACGAGCGTGACCGATAAGCAGCATATTACGATCAAAGGCGTTAAAGAAGGATTGGTTTTTCTTCTTGACGACCATTGCGAATTTTCCGTGCTTCTTCAAGAACTGCAGTACAAATTGGAAAAGTCGCATCAACAGCTGCTGACCGGTCCGATCGTTCATGTTCATGTGAAGCTGGGTGCCCGCCTGGCCAACGAGGAGGAGAAGGATCAAATAAGGTCCGTTATCCGCCAGCAAGGCAATCTTATCGTGCAGTCGGTTGAAAGTGATATGCCGGAAGCACCCAGGATTGATGAGGGCAACAATATACGAGTCATGACCGGCATTATCCGCTCCGGCCAAACCGTGGAGCATCATGGTGATTTGCTGCTGATGGGAGATCTGAATCCCGGAGGCTCGCTGCTGTGCACAGGGGATATTTATGTGCTTGGCGCTCTTCGCGGACTCGCCCATGCTGGAACCGGCGGCAAAACGGATGCTATTATTGCAGCTTCTCTGCTCAGACCTACTCAGCTTCGTATTAATGAAGTGATCAGCCGGCCGCCGGATGAGTGGATGACAGGTGATGCAACGATGGAATTCGCTTATTTGAATGAGGGCGCCATGAAGATTGACAAGATGTCGCAGCTGCATCGTTTACGCAATCATTCTTTTGTTTTTAAGGTATAGGTTTATTGGATTCATTCATGAAGTGAGGAACAATCTTGTTATGCCGCCAGGCTTTTAAAAGTCCCAATACTATCCAGGTTTTGGGTCTTAGCGGAGTATATGCTCTGGTACAACGTTACTTAGACTGCCAATTGGAGCCTGGCTTAGCGGATTGAGGCTTCGATGGTTGCAGCGGGGGAGTGTTAAGCTTGGGAGAAGCGATAGTGGTTACATCAGGGAAAGGCGGAGTCGGCAAAACAACGACCTCGGCCAATTTAGGGACGGCGCTGGCTTTATTGGGCAAAAAAGTTTGCATGGTGGATACCGACATCGGTCTGCGTAATCTGGATGTGGTGATGGGGCTTGAGAACCGGATCATTTATGATTTGATCGATGTTTCCGAAGGCCGCTGCCGATTGAATCAGGCGCTCGTTAAGGACAAACGTTTCGATGAACTCTATATGCTGCCGGCTGCTCAGACCAAGGACAAGAACGATATTACACCTGAGCAGGTAAAAGATATTGTGTTGGAGCTGAAGAAGGAGTTCGAGTATGTCGTGATTGATTGTCCTGCAGGGATCGAGCAGGGATTCCGCAATGCCATTTCGGGCGCTGACCGCGCGATTATCATTACCACGCCGGAGAATGCCGCTGTCCGGGATGCGGACAGGGTGATTGGACTTCTCGAACAAAACAAGGTCCCCTCCAAACTGATCATTAACCGGATCCGCGCCAATATGGTGCGCTCGGGTGAAATGCTGGATATCGATGAAATCTGCCAGGTGCTCGCAATCGATTTGCTGGGGATCGTTCCGGACGACGAGAAGGTAATCCGATCGGCCAATGCGGGTGAACCTACCGTCATGGATCCTTCCTCGCGTGCTGCTATTGCCTATCGCAATATCGCCCGCCGGATGTTAGGCGACATGGTGCCGCTAATGCCGCTTGAGGAAAAGTCGGGAGTCATAAAGCGTTTCCGCAAGTTTCTTGGAATAGGTTGATTGCAAGGGATTGAGCAATATCTAACCGTTGAACCGGCTGAATTGTTCAACCCTCCGGCTCTCTTGGAAGCCGTTCAGCAAAGCTGAACGGTTTATTTGTGTCCGCCGCCCAGTTTTGCCAACAACATAAACAAGCCTGTCTTCTCATATAAATAAGCGAACAAGCTTGATGAGATGGAGGGATGGGCCGTGGATACAAACAATGGAATCCGTCAGCGCCGCCAGGAGCGGATCCGTCGGATAATGAAGCAAAAGCAGAAGCAGGAGCAAGCTGTCATGATACCGGTACGCAGCCTCAAGGATGACCAATCATCACCCGTTTTGCCGCTGCCTTTCGAAGAAAAGAACTTTCCGCTCACTGTGCAAATCCCGGAGCAGGGACTTGATCCTGAGCAAATGTGGAAGGCGCAGGCCAATCCATGGGAAAGAACGGGATGGGAGCGTACGCCTCAAAAAAACATCCGGAACCGGCCGGTTCCGGATGTTCCCGGAGGCGAGCGCCCCCCCGGCAAACCGTTCATCGTCCAGGGACTTTTCATTCAAAGTGCTATTGCCGCTGCGCTTTTCGTTATCGTGTTCGCCATGTTCCATCTGGAGACTCCAGCAGCGAAGAAGGGACAGGAAATAGTTACGGCAGCCCTCACGGAACAAATCGATTTTAACGAGGCTGCAACCTGGTATAACCGGATGTTTGCCGGTGCGCCTTCCTTTATCCCGCTGTTCAACGGCGGGAACCAGGGAGAGTCGCAGCTGGCCGAGGGTGAGGTGGCGCTGCCTGTCGTCGCACCGCTTCCCAAGGGAGTAATTATCCGCTCCTTTGCCGAAACCTTAAGCGGAGTCGAGCTTGCCGGCAGCTCCGCGGCTCCGGTACTGACGGCTGAAACAGGCCGGGTCCTGCTTGTATCCGAAGAGAAGGAGACGGGCAAGACCATTGTTGTCCAGCATGCCAACGGACGGATGACGGTCTACGGACGGCTTGGCCAGGTGAAGGTGGCTGTTAATGACTGGGTGGAAGCCGGGGAGTCGCTTGGGGAGCTGCCTGCTGCCAAAGAAGGTGAGCAAAGCTTGTTATTTTTTGCGGTGAAGGAGAAAGGCCGGTACGTCGATCCCGCTGACGTCATCCCGTTTGATTAAGCTGTATGGGATTGCGTGGTCGGTTCATCCGCTTTTTGTACTTGTCATGCTGGCTTCCATTGCAACGGGTTATTTTGTAGAGCTTATCACCTTGTTCGCTATCGTGCTGGTCCATGAAATCGGACATGTCGTTACGGCCAGAGGCTTTGGGTGGACAGTCCGTGAAGTGAAGCTGCTTCCCTTTGGAGGCGTTGCTGAAATCGAAGAAGGGGCCAACCTGCCGGCAAGGGAAGAGGCGATTGTCGCAATTGCCGGTCCGCTGCAGAACGTCTGGATGGGGGTCTTGGCGTGGCTTATGGGTTTCTTAGGCTGGTGGAGCCATGATTGGTCCATGTATGTGATGCAGGCGAATATGATGATCGGGCTTTTTAATTTACTGCCTATTCTTCCCCTGGACGGAGGCAAGCTGCTGCAGGCAGCCCTGAGCAGAATTCAGCCATTTCATCGAACGCTTGTCTGGGGAACGAGAACTAGTCTGCTCCTCAGCAGCTGCATGATAATAGTTTCGGTTGTTCCCGTATTTCGTCATCCGGGCGGCGGGATTCAGGCGAACTTGCTGGCGGTGGGATTTTTTTTGCTGCTGACGAATTGGACAGCCTATCGGCATATCCCTTTTTTGTTTATCCGCTTTCTGACACATCGGGCGGTAGCCTCTTCAAGATCACTTGAGCATGGGAGCTGGGCGCTTCCCATTATTATCTCAAGGCATCATACAATTGCTTCCGCTTTGCGTTTGTTTAAACGCGACAGCTACCACTTGATTGTCGTCATGGAAGAGCAGGGAAGCATTGTCGCGGTGCTGCCGGAACAGCGGCTGGTGAACGGTTTCCTGGCAGAGGGAAAGGCAGATCGTGCAGTTTTGGAGCTTTTCATGTAAAATATAACCCAGAACACCTACTGGGCAGGTGATAAATCAAGATGAAGCTGATGCTAGTGCATAGTGAAAAGGATAGACTGCAAATCGCAATCGTCGATAAAGGCCGTTTATTGGAATTTTATATGGAAACCAGAGAGATGGACAGCCAGCTTGTCGGGAGTATATTTAAAGGCAGAATCGTGAATGTCCTTCCAGGCATGCAGGCGGCGTTTGTGGATATAGGACTTGTCAAGAACGCATTTCTGTATATTGACGACGTGCTTCATCCCCATCTGGACCAGCAGCCGAAGGAGAAGCCGACGATCGCTCAGCTTCTGCGGGTCGGTCAGGAGATTCTGGTGCAGGTTGTCAAGGAGCCTCTTGGAGGAAAAGGGGCGCGCGTAACCACACATTTCTCGCTGCCGGGGAGATTTCTCGTGTATATGCCTCATGCCGCCTATGTCGGAGTTTCCAAAAAAGTGAAGATGGAGCAGGAGCGGACAAGGCTGCGTTCATTTGGTGAACGTTTCCGCCATTCTGATGAAGGAATCATTCTGCGTACCGCGGCCGAGGGCGAGGCCAGTGACGCGCTGCAGACGGATGTGCAGTTCCTGCGGGAGCTGTGGCAGGGAATTGAGGCCCGTTCGGAGGATACTCCGGTACCTGCGGAGCTTCACCGCGAGGCAGGTCTTGCCCACCGGCTGGTGAGAGATCTGCTTACTGTGGAAATGGACGAGGTCTGGATCGACGATCAGGAATTTTACACCGAGACGGAAGCATTAATCAGGCAAATGGCGCCTACCATGCAATCCCGGCTGCGGTTCTATGATCAGTCTCACTCCAGTCATTCTTCTGTCGGGCTCATGAACCGCTATCAGGTGAATCATCAGCTGCAGGAGGCATTCGAGCGCCGTATCCGTCTGAGCAGCGGAGGAGATCTGGTCTGGGATGAAACGGAGGCTTTTACCGTGATTGATGTCAATACCGGTAAATTTGTCGGTTCGCGCGATTTGGAAGATACGGTGTTCCAGACGAATATGGAAGCGGCCGAGCAGATTGCCAGATTGCTGCGGCTGCGTGATGTAGGCGGCATTATTATCATTGATTTTATTGATATGGAGCAGGAATCGCACCGCGAACAGATCGCACACCGGCTGGAGAGTTTGCTCAAGCTTGACCGCACCAAATGCCAGGTTGTCGGCTGGACCCGTCTTGGACTGCTGGAGCTGACCCGCAAGAAGGTTCGCGATCATGTCATGAATCAATTGCTGGAGGTTTGTCCGGTTTGCAAGGGCAGGGGCAGAGTGAATATGTCCAGACCATCGGGCGGCAAGTAAATTAACCGGCAGTTTGATAGCTGGAATGGAATTATATTGTTGCTATTGTGACTGATCCTGTGATAATATATTATGGTGCCTGTAGAAGTGGGATTTTTCCCCTGCAGTCATTTACCGCACAGAACAGGTTGACAAGCCCGGCCGGTTATTGAATCGGAAGGCACCTGCATCAGGCGAGTCTTCGAAAATAAGGAGGTGCACTACATGTTCGCGATTATTGAAACGGGTGGTAAACAATACAAGGTTCAAGAAGGCGATGTTCTTTACATCGAGAAATTGAACGCCGGTGATGGCGAGAGCGTAACGTTCGACCGCGTACTGGCTGTTTCCAATAAAGATGGTCTCGTAACCGGAACTCCCGTTGTTGCTGGAGCTTCTGTTACAGCTACAGTTGAGAGACACGGCAAAGGTCAAAAAATTATCGTTTACAAATACAAGGCGAAGAAAAACTACCGTCGTAAGCAAGGTCATCGTCAGCCGTATACGAAAGTAACGATTGGCGCGATCAAGGCTTAAGTGAGGTCCCAGGGATGATTACGATCACTATTTTGCGGCATTCCGCCGAGAATTCACGTATCGTATCATTTGCGATTGAAGGACATGCGAAGTTTAAGAATCCAGGCAAAGATATCATTTGCGCCGGGGTATCGGCCATTTCGGTCGGTACAGTCAACGCGATTGAGGAGCTTGCGGGTCTGGAGCTTCCTGCTTCCATGGACAATGGGTGGCTGCAGTCTGATATTCCGGAGCAGAGCGATCCCGCTATGAACGAAAGGGTGCAGCTGCTGCTGGAATCGATGATTGTTATGCTCAGCACAATCGTAACCTCTTACGGAAAGTACGTTCAGATTCGTCAACTAACTCGGTAACAAAGGAGGGTACAACCATGTTGAAACTGAATCTTCAGTTATTCGCATCGAAGAAGGGTGTAGGTTCCACAAGAAATGGTCGTGACAGCCAATCGAAACGTTTGGGCGCCAAACGCGCAGACGGTCAATTGGTAACGGCGGGCAGCATCTTGTTCCGTCAACGCGGAACCAAAATCCATCCGGGCAATAATGTCGGGATCGGAAAAGATGACACATTATTCGCATTAATCGAAGGCGTTGTGAAGTTTGAACGCTGGGGACGTGTACGTAAGAAAGTTAGCGTATACTCGGTCGAGGCTGCTCCGGTAGCTGCGGCAGTCGAAGCGCAATAATCAAGCTCGCCCCGGTCTGCACGCAGGCCGGGGCTTCCTTTTTTTCCTTAGGCGGCGCCTGGAAGCATATGCTATACTGGTAATGGCTAGGAGAGAACAGGAAAGTAGGATCGGTCCATGAATCGCTTTAACAGGAACAAGTATTATGCAGCCGCGTCATTGATTATCCCAACCGCTGCCGTTCTCACATGGCGGTTTGAGCCTTGGTTTTTAGCGGGTTTCGTTGTTTGGTTCTTGGCGGCCGGAGCGGTCTGGGCATGGTGTGTACGAAAAGAATTTGCGTTACGGGAAGCCCGGATGATTCATGTGCTGCAGACATTATCAATTACAACTTTGAATCATCATCGTCATGACTGGATGAATGATTTGCAGGTTTTATACGGCTATATCAGGATGCAGAAGGCCGAGAAGGCAGTTCAATGTGTGGAGCAAATAAGAGAACGAATGATGACTGAGAGCAAGATCGCCAAGCTCGGCGTTCCATCGCTTGTCACTTTTCTGCAGTCCTTTCGAACGCTGACGAATGACGTGGAGCTGGATATTGATATTGAGGGTGACCTTAATTTCATGGAATTGGGTATTGACGGTCATCGCGCAGCACAGACTATGCAGGACATTATTGATGCGTACCGGATCGCGGTTAAACCGGATTCCGGAGATGCGGCCAAGCTGCTGGTCGATCTATCGCTGAACGAGAATACAATGACCGCTTCGTTTCATTATGACGGCGGAATGAAGGATACAAACGAATGGAAGCATAAATGTAAGCGGGCGATGACAGATTCGCCGCTGAGGGCAGCCGGAGCGGATATAGAGCCGGACAATTTGGTGCTCCATGCGGAGCTTGTGAAATAAACGGAGGCTGGGGCATGTTTGTCGACAAAGCAAAGATTTTTGTAAAAGGCGGGGACGGCGGTAATGGTATCGTATCCTACCGCCGGGAGAAATATGTTCCCGAGGGCGGACCGGCCGGCGGAGACGGGGGCCGGGGAGCCGATGTGATTTTTCGCGTGGATGAAGGGCTTCGGACGCTGATGGACTTCCGGTATCAGAAGCATTTCAAGGCGGAGAAGGGCGAACGCGGCAAAGTGAAAAGCATGCATGGAGCCAATGCCGAGCACATGATTGTCCGGATACCGCCAGGCACGATTATTATTAATGACGATACCCAGGAAATTATTGCCGATATGACCCAGCACGGCCAGCAGATCGTTGTAGCGCGCGGCGGACGGGGCGGACGGGGAAACTGCCGGTTTGCCACCGTAAGCAATCCGGCTCCGGATTTTGCCGAGAACGGTGAAGAAGGCCAGGAACGCTGGATCGTTCTCGAGTTGAAGGTAATGGCGGATGTTGGACTGGTCGGATTTCCGAGTGTAGGCAAGTCTACGCTGCTCTCGGTCGTTTCGGGGGCGAAGCCGAAGATCGGCGCGTACCATTTTACAACGCTGTCACCGAATCTTGGTGTGGTCGAAGTCGGCGACGGCCGGAGCTTCGTCATGGCGGATCTGCCAGGTTTGATTGAGGGAGCTCATGAAGGCGTGGGACTGGGCCATGATTTTCTGAGACATGTAGAGCGGACGCGTGTTATTGTGCACGTGGTCGACATGTCCGGATCCGAAGGCAGAGATCCATTCGAGGACTGGAACAAGATCAATGAAGAGCTGGCTCTGTATAATCCGCTGCTGGCTAAACGTCCTCAAATTATTGCCGCCAACAAGATGGACATGCCGGATTCGCAGGAGCAGCTGGAGCTGTTCCGGGAACAGTTGAGCGGGCTTGACGGCGAGATGGAGTACGAGATCGTTCCGATGTCTTCTCTAACCAAGCAGGGTGTACAGGAACTGCTCTACAAAGCCGCGGATCTGCTTGAAACCGTACCGGAAATGCCGCTTATCGAAGAGGTCAAGGATGTAGCAGAGCGTAAAGTATATACGCTGGAGCAGCAGGAAGACGAGTCCTTTACCGTCGGCAAGGAAAACGAAGGCTTTTATGTCGAGAGCGCAGCAATCGAGAAATTTATGAGGCGCGTCAATTTGAACACGCATGATGCCGTCATGCGGTTCGCCCGCACTCTGCGGAAAATGGGAGTCGACGCCGAGCTGCGTAAAATCGGAGCGAAGGACGGCGACACCGTTCGGATCGGGGATTTCTCATTCGAGTTCTTCGAGGGCAGCGATTATTTCTACGAATAAACGCTTCTCCCGCACTGGCTGATTTGGCATAGAAATGAAGTGGGACAGGAATAAGACGGACCCGGATAATATGCCGGGTCCGTCTTATTTTTTATTGGAACTACAAGAAAAATATAAATTAGGTCTATACTATGCCAAAGCTTCTAGGGTCAAGAAGCTTTGTCCCTGAGGACGGCAAAGCGGTTTCTTCTTGCTTAAGAAGACGCATACGGGAGCATGAAGCCTCAGGCTTCCCACTTCGGTCAAATCAGGTATAATAGAAATATTGTGTTCATGGAATTGCCTATTGCCGCTTCGGTGGATATTCGATATAATGTCCACTATAGAAGAACAGATGTCTTTCTTAGGAGGACGGTTAGTGGCGGAACGATATTTTATCGTCCGAGAGGACATTTTGCCTGAGGCGATTGTCAAAACGATTCAGGTCAAAGAGATGCTCCAGCGCGGCGAGGCCGCTACTGTTCATGAAGCGACGGAGCGTGCCGGCCTGAGCAGAAGCGCCTTCTATAAGTACAAGGATGGCGTTCATATGCTGAATCAGCTCGAACGTGAACGGATCGTCACGATTTCGATGGATTTGGATCACCGCTCCGGCGTCTTGTCCAAAGTGCTTGGTCTTGTTGCAAGCTCGGAGGGCAATGTGCTGACGATTCACCAGAGCATTCCGCTTCAAGGATTAGCCAATGTAGTAATTTCTGTCGATACTTCGCAGATGGGCGGGACGCTGACGGAACTTATGACGGCCATTCATGAACAGGATGGCGTCCGCAAAGCGTCGGTCATCGGACAAGGATAGAACGAGTTGATGGAGGAGAAATCATGAAACCGGTAAAAGTGGGACTGCTTGGTCTTGGTACGGTTGGAACGGGTGTTGTTCGGATCGTCGAAGGACATCAGGAGGATTTGCAGAGCCAGGTGGGCTCGCCGATCGTTATTGATAAGATATTGGTGCAAAATGTGAATAAGAGCCGCTCGGTGAGTATTGATCCGGGCAAGCTTACAGAGGATCCCTGGGATATTATTCATGATCCGGATATTTCTGTTATTGTCGAGGTCATGGGCGGGATTGAACTGACCAAAGGCTATATTCTCGAAGCATTGGCGAAGGGCAAACATGTCATTACGGCAAATAAGGATCTGATGGCTCTGCATGGACCCGAGATTCTGGCCAAAGCGCAGGAGCATGGATGCGATGTGCTCTATGAAGCCAGCGTCGCCGGAGGCATACCGATCATCCGCACGCTCGTCGAGGGTTTTTCATCTGACCGGATTACAAAAATTATGGGGATCGTCAACGGAACGACCAACTTCATCCTGACCAAAATGACGCAGGAGGGCACTGCGTATACGGAAGCGCTGGCTGAAGCCCAGCAGCTCGGCTATGCCGAAGCGGATCCGACATCGGATGTCGAAGGGCTGGATGCAGCCCGCAAAATGACCATTCTTTCGACACTTGGCTTTCGTGCGAATATTGCACTGGAAGATGTCGATGTGAAGGGAATTTCATCGGTCAGCCGCGAGGATATTTTATATGCGGGCCGGCTTGGATATGTGGTGAAGCTGCTTGGAATTGCAGAGAGCCAGGATGACTTTATCAGCGTCAGCGTGCAGCCGACAATGGTGAAGCATACCCATCCGCTTGCTTCGGTCAATGGCGTCTTTAATGCGGTTTATGTATTTGGCGAAGCCGTTGGCGAAACCATGTTTTACGGCGCCGGAGCAGGAGAGCTGCCGACGGCTACATCGATTGTGGCTGATCTGGTGGCTGTCATCAAGAATTTGAAGCTCGGTGTCAACGGCAAACAGGCGCTGCTCTCTTATAAGCAGAAGAAGCTCAAGACCGACGAGCAGATTGCATCGAAGTATTTTATGCTGCTGCATGTCGATGACCGCGCAGGCGTTCTGGCGAAGATCACGCAAGCCTTTGCGGAATGCGAGGTCAGTCTGGAATCGGTGCTTCAGCAGCCCAATGCAAGCATAACCGAAGCGGAAATCATCATTATTACGCATGATGCCAGCAAAGCGGCAGTTCTGAAGGTGCTGGAATCCTTTGAAAGTATGGATGTAGTTAAGACCATCAGGAGCGTTTACCGTGTAGAAGGCTGACTCACGCTTTAAGCAAGGAAACTAACTTTGCCGCCCAGGGGGCATCAAAGCCGTTTCTCTATGTATAACCCTTTTTGAAGGAGTATTGACACGTATGAGATACCTTGGTTTGCTTCAGAACGGCAAAAAATATTTGCCTGTAGTATCCGGATTGGGATGTGGTATACGATGACTGATCGCAAAATAATCGTTAAGGTTCCTGCCAGCACGGCCAATTTGGGTCCAGGTTTCGACACGCTGGGCATGGCGCTTTCCCTCTATTCCTGGCTGGAGATGTCAGTACCCCGAAGCGGCAAGACGGTCATTGAACTGCATGGCGAGGGCTTGGATGGCATTCCGCTGGATAAGTCCAACCTGATTTACAAAGTAGCACAGCTGGTATTCGCAGAGGCAGACATTGAAATTCCGGAGCTGCACATCGCCATGTACAGCGATATTCCGCTTACCAGAGGACTTGGGAGCAGCGCATCGGCTATCGTCGGAGCCTTGACGGCGGCCAACGCCCTGGCAGGCTTCCCGCTGACGGACGACCGGCTGTTCCAGATTGCGACGAAGCTGGAAGGGCATCCCGATAATGTCGGGGCTTCGCTTTTTGGAGGCATTGTTGTCTCGGCCTGGGACGGAGAGCGGGCGGAGAAGGTTCGCCTTGATCCGCATGGAGATCTTGAGGTCCTAGTGGCCATTCCGGCCTTTCATCTAGCAACGGAAAAGGCCCGTCATGCACTGCCCGCGCACATACCGCATGCAGATGCAGTCTTCAATGTCGGCAGCAGCTCGCTACTCGTCGCCGCATTGGCAAGCGGGAAGCTGGAGCTGATCAAGCATGCGATGCGGGACCGGCTGCATCAGCCTTACCGGGCCGCACTAATTCCGGGAATGCAGGAAATACTGAATAAGGCAACAGAGTACGGTGCTCTTGGAGCTGCTCTTAGCGGGGCTGGGCCGACACTGCTGACTCTTGTTGATACTAACAGTCTGCGCAAGGCGGAACTGGAGCAGTTTCTCATTCAGACACTCGGCAAGGCAGGAATCAAGGCGGAGACGCTGTGGCTTAAGCCATGTGCGGCTGGCCCTGAATTAACCATTCTGCAGGGTGAAGAGAGCGGCGGCTCGCTGCTGGAGCGGATTAAAGGAGAAGTAAGAGCATGATACGAGTTGCGTGTTTGACACAAGGATCAACATCGGATGAGGCGGCGAGATACCTGTTCTCCGGCGTCGAGGTTGATTACAAGTACTTTCGGATTATTGGAGATGTTTTTCTTGCCACAGCCGACGGGACAACCGACTACAGCATTATTCCAATAGAAAATACGATTGACGGCTCCGTAAGCCTACATACCGATTGGCTGGTTGATGAGGTGAATCTGCCGATTCAGGCCGAGTGGGTATATCCTTCCATCCAGAATCTGATCGGGCCGCTGGCAGAGCTCTCCGGCGCAGACGGAGTCCTGGATTACAACCGGATTACCAAGGTAATGAGCCATCCTGTTGCCATGGCGCAGTGCCTGCAGTACCTGCGCAAGCATCTTCCGCATGCGGAACTGGAGCATGTGGGAAGCACGGCTGAAGCGGTAAGCATCGTAAGGGAAAATCCGCTAAGCGGATGGGCGGCTATCGGTCAGACGACGGCAGCATGGAACAACGGGCTTGATGTGCTTGAGCGGGGCGTAACCGATCATGACAACAATTTTACACGATTTCTTCTTATAGGCCCGGAGCCGTTGACCAGCAGACAATCACAGGCATATAAAACAAGTATATTAATTACGCTGCCGGAGGATTATCCGGGTGCGCTTCATCAGGTGCTGTCGGCTTTCGCGTGGCGCAAAATCAATCTATCCCGCATCGAGTCGCGCCCGACGAAAAAAAAGCTCGGCAATTATTATTTTCTGATCGATATCGAAATGTCATTGGATACCGTATTGCTTCCATCCGCAATCAGCGAGATTGAGGCAATTGGCTGTCAGGTCCGAACGCTGGGCAGCTATCCCAGCTTCACATATGAAGGCTAATATTCCTGGAGGTGCACACACGCATATGGCAGAGCAAGTTATCTATTTGAATGGAGAATTCGTTACTAAGGAAAATGCAAAGGTATCGGTTTACGATCATGGCTTTCTTTATGGCGATGGAATATTTGAAGGGATTCGCATATATAACGGCAATATTTTCAAATGCAAGGAGCATCTTGACAGGCTGTACGACTCGGCAAAATCCATTATGCTGGATATTCCCCTTTCCTATGAGGAAATGGAACAAGCCTTGGTCGAGACAATCCGGCGCAATGAGTTCCGCGACGGGTATATCCGGCTGGTTGTGTCCCGCGGACCCGGCAATCTGGGGCTTGATCCGAAGCGCTGCCCGACCGCATGGGTAATCATCATCGTCGAACAGCTGGCCATTTACCCGCCTGAAGCATACCGCGACGGCCTTGTCTCTGTATCGGTATCCCAGCGCCGCAACATCCCGGATGCGCTCAATCCGAAGATCAAATCGCTCAATTACCTCAATAATATTCTGGTTAAGATCCAGGCTAACCTTGCAGGCGTAGGCGAGGCAATCATGCTGAATGCCCAAGGCTATGTGGCGGAAGGTTCAAGCGACAACATTTTTATTATCAAGAAAGGTGTCGTGTACACGCCGCCCTGCTATGTCGGAGCGCTTGAAGGCATCACCCGCGCAGCCATTATCGAGCTGTGCGATAAACTGGGCTATAAGCTTAAGGAAGAGCCGTTTACGCTTCATGACGTATTTGTGGCTGACGAGGTGTTTTTCACAGGGACGGCTGCAGAAGTTATCGCTGTGCGCGAGGTGGACGGCAGAACGATCGGCTCCGGCAAAGCGGGCCCAATCACAACACATTTGCTTGAAGAATTCCGTAAGATTGTTGAAGTTGATGGCGTAAAAGTATACGAGTAATCATTGTTTTATTAGGGCCTGCTGTGGGATTTTGTCCCGCGGCGGGCCAATTTTTTTTTTGCTAAAGAGTGTGGCAGCCGCCTATCTCTCGCATAGGATGTAGGGATTGGTGGATGGGCGTTCGCCGCTGCCCATAAACTACAGACCGTGACAGGAGGTAAGTGGCAAGTGAAAATTCATATTGTGAAAAAAGGCGATTCATTATATATGATCGCTCAAAAGTATGGCGTGTCTTTGGAAGACATTGTTGAGCTTAATCCATCCATAACAAACGTAGATATGATTGATGTGGGAATGAAGATTAAAATTCCGGCATCGAAGCCGGAAGACATGGAAATCATGCATCAGCATGAGGTTAAACAAGGGGATACACTTTGGAAGCTGTCCAAAGCCTGGGGCGTTCCGCTGAGCGATATGATTAAAGCCAATCCTCAGCTCAAAAACCCGAACGTTCTGCTGACAGGTGAGATTGTCAACATTCCCAAGACCAGCACTCCGGGTCAAATGCCGCATATGCACGATGAGCATCATGAGGATGCAGGCCATCATCCGCTTCATCCATCTTCGGTGATGCAAGGCGTACAGGGTTTGATGGGGAAAATGTCCACGGCACCCTTCATCGGCAAAAAGCCGACTGGGCAAAAGCCGAGCACGATGCCCGTTCCAACTCCTGTCCCGACACCGGTTCCCGTGCCCCTTCCCGAGCCTGCGCCTGCTCCTGCTCCAATGCCTGTTATGCCAGTGACGGAGAAGCCGAAAACGTACCCGATCCATGTCGAATACGAGAAGCATATCGATTTGTTTCAACAATACGGAGTGCCGGCTACCGAGGTAATGTCATTGTATGATATGCCTAATATGCCGGAGAATGTCTCGCCGGCAATGCAAACTCATGGATACGGCTATCCAATGACTTCCCCGGCAATGTCCGGAGGCTATGGCTATTCAATGCCGACCGCTGTGAGTCCCGCTGAAATGGGGCCGGCTAATTGGTGTCCGCCTGGGCAGGTGATGGGCTCATCAACGCTGCCTTGGGGAGCACCGGCGCCAATGCCCTACGGACCGATGGGCGGTTACGGGATGGAGAACGAAATGGTATCACCGGCAATGATGATGCCGCAAGGAGGCGGCTACGGTCATTATGATCAAACGGCCGTGTCTCCGGCAATGATGATGCCGCAAGGAGGCGGCTACGGTCATTATGATCAAACAGCCGTATCACCGGCAATGATGATGCCGCAAGGAGGCGGCTACGGTCATTATGATCAAACGGCCGTGTCTCCGGCAATGATGATGCCGCAAGGAGGCGGCTATGGTCATTATGATCAAACAGCCGTATCACCGGCAATGATGATGCCGCAAGGAGGCGGCTACGGTCATTATGATCAAACAGCCGTGTCTCCGGCAATGATGATGCCGCAAGGAGGCGGCTACGGTCATTATGATCAAACGGCCGTGTCTCCGGCGATGATGGGGCCATATGGAGGTTATCCGTCTGCAACGCTAAGCCAGGCGGAATCACCTTATCCGAGCTATAATTATGTCGGAAATGGCCAGGTTGCGGCCCAGCAGACCACCGGTTCCGGCAAAAAGCCCTGCAACTGCGGCTGCCATGACCGCGATGGGGAGGAGCAGGCTGAAATAAATGAGAGCGTCGAGCAGAGCCAACCGGCCAAGGTGGCTAAAATCCGCAAGCCAGCTGCCAAGCCAGCAGTCCGGGTATCCCGTAAGGCACAGACCCAGCAAAGACAGAAAAACCGCGGCTCCTACCCATGGATTAACCGATAATAGAATTTAAATATATGGCTCTCTCCGGTCCTCGTTGGACAGGGGAGAGTCTTTTACTAACTGCTGCCGAAGTGAAAAGTGTCATGTCCGGCCCGTCTTCTTCATTCTATCAGGACTTTTGTTTCACAATATTCCAAGGCGCATATTTCCTGAACAATGGAGGAATACTAGCAGAAAAGTTAAAAGGGGAGTTCCTCCAATGATGGAATTCAGCCTGTGGAAGCAGTTGAAGAAGAGAATCCGCCGCCGCCGCCGCTCCTTGTGGACGCTTGGCTCTATGCTTGTCCTGGTTAGTATTCCGGCACTATCCGAAGATGTTTATGCTGCTAGCCTTCAGGATAGCAGCGGCTCCATGAGCATAGCCTGGGTCGATGTATCCCGAATGCTGCCGGAGACGCATGGAGAGAGTGAATCCTCCCCTGCAGCCAGAAGCAGTGTCATCAAGCTTTTGGCTGAGCATCAGGGGCAGGTGAAGGTTTGGCTGCATCGGACGTATATTTGCGGTGAGGAGACGTCTTCACTTGGAACAGCGGATGCCCGAGCCGTTCTCGGGATGCTTAAACAACATCCGGAATGGACGGCGGTTATAGGTAAAAACAGTACGGTTGTGATGGAACAGCGGATGGATGACTTGTCAGAAGCTTGCAAAAGCCATGCCTATATTGGAATGGACAAGGATGGCAACCTCACATTATTCGATGGACCGCCGAAAAAAGAGAAAGTCATGCGGACCTTTTTTCAACTTGATGTTAATTACATGGAGAGCAGTCTGCCCAAGGAACGAATGGATGAATTATTGAATGGTATACGGATAAGCGATCTGGACGGATACAACAGCGTGTTGTCCACATTCAGCGACTATGCACTGGACGAGAGCGAGAAGGTCATGAAATCCACTTATTGAAATAGAGATGAAGCAGGACATGCGTGGGTTGCCGCATGTCCTTTTTTGTGTGCATATAAGATTCCGGTGAAGGACAAAACGCGTGTTCTCATTCCGCTTATCATTTGTTATAATGGGAGGTAGGCAAAAAAGGCCAATTGACTGGCATGAGGAGAGATTAGGCCTTGCGTGTATTAGGAATCGATCCGGGAATCGCCATTGTAGGATTCGGATTCATCGATAAAATAGGACATAAACTTGTTCCCGTCCAGTATGGCTGCATTGAAACCAAGGCGCATACTCCCCAGGAAGAGCGGTTATTGCAGGTGTATGAGTCGACTTGCTCGCTCCTTGACAAATATAAGCCGGATACTGTAGCGGTCGAGAAGCTTTTCTTCAACCGGAATGTGACAACAGCCTTTGCGGTTGGCCAGGCGCGCGGCGTTATCATACTGGCTGCCGCGCAGCGGGGACTGCCGGTTTCTGAATATACACCGCTGCAGGTGAAGCAGGCGGTTGTAGGTTACGGGAAGGCGGAGAAGCGCCAGGTGCAGGAGATGGTCAAGATGCTGCTGAAGCTAAGCGCAATCCCGAAGCCGGATGATGTTGCCGATGCGCTGGCCATCGGAATTTGCCATGCCCACTCATCTGTACTTACCGCCAAAATTAACGAGGTGACGCGCCGATGATCGATTTTGTGAGAGGCCGCGTTGTTCATCTGGATGCTGAATATGTGGTTATTGATGTCCGTGATATCGGATACCGTGTCTATACGCCCAATCCTTACGCGTTTGCGGCAGGGGATGAGAGTGTAACGGTTTATACCCATCATCACGTCAGAGAGGATGCTATACTGCTGTTCGGGTTTCGAAGCCGCGAGGAGCAAGCGATGTTTCGCAGGCTCCTGGAGGTTTCCGGAATCGGGCCGCGCGTGGCATTGGGAATCCTCGCGGGAGGACGTCCGGAGACAATTATCGCCGCCATCCAGCAGGAGAATGTAGCATTTCTGATGAAGCTGCCGGGAATCGGGAAGAAGACGGCACAGCGGATGATTCTGGACTTGAAGGATAAGCTTGCTTCCGTATCTCCGGGATTCGGCGTTAACGGAGGCTGGTCGCTTGAAGAGGACTTTGCTCCAGCTGGTGCAGGTGAAGGCGGTAAGGTTTGGCAGGAAGCACGTGAAGCCCTTGGCGCGTTGGGCTATACGGCGGCTGAGCTTGACAAGGCCTGGACCTTGCTGCAAGGCACGGCAGTTCCGGACGAGACAGTAGACGCGCTTATGAAAAGAGCGCTGCAGCAGTTGTTTAAAGGTTGAGGGGAAGGAGGCAGGCGTGAATGGATGATCGGATAATTTCCGCTAACCTCATGATGGAAGACCAGGCGGTGGAGCTTAGTTTGCGTCCCCGTTACCTGGCTGAATATATTGGCCAAACGCAGGTCAAGGAAAATTTGAAAGTGTTTATTGAAGCCGCCAAACTGCGCAAGGAAGCGCTCGATCATGTGCTTTTGTATGGTCCTCCGGGGCTTGGCAAGACCACGCTCTCCAATATTATCGCCAATGAGCTTGGGGTGAATTTGCGGACGACGAGCGGCCCTGCGATCGAGCGTCCCGGCGATCTTGCCGCATTGCTTACGAATTTGCAGGAAGGCGATGTGCTGTTTATCGACGAGATCCACCGTCTCCACCGGAGTGTGGAGGAGGTGCTGTACCCGGCTATGGAGGACTTTGCGCTGGATATTATGATCGGCAAGGGACCAAGCGCCCGCTCTGTCCGGCTGGAGCTGCCGCCCTTTACCCTTATTGGCGCCACCACAAGGGCAGGATTGCTCTCTGCGCCTCTGCGGGACCGATTCGGGGTGACCAGCCGACTGGAATTCTACAATGTTGATGAGCTTGCCTACATCGTCAACCGCGCTGCGGAAATATTGGGAGTGAGTGTGATTGGCGAGGCGGCCGGGGAGATTGCGACGCGCTCGCGGGGGACGCCGCGGATTGCCAACAGGCTGCTCAAGCGGGTGCGCGATTTTGCCCAGGTGCGCGGAGACGGGATTGTCACCCATGAATTGGCGCAATCAGCACTTGGTCTGATCCAGGTTGATGCGCTGGGGCTTGATCAAATCGATCACAAAATGCTCCGTGCCATGATTTCCAACTATCGCGGAGGTCCCGTGGGTCTTGACACCATTGCCGCTACAATCGGCGAGGAGAGTCAGACGATAGAGGATGTATACGAGCCTTATTTGATGCAAATCGGATTTCTCCAACGTTCTCCGCGCGGCCGCATCGTCACACCGCTCGCTTATCTTCACCTTGGTCTGCCTGTGCCGCAGCGTTTTACGGGTGATGAGGAGAGTTAGCGGCAGCCATAAGCGTGTGTTCGTTCGTATGCCTGCAATGACCCTTTGATAAGGAGTATAAGGGGTAGTTTGGCTGAAGGAACAAAGGAGGCGGTCTTCTCGGATGGGGAAGCGCGTGAAGGAAAATGAAGGCGAGAGGCTAATCGTTTTGTATGACGGTGTATGCAATTTGTGCTTGACCAGTGTGCGGCGAATGAAGGAGCTGCGCTCATCGGCGGATTTGAGGTTTATCTCCATCCAATCCCTCGAAGAGAGTGAAGAGGAGATTGCAAGCATTCAATCATTCCCCCGCGAACAACTGCTCTCCAGGCTTCACGTCATTGATCAGGGCGGGGCTGTCTATGCAGGAGCAGACGGTATAGTCCGTATTCTGCGTACTGTCCGTAATTTGAAGTGGGTAGCTCTTCTCTACCGTATACCGGGTATGCGGGGAATGGCTGATTACTTGTACAGATATATTGCTGCAAGACGTTATGACTGGTTTGGCAAAGCAGACGATGGCTGTACGAATGGGTCGTGCACCCTGCCGAGGCGTGAATAAGCATAAGGGGGATGAACGGCATATGAATGTCAAGCGTGCAGGCTCTGATAAGAAGGCTGCGGGATCAAAAGCTCCCAGAGCAAGCTACAACTGGGCCGCTACTGCAATGCTTTCAGCACTTGTATTTCTGCTGGTTGCTGCTGCACAGCCTGCTCAGAGAGCGGTTACGTCACTGGATACCATTCGGGTGGGGCTGTTCCTGGATGTTCCGGGCAATTATACACTGAATACGGCGACAGCCACAGTCTCGTCCGCAGCCCCGATCCAGGTGGGTTTGAGGCAGCCTTCCGGCGTTACGCCATTGTTTCAATCATCCGCTGGAGAGTCGATCCGTTTCACACTGGATGACTATAAGCCGAAGGTGCTTGAGACCGGCGACTTTCAGACGGCGCTCAGTGCGGCCAAACGGTTAAAAGCAATAGGCGGAACACCGCTGCTGACTTCCCTATTCAAAAACAACGGAACAGCATATCAGGTTCTTGAAGGTACATACACAACAGCAGCAGCAGCTCGCACCGCCAATGAGAAATGGCAGAAGGACGGCACAATCGCTGCTTTAGGAGGACAAGCCAAGCCGGATATCACCGGTCCGTTGCATGCTGAGGCAGGCTCATTCAAGACCCGGGAAGAGGCTGCAGCTGCGGCGAAAACGTTCGGAGCAGCGGGTATTGACGCGTTCGAAGCAATCAAATCTGTTGGAGGCGCAGCGGGTTCCTATACCGTCATTGTCGGCGCTGCTGCTGATTCGGCCGCATTGGACAGTATCAAAGCACAGGCTGCCGCAGCGGATAACGGCCTGCCGCTGACCGCAACCGATCCGGCCGCCGCTTATGTCATTATCCGCAATGATCATACCATCACGGAAGCGGCCGCCGCTCCTCAAATGCTGTATTCTGTCCCGATGGCCGAATCGAAGTTGTGGTTGTCCACAACAGCCTCCAGCGGAATCAAACTGACAGAACGATACAACCGCAGCTACCGGGGGCAAATTGAGCTGAGCGGAGTCAACAATAAGCTGACCGTTATTAATGAACTGCCCTTTGAACAATATCTGTATGCTGTTGTAGGGGCGGAAATGCCGGCCTCCTGGCCTGTCGAAGCGCTCAAATCGCAAGCGGTGGCTGCCCGCACCTATGCCTTGTTCCAAGGCTTTAAATTTCAGGTTGCGCATGTTGTGGATACGACGCTAAGCCAGGCTTACGGTGGAATTGGTTCGGAGAAGCCCACAACAATTGCCGCAGTGGATGCAACCAAAGGTGAGGTTCTTACGTATAACGGGAGCGTAATCGAAGCTTTGTTCTCTTCCAGCGCAGGCGGACAAACAGCTGATTCCATGGAAATCTGGGGCAATGATGTCGGCTATCTGAAGTCGGTAACGAGCCCGGATGAATCCTCCGAGAAGGGACTTAAGCATTGGCAACGCGCCGTCCTTCCGACAGGAGCGGTCGGTTATATCCGCGAGGATCTGCTGGAAGAGACGGGGGAGAAGAACGCAGCGGGCCAGCCGCTGATGCGGGTGAATGCCGACTCCGTTCAGGTCAGACCCGCCCCGTTGGTGGATGAGAAGGCAGCACCCGTGGCTGAGGTATCCAAAGGTACTCTGGTTACAGTCATTGAGACCGTAACTGAGTCCAACCAGATGTCGTGGATCAGGGGACCCTATACTTCCGACGCGCTGTTGGCGCTCATGAAGGGCAAGGTTCCAACCGCGGTGAGCGGAGCGGTCAAGACGTTCGAAGTGAGCCGGCAAGGTCCATCCGGACGTCCAACCGAGATTCTGGCCAATGGTCAGAAGGTGGATGTGAAAACACCAGATTCCTACCGTTCCGCTTTTGGAGGGCTGCCGAGCACATTGTTTACCATTGACCAAACCGCGCGCTTAACGATTGCAGGCGCCAGCGGCCGGGTCAGCGAGCGGCCGGCGGAAGACGGCACGCTTATGGCCGCGGGCAGCTCCCAAACGAAGGAGTTGAGCGGGAATATTTTCGTTCTGAGCGGTGATGGTACAGTGAGAGCGGCAACTGCGGAACCGGCGTTCCGGTTTGTCGGGCACGGAAACGGGCATGGCGTGGGTCTATCGCAATATGGCGCTTTGGGACTTGCAGGATCAGGGTATGACTACAAATATATTTTGCAATACTACTATAAAGATGTAACGATCGTGAAGG
This sequence comes from Paenibacillus sp. JT31N17, assembly GCF_056269255.1. Taxonomy (NCBI): domain Bacteria; kingdom Bacillati; phylum Bacillota; class Bacilli; order Caryophanales; family Paenibacillaceae; genus Paenibacillus; species Paenibacillus sp. JT31N17. Next base: position 935,582 of record NZ_JBWDNP010000002.1, read on the forward strand.
AATGACAAATGACCGATGAATGTAGATGATTTTGATTTTGAACTGCCGGAATCGCTTATTGCCCAAACACCGCTACCGGATCGTACCGCTTCCAGGCTGCTGAGCCTCTCCGCCGGGACAGGCGTTATCGGCCATCACCGTTTTGTAGACCTGCTGACGATGCTGGTCCCCGGAGACACCATTATACTTAATGATACGAGAGTAATGCCGGCCAGACTCATGGGGATCAAGGCGGATACAGGAGCCAAAGCCGAGCTGCTTCTGTTGAAACAACTGGCTGGAGACCGATGGGAAACCTTGGCCAAGCCGGGCAAACGCTTAAAAGTTGGCTCAGAGCTGATTTTTGGAGAAGACAGCCAAGGCCAGCCTCTTTTGAAGGCTACGATTATTGGTGAAGGCGACATGGGAGCCAGGATAGTTGAATTTCATTACACGGGCATCTTTAACGAGCTGCTCGACCGCCTTGGCGAGATGCCGCTTCCGCCGTACATCAAGGAACGGCTGGATGACCGTGAGCGGTATCAGACCGTTTACGCGAAGCATGAAGGCTCAGCCGCCGCTCCTACGGCAGGGCTGCATTTTACGCAATCGCTGCTGGAGCAGATAACGGCAAAAGGCGTTCATATTGCCTATATAACTCTGCATGTCGGACTGGGCACGTTTCGGCCTATGTCAGTGGAACGAATCGAAGAGCATACGATGCATTCGGAATATTACGAATTGAGCCTGGAGACAGCTGCTGTGCTGCAAGCGGCGCGTGAGCGCGGCAGCCGGATAATAGCGGTGGGGACTACCTCGGCCCGGACGCTGGAAACAGTGGCCAGCCGCTTTGAGGGAGGGCCGATACGCGAGAGCAGCGGATGGACGGATATTTTCATTTATCCCGGTTATACGTTCAAGCTTGTCAACGCGCTGCTTACCAATTTTCACCTGCCGAAGTCAACGCTTGTCATGCTGGTCAGTGCGCTTGCAGGGCGCGAGGCGGTGATGAGAGCTTATCAGGAAGCAATTGATCGAGAATATCGCTTTTTCAGCTTTGGCGATGCGATGTTTATCTACTAGGAATGGACGAGAGCAAATTGGCGATTACTTACGAATTGATTAAAACCTGCAAGCAGTCCGGAGCCAGGCTTGGAAGGGTGCACACTCCCCATGGAGTCATTGAGACACCGGCATTTATGCCGGTTGGCACTCAGGCAACGGTCAAGACGATGAGTCCTGAAGAACTGAAGCAGATGGATGCCCATATTATATTGAGCAATACTTATCACTTGTTTATTCGCCCAGGACATGAAATTGTCAGGAAAGCCGGCGGATTGCATAAGTTTATGAACTGGGACCGGCCTATTTTGACAGACAGCGGCGGATTTCAGGTATTTAGTTTGAGCAACATGCGTAAAATCAAGGAAGAGGGTGTGGAGTTTCGCTCCCATCTGAACGGGGACAAGCTGTTTCTCTCTCCGGAGAAAGCGATGGAAATCCAAAATGCACTGGGCTCCGATATTATGATGGCTTTCGACGAGTGCGCCCCTTATCCTGCGGAATATGATTATGTGAAGAAATCGCTGGAACGGACTACCCGCTGGGCGGAGCGTTGCCTGGAGTCCCACGCAAGACCTCAGGACCAGGGTCTTTTCGCTATTGTTCAGGGTGGCATGTTTGAAGATCTGCGGCGCCAAAGCGCGACCGAGTTGACTTCCATGGATTTCCCGGGGTATGCTATTGGTGGGCTTAGCGTTGGAGAACCGAAGGATATGATGTATAACGTGCTTGAATGTACGGTTCCGCTGCTTCCCGCCGGGAAACCCCGTTATTTGATGGGAGTAGGCTCACCGGATGCTCTCATTGACGGTGCGATCCGCGGAATTGATATGTTCGATTGCGTTCTGCCGACCCGTATTGCGCGTAATGGTACAACCATGACAAGCAGTGGAAGACTTGTTATACGAAATGCCAAGTATGCCGAAGATTTTGGGCCGTTGGATCCCGAGTGTTCCTGCTACACCTGTAAGAATTATTCCCGTGCATACATACGCCATCTTATCAAGGCGGAGGAAACGTTCGGTATCCGGCTTACGACGATCCACAATTTGCATTTTCTGCTGCAGCTCATGAGGGACGTTCGCGAAGCAATTATGGAAGACCGGCTGCTCGATTTCCGGGAGACCTTCTTTGCTCAATACGGTCTGTTTGAGAACACCAAAGGATTTTAAGGAAAGGGGTGAAAGAAAATGACAGGATTAACATCTATTCTGCCATTTGTACTGATGTTTGCGGTTTTTTATTTTCTCCTTATCCGTCCGCAGCAGCGCAAATCCAAACAACGCAGCAACATGCTGAGCCAATTAAAGAAAGGCGATAAAATCGTCACGATTGGCGGCATGCATGGAACGGTCTTGGAACTTAGTGATGATATCGTGGTTTTGCGTGTAAATGACGCGACGAAAATTACTTTCGACCGCAGTGCGGTGAATAACATTGTAACCGCAAGCGCACCAGTCTCACTTGATAAGAAAGAAGAGTCAGCTACATAAATAAACAGCCTTCTTGTCAATAAAAGGCCGGCATCTGAAGAGGTTTCTTGCCTCTATCAGCTGCCGGCCTTTTCAATTGGAATTAAGAGATTCAAATGTATATATTCCAGTGGGCGTGGGAAGATTTATGATTCCAGAGTGATGAAATACCAATGGCTTTCCGGATGAATGGGAATTTGCGAGACGATGTTAAGTCCGCTGACATGAGCCAAATCTGTGAGCTCTTCCCGGGTCGGTATCGGAAACGGTTTCTGCTGGGAAGGCGTGAGACTGTTGAAGGTATCTGAAAATATTTTACCGCTGGAGGCTGCATGAAGCGGAGTGATGATGGATACCGAGCCGTTTCCAGTCAGAAATCCGCTTACCTTCTCAAGCATCCATTTGCGATCCCGGGGTTTGATCTGATGCAGAACGTTATTCAGCATAACCAGATCAACCGGTTCTTTGGGACCCTTCCAGCTGCGAAAATCTCCCTGCACCAGCTCAATCCTGCCATGGTACTGACGCCTTGTGCCTTTTAAGGATTTGCCAATTAAAGAACGATTTTGCTCGATTCCGATTAATTTAAGTCTTCTGTCCCTTTTAGCCAGTTTTTTCAGATAGGTGGCACGGCCGCAGCCGATGTCCAGAATGGTTTTAGCTCCCTGCCTGCGCACCCACTGCAAGATTTTTGGGTAGGCGAGCGTCTCCAGCAAAGAGGAATAAGAAGTCGATAATGATTTGGAATATGTATGTGTGTTGTGGGAAGAGGCTGTCAACAGATCCGGGAAACGCAGCAGCGTCGGTATGTGGATCTCCATCATTTCCTCCAGCCAGTGTCCTATCGATTCGTTGCTTTCGCTTGAAGCATACTGCCGCATGATGGAGCTTGTCATATAGATATCCCCGGTTTTATGCAAATGCCCGACTTCAATCCCCACATCAGCCCACTGTTGAAGCAGCAGAGGATCCAGCCCATAGCGTTCGGCAATATGGGCAATAGTGCCTCCCTGAGAGAACCGGTCAAACAGCTGGGCGGTATAGCCAACATAAGCATGCCAGCTCGAGATGAAGGAGGTATTTTGTTTTGCCCATTTTTTGGCCTGAAAATGGCGGTTCCATTCAATTATGTGCTCTATCATGAGAGCACCTCCCATTGTGGTAGTTGATGAATTGCTTGGTTGTTGTGACCCAAAGCTTCTGGATCGAATAGTTCTTTTGTTCGATGCAGAAGAGCATCATAGAAATAAATACCGCCATTTAGCCGAGTTGAAACGGGGACTGAAGTAGGAGAAGTACAGTTTCTTCAGGAATTCCTGGAAGTCAAAACAAAAAACACGCTCCGGCTGCAAGAGCCGGGCGTGCGGTGAAGAATGTGCGGGAAATCAGTTCAGAATTCATTCCTCCCGAACGAAACTGACATTTGCAGATCCTGGTGCTGGCGAAGCCTCGGGTCTTCTTTTGCGATTTTTGGATGGATCCTTGATCGCGCTGAACTTCATGCCGAGCGTCGAGGCCGCAAGGCCAAGTAGCAAACCTCCGCACATATCGATGAGCCAGTGTATACCCAGGTAGAAAATCGCAAAGATCACGACAACCGCACTGATGCTGCAGAACCAGGCCCAGCGTTTGTTGCCTGAGCGTATAGCCAGAATGGCAAGCGTTACGGATATGGAGGTGTGCAGGCTTGGGAAGCAATTATTTATTCCGGACAAGGCCCGGTATTCCGTCTCGAAGTGAGGAAAAGCGTCAAGCATCAAAAACTGTACAGTCGGATCATGCGCCCACACCTCATTGACAGGGAAATATAAATAAAACGGGATAGCTACAAGATAGTTCAGCATGATCGCGTAGCATAACGCGTAGAACATGCGCCGGGTTTTTTCCAGATACGTATAAAGACCGATTGAAGTGATGAGCAGCGCTTGAAATACAACGACATACATCATCGCCAGTACAGTCGTCAAAATATCATTTTTAAAGAAATGCTGCAGGTTGCCCACAAAATGACCTTCGATGGATTGAAAAAAAGTCGCGAAATCATGGTTGTTTGTCATATCTTGTTCAATAGAAAGCTCATATTTATTGAAAAATAAAATGAGCATCATTGCTGCAAAATGAAGCAGGTATTTGCGGTTTATCACCAACTCTTTCAGAAATAATCCGCCGATGCGGAGCGGGTTGCTCAAAGAACCATACGCCAATAAAATGACAACCACAATCGTGGTGTAGATGGCAACGGTTGTCATATTGTTGAACAGAATCATCGTATTTACTTTCCCCCTAAAAAACCTGTTTCTATGGCTGCGATTCAGTATAGCATATTTTAAGGGGGAGACTGCATGTTCAAAAACTGTTCACGATTTGGATGTATTCGCTCAGGAGCGTTTAGCATTTACGCCTACCATTCCGCCGACCATGCCGCACAGAAGCGTTTCCAGAAGCATGATCAAGGTTCGTCCGCTGACTCCCGTATTGGAAGCCATGAAGCTGATAAACAGCACCAGCACGGCATAGAAAAGACCCAGCATTCCGCCTGAATACCAGCCCCGCCGTCCGGATCTCCGGCCTGATACGAAGCCGCCGGCGAGGGCTGCGCAGCCGTGGACGATCATACTGTAGGAAGGCAGCTCGCTTTCCTGCATGCTGCCCCATCTTAACAATGCCGACAGCAGCAGGGCTCCGGCAGCCAGCCATATCCCGGCATACAGAAGTCCCGAGAGCATGGGCGATTTCATATGCACATTAGGGACATTTTTCATTGGATTCATTCCGTGCAGCCTCCTTAAGAGTTATAGCGATGCTTCCTTCCACGGTCGACTTGCTGCCAGAGAATGTTTTTATGCCCGGGAAGGACAGGTTAAAACTTTTCGTTACTAAACATATGGTCAAGCTGACAAGAATAGTACAAGTCGGGCGGTAAATTCCAATTGTGGCAAAGAAGATTCCGTGGGGCATAATTTGGGGCAGGAGATGAATATAACCAACCCTTTTGGACGTATGACCCCGCACATGGAAGGTGACAATACTCCTTAGAACTTTGGGAGGACGTGATCTGATGGACCTCTGGATTCTTGCGCTCCGTACCGTTTTGATTTATTTTGTGGTCTTTCTGACCTTGCGTTTCATGGGGAAAAGAGAGATTGGCCGGTTGTCAGTCTTTGACCTTGTGATCTCTGTCATGATCGCGGAAATTGCGGTCATTGTTATTGAAGACACGTCAAGACCGATGATGGAAGGCTTGCTTCCGATGGCCGTACTGGTCATCATCCAGATTGGAATTGCGTTAATCACCCTGAAAAGCCACACGCTTCGCACATGGTTCGACGGTAAGCCCTCGGTCGTCATTCAGGGAGGCAAGCTGGATCGCGAGGCCATGAAAAAGCAGCGATACAATCTGGATGATCTCATGCTGCAGCTTCGGGAAAATCAGATATCATCCGTTGCCGATGTCGAATTCGCGCTTCTTGAACCAAGCGGTAAATTATCCGTCATCGAGAAGGAGAATCCGCAGCCGGATGACCCGGATGCCAACAACCGGCAAGATTCCGAATGGGCCAAAAAATCAACGCCGCCGAGGCCTTTTCCCAAAAATTTCAGATTCGAATCCCTGCCTGTTGCCTTGATCATGGACGGCAAGCTGCAAACCGACAATTTGGAGCGAATGGGCAAAGACCGTTTCTGGCTTAATAACCAACTGCGCCAGAATGGCGTGTTTGATATGAAGAAAATATTTCTCTGCACCATTGACCATAACGGCAAGCTGTATATCGATGACGGCCGCAAATAAGGACCGTTCTTTCTCTCCCAGGATGAGAAGGAGCGATCCTTTTTTTTGCACATTCCTCTTTAGGATTTAGAAATTAGTTAGCGGAACCACCTTCCGATCAGGGGGAGCCGGGCGGCATCGTAACGGTCAATAATTCGAAGCTTAACCATTAGAACCAAATATACCAAAACGCCCAGGAGGCAGGCTGCGGTCATATTTTGCCATAGTGCTGGCAGCGTTTGTTGATTCATCATCCAGAGGGAGACAGCCCCCATGACAACCATTGCCGCTCCGACCTTCAGGAAGTCCATTATGTTCATCCGGAATTTGACAAAACGCATAACACTGAATGCATGAAGCAGAGTGACCAGCACGATATTGATATTGATGGCGATCAGAGCGCCATAGATGCCAAGCTCAGGGTCAGAAGCTAATTTGATAATGAGAAGAAGCTTGACCACTGCGCCAATGAATGTATTCATAAGAGCAGTACCTGGCTTCTCCAGAGCTTGGAGCGCAGCCTGGAGCGGAGCCTGCATGTAGATAAAGAGACCGATTGGCGCCATCCACTTGAGCATGGGGGCAATTTCCGCATGATTGTACAGCAGCCGGCAGATCGGTTCGGCGAACAGGGCCATCACCACGACGAAGGGGGCGCCAGTGACCAGGGCCAGCCGCATCGATTGGTGAAGCCGCTTATGGATTGTCGTCCAATCTCCTTTGGCTGCTGCTTCAGAAAGCGAGGGAATCAGAGAAACAGCCAGCGAGTAAGTAAGCGCAGTCGGCAGAAGCAGGATCGGGATGATCATTCCCTGCAGGGCGCCATACTGGGCAGTTGCAATGCCGGTTGCGATACCGGCGGCTGCGAGCGCACGAGCGGTAAAAATGGATTCGAGCAGGTAGGAGAAGGAGCCGATCATTCTGCTTCCCGTCACGGGGACGGACAGATTGATAAGGCGCCGCAGGATTGGTTTTTGGCTATCGCTGCCCATTATGTGCTGGCCGGGCTTAAAGGCGGCTTCCAGACTGTCTGCCGCTTCATGCTGGGGGGCGGAGGATTGCCGGCGCTTGTCCCGGACATACTGCCAGACAAGTACCGCCAATCCCATAATTTCACCAGCGACGACGCCGATCATGGCGCCCGCCGCCGCCCAGGCCAGACCGTAAGGAAGCAGCCAGCTTGCAAACAGAAGTACAAAAACAATACGGAAAATCGTTTCGACGGTCGTGGAAATCGCGGTTGGAATCATATTTTGTTTGCCTTGAAAATAGCCCCTGTACACGGAAGAAATCCCGATTATGAGAAGGAGGGGGGTCATCATGAGAAAGGTCTGATAAACGCGCTGGTCCGTCATCAAATGCTTGACCATCCAAGGGGTAAGCAGAATAAAGGAGACTGTCAGTACGCAGGACAGAGAAACCACCAGTCCCATTGCCGTCCGGAAAATTTGTTTTACGCGTCTATGATCGCCTTGTGACTCCGCCTCGGCAATCCATTTGGCGATTGCCAGGGGAATCCCGCCTGTTATAAGGGTAAGAAGCACGATCAGGAAAGGGTAACCGAGCTGGTATAGACCCACGCCCTCCGCTCCGATGATTCGCGGCAGCGCAATACGGGGAATGAACGCAAGTATGCGATTCACGACTCCGGCTGCCAGCAGGATAAGAGCCCCTTTGATAAACGTTTGCTTGGTCACGGTCGTTCCCTCTTTCCTCCACGATAAATGGCCGTGCTTAAGTGAATGACAGCATGCAGACCCTAACCTGTCCTGTCTTCATGTTTATGCGAGGCATGTCCGTTTCCATGCAGCCAATTTTGAACACGCAGCAGGAATTCAGGGGCTGGATGGCGAATATTAAGGAGCAGCAGAGAAAGAAAGCAGGAAGTGCGAAAGGAGATGTTCCCTTGACAACGGAGAATAATCTTTTATTGACCGATGACGATAAGCCGATGACAAGTGAAGAATGGGTGAGCTCGATTGAATCGCTGTGTCAGAGCAAAGCCGAAGAGTTCAGGCTTGTGGGCTACGAATATGTTTCTGGTAAGGATATATGGGAATGTGTCAGTGAGAAATACGCCAAGACCGGAGAACCGATGATGCACCAGGTGGTAAATGACATTTTGTCGCTCAAGGTAACGAAATTCATGAACTTTATGACCATCAGCGCCTATAAAGGAACCCATTTTTAAAAGAGGGGCTCTTTTTTTTTGACTCGTTTTTGCACCATCGTTATAATAGGAATATTGACATGAGAATTTAAGGGGGAACTAAGGGTATTATGAACCGTCGTCTGCTAGCATTTGTGCTCATCGTCGTCGTTTCCGTCGGCGTCGTAGCAGCAACTAGCCCTATGATCATTGACAAGGTCAGGCTGGGTCTTGATCTGAAGGGTGGATTCGAAATTCTGTACGAGGCACAACCGATTGAAGCAGGTGGAAAGGTTACCAAGGAGTCCTTGACCGAGACAGCCAAAAGTCTCGAACAGCGTGCAAACGCGACGGGGGTTGCGGAGCCTGACGTAACAACAGAAGGTTCAAATCGGATTCGCGTCAAGATTGCAGGAGTCACCGATGAGAATAAAGTGCGTGATATTCTCAAGAAACCGGCTGAGCTTACTTTCCGCAGTGCCCGCGGCTGTGCTGACGACGCAGGCTATTGCAAGGTGGAGCTTCAAGGGAACGAGTTCAAACAAAATGGGGCGGATATCCGCCAAACCAATTTGAACCAGTATGAGATATCCATAAAGATGAAGGATAAAAGCAAATTTGCCGAGATAACCAGAGAAATTGCGAAGCTTTCTCCAAAAAATCAATTGGCCATTTATTTGGATGATACAGAGCTATCAGCGCCTAACGTTGCACAGGAAATCAACAGCGATGAAGCTGTTATAACCGGTGATTACACCCGTGAGGAAGCAACCGATCTGAAGAATACAATCAACCTTGGCGCACTTCCGCTTAAATTGACGGAGAAATATACCCAGAGCGTAGGGGCGACCTTGGGCAAACTTTCCTTGCAGGAAACATTGTTTGCCGGTGCGCTCGGAACGGTGCTTATCCTGCTGTTTATGATGATTTTTTACCGTCTGCCTGGAATTATTGCCAGTGTGTCGATCGTGGTGTTCATCTGGCTTTTGCTCCTGTGCTTCAACTTGATTAATGCGACGCTTACTCTGCCTGGTATTGCCGCCTTTATATTGGGAATCGGGATGGCGGTCGACGCCAACATTATTATGGCGGAACGGATCAAGGAGGAAATGCGCAGCGGCAAGAGCATCATGTCCTCGCATAAGGCCGGTTCCAAAAACTCTTTCCGGACCATTATTGATGCGCACGTAACGACAGGGATTGCAGGGATCGTGCTTTATTTCCTTGGGACAGGCGCTGTCAAAGGCTTTGCGATCATTCTCATCCTGACCATCATTGTGAGTATACTGTCCAACGTGTTCATCTCCCGCTTTCTCCTTTCCCTGCTTATTCGCAGTAACTTGGTGAAAAAACCGGGATATTTCGGAGTCAAGGAGGAGGATATCCGTGCGCTTTAATAAATTTGGTCATGATTCGAACATCAAGTTCGATTTTGTAAAAAGATCCCGTTATTTCTTTATCTTTTCGATTGCCATCACGATATTGGGAATCGCTATGCTCGGCATTTTTGGAATGAATTACGGGGTTGATTTCCGTGCAGGCTCCAGTGTCGATATCGCCGTCAAGAAGGATATGAGCGGACAAAAGGAAGCCATCGAGAAGTTCCTTGCGGATAACGGCCTGGGTCAACCGGCCATAACCGTTGGAGCCAGCCGTGTAACCATGCGCTTTGACACCGTTCTTGACGACGCCAAGGAGAGAACGCTTAAAGATGGCTTTGCTGCGAAATTTGACAAGGATGCATCCGCCGAGGTAAATACGGTTGATGTTGAAATTGCCAAAGAACTGGAACGCAATGCATTAATTGCGATGCTCGTTGCAAGTCTGGGTATCGTGATCTATGTAAGCATCCGTTTTGAATGGCGCTTTGCGCTCGCGGCGATTGTCGCCCTGATGCATGATGCCTTCATCGTAATCAGCGTGTTCTCGATTCTGCAGCTGGAAGTGAATTTGCCGTTCATCGTTGCGGTATTGACCATTATCGGTTACTCCATTAACGATACGATCGTCATATTTGACCGTGTGCGCGAGAATTTACGTTTTGCCAAGATCAAAAAGCCGTCTGATCTGGACGAGCTGGTTAATGCCAGCGTAGGGCAGACGTTCACGCGTTCCATTAATACGGTATTGACTGTTGCGGTCGCTGCAATTTGTTTGTTGATATTCGGCAGTGAAGCCATCAAACTGTTCTCACTGGCCATTCTCATCGGACTTGTCAGCGGAGCATATTCTTCGATCTTTATCGCAAGCCCGCTCTGGCTGGTGTTGAAGAAGAAACAAAAACCAAAAACTGCGGTAAAAACGCCAGCCGCTTCATAAGAATATAAGGATTCAATTATTATGATGGCTTAGGAGGCCTCCATGACAGCGAATCAACGTTACGCTAAGGCGGAATCAGCGGCATGGACCGGACTTCTCGGTAATGTCTGCATCGCGGCGGTGAAAGGTGGAATCGGTGCGCAAACAGGCAGTAAAGCATTGCTTGCCGATGCCTGCCGCTCCGCCTCCGACGCTGCTTCATCATTTGTCTCTCTTACCGGTATCAGGCGCAGCAGGAGGCTTGGCGCACCCGATGCTCCGGTACCGGCCCTGCAAGGAAAAACCGAGGCAGCATCCGGTGTGATGGCTTCGATATTACTGATGATTGTCGGATTGGAAATCGGTATATCCGCCATCAAATCAATCGCCGACGGGGTGGACAAGGGGCCGGGCTGGCCTGCCGTTACAACAGTCGTGCTTGCTTTTGTCATAAAGGAGCTGTTCTTTCCGATTAAAGAACGCCGCACTGATTTTTATGCTTCATTGGCTGCTCTCGTGGGAACAGGGGCGGCAGCTCTCGGCAAGCCGCTCGATCTGCCGGTGCTCTATTATTTTGACCCCGCGTCATCGCTTATTATTGTGGTGATTGTGTTCTCCAGCGGTTACCGGGTAGCTTCAGCTTCCGTATTGAAAAGCCATTCAAGTGAGATCGAGCCTGCGGATCTGAATGAATTCAAAGCCGCGATTCAGCGGATTGAAGGCGTAATTGCAGTTGAGGAGCTTCGTGTCCGGGAACATGGGCATTATGTTGTCGGGGACATCGTAATTAGCGTTAATCCGCGCATCTCGGTTTTAGAGGGCAACGAGATTGCCAAGCGGGTCAAATACTTCTTGATGAAGCGGTTCAGTCATGTTACGGATGTATCGGTACATGTCGAGCCCTATGACCCGGGTTATCCATACAAATCCAATCACGATCCGAACCAGGACCATATGCCGACGCTGTTGCAGTAGCAGCAGCGTTTTTTTTGAGCTTATAGCGATTTTTCCAGTCCCGGTGAAAGGAGGTGTGCATTCTGATCAGATCCAAAACACGTTGGACTGTCGCACAGATAGACGATGAAGGAGAGGAGCGCGCCGCCATATTGGCCCGTGAATTATCCTTATCACCCTTGGTCGCAAGACTGCTTGTACAAAGAGGTTTAGCTGATGTTGATGCCGCGCGACAGTTTCTTTATGGCGGTTTAGAGGGCCTGCATGATCCATTTCTGCTGAAGGGGATGGAACAAGCGGTTAAGCGCATCAGGCAGGCGGAGGAACGAAATGAGTATATCCGTATATTTGGCGACTATGACGCGGATGGAGTTTCCTCCACTGCGCTAATGACCTTTTTGTTCCGCAGAATGGGACTGAAGTTCGATTCCTACATACCGCACCGTACCCTGGAGGGGTATGGACTGAATATAAAAGCGATTGATCTTGCCGCTGAAGCGGGGGTTAAGCTGATTGTGACAGTGGATACTGGAATCAGCGCCGTTGAACAAATCAATCACGCCAATTCGCTGGGGATCGATGTTATTGTGACGGATCACCACGAGCCGCCGCATGTGCTGCCGGATGCATGGTCATTAATCAATCCCAAGCAGGTGGGCTGTTCCTACCCGTTTAAGGGCTTGGCAGGTGTAGGCGTGGCGTTCAAGCTGGCACAGGCTCTGCTGGGCGAACCGCCGGTGGAATGGTGCGATGTCGTCGCGCTTGGTACCGTCGCGGATTTAATGCCGCTTACGGATGAAAACCGGGTATTGGTGCGTCTTGGCCTGCAGGAGCTGCGCAAAGGGGATAAGCCGGGCTTCCGTGCTCTTGCGGATGCGGCGGGCATCAAGCTTGCAGCTGTCAATTCTACAGACATTGGTTTTGGAATGGCGCCGCGGATCAACGCGGCGGGCCGTCTGGACCATGCGCATCGGGCATTGAACCTGCTTACCGCTTCGGATGACGAGACGGCGGCGGAGGCTGCTTTTACACTGGATACCCTGAACCGTGAGAGGCAGCTTATCGTGGAAACCATTCTGAAGGAAGCCGAGCAGCAGTGGGAGGACAAGCGCAGCTTAGCCGCTGAAGTGGGGCAGAAGGAGCCGGCTGTCATCGTGCTGGCTTCCGAAGGCTGGAATGTCGGTGTTGTAGGAATTGTAGCGTCCAAGCTGATTGACCGATTCTACAAGCCAACACTAATTCTGAGCATCGACAAGGAAAGCAGGATGTGTAAGGGCTCTGCCAGGTCGATTGCCGGATATGATCTGCATGCTGCGCTGACACAATGCGATGAGCTGCTGGACCATTATGGCGGCCACCAGGCGGCAGCCGGCATGAGCCTGCATGCAGACAATCTGGAGATGCTGGAGTCGCGTCTGTGCCAACTTGCGGATGAATGGCTCACGGAGGAAGACTGGATCCCGGGAACCTTGATTGATATGGCGTGCACAATCAAAGATGCTTCCATGGATGTACTGGAGCAGCTTGGACAGCTTGAGCCGTTCGGAAATGGCAATATGGCCCCTAAGCTGCTTCTGCAAGGGGCGAAGCTTGCGGACCGAAGGGCCATTGGCAGGGAGAGCAAGCATTTGAAGCTGTCGCTGAGCGGCGACGGGAAGCTGCTGGATGCGGTCGGTTTTGGCTTCGGCAAGCACTTGGATAAGCTCTCCGATGACGCTGAACTAGAACTGGTTGGCGAGCTTTCCATCAATGAATGGAATGGCGAACGCCGGGTGCAGTTCATGGTTGGCGATATGCGGGTGCCGCATATTCAGCTTTTTGACCGACGCGGACAAGCCGGCAGCGATTCGTTCTCAGCTTTGCTCAAGCTGATCAAGGATGACGATCTGGAATCTGTCCTGGTCCTGATTCCGTCGCCGGTATGGCTCGAAGCCGTCAGGGAATCGGAATCCGCGGCTCTCCCGGATGGCCTTCGGATGGTCACTTATGAAGATGCTGCAGAAGATAGCTGGTATTGCTCCAAATTGATTATTCTGGGGAGGCCTCCTTCTGCAGATAAGCTCGCTTCCTCCATTAAGGCTTGCCAAGGGATTGAAAGGGTCTACGCCATGTACAGCGAATCCTTTAACGGCAATGAAGACAAGCCAGGCAAAGTAGCGAAATCTGCCGCATCACGTCAGGACAAGCAAAAAAAACCTGAAACTGCAGCCGTACAGCCATTCTCCCATACGGACCGCAAGAATTTCGGCCACCTGTACCAGACCCTTCGTCGCGTATGTCCAATCAACGAGGATGGCGCAGCGGATCGGCTGTCTGTCATGATGGGCTGGAAGAAAGCGTCTGCGGCTTTCATGCTGAAGGTTTTTCTGGAGCTGGAGCTGATCCGTACAGAGAACAATGAGCTCCGGCTTGTCGCCGATCCTGTCAAAAGAGAGCTTGCTCATTCTCCGACATATCGTGATGCGCTGCGGCGGGAAAAGACGGAGCAGATTTTGTTCGCAGAAACCAAAGAGCTTGCCGGCTGGATTATTGAGCAGGCGGAGGTAGTTTTACCGTTATCCATAATAAAAGGAGTGGGCGTTTCATGAATTTTAAGGATTATATTCGTATTATTCCCGATTTTCCACAGCCGGGCATCCGATTTAAGGATATTACAACACTGATAAACAACGGTCCTGTTTACTGCGCGGTTATCGATGCCCTGAAGCAGGCGGTGGGAGACAAGCAGATTGATCTGATTGCCGGACCGGAAGCCCGCGGCTTTATTGTAGGTGCGCCGCTAGCGGTTGCGCTTGGCGTTGGATTTGTACCGATTCGTAAAAGCGGCAAGCTTCCGGGTGAAGTGGTAGAAGCCGATTATGATCTTGAGTATGGCAAAGACAAGCTGGCGATTCACAAGGACGCCATCCAGCCTGGCCAGAGGGTGCTTATAGCAGATGATCTGCTTGCTACGGGAGGAACGATTGCAACGACACTCAATCTGATTGATCAGCTTGGCGGACAAGTAATCGGAGCTGCCTTCCTGATCGAGCTTGGTTATCTGGACGGCCGCAGCAAGCTTGGCGACCTGGATATTTTCTCATTGATGACCTATTGATTCCTTCGAACAGCTGGTAAGAAAAACACCGGAATGCTCATGTTCCGGTGTTTTTTCTCGATTTACAAAGTTCACTCCGCATCATTTTATAAGGCTTCTTCTCATCTATAAACAGTGAGAGTTGGCCTTGCTTTTTGTTTTGCGAATGGGGAGAAGGTCCCTCTTTGACCGGCTGCATGAAGGATGCCGCATCCTGCCAGTGGATGAAGGGCCTATGTCAGGTCCTATGGCTTGCTTCACAAGAGGGGCAAGAGTGCCGCCAATGGCTGCCATAGTTGACGCTGAGGCCTGACAGGGGGCATAATAAGGGGAAATAGAAGTCGGGAAGGGACGTTTCATGGGCATCGAGCAGTTACTCAAAATAGCTTCCACCTATATGAAGGAACAGGATTTGCAAAAAATTCAGGAAGCTTATGATTTTGCAGATCAGGCCCATCACGGGCAGGTTCGTAAATCAGGTGAGCCCTATATCCTGCATCCTGTTGCAGTTGCGGAAATACTCGTCAATATGCAGATGGATGTATTGTCGATAATAGCGGCTCTCCTTCATGATGTGGTCGAGGATACGACCGTCCCGTTGGAAGAGGTCAGGTCCCGGTTTGGCGAGCCATGCGCGGCGGTTGTGGACGGCCTGACCAAGCTGGAGAAAATCCAGTTCCGCTCCAAGGAAGAGCAGCAGAACGAGAATTACCGGAAAATGTTTGTTGCGATGGCGCAGGATATCCGTGTCATTCTTATTAAACTTGCCGACCGGCTTCATAATATGCGCACACTCAAATATCAGTCAGAGGAAGCGCAGCGGCGCATCGCCTATGAGACGCTTGAGATTTTCTGTCCCATCGCGAACCGTCTTGGTATTTCTGCCATCAAGTGGGAAATGGAAGATATCGCGCTGCGCTATTTGAATCCCCAGCAGTATTACCGGATTGCCAATCTGATGAAGAAGAAACGTACGGAGCGGGAGCAGTATATCGCGGACGTCATCGGACGGATCACCGAGAAGCTCGAGGAAATGAATATTGAAGGCGATATATCCGGCAGGCCCAAGCATATTTACAGCATTTATAAAAAAATGACGACGAGAAGCAAGCAGTTCAACGAAATCTACGATCTGCTCGCCATTCGTATTATTGTGGATAATATCAAGGATTGTTATGCCACACTCGGTATTATTCATACGCTCTGGAAGCCGATGCCTGGCCGCTTCAAGGATTATATCGCGATGCCCAAAGCCAATATGTATCAGTCGCTTCATACGACAGTGATCGGACCGACCGGGGAACCTACGGAGGTGCAGATCAGAACGTGGGACATGCACCGCACATCCGAATACGGGATTGCCGCCCACTGGGCCTACAAGGAAGGGACTGTAGTGCCAGGCGGCTATTTCGAGGATAAAATGACGCTGTTCCGTGAAATTATCGAGCTGCAGCATGAGGCCAGCGATGCGTCGGAATTTGTCGAATCTCTGAAGATGGATTTCTTTTCCGATCTTGTTTTTGTATTTACCCCAAAAGGGGAAGTCTTTGAGCTGCCTGCAGGTGCGGTACCGCTGGATTTCGCTTACCGGGTTCATACAGAGGTCGGCAACCGTACGATCGGAGCCAAGGTCAACGGACGAATCGTCCCGCTTGACTACAAGCTGAAGACCGGTGACATCGTCGAGATTCTCACCTCGAAGCATTCCTACGGCCCCAGTCAGGACTGGATCAAAATCGCCCAATCCTCTCATGCCCGCAGTAAAATCAAGCAGTGGTTCAAGAAAGAGCGCCGCGAAGAGAATGTGGAGAAGGGCCGAGACATGCTCGAGCGTGAGCTGAAACGTCTGGGGCTGGAGCCCCCGGCATGGCTCAGCGATTCACAGCTGCAGGAGGCTGCAGCCAAATTCACCTTTAACGATATTGACGATATGCTGTCCGCGATCGGTTTCGGCGGCATCACTGCCGCCCAGATTGTAACCAAGCTGACGGAAAAGATGCGCAAAGAAGCTGAAGAAGCCAATCAAATTGAATTGACGAATGAGAAAAAGGATGTCAAGACCGCACCGGCGCAGCGCAAGACGCGGCCCACACATGGTGTTACGGTCAAAGGCCTGGATAATTTGCTTGTTCGATTTGCACGCTGCTGCAATCCGATCCCCGGAGACGATATTATCGGATATATCACCCGGGGCCGCGGCGTATCCGTACACCGGGCGGATTGCCAGAATATTCCACTCGGTGAAGGCGGCGAGGAAGCGGGACGCGTTATTGAAGTGGAATGGGAGCAGTCCATTGAGGCCAACTATAGTGTGGATATTGAAATTACCGGCCATGACCGCCGCGGCTTGCTGAATGAAGTGCTGCAGGCCGTGTCGGAGAGCAAAACCAATATTTCCGCGGTGTCCGGACGTTCTGACAAGAACAAGCTGGCCATGATCCACATGACCATCCTGATCCGTAATCTGGAACATTTGCAGTCTGTTGTGGAGAAGATCAAGCGTGTGAAGGATGTGTATTCGGTCCATCGGATCATGCAATAGGTAATGGAGAGGGTTATAGATATATGAGAGTCGTTGTGCAGCGCAGCAAGCATGCGGCCGTAACCATCGATGGCGAGACGGTCGGCTCCATCGAGCAAGGTCTAGTTCTGTTGGTAGGTCTTACGCATGAAGATACCGAAAACGATGTCCGCTGGATGGCTGATAAAATTGCGGGCTTGCGGATTTTTGAAGATAACAGCGATAAAATGAATTTATCCATTCTCGATGCCGGAGGGTCCATTTTATCGGTTTCCCAATTCACTTTGTACGGCGATTGCCGAAAGGGCAGGCGTCCCAATTTCATGGCTGCGGCCAAGCCGGAGCAGGCCGAAGCGCTGTATTTAAACTTTAACGAGGTGCTGCGGTCCAGTGGGCTTCATGTGGAGACGGGGCGTTTTGGGGCAATGATGGATGTCTCTCTGGTCAATTGGGGTCCGGTCACTCTTTTATTGGAAAGCAGGCAATAAGGGAGTCAGGAAGAGAATTTATTCCAAACCGGCCGGACATGGCTTAATTCTGGATGCATGGGCAACACTAGTAACCATATAAGCTTAAAACGTCGACGCAGCGGGAATGGAGCTGGAGATCACAGCCCGGCTGCGGGTTTATCCTTGAGACTTGGCGACAGATCTTTTTATCTGCTCGCCTTACGGACTCTGGACAACGACTTTTTTAAGTAAATTGGTGAAAAGGGGTTTGCCGCCATGCACCAGTCGCGTAAGGAGCAAGGTATGGAACGATCCTCGAGGAGACTGCTTCAGGCGGACCGCCGGGAAGCATTGATCTTCTCGGAGCTCGAAGAGGAGATCGCTGCCGAGTGGATGGGCGGGGCAGTGGCTCCACGCCGCGAAACTCAGGGCAAGCACGGCAGTTGAGAATGTGCAGAGAGAGAGTGAGAGAGGAGAGGCCTGCAGCTGAAGTGAGGCCTCTTTCTCGTCTTGTTGCGGGGAATGTTGTGATTTTTTCTCTAATCAAACATTGCTTGCATCTCCATGTAGGTAATTTTTTTAGGCTGTCGAGCATGGTTGTGAAGTGTGAAAGGAAACGCTTTTAATTTTGTAATGAAAATGTAACTTATTTTCAATGTTCCTATAACATGTTGAACCTATAATAAAGGTCGACCCCCTTTTTTGAATATATTATTGATGGACCTACAACATTGTTTGTAGGTTTTTTTCTTTGTATATCCCTCCCTATATCCCTCCACAGGAGGGACCCCAAGGGCCGCCGGCCCTCTGGACACCCAGAATGAATAACGTTGGCGCTACTGAGAAACGCATGGAAGTCACTGCTTACCTTGGATCGTTTTCGTCCCTTTCGGGACACACTTCCTTTCTTTGCTCCCAAGGACTGGTGGACTGCGTCCCATAATAACGTTGGTGTGACAGAGCCGGTTTTTAAGTGATGTTTAAATTTGATAAGTTTACTTGTCAATCTCCAGTAACGAACACGTGAAAGTGAAAGTGTAACTAGTTGCATGCACTTCTAAACCCCAAAAGTATTCCAGTCCCGAAGGAACACCAGGTGCCCCGAGCGCAGAAAAAGTAAAAGTGGGTCCCGCAAGGGACGAAAAACGAGGCGACCTCGCAGCAGCTAACCCGCTTGTCAGCATCGCCAACGTTATTCGGCCGGGTGTCCAGAGGGCCGGAACCCTTTGGGGTCCCCCTCCGGGGGATTTAGGGGGCAGCAACAGGTCCCGTCAGGGACGAAACTAATAACCATAATAGTCGTGCTGATGCGCCCTCTGTTCCCCAAACGTTATTCCAGTCCCGAAGGGACACCAGGTGCCCCGAGCGCAGAAAAAGTAAAAGTGGATCCCGCAAGGGACGAAAAACGAGGCGATCTCGCAGCAGCTAACCCGCTTGTCAGCATCGCCAACGTTATTCAGCCGGGTGTCCAGAGGGCCGGACCCTTTGGGGTCCCCCTCCGGGGGATTTAGGGGGGCATCAACAGGTCCCGTCAGGGACGAAACTAATAACCATAATAGTCGTGCTGATGCGCCCTTTGTTCCCCAAACGTTATTCCAGTCCCGAAGGGACACCTGGTTTCCCGAGCGCAGAAAAAGTAAAAGTGGGTCCCGTCAGGGACGAAAAACGAGGCAACCTCTCAGCAGCTAACCAGCTTGTCAGAATCGCCAACGTTATTCGGCCGGGTGTCCAGAGGGCCGGAACCCTTTGGAGTCCCCCTCCGGGGGATTTAGGGGGCAGCAGGTCCTGTCAGGGGACGAAAACTAGAGACTATAATAGTCGTGCTGATGCGCCCTCTGAACCCCAAACGTTATTCCAGTCCCGAAGGGACACCTGGTTTCCCGAGCGCAGAAAAAGTAAAAGTGGGTCCCGTCAGGGACGAAAAACGAGGCAACCTCTCAGCAGCTAACCA